>JAWKHO010000045.1:0-1527 GCA_041394785.1 Pyrinomonadaceae bacterium | reverse complement strand
GTAAGATCGTTCCGAATTTAGACCGTGTATTTAGTGCAGATGATATCGTTCAGGCGCATGTATATCTGGAATCGAATGCGAGTTTTGGGAAAGTGGTCCTGGAGTTTTGATCCGATCTGATCGAAGAAAGAGGTTTACTTACTGATCCTAGCAGCAGCTTCGTCAGTCACAATACACAATCCGGAAACATTCTCACCCGTCAAAACCGCCATCTTTTCCAACGCTTCCTGATAGGTGATGCCGCTTGCGGCAAGCCCGTCAAAGGTTACGACGGACCAAATCTTTTGCGAGAGTTCGCTTCCGGTCGTCTTGGGAGATTCATTTTCTGCCGGGGCAACTTCAGAATTATGAGCAGCTTCAGAATCTTCGTTGTTAACTGTTTCCCGATCTTCCATTGGCGTTTTCGTCCCGTTCTTGTTTGGTTCCGAAACGATAGCATAGCATTTATATTATTGTAAAAGTTTGAACGGGGTTGAAATTTCAGAAAGCCAACGGATCCCGCGGGCGTTTGATAGTTTGCGGGAAAGCCGCTAAATTGACCTGATCATGCATAAAAAAAAGTTAAAGGCTGCACTGGTCGAAGTACCGCCGGTTTTTCTCAATCTGAATGAATCGATCGGGCGGGCCCGAAGTATCGCGGCGGAGTGCCGGGAAAACGAAGCCGGGTTGATCGTATTTCCGGAAACGTGGTTTCCCGGATACCCTGTCTGGCTCGACGATGCCCCTGCTGCCGGCTTGTGGGATCATCCGCCGGTAAAAAGACTCTATCAGTATCTCACCGAAAATGCGGTGGAGATCGGAAGCAAAGAATTTGAAGACCTGCGTGAGATCGCAACTTCATCGGCTGCACATCTGGTTTTGGGAATCCACGAACGGGACGGCGGAACGCTTTATAACACCACGGTCTATTTTTCTCCCGAGGGGGATTTCCGGATTCACCGGAAGCTTGTTCCCACGTTTACCGAACGGCTCATATGGGGTATGGGAGACGGCAGCACGCTCAATGTATTGGAGACTCCTTACGGTAATCTCGGCGGATTGATCTGCTGGGAACACTGGATGCCCCTAGCACGTGCGGCAATGCATGCTAAACGGGAAGCGATACATACCGCGCAGTTTCCTACCGTTCACGAAAGACATCAGATCGCCAGCCGGCAGTACGCATTTGAAGGGCAATGTTTTGTTCTCGCGTCAGGGTGCGTGATGACGAAAATGGATGTGCTTGAGGGGTTTGAATCCCTGAATACGGGTGATAGAGAGGTGTTTGATCTGCTCGAATCGATGCGTAACGAAAAACTCCAGCGCGGCGGGAGTGCGATAATTTCTCCGGATATCAGCTACATCGCAGAACCCGTTTTTGACAACCGCGGAATCGTTTACGGCGAACTCGATCTTGATCTGGTAAAACAGGGAAATCTTCTTCTCGACACCGACGGCCATTATTCACGTCCGGATGTTTTCAGGCTCCATGTCAATACGGAAAAAAATGAGAATGTGGTTTTTGAGCCCGGTTTATGACTACCGGAT
>JAWKHO010000044.1:0-2116 GCA_041394785.1 Pyrinomonadaceae bacterium | reverse complement strand
GAAAATCGGCGAAATAATAAATAAAGCGGTCGGAGAATATAATGAGAAAACCGGCAAATTTGTCAGAGACCGCAAAACTCTTGATGAGGTTCTGACGGCACATGGTCTTGACCCGCAGAAATTAAAAGATCCATGGGGACGCCAATACAAGGTCTCATACGATGTTTCAGGTATTTACTACGTTATTAATTTTGAGAGCTATGGCGAGGACGGAGTACGTGACGGTTCCTATTACAACAGCGATGATTTCTCGGCCTGGAAAACCTATTCAAATTATTTTTCGAAAACCGAATCGGCTATTAATAGAATTCTGAGCGAAAACGTAAATTCCGGCAAAAGGGCATTTCCCGCATCAGAAAGCGAATTTACAGAAATGCTCAGAGAGGGCGGTATACCACCCGAACAAATCAGGGATGGCTACGGTCGTCCCGCATATGTTCTGTTTGAAAAAACATCCAGATATTCCGATAAAAAAACGGTGGTAAACGGCAAAACGACGATAACGCCGGTAACGGAAGAAATCGCTTTGATCAGCATACGGAGCATGGGAAAAGACGGTGTTAGAGGCGACGCAAACCGCTTTGACGATTTCGATCTTGCTAAATTTACGAGCGTTGTGACCGAGCGATTTAAAGGAATGGATCGTTCGCGGATTGTAATGAACTACGTATATTTTTCCGGCTCAAAGGGAGCGATCAGGGGAACCGTTTTAGATATGACGGGAGCGGTAATTCCGGGAGCGGATGTTTTAGTATCAACTAGTGACCGATCGGTGATCTTGAAAGGAAAGAGCGACGAATCAGGTGTATTTCTGATCGAAAATGTTGAACCCGGCAATTATTCGGTAGAAATATCGGCCGCCGGATTCAGGAAAGCAGTTTACTCAAACGTCCGCGTCAGTTCTCAAAGTCTGACGCAGATCGAGGTGACGATGGATGTTGGAACGGTAGACGCGGTCGTCGAAGTGCAGGCCGGGAGCGATCTTGTTGATACTACGTCTTCTGCTCTTTTGATGACGGTCGGTGAGGGAGATGGCGATGGGTTCGGCAACGGCAATGGCGGCGGAGGCGGAGGCCGCGAAAATCAGGCAAATCTTCCGATCAGTGCTACGCCGCGTTTACGCGAATACTTCCCTGAGACACTGGTTTGGGCGCCCGAGATCATTACCGATAAAAATGGCAAAGCCGAACTCAAATTCAAAATGGCGGATAGTATTACTACGTGGAAACTCTATACCGTCGCATCCACTAAAAACGGCAAGATCGGAATCGCGGAAAAGGAAATACAGGCATTTCAGCCGTTTTTTGCGGATCTCGATCCGCCAAAATTCATTACACAAAATGACGAGATTTACCTTCCGTCACAGATCAGAAACTACACGGACTCAAAACAGAAGGTGAAGGTTTCAATGCCAAAAGCCGATTGGTTTACCTTCCTGGATACCGAATCACGGACTTCGGTAAATGAATCCAAAGATCAGGTACATGAAATTGAAGTTCGATCAGGCAGCTCGGAAAATGCGGTTTTCGGGTATCGTGCTGACAAATTTGTAAAAGACGGAAAACAGAGAATTACGGCAGTCGGCGGAAAAGATTCGGACGCGATCGAAAAGCCGGTTACCGTTCGTCCTGACGGTCTCGAGGTTGTCACCACATCCTCAAAGCTGTTCCGACAGGTTGAAAAATTTGACGTTAATTTCCCGGCAAACACCATTCAAAATACACAAAGCGCAAATCTGAAGATCTATCCGAATCTGTTAGCTCATGTCGCCGAATCGGTTGACGGACTGCTGCAGCGGCCTTACGGATGCGGGGAACAAACGATCTCGTCGACTTATCCGAATTTAATGATCCTGAAGTTCAGCTCCGAGGACAACAAACTTCGCGGCACGGCACGCAAGTATTTACAAAAAGGTTATGAAAGACTTCTCGGATATCAGATCCCGGGAGGTGGGTTTTCGTATTGGGGCGGAAGCGATAGCGCAGATATTGCGCTTACGGCTTACGCGCTGAGATTTCTTAAAGACGCAAAGGCTGAGATCGAGGTGGATCAAACCATCATCAATTCGGCAGAAAGCTGGCTTCGTAGCCAGCAGCGTGGCGACGGAAGCTGGACA
>JAWKHO010000043.1:0-2603 GCA_041394785.1 Pyrinomonadaceae bacterium | reverse complement strand
TTTTGAAGACGGATCTGAAGAGGAAATACCGCTTAAAGACGTGCAGATCGGCGCCACATTAAGAGTCAAAGCGAATGAAAAGATTCCCGTTGATGGCGTGATAATTGATGGTGAAACATCGGTTGACGAATCGATGGTAACCGGCGAATCGATCCCGGTTGAAAAGGCTTCCGGCGATAAAGTCATCGGCGGCACGATAAACGGTAAACGAGGGTTTACGATGAAGGCGGAAAATGTCGGAAGCGACACACTCCTTTCGCAGATCGTCAGAATGGTCGGTGAGGCGCAGCGGTCTCAGGCCCCTATCCAGCGCCTCGCTGATATCGTTTCGGCATACTTTGTACCTGCGGTAATTCTGACCGCCGCTATCGCGTTTATAGTCTGGCTTATCTTTGGTTCGTTTGTATACGCGCTCGTCGCTGGCGTATCGGTATTAATAATTGCTTGCCCGTGCGCTTTAGGACTCGCAACACCGATGTCAATAATGGTCGGAACGGGTCACGGGGCAAAGAATGGTGTTCTGATAAAACGGGCCGAAGCACTCGAGATCCTCGAGAAGGTCGATACTATAGTCGTTGACAAAACCGGGACACTAACTGAGGGAAAACCGAGGCTCCAGAAAATCGTTACAGCCTTAGATTCTCAGGCTCCGGAAAGCGGAGACACTATTTCAGAGGAAGAACTATTGAAATTAGTAGCATCACTTGAGAGGTCGAGCGAACATTTGCTGGCAGAGGCTGTAGTTGAAGGTGCAAACGAACGAGGGATAAAACTTGAAAACGCCGAAGATTTTGAATCTTTTACCGGCAAGGGCATTTCGGGAACGGTTTCGGGGAAAAAAGTTATCTTCGGCAATCAGAAGATGCTCGACGAAATGGACATTCAAATTCCGATGTCACAGGAAAATGAAGTTGAAGGACTTCGGGGCGAAGGTCAAACGGTAATGTTTGCAGCAGTTGACGGAAAATTCGCCGGTCTGATCGGCGTTGCGGATTCGATCAAGCACAATGCAGAGGATGCGATCAGAAGACTTCATGATCAGAACATAGATGTAATTTTAATGACCGGCGACAACGCCAAAACCGCCGAAGCCGTGGCACGGCAATTAAATATAGACTCGGTTTTCGCCGACGTACTGCCCGAACAAAAAGCCGGGAAAGTAAAGGAACTGCAGGCACAGGGTAAGATCGTCGGAATGGCCGGAGACGGCGTGAATGACGCGCCGGCACTTGCTCAGGCGCAAGTCGGAATCGCAATGGGTACCGGAACAGATGTCGCAATGGAATCGGCGGATATCACATTACTGCGGGGCGATCTGCTCGGGATTTTAAAGGCAAGGAAATTGAGTGAAGCAACGATGAGCAATATTCGCCAGAATCTCTTTTTTGCATTTATTTACAACCTCGTCGGTGTGCCTATAGCAGCCGGGGTTCTGTTTCCGGTATTAGGTATTTTACTTTCGCCAATGATCGCAAGCGCGGCGATGACGTTCAGTTCTGTGTCGGTAATTCTGAACGCGCTCAGGCTCAGGAAGATAAACCTGTGATCTTATTTATGATCACTCTGACTTTCCCTGACAGCCGCAATCGCTTTTGCATTGGGAATTTTCTGAGAAAGATTTGGCTTTACGCAGGAACGCAAAGCCAATATAGCCAATAGCTGTAAATAGAATTATAATAACACTTAATGCTTGGAAGTTCATATTTTACTGCATGTTTTCAATGCCGTTCTTTCTGAGGAGATCGTTGATAAGCTCACGCCATTCTTCCTTTTCAGGAATTCCCGGCTTTCGTTTTCCGAAGAACAGTGCGATGTCTTTATTGTGCCTGTTGAATAATTCCAGACTTGTTACGATACCGTCTTCTGTCGGTTTTCTGACAACATACGCCGAACCGACTTCGTCTTGATTTATGTGAAGATTGAACTTCTCATCCATCACATTAAACCAGCCGCGTGCTTCCAAGACGTTTTCTACCTCACCTGTGTGAATCTGTATAATGCCGTCGTTTCCGACAAAAACCATGATCGGTATCTTCCGGTCGCGGGCTTCTTCAAGAACCCACTTGAAGCTGTCTGCCGGGACTTCACGGGAGTATTTCTCTTCAGCTAAACGCAGCGCCTGTCTTCTTCCTACTTTGAATTTGCCCATCATCGGGAAAAAATCATGTGTGTCCTTCATTTCAGACCATGCGTTTCGAAAGCCTTCAACATCGATCACCGAATCAGGCTGATCCGCCGGCTTTTCAGGTTTCGGTGTAACTTCAAGCGTAGTCGGCTGTTCTTCGGCTCTGAATTTTTCAACTAATTCTTCATACGCATTAAGATCGCTTTTTTCAGTGAGATAAATTTTGTGAACCGCCGACCCGTCCTGATCAAAGATCTGAATGCTTCTCATAGTTCCGCGTGGATTTTCAACCGTCGCAGAAAAACCAAAATGCCAGCATTTTGAAAAGATCCGCAGATCGATATCGGGGTTTACAAATAACGCCATTCCGTGCGGCAATTCCGTTTGAGCGTTTTCGTAAACACCTTTTCGTTCGTGGACGATCTCGTCATTGCGCGTTAACGCCATGACGTAGCCCAACTTGTGCAGCTCCTGCATT
>JAWKHO010000042.1:0-3381 GCA_041394785.1 Pyrinomonadaceae bacterium | reverse complement strand
GGAATGCTGCCTATTTCTGACTATTACGATCAGGCTGCCAGAGAAGGCCGTCCGATAAATTATGGCGCTTCAGTAAATTGGGCAAATGCCCGGATCGCCACTTTTCTGGATCTCAAACCCGATCATTCGCTTGACTGGTTTTTTGCAAGTTTTAGCAAACCGATCTGGCAAAACTCGGTTTCAAACGCTGCCCAGCTGGCGAAAATATCAAGAATGGTCGAGCACGAACTCGATCAGGGTGGGTTGGGAATTGGTTTTTTACTGGGTTACGCCCCGGGAACCGGACGTAAGGAATACTTTGAGATCTCAAATATCGCTGCAAAGCGAAATTTGCCTACTTTTACACACGCGCGTTTTTTATCGATGCTCGAGCCAAACAGCTCGTTTGAAGGGATGGCCGAAATAGTTTCGGTTGCTGCCGGAACAGGCGGCCGGGTGCACATCGTTCACCTCAATTCAATGAGCTTGCGTGATATTGATGCGATCGGAAATATGGTCTTAAACGCCCAAAAACAGGGCCTCCGAATTTCTACCGAAGCCTATCCTTACGGAGCAGGTTCAACCGGGATCGGCGCAGCAATGTTCAAGGGTCCGAATTGGAGAGAACGAACCGGCGGAATGACAGCTGCGAATTTTGACGTTGGCGGCAAAAGACTTACGGAAGAAGAATTTGCGGATCTTCAGAAAAATAAACCCGAAACAGAAACCATCATCCATTTTTTAGACATAACAAAACCCGAAGATCTCGCAACGTTAAAAAAATCCGTTTTGTTTCCTGGCGGAGTGATCGCGTCTGATGGGGGAACGTGGTCCGTAGGAGATACGCGGGTTTCAAAGGATGTATTTCCGATCCCTGAAAATGCATGGTCGCATCCGCGCGGAGCCGGAACGTTTGCCCGTTTTCTAGGTCACTACGTGCGCGAAACCAAGGCAGTTTCATTGATCGAAGGGATCCGGAGAGTTAGTTACGGACCTGCGCGGATCCTGGAAGATTCGATTCCGCAGATGAAAAAGAAAGGACGGATTCAGATCGGCGCGGATGCTGACATTGTCGTTTTCGATCTTGCGACAGTTTCGGACAGAGCAACGTACGCGAAACCTGCTCAAACGTCGGTTGGATTTGATTATGTGATCGTCGGCGGTGTGACGCTGGTCGAAAAAGGAGTATTGGATACGAAGGTTCTTCCCGGAAAGCCGATTCGAAACAAGATAATTCGATAATTTGTTTGAAGCCGGTTTGCAGACGCGCCGGAGTCCGGGAATCGGAGATATTCAATAGCGCCGGGATGTGAATCCCGGAATAAACAACGCAGCGGCGTTTGTACGCTTTACGTGTCCTGTAAATCGTTTATAAATGGACAGATTCAAGCAGCGTCGATGTAAACATTTTACTTATAATGGGAATACTTAAAAAAATTCTAAAAATTGCGGGGATCGCTCTGATCACGGTGATCGCTGTTCCGCTGATCGTTGGTCAGATTTTAAGGCTGCTCTCGCCCGTCGAACCGCCGCCCGGAAAAATGGTCGATGTCGGCGGATACAAACTCCATATAAACTGCGTCGGTCCGGAAGGAACCGCCGGCGAAGATCTGCCGACCGTTGTCTTTGAAGCGGGCGCGGGAGTTACATCAGCCGTTAATCACCGGATCCTCGATGGAGTTTCAAAAACGACCGAAGTATGTGTTTATGACCGGGCGGGAATCGGCTGGAGCGATGAAAACAATTTGCCGCGCGATGCAAAGACCGTAAATGAAACTCTGCACACACTGCTCGATAAGGCTGGTGTGAAAAGGCCGTTTGTTTTCGCCGGACACTCGATCGCCGGTCTTTATATGCGCGATTACGTTGAGCGCTATCCCGACGAGGTTCTCGGTTTGGCATTTCTTGATCCGAGCCACCCTGATCAATATGAAATGTTTGGTTTTACCGGAGAACAGAGAAAGGAGCTGGACGATTCGGTTGTTTCGCAAATATCGATGGTCGATTGGCTTATAAAATTCGGAGTTTTCGAAGTTTATAATCCGCTCCTCAGTGAACAGGAAGACCTGCAAACATATCCCGCGAAGATCCAAAACCAGCTTGTTTACCTTTCTAAGAAATCGGCGAGCCACAACGCATTTCTTGCCGAACTACGTGATTTTGACAAGGCGGCAAAGCAGGCTGCTAATAACAAGTCGCTCGGCGACAGTCCGGTAGTTGTTATTTCTGCTACAAAAAAATGGGATAAGGCGGCACTGCCCGATTTCATTTCGCCCGAGAAAATGCAGTCGGTAATGGCAAAGATGCACAAAGACATTGCTGCGCTTTCGGTAAACGGAAAGCGGATCGAGATAGATTCCGCAGATCACATGGGCATTATCACGAACAAAGAAAACGCGGCAAAAGCCGCAGCGCAGATAATCGGCATCGTCAGAGAAACACAGGAAAAATACAAAATCCAGAAAAACGCAAATAGGCGGGAAGCTAAAGAGCAATAAGGACAAACTTTTAAGAACGTGAGGCAAAAGACATGAAAAAACCAGCAGCTTTAATACTACTCATCTTAACGATCTCATTTTTGATCATCGGTCAGGCACCAAGCGAAAACCAGCCGGTCAAAGAAGCAGAACCGGAACAGCCGAAAACAGAGACTTCCGATCAAACCGAAACGCCTCCGAAAGGTTTGGACAAATTGACCGCAGCGGATGTGGAAGCATTTCTTGACGGGATCATGCCGCAGCAGCTCGCGACAAATGATATCGCCGGCGCAACGATCTCCGTCGTAAAAGACGGGGAGATCCTCTTTGCCAAAGGATACGGCTATTCCGACGTCGAAAATAAAAAGCCGGTTTTGCCGAATGAAACGATGTTTCGTCCCGGCTCGATCTCAAAGCTTTTTACATGGACAGCCGTCATGCAGCTTGTCGAACAGGGCAAGCTCGATCTCAATAAAGACGTTAATGAATATCTGGATTTCAAGATCCCCGAAGCATACGGGAAACCGATCACGTTAAAAGACATTTTGACGCATACGCCCGGATTTGAAGAACAGATCAAAGATCTCTTCACGTTTGATAAGAAACCTTTCGATCTCGGAGAATACGTAAAAACCCATATTCCGCGTCGGATCTTCCCTCCCGGCACAACGCCGGCTTATTCGAATTACGGAACAACACTCGCGGGCTACATCGTCCAGCGCGTTTCCGGACAGCCCTTTAATCAATATATCGAAGAGCACATCTTTAAACCGCTCGAAATGAAAAATTCGACCTTTGTTCAGCCGCTTCCTTCCGGTCTTGCACCGAAGATGTCAAAAGGATACCTGCTCGGATCCGGTGAAGCTCAAAAATTCGAGGTCGTCAATGCATATCCCGCCGGAAGCTTAAGCAGTACTGCAGAAGA
>JAWKHO010000041.1:0-3750 GCA_041394785.1 Pyrinomonadaceae bacterium | reverse complement strand
AAATGAAAAATTCGACCTTTGTTCAGCCGCTTCCTTCCGGTCTTGCACCGAAGATGTCAAAAGGATACCTGCTCGGATCCGGTGAAGCTCAGAAGTTCGAGGTCGTCAATGCATATCCCGCCGGAAGCTTAAGCAGTACGGCAGAAGATATTGCTCACTTTATGATCGCTCATCTTCAGAACGGCCGGTATAAAGAAACTCAGATCTTAAAACCGGAAACCGCAAAACTGATGCACAGCCGTCTTTTTGCTCTCGATGATGCTGCAAACGCCATGGCTCATGGGTTTTACGAGCAGACCGCAAACGGTCACCGGATAATCGGTCACGGCGGAGATACCGTTCAATTTCACAGCAATATGCTGATCATTCCCGATTCAAACGTCGGACTGTTTATCTCGGTAAACAGCTCGGGAAGAAACCAATCTCCGACCCGCGACGTCGTGTGGGATTCTTTTCTCGACCGCTACTTCCCTTACGAACCGGAAAAAACAGAAACCCTGAAAACCGCAGCAGCAGATGCGGCTGCCGTCAGCGGCTCGTACTACGGAAGCCGCCGTGCGGACGGATCGCTTTTCAGACTGCTCGCAATTCTTGGCGAAGCAACCGTTTCGGCAAACGAAGACGGCACGATCTCGGTCTCGATGTTTCAGGATCTCAACGGACAACCGAAGAAGTTCAGAGAAGTTGCACCGATGAGATTTCAGGATGTGAACGGGCAGGAAACCATCATTTTCAAACCGGACGCAAACGGCCAGATGCAGATGATCATCGGATATCCGTTCATGGTATTTAAGCGGATCGGGTTGTGGCAAAACGCGAAAGTAATGCTTCCGGTTGTCGGGATCTCGCTCGGAATAATGCTGCTGACGCTGATCCTTTGGCCGGTCTCGTGGTTTGTTAGAAGACATTATGGCAAAAAGCTCGAGAATACCGGCGTTGACCGGCTGCTGCGGGTCGTAGTCCGGCTGATATTTCTGATCGATCTCCTCTTTTTGGCGGCTCTGGTGTATCTGGCGATGTCTGCGATGACCAATCTGGATATGCTGAGCGATTCGGGCAATATTTGGTTCTACATGGCCCAGGCGCTCGGGGTGATCGGTGCTCTCGGCACGCTGGTTGTAATTTACAACGCGATTCGAACCTGGATGAACAAGGATCGGGGGATCTGGATGAAACTTCAGGCGACGCTATTTGTGCTTGTTTGTTTCGGCTTTCTTTGGATCGTATTTGCCGGAAACTTACTTAGCTTTACTTCGACATATTAACTATTGAAAGGAGTATGGATCGCCGGCCGAAACATGAAATCCGTGCCGGCGGATCTCATAATAAATTCTTAGCGAAGGATCATGAAAATATGAAACTCAAATTAGAAAAGCTGGAGTTACGCGAAATCGGAATGCCGCTAAACGCGCCATTTGAAACGAGTTTTGGAACGTCTTTTAAACGCCGCATATTTATTATCAGGGTTTTTGACCACGACGGCGCCGTCGGCTACGCGGAATGCACGGCTCCCGGCGATCCGTTTTTTAATCACGAGACGATCGAAACCGCATGGACGATCACATCAAAATATATCGCACCGATCCTGGCAAAAAATGGGGCAGACCGTGCTGCGGATGTTTCCCGCATACTCTCGCCGATCATCGGAAACAGAATGGCCGTCGGCGGCGTTGAAGCGGCGATCTGGGATCTTGAAGCGAGAAAACAAAATCTGCCGCTCTGGAAGCATCTTGGAGGAACAAAAACCGAGATCAATTGCGGAGTTTCGATCGGACTGCAGGAATCACCCGAGGTACTTCTCGAGAAGGTTACCAAAGAAGTTGAAAGCGGTTATCAGAGGATCAAATTAAAGATCAAACCGGGACAGGACCTCGAACTCGTAAAGATCATTCGCAAGAATTTTCCCGACATCCTGCTTTCTGTCGACGCAAACTCGGCATACAGCCTTGAAAACGATCTTAAACTCTTTCAGGAACTGGATGATTACGGTTTGCTGATGATCGAACAGCCGCTGTCTGCCGGTGACCTGCTTGATCATTCAAAGCTCCAAAAGCTGCTGAAAACGCCGATCTGTCTCGATGAATCGATCGCATCTTTCAGAGACGCAAAACACGCGATCGAGCTCGAGGCCTGCCGGATCATCAATATCAAACTGGGCCGCGTTGGCGGACACACTCAGGCAAAAGCGATCCAGGCCCATGCAGCAGAAAACGATATTCCCGTTTGGTGCGGAGGAATGCTCGAATCCGGGATCGGTCGCGCGCATAACATCGCGATGTCAACACTTGACGGTTTCACGCTTCCGGGCGATGTATCGGCTTCGGCGAGATATTGGAAGGAAGATATCATTGAACCAGCCGTAGACGTCAGCCCGCGTGGGACTATCACGGTTTTTGACAAACCCGGAATCGGATATGAGGTAAAGGAAGATCTGATCGAATCGCTCGCCGTGCGAAAGGAAGTTGTTTCGCTCGATGTCAGGTCAAGTGTTGCGGTAACTTAGTCTTCATACTAGACCTGAGAAGATTGGACTCGAGACATCGAGTTTGTAAAATTGATCACCCGATCCGCCAAACGGATCGGGTGATCAATTTTTAGTATCCGAAGTTTGTCTCTATTCCTCTCACATCTGTTCTCCACTTCAGACTCGCTGTCTGCCCGGTCAGTTTCATACGAATAATTCTGCCTAATGACTCAAATTCAAAATAAACTTGAAAAACAAATTGCCCTTTTTTTTACGGTCTCACCAAACCCAGCGCTGCAGGCAGACAGGAAATCCTCTTCGGTTAAATCTTCCTCGGAAATGAATATTTTCGCAAAAGCCAGACGCCCCAAAGTAAGATCGCAAAAATAGCCGGGCGAATAATTTGCATACTCTCTCCATTGGCAAGATGTGTAAAAGCAGCGCCGATCATAATCAGGGTCAGTCCAAGGATCGCGAATTTCGTAAATTTGGGTATCAGCAGTCCGATCGCCCCGGCAAGTTCGGCAATGCCGATAATGTAGGCAAACCAGGAAGGATAACCCCATTGTTCAAACATCTGGGTTTGAGCTCCGGTCAATTTCCCCAGAGATGCGAGTAAAAAGCCCAGAGCAAGGAGCACGACGAGAACCCAACTGATAAGATTTGATGCTTTTGTTTTATCCATTTTACACTCCGTATTCATCTGAAATGTTTTTCTTCTATAATATGGAAGATATAAACTCTGTCAAGGAATATTTTGGAGTTAAATTCTAAACTGAGGTGCTCAGGAACTAATCTTAGAATCAAGAGGAAATATTCGGGAGACTAAAATTGCTAACCCTGCCCCGCAGGAAACAAATATCGAAGCAATGATCAGAAGCCACGGGAGTTCCCGTCCATCTCCCCGGATTATCAGGAGAAAAGCAAAAATGGCCAATCCGGATATCACACAGGTAAAGAAACGCCCGGTGGAGATGATCAAACGACAGAGAAAACCGATGGCGAATGATGAACACAGCAGCCAAAACAGATGATACAAAGAAAAATAATCGTCAGGGGAACTCTTCAATGGACGGGTAACTATGATCGGAACGGTTAGTAATAAGAAGGCAATTATCCGAAAAGGCGAGAGCTCCAAATTCTCCTTAACCTTCAATTTTATGAGCGGGATAAAGGAATTGAAGGTTTGCTTCCAAAACCAGCGGTTCGCTCTGCTATTTCCTTTCTCAGCAGCGTATGTCTGAAATTCTTCCTCAATATCACCCAGAAAAAATTCCCGCATTTCA
>JAWKHO010000040.1:0-3806 GCA_041394785.1 Pyrinomonadaceae bacterium | reverse complement strand
GTCAAAGCGGCGGATTTTGTATCTCCGCCTTATATGCTTTCTCAGGAACTAACCGGAAAGGAAGCGAGCTGGTCTTTGGGCACGTATCTGCCTGTTAAAGAAGTTGAAAAGGCGTTCGGCATCTCGGGTTTGCCAAAACCATGGAATGTCGCACCGAACCAGCCGTTTAAAAGCGGAAGTCTGATCAAATACGGGTTCCTTCTTCTGGGTTTATTGCTGATCGTATCGATATTCACACTTCCTTTTACCGGGTTCGGCAGCACTGAGCTGAAACAGGACATTTTATTTCAACCTTTGACAAGTGCGAGCGCGGCGCGGGTAATGGAAAGCCAGGAGTTCGAACTAAAAGCAAACCGCAACGTGCGGATCACTGCGGCATCTCCGGTGAACAATTCATGGGCAGAATACAATATCGATCTGATAAATACCGCAAACAATGACATCGAATCTGTATTGATACCGATAGAATATTATCATGGCGTTACCGACGGCGAATCCTGGAGCGAAGGCGGAGTAAGCAATTCAGCTACTTTTTCAGCCGTCCCCGCAGGTAAATATAAACTCCGGATCGAAGGTGTCTGGATGAAATGGACGGGTTCGATGCCTGTGCGGGTAAAAGTAGAGCAGAGTGTAACGCGCGGAGTAAATTTCTGGCTGGCGTTCATTCTGCTTTCGATCGTTCCTGTGATCACGCTCTTTCGAAAATTCTCATTTGAATCGAAGCGCTGGAGCGAAAGCATGTTTGGCGGAACGTCATAAATACGGGCAAAGAGCTGTTTTCGGGAAAAATTTATGCTGAGAAAACTATATTACGCTTTCGGGATCGGAGTAATTCTGATCTATGCAACTTCGACATGGCTCGGTTGGGAATTTGCGAATTCGGGTAGAAACCGTTCATTTTTGGGCGTTCCGTTTATTTCAAGTGGTTATCGTGGAGGAAAATAATGCTAATGAGTTTGTTTAATCCGGGTGTTTTAGGATTTGTCGTCAAAGTAGATCAATTGCTTGAAGTATTGGTAACTACGATCGTTTTTGTCGTAATTGGTTTGATCGTTTTTGCGATCGCGTTTTTTATTCTGGATAAAGCTACGCCGTTTTCGATCAGAAAGGAGATCGAAGAGGATCAGAATACAGCGCTTGGAATAGTGATCGGTTCGATGCTGATCGGTATCGCAATTATTATAGCCGCGGCGATTCAGGGTTAGATCAAAGTGGTAAGCGGAAGGTGTAAACGCGGATTCAAACGCAGTTAGTTTACCGTTTTTCGCTTTGCTCGTTCCGCACGAAAATGAATAAAACTCCGCTGTTATTTATCAATGTCTTTGTAATTGCCACATGCGGGTTGATCTATGAACTTCTCGCAGGTACTCTCGCAAGTTACGTCTTAGGCGATTCGGTTACACAATTCTCAGTAATTATCGGATTGTATCTGTTTGCTATGGGAGTCGGTTCGTGGCTCTCACGATTTATTGAAACAGGCGTCGCCGAACGTTTTATCGAGGTCGAGCTCGCCGTCGCCATCCTTGGCGGAGCGTCCGCTCCATTGCTTTTTCTTGCCTTCGCCAATCTTTCGTATTTCAGTTTGGTACTATATGGGATCGTTTTCGGGATCGGAACGCTCGTCGGACTCGAGATCCCGCTTTTGATGCGGATCCTCAAAGACGAGCTCGACTTTAAGGAACTCGTCGCGCGAGTTTTATCGTTTGATTATATTGGTGCACTCGCCGCATCGATCCTTTTCCCGGTTTTTTTTGTTCCAACACTTGGACTCGTCCGCACTTCACTCGTTTTCGGGATCATCAATGCCGGTGTTGCACTTTGGGGAACCTGGCTTCTCGCGTCGCTTTTAAGTCCGCGAAAAATGCAGGTCCTTCGCGTAAAATCGGGGATCATTATCGTACTGCTGGCGATCGGTGCGATAAAAGCAGACTCGCTGACATTTTTAGCCGAAGAAGATCTTTTCCCCGACACGATAATTTATGCGAAGAGTTCGTCGTATCAGCGGATCATTGTCACACGGGGGCGTACCGGATTTTCACTTTTTCTGAACGGCAATCTCCAGTTTAGTTCGTTTGACGAATATCGGTATCACGAGGCGCTGGTTCATCCGGCGATGCTTTCATACCAGGGTCAGCCGAAAAGGGTTTTGGTGCTCGGCGGCGGTGACGGTTTGGCCGTCAGGGAAATTTTGAAATATAAGTCTGTCGAGAAAGTGACGCTTGTCGATCTCGATCCGGCGATCACGGATCTTTCACATCGATTGCCGGTTTTAGCCGAACTCAACAAACGAGCACTTGAGGATAAGCGGGTTGAAGTCGTAAACGCCGACGCATATGTTTGGCTCGACGGTAATAAGTCCGCGTCTTTTGATGTGGCGATCCTTGATTTTCCCGATCCGAATAATTTCGCGCTTGGAAAACTTTATTCGACAAGATTCTACAAACTGCTCAAAACTAAACTTAAGCCGGAATCGATCGTCGCGATCCAAAGCACTTCGCCTCTCTACGCCAGGAATTCGTTTTGGTGCATCGCCGAAACAATAGAATCAACCGGTTTTTCGATCAAGCCTTATCAAACAACCGTGCCTTCATTCGGCATCTGGGGCTATGTTTTGGCAAAACAGACTTCGTTTGAACGGCCGCAGGAAATTCCGAAGGAACTTGATCTGAAATTTCTGGATTCCGATTCGATGGCTTCGATGTTTGACTTTCCGGTAGATGCTTCGCGGCCGAAGGAAGAACTGGAGATCAATCGTCTCGATAATCAGGCACTCGTTCGTTATTACGAAGCCGAATGGCGAAGATTTGAATAGGAAAATTAGTTTTATTCGGAATAGATGAAAGATGATAGCTGATAGATTAGAGTTTTGCTTTTAAATCTAGGATCTATCATCTCTCATCTATTCCGAATAAAAGACCTAAACTCACTAAACCACACCAATAATAGGGGAAACACTCATGAGTAAAAGTATCTTACAAGAAAAATCTTACCGTTTCGCATTGCGTATCGTTAAACTCAGCAAATTTCTGAGTTCGGAAATGCGGGAATTCTCACTCTCAAAAAAGGTTTTAGATTCGGGTACCGCGATCGGTGTTTTGATCGAGGAGGCAAAACAGGGAGAGGATCGGAGTGATTTTTCAAAAACACTTTCGATCGCCAATAAAGAGGCGTTTAAGACGAATTACTGGCTGCGGCTGCTCCACGATTCCGATTTTCTGAATGACATTCAGTTTGGTTCCTTACTCAAAGACTGTGAGGAGCTTCAGAAAATGCTTATTTCATCCATAAAAACCACAAAGATCGCCGCTGATTGATGTTTACACGAAGAGAAATATTGAAATCCTTTCTCGGTCTTCCGATCGCCCTTTCGGCGTGCCGCTCGTCTTTCACCGATCACGAGATCGAAGGCGAGATCGTCGGCGCCTCGGACAATATCGGACACATTCTTCGTGAAAAAAGAAATTTTGAAGTGCCGGCGGGAAACTGGTCGGAAACGAAGATCGTGATCGTTGGCGGCGGGGTCGCCGGCCTAAGTGCGGCCTGGAAACTCAAACGCGGCGGGATTAATGATTTTGTTGTTCTCGAACTTGAAAAGAGACTCGGCGGAACTTCGGCAAGCGGCACATCAGGTCTGGTCAGTTATCCGTGGGGTGCACACTATTTGCCGGTGCCCTTTAAGGAAAACACAGAGCTCGTTTCGCTTCTTGCGGAAATGAGTTTGATAGAGTCGCGCGACGAAAACGGTGGTCTGATAATTCCCGAACAGCATCTGACGCGGGATCCGGAGGAACGGGTTTTTTATAAAG
>JAWKHO010000039.1:0-5414 GCA_041394785.1 Pyrinomonadaceae bacterium | reverse complement strand
AAGATCGACAAAATAAAAGACAAAGCAAATCTGCTTCCGCTGATGGATTTCTACTCAAACGAACACGAGTTTGAAGAGATAATTCCGGTCTCCGCACTCAAAGGCGAGGCGATCGAAATTCTTCTCGGCCAGATTACAAAACACCTTCCCGAAAATGAGCCGATCTTTGCCGAAGACGAAATGACCGACCAGCCGCTGCGGATCATGGTTGCCGAAATGGTGCGCGAAAAGATCCTCGAAACGACCGGCGAAGAGATCCCGTATGTAACTGCCGTGATCACAGAGCTTTATGACGAATCGGATCCGAAAGTAACGAAGATCTTCTGCGCGATCTACGTCGAACGCAGTTCGCAAAAAAGCATTATCATCGGAAAACAGGGCAAACGGATCAAGGATATCGGGATCCGCGCGCGGGCCGATATCGAAAGGCTTGTCGGGAAAAAGGTATTTCTTAAATTGTTTGTAAAGGTCGTAAAAGACTGGCGGAATCAGGAACGCCAGCTCGATGAACTCGGCGTCGTCGATTAGCCCCCGATAGAAACCCGCAATAATAAATGAACAACACGGAATTTTGGTTTGCAGTAAAGATCACGGCCGATCCGCGGGCGGCGGAGGCGGTTGAATTTGCGCTCAACAGTTTGGATTCGCTCGGAACCGAGATCAACAATCTCCGCAAAGACAGCGATGAAGATGTCTGCGTGGTCGGATATTTTGACCGCATCATGGGAGATGAGGAGATAAAGAGTGAACTCGCAAGTGCGCTCAAAGCTTATGATCTGCGGCACGAAATGATCAGACATATCGACTCAAACGAGGTCGAGGATCAGGATTGGCTAGCCGAATGGAAAAAACACTGGAAACCGACCGAGACCGGCAAGTTTATCATCGCACCGCCCTGGGAAAGTATCGAAGGAGCTACGAAACACGTTATTCGCATCGAGCCGAACATGGCGTTTGGAACCGGAACACACGAGACGACAAAACTCTGTCTTAAAGCTATCGAAAAATACTTCGCTCCAGGAATGAGTTTTCTCGATGTCGGGACCGGAACCGGAATACTCGCGATCGCCGTTTCCAAGTTGTCCGAACAAACTTCTGCAGAGATCATCGCCTGCGACACCGACGCAGATTCGATAAAGATCGCCAAAGAAAATGCCGTTCTCAACGGTGCCGCAGAGATCGAAATCTTTGAAGGCGCGATATCAGAAGATACAAAGGCCTGTGATCTTGTGTGCGCAAATGTAACCGCCGATGTGATAATTCCGATGCTTTCGCTTTTGTTTCAGAAATCGAAAAAGCTGCTGGTTTTATCGGGGATCCTTGCCGAGCAGGAAGATGAGGTTCTGACCGAAATAAAGAAATTTCAAAGCGCGCCTTCGGAAATAGAAAAAGACGGCGAATGGATCTCGGTCGTTATCAGAAGGGACGGAATTCCGGCGGATTAGTTTTCAGGTCTCGGTGCGCTGGCTTCGCGAATATCACCGTCATCGGCGATACTGAAAGCGGGTTTTATCGGCTGAATTTTCTTCTTAGAGTTTCCGATCCGCAGAGTCGGAGGCATCGAGGGAGGCGAGATCTCAAACGGCGAAAGCGCTTCGCTTCTTTTCAGGATCGCACCGCCGCGTCCCGCTACCCACAAACTCGTACCGCCCCGGTATTCGATCGTTTGAAGAGAATTGCTCGTGATATTCGGCTGTATCTGCCACGTCTCACCGCCGTCCTTTGTCCGGATGACGCGTCCGAGCGCTCCGACCGCGATCGCATCACGGCTTCCGTAAACCTGAATGTCATAGAGATTTACATTCACCGGCGATTCCATATCCTGCCACGTTTCGCCGCCGTCGGTTGTTCTGAGTATCGTCCCTTTGGCTCCTACCGCAAAACCGAGTTTGTCTTCGTAAAAATCGAGCGCATAGAGATTTTCGCTGAGATTTGTTTTTTTACGTTCCCACGTTTCGCCGCCGTCAGAAGTTGTCAGGATCGTGCCGCCGTCACCGACAACGATGCCGCGCTTTTCGCTGAGAAACGAAACACTTTCGAGCCATTCCCTTGTACCTGAAGCAAGCTTTTCCCAGTAAGCTCCCCGGGTGTCAGACCTGAGAATCGTGCCGTTTGAGCCGACCGCAAAACCGATATTTTCGCTGACAAAATCGACATCGAAAAGATCTTCGGTCGTTCCCGAGATCCCTTTACCCCAACTCGCGCCGCGGTTATTTGTCCGAAGCACCCTTCCGTTGTTTCCGACGATAAATCCGATCTCGGCGTCGATAAAGGTGATCGAATTCAGAGTCTCTTCCGCGCCGGAGTATACCTGGATCCACGGGCTGCCGCCGTCATTCGTCAGCCAAAGCCTTCCGCGTGTGCCGATCGCCCAGCCGATATCCTTGTTAAAAAAGAACATGTCGTTGACGTCGTCGCGTCCTCCGATGCTCAAACGCTGCCAGCTGTAACCGCCGTCATCGGTCCGAATGATCAAACCTTCGTCGCCGACAGCCCATCCCGTGTAATTATCGGTAAAAAACATCGAAACGAGTTTCGGATTTGTCCGGACGTTAAACGGAAGCCACGTATTTCCTTTATCCTCCGTAAGCCAGACTTTTCCGTTGCTGTCCGTCATAAAGCCTTTTTCCGAATTGGCAAAATAAAGCGAAAGCAGATCTACGGAGCTGAAGATGTTTGTCTTTTTCCATGTTTCGCCGCCGTCGCTGCTTTTTACAACGCAGCCGCCAAAGCCGATCGCAACGATCTCCTGTCCCGACAAAAAAACAGCATCAGACATCAAAGACTGATCGCACGGCTCGGTTCTCAGCCAGTTTTCGCCGCCGTCTTTGGTCGTAATTACGACGCCGTTCTTTCCGATGGCGATCGCATTGTCGCTATCAAAAGCGGAGATCTTTATCAGATCGGAATATGTCGGAGTTGTTTTTCTCGCCCAGGTTCGTCCACCGTCGGCCGAACGCAAGACGGTTCCGTTTGTTCCGGCGATCCATCCTGAAGTCATTCCGTCGCCGCTGAAGGTTACCGAATAAAAGTGTTCCTTAAATTCATTTGGGATCTCGGCCCAGTCTTTTCCGCCGTTTTCGGTAAAGAAGATCGCGCTTCGCGAACCGACGACAAAAGCATTTTTATCGTCTTTTACAAAAACCGCCGAAAGCGATGTTCGGACCGGCGCATCCTGTTCTTCCCAGTCAAAGCCGCCGTTTTCGGTTCTGAGAAGTGCGCTGTCGGCGCCGACGGCGTAACCGACCTTTGACTGCTTTGCAAAATGAATGGCGTTTAGCGAATTCCCCTGCGGAAGCGGGTTTTGCCAGATCCAGCCGGAAGATGCATTGCCTTGACCGATCAGCGGAACCGCGGACAGATACAAGGCACATGCAAAAAAAGCCGGAATAAAAATTCCGATTTTTCTTTTTCTCAGCTTGTATCCGTTAAAACTCACAATCACATTTCCCGGACGCCAATATCCAATATCGCTTCGTCTATAAAATCTTCGTCAACCCTTCCCAATTCTGCGGTCCGTCTAGCGATATCATCGGCGATCTCCTGAATCTCGTGTCCCGAATGACCCTTTACCCATTCCCACGAGATCTTATGTTTTGCCGCCGCATTCTCGAGACGCTTCCACCAATCGTGGTTTGTCTTCTTGCGAAAATTCCCGAGCATCGTCTCGACGACATATCGCGAATCACTCAAAACTTTTACCTCACACGGTTCGGACAATTGAGCGAGTCCGATCTCAGCTGCCGCTATTTCTGACTGTTGATTTGTCGCTTCGCCCAGATATTTTGCAAACCCGCGCCAGTATCCTTCGTAACCGAGTATTGCGCAAGCCGCTGCGCGCGGTTTTATCCGTCCGTTTCCGAGAGAAGAACCGTCGCATACGATCGTTACTTTTTTCATATCTTCAAAGGATCGCAGGCTGCCAGCCTGCCCCCTGCGTCATCAGTAAGCCGCTTAATTAATCTCCAAAAGCTTTTAATTTTCCGCTCCAAAACTTCCCATATCTCGCTGCAACGGATCGCAGGCTGCCAGCCTGCTCTTCCGTTATCAGTAAGCCGCTTACTTAATCCCCAAAAGCCTCTTCTATCTTCCGTTCAAGCAAGGTCCAGATCTCGCTGCTCCCGTCACCGATATACGCGGTTTTCCGTAATATCTGCTCTTTTGTGATCCCGTTCTCTTTCCAGCTTTGTCCGTTGTTGTTTATATTCTGAAAAACCGGAAGCACGCGGTCGATCGCCCTTGCAAATTTTGCCTCGGCCGTGTCGCCGTTTTCAAACTCATCCCATAGCTCTTGAAATTCTCTTTCCGTTTCTTCCGGAAGAATACCGAAGATCCTTTCTACCGCCAGCAATTCGTCTTCTTTCGCCGCCGCCTTCGCCGCTTCATCAAAGAAAATAATGTCTCCGGCATCGATCTCGCCGATGTCGTGTACAAGCAGCATTTTTACAACGCGTTCGCGGTTGATCGATTCATTGGCAAATCCGCTGAGGACGATCGCAGACAGTGCAACCTGCCAGCTGTGTTCGCCGGAATTCTCATAACGGTCGAGTCCGACCGGTTTTACTTTTCTCGTTACGGCTTTTAATTTTTCAAGTTCGAGGATAAATTCGAAGCTTTTTTCAAGGTCGTTTTTCATAAGACATTCCCGTGTTAATCAGCTTCGACCGTGACCACATTATCGACATATCCTTCAAAGGTATCGTCGTGTGAGATGACGAAAAGCTGATCAAAGGTTTGATTTTGCGTGATCCGGCTGATCTGTTCGGCCAATCCTTCGCGGCGTTCGGCGTCCATATTCATCGTCGGCTCGTCAAAAAACGCCATTTTGATGTCCGATAACTGCTTGAGAAGCGCGAGTCTTACGGAAAGTGCAGCAACCATCTGTTCGCCGCCCGAAAGGTTTTGAAACGGCCGCTCAAAACCGTTTTCTTCAAGCACTATTCCGTAATCATCCGCCCATTTCAGAGTCCGCTCGGCGTTTCCCATTATGTCACGAAACATCTGATTTGCTTCGATCGAGACGTGATGGACATAATTTCGCGCAACCCGCGGGGCCGCTTCTTTCAGCGTAGTACGGATAAACGCGGTGATGTCGCGGATCTTTTCAAGCCGGTCTTTTTCCTTAAACTCGCCGATCAGCGAATTGCGTATCTCTTCGAGACGTTTTATTTCGGATTCGAGTTCTTCCTTTCTTTTATTTGCGTGTTCAAAATTCAGTTTTGCTTCAACGGATCTGCGCTCGATCGCGGTTAGCTCCGCTTTTTCAAGCGCAAACTTTTCGGAATCAAAATCCTTTGTTTCTTTTTCAAGTTCTTCAGCAGCCGCTTTTAAATTCTCTTCTGTTGTTTCAAATTCCTTCTGCGCAGAGTCGAGTGCCTTATTCTTCTCTTCAAGCGATCTTGCCGCCGCTTCGT
>JAWKHO010000038.1:0-6461 GCA_041394785.1 Pyrinomonadaceae bacterium | reverse complement strand
GAAGTTTTAGCGTTGAATCAACAAAACTCTTCGCTCCCAACACAACTAAAAGAATAAAGATGATGAATGCAGCAAAAAGCACCAGAAAATACGGGCCATACATTCCCCCAATAGGATTATCAAATAGTATTTCCACTAAGCGGTCCTCACCGGCAAAAAATCAGCCTAAAATTTCTTTAAAATTTCCCGATAAACCTATCTGCGCAAAAACACTTGCGTTACATAAGTCTTCCTTCCGCGCGCTTCGTAAACGCCTATCGCTGAATGTGTCCAGTCTCCGTCCAGTATATTTTCACGGTGTCCTTCTGAATTCATCCAACCCTCAACGGCTTCACCCGTTGGACTTATATAGCCATCAGCAAAAAACAGGTTTTCGCCGATCTTTTTCCAATTCTTTATCTTAAACTGCTTCGCCCGGTCAACCACAGATTTCCCGTCCGGATCCAGATGGTCAAAAAACTTCTCGTCCGCCATTTTGCGAGAATAGTATTCCGCCATTTTCCAAAGATCCTGATCCCACTTCATCTGGCTAAGTTTTTTCTTTTTTCTTTCCAGATTTACGAGGATAAAAATATCTCTTTCCTGGATCGTAGGCTCGGCGGTTACAACCGTTTTTCCCATCCAGCCAAATGATCCGGAAGCGACCGGAGAGAAATTGAACGATCTTGAAGAAACCCTGCTGCTGCCTATCTGTATTGCAAAAACAAAGATCACGGTAAACAGAACCGCAGTGCGTATCGATCTTAAATTTACAATATCCAATTCTTTTACCTCCGAATTTTAAATCAAATGGAGAATCGATCCCACAGCCAGACACAATTTCGTCGTTATTCCGGTTTCAGTTTATCGCGTTCGGCTTTTGTCCATTCACAAACCGAATTAATGTAGTCTTCGGAAAGCGAGGCATCCCAATGAAGCCATAGATACTGATTATGCGGCATTTCACCGAATTTTATCTGATCACATATCTCTTCGAGCTTGTGATCTTGTTTTTTAACGCTGTAAGTGCCCCATTCAGAAAAGTTGAGTTCTGACCTTCCTACCCTGACGTGATCAACAACACTCCATGAAATTGGCGCGATGTTTGAATACCACGGATATACAGTTTTGTTTGAATGACAATCATCGCACGAGCGTTTAAATATTGCCTCGATGTTTTTCGGAACCCCAAGGGCTGCGTCAATTGTCTTGGATTGATCTATCGGCGGATTGGTTCGTTCCGGCCGGATAAATTGCAATCCGATAAAAATTCCGAATACCGCGAGTACGATCACCTTCAGCGCCCTTTTCATCTGTTTACACCTCTCATTTCTTGTAAGTTACACGCCAGATCTTTTTTCCGCCGTCGTCCGCGATCAACATTGAACCGTCTTTGAGCATTAACAGTCCAACCGGTCTGCCCCAGACCTCACGGCTATTTTCATCGGGCAGCCATCCGGATACAAAATCTTCATAACCGCTCCCCTTCAGTTTTCCGTTTTTATCAAAGTCTATTCTGATGATCTTATATCCGGTAAGTTTCTCTCGATTCCACGAACCGTGAAATGCGACAAACGCATCTCCTTTGTACTCAGCCGGAAACATGTCGCCATTGTTAAAAACTATTCCAAGAGCCGCTGAATGCGAAGTTACGAGCACATCCGGAACGATCGCTTTTTCGATGAGATCGGGACGTGCACCGTTGAGCCGGGGTTCGGGATTTTGACCGATATAAGAATACGGATAACCGTAAAATCCGCCTTCTCTGACCGAAGTTACATAGTCCGGTACAAGATCATTACCGAGTGCGTCGCGCTCATTCACGGCGGTCCATAGCTCCCCGGTTACAGGATTAAAATCAAGACCGATCGGGTTTCGCAAACCGCCGGCGTAGATCTTATGTCCCGAGCCGTCGGGGTTGTAAACGCTTATTGCCGCGCGTCTTTCGTCATCCTCGGGCTGATAATTCCCGCTCGATCCGATCGAAACATATAGCTTCTCTCCATCAGGTGAAAACAAAATGTTTCGCGTCCAGTGCTGATTGTAACCGCCGCGCGTTAATTCGATGATCTTCTCCGGTTCGCCTTCAGCTTCAGTCTGGCCGCTCTTATACTTGAACCGGACAACCGAATCCGTGTTTGCAACATAAAACCAGTCCTTCCAAAACGCCATTCCGAACGGCTGACTCAGTTTATCGGAAAACAGAAAACGAGTTTCAGCCTTCCCGTCCTTGTCCTGATCGCGAAGCACGATAATGCTGTCGGCTCTCGAATCTGCGACAAATACATCACCGTTCGGTGCGAGCGCCATCCATCGCGGATATGTGAATCCGCCTTCTGCGAATACTTCGATATTGAATCCTTTCGGCAAACTGAGCGCGGCATTTTCCGGCTGCGGAGACAGCCTCGAAGACTTTCTAACACTCTCCGATTCAAATGGTTTCGGCAGATCTTTGGGCAGGATCTCAAACTTTTTAGGTGTGTCAAAATGAATGATTCTCGGACCCCGGTTGCTATTCCCTGCGACGTTGTCATTTGTCGCCTGCTGACAAGTCGCTGTCAGGGTCAGCGCCGGGAAAAGTAAAACAAAAAACAATACATTGAGTGAAACTTTCATGTGGTAATCTTTGAATTATGGCTGAAACTATAAAGACGTTGCTTGAGGATATCCAACTCGACGCCAAAACTACAAGCCAAATCGGAAAATTCGGCGAAGAAACAGCCGCCTCAATCCTTCTGAAAAACGGATATGAACTGGTAGCTGCAAATTTTAAAACACCGATCGGACGCAACAGACGGGGAGTTGCAGTGACCGGTGAGATCGATTTTATTGCCCTCGACCGGGATACGATCTGCTTTGTGGAAGTTAAAACGCGTTCGAAGGAAGACTTTGCATCACCGCTCGCTGCGGTCGATATTAGAAAACAGCGTCAGATCACCCGCACTGCGAGAATATACAGAAAGACCTTTGGTTTGGCTGACATGAAATATCGCTACGACGTAGTGAGTATCGTGCTGAACGAAACGAAGGCGCCGAAAGTTGAGATATTTAAGAATTTCTGGGATGAACAAAAGTTCAAAAAAAAGATATGGATCGACGATTTTCAGCGCTGAACAATTCCTTTCTCCCTTAAAAAACCAGTGCCTTATTGTTTGCTGCGCGGTTCTTTTGCATCTGTCAGAATAACAAAGTCACCCAGGTTAAGATGTTTTGCTTTGTCAAACGACTTAAAGTCTTCCTCATATCTCATGGTAACTACGAGGATTCGGGATTTCGGAGCGTAATTTAATAATTGTTCGACCGTTCCGAGTCTGTTTTCGGTATGAAATCCGCCATTTAAATGGATAACCAGCGAGCGGTCACTTTTCGACAACTGGCGGGAGACGGCATCGGCCATCGTTGCGTCCCACAATGTCTGAGAATCAAGAATATTCTCGCTCCCGTGTCCGCCCATCAGCGAATTGAATTTCTCAGTATACTCCACTGATGGTTTGGGGAAAGGAATCGGCGCAAGCCACTTTAAGGCTTCCGGATCAAGTTGATCAAGCGAATCACGGCCCTTCCGCGAGACCATATTGACATATCTTCTCGGAGCATTTGCCGCAACAATTTCTAATTTGTTCTCCTTAGCAAATTCAACCAGCGGACGATAATCCGTTTGATAATTACCCCACGGCCGGCTGCTCCGAAGAAAATGACTTTCTGATATCAGTCCTTTTCTGTATTCGTCTAAAACGATCTGAACATCGCGTTCAAACATCTCGAGCGACAGCGCTAAATCTCTTTGTTTTCTATAAGAATTGAAAGCTTGTTTAAAGATCTCGAACTGAAGTGCGTGACCGATCGCATCATCATGGTATTCACCCAGAAAAACAACATCTGCAGAAGCCATCCGCGTTAATATTTGATCAACACCTGACGGCTTTCCGTTCCCCTCAAAAACTCTGTATTTCGACTCGGGCATTTGCGCAACCAAAGACAGATTAACCGCTAAAATAACGAATAAGATCCGAAAACTTGTTTTCATAACATGCAGGGTAGCACAAAGTTTTTTTTGCGGGAAAACGACAGAAATCAATTGTATTTTTGGGCATCAGGAAAACCCGATTAGATTTGGTTCGGGCACGAGATCGATGCCAAAGTTCTCGCTAACCCCTTTCTGAATGACGTTCTTTAATTCGAGTATCTCACATGCGGCAGCGCCTCCACGGTTTGTCAGCGCCAGGGAATGAACAGTCGACAGACCGGCATTTCCGATCCTGAAGCCTTTGCTAAAGCCTGATCTCTCGATTAGCCAGGCGGCCGGAATTTTGATCATATTTTCTCCTGTCGGATAATTTGGTACCGGTCCGAGTTCCCGGCTGATCGCCTTTGCAGATATCGATTCAAAACTTTTCCGGTCGACCACCGGATTCTTAAAAAAAGAGCCGGCAGATTGGGAATCCGGTCCTCCCTGGCGGACAAGCATACCTTTACTCCGGCGGATATCGCAAACTGCTGCCCGTGTCTCGGCAAGCCCGGGTTCGCTGTCCCCGAATTTCTCCTGAAGATCAGCATAAGTTATTCGCGGAGCACCGTTCACCTGCAGTAAATAGGTTGTCGATAAAACTACGTATCTGTCTTTGTGCGTTGTGTTAAAAATACTGCGGCGATATTCAAAACCGCATTCTGAATTTGAAATATTTTCGATCGACCTCGTCAATCGATCAAAAACCCTCACAGATTCGATCGATTCGGATACTTCCTGGCCATATGCGCCAACATTCTGGATCGGGGTCCCGCCGACAAACCCGGGAATTCCGCTTAAACACTCGATTCCGGCGTATTCGCGCTCGACACAATAGGCGACTAAATCATCCCAGTCTTCTCCCGCGTTAGCCCTGATCTCGACGCCGCCATGACTTTTTTCATTTACCAAGATTCCCTTTAAGCCGATCTGCAGTACCAATCCGTCGAACCCGTCGTCGGAGATGAGGATATTGCTGCCGCCGCCGAGAACGAACACATCAATTCCCTTCTTCTCGGCGAATCCCAGAGCGGCAAATACATCTGATTCGCTTCCCGCATTTACAAAAAACGACGCCTCACCACCGATCTTAAAAGTGGTCAGATCCTTAAGTGAAACGTTGGTCTTGATTTCAAACGGCTTGGTCATAAAAAATGGAAGCTAAGATATTAACCTCTCAGCTTCCAGGTCACAAATGATATTTATTCGGCTATGTTCGGGCAGACCGAAACATCGTTTCTAACCGGTCAGCCAGTTTCGCACTCAGTTTTCTTACTTCTTTCTGCGTCTTTCTCGCGTCATCCATTTTTCCGTTACGGAACTGCGATTCGGACAAGTAGAAAAGTCCCCAAACATTATTCTTATCCTTATCTATCACTTTCTTAAACTGTTTCACAGCCTGATCATATTTACCCTGTTTGAGATAAGAAATCCCAACCTCACTCATTGCCGGAAGCCAGTCTTTATTAAGATTCCCCGCTTTTTCCAAAGCTTTTTCCGCTTCCTGATATTCACCAAGATCGTTGAGAACCACTCCCAGGTTCAATAATGCGGCAACGAAATTACTGTCAAGATCTACCGCCTTAACTAGTGCCGTTTTCGCTTCCCTCAAACTAGCATCGATCCGGCTCTTCGGCTGATTGAATTCCCCGTCGTACAACGCGCGCTGGAAGTAAGCCCAACCGAGATTTGCGTAACTGATCGCGTCAGGCTGCAGTTTCACGGCCTTGTCAAAGTTTTCGATCGCGGGATTCCATTTATTTCGTTGCCCGAGAACAAATCCGTAATTTGTGTAGAGTTCCGAATCGGTTGTAATGCGGGCCGTCGCAATCCGGTAGTTATTGATAGCCTGATCCAAATCTCCCTTCTGCCTGTACGCTTCAGCCAAATTCGCGTAGGCTTCTTCGTATAGTTTTTTCAGTTCATCCGTTCGGTTCGTATTGAACTTGATCGACTGATTGAATGCTTTGATCGAATCGTCGTATCTTTCCTGATTGTAATAAGCCACTCCTAGATCGAACCAGGCCGGAACATACTGTTCATCTATCGCCGTCGATCTTTCAAATTCGGTGATCGCATCGTTTGCTCGTCCGAGCCGATTGAGGACCGCGCCAAGGTAGTAATGTGCGTCTTCATTCGAGTCATCGAGCGAAATCGATTTTCTCAAAGCCGTTTCTGCTTCAGCATCGCGACCCTGTTTGTATCTTATCAGGCCGAGAAAATACTGCGTTTCAGCATTATCTTCTGCACCTTTAAGTGCGGCGCTGATTAGTTCATCCGCTTTTGCTATCTCGCCTTCCTGGAAATAGAGAATACCGAGCGGCGCCTTAACCTGCGTCATTTCAGGATCGATCTCGAGAGCTTTCAGATATTGTGCTTTCGCTTCTTCATCATTATCGCTTTGATCAAAATACTGACCTCGTCCGGCATAAGCAGAGGAATTCTTATCATCGAGTTTAAGGGCCTCATCATAATA
>JAWKHO010000037.1:0-6630 GCA_041394785.1 Pyrinomonadaceae bacterium | reverse complement strand
CGGCGTCAAACTGAATATCCGAGCGCGCGATGAGGGGAGTTATAAACGGTTTCCCGATCTCGTAAGATCATCAGATCTACAGCGAACGTAAGTACACTTCCGCATTTTTAATATGTGCTGCTTTTTTTTCGGGATCCATCTTGTCAAACATACGGACAAGCATTCCGAGACGTGGATTCTCTTTAAAAAATTCACGGTGCGTATCCATAAACCGCCAAAAAAGTCCGTCCCAGATTTCCTGCCAATCGCCTTTTTCAAAATCCGACATCTTATTCAGATAATTGCTGCCGCTGATATAGGGTTTCGTCGCAAATAAACCGCCGTCCGCAAACTGACTCATACCGTAAACATTCGGCACCATTACCCAATCGTAGGCGTCGATAAATAATTCCATAAACCAGCAATACACCTCATTCGGGTGGAATTCGCACAAAAGCATAAAATTACCCAAAACCATCAAACGTTCTATGTGATGACAATAACCCGTTTCGAGAACTTTCTTTATGACGATATCAACGGGGTCGATCCCGGTCGTTCCGTCCCAAAACGATTCGGGAATTTTCCGATCAAAGTTCCAAAAATTCTTCGTCCTCTCCAGCGTCCCGGCCGTTTCATAGATTCCGCGGACAAATTCCCGCCAGCCGATTATCTGTCTGATAAATCCCTCAACCGAATTGAGCGGTATATCATTCTCTTCGGTAAACCGGAGAGTCGTTTCAATGATCTCGTTTGGCGTGATCAAACCGGCATTGAGCATCGGCGTCAATAAGCTGTGATTCAATACCTTCTCATCGGCGACCAGGGCATCTTCATAGTCGCCAAATTCGGCAAAACGTTCTTCCAAAAATTGCTTTAGCCAATCCCTGCTTTCTTTAAATGTTGTCGGGTAACGGAAATCACTTTCAAGCGCGCCGAAATTATTCTTAAAATGTTTATCTACGTATTCAGCGGCTTCTTTGCAAAATGAATTTTCCGGAGGGAAATCTAATTCGGGCGGCGTTTTGTTCTTTGGATATTTTATTCGATTTTCGCTATCAAAGGTCCATTTTCCGCCCTTCGGCTTACCGTCTTTTTCTAAGAGTATGTTCCGACGATTCCGTTGCTGTTTATAAAAAGCTGTTTGAAAAAATTTATCTTTCCCGCTCTTAAAATACTCACCAAGATCCTCTTTTGTATTCAAAAACATAGGTGTCGGGAACTCTTTCAACCTGATATTTCCGGCACTTTTCTTAATGCGCCGCTCGAGCCAATTATCGGCAACATCGCAGAAACGGATCTCTTCAAAACCTTTGTCAATAATATAAGGGACCAGTTCTCGAATATCAGAAAGCTTATTTCCTGATTCGATGTAATTTACCTTCAAATCATTTTCTTTCAGAAAGTTTTCATAAAACTTCATCGATGCACGATGGAATTTGAGCTTTTGCTTGTGGAATTTATACTGGCGGAAAAAGAGAAATTCTTCGACCAGAAAAACTTCCGCACCTTTTGAAACTGCGGGGTTGTTTTCAAACAGCTGATTTGGAAAAATTATCGATGCTGTTCTCATTATTTTTTCCTTTTTTTCATCCTGCATTTATCACTGCAAAATTTTACTTCGTCCCAAACCCGCTCCCATTTCTTTCGCCATAAAAAAGTTCGCGAGCAGACCGCACATGTCTTTTGCGGGAGGTGCTGTTTCTTAATGTTTTTCTTCACAGCGGCCACTCCCCGCAAATGCAGCAGTGATCTTTACCTTTCTGTCAGGAAATGATTTGCAGCCTTTATTCTCTGATTGCTTTTTAATCTGAAGCATCCTTGTATTCATTCAAACAGAACCGATTCAGACGCGATTTCCCGATCGGATCGTAAAGATCCCTTTTTTGTGTCTTCGTTTGATCTTCGCTTGCGGTTTCAAAATCGGACGGCTGAACGATCCGTACGACTTTTTTTTGTCTTTGGCCTCTCAATCTTTACCTTTCTTTCCGCACACGGGTGCTCTTGAAAATGATCGGTCCGCAAAAAAGGTGAGGTATGTTTTTAGATGCAAAGGCTCAATTATCGAGCCGAAATCTGATTCAAACCATTAGCGAATGCAAAAAAAAACACTCTGCAAAAAGCCGGCAGCGTGTTTTTTAACGTATCCGATAGAACTCAATTCTTCTTATGCTCCGGTCACTATTTGAGTGCCGGCTTCAGAGGCGGGCGGGAGCGAAATCGAATTTGTCTGATCATAAGATACGATCTGATTTCTTCCTTTTTCCTTGGCATCATAGAGTGCTTCATCTGCTGATCTTACGAGTTCATCTTCATCGACGCCGAGCTTGGCATAAGCTGTCGCGATCCCGACGCTGACGGTAAGATAGCTGCTTGTTTCGGAAGTTTCGTGCGTAATATCGAGGCGCTTTATGTTGTAGATCGCTTCCGATGCGATCTTCATCGCACCTTCCGCATCGGTTCCCCCGAGAACGATCGCAAATTCTTCTCCGCCGAATCTGGCGACGCAATCAGTCGGACGATGGATCGTTTGGCGAAGTGCTTCAGCAACCTGTTTTAAACACTCATCGCCTTTTGTGTGTCCGTAAGTGTCGTTGTATTGCTTGAAATGATCGATATCGAGCAATACAAGAGAAATCTTGGTTTTATAGCGGATCGCGCGGTGCCATTCGCCTGTTAGAAATTCCTCAAAACGCCGCCGGTTTCCGATCGATGTAAGACCATCTGAATTTGCGAGATCCTGAAGAACTTCATTTGCTTTTTCAAGCTCGCGGGTTTTTTCATCTACCAGGTTTGCCAGACGCCGTTCGCGTGTTTCCAGCTGATAGATACTTATCTTCCAGACAACAAACAGAACGAGAAGTCCGAGGGCCATGCAAAGAAGCACAAATCCGTTTGTTTCATAAAAATAAGGCTCGAGCTCGATCGGAATTGATGAGCCCTGTTCGTTCCAGATCCCGTCGCTGTTTGCGGCTTTTACCCGGAACTGATATTTACCCGGCGGCAAATATGAGTAATATGCGGTTCGTTTTGTTCCGGCGTCGATCCAATCGCGGTCATGTCCTTCGAGTTTGTATTTGAACCGGATCTGTTCTGATTTAATAAGACTCACGCCGGTATAGGCGATCTCAAGATTTTTCTGTCCTGCACCGATCACCAGAGTACGGCTGACGTCTATCGGTTTTCTTTCGATCGTTGCGGATTCGATAATTACGGAAGGCGGCAGGGAGTTTTTTAGTTCACGGGAAGGATCGATAACGACCACGCCGTCCTGCGTCGGAAACCAGAATTTTCCGTCTTCGGTTTTTAGGCTTGAAGGCTGCCGGCCGCCGTTGCATTCGCTGTTTAGCATGCCGTCTTCTGTGCCGTAGGAAACGCTGTTTATCCGTGAGATCTTTTTGTCTGCGAAATCATTCAGTTCTGACCGCTTTACCCGGTAAATGCCGTTGTTTGAACTGATCCAAAAGTTTCCGCCGCTGTCTTCTTCGATCGCGAATACGCCATTGTTGGACAAACCGTCCGCCGCCTTAAAACTTGCGAATCTTCCGTTTTTCAACCGGCTGAGGCCTTCGTCGTAAGTGCCGATCCAGAGTACGCCTTCGGAATCTTCATAGATGGTCCGGACATAGTTTCCGGCCAATCCGTGACTGGCGGTGTAATTGATAAATTTGCCGTTTCTGTATTCGGTCAACCCGCCGAGTCCGCCAAACCACAGCCGTCCCTTCGAATCTTTCCGGATCACGGTAAAGTTTCGATGCGGCAAACCATCCTTATCGGAATAGAATCGCTGAACCTTTTCGTCTTTTATTTTGAGAAGTCCTTTATCACTTGCTGCCCAGATATTTCCTTCCGGGTCTTCCTGGATGGACATTACGTGATGACCTTCGGAATCAGGAAGCATTTTTGTCCGTCCGTTTTCGGCAACAAATATCCCGCCGTTTACCCCGATCCACATTTTGCCGCCGGAATCTTCAAAAAGAGACTGGACCGACATTTTTCCGTTTCGCCACCGGGTGTGTTCAGCAACGTCATGACGTGACTGGATCAGATTTACATCCTCAAATTTTCCGTTGCGATATATGCTGAGACCTTTGACCGTGCCGATCCAGATCGTGTTTTTGCTGTCGCGAAGAACCGGATAAACCTCGGAGTGATTGAGACCGTCTTTTACGCTGTAAGATGTAATTACGTCGCGCCGCAGGCGATTGAGCCCCTTATTTGTTGCAAGCCACGAAGTGCCTTCACGATCTTTGAAAACGCTGAGAATAGTGGCATCGCTCAGTCCGGCTTCCAAGCCAAAGCTCTTGAATTCATCGTCAAAGAATCGGATCAGGCCCGCCCCGGGACCTGACCTTCCGCCGTTTGCGAACCAAATCCCTCCGTCGGGCTCTTCCCAGAACGAATGAAACTGAGCGCCTTCGCGGAAAAGTTCGTTATTTGATAAGTTCTCGATTCGGCCTTGATCGATCCGGAATAATTGGTCTCCTCCGATCCAAAGCACGCCTTTACTGTCTTCGAAAAGCTCGAGCGTTGCGTCGTAACTTTCAACCGGGTTTTCAAATACCTCTCTTTTTCCGGTTTTTGATGAGATGATCGAATCCTTTGTAACGGTCCACGATGTTCCTGATCTTCCCTGATAGTTAACGTCCACCTCACCCCTATCGACCTTCTCCGAGAAAACAAATTTTCCGTTGTGGAGGTAGTACCAGTTATTTGCGGGAGCAGACTCGTTCCAGACAAAAAACCGCATTTCGCCGCGATTGTCGGGCCGCATCATTCTGATGAAATCACCCGGCACCTTCTCAGAGGTATACGAGGTGAACGTTCCGTCTTTCATGACGGTTAAAACACCGTCTTCCCGTGTGCTGGCGTAGATCGTTCCGTCTTTTGAACTTGCGATACTTGTGAAGCGGTTGTTAATTATTCCATTGGTATTTCCCTTGGCAAATGTAGTAAAACGAACACCGTCAAATCGGACCAGGCCATCAAATGTTGTAAACCAAAGATATCCGTCGGGAGTTTGTGTGATCTCGCGGACGCCGTTTTGTGGAAGGCCGTTATCAGTGGTCCAACTGTCGAAATGATACTGAGCGGCGACTTTTTGCAGACCGGTGCCGAAGCAAAAAAATAAAAAAACAGCTAAGAAAATAAAGAAGTGTTTTCGGAAGGACATCTGGAAGGGGGGAAGGAATGCGGAATAGGATCAGGAAAGCATAACAACCTCTATAAGTTAAACACTTTTGAACAGTAAGTGTCAAGGTGTTTTCCGGCCGTTTTTCTAACCGCCGATAAAACTCATAGTTCGTGAGGGCTGGACAAACTTCTTATCGTTTATCTGATGACCGGCTTCCTTGGTGAGGGTTATATCTCTAATAAAATCTATTATTTCGGGACGTCCGGATGCATTTCGCAAAACATCGCGCAGATTGTGCTCTTTGTTTGAAAAGAGACACGTACGGATCTGTCCGTCTGCCGTCAGCCGGATCCTCGAACAGGCACCGCAAAACATCTGTGTGACCGGCGCGATTATTCCGATCTCACCACCCGCACCGTCTTCAAAGCCGTAGTTCCACGCGGTTTCGGTTCCGCGGGATTTACTCTTTATTTTAAGGGGAAAGACACTTTCTATCTTCTTGCGGATCTCATCGCCGGAAACCACCATTCCGCGTTTCCATTCATGGCCCGAATCGAGCGGCATAAATTCGATAAAACGCATTGAGAGTTCATGCCTTCGGGCAAACCTTGCAAATTCGACTATCTCGTCATCATTGTGGTCGCGGACGATAACGGCATTGATCTTTACCGGATCAAGTCCTGATTTTTTCGCGGAGCGGATCGCATCTAAAACCATATCCAGTTTATCGACGCCGGTAATTTGTTTAAATTTTTCCTGCTTCAGCGAATCCAGCGAGATCGTGATCCTGTCGAGACCGGACTTAACGAGGTCGGAAGCGCGGTCTTTTAATGTATGACCATTTGTTGTCAGCGCAAGATCCTTCAATTTCGGTTTGAGAGCTGAGATCTTCGAAACGAGCTTTTCAACGTCCTTCCTGATCAGCGGCTCGCCGCCTGTAAGTCTGATCTTTTCGATCCCAAGCGAAACAAATATCTCGCTGATCTCAACGATCTCTTCAAAAGTCAGGATCGTATCTTTGCGTGCCAGCGGCGGTTCACCGTTTGGCAAACAGTAAAAACATCGGAAATTGCAGCGATCGGTCAGGCTGATGCGAAGATCGCGGATCTGCCTGCCGTGTGCATCGAATAGTTTTTCAGATCGGTTTTCCACGTATAAATAACGTTAGCTTTTCCCGGGCGGTTTGTGCAAGTCACGCAAAGGCCGCACAAAAAAACGCGCACCCTTTTAAGGTACGCGCTTTTAAGGCTTTCTGGTTGGAACGGTTAATCCGTCATTCGTTCAAAACCTGTAAACGAAATCGAATAGATATACGGTGTTCCGGGCGGAAGCCGGTTAGCGTCAAGAAAAGTGTTGTCAAATGTCCAGTCACGCGTCGGCGGAACATAAACCGTGTTGCAGCACTTTGTAAAACCGTTGCTGTTTCGGGAATTGAACAGATTTATAAGTGATCCCGAGTAATTCAGCCGCGTTCCGGACCAGCTCTCCAGCAGTTTCTTAAAATTGTGAACGCCGAGATT
>JAWKHO010000036.1:0-7442 GCA_041394785.1 Pyrinomonadaceae bacterium | reverse complement strand
TCATGCGATCGTTTCAGCTGGCGCCGTTTCGGCAAATGTGAAGGCAAAAGACGAAATTACTCTTGATGTAAAACTGCAAAACGGCGGAAATTCGGCTTTCAGTAAGCAGTACAAGGCGAAGGCAAAATCCAATGGTGAAGATATACTTTCACCCATCATAGAACAGATAGCTCAGGCTTTGGTAAACGCTTCCGGGAAATAAAAGGGCAGGATAACAAAAGAAAAGCACAGGGCAAACGATCGTTTACCCTGTGCTTTTTGCAAGCCACCTGGCCACATTTGACGCGTAAGTTTTTATGTCATCAAGTCTTTCCGGATACTCAAAGACTTCGCTGCCGGGAGCTTCCCCAAGAAAATCGGGACATCCCTTTCGTATATCCCAATTGTAATCGACCAGATGATGAAAACTCGATTCCGCAATTCCGCGTCCCAGAAGATTTCCGCGGCTGTCCGGGTGACTCTCAAACGCAACGATCAAATTAAAATTCCGTGACGAAACGTCACTCGTTCCTCGTGCAATTACACGCGCCGAGGATTCTTCTGCCGGAACGCCAACTCCTCCCTCGTGCGGGTGCGCCGGGAAAAATTCTATCGTGGAGCTATCAGATCTCAGCAAGAGTTCGTGGACAGGAAGAACGGCTTCGATCTTTTGGAAATCTCCGTTGCTTCCTGAGTGATAATTTGGAAAATCGATATCTCTTGTCAGGTCATCATCGCGAACATTTCGCGAACTGTCAGGATCACAATTTACGGAATGAAAATAATGCCCCGCCCCTATTCCGCCGATCGAGCAGATAGAAGAACCGAGATCGTGATGATCCCTCGTCGAAAAAATGCCGCCGCCGCGCTGACGAAATGCAGTTATCCCTTCACAATCCGCTTTTGTCAGTCCGTCTCCGGTATCAACGGCAAAAAGCCAGAGCTGGTCAAAATCCGTTTTGTCCAGTTTACTGAGCAGCGCATCATTTCCGTCAGGATCTTTTTCAATGTTTCGAGCCGTCACGTCATAAAGACGTTCGCCGCTTTCATCGGCGAGAGACCGCAAATGATCCTGTAGCATCGAAAACCGATCGACATGCCAGTCGTTTTCGATAAACGGGATAGTGGTTTGGAGCAGTATCTTTACAGGATCTTTCATCGGCAATTCTCAGGACGCGGGAAGCTTCTCGTAAAAAATTTTATCCGGATAACAATAGCCCCAGTCTTCGCCGGGTTCAAACGAGCTGATAATCGGATGGCTGGTTTCATTAAAATGCTTCGTCGCATGTTTGTTCGGAGAACTGTCGCAGCACCCGACGTGACCGCAAGTCTCACACAACCGCAAATGAACCCAACCCGCACCCATCTTCAAGCAATCCTCGCAGCCATCTGCACTTGGTGTTACCGGTTTCATCTCGCTTAAGTGTCTGCAACCTTCCATAATGTCTTTCTTTCCCTATTTTTTACTCCTCGTCAACCATCGGATCTCTTTCAACCTGTCTGTCAAGCGGAACAAACTTTTCGTCTAAGTAGCACCACGCCCAGTTTTCACCTGGTTCAAGTGAAGCCATTATCGGATGTTCTTCCGACCGGAAATGCTTTGCGGCATGCTTATATTTTGAACTGTCGCAGCATCCGACATGACCGCAGCTCAAACAGAGTCTTAAATGAACCCACTTATAATTGTTTATCACACATTCTTCACAAACCAGCTCACCGCGCGGATTAAACACCTTTATCTCATCGGCATGTTCACAGGGCAGCAACAGAGGCTCTTCGTTCTCATTCTCTTCGGTCTCTTCTGCGTAATAATTTTCCAGCCAGACACTTCCTCCTAACAAAACCAAAAATATTGGAAGTACCGCAACTGCGGGCATGATCTGACCAAGATATAGAAGTGAAAGTGAAACACCGATCGCCGCGATGCGGATAACAACCAGCCGACAGACATCGGCAATGAGTCTGACGACCGTAATCGCGGTCAAAAATATGGCAACACCGCCGGCAAGAAGTGCCAGCGACGGAAAATGAAGATGTGCTTCGCCGGATTCCTTTATTGCGTGTTCAACGCCGATTCCTATCACTACTATACTGGCAACGATGAATAAATGACCGTATAGAAAAACCGAGCGTGCAAAAAGCGATTTTGAACGGATCCCGCTGTCTTCAACAAAATCAAAGATCATCCACCAAATGCACACAGCCATTGCAAAGCCAAAACACGCCGTTAAAACCGTTCCAGCGCTCCACGCACTCCCCTTTGCGCCGTTGGCAGTAGAGATCACGGCTTCGCCGAGAACGATTATTGTAAAAAGTCCTAAACGCTCCGGAATGTGCGAACGGTCAATTGGAAAAAGACGTGTCGCTTTCAGGTTTAGAAAAGGTGTCGCGAGTTCGACAAAAAGTGCTCCGCCCCAAACTATGTAGCGCACAGGAGGGTCGGCAAAAAGTGAGATCAGAAACAATCCGCAGGAGATCCCAAGCCCAACTATATATTGATAGCTGAACGAGCGCGCCAACGGAATATAGTAAGCCGAACGAATGTATAAACCGATCAGTGCTGCGCGGACCAAAACATAGCAGACTATAAACGGCGTATCGCCGGCCTCAGAAAATGACCCCTCCAAACAGAGAGAAAGTCCGACAACGGCAAGCATTCCGCCAAAAGTCAACAGCCGGTAAGCCGCCTCATCCGTTTCAAACCGGTCCGCATAAAAAGTAAACCCGACCCACGACCACCACACCGGAATAAATAATGCCGTAAATTTTAGAACTCCGAAAAGATCGGTATGTCCCGTAAGAATATGAGCAATTTGCGAAACCGCGAGAACAAAAACAAGATCAAAAAAGAGTTCAAGCCAGCTCGCATGGCGTTCGCCGACCGTCTCTTCGAGTGTTCTGAGACGCGGACGGTTGACTATTTTTGAGATCTTTGAAGATTCGTTTGCCATGATTTTGTTTGAACGCTTCGGTTTATTACCATTTCAAAACCGGAACAGGATTTAAAGGATGCCTGCAGACCCGGCCTGCCGCAAGTCTTAAAATCCGCTGATGAAATCCGGCGTTTGGAAACTCACGCCTCACGCTTTGAACATAGTCCCGCGGCAATCCGCATTTTATAAAACCTAAACTAAAATCCACCAGATCCGCCTGGCGGAAGGTCTCAGTAGCGGGAAATTGATTCTCTGAATATTTTCTTACTTTATGGTGCGTTCCGATCATCGATTCGATCTCGGGCGCCCAATTTACCTTTTCAGTCTTTACTAAATAGTCCTTTGCCAAAACGATCGATGGCGGAAGATAGTCAAACGTATCTCCCGCCCAGATCCCTAGATCATGAAAACACCCGGCGATAACTATTTTTTCCCGGTCTTCCCGATCCGCATTTTTTAATGCAAAACAAAAGTTCAACATCCGGTAAACATGGTTCCGGTAACCCGTGTAATCACCGCCGAGTTTTTGTTCCCAGCCATTAAGGATCTCATCGATCAAGTTGATATGTGTCTCGATCTGCATCGGGCTGCTAAAATTATGCCCCCGAAACCGCAGAGGATTCACGGTCGGCCGGAATTCTTTCATCTATCCAGCTTTGAATATCTGCAAACACCTCTTCTTTCCTAACGTCGTTCAGCAAATCATGAAAATGATCTTCATAGAGCTTTAGAGTCTTATCCGTTGAGCCGGTTTTTTCAAAGAAATGTTCACTGCCGCTCGGCTTAGTGGCGTGATCGGCGGTTCCATGGATGATAAAAACCGGAAGCGTGATTTGCGAAAACTCTTCGGTCAGCCGCTGCGCCGCATTGATCAAAACTTTACCTGTTTGCGCGGGCTGGGATTCGCCTTTGATCAGAATGTCATTGTTCATTTCATCAACAACTGCCGGATCCCGCGAAAAATCTTTGTTTTTTAATGTGAAAACGTGCGTGTGCGGCGTTATATAACTCAGGCCCTTCAGAAACGAGAGCACGATATCCGGAACGGGGAGTTCGTAAGCAAAACTTTCACATATCAACCCATCGATCTCGTTTTGATGATCAAGCGCATAAATACAGGCCGTTACGCCTCCCGCGCTGTGTCCGAGCATAAAAACCGGCAATCCGGGATTTTCGTCTTTCGCCTGCTTAACGAGCGTTTGAATATCGTCGGTATAATCCTCGATCTTTTCCACATAGTATCTTTCACCTTCCGAACGGCCGCGTCCGCGCAGATCGAGTGCATAAACAGCGAGTCCGTTTTCAGCAAACCGTTCGCCTGTCCAAAGATATTGACCGCTGTGGGAATTGAACCCGTGAACGATCACAACAACACCGCGCGGTGTAACAGAAGGTTTCCACGAGCGGGTAAATATTTTTAACCCGCCAACACCCTCAAATGACGATTCTTCCATCGTAAGTCTCCTTTTCACATATCGCCTGTTGGATATTCCCAACCGGACCCCTGTTTTCTATGAAAGGGCATTTTTCGCCTGATCGCTTTTTTTGCAATTTGTTTATTTACGGAAACTACACAAGCCGTTTTTTCAGTTCGTTCCCGGCTTGCTCGAAAAGAGATTTGACTTGCGGGAGCCCGGATAATGCATTCAAAAGCCCAAAATCATGGATCATCCCGTTATAGCGCGTATTTGTCACCTCGACACCGGCTTCATCAAGTTTCCTGGCATATGCCTCGCCTTCATCACGCAAAATATCACTCTCTGCCGAGATTACCAGGGCAGGAGGAAGTCCGCGCAACTGTTCGATATCTGCCCGATATGGCGACACATGAGGGTCATTCCGCTTGTCATCAGGCGCATACATATCCCACATCCATTTCATCAGCGGCGCCGTCAGAAACCGAGCTTCGCCGAATTCCTTCCACGACTCTCTTTCAAAATCCGCATCTGCTACCATCCACAACAGAATTTGCACCCTAATATCCGGCCCGCCTTTTTCTTTCGCCATCAACGCGGTAACGGCTGTCATATTACCGCCTACGCTATTGCCGACTATGCCGAGTCTTTTGCCGTCGACATTTATCTCGTCGCCATTTTCCGCGACCCATTTTGTTGCTGCGTATATCTCATTGATCTGCCGCGGATAAACTTCTTCCGGAGTTCTGGTGTAATTTACAAAAACGGCAGCAGCGCCGGAGTTTACTACAAGATCCCGAACCATCCTCCTGTGCGTCGGATAGTCTCCCAAAACCCAGCCGCCGCCGTGGACAAACACAAAAACCGGCAGTTTTGCTGACGCGCCTTCCGGCCTGACTATGTTGAGCGCGATCTCAAAACCCTCTGTGTTTATCACTTTCTCCGATTCATCGATACCTGAAAGATCGACTTCGGCAGAATCCTGCGCACCTTCAAGCACGCCGCGTGCCTCTTCCGGAGACAGCTTTTCGAGTTCTGGCGGCGAAGGTGAATTTAAGACCATCAAAAAATCCCTTGTGGCGACAGAGATCCTCGGATCATCTGCAAAATTAGTAAAGCCTTCAGACTCTGACATTTTTGTGCTGTTCATCAAACTCTCCTCATATTTCTTTCTGTTTAAAAACGGTGTAATAAGCCGCTTATATCGGGCATCGGGGCGTCACCACCGATTTTCTGCGGCTGCATCCACACCCTGGTAGAAATTGTTGAAATCGATAATTGATATTACACCTTAACAGTAGAAATTTGAGTATTAATTTTTTCTTAAGAGATACTTTTTTTCTTAAAAACCGCGTTTAAGTTTGGGACAAATATTTCATTGGCCTTTAACTTTTTAGCAGAAATCTTTTTATAGGGAGGACAAAGATTTGAGACGGATACTATTTATCTTATTCGCAATCATATTTTTTCTAGTCGGCTCAGATTTCGAAGTTCGGGCACAGTCGGAAACCATGAGAACGGCAGCGGCTGCCGGACCCCAAAATATTTCAGAGCGTTCAGAACAAGGAAAATTGCTTCCGGAGTCTGGGAACGGGGCCGATTCGGAGGCCAAGCAGAACAGCTTTAAACCAAGAACAAAGGCTCGCTTCTTTATGGAGGAAAGCAGAGATCGAGGTTACTCGTTTGAACTAAAGCTTTTTCTTGCAGTCACTGCGATCATGCTGCTGATGGCGATATTCAATACATTCGAAGCAAAGGAAGAAATGAGGGAGTGCTGCCAGTTTGACTGATATCACGTTCGGGATCGGGGAAATTCTGCAGATCTTCTTGAAGGCAAAGTACTCAGCAGCGATTGAGTTTCAAAGAAACCTGAAGATCTGCGGAAATAGATCTAACTGACAATTAGCAGGAGTAGAACCAAATGTTTAATAAAAAATCAGCAATTATTTTATTGATCTTATTTTTTACCGCGGCTGCGTTTTCACAGGAATCGGAACCGGCGGCCGCATCTTCGTTGACAAATACAAAACTGCCGGAAAATGCTGAGCGGATCCACAAAAACAGTGTTCCGGAAGAGCTAAATACCGGACTCGATGACCTGATAAATGCCGGCGAGGGCAAACTGATCGGCGGCAACCGTGAGGTACTTGCATGGTCCGGTGCGGGTTACAACAGATCAAAAGCCGAAAATTTGGTCGGCCAGTTTCAAAACAATTTACGCCGGTCCGGTTGGGAATACGAGGCCGGCGGAACGGAAAACGACCTGACAGTTTTCACTGCGTTTCAAAAGGAGCCGCGGCGGCGGGTGATGATGGGATTTTACATTCCGACCGATGATGCACTTGTTTTGGCGTGGACCGAAGTTCTGTCTGCTGAAAATGACAAGCCAACCCCGCATGACGGACATCCCGCGGAAGTTAACCCGGGAAGTTCATCAAACGGAATTTTCGGTACATGGACAAACGGAAATGTTTCCACGCTAAGCGAAAAGAATCTTTCTACGGGAACTATTTCTTCCCGCGGCGGCTCGACATTCAAATACGTTTTCGGGGCGAACGGGAGTTTTGAATTTATCGGTCTGATGAACTCGACGATGTACGGCTGCACAACTTCCCTGTTCAATGACAAGCGCGGGAGGTTTGAAGTAAACGGTTCAAAGATCACGCTGGTGCCAAGCAAGAACTTTTGGCGAAAACAATACAGCTGCGCGCCAAACAGCAACAGCGAACAGAATTACAAACTCGACCGCGAAACATTAGAATTCAGCCTAAAGACTGACGAATTCGGAAAGTCTTTGATCTGTTTCGCGGACGCAAACGGCGAAAGCTGCTACCGGAAAGAAGGGTAGGTGTTCTTCTGTTAAAAGTAGTGTATGCGCAAAACCGATGACCGGCGGACGATCTCGTCTTTGTTGTCATGTAAGGTTTTTGCGGATTCTTTTTTTTCGGATAGTTTCCGGATTTTTTATCGAAACACTCACAAAATTGCTGCTTTCGCATTATTTTCCGGTGATACCTTTTGATCACTTTCTTCGCGTTACCTGGTGAAACTCTATTTGTTTCTATTCAGAAGAGGAGAAATGTCAGTTATGAAAAACAATAAGTTGAATGTTTTG
>JAWKHO010000035.1:0-11106 GCA_041394785.1 Pyrinomonadaceae bacterium | reverse complement strand
TGTACCGACGAAGGAGGGCTGCCCGTGAATCATTCGAATCACGCGAATCAGGTCAAATAGCAGACCTCATCAGTACGGGGAGCGGTAGCGACCTGAAAGGCGATAAGCTGAAGTGCCCACGAATCGCGCGAATGGGGACGAATAGGAATGACAAAGAAATTGTCCGCAGAATACGCGGAAAGAAGGATGCGGCAGTAAAGAATGTAGTATCGATCGGTTGCCGACAACGAATGAGATCCCTCCGAATAAATAGAACAGAAAAAATGGAAAGTGTTTGAAGAATCATTTTGCTCGCACTGCGAACGGCCTCGAAATAACTATTTTTGATTGAGAGTATTGGAATTCAAAACATTCGATTTTGAATTTAACTATCGCAAAGCGATGATTGAATTTAGCCGTGCCTTTTAAGGCACGGGATTGTGCGAAATGAATTCCCAGCGTGAGCGACGATTGAACTCGTAATGACTCATTTGTCGCTGACGCGACAATACTTAACTTATTTCCTTTCCGTGCGTTAAAACGCACGGCTAAATTCAGGGCGTCGCATACGCGACTACGGAATCTTTTAGACCCGTTTATAAAACAACCACACTTTGAGTTATTATGCAGAGATTATGAAACTACTTTCTGCGTTTATCTTTTTGTCGGTATTCACTTTAAGCGGATTTGGCCAGGCAGCGAATGACCTATCAAATCTGAACGAATCGCCGAGCCGGCTTCGCGGCGCAATCGAGAAATTTCGCGAGGATTACGGGAGTATCGACCGTTTTTATACCTCGCCGGTTTCCTCAAACCGTGCGGAGCGGCTGCGGAAGCTTTATACCGATTGGGAAGCGTTTCTTGCGGCACAGAAGTTTGACGCGCTCAATCATGATGAACAGATAGATTATCTGCTTTTTAAGAATTTTCTGGCGCGTGAGAAGGATCAACTTTCGCGGTATGACGAGCAGCTTCGGGAGATGTCTTCATTGATCCCGTTTGCGCGGGCGATCAGCGATCTTGAGGATTCGCGGAGAAGACTCGAAACGATCGACAGCGCAAAAACCGCTAAACTGCTTGACGAATTGAATACGCAGATCACCGCACTTCAGCAGTCGATCAAAGCAAATAAGACTTCAAGACCAAAAAGAACCGTGGCAAACCGTGCGGCGGGGACCGTCGGAAGTCTGCGGCGTGTTTTGGGGAATTGGTACGGTTTTTATACAGGTTACGATCCGCAGTTTTCATGGTGGAATTCCGATCCTTACAAAACTCTTGATGAAACGCTCAAGAAATATCAGGCGTTTATCAGCGAAGAACTGGTCGGGATCAAAGCGGATGACAAAACGACAATCATCGGCGATCCGATCGGCAGGGAATCGCTGATCAAAGAACTCGGTTTTGAAATGATCCCGTATTCGCCCGAGGAATTGGTCGAGATCGCTAACAAAGAATTTGCCTGGTGCGAGGCGGAAATGAAAAAGGCTTCGCGCGAAATGGGTTACGGTGATGACTGGATGAAGGCGCTTGAAGCGGTCAAAAACAAATATGTAGAACCCGGAAAGCAAGCGGAACTGATCCGCGATCAGGCGTATGAGGCGATCGAATTTGTCGAAAAAAATGATCTCGTAACGGTTCCGGCGCTGATGAAGGAATCCTGGCGGATGGAAATGATGTCTCCGGCACGCCAGCTTGTTTCGCCGTTCTTTCTCGGCGGGGAAACGATCCTCGTTTCATATCCGACCGATTCAATGACGCACGAGCAGAAGATGATGTCGATGCGCGGAAACAATCCGCATTTTACGCGCGCCGTAACGCATCACGAACTCATTCCCGGCCATCATATGCAGCGCTATTCTATCCAGCGCCACCGGCCTTACAGAAGTATGTTTTACACTCCGTTTTGGATGGAAGGCTGGGCGCTCTACTGGGAATTTCTGCTTTGGGATAAAGACTTTATAAAAACCCCGGAAGACAAGGTCGGGGCACTTTTCTGGCGTATGCACCGTTCGGCACGGATAATATTTTCGCTTAATTTCCATCTTGAAAAGATGACTCCGCAGGAGGCGGTTGATCTTCTTGTCAACCGTGTCGGACATGAGCGGGACAACGCGACGGCGGAGGTAAGACGTTCGTTTGCAGGGAATTACGGGCCGCTTTACCAGATCGCCTATATGATGGGCGGATTGCAGTTTTACAATCTTCACCGGGAACTCGTTGACAGCAAAAAAATGACCGACAAGGAATTTCATGACAGGATCCTGCACGAAGGACCGATCCCGGTCGAAATGGTCAGAGCGATCCTGACAAATCAAAAAATGACAAACGAAACCGCCGCAAAATGGAGATTTTACGGCGGACTTCCGAATTAAGGTTTTTTGAAGAACTATTTGTCGACGTTGTTTTTCGCGGTTTGCTCGGGAGTACGTGTGGTTTGTTCAAGATATTGCTGACGGGATTTGAAGTCGTCGGCAACGGCCTGCACCGACATCGGTGCGGGTTTTTTTGTTTCAGAAACAGCTTGCGGTCCGGTCGGCATTTGGGAAGCGGTTTTTTGGATAAGACCGTTGTTTGCGGCGGGCGAAGTCTGCACAGAACCGGACTCCGGAGTTTGAAGAGGCGACTCTCCGGACATTGCATATTCGCCGCCGTAGAAGTCCGGGTTTAGATTCGGATCGAGTTCGTCATTGATCGAGGGCCGCTCGATCGTAAAAGGGTTAAAATACTTGATCGGAGCGCTCGAATAGATCTGTGCCTGTCTGGCGAGTTCATCGCCGGTCACGGACATTACCGAATCTTTAAAAGACGCAGGAAGCAGTTTGGCGAGACCGTTTTTCCCGAATACATGGATCGTCTCCGCCCCGCTCGCAGAAACCCTCGAAACAATGCCGGCGACAAGGGGATGATCATAGAAAAATCTCATGATCGTTTTATTGCCGAAACCGTCGGTCATTATTTGGGTCATGGAACTTCCGCCGCGGATCACCTCGGCAGTTTCTCCGGATTCTGTTGCGACGGTAAGGATCTCAGACGGGAAATCGCCGTCATCAAGAAGAAGATTGCCGTTTTTGTCAGTCTTATAATCGTCGTCAAAAATAACGACTTCCTGCACGTCCTTGCGTTTTGACGGCTTATGCTCGGCAGTCGCCCCGTTAAGATAAACAGCCGCGAGAAGACAGAGTGAAATAAACGTTGAAATAACCGTCTTAAATATCACTTTTCAACAACCCCCACAACAATTACTCCGGTTGATGAAGTATCAGCCAAAGAAAGATCTGCATTAAAAATAAGTTCGGAACTCCCGATCCCGGTCGCGTCGAATTTCGGCGACTTAAATCCGGCAGCGACATCCCCAAGATCGAGGGGAGATACAACGAGATTTCCGTTAACAACACCCGTTCCGCTTCCCTGCCTAACGACGCCGCCTTCTCCGGTGACGAGGATAATTCCGTTGTAATTGTAATCGTCCTTAAGAAAAAGTTTTCCGGTCGTGACAAGGATGCCGCCGCCTGAGCCGGTAAAGGTGCCGTCACCATCGATAAATGTTATTCCGACCCCGTCGGCGTTATTCCCAAAGTTCGGAGGCACCGCACCGCCGGTATAATATCTTCCCTCAGAGATCGCCCGCGCTTTCAGATTTTCTACCGTTTTCTTCAGATTTTCCGGAGAACTCAGCCATTCAGGCATTTCCTCTGACACATTTGAAGGATTACCGATGATGTTGAGCACGCCTCCGCCGCCGGGACATGAGATCAGACAGGTCAGCGAACCGAGTATGCCTGTCAGTCCGCCTGCAGAACTCGAACCGATCGGAGGAATAATCTGACCCGTCGATGGGTCGCTGCCGGAAAAGGTCAAAGTGTTGAGCGACCCTGTTTGGAGAAGTGAGCCGACGTTTTTGCCGACCATCATCAAGGTCGCGGGAATAAGTCCGTTAAAACCGTCTTTCATGATCATCGCTTCGATAACCTTTTTTGAGCCGCGCGGACCGTAGCCGGTTGAACGGATGATCAATCTGTTTGGTTCACTGATCGTCAGCGAAACGTTCAGATCGGTTTTTCCACCGTTTATATTCGGCGGATTCAGCGGCAAAACGGTAGGAATTCTCAGCATACTTCCGAGGAGAGAACTTAGGCCCGAATCAAACTCGATCTTTACGTCTCCCATGCTTCCTGCTTCGATCTTTCCGCCTTTTATTGTTCCGCGGAGGACAACGGTTGCTTTTAGCGGCGCGGTCATTTTTACTTTCAGGTCAAATCTTGTGTCGGGGATCGTTTGACCTGACCCTGTAGTTGAAACGGTAAAGTTTCCGAGGTTGACGCCAATTTCGCGCGTCGAAACGCCGACTCCCGCCTGTGTTGCGGAATTATATTTGATCGTTGCAGTGTTAAATAAAAACCCGAATTTCTTTGAACTGCCCGAACCACCAATATCGGCGGTTACTTCCAGCGAAATGATCTGATTCGGATTGTCGGGATCAAAGACTTCTATGCTGAAAGCGCTGTCTTCATCCGGCGAATAAAAGGTCGGATCGATCGGAACGCGGTCCGGACTAGTTGCCCCCGGGGAAGTGTAAGTGTAGTCGATCCAGCGGGACAAACGCGGTACTGAAGCAGTATCTGCCGGATCGTTTGAATCCTGAAGATCTACGGCTTTGGCAAAGCTAATTTTATTGCTCTTGTGATCGACCGGTTTCGAAGCGTCGATCAATGTTCCCGGAATAGTATTTCCGCGCATAACATTGAGCGCCGTTTGGATCCCGTTCTCGGCAGCGTAATAAGCCTGCTGCTCGCTGTCATAATCCGCTACCTTTTTGGTATTCATCGAGGCTTCAAGAAGCACGCCGAAACATGCAACAAGCAGCAAAAGAAAGACCATCAGGACCATGACCATCGCCGCGCCTTTTTCGCCGTCGCGATTTGCTGCTTTATTTGCTTTGCAGTTCTTTGTCATTTCGGAAACCTCCTTCAGATCAATATTTGTTGAGCAAAAATCTCGAATTTCTGAGCGACACTTCCGTGGTCGAACTTACATTCTGGTTATCGGGCTGTCCCGGAAAATTGTCCAGTTCAACCATCAAAGTTATCCTTACGGCCGCCGTTTCGCTCGTCGGCGTGCTTTTGACTATCGGCACCGTACTGTTTCCGGCATATTCAAGATACTTGAAAGTTACGTTTGCCACGCGGTTTATCACGATCGAGCTTTGCGGGGCCGCAAACCGGTCAAAACGAACAACGGAGTCGGTGTCCGGGTCATAAAAGTATGCGATCTCCTCCCCGATGTCGTTCGTTTGAAGATCGTCATTTTCGACATTCGCACGAAAATGTATCAGTTTTGAGTTCGAGTCTGATGTGACGATCCCGTTGTCGGTCAATCCATAACCCGAATTGGCGATCTCTCTTGACATCAGGTTAAGCGCCGATTGAACCGACGTCAGCGCGTCCGTCTTTTCACTTTCGCGTTCTCGCGTACTGAGCGCTGTTCCAAAGATCATCGATACCAAACTTAAAACGATCAGCATTAATGTCATCACGACGAGAAGCTCGATCAATGAAAATCCTGAATTACTGTTAACTTGTTCGTTCGGTCTTACCACTTCTTATCAATTTGACTTTACTCTGCGGATCACTAAAACGGGGTCGTCATTGAGTTGTGCTCCGGCGCTGAGATTTATCGCCCTAACTCTCAATGTGATCTCTTTCATCGGTTTTGAGCTGTCGATCTGAAGACCCGGAGTGAACGGGTCGTCATCGATCGAGACATCAATTTGAAACTCATTGTTGTTATTGGTAACGATCGTCTTGGTGGCTTTTACGCCTCCGAGAAGTGAAGAATCAATATTCATCAGTGTGAACTGTGCTCTTCTGATCTCCTCCGCCTCCTGCTGGAGTACGGCCAAGGCCTGAGCACGGGTATTGTTCATCGCATTGTATCTGACCGCATACACCATCACAGAAAAAACACCCAATAATCCGACAAGCAGTATGACAAGTGCTATCGTCGCTTCGACAAGTGAAAATCCTCTATCATCGCGATTCGAATTGATAATTTCCGATTTGTACCGGCGAAAGATCAATTACCCAGTCCTCCAAAAAGGAACTCGAGCAGAGAAGTATCTCCGCCCGAAGATGTGGACGCTGCAGATTTGATATTGCTGGAGGTGGAAACCGAAACGAGTGCCGGTGTCGCGGCAGTTACGGGGCTTTCACCGCCGAACAGAAGTGCAACCGTCCCTGCCGGTGATACCGAAATGATCCGCGAATCCTGCGGTTTCGGAGCTTTCTGATCGCAGCCGTCATCGCAGATAGTAAAAACTGCGTTTATATTGTTTCCGGATTTGTCTAAGGCTGTGGCGCGTCCGCGTTTATCAAAAACAACGGTCACCGGGAAGTTGAGATCTTTGTTAAAAATTCTGACGGCAGACTGATAGCTGAGGTCTACTTTTCGTGTTTCGGTCGTACTGAGCGCGCCGTCGTAATTTGCATCGGTACTGATCGAAAATGAATCGGCGCTGTCGATCGTTACCTTTGCCATCTCGGCGACCGCAGTCGGCCGGCGCTTCATGGAATCGGATCGTGCGGTTTCGAAACCGGCTTTCAGCTCTTTTGCAACGTTCTGCATCGACAGATCGCTTTTTGACGAATCGATGACGATCATTGAAAGAGTGACGACACCAAAGACTATCACCAGAACCACCATCAGTTCGAGGATAGAGAAGCCTTTGTCGGGGAGACGCTGCTGCATAAGAGTGGGATTCCTTATTGCTTAAATTCAATTAAAATACCGATATAGGGGGAATATCGACATAATCGATAGTAACAGCGAGGGTTTGCACCTGTCAACAAGTTTGTACAGTGTTTAATGTTGTAACTGTTCCGCTCAGGCTGCTCCAATCGTGTCAATTGCGGAGTTTTTGCCCAGCTCAGAAGTAAATTCTAAAATCATCTTAAAATCATTTTATTATGGTATTTTACTAGGAAAGAAAATACCGATCCTTATCTGCTGCTGACATTTATGAAATCTAAACCGCTTCTCTATATCCCTCTTTTACTTCTTTTTGCATTCTCGATCGGAGCGCTCGGACTCCATTTTGGGAACATCACCGGGAGACTAAATCTCGATCCGAAACCCTTCAGGATCCCTTTCGGGTTTTTCAACGGAACGGCGACAAATGTTTCAGATGATGCATTTGACGCGGGTCTTCGGGCAGGTGACCGGATTCTGACAGTAAACGGCAATCCGATAAAAAACGGCGATGAGTTTTTCAAATTTGCGTCACAGATAAATTCAACCGATCCGTTCTTTATGGACGTTGAACGTCAGGAAAACGGCAGAAAAGATGTGATCAGGAATTTAAAGATAAATCCGATCGCTTTTGTAGCCTCGCCGGCATATTATGGCGCAGTTTTCTTAAACTTCCTGTTTATCTATTTTTTACCGACATTTTGCGTGCTTTTAGGTTTTTGGGTTGTCTTTCTTCGTCCGCATGATTATCTTGCGTGGCTTTTGCTGTTTTTACTATGCGGACTCGGTTCATTTGCGCTTGAAGGATATCCCGACGGGTCGCTAACGGGATTGTTCCGCCGTTTCTTCTTTAACTCGTTTGCACTATCGATGCTGTTATTCGCAATCTATTTCCCCGAACGGTGGTCTGTCGATAAAAAGGTTCCCTGGGTAAAATGGATATTTGTTATTCTGCTCGGTTTTCAAATATTCGTCGGTTTGCTGGATCAGGCGAACTATTTTTTGGGCGTTTCAATGACTGACAGTTTGAGAGTTGTGGCTGCGTTTTACAATGCGTATTTGGGCAGTTTTACAAATATGCTGGCGATCGGCTTGTTTTTCTCAATTCTTTCGCACAAGGCGTTTACGGTTAAAAATCCGGATTCGCGGCGGCGGCTGAAACTAATGGCGCTCGGAACCACACTTGCAATGACCCCGACCTTTTTGCTGGTTCTTTACGCCAGAACTACCGGTGCAAAGGGCTCTTTTTTTGACGTTGTGCCTGATTGGTTAGCGATCTTCTCACTGCTGATGCTTCTCCTATTTCCTTTGACGATGGCCTATGTGATCGTTGTTCAGCGCGCGATGAACGTCAGCGTCGTAGTGCGGCAGGGACTGCAGTATGCTCTTGCTAAAAACGGCGTGATAGCAGTTCAAGTCATTCTAAGCATCGGGATCATTTTCGCGGCCGTTTCGCTCGTTTCGGATTCGGGTACCAGTATCTGGCTCAAGGTCGGGTTTATACTCGCCGGAATTGCGATAATAGTATTGATCGGAAAAGCTTCCAACAAAATAAAGCTTTGGACGGACAAGAAGTTTTTTCGTGAGGCTTATAACGCCGAACAGATCCTCGCAGATCTGAGCGAAGACGTAAGGACGATGGTTGAGACAAAGCCGCTGCTTGAAATGGTTTCAAACCGGATAAGCGAGTCTCTTCACGTTCCCCAGGTGGCACTACTTCTTAAGGAAGGTGATTCGTTTCAACCCGCGCATGCAGTCGGATATGATTCGATCCCGGCGGTCGCATTTGATGAAAAAGACAAAGCCATTGAAAAGATCAGCAACAATGAGTCTCTTGTAATATATCAGGACGAGGTTGATTTTCTTGTAAATGACGAGATCCGGGCGGTTGAGAAAGTAGCACTGAAAAAACTGAATTCGCAGCTGCTTCTTCCGATCGGAGTCAAAAATGAACTCGCCGGGGTAATAAGTCTGAGCCCAAAGATGTCGGAAGAACCGTTTTCGCCAAATGATCTGCGTCTTCTAAAATCGGTGGCATCGCAGACGGGATTGGCACTTGAAAATTCACGGCTTACCGCAACGATCGCTCAGGAAGCGGCCCAGAAAGAACGGATTAATCGCGAACTTGAGATCGCCAGAGAGGTGCAGGAGCGGTTATTCCCGCAGGAAAAACCCGAGATCGAAGGGTTGGATTATCATGGTACGTGCCGGACGGCGCTTGATGTCGGCGGAGACTATTATGATTTTCTCGAACTCGAAGACGGAAAATTCGGTATTGCCATCGGAGATATTTCGGGCAAGGGGATCGGGGCCTCTCTGATGATGGCAAGTCTGCAGGCATCGCTTCGCGGGCAATCGCTGCATTATAAGGAAGATCTGGCCGGTATGATGGTGCGGATTAATTCTCTGCTTTATGATGCCTCTACCTCAAACCGTTTCGCGACATTCTTTTACGCACAATATGATCCGAAATCACAAAATTTGACATATGTTACGGCCGGACACGATCCGCCGTACCTACTTCGCGGAGGCGGCAGCGAACCGGAGATAATAAAACTTGAAAAAGGCGGTCCGGTGGTCGGGATGCTGCCGCCGATGCTTGTCAATTACGAACAGGGAGAAGTCACTCTTGAAAGTGGTGATCTGATCGTCAGCACAACCGACGGCATTACCGAGGCGATGAATCCGAACGACGAAGAATGGGGAGAACCGAATATGCTCAAAGAGATCAAAAATGCATACGGAAGATCAGCAGCAGAGGTCGCCGAACATGTGACTTCAAAAGCCGACGAATTTGTAAACGGAGCAAAACAGCATGATGATATGACGATAATCGTTGTTCGCGTTATTTAGTATCGGAGAATTGATATGAACGGGAATGAGTTACAAATTTTCAGAATTGTAGTGCCGGTTTCAGAACCCGAGACGGCAGCGCAGTTTTATTCGCGATTACTAGATCTGGAAGGAAAAAATGTCGGCGGCGGAAGATTTTATTTTGACTGCGGGGGAGTGATACTCGCGCTCCTCAAGAATGATACGACACCGAATTCCGAATATATCTATTTTGCGGTCGGGGATCTTGAGGATATTTTTCTCCGGGCAAAAGAATTGGGATGTTTGTCGCAAAACGACGTTCATGGTTCGAGTGCCGGCGAAATCATGATACGTCCATGGGGTGAGCGAAGTTTTTATGCCTTTGATCCTTTTGGTAACGGACTGTGTTTTGTGGACAAGGATACTCTTTTTACCGGAAGATAAATGATAATTTATGAAATAACTGCGAAGGTTCGTCCGGATCTGATCGGGGAATATGAACGGTACATGCTCGAAACGCATATTCCGGATCTTCTCGAGACCGGATATTTTACCGATGCGGAATTGGTAAAGGTTGCTGACGGAGTTTACCGTGCCGATTATCTCGTACAAGACCGTGAGACTCTGGAAAAGTATTTTGAAACGGACGTCGAACGGCTGAGAGCTGATTTTGCTCAGAACTTTCCTGACGGCGTAACAGTCTCGCGGCAGGTCCTGGAAATTCTAAAAACCTGGAAGAAGGACTAAAGAAGCGAAGGGTCTTCGACGACACCGATAAACGGCAGGTTTCTGAATCTTCCGGCAACGTCCAATCCGTATCCGACGACAAATTCATTCGGAATCGAAAATCCGCAGTAGTCAACTTTAAGTTCTTTATTTATACGGGGTTCCGGTTTATCAAGCAGCGTAGCGATCTTTATAGAACTCGTACCGCGGGTTTCCAGCATTTCGACAAGACGCGTTAAAGTCAGGCCGGTGTCGATAATGTCTTCGACGATGATCACATCTTTATCACGTATCGGTTTCATCAGGTCTTTGATGATCTCGACATCACCCGTCGAAACCGTGCCGTCTTTATAACTCGCCACCGCCATAAAATCGATCTCCATCTGAAGATCGGTCTGTCGCATAAGATCCGCCATGAAAACACAAGAACCCTTCAAAACGCCGATCATAACAAGATCTTTATCCTGATAATCCCGGGTGATCTCTTCTCCGAGCTGTTTTACCCTCTCCGAAATTTCTTCGGCGGAAAACATTACTCTAAGATTCGGGTCGGTAAATTCAGTATGATTTCTGGCTGCTTGAGTCTCCACAATTTATCTCCGATATTTGATTGAAAATGTATTTGGAAATAGTATTCAAATAAGCCCGAGGTTACAAGCCGCAAAACGGGAGAAACGGGGTAAATCCAAAGCGTATGGCAGAAAATTCAGAAAAACGGGATCAAGTGCGGGAACTGGTAATAAAAGCTCTTAATGACCTTCCTTCCGTCGCCGACCCTGTCGTTTCGACAGCTGAAAAGAAGGCTTTCATTTCACCGGCAAAAGAGTTTGACCGTGATGAATC
>JAWKHO010000034.1:0-12201 GCA_041394785.1 Pyrinomonadaceae bacterium | reverse complement strand
GAACAAGCTTTTCACTTTCGGTATCCAGCGCGGAAGTTGCTTCGTCAAGAATGATTATGGGAGCATTTTTAAGTACGGCCCGGGCAATAGCAATACGCTGTCGCTGTCCGCCGGAGAGACTGGTTCCGCGTTCTCCGACGAGAGTATCGTATTTTTCAGGTAGTTCCTCAATAAATTTGTCGGCGAATGCTATCTGTGCGGCATTTTTGATCTGCTCATCGGTTGCATCAGGATCGCCGTAAGAAATGTTGTATCGTACCGAGTCGTTAAATAAAACGGTCTCCTGAGTGACTAAAGCGATCTCATTTCTTAGGCCGCGGAGGCGAATCTCCTTCAGATCGGTTCCGTCCCAGTAAATACTACCTTCTGTCGGATCATAAACCCGCTGTACGAGTTTGATCAGGCTCGATTTTCCCCCTCCGCTTTCGCCAACCAGAGCGATCATTTGTCCCTTCCGGATATCCAGCGAAATATCACTTAAAACCTTTTTGTCTTCATCCTGATAGCGAAAAGAGACTCTTTGAATCGAGATCTTATCCTTTAAGTCATGGATCTCAACAGGATCGTCGATCTCAGGAAGATGCTCTTCCAGGTCCAGTACATCCCAGACGTCTTTAGCCGCCGCAAACGCTTTAGCGATCTCATTGTGCTGACGGGAGATCTTCCGCATCGGATCATAGCTTCTAAACAGAAAAAAGAGGAATGCAAAGAATTGTGATGCCTCCATGTTTCCGCCATTTATCTCCCGCGAACCAAAATAGAATAGTACGATCAATGCGATTATTCCGATCGTTTCAATAAGCGGAGGTGAAATTGCAGCTATTCTTCCCGATCTCAAATTTGCGTTGGCTATGAGTTCAGCAACTTTTGTAAAGCGGCCTCTTTCCCGGTCTTCAGCATTGTATGCTTTTACAATAGTTTGGTTGGCGAGAGTTTCCTGCGCCGTATCGGTCATCTGTTTGTTGCCATCGATAGACACCTCGGCAAATTTTCGCAGTGAACTGCTGAATCTTGACGTCAAAAAACCGATTATCGGTCCGATGATCAAAGCCCCAAGCATTAGCCGCCAATTATAATAAAACGCTGCCCCGATAAAGAAGATGAGCATAAAGCTCTCGCGTATGACGTCGCGCAGATTAGCGGATACCGCATATTCAATTGCTGAACAGCTGACGACCAATCGCGAGACAAGAAAATTCGTCCGATTCTTTTCAAAGAAGCCCGCTGACTGCCTGAGAAGATGTGTATATAGTTCGGTTCGCAGATCGAGTATCGTCAACTGCCCGATCTTTGACATCAGATATGTCGAAATATAAGAAAATATGCCTTTTAGGATTGTGAACGAAAACAAAAGAACAGAAATCGCAAGCCATTTTTGATACCAATCGTCTTGAGGTATTAGTTTCTGGAGATAAAAAAGAGTTGAAGAACCCTGTGCTGTGCTGGGTATGAACTGGTCAAACAGCGGAACCGCCATTGCACCGATTGCGGTTTCAAACAAAGCTGTCAGAATCATCGCCAGTACGGCCACTGAAAAGAGTCCGTAACGCGGTCGCAAGTATTCTAATAATCGTTTGAAATCCTGCATCTCTGAAGTGCAAAGTGTAGTTTTTGCCGAATCTTACGTCAAACGGAAAACGGGAGAAAAATACAAACAAAACCGAATCGTATTCCGAGTTTTTAAAGGTGCGTTCGATTCATGTCTGAATAATTTATAATCCGTTAGCATTTATACGATCAGTTGGCAAAATTCCGGAAAATGCAATACCGGCAACCATCGGGAATTTCCGTAAAGTACTAGAAAAAAACTATCCTTTGCAATAGAATTGCAACAAATCGCTTCTTGCAAGCATCTTTTTATAACCAGCCTGTTTCGGAGAATAAATATGAAAAGCAAAAATCCCTTTAAGATTACTACAATTTTGTCTGTACTTTTATTGCTGACCGTCAATACGTTTTCGCAGGTCGATGTGCCGCGGAGCACCAAAGCGATCACGTATCCTTTGGATGAAGATATCAATGTTGTCTTTCGCGGAACGACTAGATTTCCGCGTATGAAGGGTGACGCAAAGATTAAGCGGACGGCAAAGAACGGAACAGAGATCAAACTCTCGGTTTCCAAGATGCCGCGACCTTTCGAACTCGGCGCCGGATATGCAACGTATGTTTTATGGGCGATCTCGCCAAACGGGCAAATTGATAATCTTGGGGAAATAAAGCGGCGCGGTTTCTTCGAGTTTGATTCAACGATTTCCGTGACAACACCGCTCCAAACGTTTGCGCTTATTATAACTGCCGAACCTCATTTTCTTGTTACCAGGCCAAGCCAGGAAATTATGCTCGAGAATTTGCGTCCGTACGCGAAAAGCGGCAGAAATATTCCAACAACAACCGCGGTTCAGTATTTTGGAAACTCAAGTGATTATTTCAGAGATGCGCGGACCCCTGAGATTGCAGACGTAAACTATCGCAAAACACCGATCTCGATACTTCAGGCGCAGCAGGCGATCGCATTGGCAAAATATGCCGGCGCAGAACAGGATGCGAAGGATGAGCTTCAGGAAGCACAGACCTTCTTAAACAATGCTGAAAACGGCTGGCAGGCCGGCAGAGAGGAAGAATACGTTGATATCGCCGCAAGAAAAGCGATCAGTGCGGCGGTTCAGGCTGAAACAACAGCAAATGTCCGAAGGGAGGCGCGTGAGAAACGAAATGTGAAACTTCGTCAGGATGCCGAACTGCGTGACGCGGAAGATAAATATTCGGAGGCTCAGCGTGAGATCGCAAACCTTAGGGAAGCGCTTGCGGGCGAAACCCGGTCGCTTCAATTGTCCGAAAGAGATAAGGTAAATTACGTAAACCAAATAAAAGATCTTAAGGAAGAGAATGCAAGACTCAGACAGGAAGCCGAAGACGCCCGGATCCAATTAGCACAGATCCAGGCCAAGCAGCGCGCTTTAGATGAGGCACAGGCTCGAGTTCGCAAACAGGAACAGCTGGAAGCAAATTCGGCCGTGCTGATGAAATCATTGACCCGCTTCGGTACGGTGGATAAGACCGAGCGCGGAATCGAATTGATTCTTGCAGAGGATTATTGGTCCGGCATTCGTGTCAGCAGTTTTTCCGATGCAAGTGACCCTAAGCTTTCGGGGCTTGCAGAAGTTCTAGCAAATTCTCCTGATTATAATCTTGTTATTGAATCACACACGGACAACAGCGGAACACCGGCAGAGCTTGAGCTTCTAACAGAAGAAAGAGCCCGTGCGATAGCTGACAAGATGATGTCTCTCGGCGTTCCGGCATCACGTCTTGAGATCAAGGGATATGGGGCAACAGTTCCGATCGTTCCAAATTCTACTCGGGCTAACCGGGCAAAAAATCGGCGCGTGAAAGTTGTATTGGTGCCGAATATCTAAATTAGCGAATATAGAGAAATGTTTATCGGGTATTGCCGAATCGGGCAATACCCGATTTTATGTTTTTAGGATCTTTATTCGGTCGGGCGGAAGTCCGACCATACATTCATCGCCTATATTTAAACCCACCGTTCGTAAGACAATTGCCCTGAGAATCAATCCTCCGGCATTCAGCGTTATAGATGTTGTAGGTCCGTGAAACTCAATGTTCTCGACCCGAACTTTCAGCAAATTGTCTTCCGGAAATGACGCTCCGAAAGACAGTGCCAAATGCTCCGGAAGAATCGCGAGCGTGATCGTTTCGTTCAACGCGCCAAGCTCTGACTTTTCCACCGGATCGGTAACTATCCTGTGTTCACCCTCAACTGTAAAGAATTCGGGCATTTCGCTTTTGCTTGACGTTATACGCCGTACTGCTATCAGGTTGTTGTTACCAAATAGTCGGGCTGAGGCAGTACAATTCGGATTCGTATAGACTTCGCGGGGCGAACCCGTTTGAACGAGTTCACCGTTATCAAGGATCGCGACGCGGTCACAAAGCCCAAAAATTTCCGCCGGGTCGTTTGAAACGACGATAGTGCATATACCTTTTTCTTTAGTTATTTTTTTGATCCTGCGGGAAATTGTGTTGGTCTGAATTACGTCGAGATTTTGAACCGGATTTTCAAAAAGCAGTACGTTTTCAACTTCCTCAAGCGCCGCCAGCGTAAGCTTTGCATGTGTTGACGCCTGACTTCCCGAATCGGAAGAAGAAAATATGTTTTTCCACCTTGAGGCGGTTTCTTCAACAACGTATAGAAAACCCGATTTCCGGCCGTTTTCGATCATTTTACCGTCGAATTCGATCGTACCATTTGTCTTCTTTTCAAGTCCGGAAAGGATCTTCAGGATCTCCGTTTTGCCGCTTTCATCAGATCCGAGGATTCCAAAGACTTCGCCTTTGTCGACGGAAAAGGAGAGACCGCGTATGTTTAATTGATCACCGGAGGATTTCGAAAGATCCTTTATAATCAGAGTCATAATTTCGTTTGAAAAACTGTTGCTCTTTGCAAAGCCTTTGCTTATCTGGTCATCATAAGTCAGGTTAAACAGGTTCACTATAAACTAACTGAAAATCAGAGAATATTCTATGGCAAATAAACCAAAAAGCTTTAAGCGAAAAGCGCTTCATGCAGGTGGATGGCAGGTAGCAAAGCGAGCAGCAAAGTCTGTCTCGTACCTTGGTTCGATAGTCGTGATCGGTTTGGTAGGACACGATATAAAGAAAAAGGGTCTGTTTCGCGGACTCCTTAATTCTGGTTTAGATGCGATCCCGATTCTCGGGACCGTGAAAAATGCGGCGGAATTGGTTCGAGGTGATTTTATACCTGACAAAAGTTCTGAATCAAAAGAGGCTATCGGAAAATTCCCTAATGCCGGATCGGGCGATTCGAAACAAAAGAACGGCTAGGATCGATAAACTATCTCTGCAAGAAATCAAAGACCCGTGCGTTCTTTAAATCGTCAACCCAAGCGAACTGTTTCATTTCGCGAAGAAACCCGAAATCTGAGGAGAATTTTGATGAATTTCAAGACCGTATCATATATATTCACCGCCCTGTTTGTACTTATTGCAGCATCTGGATCTGCTATCGCTCAGGGGATAATCGTTCCCAGACCTTGTCCGGTAGTTCGCTGTCCGCGGCCGATCCCAAGACCAATACCGCTGCCAAACGCACTTCCTGTAAAATCGATCCAGATCGACACAAAGATCCAAGGTCAAGTAGCCACAACGCGTATCGAACAGGTTTTTCGTAATGACACAGCAGCGACGCTTGAAGGGACGTACTTTTTTCCGATTCCGGGTAATGCCTCGATCGAACAATTCGCGATCTGGGAGAACGGCAAGAAACTCGTAGGTGAGGTCAGATCGCGTGAGGAGGCGAGAAAGATCTATGATCAGATCGTGAGATCGATGAAGGATCCGGGATTACTCGAGTACGCCGGTGAGGATCTTTTTCAGGCATCAATATTCCCGATTCCTCCGAATTCGGATAAGAAACTCGAACTGACATACTCTCAGGTTTTGAAGGCAGAGTCCGGAACCGTGGCGTATCGGTATCCGCTTGGTATGGGTAAAAATTTATGGGCAAGACGAAGTATTCCGGGAACACGAAACGTCAGTTATTCACCGAATTCGACCGAACAAAAATTCGGCACGGTTTCGGGCAGAGTTGAAATTGTCGGAAATGAGGCGCTCCGCAACATTTATTCGCCAAGTCATAAAGTTGAGGTAAATCGAAAAGGCGAAAAAGGTGCAACGGTTTCATTTGAGACAAACGGGGATCCAAGTGATTTTCAGCTGTTTTACGGTCTCTCAAATAACGATTTCGGAATGTCTCTGATGACCTACCGTGAACCCGGCAAAGACGGGTATTTTCTAATGATGTTATCTCCGAAAGATAAGATCACCGAATCGGAACTGGTAAATAAAGATATCGTTTTTGTCATTGATACGTCCGGTTCAATGGCGGACAAAGGCAAAATGGATAAAGCGAGTAACGCCTTACTTTTCGGAATAAACGGATTGAGAAGCGGCGACCGCTTTAATGTGATAAATTTCGCAGGCGAAGAACATTTATTGGAAAGCGGCCTGATAGCAGCAAATGATTCCGGAAAGAAAAAAGCAGAGGCGTTTGTGAAGAAACTCCGTCCAAACGGCGGAACCAATATTAACGATGCTCTGCTTGCGGCACTCAAACAATTTGATTCATCTGACCGATCGAAAATGCTGGTGTTTCTGACTGACGGCCTTCCGACAGTTGGTGAATCAAATATTGAACGTATTATTAAGAATGCACAGGATATAAAGGTTAATGGGCTCAGACTGTTCCCCTTCGGGGTCGGCTACGATGTAAATACGAGACTCTTGGATAAACTAGCATCGGAAAACTCAGGTGTTGCTGATTACGTCGAACCGACCGAGGATCTTGAGATAAAGGTTTCCAACTTTTTTGCAAAGGTGAATTCTCCCGTGCTGACAAATTTGGCTCTGGATTTCGGTGCTCTGCAGACTGATCTTCTGTATCCCCGAAAGTTAACCGATATTTTTAAGGGAACACAGCTAACGCTGATCGGGCGTTACAAAAATTCCGGCGACGTTAAAAACATTGCATTCAAGCTTTCCGGAAAGACCGGAAATGACACCCGCAGTTTTAACTATTCCGATCTCGATTTTCCTTTGAGAGCAACCGAAAATGAGTTTCTCCCGAGGATCTGGGCGACGAGGCGTGTCGGATGGCTTGTCGAGCAAATCCGGTCGAATGGTGACAACAAAGAACTGCGTGACGAAATTGTCGAATTGGGGACAAGATACGGCATCGTAACTCCGTATACGTCGTATTTGGCGACGGACGGCAGCGAGAAGGATGCTCGCTTCTCTTCGGATCTTGGCGGCGGGAGAAACAGTTCGCTCAGAAGGGCTTTACCGAGACCGATGGCGACACCACGTACAACCGGAAGCGGTGCGGTTCAGGATAGTAAAAAAGCGAGAGAACAGCAGGCTGAAGTTTCAGTTTACGCAGACAAGGACGATTTGACCCGAATAACCACCGAAGACGGGGTTCAATTGGTCAAGAAGATCGGTGTCAAAACTTTCTATCTCGAAAACGGCGTTTGGTTGGATTCGGTATATAAAGAAGAGTCAAAGCTGAACGAAGTCAGGATAAAGTTCGCAAGCAACGAATATTTCGATCTTGTCACTAAAGAAAAGGAACTGGCCAAGTATCTTGCAATCGGTGAAAAGCTCGTAGTTGTTTGGAATGGCACGGTTTACCGGATTATCGAATAGACGTTAGATTTGAGTTTAACGGCCATTAAATGTAAGGTAACTTTTTGCCGGGAACCCAAGCTTCGGGCAGGAAGTTACCTTTTTTTGCTTTACCTTCAGTTACAAGTTTGGAGAAGAAACCTTAAATGCCAATTTTAAGAACATGTTTCATTTTAATTATTGCCGCACTGTTCGGCTTTCAAACAACCTTCGCCCAGAGCGGGTGGAGTATTAACCAGACAAGCGGAACGGGAGATCTGATCTCGGTATTTTTTACTTCTTCCGATAACGGATGGATCGCGGGTGACGATGGATTTCTCGCCTACACTGAAGACGGAGGGAAAACCTGGCAAAAACGAATACTGAATACTGCTGCAAACATCAACGAGATCTATTTCAGAAATGATGATAATGGTTATCTCGTTGCCGGAAGAAAAATGTTCATCACGTCTGACGCCGGGAAATCATGGAACGAGGAGATAATCGTAAAGCCGAACGAATTTACTGACGGAATTCCGGAGTTTTACAGTATTCGTTTCAATAGTAAAAATCAGGGCTTTATAATTGGTGCGATCATTGACAAAAATAATGAAGATTATGTGATCGGGAGTTTGCTTCTACGAACGGTCGATGGAGGCAGTTCGTGGTCGCGGATCGTCGTGCCGACAAAGGCGGAACTTATCCACCTGGATTTTGACGGTAAGTCACACGGCTGGATCGTCGGTGATATGGGAACAATTCTTGCGACGACGGACAACGGAAATACCTGGAATGTTCAGAATTCCGGGACGGATGAGGTCCTGAGGAATGTTGACTTCAGAGATGAGAAGGACGGGTACGTGGTCGGAACAAACGGTACCATTCTTAGAACCGTGGATGGCGGTCAAACGTGGACAAAGATCGAGTCTAATTTTGACAAATCGCTAAACAGAGTTGATTTTGCGGATGATAAGAATGGATGGATCGTCGGTTCTGATGGTGTGATCTTACGTTCAACCGATAAAGGGATGACGTGGGTTCGTCAGGAAAGTCAAACAGAAAATAGTTTGTATGGTCTTTTTATTGTAAAAAAATACGGCTGGTCGGTTGGGAAATCCGGCGTGATCATCAAGTATGAAAGATAATTATCAGGGAGTGCAACGCATCAGAATTTGGAGGCATCTACTTTAACAGGCAACGAGCCGTAGAAATTAGGCAGAAATAAGCAAATGCTTAGATTCTTTCTGATTCCTCCTGTTTCTTTTAATTGAGCCCGCCGGCTAGTGAACCGGCGGGTGTTTTTTTATCAGTGGAACGAGTTGGACTTGCGGAGATTGACCTCAGCGATTCTGCTCATTTGGCGGGCTCTCGGTACAGATTCGATCGACTTTAGTATCTGGACATCGCTTTCGATCAATGCTTGTTTTGCCGTAATGTTTCCGTAAGCGGCGGACAGAAGGTTGTAGCGGATCCTTGTGCCGATAAACCGGGCTTCAGTTTTCAGGAGGTCTTCCGAAATAGCGTGCTTCGCGCGGTTTCTTACAAATTCAGCAAACGCGCTGAGGACTTCCGGTGTGACTGGATAATCTTCTTCCCGGATCCGCATCGCAACATCTTTTTGCCCGCCTACACGATAGCTTTCAAGCCCCTCGATCCTTCCGCCTGTCAGTTCCAGCGAGAAATGAAAAATAGCGTCGAGCAATTCGGCCTGCCGATCAGAATAAGCGGGGGCTTTTACGACGATATCCGGCGCAATTCCGTCTCCGCTATATACCGTGCGACCGCCGATCGTTCTATTAGCGATCTTTGCGCCGACCCCTGCCGACTTTTCGTTGTGCTGATAGTAATCGTAAAGATTGCCGCGGGAATAATCGCGCTGGATAAGTCTCCCCGAAGGCGTGAAATACTTCGCAGTCGTCAAAGTTAAGCCAGCTCCGTAGGGCAGATTTATTACGCTTTGAACAAGACCTTTTCCAAACGTATTTTCTCCGATGATCAGCGCGCGGTCGTAATCCTGAAGAGCGCCGGCAACGATCTCAGATGCTGACGCACTTTCATCGTTGACCAGTACGATCAACGGAAGGTTTTCCGGTTTCAAATTATTTGACCGCCAGGTACGGTTGTCGATCACAAACCGGCCGCGTTGTGTTGCAATGGTACTTCCGCGGGGAAGGAATTTTTCCGCGACGCGAATTGCCTGCTCCAGAATTCCGCCCGGATTATCCCGCAGATCGAGGATCAGCGACGTCATACCGAGTTTGTGAAGTGCATGAAGTGAAACATTGAGTTCTTCGATCGTTGTGTAATTGAATCCGGCTGAAAGATCAATGTAGCCGATACCCGGGCTCAGGATATAGGCATCAGCAACCGACGGTTGTGCAACCCGGTTTCGCCGGATTACCAGTGTTTCGATTTGAGTCGTCGAATTTCGTTCAATCGTTAATCTGAGAACTGTGCCCTTATTTCCGCGGATGCGGTTTCTTACATAAAGAGAATTTTTCCCCGACACATCTTCGCCATTTACGGAAACTATCCGGTCGCCAAAATTCAGTCCCGCCCTGAAAGCCGGGGAATCCGGAAATGTCGATGTGACATATGTATCAAAGATCTCGCCATTTCGAAAATTCGCAATTGTCGCACCGATTCCGAAATATTCCGAATGTTGTTCGTTGAGAAGGTCACTATATTCTCTTGCGTCGAAATAGCTGGAATGCGGATCTAAAATGCGGAGCATTCCTTCGATCGAAGACTTTATTAATTCTTCAGAATTCGTACTTTCGTTAGCGACGTGGTTTCGTTGAATGAGATCAAGCGCTTCAATCAGATCGTTTTGGATCGTGGTCCGGTTAACGATATACGGATCTTTTGAAGTATTGCCGGATGTGCGGGGAACCGAGGCCGAAAACGACTTTCCTTTGCTGATTCTGAAAGGTTCTATCTGTGGGGTGTCAACGGTCTGTTTATCAGACATTTGAGCGTTTGAGAAAGTTGAGATCAGAATTGAGAATATCAACGCAGAACAAAATCGTTTCTTCATATACTTCGTTGCGCAAAGACAGATGGACCCGCTTCGTGACCTGCAAAGAATAGGTTTTTTGAATGCCGTGATAATAACGGACACCCGTGTACTTCGCAAGCTTCGAATATCGCCTTAGCAGCTAAATCTTCCGTTTTATTATTTGTCTTAAGCAAAGGATCAATAGGCGCGATCTTCCAATGTTTTATCGATTATTTTTAGTACGGGATTTCCGATAAGGGTTTTGTTTCGAGTCAGCTTTGAATCATTGATTCACTAACGTAAAATTACAGAATATGACTGAGATTCAGAAAATTGATCTGGAACGAAAGCTCAAAGCGCTGATAGAGACGATCGACGTAGCAAATCTATTGACGGTACCAATTACAAAGGCTATCCAGAATTTACTGCATATATCGGCAGCTTCGATAAATTCCGAAGAAGCATCAGTTTTGATCAGGGACGGATCAAAAGGAGATCTCAGATTCTTGACTGCGATCGGCGAGGTGGCAGACAAACTCATCAATCTTCCAGTTCCGGCGGGGAAGGGAATCGCCGGTTTTGTGATGTCCTCGGGTCAGCCGATGACGATCAGCGAGGCCGGTCAGGAACAAAGCTTTTACGCTGAGGTCGATAAAACGACCGGGTTTTCGACACAAACGGTTTTGGCCACGCCGCTTCAATATGAAGATGAGGTGCTGGGCGTTTTGGAATATGTTAACCGGATCGGTGAACCGCCTTATGAGCCGTTTACGCCGGAGGAAATGGATAAGGCTGCCTTTTTTGCGGAAGCGATCGCACCGCTTGTAAATACCTATGAAACGGCGAGAAGTTTTCGTTCGCTCGGCGAGAAGATACTTTCGTTGGAAAGAAAGGTCGAGCTTGACGAGATAAGAACATGGCTTGCAGGTATACGAGAAACCGACGAACATAAACAAATACTTGATCTGGCCATTCTTGTCAGGGAGTTTTCCCGCGCAGGTGAAAAAGAGCGGGAACTATGCCGCAAGGTTCTCGAATCTTTTCTCAATTACTCAAATGATTCGGCCGATTCTGATTACACGAGTTTGTAAGAAAAACATAATAATCAGTTGAAATTCCTGTTTTTATGGTTGAGATAACCTCGACAGCCTCAAACGAAATGTTCGAAGATCCAAATGTTCTGACGCTTGGTGATGAATGGCGCTCGTGTACCGGCAGCGGCGTTGAGATCGCTATCATCGACAGCGGTGTGGATACAGAACACCCGGATCTCACAGGCAAGATCGGCAGATCATTTGAGGCACGGAAAGACGGAAACAAAGTTATCTTTGTCGAGAGCAATACCGGAGATTCTGCAGGGCACGGCACGGCGTGCGCGGGGATAATTGGTAAGGTCGCACCCGATTCAAAGATCAGCAGTATCAAAGTTTTGGGTGCCAGCGGATTGGGTGACGGACATGCCTTTTTAGCCGGACTCGAGTTCGCGATCAATCAGAAGTTCAAGGTTATTAATCTGAGCCTTGGAACAACAAAACCGCAGTTTGCAATTCCGCTTCACGATCTTCTTGACCGGGCATACCAGGCGGGATGCATTATTGTTGCGGCTGCAAACAATTTACCCCAGCCGAGCTTTCCTTCCGTGTTTTCATCCTCGCTTATTTCAGTAAGCAAAAGCAGCGAAGAAGATCCTTTTAACTTTGGATTTCGTTTCGGTGAGGTTATCGAACTGACTGCGCCGGGAGTAAACGTAAAAACGACCTGGCTCAATAAAGGCTACCGCAATCTGACGGGAAACAGCTTTGCCTGTCCGCACATCGTCGGAATAATCTCGCTTTTGCTTGAACTCCATCCTGAGCTCACACCGTTTCAGGTCAAGGCGGCTCTTTATGCCATAGCGCGGGAAAACGATCAAAAGCGGAAGGACGGCGCCTTTTGATTTTTCAATCTCAAAATGTTCTGATATTTAATTGCTTCTTTTTGCGTGATTTTCATCGCAGGCA
>JAWKHO010000033.1:0-17516 GCA_041394785.1 Pyrinomonadaceae bacterium | reverse complement strand
GACGAACTTTGCGCCGCGTCTCGGTTTTGCATACCGCTTCTCAAAGAATGATTCGACGGTTGTCCGCGGCGGATACGGGCTCGTTTATACGAGTGAAAATCTGTACACAACCGGCTACGGTTCATTCGTCGCGCCGTTCAGCGGAACATTTATCTGGCGAACAAGAGCACGGCTTCAGCCGGACCGCCGGGAGCATCTGCTTCCGGTCAGCGAAGAACCGTTTAATCTGCCTCTGACATCGCCGACTGCTCCGGGCAACACCTGGGCAAATCCGCGCGAATATCCGAGTGCTTACGTACAGCACTGGAATCTGGGAATATCAAGAGATTTCGGCTGGGGCGTTGTCGGAGAGTTAGCCTATGTCGGATCCAAAGGAACACAGCTCAACGGTCTCGGCTCGCTGAGAGCTTACGATCTTGAACTTTCCGATCTGACCAGAGACAACGTGACCGGATGGAACACCATTAACATGCGGCTGAAGGGATTTAATTCGAAATACAACTCGATGCAGGTCAAAGTTTCCAAGAGATTCTCGGATGGATTCAGTTTCCTGGCAGCTTATACGTGGGCTCATTCGATGGCCGAATCATCAAATGACCATATCGATGAAAGCACCTTAGTTGATGTTGACGGAATGGGAGTTCCGGTTCTCCAGCGGATTTACAGCAATGCGGATTTTGACGTGCGGCAAAGGTTCAGCTTATCAACCTCGTACAATCTGCCGTTTGGGAAAGGCCGTTATTTCGGACGCGACTGGAATTCCTTTACGAATGCGATCCTTGGCGGATGGCGGATCAATATGATCGCGACCTATCAGGGCGGATATCCGTTTACCGTTAAAGCGACAAACGGACGCGCGCCAAACCGCATCTGCGACGGAAATCTGCCGTCGAGCGAGAGAACACCTGAAAGATGGTTTGATTACACGTGTTTTGAAACTCCGCCGGCGCAAACGGTTGTGATCGATGGTCAGACGACATCCGTAAATCTGCAGGGTAACGCCGGACCGAATATCATCCGCGGACCAAACTATATTAATTTCGATTTTGGTCTTCATAAAGAATTCAGAATTAAAGAATCTATGAGGATCCAGCTTCGGGGTGAAGTGTTTAATGCATTCAATCGCCCGAACTTAATTGGCCCGAGCATCAACAATTTTATTAACAATGCTTCGGGAGCGGCTATTACGCGTCAGCGCGATAACCGCAATATCCAACTTGCTGCGAAGTTCATTTTTTAGGAAATGAGTTGCTAAGTGCGTTGGGCTTGACAGGAGGCTTGTATCTTAGTCCAAGTCTCCTTTTTTCGACCAGGATTTTTGCCGAATGAGGCAAACCGGAGAAACCAGATGAGTAAAATAACCCGCCGTGATTTTCTTGAAACAGGTGCAGGCGCACTCGCCGTTGCACTTACAGCAGGCCGAACGGTGTCTGCCGCAAAACCGAAAGCTCCAAACATCATAATGATCGTTGCCGATGATCTCGGTTTTGCCGATCTCGGATGTTACGGCGGCGAGATCGATACACCGAATCTCGACAAACTGGCGGCGGAAGGCTTGCGGTTTAAGCAATTTTACAATTGCGCGGTTTGCAACGTTTCGCGCGTTGCGATGCTGACCGGCATCCATCCCCGTTTCGGAAACGGCGGAAGACTTCTCCGTGACAACATGATGACAGCCGCCGAAGTATTAAAAGGCGCCGGATATGAAACCGCAATGAGCGGCAAATGGCATCTCGGCGGTGAACCGACGCGACCGATCGACCGCGGTTTTGACGAATATTACGGATCGATGATCGGCGCCGTAAATCTTTTTGATCCATCCGCGCCGGATCCGCCGTTTGTAAATCATGCCGGACCGGACAAACCGTTTGTTCATAATGCTCAAAACATCACAAGCGTGCCGGAGGGTTATTACGTGACGGATGCGATCACCGATCACTCGATCGCACATATCAAAAAATTTGCAAAATCAGACAAGCCGTTTTTCCTGCATCTCGCACATTTTGCGCCGCATTACCCGATGCAGGCACCCGATGCGGATATCGCGAAGTATCGCGGTAAATATGACGAAGGTTATGAAGTTCTAAGAAAAAGACGTCACAAGAAGATGATCGAAATGGGGATCATCGACGCCAAATGGGAGATTCCGGAACCCGACAAAAAACTCGGCAACTGGCGCTACGATCTCGCGGTAGATGACTGGGATTCATTTGAAGACAAGAAATGGGAGATCGAAAAGATGGAGGTCTATGCGGCGATGGTCGATCACCTGGATCAAAGCATCGGCCGCTTGATGGACACCCTCAAGGAAACCGGGATCGATGACAATACGGTCATCGTTTTCTTCTCCGATAACGGCGGATGTGCCAGCGATATCGTTCCGGGTTCGGAGAGATATGACGAATATCGCGAATATAACAAAGGCAAGATCGCCGGCAGAAAGGATTCTTACATTTTCTGCGGTCCCGGCTGGGCCACGGCTCAGTCTTCCCCGTTTCGCCGGTACAAGACCTGGACTTACGAAGGCGGTATAACGACACCGATGATCGTCCGCTGGAAAGGCAAGGTCCGACCGAATTCATTTACAAACGAGGTCGGCCATCTGGTTGATATGCTGCCGACGTTTATGGATATTTCGGGCGCAAAACACCCGAAAAAATTTAACGGCGAAGATACGATCCCGATCGAAGGAAAAAGCCTGAAGTCGGTATTTTTGGGTGAAAAACAAAAAGAAGAACGAGAGCTGGGTTGGTTTCTCTACGGCTCGCGCGCTTACAGGATCGGAAAGTGGAAACTCGTCTGGGGCGTTACACGCAAGAAATGGGAACTGTATGACATGGAAGCGGATCGTACCGAAACGCACGACTTGTCGGCAAAACATCCGGATATTGTCAAAAAGCTCTCCACTGCCTGGTCGGGATGGGCCGAGAGGAGCAATGTTCCGGAAAGAGAGTGGGTCGGTTAGAGCGATTCGTTCTGCTCACATTTTGGGAGGTCCGGATCTGCCTTAAAGATATATGACAGCGAGGAAATCGATACTGGATAGTCTGATTTTTACATCCGTCTTCCGTTTGTCGGCGACGGGGATGCTGCTTTGTCTTTTGATCGTTCTATCAGCAGGCTTGAGCTTTGGTCAGGAAAGGATCGAGGTTACCTGGTATAACGCGGCCGATCTCGGGATCGCGGGGCGCGGCTGGACCGATACGAACACGCCTTATGACCGGCTCCCGAAACATGCCGAGAAAAAAGTTCCCGAAGCCGTCTGGAAACGCGGTTCGAACACCGCCGGAATGACTGTTCCGTTTGCCACCGATGCTTCAATGGTGATCATCCGCTGGAAGCTGCGGAATCCGGGGATCTCGACACCTTATTTATCATCGATGAGCGTTGCCGGTTTGGATCTCTATCTGCGGAAGAACGACACGTGGTTTTGGGCGGCTTCAAAACCGCCTGAGCCGGTGAAGAAAGGAAGCAGCACTTCCGAAACTACCGCCACCTTTCTCCGCGGTCTTTCGCCCGAACTTCGTGAATATCTGCTTTATCTGCCGATCTACAACGGCGTAGAGAGCGTAGAGATCGGTGTTCCCGCGGGTTCGAGGTTTGGCAAAACGGTCGGCGATACCGAAAAGAAGCCGATCGTTTTTTACGGGAGTTCGATCGTCCAGGGCAGCGCCTCGTCGCGGCCCGGAATGACCTACGTTTCCCAGCTCGGACGGCGTCTCGACAATCCGGTCGTAAATCTCGGGTTCTCGGGCTTATGTCATATGGAACCCGAAATGGCCGATCTGCTCGCCGAACTCGATCCGGCGATATTTGTTATCGATTGTCTTCCGAATATGAAGACCGCGGAAATTTCCGAGAGAACGGTTCCGCTTGTAAAGAAGATCCGACAGGCGCGGCCCGATACACCGATTGTTTTTGTTGAAAATCCGAAATACTCGCAGGCGCTTTGGAATCCTGTGAATTTGAAGGCAGTAAATACGAAAAACGAACTGCTTCGAAAGCAGTACGACAAGCTGCTGAAAAGCGGAGTTTCGAATCTTCACTACGTAAAGGGTGAAAAACTTTACGGTATGGACGGCAATACGACCGTTGACGGAGTACATCCGACGGATTATGGATTCACGCTTTTCGCTGATGCTCTAGAGCCGGTGCTGCGCGGGATCCTGGAGGGTCAGAGGGCGAAATAATGCCTTATGCAGCGAGCCGATCTGAAAGATAAGGTCGCGGTAATAACCGGCGCCGCGAGCGGAATCGGGCTGGCGACCGCGAGGGCTTTGGCCGCCTCCGGAGCAAAGACCTGTCTGGTTGACATCGATGATGCGCTTCTTGAAAAAAGAGCAGGCGAGATCCGCACGGCCGGAAATGAAGCTTTTGCCGTACGGGCGGACCTTGCAAACGAAAGCGATATTGAATCGCTCAAGCAATCGGTAACGGAAAAATACGGCACTGCAGATATTTTGATAAATAACGCCGGCCTCCAGGTGGTCAGTCCGATCGATGAGTTTCCGGTCGAAAAATGGGACCAGCTGATAAATGTAATGCTCCGCGGCGCGTTTCTTTGCACACGGAAATTTCTCCCCGGAATGGCGGATAAAGGCTGGGGAAGGATCGTCAATATCGCCTCGATCCATTCGATCGTAGCATCGCCGTATAAATCGGCGTATATCAGCGCTAAACACGGGCTGATCGGATTGACAAAGACAGCTGCGCTTGAAGCCGCTGAAAAAGGAGTGACCGTTAATGCAGTTTCGCCGGCGTATGTCCGGACACCGCTTGTCGAGAAACAGATCACGAGCCAGGCGGAAATGCATTCGATCCCTGAAGAACAGGTGATCAAAGACATTATGCTGAAACCGATGCCGCAAAAGGAATTGATCGAGCCGGATGAGGTAAGCAGCACTGTTTTGTTTTTATGTTCGCCCGCTGCGCGCCACATTAACGGACACAATCTCGTCATGGACGGAGGATGGACGATCACTTGAGGAGAAGAATATGGGAAAGGTCATAAAATTCGGAAGACGTGAATTTCTGGTACTTTCAGGCGGTTTAACGGCGATCGCGGCCGGCACATCAAACGCTGCAGAACCAACGACTCAGGCAGATGCGGTTTCCGCGGAATTTGGCGGTATCCCCGAGAACGGTGCAATGGAACGGTTTACCCTCGATATGGGATTCCGCGCACCCCGGGGCGGACCGGTCACGGCTTTGGGCGACGGCACGCTTCTTTGGGTGACGACCGATCCGGAAGCGCCTTATCTTGCAAAATCGATGTATTCGATCTCGCGTCTTGCGATGCGGCGTTCGACCGACGGCGGAAGGTCGTGGAGCAAGCGGCAGGTTCTACAAAAAGGATCGGAAACATATTCGGTGATGTCGTTTGTTATTCGTGCGCTTAAATCCGGAAACGTGATTCATATCTTTACTCGTTCGAGCGGCTACGACTACGAGACCGGTCTTCCCGAGAAATCACTTCGCGAAACATATTTCGAACATTCTGCCGACAATGGAAAGACATGGAGCGCGCCGCAGAAGATGCCTACGGGAGAGCGGTATCAGGGCGATATCCTTTCAATGGAACAGCTTCGTGACGGACGGCTTGTCTATCCTTTCTGTTTTCTGACAAATGTCAGTTCGCAGTTTGCCGTGTCTGTTATGTATTCCGATGACGACGGTAAGACCTGGCAGCGTTCTTCAAGTGTTCTCAGAACAGGAGGAGGCGGTTTTGAAAGCGGTGCGAGCGAACCGACGCTTGTCGAACTTCCTGATGGAAAGCTGTGGATGCTGATCCGTGCCCAGACCGGTTTTCTCTGGGAGTCTTTTTCTGACGACCGCGGCAAGACCTGGTCTGCTGCAACTGAATCAAAGTTCCCTTCAAGCAATGCTCCGGCATCGATGCTTCGCTTAAAGAGCGGTGAGATCGCCGTTGCATGGAATCCGCATGTCGATTCGAACTACGCACGGCAGAGTCTGGTGATCGCTTTGACGAGTGACGGAAAGACGCTTAAAGGAATGAGAGAGTTTGATTTTACTGACTTTACGGATGATCCGAAGGCTTCGATCCCGCACGTTACATATCCTTTTCTGACAGAAGCAAAGGACGGAACGATCGCTATTTCCTACAACAAGGGAAACTGGTCCCGTCATAACCGTCCGACTCTGGCAAGGATCAACAGATCGTGGATCCTTGAGAAGACGGATGTCGTCAATTTCCATGACGGAAGAACCGGCTGGCACACGATCGATCCGGGACCGAACCGTGCGGCGGCGATCGAGAAGTATCTTCTTGAGAATGACAAGCTGTGGCTTGAGATCACACAGAATCCGAACAACAAGAACAACGATGCGACCGGAATAGTGAGAAGCATTCCGCTTGTTCAGCAAGGCGAGATCACCTTTACGGTCAATTCCACAAAGGCTGACGGATATCTGATCCTCGGCGACAGTCTTCTTTCACCGAGGAATCTTGATGAAGGATGTCTCCGGATCCGTATTTCGGATGGAAAGATCCATCTTGCAGCGGGAAAAGAAGAACGGCTTCAGAATGACCGGCGGACGACAAAATACAACTATCTGCTCCACCGGATAAAGGAAGAGACGGAATATCCGAAGGCATTCGGATCGGGTGAGGAACTAAACATCTCGGTCAGATACAACAGCGCGGCACAGAAGGCACAGATATCGGTAAACGGAGGACCCTCTGTCGAACTTAAAACAGCAAAGGTTCTCGGTCTGGCGTATGTCAGTCTTCTTGCTTCAAACGGCGGCAACATCCGTCTCAATTCGATCAACACCAATCTTAAATAAGGGAAATACGACAAAATTATGAGCGATTTTATTTCATTTCTTCAGACCATCGATTCACCCACTGTCTGCAATGCGATCGAACTTCTCGACATCAGACCGGGCCACGTCGGATTTACTTCAAACGCCGTAAAGTGTTTGTATCCGGAGCTCGGCCCGATGGCCGGTTATGCCGTCACGGTCCAAATGGAAACCGTTACGCAAATGGTTCCGCGCGATCCTAATGTAACGATGAAGCTTTATGAGGCGATCGATGCAAGCCCGAACCCGGTTGTTATCGTTATTCAGGAGATCGGCGAATACAAGGAATTTGCGGCCCACAGCGGCGATGTGATGACTACGCTTGTCCAGAATTTCGGCGCGATCGGACTCGTCAGCGATTGCAATGTCCGCGACTTTAATGAAGTAAAAGAGCTGAATTTCCATACATTTGCCGCAGGGCTTTCGGCAAGTCATGTCTACTGCCGGATCGCCGATGTCGGAATGCCGGTTCAGGTACACGGAATGACGGTTCAGCAGGGCGATATCATCCACGGCGATATCAACGGCGTTGTGAACGTTCCAAAAGGGCACGACGACCAGATGCGCGAAAATATCGCGAAGGTCAGAAAATCCGAGCAGGATCTGATGGCGCGTGTTCGGGAAGGCGGTTTTACACTCGACGATCTGCGCGAGCGTTTGGGAGTTAAGAAATAATCCGGGATCCGGAATTCTCAGAATTTTTATATATGCAAAAACGGTTAATTTTATCAGCGCGCCGATGTTTTCTGTTTTGGATTGCTGCGGTGGTCTTCGTGTTTTCACAATTTACTGCTTCCGCACAGGATAACGGGTTTTTTGAAACGGGCTCGGTGCGCGCACCCGCCTTCAAAGGCGAGGTTAATGCTTATCCCGTCACATCGCGGACATCCTCGGGCGCAATATTTATTGCATGGTCTTACAGCGTACCGGGAAACCGGGACGGAAAGATAGTTGGCGCTACGTCGACAGATAACGGAAAAACATGGAGCGAACCGGTGCTTGTACTCGATATCGAGGGAAAATTTGACGGTGATCCCTGCGTCATCATTGACGGCGACCGGATCCTGGTTTATGCATCCTCAGTTATCCCGCCGAACAAGATCGATAAAAGCGACATTTGGATGGTGGAAAGCAGGGACGACGGAAGATCCTGGTCAAAGCCGGTCGAGATAAAAACGCCTTACAACTATTTTGTCGGAAAACGTCATATCGGACTTAAATTAAAAGACGGCACGCTCGTTATGCCGGCGTCTTATGATCTCTGGGCTCAGGAAGGAATTCCGGCAAAAACGGAAGGCGAGATGGATCTCAAAGCGGGAGTAATGCTTTCAAAGGACGGCATTAACTGGACCCCGCACATAGATCTCTATCTCTTTAAGAGAAAGGTTACCCCCTTTTCAACGGGCGGTGTTGTCGAACCGGCGATCGTCGAACTCGCCAACGGCGATCTCTATATGCTGATGCGGACCGGGACGGAATACCTTTATGAATCGCGAAGCAAAGACGGCGGAAAGACATGGTCTGAACCCGTACAGAGCAAATTATACGGTCACAACACGCCGGCTTCGCTTTGGCGTCTTGATAACAGCCCGAAAGAAATAATCGCGATATGGAACAATTCGCCGCGCAACCGTTTTCCTTTGAGCGTAGCGATCTCGGCAAACGGCGGAAAGACCTGGTCAAAACCAAAAGATGTTGCCACATCAGAAAAACTGCAGATCTCGTATCCGGGGATCACGCAAGATAAGAACGGAATATTTGTTGCCGTATGGCAGGAACAACTGCCGGACGGCGGCGGGCGGGCGATCCGCTATGCAAGATTTGACCGAAAATGGGTTTACGCTGAATAGACCCGCGACGAGTTATGAGATCGATCCTCGAAAAATATAAAGAGTTTTTACCTTTTTCAGAAACCGGCGAACTCCGCAGCCTTGGGGAAGGTAATACTCCGCTCGTTAAGGGCGACGGTATCTCAGAAAACGGCGATCTTCTCCTGAAGATGGAACAGATCAACCCGACCGGTTCCTTTAAGGATCGTTTTGCGTCGCTCGAAACTGCGCTGATGAAACAGGCCGGAATAAAAACCTTTATCGCGACATCTTCCGGGAATACGGGCTCGGCGCTCTCTGCGTTTGCCGCAAAATACGGGATGAACTGCCTGCTCTTTGTAAATGAGATCACGCCCGAAAATAAACTCAGGCAGATGAAGATATATGGCGCAAAGGTTTTCAGGGTAAAAAATTTCGGAGTAACGAATGAGCTTTCTGCACCGATCTTTGCGCGCCTTCAGGAGCTTGCCGAAGAGAGCGGTACGAGACTCGTCATCTCGGCTTATAAGTATTCACCTGATGGAATGGAAGGTGTAAAGACGATTGCCTATGAGATTTTTGAGCAGATGAGGGCGGTTCCCGATCACGTTTTTGTTCCGGTTGGCGGAGGCGGACTTTTGACGGGGATCACCCGCGGATTTCACGACCTCAAAGAACGCGGTTTTACGTCAAAAATACCGCGGATCAACGCGGTCCAGCCGGAGCTGAATGACACTGTCGTGACTCCTTTGTCTAAAAAGCTCGATGAAGCCCGCGAGGTCTCAACCACTACGTCGATCAGCGGTTTGGCAGTTCAGGTCGATATCGATGCGACACGGGCGCTTGAAAGTGTAAAGAAAACGGGCGGTTTCGGTATCACCGTTTCGGATGATGAGATCTATCAGGCGCAAAAACAACTGTGCGAAACGGAAGGGATCTATGCCGAACCGGCCGGCGCGACATCGGTGGCGGGTTATTTAAGAGCGGTTTCCCGTGGAAGGATCGGAAAAGATGAAAAGGCCGTTTGCATCATCACGGGGCACGGTCTGAAAGATACGTCTGCTGCGGAAAAAGCTCCTGTAGAAGGTGAAAGCATGATCGGTTTAGAGGAGATCACAAAAGATCTGATCGGCGATAAGTAATTATTGATGAGTAATGATCTGAAAATTTTGGTTGGCGGTATCTATCACGAGTCTCATTCGTTTTCGAGTGAACCGACCGATATCGAAACTTTCCGAAAAACTCTGCTGCTTGAAGGCAGCGATTCGATCGAAAAGCTTCGCGGTACGACGAGCGAAATGGCCGGATTTATCAGAGGTGCGGAAAAGTTTGGTTTTGAAATGATCCCAACGCTTTGGGCATGGGGTGTTTCAACAGCTCCGGTTAAGGCTCAAGCCCTGGATGAACTGATTGATGCCGTCCGCCGCGAATTCGAAAAAGCCGGAAAGGTCGACGGGATCCTGTTCACACTCCACGGCGCGATGGTCTCGGAAAAATTCCCTGACGGTGACGGATACATTCTTACAAAGTTCAGAGAGTTTGCCGGAAATGATATCCCGATCGCGGTCACGCTTGATCTCCATGCAAATGTTTCTGAATTGATGACCCAAAAAGCGGATGTGATCGTCGGGTATGACACATATCCGCATATCGATCAGGTAGAACGCGGGCTCGAGACTGCGGAACTTCTCGTCAGAACGATAAACGGTGAAATAAAGCCCGTGATGAGTCTTGAAAAACCGCCGATGATCATTGTTCCGAATATGCAGCTGACGGATGCGCAGCCGATGAAAGATCTGATCGCTCATGCGCACCAACTCGAAAATGAACCCGCAGTTTTGTCCATAACCGTCGCCGGCGGATTTGCATACTCGGATGTTCCTGAGATCGGCCCCGGAGTTTTGGTGGTAACCGATAACGACCCGGATCTTGCAGAAAAATGTGCGAAGGAGATTGCCAATCGTTTCAGCGATCTTGAAGAAAAATTTGTTCCGCATTTACCGGGTATTTCCGAAGCCGTAAGAGATGCTATAGAGAGTGATCTTCATCCGGTGATCCTTGCAGACATCGGCGACAATATCGGCGCCGGAACAACGGGCGACAGCACTTTTATTTTAGAAGAACTGATCGCGCAGAGTGCGGGAAGCGGTGTGGTAATAATTGCCGACCCTAAAGCCGCAATTCAGGCGACAGAAGCCGGTATCGGCAACACGGTAATGCTTTCCATCGGCGGAAAAACGGATTCCTATCACGGCAAACCGCTTACGCTCGAATGCGAAGTTAAAAATATCACCGACGGCGTTTTCACAAACCGCGGACAGATGCGTGACGGAATTATTGAAAATATGGGACGCACCGCCGTTGTCGAATCAGAAGGGATCAAGATCGTGCTGACGGAATTTAAGATGCCGCCGTGGAATCTCCAGCAGCTACGTTCGGTCGGGATCGAGCCTGAAAAGGAAAAGATCATCGCGCTTAAATCAGCGGTCGCCTTCCGCGCCGCATACGAACCGATCGCCGGAAAAATTATTGAAGTAAATACACCCGGGCTCTCTTCGATCGATCTGAGCCAGTTTGATTTTAAGAATATCGGCGGACGGCTGAAAGCCGGTTCCGCAGGCCCATAAGGATTTTTATTGTCGTCGAAAAACGAATCAGTAAACAGAAATTTGAACGGAGTTAGAAACTTGTCCGACACGCACCATAAGGAGAAACTACAAATGCGAAGTTATGAAAAATCATATCAATTGTACAAACGTGCCTGTAATTCTATGGCCGGCGGCGTAAGCAGCCACTTTAGAATGTCAGGTGCTCCCCACCCGCTTTTTTTCAAAGAAGGAAAAGGCGCCCGGATTATTGATGTTGACGACAATGAGTATCTTGACTTTACCCTGAGTCAGGGACCGATGATCCTCGGTCATTCTCATCCTGCGGTCCTCGAACGGGTTCAGAAAGAAACGGCACTCGGCCAACTCTTTGCGGGACAGCATGAACTAGAGCTGAACCTTGCGGAAAAATTGCAGAGCCTGATACCGTGCGCAGAACTTATCCGCTTTAGCAACAGCGGTTCGGAATCGGTTCAGGCGGCGTTGCGTCTGGCGCGCGGTTTTACCGGGCGAAAGAAATATATAAAATTTGAGGGTCAGTATCACGGATGGTTCGATAACGTACTGATCAGCCAGCATCCGTCGCTCGAAACCGCAGGTGAGTTTGAATCTCCACAGAGTGTGCTTGAAACAAACGGACAATCGATAAACGTGCTCGATGACATCATCGTTTTGCCGTGGAACGATATCGGTGTCGTTGAAACTGCATTTGAAAAATACGGCGACGACATCGCCGGGATCATCACCGAACCGATCATGTGCAACAACGGCTGTATCGAAGCACTCCCCGGATATCTGCAGGGTCTGCGCGACATTTGTGATGAATATAAAGCAGTGCTGATCTTTGACGAGATCATCACAGGTTTTCGACTTGGCCTCGGCGGCGCACAGAAACTTTACGGTGTGATCCCCGATCTGGCGACATTCGGAAAGGCGATGGCTTCCGGGTTTCCGGTCAGTTTTCTTGCCGGGACAAAACGGGTGATGGAATATGTGGCAAACGGCAGCGTAATGCACGCCGGAACATACAACAGCAATAATCCTTCGATCGCTGCCGCCGCCGCTACCATCGAGGTGCTCGAAGCCAACGACGGCGAAGTATATACACATATTACAAATCTCGGCCGCCGGCTTCAGGAAGGCCTCCGCAAACTCGCCGAACAAAGCGGGCAGGATGTACTTGTCAGCGGTCCGGGACCGATGACACATGTGTCGTTTACAAAATGCAGGAAACTTACAAATTACCGCGACTGCCTTGAGGCTGACGCTTCAAAATATGCCGAATTTACACGCGGAATGCTCGACCGCGGAATACGAGTGATCGGCCGCGGCATCTGGTACATTTCAGCTGCGCATACCGAAGCGGATATCGATGAAGCTCTGAAGGTAGCGGCTGAAGTCTTCTCGGTAATGGCTCAGAAAGAAAAAGCAACCGTCGGTGCGTCGGTGATCTCGGTTTAACAAAAGGAGAATTGAATGCGTTTTGTAAGTTTTTCACGGCCGGATGCGGAGCAGAATCCTGCTCCGCATCTTGGCGTTTTGCTCGATCAGGACCGCGAGATCCTGGATGTTTTCAGTGCCTTAAAAGTGCCGGAACATACTCACAAAGCGAGATCCTCATATCTCGAATGGTTTGATCTTGATGGTGACCTTTTTCCGCAGATACAAAATGTCGTCAGCCGCGCTGCCGAATGCCGGGATGATTTTGAAAAGTCGATCCTGAAACGGAGCGACGTAAAGCTTCTCGCTCCTGTTCCCTTTCCCGGAAAGGTGATCTGTATCGGACTCAATTATCGCGACCACGCGATCGAAAGCGGTATGGACATTCCGGAAAATCCGCTTGTATTTTCAAAGTTTCCGACATCCGTTACCGGACCCGACGAACCGATCATCCTTCCCGAGGGAAGCGAAAAAGCGGATTATGAGGCTGAAATGGCGGTCGTCGTCGGAAAACGGACAAAGAATGTTTCCGCAGATGAAGCTTTTGACTATGTTTTCGGCTATACAAATCTCAACGATGTCAGCGAACGCGGTTTTCAATTTGCCGATGGGCAATGGCAGCGCGGAAAATCCTGCGATACGTTTGCACCGACCGGGCCGTTTATCGCGACAAAGGATGAGATTCCGGATCCCCATTCGCTTTCGATCAAATTACGTTTGAATGGCGAAACTCTTCAGGATTCAAGCACAAACCAGTTGATCTTCAACGTTCCCGAGCTTATTTCTTATCTTTCCAAAACGGTCACCCTCGAACCCGGAGATCTGATCGCCACCGGAACACCGCCGGGTGTCGGGTTTGCAAGAAAGCCGCCTGTTTACCTGAAAAAAGGTGATATCGTAGAAGTTGAGGTTGAAGGGCTCGGAACTCTGAGCAATCCTGTCGAATAACTCATCGCAATTAATTTCACATATATTTCAAACTGAATTAACCCGGGATTCACGGCCGAATGCGAGAATCCCGATATGTTTGAGACATATCAAAAAAAATTCGGCTTTTGGTATCTGATCTCGGTCTGCGGCTATTGTCTGCTTCTTCTCTGCATTATCGAAGCATACGAATGGATCATAAAAAAAGCGCTGCAAACATGGAACGCCAAGCTGAGTCCGCTTAAATTTCTCTGATCTGTTCACTCAAAAGAACACAGGCCGCCAGCCTGCGATCCTTCGTCGGAACGCACGCGACCCCGCGTGCAATGAGTGCGGAGCACGAATAATACAGGTTAGGTGCGAAGATGATCAAGTCGGTTCGAACGCAAAAAGCACGTTCGCTGCAGGGCGCCTGCGTTCCGGCATTTGGAACGCACGCGACCCCGCGTGCAATGAGTGCGGAGCACGAATAATCCACGGTTAGGTGCGAAGATGATCAAGTTAATTCTAACGCAAAAAGCACGTTCGCTGCAGGCGGGGGCGCCTGCGTTCCGGCATTTGGAACGCACGCGACCCCGCGTGCAATGAGTGCGGAGCGCGAATAATCCACGGTTAGGTGCGAAGATGATCAAGTTAATTCGAACGCAAAAAGCACGTTCGCTGCAGGCGGGGGCGCCTGCGATCCTTCGTCGGAACGCACGCGACCCCGCGTGCAATGAGTGCAAAGCACGAATAATCCACAGTTAGGTGCGAAGATGATCAAGTTAGTTCGAACGCAAAAAGCACGTTCGCTGCAGGCGGGGGCACCTGCGATCCTTCGTCGGAACGCACGCGACCCCGCGTCCAATGAGTGCGGAGCACGAAAAATCCCGGTCAGGTAAGAAGATGATCAACTGAGTCCGAACGCTTTCGCGTTCGTGCGGGCAGGATGCCCGCGCTCCGGCTTAGCGCCAAATTCTTAAATACCTAACAAACCATTTCTGCACCCACGGTTTCTTCAAACCTTCGATCGTTTTTTCGGTTCCGAGTGCCTGCGTGATCTTCGCGAGGGTTGGATAAACGTGGATCGCTTCGTTGAGATCGGCGATCGAAAGTCCGTGTTTTATCGCGACGGTGAATTCGCTTAAAAGCTCGCCGGCATGAATTCCGACGATCGTTACGCCCAGGATCTTGTTGCCTTTCAATACTAATTTTGCAAAACCATCCGGATCGCCTTCGGCCTGTGCGCGGTCGTTGTGCGAAAAGGGGACTTTGTAAACATCGATCGAATCACCGAATTTTTCGCGGGCTTCTCTTTCTATCATTCCGACGCGGGCGACTTCGGGTTCGGTAAATGTCGTCCACGGAACGACGGAATAATCGGCTTTTGTCGTCAGCGGATAGAAGAGAAAACAATTTTTCAAAACGATCTGCGCTTCATAATCCGCCATGTGCGTAAACTGGAATTTTCCGTTCACGTCGCCGGCCGCATAGATCGCTTTGTTGGATGTCCGCAGATAATCATCAACCGCGATCTTCCCTTTTTCGAGTCTGACGCCGGCGGCTTCGAGATTCAAACCTTCAGTATTCGGTTTTCGGCCGGCCGCAACAAGGATCTCACCGGCTTCGATTTCTTCCTCGAGGCCGTCTTCCTTTATAACGGTAACGTATTTCCTGCCCTTTTCGTCTCTGCGGAATCTTACGGCTTTTGTTTTCGTCAACACATTTATTCCTTCGCTTTCAAAAACACCTGTAATAAATTCCGAAACTTCTTCGTCTTCGACCGGCAGGATCCGCTCCGCCATTTCAATAATGGTTACCTCGGAACCAAAACGCGCAAATGCCTGTCCTAATTCACAGCCGATCGCGCCGCCGCCGAGGACGATCAATTTTGCGGGCAGAGCCTCAAGATGAAAGACCTCTTCAGTTGTAATAAATCCGGTATCCCGAAGCCCCTCGATCTCGGGAACAAAAGCCGAAGACCCGGTGGCTATACAAAAGCGCTTCGCCCGCATTTTGCGCAGTTCGCCTGGAGCAAGCTTGACCTCGATCTCATTTCTTCCGAGAAATTTCGGCGAGCCGAAAACTATCTCCGCACCCATTTCTTCAAAAACTTCGGGTGCATCGTGTTCTTCGATAACACCGATCACATCCTGCACACGGCCGGTGATCGAAGCAAAGGAATCATCCTTAAATTTTAAGTCTTGAATCTTGAATCCGTACTTTTCCGCCTGCTTCATATCGGAAGCAAAACGCGCCGAGCGGATCAGCGTTTTTGACGGGACACAGCCAGTATAAAGACAATCTCCGCCGAGCTTGTTCTTCTCGATAAGCGCCACCTTTGCGCCGAGGATTCCCGCACCGCCCGCCGCAACAAGTCCGGCCGAACCGCCGCCGATCACTATCAGGTCGTATGTCTCGTTCATAAGATCTTGGGGAAGCGTGGTACGTAATACGCATTACGCTTTACGCGATTCGCCGGGAGTTTGCCTGCGGAATACGCGGAATGACGCGGAAACAAATACGGTTACACGACAATCAATTTTCCCATTTCTTTTTTTGCGCGTAAATCGCGTAATTCGCGCGAAAAATCTTCTTTCCGCTTTGTCCTCTATTGCCGCGGATCCTGTTAAGCAGCCAACAATTCTACTAGGTTTTTCTTTTTCTTCGCGTATTTCCGCGTATTCCGCGGGCAAACTCTCCCTTCCGCTTTGTCCTCTATTGCCGTGGATCCGGTAAAGCAGCCATTAATTCTCCCAATTCTTTTTCCGCGCATTTCCGCGTATTCCGCGGGTAAACTCTCCGTTCCGCTTTGTCCTCTATTGCAAAAATACCGTTACGCAGCCATCGATTCTACCAATTCTTTTTCCGCGTCATTCCGCGTATTCCGCGGGCAAACTCTTCCTTCCGCTTTGTTTCTCTTTCGCCGCTGATACCGCTTTAATTCCAATAAGATACAATTCTTATAACACTTACATTCTCAAACGGGAATTTTATTTGCTAGAATTGAGATTACAATTAAAGCACATATAGATTATTTAAGATCAAATTTTTAGAAATTGGACGGAGGAGACGAAGTATGAAGAAATATGGAATAGGACTGCTTTTTGCGCTGGTTGGCATAACAGCGCTGATCGGATTTAACGGCGTTTCGGCGAAAAATCTTTCAATCGCTGAAAAATTTGCAAATACCGGAGTGGCCGCTGAAAGCGGAACATATAATTTTGACGTAAATCACAGCGCGATCGGTTTTGAAGTAAAACATATGAGACTGATCTATGTGCCTGGTTACTTTACCGATTTTTCGGGCACGATCAATTACAACGCGGACGACGAAACAAAATCTTCCGTTGAATTTACGGCAAAAACGACGAGCGTCGATACGCGTGTTGAAGGCAGGAACAAACACCTTCGAAGCGCCGATTTTTTTGACGTAGAGAATCATCCGGAAATGACATTCAAAAGCACAAAGGTTGCAAAAAGCGGCGACAAGCTGATGGTTACCGGCGATTTTACACTTCGCGGTGTAACAAAAAGCATCACCATCCCGGTAAAAGTTGCGGGTTTTGCAGAAGGACGCGGCGGAAAGGTAATGGGTGCGATGTCAGAAACAACGATCGACCGCACGGCTTACGGTGTGAACTACAATCCTGAGGGCAATGTTATTTCGAAGGACGTAAAAGTTATTCTGAATGTTGAAGCCAGGCAGGCTAAGTAAATTTCAGATTTCAGATTTCAGATTTCAGATATCAGATTTCAGAGTCTGTCTGAAAAGCCATCTTTTTGCCGCGAAGCGGCATACCGAAAGTATCCAGATGTGAAACATCTGGAAAGATCGACGATTGGTTTTAGCCCTGAAGGGGCGTAAGAACTGCTTTCTTACGCCCCTTCAGGGCTTGATTTTTAACCAACACATTCCAGATGTTTCACA
>JAWKHO010000032.1:0-22355 GCA_041394785.1 Pyrinomonadaceae bacterium | reverse complement strand
CCGGCGGCTGTCAGGTGGGCGTCCCGCCCACCTGATTTTTATTTGTTCAGCCTGAAGTCGAAACGGAAACTGAAGGCAACTTGCCGTCGATCATCAATTTCAACTTAAAAAAAAGAGCCGGGTGAGCGAGACGCTCACCCGACAGCCGCCGGGACGGCAGCGCTACGATCGCGTTACGGGGTTTTATTTCGGAACATTTTCGCAGAGAATCTCGAGGGTGCTTCCCGAACGGTCAAAACCACTTCCGTATCTTCCGCCGCCGAGATGTTTTTGCTGCATCGTCATCAGGTACGTGTAGCACTTTCCGTCGCTTGCTTTATACGCGATGTGGACAAGCTGATCCCGGCTAAGAATTATTCCGGTCAATTGATTCCGCTCAACGCTCCAGCCACCGCTGACGAGGTGAACCTTCAAAACCGTATTCCCCTTCACATTTGCGCGGTATATGCTCGAATTAAATGCCCGCGTCGCCTCGCTTCTTAACGCGGCATTATTCTGTCGTTCAGGAAACATTCGGTGTTCGGCAACCTTTGCCGCATAATTTGCCTTGCCTCTTTTTTCAATATCTTCAACTGTTCCAAGCTTCGCGATCATTTTTCCGGCAAGCGCATTTGCTCCGGCGATATTGTCATCATTTCCAAAGATCCGGCTTAAATACTTCAACTGCTCCTGCGTGAAAACGATCAGAAAATATTTGGAAAGCATTAGATTTTCCTTTGTTTCCGATTGGATCTGTTCGAGATTTATACCGGACAAACGCGTTTCCATCGATTTTGCATCGCGGTTTGCTTTATCAGCTATGCGCTTGATCTTTCGATTTGAAACGTCTTTTGCAAGCGCAAGGAACTCCGGCGTAACGGCTTTGTCCATTTTTAAGCGGAAATCCGCCAGCTGCTGTTTTGTTTCTTCCAGAGCACCGTCTTCGTTTCGGATAAATTTTGCTACGGGCGGATTCAGATCGAGTATCTCATCGATCGTTTCCACAAAATTTTCGACCTTAGCGAAATCCGAGGGCGCTGAATTTGAAGGATTTGGTGAGGATGAGGATTCCGAAGTGCTGTTTGGATCTTTAAACCCCGCAAGAGCGCTTTCAAATTTGCTGATGTCGTGCTCAGGATATTTTTCTTTGAACCTTCCGAGTTCGTTTTCGGCCGAGGTTATAGCCCGCTCGAGCCGAACCGCGGTATTCGCGTCTTTTTCGAGCCGTTTTATGCTTTCGACGCTTTCGAACCTGCGGTTTAATCTCTTAAGATCGGCGTCAAATCTTGCGTCATTCGGCTGAGCAAATGCGGCCGCCGAAAATAATAGTATCGATAACACAACTATAGATTTTTTCATTTTGTAAACTTCTCCAAATTCTCACGCTGACGGATCATTCCGACGGTTTTGCAGGAAATTTTTTGTTCAGAAAATAAACGCCGATCGTTATGATCAAGCCGATCACAAGGAAATAGATCCCGATGTAAGGATCATCGGGCATTTCGACGTCGTAAATTCCAAGACGCCAGTCAAAATAGTAATTAAGAAGCGTGGCAAAGAATCCTAGGATCATCGCGTAGCCAAACATTTCCGCGATCAAAAGAATAAAATCTCTCATTTTGTTTCCGTCTCCTGCACCGCCCGTTTTGAAAAAAAAGACCAAGAGGAAATAACCATCAGCGTATTGCGTATTACGTATTGCATATAGCGAATCACGAATCACGCTCAGGCACTCGTCACCATAATGTCGCGTACTGAGAAGAAACCTGCAGGGCCGCAGGCAAGCGGCAGGTTTGCGGCCTGAAAGTTTGTGCAGGATCCGTTGTTGCTAAGGTAGAGATCGTAAATGATCGTTCGCCCGTTGCATGCCGGCGGACAAATATTGCTCGGTCCGATGCAGACATTTAACGGAAGACACGGCCCCTGAACCGACTGCGCCGATGCGGCTCTTGGAGCGGTGATCGATAAAATCAGCGGCAAAGCTATCATTGATGCAAATCCCGCTTTTTTAATTAATTCACGTCTTGATCCAAAATTTCCGTTTTCGCGCGCGTTTTCAGCCAACAGGTTATTCTCATTCAACTGATCAAGCGCCAGCCGGACGAGATCGCTGCTTACACGTTTCTTTGTCTGAACACTCATTTCATCGGCAATATCGTCGATGGAAAGTTTACCGTTACACGCCCGCCAAACCATCGCTGCGGTCGAATTGAGTGAATATGCGTTGTTTGTTTTGAGGTTGTATATAAGCGTTTCTTCGCCCGCTTCCTGAAAAATAATATTTTCGCTTATGGCGAGCGGTAATCCGGTCTTTGAAACCGATTGCCCGGTTGATTTTTTGGTCATAAATTCTCCGGTTCTTAAAAGCCTTTTATCCGGAAATTCCGGAAAGCATAAAAATCCGGCACATGCAGCTATTTTTGTAATGCTGCTTTTTTGACGGTTTTCTGATGCTTATTTATGACAAGCGTATTTAAAACCGAAAACGTATCATTGCGGAGAAATTTTATTAAGAAAGCGGAAGGAATTTTTTGGCAGATAAGAATATGGAAATAAGCGAAGCGAGCTGAATCAACGCTGTCCCGATTCCCAGAGACGGATCCTTTCGTTTGTGCCGTGAGTGATGAGTGTTTTTCCGTCGGGGGTGAAGGCAAGTAAATTGGTAACTGCGGAATCGGTTCGGATAGCCAGTACTTCGAGATCGCTTTCCGTGTCCCAAAATCTGAGCACACCTTCGCCGCTGGCCGATACGAGTCTTTTGCCGTCCGGCGAAAATGCGATCTGCCAGATAAACCCGGCATTTCCGGGATAGGTCTTGAGGAGTTTTCCGTTTATTAGATCCCAGATCTTGATCATCCCGTCCGCACCGCCGGTGGCAAAGGTTTTGCCTTCCCGATCAAACGCGACGGAAAGTATCGGCTTTGGTTGTTTGCCGAAGTCAGCGACCATTTGTCCGGTGCTGCTGTCAAACAGTTTTGCGGTGGAATCAAAGCTCGCGGCAAAGATGCGCGTGTTATCGTGAGAGATCCCGACCCGGCTGACGCGGTCATCAAATTCATGAATTCTCCGGCGCAGTTTGCCCGTTTTGGGATCCCACATCATTACCAAATTATCAAAGCCGCCTGATACAACGTAATTTCCATCGGGCGAAAAGGCGATCGTACTGCCGCTGACGATCCGGTCGCTTTTTCGCGAGTGCGCCCGAAACCGCAATTTTTCCGATGCATCTGCCGGATCCCAGATCACGATCTCTCCGTCGGAATTGAGCGTTGCGAGCGATCGTCCGTCACCCGAAAAACTCCCGGCATTTATTATCTCGTTTGAAAAATGAAGCTTTGGTTTTGCGCTTTTTACGTCATAAATTGCCTGGTGTGTTTTTGTATTCGAACGGTCGCCGGTCGCGATCGTCGATCCGTCTTCGGTTACCGCGGCCCATTGCTGGCTAAACCCGGTTTCGGCTCCAAATGAGAAGGTCTCAAAAAGCTCCGGCCGGTTATAAAGATGCGCGTCAAAATCCGTGCTCCCGGAAGCAAGATAATCGTCTTTCGGAGAAAATGCGACACTCCAGACATCCGATGAATGAGTCTTGACGGTGCCCAGTTCCACTCCGCTTTCCGCGTCAAAAAAACCGATGCTTCGGTCGCTGCTCGCTGACGCGATCACACGTCCGTCCCGAGAAAAACCGATATCATTGATCCGCGCTTTATGCGCGGGAATGTCGTTTTCGAGTTTCATCGAAGCGGAATCATATACTTCGATCCGCGATTCGTTTTTTCCGAGAGCAATTTTTTTGCCGTCCGGCGAATAGGCGACTGCGAGGTACGATCCAACCGTTTTGTTGATAAATGTCAGTTTTGCGGACTCTATGTCATAGAGCGTTGCCGAGTTTCCGTGTCCGGACAGTATTTTTTTACCATCCGGTGAAAACTCAAGATCATGGGTTTCGACGGGTCTCGTTTGAAACAATGGAAGTTTGATCTTTTGAAATTCCTCGCCTGTTTTTGCATTCCACAACCGGATAACGCCGTCGCGCCCTCCGGTTGCGATCGTTTTCCCGTCAGGCGAATATGCGATCGCCCTGACCCTGCCGGTATGTCCGCGAAGCGAGATCAATTCCTTACCGTTTGAAGCATCCCAAATTTTAACCGAAGCCGAACCGGAATCGCCGGATGCCGTCAGCAGAAACGCATCATCGGGCGAAAACTCGGCTTTCCAGATATTTGTTTCACGAATTGCGGTTTTTGTGACGAGTCTTCCCGAAGGAACTTCAAAGATCCGTGCAAAGCCGTCAGAGCACGATGTGACCAGCCGGTCTCCGCTGCGGGAAAAAGCGACATGCCAAACTTCCGAAGGATGACTAAAGGTGGCGACTCGCGCTTTTGGATTCGCAAGATTATCGAGAAAATCGTATTCCCAGCCGCGAAAGGCGTACGTTCTGTATCTGTCCAGGATCTGCTTGACCCGGATGATATTTGCCGTTTCGTAAGACTGCATCGCGAGGTTCATATCAGACGAATAGGCCTGTCTTTGAAATTCGCGCGCCTGCTGGCCGGAAACCCGCGCAAACCAGATCGAACTTCCAAGCAGAACGAGACCAAGAACGGCAGCAAGGCAGACCGATGCGAAAGAAAGACGGTTGCGCGAAACGAATTTTCTAAATTTATAGATTTTTGACGGAGGCTTGGCGAGCACCGGAAGATCGTTTTGATATCTTCCGATATCTTCCGTAAACTGCTCAACCGTTTGGTAACGGTCTTTCACATCCTTTTCGAGCGCTTTTAAGATGATCGTGTCGAGATCGCCTTTAAGGCGTTTTGCGTCGACCGGTTCGATTACGTTTGAAGGAGAGTTCTCTTCACCGCCGGAAAAACCGGATTTATTTGATTGCACCGTTAAATGCGGCTTTTCCGGTACTTCTTCCGAGATGGTCCGGATTATCTCGGCAAGCGGCTTGTTTTGCAGATCATGCGGACGCGATCCGGTCAGCATTTCGTAGAGGATCACACCGAGACTGTAAACATCACTCGCAGTTGTGATCGGTTCACCTTTGAGCTGTTCGGGCGATGCATAATTTGGCGTCATGATCTTTGTCGTGAGCGTTGTTTCCGTAACAGGTTCAAACGGTTTCGGCTGAAGCATTTTTGCGATCCCGAAATCGAGCAGCTTCGGACTGCCGCCCTCAGTTACCAAAATGTTTGTCGGCTTCAGATCGCGATGAATAACCAGATTCTGATGTGCGAATTTCACGGCTCCGCATACTTCGAGAAAAAGATCGAGACGCTTGCTTAATGACAATGAATTCCCGGAAAGATATTTTGCAAGTGACTTTCCTTTTACATACTCCATTACCAGATAGGGCGTACCGTCCGGAGTCGCGCCTGCGTCGAGAAGACGGGCGATCGCCGGATGTTCCAGACGGGCGAGGATCTGACGTTCCCGGCGGAAATTGTCGGTGTCTGCTTCGCTTCGCGAGAATGGTGAGATCAGCTTGATCGCGACCTGCTGGCGAAATTCATCGTCGCGCTCTCCGAGAAAGACGGTTCCCATTCCGCCTTGTCCGATCGGAGTCTTTAACCTGTATTTTCCTATCTTTCTTCCGAGAAAGTTACTGCTCAAATAATTTTCATAAACGCCGAACGCTTCCTCGGCGACCGGAGTTTCCATAAAATCCTCAATCGAAACCGCGGCATTGAGCATAGATTCCACTTCCTTTCGGAAATCGAGATCGTTACCGCAGAGTAATGCCAGCAGGCCTGAGCGTTTGCCGGTCGGCGCATCGAAAATTTCTTCGAAGGCGTCTACGACTCGTTTCTTATATTTGAGATCTGATTCTTTCATCGGGAAAGCTCAGTGTAGAGAAAAACTTTTGCCTTTAGCCAGTCTCTTTTTACGGTGATCTCGGAAATATCCAGAAGCTCGGCAACCTCTCTTGAGGTCATTCCCGCAAAGAATTTTAATTCAACGATTCTCGACTGCCGTTCGTTGATCTGTTCAAGCAGCGAAAGTGCTTCATCGAGTTTGAGCAGGTCAGCGTCTTTCTCTTCCGTCGCGAGTTTCAGACCTTCGATCGCGACCGAATCAAATGCGCCTCCTCTTTTTGAATTTTTTCTCTTCCTCGCATGGTCGATGAGGAAATTTCGCATCACTTTTGCGGCGATCGCGTAAAAATGCTTCCGGTCCTGCCATTCGGTCGACCGCTGGCCTAAGAGTCTGATGTAGGATTCATTGACGAGTTCGGTTGTTTGGATCGAGCAGTTTGCATTCTCTCTGCGGAGATAGCTTCTGGCGATGATCTTAAATTCCCGGTTGACGATCGAGGTAATTTTGCCCAGAGCGTCGTGATCACCCCGTCGCCATTCGGACAGATATCGCGTAATTTCTGAAGTTTCCGCTGTTTGTGTCATGTAAAACTTTTTTTACCGGTTCTTTTTAAGGTTTCGACTATTTTGGCGAATCCAAATAGCTTAGTCAAAAAGTTTCAGATCGCACAATTTTTGTCTTTCAGTTAATAGTAGAGTTCGATCAGGGAACGATCTTCAGAAGCAGGATTGCAGGCAAAATATTTTACTCAGAATGCGGAAGATCATCGCTGCTTGTTCTGTCCGGTTTAGTTGATGTTTACAACTAATGCCATTTTTAGACAAGTTACATTTGAATCAAACCATGTACTACTTTGAGAACCGTTTCTGATCGAATAAGTAAGCTGGTTTTTCGATACCCTCTTTCAGCTTTGTATCATCGATCGGATCTCCGGCCTCGATCCTCAGCGGCAAGATGCCCGCCCAATGATCGAGTTCGTAATCTTTCGCGTCATCCGCCGGATCACCGGTTCGGATCTTTGCGGAAGCTTCATTTATTTCCAAACTCAAAACGGTTGTAACATTCAGTTCTTTTTCGTTCGGTATCCGCGAATCTTCCCAGCGTCCTTTGATGACGTGTTCGGTAAACGCCTCGAGAGCTTTCATTTTTTCAGCGGAGCTTTCAACCAATTCGGCCTTGCCAAAAATTACCACCGAGCGATAATTCATCGAATGATGGAAAACCGATCGGGCAAGGACGAGTCCGTCTATCAATGTGACAGTTACGCAGACGTCGATTCCGGCCGCCAGATTCTTCATCATCCGGCTGACGCTCGAGCCGTGAATAAAAAGCCGGTTATCTATCCGTCCGTATGAAGTCGGGATAACAAAGGTCTGCCCGTCAACCGTAAAACCGACATGACACAAAAACCCCTCATCGAGGATCGAATAGATCGTTTCTCTGTCAAAACTGCCGCGTTTCGGCAGGCGTCTCAGCTTTGTTTTTTCGGTCTGGTCAAAATCATTATTCATAAGAAAAAGGTGCCGTGTGATTATTCCGAGTTTTAGTTAAAAACTCAAGAATCGGCACCAAAAGACTTCGCTGTGATCAATTAAAAATTTCGAGATCTCAGTTTGTATCAGAACTGCACTCGGTATCGGATATAAATCTGTATACGAGAATGCCCGACGTTTTCGGCAATGGGTTTCGACTGAATTTCGCCTTCATCGCGGCGCTTACCGAAGCTGAACGCAGCAAGGGATGACCGCGAACGGCTTCGGCAGAAAGGACGTCACCATTGGCATCGATCACGACCTTTACATTTACCGTCCCTTCAGCACAAACAGCTTTGGCCGCCGCCGGGTAAACAGGATGAGGAAGTGAGGTAGCAAGTCCGTTTATTACACCGGGTGATTTTCTGCCCTCAATAGCGCGTTCAGTTTTTTCCGGTTTGTTTTCGAAATTGTAAACAATTACGCCCCTTACGGTGACGGGAGTTTCCTGAAGAAGCGTCGGTTTGAATTTTGCCTTGAGCGCGGCAGCGACAGAAACTTCGCGAAGATCGGGATGACCTGAGATCGCTTTTGCGGATTCGACCTTGCCTTCCTTGTCGATGATCACTTCAACCACAACGGTACCGCGGATATTGTTATCCTTTGCTTTTTCGGGATATTCCGGCGCAGGCAGCGAGATCGCTTTTCCGTTTACAACGCCTGCTGAGATCGGTTCTTCCGGGTCAGAATTTTGTGCAAGTAACATTTGCGTGCTTAAAAACAGCAGCGACGCTAAAAAGAAAAAAGACAGTTTTTTCATTTCTCCTCCTTATTTATTGAGCTACTGATACAGACTGCTTTACGAAGCAGTCTGTAATGTCAATCTAAATTGAAAGTTTTGAAAGACAGATTAGACACTTGTAAGAAGGATTTGTTCCCCCTGCAACGGAAGTTTTTCAAATAATCGAGTAACCTTACTAAACGGCGAATTTAGTGTTAAAATTCAGTCAAATTACACATGGCGACACTTGCCGCAAAACACAATTCAACAATCGAAGAATGTATCCCGAGACTGCTCTCGCGTGCCGAGGATTCGCGCGGTCTGAAATCAGCGGATCTTATCGAACGCATCACATCGGCGGTTGAGAAATATGTATTGCGCGATGATGAAGAAGCGGGACATCCCGAGATTATTGAATTTATCGATTCTCTTCGTGCTGATGACCTGTGTTTGATAATTGCCTGCGAACGCGGAGATGAAAACGCATGGGGCGATATCGTTTTGAATTTTGATTCGAGTGTAAAATCCGCCGCGTACAAATTTGCAAAGAACAAAGAAGATGCCGAAGATCTGGCGAGCTCGATCTGGGCTGAATTGCACGGGCTCAGGCTTGATGCACAGGGAAAAACAAAAGGAAAACTTTCATACTATTCAGGAAAGGGAAGCCTCGCAGGTTGGCTGCGTGCCGTCACAAATCAGCTCGCGATAGATCAGTTTCGTAAGATGAAACGTCTTGTCCAAACGGAAGATGATCGCGAGTTTGAAAACCTTGCGCAGGATTCGGCCGAAAGATCCGAAAATAACGTTGTAGTTAGCGCAACCGAAAATCCGGAAGAGATATTCGGCGAAAAGGAAGCCCAGGAAGATATTCTCGGATCGCTGAAAAATTCGATCGCGGCTCTCGGAGATGAAGATCGGCTTTTGATAAAACTCTATTATTTTGACGACCTGAAATTAAAGGATATTGCGGATACTTTCGGATATCATGAGGCCACGGCGAGCAGAAAGCTTGTTCGTGTTCAAAAAGAGATCCGCAAAGGTGTTGAAAAAATGCTCCGCGAAAAACACGGTTGGAGTGAGAATGAGGTTCGCAGGCATTTAACGGAGAGCGCAGAAAAGCTGGGTATGAACCTTGAAAAACTTTTTACGGTCTTTCTCGTAATTGCAGTGCTGCAAGAATTGGCCGGTTCGGGCGTTCTCTGATTGCGGGAAAGACGTTTAACCGCAAAGGCGCAAAGAGCGCAAAGGTTTTTTGTAGATTCTTTCAATATATGAAAGGAATCGTTTCGTGACAGTTGATCTAAACAGTAGGCAGGATGGAATTTGAATTCGACAAAGAAATGGATGCTCTTTTGCGGCAGGCGACGCGAAGCGGTGAAACTCATGCGAGTGACGCAGCCGGCGCTCATCTTGACGCGGATGAGATCTCTGTTTTTGCCGAAAATGCCTTGAGCGAAAAAGCGAAACCGCGCGTAATAAACCATTTAGCGGATTGCGACAGGTGTCGGACAATTCTGTCGAATACGATAATTCTGAATTCGGAGGCGGCGGAAAAGACCGCGCCTGCTGCAGTTCAGGGTGAAGAAAATGCGGTCGCTGCCGTTTCAGCGGTTCCATGGTATAAAAAGCTGTTTTCGACGCGGAATTTAGCGTTTGGTTTGGGAACACTTGTCGTGGTTTTTGCCGGAATGTTTGGATTCCTGATCGTCCAGCGCTCGCTCAATTCAGGCGCGATGGATATGGCAAAAGTTTCGGAAGACTCGGCGAATACCGCGGCCGCGCCGTCGGTCGAAACCGCTGATCAGTATGATGGTGCGGCAAACGCCAATACGGCTTCAAATTACGGAACCGAGCGTCCCGGCGAATCAGAATCGGATCCGGCTTCTGCCGAAGAAACGGCAGAGATAACGGCTAACCGGCCCGGAGGTCCGAATACCGGAGATACGGCGGGCGCGGATAAGGATAATGCACCGGAAGGATACAGCGACCGTCAAAAATCGGATACGCTTGGACGCGTTGCAGGAGAAAAACAAACGGCCGGGAATCGTCCGGCCGATGAGAGAAGACGCGACCTGAATCAGGAAACAGAAACCAAATTAAGCGAAGCCGAATCTGCTGCCAGCGAAACAACTGTGCAGGATGTTGCCCCGTCAAGATCCGCACCTCCTCCGCCCGCGCCGAAGGCGACCCCTTCAGGAGTAACTGCCTCAAAACCGGTGTCAAGATCAGCAGGAGCCGGAAACGCACGGAAAAAACGGGAAGAGCCGGTGACGACGGATTCGGATGATGAAAAGGATGCTTCAAACGACCGTGCGAAGGAATCGACTACGCGCAACATTTCCGGTAAAAAATTCACGCTGAAAGACAGGGTTTGGTACGACTCCCAGTATAGAGGTCAGAAAACAACTAACGTCCGGCGCAATACGGAAGCCTATAAGAAACTTGATTCCGGTTTGCGTTCGATCTCAGATAGGCTTGGCGGGACGGTTGTACTGGTTTGGAAATCAAAGGCGTACAGGATCAACTGATCTTATTCGGAAATACCTCGTTTATCTGTGATCTTGCTCAAAATCTGATCAATGCAAGAAGACGTTAGTATCATCAGATCAATTACTGTTCGGGCCTGTTATCAAAAACAGGCCTTTACTCTTGCTTTAACGCAGTACGCCGGGTCTGTCCATTTCTGAAGCCGGGATTTGGATCGCGGTTATTTTAGATCCGCTGGAATAAAAAAAACTGTAATTTCGCACCGATTATCCGTTTCTACGGGTCAATAAGGTATTAAAAAACTTTTAAACTGTTCAAATTAGCTTATTATCCCCCGATATAGCTTTTGAAAGGAGTAAAAACAGTGGAAAAAAAAGGGTCTGTTACCGAAGAAGAAGCGGAACGTTTCTTAACAAAAGGATTCCGTATATCCGGATTGTTTGAGAAGGTAAAACGCGATGGGAGGAGGGAACTTCCCCAAATCTTACCAAAAGAATCCCCGGAATTACCTCACATTTACGACCCGGCCGGGTCAAAAACGGATGAACACAATTTAGACCGAACGGAGCAGGAAATGAATGAGAGATACGATTTTCCGGGTGATCTGCCGGAGCAGGATGAAGCAGAAGAGACAGTTCAAACTTCGGATGAAATTCTCCATTATGATGCCGTAAGCACCGTAGTAGAGGAACCACCCGGGTTCTCACCTTTTGATGAAGGCGACGCAGGCGATTTCCGCAGCGAGCCCGATGAATATGAATATCGGCCGGAAGAAACAAAAGCTGTCGAACCGTATGAGGATTCGCCTTCCGTTGTCTCTGAGATGGTAAACCAGTTTGAGCAAGAGTGCTCGGACGAAGAGAGTATCATTGCGTTTGATGAAAACGAGCCGATCCTGAGTATTCCTCCGGACGAAGAAGCGATAGAAGCTTCGATCGTACAAACCGGGACTCGATCCGAAGGAATCGCTTTAGAAGAAGAAGGTGTTAATGCCGAAGCGGAGGTCTTGTTATCGGACAAAGTAAGGGAAGAATATGAAGAAAGCCAGGTTAACGAGCCGCATAAGAAGAACGAAGAATCTCTTACAAGAGAAGATCTCCGCGGGATCAAGACCCGTCAAAAGCTTCTCAAAAAGCTCAAAAGCAAGGATCTCGCAACAAAAAAGATAACGGAATTTCTCAGTTCGGATCGGGCCAAACTAAATTACCCGGCGGAACTCAGAAGTCTTCAGATCGAACTTCTGAAACTTGAAAGGTGGGTTCGGGATAACCGAAAACGCGTCGTAGTCATTTTTGAAGGACTTGATCCGATCGGAAACGGGATGATGATCGGGCAGATCGCCGAACACTTTAGTCCGGGGTCTTTCCGCTCTGAACATTTTTCGAGCCGCTCGAAAAAAGAGAAAAAGGAATGGTATTTTCAGCGGTATGCCGATCATCTGCCGGAGAAAGGCGAGATCGTGTTCTTTACCGGCGGCTGGTACGACCGCGCAATATTCGAACCCGTAAACGGACAGTGCACGGCGGATGAATACGGACAATTTTTGAAACACGTTCCGGAATTCGAAACCATGGTCGCCGATAGCGGTGTACGGATCGTCAAACTCTGGTTTTCTGTTTCAAAAAAGGAACAGCGGAAGCGCTTCAAAAAGAGAAAAAAGAACGAAACAATGCGCGAACACCTCACGGCATTTGATAAGAAAGCCGGTAAATACTGGAATGATTATAAGCACTACCGGGAACTGATGTTTCGCACAACGCATTCTGACCGGAATCCCTGGATATCCATCGAGGCGAATAAACGCAAAGCTGCGACGACCGAAAGCATAAAATATCTTCTTTCACTTTTCGATTATGAAGGAAGAGATCGGGCGGCAACTTCGTTGAACCCTGATCCGGAGATCGTCAAATACGCAATTGAGTAATTCTGCCAAACAACAATTCGGAAGAGCATTTTATCTGACAATTTCAAATAATTCTGATATAAAGTTTATAAATCCTTAAACTCACAAAAGATTATTTGAAAAGATTATGCTCTTCCTCACACAGTCTGCCGCTGTTTACGGCATCGACGCTCTCATCGTCGATATTGAAGTCAATCTCCAGCCCGTTCAAAACGAACTGGATACGTCCCCTTCAGTTATTGTTGTTGGTCTGCCGGACACCGCCGTGCGCGAATCGCGCGAACGTATCAGGGCCGCAATTACAAACAGCTCATACTTTTTTCCCTTTCATAAGACAACCATAAACCTTGCTCCCGCCGATGTCAGAAAAGAAGGTGCGAGTTTTGATCTGCCGATCGCGCTTGGCATTCTCGGTGCAAACGGAGACATGGGAAACGCGGAAAAGATGCCCGATGTTTTGAGTATCGGCGAATTATCGCTTGACGGCCGGGTAAGACCGGTCCGCGGTGCGCTTTCAATAGCCTTGTGCGCGAAAGAAAACGGCGTGAAGAATATCCTGATCCCCGAGGAGAACGCTCCGGAAGCCGCTGTTGTAAAAGAAGTCAATGTCTATCCGATAAAAGATCTTCGCGAGGCTGTGGGAATTTGTCAGGACCTGCTCAAGAATCAGGAGCCAAAGGCAAAGCCGCTCAAGCTCGACCTCGCACATTTAACACAGACCGAAAGCAATACTCAGATCGATTTTAATGAGGTTCGCGGTCAGTCTACAGCGAAAAGAGCGCTGGAAGTTGCGAGTGCCGGCGGTCATAACATACTGCTGATCGGTCCTCCCGGTTCCGGAAAAACAATGCTCGCAAAACGACTTCCGACTATACTTCCTCCGCTTGAGTTTGATGAATCGCTCGAGATAACAAAGATCCATTCTGTTGCGGGTTTGACGGGGAAAGCCGGTCTGATCACAAAGCGGCCATTTAAATCCACGCACCATACGGTTTCGCAGGCCGGTCTGATCGGCGGCGGTTCGATCCCGAAGCCGGGCGAAGTTTCACTTGCACATCACGGCGTTTTGTTTCTGGACGAACTTCCGGAATTTGACCGGAGCGCGCTTGAAGTATTAAGACAGCCGCTTGAGGACAAGGAAGTGACGATATCGCGGGCCGCGCTGAGCCTGACGTTTCCGGCAAATTTCACACTCGTCGCATCGATGAACCCGTGTCCGTGCGGTTATTTTGGAAGTGCCCGTCCGTGTAATTGTTCCCCGTTTCAGATCCAGCGGTATGTCGGAAAGATATCCGGTCCGCTGATGGACCGGATCGACATTCATATTGATGTTCCGGCGGTTGAATTTAAGGAACTCCGCGGCCGCGGTACGCCCGAAGGAGACAGTTCTGACAAGATCCTCGCGAGAGTGATGAAAGCGAGGGAGATCCAGCTTATGCGGTTTGAAAACGAAGGGATATTTTCTAACTCCGCGATGCAGCCGAGACACATCCGGAAATTCTGCGGTCTCGATACTGACAGCGAAAGTTTGCTCGAACGGGCGATGCTGAAACAGGGTCTTTCGGCCCGTGCCCACGACCGCATTTTAAAGGTTTCGAGGACGATCGCCGATCTTGACGGCAGCAAAAAGATTCAGCCCGGACACATCGGTGAGGCGATCAACTATCGTTCGCTCGACAGAAATTACTGGACTTAGAAAGATCATGCTAAAAGCGTGAAGTTCCGGTTTTATTGATTTCGCAGACTTTCGGGTGCCGTCCTGAAATCAGGGAACAGATATCTTCTTCAACAGGTAAACGGAATTGGCCTTCCTTGCCGCAGCGGCGTTCTGCCTTGATAGATGGCTCATCAGTTCTTCAGCCCTTTGCTTTCGAACATTACAAAGATCGTTTTATATACAACACGAAGATCGAAAAGGAGAAGGCGCCACCAGGGATAGTTTGCGCAATGATCCAGATATTCAAGATCTGCCTCAACGAGAAACGGATCTCCTAAAACGTGTTCGCTTTTTCTTAGTTGATTCAAACCGGTCCAGCCTCCCCGGATCCGGTTTCGGTAATCGTATCCTTCTTCCAACTGTTGGTTGACCATCGAAACCGGCCACGGGCGGGGTCCGACGAGACTCATGTCTCCTTTCAGTATATTGAGTAGCTGCGGAAGTTCATCAAGATACCACGGCTTGATGAGATAGCGTCCGACCCACGTCAGATTTTCAGATTCTTTTTCATAGATAGAAAACGGGAGATCATCCGGAGGCGGTGTCGAATAAAATCCCTGACGGAGAATTCGAAACTTCAGGATGTCAAACTCTTTACCGTTTGAAATGCGGCGGTCGCGAAAAAGCCATTTTCCGCGGTCTTCCGGCCGAAAAAGCATATTCAGACCCATTGCGATCAGAATGATCGCAAAAAGCGGTGATAAAACTATCAGGCAGGTCAAAGCGATCGATTTATCTGCGATCGACTTTGAAAGCGGGTATCGGACATGCGAATTCGCGTCCGAATTTGTTTTTGCGATGTTCACGACGAAATTATAATACCGCACGCTGTTAACCTTTAACTATTAAAGTGTGTTTTGACGCTCAAATGCGCATAGCGGAATTCTTCCCGATCCGGATTTCCGGAATACTCATATGCCGGAACGTTTCCCCGCCGTATTCCGGATCAATTAATAAGTTGACGCCGGCGGACCGGAAAAAGCGGTAATCAGCTTTCATTTGACTCTGAATAATGGACATTCAGGCCGATTGCGCGTTTCTTACAACATCCCCCCGATAGCTTCACTTACCGGTCGATATTCGGTAAAGTGTCGGATAACAGTTGCATGCCTGCAACAAGGAAGGAATCGCGATCGCGCTCAAATAATACCTGATCGAATTTGCTCATCCGGATCTACGCGGAAAAGCCGTGTTAAACAGATGTGTGTCAGGGATTTGAGTTTAAGCGGTTTAAGAAATTCGAATGAGAAACAAGATCCCGCAAATTGCCAGTGCCTCCCGCGGACGCGAATGGTGGGAATTTAAGATCGCACCGATATTCGGGTCGGTTTATGCAACTGCAATTGTTCTCGATATCCATCTGATCTCGCTGCTTTATTTTCTCCCGTTTATTCTGATCGCTCTGATCCCGGGTGCCGTTTATGTTAGTGTGATCAACGATTTTACAGATCTCGAAGTGGACGAAAAGGCCGGGAAAAAGAACCGTTTACAAGGACAATCCAAGAGTCTTGTCTTTGTTACGATCTTTCTGTGTGTTGCGATAGGTGTCGCGGTCGGGTTTTTCCTGAATCCGGTTTCACTGATCTTTTATCTGGGGGCATGGATCGCTTATTCACTTTATTCGCTGCCTCCTGTAAGACTCAAAGTCAGGGGTTTTTCCGGCGTATTGGCAGACGCGCTCGGAGCGAACGTCTTTCCTCAGCTGTTTGCGGTTGCTCTTCTTACTGAGTGGTTTCAAAAGGAATGGAACCTCTTGTGGTTTATAGCTCTCGGATCGTGGTCGCTCTTTTGGGGAATTCGCGGGATCGTTTGGCATCAGCTTACAGACCTCGTAAACGACGAAAGATCCGGCGTCAATACATTTGCACGCCGTCACTCAGCTGCGTTTGTTCGGCGGTCGGTCTTGTGGGTGGTTTTCCCTCTTGAACTTGTATCTCTTCTGATGATACTTATTTTGATCGGAAGTTTTTTGCCCGCCGCATTTGTATTGATCTACCTCCTGATCGAATATGCCCGCTGTGCATTGCTGGAAATTGATTTGATAGTTGTAAAACCGGCTGCCAGGTACAAGGTGTTTTTGGAAGAATACTACGGATTTTTTTACCCGATCTCACTTATTGTTTTAGGTTCACTCAGCAACCCTAACTCGTTAATTGTCTTGATTTTTCAGCTTGTATTGTTTCCGAAAAGAATTTATGATTTGGTCTGTGAAATTCCGGGGATCTCAAAGCGGGGCTTTTACGCCTTCAGAGAATTTTTGTTAGGTTACTGACAAAGATGATTTCACGTTAAATTAATATTGATTTTAATAACTTTAAATTCCTCCAATTATTGTTAGCGGCGATTCAAGCCCCCTGAACGTTTGCGGCTTTACTAACTCGCCCGATCGTGAATAAGCACAAGCTCGGCAGCTATTCACAGGAAAAATTAATCCGTTTCTAAGACAAACGTTTCTTAAACTTGCAATCAGACTTTTCGTAAGAGCCTGAGGATTTTAGCTCGAACAATGATCAGCGGAAGAAACATTATCATTATCTCCAGCATCGACTGGGATTTTAACTGGCAGGGTCCGCAGGAAATTGCGTCACGACTCGCCCGAAGCGGCAACCGTGTCTTGTTTATCGAAAATACGGGTGTGCGGATGCCGGCCTTAAAAGATCTCAGCCGTGTGAAGACGCGTTTTCTGAAGTGGGGCCGCGGACAAACGAAGGAAGGATTTTCAGAAGTGCAGGAAAATCTGTTTGTTTATTCACCGCTTGTCGCACCTCCTTTTGGCTCAACGCTTCGCCGTAATTTGAATCGAAAAGTTTTTCTGCCTGCTATCAAAAAGATCGCGGACAAGCTCGAAATGAAAGACGCCGTTATCTGGACGTTTCTCCCGACCGATACCGCCTCGGACATTATCAAGCTCCTTTGGGATAAAAAGAATCCGATCATTTACTACGTTGCCGGAGACTTTGACCGATTGGTCTCTAATGTGAAGCGCCTGAGAAAAAGCGAAAAAGAGATCGTCGGGATCAGTAATACCGTTTTAACGATTTGCAGGGATCTTTCGGACCGGTATCGCGGATCACATGACAAGGTTTATACGTTTCCTTACGGCGTGGATCTGTTTGCTTTTAGAAACGGGGTTGAAACGCGCGTTCCGGAAAGCGTGAAGTCAATTGTCGATGCCGGACTCAATGAGGAACGTGTTCCGCTCATCGGGTATGTAGGTGCCATTCATCGGCATGTAAATCTTCCGATGCTTGAAGAGGCGGCGCGAATAAAGAAAGAATGGCAATGGCAGTTTGTCGGACCGGTTCATTCAGATGTTACAAAACTTGAAAAACTGCCGAATGTCTCATTTATGGGACAGCAGACTCATAAAGATCTCGTTCATTTCATCGACCGGTTTGATGTCTGCACGATTCCTTACGTAAAATCGGCTTATACGGACACCGTGATCCCGGTTAAGCTAAACGAATATCTGGCAATGGGAAAACCTGTGGTGGCCACGGATATCCCGCTCGTTAAAGAATTTAATGATGTTCATAAAGTGATTGATATCTGCACGAATGAGGCGGGTGATTTCGTCAGCCGCATCCAGAAATACATATCAAAGAAAGAATCTGAAAAGGTTATTACACGTCGCAAAGAAGTAGCGTCGCTGGCCGACTGGAGATCGAGATTTGAAAGTATCATCGATGTGATCGGTGTAAAAGAAGCACAGTAATCAATACGTTTTTCTCACTAAACCTCACAAGCAATACTCTGAATGAATCCGAAGTATGAAACCATCGTGATATTTAGCTCTTGTCCGGAATTGTGGGGAGGGAGTGAAGAACTTTGGTCTCAAACCGCCGAGATCTTTGCAAAGAACGGTTATAAAGTACACATTTTCAAGTTAAACGTTGATCAATCACACCCGCGGATGAAGCACCTCAGCAACCTTGGTGCAGAATTTACCGACCTTAATGAATATCTTCCGAACATAGCACGGCGGATTTGGAACCGCTTTCTGCCGCAAAATTCTTATCGAACTCTTCCGTTTTACATAAAAAGGGTGCTGGCAAAACGGATCAGGGATTTAAAACCTAAACTGTTCATAATTTCACAGGGTTCAAACTTTGACGGACTGCCATTCGTCGAACTCTGTGACCTTGATGAGATTCCATACGTCATAATTTCGCAAAAGGCTATTAAGTATTTGTTTCCAAACGATCCGGCGCGGGAATTTTTGAAAACGATGTGGCAAAATTCTGAGAAGAATTATTTTGTGTCGCGGGATAATCTGAACATTACGCGAGACCAGTTTGGATTGGAATTGGAGAATTCGGAGGTGATTCGGAATCCCTATCTGACAAAAATTTCGGAGCCGCTTGCCTGGGATTTTCCTCAAGATGACAAAATCAGAATTGCCTGTGTCGGAAGATACGATACCATTGATAAAGGACAGGATATTTTGATAAACGTCCTGTCTCAAGAAAAATGGCGCGGACGAAATGTTGAACTTTCGTTTTACGGGAAAGGGGTAAATGAAGTCGGTCTGAAAGATCTGGCGCGGTATCGCAAAGTCGACAACGTAAAATTTGTCGGTCATACGTCTGATGTACTTTCAATTTGGAAGCAAAATCAGGCGCTTGTACTTCCGGCCAGAAATGAAGGTCTGCCGCTCGTCGTAGTCGAAGCGCTGATGTGCGGAAGAGTTCCGATCGTGACAAACGTAGGCGGAAACACTGAGGTAGTGGAAGATGGTGTTAATGGTTTTGTCGCAGCCTATGCAGATGAAAACAGCTTTGACGAGGCGCTCGAAAGAGCCTGGCAGCGCCGCGATGAATGGAAAGAGATCGGCAAGCTCGGCGCGCGGAAGATCCGCGAATATGTTAACGAAGATCCGGCTCAGGTATTTGCCGCAAAACTTGAAGAGATCATGGACGCTCGGAACCGGGAGCAGACTGAGATAGCGTAGATCAATATGTTGGCAACTGTAATTATTCCGACATTTAACCGCGCCGAAAAGATCACCCGGGCAATTGAAAGCGCCCGCGCGCAGACCTTTCCGCATAAGCAGATAATAGTAGTTGATGATGGATCGACGGATAATACTGCGGAGATCGTTTCCAAGTATCCTGATGTTGAATACTTCTATCAAAAAAATCAGCGACAAGCCGCCGCCAGAAACGCGGGTTTGAAACTCGCCAAAGGCGATTATATCGCGACGCTTGATTCCGACGATGTCTGGAACAAAGATTTTCTTGCGCGAAGCATTGATTGCCTCGAAAGACACGATCTCGATTTTGTTTTCTCGAGCTGGACAGCAAAAAAGAACCGTGTGATCCTGCCGAGCGCCTGGGAGATCTCAAATATGTGGAAGCCGTATACCAAAAACCCTTCGGGAGAATGGTATCTTTTATCTCCCGAAGAATCCCGCGAGCTGTTTATAAAGACCTGTCCGGCACCTTCTTCGTCGCTGTTGATCAGAAAGGATTCGATCGTTTCAAATTGGAATCCGGAGCTTATAATCGCAGACGATTGGTGTTTTATTTTGGATATGGTGCTTAAAAAACCCTGCCGCGCGGCCTTTACGCTGGACAGACTCTGGGAAAAAGAAGTCCACCGCAACAATATATATGATGGGAGAAATCGCGGCGAGATCGCCAAAGAACTCGAGATCCATGACACCCGGATAATGAAAACACGCCACCTATCGCGGCTCAGCTCAAAGGAGAAATTGGTGTTGAACCGAAGGATTATCCGCGGATACATCGTAAGAGTATTATTTTTTGGAAGAGACAGACTAGGACTTCGAAATCCCGGCAGGCTGTTTCGGTCGAAGCTTGAGGTTTCTGAATAAATAATGGAACAAGTAACGTACACATCCGCGTCTCAACTTCGAACACCGCGGATATTGCTCAATGAGTTGATCGGCGACCTAAATGCTACTCGTGCGCTTGGTTGGCGGCTTTTTATCACTGAACTGAGATCGAAGTATCGGCAAAGTCTGCTCGGATACTTTTGGATATTGGTTCCGCCATTGCTAACTGCGGTAATTTGGATCTTCCTCGGCCGCTGGCAGGTTTTGAATACCCGAACAGATTCGAGTTTGTATCCGGTATTCGTTATCAGCGGCATCTTTATCTGGCAGTCGTTTGTGGAATCTATCGATCTGCCGATTCAAACACTAAGTGCAAGGAAGGCGGTTATAACGAAGGTAAAGGCTCCACATGAGGCTTTCGTAATTGCCGGTTTTGGTGGGATCGCGTTTAATTTGGCTGTCCGAATGGGGTTGCTTCTTTTGCTTATTATCGTACTTTTCCCTGTCGGGCTGCACACTACACTTTTGCTGGTTCCATTTGGGCTTCTTGCTGTAATGGCACTGGGTTTGTCGATCGGACTGGTTTTCACGCCGGTAGGCTTACTCTACGGTGATGTGCGAAATGCACTTATGGCGGTTACTTCGCTTTGGTTTTTTGTCACACCGATAATTTATCAGATACCTAAGGAATCACGTATTTCGCAATTTCTGGTGCTTAATCCGGTAACGCCGCTATTAAATACGACACGTGATTGGATCATACGAGGCGAAATGACTACGGAAAGCGGTTTTTTTGTAGTGGTTGCTTTGTCGGTGTCTTCGCTCTTAGCTGCTTGGTTTTTTTATAGGATTGCGAAGCCGCATATAATCACCCGGATATCCAGCTAAAATAATACACATGACTGAGCAAATGGAACCCGCTGCAACAAACCGAAAGGACAATGATACTGTCCTTTCGGTTGAGAATGTTCACAAGAAGTATTCTAAGAGGCTCAGGTCCTCGCTTTGGTACGGCATAAAAGACATTGCCCGCGAGTTTATGTTCAAAGGCAATGAGAAGCTGAACGATGAGCTAAGGAAAGACGAATTTTATGCGCTTCGGGATATTTCTTTTGATCTTAAACGGGGAGATTCGCTTGCCATAATCGGCGACAACGGAGCAGGAAAGAGCACACTGCTAAAATTGCTTTATGGTCTTATTCGTCCCGACAATGGAAAGATCACCGTTTTCGGAAGTGTAAGTGCGATCATCGAATTAGGCGCCGGGTTTGATCTTGTCTTGTCCGGAAGGGAGAATATTTACCTGCGAGCAGCATTGTTTGGATTCAGCAGGTCTGAAGTGAATTCGATGATAGATGAGATCATTGATTTTGCTGAGATCGGAGAGTTTATCGATTCACCGGTTCAGTTTTATAGTTCGGGAATGATCGCCCGGCTGTCCTTTGCTATTTCCACATGTTTAAAACCAGCGATTCTTTTAGTCGACGAAGTTCTTGCCGTTGGAGATATAGATTTTCAACGCAAATGTATTAATCAAATATCGAAATATCTTTCAGATGGCGGTTCGTTGATCTTAGTTTCGCATGTGCCGCTACTCATTCAATCGGTTTGTCAGCGATGTATTATTCTCGACCACGGAAGTATTGCCTTTCAAGGTACAGCTCTTGAGGCCATTAGTGAGTATCACAAGAGGTCTTCAGAAAAAACACAAAAAGCCCAACCCAATGCAGAAGATGCGATCGCAAGGGATAAAAAACCAATAGTCATCGAGGAAGCTTTTGTTCGGCCGATGAAAGGCAGCAAAATTTATACAAATGAGAATGTGCAAATTGTTATAAATTATCGCGCCAAACAAAATTTGCCGGATGTCGGGTTCGCCTGTTTGATCTTTTCGTTAGACGAGATGACATGCATTGCAGGTGACGTAAATGAGAAGTCATGCTCCGTCAAAGAAGGCGATGGAAAAATATCGTGTGACATTAGCAATTTCCCGTTGATGCCGGGTGACTACTTGTTGAAAATATCGATATTTCAATCCTCAAATTATGTGGAATTTACAAATTTAGGTTATGAAAATCCTCCGCTAAGATTCACCGTTGCTGATTCGGAATTGAATCTAGCATCCAGCAGCTACAAAATACTAAATCAATTGGTTGCGCTAAACGCGGATTGGAAGTAGTTTTTTAACAGAATAGTATTGAGCAACTAAATTATTTTGTTCTCTTTTTGTCCCGTCGTCGTGAATCATACCCAAGACCGGGCCAATATGGTCAATAAATGAAGGCGTTCAGGAATAACGCCAACTACGATGAATAAAACAGATGTTTTAAATATTTTCTCAGCTGACTACGCCAAGGAGTATAACGATCGATTTCTGCTGGAGCCATTATCCAAGGTGA
>JAWKHO010000031.1:0-24267 GCA_041394785.1 Pyrinomonadaceae bacterium | reverse complement strand
AAAATTTACGACAACCGTATTTGTCGCAAGCGGGATGCGGACCATTTCGCGAGTCCGACGCATTCCGTGAAGACCAAAAACAGGATCTTCAAAATAATCGTTGCGGATGTCTTCGATGTTTTGTCCAAACCAGATCGCCTGTTCCGTTGACCACGCGGCATTGGGGTCAAAACGAAATGAATCGCCGCTAAGTTTGTCGGTACCGATCGCTTTTGCCAATTCGCGGTAACATTCGAGTTCGTACTCCGGATGGAAAACGCCGCCTTTTAGTTTATGAGACGTAAAGCCGTATTTTTCTTTAAGATCTTTGGCGTGTGCGACAAGCTGTTCGGGTGTGCGGATCTCAGTTTCTCCGGTTTCCGGATTTCCGTATCTGAAAAACAGATAAGACGCAAACGGCACTTCGTCCTGAAGTTTTCCGCCAAGAATTTCGTAAACAGGAACGCCCCATTTTTGACCGATAATATCGAGACAGGCGAATTCCAGTGCGGCAAGGATCTGCGTTCTATTGTTGTAAAGCGAGGCCGTCGGGTTGGCGATCTTAAACCGCATTTCCTCAATATTTGCCGGATTATGCCCGACCAAATAAGACTTCATCGCGCGAAATACGCCTTCGGCAGATTCACCGCCGCCGCCCATTTCACCGAGTCCGGTGATTCCTTCATCCGTTTCGACCTCAACGATCGTCCGGACAAATCGTCCCCAATGACAACCCGCCGCATGTCTCAGCGGTGCTTCAAGCGGAACCGTAACGGTAGTCGCTTTTATATCGGTTATTTTCATTTCTTTTTGGATCAGTACCGCGAACGATAGTGAGCAACTATAATTTCTATTAACTTGACCGTAAACAAGCCTGCTCACTGCCGTTCGCGGTACTGATGCTGGTCATCATTCAAAAACCTTGTTCGCTTTAAGAAACTTCCAGATCTCTTTGTACGAATCCGCATACTGCTCCTGCGTAAATCCGCCGTGCCCGCCGCCATTTATCGTATGCAGTTCATTAACCGTTTTTGCCTTATCAAGAGCCTGTTTGAGTCTTGTCGCCTGCGAATACGGTACAACGTCGTCTTTGTCTCCATGGATCGTCAGGATCGGCGGAAGATCTTTTCTGACATAGGTCAGCGGCGAAACGCGCTTTGCGATTTCCGCAGCATCTGTCTGACTTCCCATCCACATTACGCCGTAGTTTTTAAGATTTGGTCCTTTGATTATGTCGTTTACATCCGTTATCCCGTACCAGTTTATGATCGCTGCCACATTCATTTTTACGTCGCCGTATTTTTCATCAGCGTAGCAATTGTTATCAAGCGGTGTTCCGTCCGGAAGCATTCCGGTGATCAGCGAAAGATGTCCGCCCGCAGAATGTCCGGTGAGGACGATCTTTGAAGTATCAAAATTATATTGTTTTGCATTCCGGTAAACCCACCTCAGTGCACAGCGTGTGTCTTCCACTGCCGCCGGAGCAAGTGAATTGCTTGCCATCCGGTATTCGACATTTACCACGCGCCAGCCTTTTTCAAGAAACGGCAAAAACTGCAAAACGCTGCCTTCCTTTGTACCGAAGATCCAGCCGCCGCCGTGAATATAAATTAGTGTCGGCGTCGGCTTATTAACGGCATGCGGATACCAAACATCGAGTTTTAGCTGCGTATTGTTTGCAACCGAATAGACAACATCCTGCTGCATCCAGTACGTTGCGCCCCCTTCAGATGCAAACGGTGTGGTTTGTCGGTTTTGGGCGTTTATGGACAATACAAGAAATAAACAAACAATGGCAGACAGTACGTTTTTCATAATTAATCTTCGATTAAAGAAACCCAATATCTTTTCTTTCCTTTGCATCTTCGCGGGAAACTCTCCCTAAGCAAAAAATTCCGCTAAGGCGCTAAGGAAGAAATTAAAGAAAGATCACGCTTTTTTTACACCGCTTTTTGAGGCCGTATATATTGTTCCCTGATAATTGATATTGAGCAATTGCGCATTTGGATCGATCTTCCCAAACTTCGGGTTTGCGGTGATCTTACCGAACAGACCCGCGTCGATGCCAAAGATCGAATCGACGATCGGTTCGAGATAATTGCAGCCCGAAACACACGCCCAGTCATTGATATACGGCTGGTCCGAAGGCGTTTTCAATGCGCCGCCGTTTGATTCCGGCGGCGCGAAAACTTCTGTGAAATGCGCCTGACCAAACGGCCCCTGCATCGCTGTCTTTGCTAGACCCTTGATCCAGTCCGTCGCGAGATCCACTTCGTCGGCAACATACAATCCGCTCAATGCCAGCGCCGCCCACGAACAGTAAGCGCCGGTCCATTGATGATCGGGCCGGATACTGAAGGTTACATCCTTGTCTTTGGTTGAAAGCGCGCGCATCCAGGTCGGCGTTTGAAGTTCGTTTTTAAAAAACGCGACCATTTCCTTCTTTTGCGAACCCGGCATAAGATCGCCGATGTTCATCAGGGTCGTTCCAAAATCGTAGCAATGGTGAACAACATTGAAAGAGCCGTCAGGCAATTTGCAGCGGTAAACACCTTTGCCTTTGACATACAATTCCAAAACTCTTCTGCCAAGCTCTTCGGCTTCTTTCCGGTAAGCCGCAGCCTTCTGTTTATCGCCTTTGTATTCAACGAGGTCCGCCGCAAAACGCAGATTGTGAACATTTGCCGCATTCAGACCGGCGACTTCGTGCACATAGCTCGAAACGGCTTCGAGCAAATTGTGAACTCCGCCGTAGTCTGCCAGACCGTGTCCGTTCTTATCGAGTTCGCGCCAGTGTTCGGCGTATGTGATCAGATAATCAAAAACCTTCTTGCCGTCCACTTCCTTATCCAGCCATTCCGTATCGCCCGTCCAGCGCAGATATTCTTTGGCCATTCTGGACATCGCGTAATCGTTTACCGAATACCACGGTCCGACACCCGCTCCGGTCAGATACTCAGTTCCGAAATGATTATGGATATTGAGCTTCATCCACGTTTCCATCATTTTTTTGAGGACTTCCGGATCAAGCATCGCCATCAGCATCGCGCTCAGTGAAATATCCCAGAGAAATGTCGTAGTCTCCCAATACCGCGGCATCAGCGTTCCGTACGCAGTTCCGTAAACCGAATGAGGTGTGGTTCTGCGAAAATACATCGCGTGCATCGCGGCGGTGTGATAGATGCGCTTTAACGAGTCGTCATTGGTTTTTAAGATCGGAAGATGACCCGAGTAAATATCATTTCCCGGAGTAAACGCGGCTTTCATCTCCCGGTTCCAGCGGTCGGTCGTTTCCTTTAAAACCGCGTCAAAGTCTTTGACGATCCGGTCGTAATGTTTTTCAGCGAATTCCTTTGTTTCACCGAGCGAATTTACAAATACGACCGATCTCGTTTCATTCGGAGCAAGATCGAATCTGTATGTGATCCACGCAGTGTCGATCTCGGTGGATTTTGGCGAAGTACCCTGAAGAACAAAAGCGTCGCTGTTTACCGCCCGGCACACAACGGCGTTTCTTTTAGCATCAACCGATCTCGCATTGTCGTATTCACCCGGAGAATATGCAGCATTCCACGACGTTACCGATTTTGCCGCGCCGGCATTGATCGCAAGTTTTATCTCCGTCTTTCTTTGTTTTCCGGAAATATTTTTGACGTTGAATTTTACCGCCCCCGCCATCGTCTCAAACGGCGTGATCATGACGCTGGTAATTTCCAAACCTTTGTAAACCGTTCGGCGTTCGACGCGGTCAGGCTGCCAGACAAATTCAACCTTTGTCCCGGTTGAGGCAAAATACTCCTCGTCAATAAACATTACACCGTGCGATAATTCACCGCCCGCCGCAAGCGCCGCGACGCTCATTTCCCCTTGAGCAAAAGGAGGGAACGAGATGCTCCGCATTGCCGCCGGATCCATCGCCGCCTGAATACATCCCCACTGATTCGTGAGTCCCGGCGGATTAAAGAGATCACCGAATTTATGCGGCATGACGATCGAACGCATCGAATCGCACGTCGGAATATCCGGAAGATTTGTCCGTGCTCCAAACAGATCTGCCGATGCTGCCGGATCAGTTTTTGCGTACGTACCCGTTTTCAGGATCGCTCCCGCGGCAATGCCTGCTACTGTTGTTTTTAAGAAATCCCGTCGTTTTATTTCGCTCATAGATAAATGTTTAAATGATCCAAAAGTTTAAATGGGAAAAAGTTCGTCCCCAGTGATTAAAGAACCTTTTCCACCTTTTCCCTTTTTAACTTTTCCACTTTTCAACTTTTTACTCTTCCACTTCAAACTTGATCGTCTTTGTCTCAAACGGTTTCATTTCCACGATCAACGGCGAGATCTTTGTCAGTTTCCCGATCGTCTTGCTTTCATTTAAGTTTACGAACTCTGCGGATTTTATCTTTACCGGGAGATCGATCCTCACGGTCGCGGATTTGCCGGAAAATTCCTGCAATCTGATGACAAACACTTTTTGAACCTGCGGGTCGAGCGGCGCGGCGCTTACCTCGCCGCGGACCGTCGAATCCGAAAGGCTTTTGACATCAACGATCTGTACATTCGGTTTATCGGTTTTGAAAAAACTATAGCTCAAACTCTGCGGTACGCGGTCAATATACTGCGCGCGAAGCGGAACGTTGAAGTTTGCACCCATCGTCCAGGCGGTTACATCATTAAAAGTTCCGTCTGCGGCAACGGCATAGTCAAAAACATAATCCGTCGGCAAACCCGGTTCAACGGTCAGCATATTTATCACTCCGAGATCGTGCGTATCTGCCTGATTGCTCCGCCGAACCGCACGCGAATATATCGTCGCCTCAGGCAGCGGAAACTTTCCGGTGAACATTGCGGGAAAACCCTTTTCGGCACCTTTCGGCAATATCTTTGTATCGACATAGCTTGGGTAAACCCAGTGAAATGCCTGGCGGTGTGCAAGAAGCGCGGAATCTTTTCCGTCCGTCATTCCGATCAGGTGCTGCGTCGTCACGGCGTCAGTCCGTGCGCCCGGAAGATAATCATCCGGAAGTGTGTCAAACCATTTTTGTCCGCCGCGTTTTACTTTCAAATTGTCTTTGGAAACATTGAACGGAAAAGCAAAATAATAGGAATCGTGCCAGTTTTTGCTTCCGCCTACGAATGGAAGTTTCTTCGAATCAAGTCGGTTTTGAATTTCTGCCCGGTCAAGACCTTCGTAGATCGTGATAACCGATTCGGGATATGCCGAACGTTTCCTCTCAATGACGATCTGCGACATCTGTTTCCCTTTTCGAACCGATATTTCAGCGGCAAACGGATACGGGATCTTTGAAGCATCCTGACCTTCAACTCGAAGAAGTTCGTTAAAGTGCATTTCGCCGCCCGGGTTTACGATCTCTTTTTGTCGCCCGATGTCGAAAATGCTTTGAACATTTCCTTCGGCGCTGACCCTTACGCGGAATTTTGAATTTTCAATCTCGGTTTCGTTCGAACTTGTTTTCAGCGTCGTTGAATTCGGACCTCGTTCGGTTTTAACCGAAAAAACGCGGTATCCGAGCGAAGGAATATCTCTTGCGACAAAAACAGCTCTGCCTTCTTCGTTTATATCAAACTCGATCTTACCGCCGCTTACGGAATCGCGGATCTCGGAGATCCTCAAATTTTGCCCGGGCGCTTCGAGTTTTACCACGTCATTCCGGTTCCACGAAAGCCCGTTGTAAACAAGTACATTCCATGTGTTCTCATCACCGCGGATCTGCGCATCGTAGCGGGTTGGCTGCGCAATGAGTTTTATTCCCTGCCTTAAAAGAAAATCGAGTTCGCCGGTCGAACGATTCATATATTCGACATACTGGCGATTTTGTTCTTCAAGAGGCTCGCGGCTGTTGAGCTGGATCCATCCGTTATTTCCGGCGCCGGAGTGTTCGTCATAAGTTAAGACGAGATCGTAAATGCCGGAAAAATTGCCGACCGGATAGGGCAGATTACGGGTCATTGAAAGACCGCTCCAGAGAATTTCTGCGGCCGGTGCATGATCGTGGGTGTAACGTGCAAGCGCTGAGATCTGCGGTGATTGTGTTTTTGCTTCGCTCCAAAGACCCGACCATTCGCCGCGGTGCGTCTCGAGTTGAGACGCATATTTTCTCTCGATATATTTGAGAAACTCATCCGGCGTGGCGATCTTTAGCTGGACTTCTTTATGAGTTCTGTTCCAGAGTTTTACTGCTCTATCGAGATTCTCGACATCGGTCGGCTCGATAAAATCGTGGGCATACATCGCCATCACGGCGTCAAATTTATAACCGGCTTTGTTGTAACGATTGAGCAGTTCCGTCACACCGATCTCCATCACTTCGATCGGTTTCTTCTTTCCGGCAAGCTCCGGATTGAACATATCAAACGGAGTTTTATCCGTGTACGGATCCAGCGAATACGGATCGAGATAAAAATCGGTAAGGGCTTCTACGTAGCCGCCGCGCGTTCCCTGCGAAACCCATGTCAAAACCTTGCTTCCGTCCGGCGATTCCCAGTAAAACGGAACCTTTCCGGGAGCGAGCGATGTTGCCTGACTGATAAAAAGATTTGCGCCGGTTACGAGATATTTTGTTCCGCTTCCGGCAAGCACGCTCGGCAGCGACGTCGGATGACCGGGAACGTCGTCGAGCAATGCGATATCCGAACTGACACCGTATGTTCTTTCGAGTTTTGCGTAATCATAGGTCAGCCGGTTCAACTCCTCAGCGCCCATAAAATCGGTGTGCATGCTTCCCCATGATGTGGAGAGCGTGATCCGTCCCGATTTGATAAGGTTCATCAAAACCCCGATCCGTGCTTTATCTTTCGGCAAAACCGATGTCGGTTTTTTCTGGCGTTTGAGCCATTCATTTACCTGCCAGACGCTTTCGATCGTCCACTTAAAATTCGGGTTCTTCTGCGCCACCCGGATCACTTCATCAATGTGTCTGGCAGCACGGCCGCGGACTTCTTCCGGCGGTTCGACGAATCCAAAATCATAATGAGAAAGTGGTGTGATGTAGACCGTTTTTATCGAACTCGCGGGCAGCTTTGTTTGAGCAAATACACCTGACGAAAGCGCCAGAGCAAAGATCAAACCCGAAAGATAAACGAGCCGTTTGATAAAGATTCCGCGCAAAACTTCTCCTTGAAAAATAAGTTAAAAAAAGGCCTTGGGTTTTTGGAAAGGAAAAAATTCCTTTGAAAAACCCAAAGCCGGGACTTTACCAGACTAGAATATAAATCTGGCTGAAAGCTGGATTTGTCTCGGGCCGCCGTAACCGAGCAGTCCTCCGAGCTGGTTTCCGACGGTCGAAATACTTTGACCGAAGAAAGCTGCCGGATTTAGCGAGTTATTATCACCCTGAACAAGACCGCCCGATGGATCCGCAAAGTTTGCTTTATTGAACAGATTGAAGATCTCCATTCTCAGCTGGACCGCCGTTGTTTCCGTGATCTTCGTATTCTTAAAGATCGAGAAATCAACCTGAGCAAATCCCGGACCGCGCAAAAGGTTTCTTCCGGCGTTACCGAAGACACCTGCTCCCGGATCGGAAAATGCAGCGGCGTTAAACTGACAATTCGGCAGACTGTAATTCGGGCATCTCGTATCGACGCCAGGAACCAGATCCGGACGGAATGAAAATCCGCCGAATGTTCCGCCCTGTCTTGTCACGTTAACCGGCAAACCGCTTCGCGCCTGAATGATCGTATTCAGCTGCCATCCGTCAATGATCCATGCCGGACCGTCTCCAAACCATTCGCGGAACGCCAGATCATATCCCGCATCGAATGTGAAATTATGTCTGATGTCCTGATCCGAACTGGCGCGTTCGGCGTTCATGTTGTTCGGATCCTGGTAGTCTTTGAAGAATCCGACCACGTTATCGATCGCATGACCCCAGGTGTAATTTCCGTTAAAACGAAGTCCGCTTGAAAAATTGCGTTTGAACCCGACCTGCATCGCGTGGTAGTTCGATGAAGGATAACCGCCGACGACAAAAATGTCGCCAAAGTCGGCAGTCAGCGGACGCACGCTGAATACAGGATCGGCACGGTTGATATTGCGCGGCGTAATAACACCATCGGTCAGAAGATGTGTCACGTGATTTCCGACATAACCAACCTGAAGTACACCAAATCCAAGATCCTGCTGAACATTGAGGTTCCAGTGCTGCGCCATCGCGGTTTGGATATCTTGCTCGATATGCATCGCTGAACGCGTAGCACAATTAAACACTCTGTCATCAACCGGGAACTCAAATGTTGATCCGCCGTCACAGCCGAGGAAGAACACTCCGTTTAACCAGTCAAAAACGTTGAGCGATAAATTCGGGAACGAGTTGACCTGCGGTGAACCGAAACTTGCCGGAAGTTCACGATTGTAGAAAATTCCGTAGCCGCCGCGGAGAACTGTTTTTTGGTCGCCGAATACATCAAACGCAAACCCGAGACGCGGTCCGAAATTGTTCTTATCAACGTTGTGAAGTTTTTGGCCCGGAGCCGTAAAGGTCAGAGTATCAAGATCGAAGTTTTGAAGAAATCCGTTCTTTTCGCGGCTTACTGTGCTGACGCCGTAACGCAGCCCGATATTAAACGAAAGACGCGGATTAACTTTCCAGTTGTCCTGAATAAAGAATGCGAAGTTTTCATTCGCATAGGCCAATTCGGGGTGTCCGCTTCGGGCGATCACAAATGGCGCGTTGTTCTGCAGATCTGCCAGACCGAAAAATGTCAGCGTATCCTGCGGCAGCGAAATCTGTGTACGTCGGTTGAGCCTGATATCCACACCTGCTTTGAGCGAATGGTCTCCTCGGATAAAGCTTAAAGTATCAAGGAATTGGTAAACCGTTCCCGTACGTTCCTGATCAAATTGCGCAGGTCCCGGAACCGAGATCGCCTGATCGACAAATGAAAGGTCAAATCTCGGCAGGGTTGATGGACCGGCATCCGGGTTTGTATAGTTTCTGTTTATGCCGAAGGCAAACTCATTGAATGTGCTTCCGTTAAAGGTATAGTTGTGTGAAGCCTTAAAAAGCTGAACTCTCAGTTTACCGTTGTCCGTTACCTGATCGGTTCCTACGCCAAACGGCACTTTGGTATTGGAATCATTTATATTGTATCGAACAGAAAACTGACTTTTTTCAGTATGAATCCAGTCAAGTTTTACTGAACCGGTATTTTCAGAAAGTGTCGCGTCTCTTTCAACTGAATATGTTCCGACATTCGTATCGAGAACCTGCATTCCGTTCACCGTCCGGAAGAAATCTCCGGCCGGCAGCGGAAGCGTTTGAAGTGCCGGCAGGATATTTGCATTCGCGGCATTTCGAAATGCCTGCGTCGGCACGAGTGTGTTATAGAAAATGCCGCGCGTTTGCTGAACGCCTTCATAGTTTGTAAAGAAAAACAGCTTGTCGCGAATAAGTCTGCCGCTGATATTTCCGCCAAACTGATTCAGGCGGAATTTTTGTTTTCCGGCAAAATAATCTTCCGAATCCAGAGCCTCGTTTCTGAAATAGTTGAAAACACTTCCGTGAAATGTGTTTGTTCCCGATTTTGTGATCGGATTGATCACGGCGCTCAGTGCCTCACCGTATTGAGCGGAATAGTTTTGTTCCAGAACCTGTACTTCCTGAATGCTGTCCATACTCACGCGGTTGATGCGTGATTCGATCCTTCCGAGAACATTGGAGGTTCCGTTGAGATCAACGCGGCCTGCATCGATCCCGTCGACAAGAACGCTTGTTCCGCCGAAGGTCGAAGCGATCCCGTTGACGCTTGTTTGAAATTGATTTGTTGTTTGAACCGAACCCGGAACGGTTGAAAGCAATCCGGTAAAATCACGCCCGTTTACCGGATTATCCGATATACGTTCGCTGCTGATCGTATCACCGGTGGTTGCCGTTTCCGTATCGGTCGGAGTTTGGTTTGCCACTTCAACAACGGCGCTGACACCGCCGACACTCATATTGAGATCGACCCTGAGTCGATCGCCAACGGCGAGACGTGCATCGGTTATTGTGGTTCCCTGAAAACCGGATGCCGACGCGGTGATCTTATACAAACCTGTCGGCAGGGTTGCGACTTCATAAAACCCCCCCGAATTTGTCTGAACGGTCCTTGTTTCATTCGTTCCCTGATTCGTGACCGTGACAGTTGCGTTCGGGATAACAGCTCCGGTCGAATCCAAAACCTGTCCGGTGATCGTTCCGCTGTTAGACTGCGCAAAAATACTCATCGCAAAGATAAAAACACTTGCGAAGGTCAGTCCCAATTTCCTGATCATATTTCTAATTTCAACTTTCATTCCAAGCCTCCAAATAATTCTTACAGATAAATACATTAAACTTTTGTGCAGTCGTCTTTTGTTTCAAGTGCAGCAATGGCACTAAAATCCGGGGTCCAGACGCCGTCTTTTTTCGGATAGAAACTTTCCAGATTTTCCGCTGTCATGGCGACGGTCGGCGTCACATCTCTTAACGGGACGTCTTGTCCGTCGTACATTTTGACGATTCCGTCGATGCAGCGTAGTCCGACATATTCGGGAAACATCGCTTCGCTGACCTTCAGCGCTTCGCGGCGCATCATCCAGTCTTTTTCGGCTTCACCCGAAAGTCCGAATCCGGCAATGGTTACTGTTTCCGGATCAAAACCGGCGGCAAGATATCCCTGATAAGCCCCCTGCGCGGTTTCATCATCCATTGCAAAAATGACGTCGATGTCGCCTTTTTCCGTTAATGTGTCGGCGGCGATCTTTTTCGCGATCGAGGGTGTCGCTTCACCGTTGATCGATGCAACAACTATCGCGTCAGGCTGAATACTGCGAACGCCTTCGATAAAACCCTCACTCCTGAGAAGACAAGGACGAAGCCACGGTAATCCCACATCAAGAAGCCGGAGCGGTGAACCGTCTTCATTTTTCACGTTATTTCCGACCCAAACGCCGAGATTGAAACCAGCGTCGTAATCGCAGATCGCGACCATCGTCTTCATACCCTCTACCGGGTTTGCTTCAACCAAAACAGGTGTTCCGGCGTCTTCAGCGATCTTCAGAATTTCTTCAAGTCCGTTTGTATCGGCCGGCGTGAGGATTACGGCATCCACTTCCTTTACGATCTCCCGCGCCTGCGCGATCTGATTCTCTACGCTCAGTTCCGCATCTTTAATGACGATCTCGGCACCGTATTGTTTCCCGCGTCTTTTGAGTATTTCAATTACGATCTGATACCAGATATGAAAGCTGTAATTTGTCAGATAGCCGATCTTTGCCGGTTTCTTTTCCGCGTCCACCAAAGCAACTTCAGCGATCGCCGCATCGAGTCCGGGCGGCGGATTATATGTTGTTGTTTCAGGATGATCATGTGCTGCTGCTTCTTGAGTCATATTTTCTTACCTCTGATTTCTTTTAATTTCCGTTGTTATCCGTCTCCGGCACACCGCCGATCTGTGTTAAAAGCCCTCCGTCAACCGTCCAGACCGCGCCCGTCACAAAAGACGAACTCTCGTGAGCCAAAAAGGCAACCACTTCCGCGATCTCGCGCGGCTCTGCGATCCGGCCAAGCGGATGCATCGCGTTGCATGCGTCATAAACAGACTGCGGATCCGGATCGAGCGAAGCCGCCCATTTCAACATCGGTGTATCGACGGTTCCCGGACAGACCGCATTTGAGCGAATGTTGTCTTTTGCAAAATCCATTGCCATAGAACGCGTTAGACCCAAAAGTCCGTGCTTGCTTGCCGTATAGGCAAGAACATTTTGCTGGCTGGCCAGAGCCTGTACGCTCGAAACGTTGACGATGGAGCCGCCGCCAGCTTCTTTTATGTGCGGGATCGAAGCCCGCGCAGCATTCCAGGCGCCTTTCAAATTTACGTTCAAGACTTCATCCCATTCATCGGGTGTTGTCGAAACCGCAGTTCCGTAACGCTGAATACCCGCGCTGACGACCAGCGAAGTTATTTTTCCGAATTCTCTTTTGACAGTGTTTACGGCTTTTTCCACGGCATCGTAGTCAGCGACGTTCGTCCTTAAAAAAATCGCCTTTCCGCCCGCGTTTTCTATTCGTTCACGTGTTTCTTTTCCCGCCGTTTCATCCCAGTCGAGAATGCCGACCGAAGCGCCGCGCTCGGCGAGTATCTCGCACACGGCTTGTCCGATCCCGAGTGCACCGCCCGTCACCACTACTGATTTACCGTTAAAATTCATTCCTTACTCCCCGGCCAGCCCTTCATTTCTAAGCGGATTCGCCTCACTTCGTGCCTGCATATTCTCTTCTTCCTCCGAAGGCGGTTCTGAAGGCGGCGGCAAATGCAGATACCAGGTGAAATACAGAATGATCACGGTTGCGATCGTCACGGCGAGAAGTACAAATCCGATCGTCAGCAGATGCAAAACGAGATAGAGCATCGATGTATAGAGCGCTGTAATTCCGATCACGGCGATCGCGGTATTAAAAAGCTCGCGGGCAAACGTAGATTGCTTTTTGAAACCGGGATCTTCATCGAGAACAGATTTTCTCGGCGGCTGCCAGAATCCGGCCGGCTGCACCTTTCGGTAAAAGATCTTCAAAGTTTCGGCGTTTGTCGGTTCGGTGATCAGTGAAACAGCAATGGTTATTAAAGTAGAAAAGGCTGCGATCACCGGGAATCCGATATAGAGCGGTAATGGCTCGCTGAGAACCGCAGTATCCAAAACGACCTGGCCGAGTGACAAGATCATCCCGCCAAAAACACCGGCTGCGTAACCCTGGCCGTTTAGTCTCCACCAGTACCATCGCAATACATTCGGAGGAAGGATCCCTGCGGCAAGTGTTCCGAAGATCCAGAGGAAAGCCGTATTGATCGAGGTCCCGAAATACGAAATTATGATCCCGGTGATGATCAGGAGTGCCGACGACAAATAGCTAACCTTGATGAGCGTCTTATCATCCGCATCGGGATTTATGTAGCGTTGGTAAACGTCTTTTACAAGATAAGCCGCGCCGCCGTTTACCGTTGAACTAAAGGTCGCAAGAAAGCCGGAGAGCAATGCCGCGAGCATAAATCCAACCAGTCCGACCGGGAGCATCGAACCGACGATCAGCGGTAGTGCTGTTTCCGGATCTGCTTTTAATTGTTCATCTAAAACTGCATTGCCGATTCCCATGATCGCCATCACAGCGATGGCCATTGCAAAACTCCACCGAAGCGTATGGATCAAACCCCACAGTGCGCCGAGTTTTGAAGCATCACGTTCGTCTTTTGCGGCAAGAAATCTTTGGAAATCATAGAGCTGTTCCGGGCCACTCAAACAAAGCAGAAATCCTTTGAGGACCCAAACTGCAACCAAAGCTCCGAAAAAGGAATAATCTGTTCCGCCCGAAACCAGTCCCTGAAGGGCCTCGGGTCTCATCGAAGGCATGATGTCGTACCAGCCGTTCGGGATCTTATCCGCAAATGCAACTGCGTCAAAATGCCGGTAGCCGACTATGGCAAAAACTATCGCTCCCGCACTGAGTATTATCGTTTGAGCAATTTCCACCCGAACGATCCCGTGCAGGCCGCCGATGATGACGTAAACTCCGGTTACGCATAAAATAATAGTTGCACACGTTGTCGGGGAAAACGGCAAAAAAATCGCTCCGAATTTACCCATTCCGATCGCCGTATAGCCGAGCAAAGCACAAATAGTTAGGATCGCGAACAAAGTGTACGAAAGCCGGGCAATGTCGCCGGCTTTGTCATTTCCAAACCTCGTTTTCATCCATTCGGCACCGGTCATCGCATCAGAACGCCGGATCCATTTACCCATATACGCGAGGTAAAATGCCGTGATCGGAAATCCCCAAAGCATATGAACCCACATACCTTTGAGACCGAGCGCAATAAATGTCGAAACGATCCACATCGTACCCGTTATGTCGAAGTACGACGACGAACCGGACATCGCCAAAGCCCACCACGGAAGCTGTCGTCCGCCAAGGAAATAAGACGACATCCCTTTGGCCGCACGCCGCTTCATCGCGAAACCAATACTCATGATCGCCACGAGATAAACGACGACGATTACCTGATCAAGGATTGAAAGCTGCATATGTTTCCTTCTTAGTCTTTAGCAAAGTGAAAGTCGGTAAACGCTTCCGCGAATCGGTTGCCCTACAGAAATTCGATTATTAGACTATTTTTTAGTGTGAACTGTTACCGGTATCCAATGTTGCAAAAACTTTGTTTTGAGCGATGAATAAGTGATTATTAACATTCCTTTAATAAACTGTCAACATTTTTTTAGAAATTTATACTTGGATCGGAAGATGACGGGGTATTGTGAAAATAGTCACTTGCGGAGGTTTCAAATCTAAATGCTTTCTTCTTAATCGTTTCACCCGACGTCTGTGTCAAAGTTGCGGGAAACGATCCTTAAAACATTTTTTATTTGTCTGTCCCAATAATCCCAATCATGTCCGCCGGAAGCTTCAACAAATATGTGTTTAATATTTCGGTTATTGAGAAGATCTGAAAATGCACGGTTGATATCGATAAAAGAATCATCCAACCCGCAATCAATGTAAATAGACGGCAAATCCGAGATCATTTCATCAGCAATATTTTCGGCCAGGTAAAACAGATCTTCATGTTTAAGGGCGCCCGGCGTCATGCCTTCGAATGCCTGAGCGATAAAAGGATGGAGTTCATTCCATCTGCCGTTCTCATTTAACAGGAACCTTCGAACGTCGAGCGCGCCGCTCATCGAAAAGGCAGCGCAAAACAGATCCGGATGACGAAAAGCAAACTTGATCGCTCCGTATCCGCCCATCGATAAACCTCCGATAACCCGCGATCTTCGATATGTTTTTACCCGAAACTTTTTCTCAACGTCGTTAATCAAATCGTTAAGAACATAACTCTCAAACATGTGATTCCCGCGCTGAGGATTGTCCGTGTACCAACTATTTTTTCCTTCGGGGCAAACGATGATAAAACCGCATCCTTCGGTGTAATCTACGAGATCTGTAAGTTCCGTCCAGTTCTCATAACTGCCGAAAAGTCCGTGCATCAGATAAAAAACAGGGTAAGTGCGGTCCGTTGCAAAATAACCAGAAGGCAGAATGATCCGATAGGGAAGCGTTTCGTTATTTGATCTGCTCCAAAGTTCGACGGTTTGAACTCTCTGATTTTTGCTGGTCGTGTTTTTGATGATGAAAATTCTAGAAAAAATTCTGCAATGCGATCGGTATAGCACCAAACAAACTAGGTTGTTTTACACTTGCGGCCCGTACTTCCATTTTCGAGATCGATGGGACGATGTATTCGCTCTTTAGTTTCTTTTTGATGATCGGTTCAAGAAGATTCCAGGCCGCCGAAATATCACCGCCGATAACGATTATTTCGGGACTCAGACCGTGTGCGAGACTCGCGATGCCGTCTCCGAGATACTCGGCCGTCGCCTCGATCGCGGCGATCGCTTTTTCATTTCCGTTGTTCGCCAATGAAATAATCTCGGTGATCGAACCAGGAATTGAACCGTTCTTATTGCTCATCAGTCTGTGAAACCGCGCGATGGTTGCGCTTTCGGATGCGAGTGTTTCCCAGCAGCCTTTTCTTCCGCAGGAACAAACTTCCCCGTTCGGTTCGAGACACATATGTCCGAATCCGCCTAAACCTATTTCAGAACCGACGTGCAGTTCGCCGTTGATTATTAGTCCCGTCCCGAGCCCGTCAACAACAAGAATATAGAGAAGCGTCTTAACCTTTATTTCCTCGAGCGGACCGTACCAGAGTTCGGAAAACGCAGCTGCATTTGCGTCATTCTCGATAAATACGGGCAGCTTAAGCTCTTTTTCAAGAATCGCTCTAACCGGCGCGTTATTCCATTCAAGGTTTGGCGAAACTGCAACCTCACCCGTAGAACGATTTACAAGACCGGGGATACTAACGCCGACTGCCGCAAATTTTGTCCTCGGATAATGCTTTTCTACCGTTTTCTTTATTTCTGCAGCGAGTCTTTCGAGAAAATCCCTGGGATTGCCTCGGGTTGTCATCGCTTTTTGTTTCAGGACCCGGCCGTTGAAATCGCTTACGGCATATACGGTTTCGCGGACACCGATATCAATTGCGAGGACGTAAGCACTCTCTCCGTTTATGTATAGATACTTGGGTTTACGGCCGCCGCTTGAAGGACCTTCGGCACCTTCGTATATCACGCCTTTTCGGATCAACCGGTTAACTACGGAAGAAACGGTTCCGGGCCGGAGTCCTGTAGTTTTTGAAATCTCAGCGCGTGAGATCGGCTGACGCTCGCGGATGAGATGCAGAAGAATGGTTTGGTTGATGTCGCGTACGTCATGCACGTCGATCATCTTCAATCTCTTTTCCGTATTTCTCTTCTTCATTTTCTAATGCGGGAATGATCCTTAACGCGAGATCGAGCCCTTTTTGTCTGCTGCAATACTTTTAACTTCGGAAAGCGACGCGAATGAATTATCGCCCGGGGTCGTCATCGTAAGTGCAGAATTTGCAACGCCAAAATTTAAGGAATCGGAATACCCGCTTTTGTTTAATAGTCCGTAAATAAATCCGGACGCAAAAGCATCTCCGCTTCCGACCCGATCAAGTACTTCCAGTTTTTCAAATGAATCTGCCTGATGGACTTTTCCCTCTGTGAAACAAACCGCACCGAGATCATGCGAACTTGCCGATCTTACATTGCGCATCGTCGTAGCGGCGATCTTTAGATTTGGAAAACGCGAAAACATCGCCCCGGCACGTTCAACAAATTTTTCTTCATCAAATTGCAACAAGCGTGAATCAAAATTTTCAATCCCGAAAACAACATCAGCAGATTTTAGTAATTCCGCGTTTACCGCATCCGACGCTTCCCGCCCGCCGCGGTCCTTCCATAATGAGTCGCGGTAATTAAGATCATAGGAAATGATCGTTTCATTTTCCTTTGCGATCCGCATTGCTTCCGCTGCGACTTCAGGAGTGCTTTCGGAAAGCCCGGTAAAGATACCGCCGGTATGAAACCAGCGGGTTTTCTTTTCGCTAAAGATCCTGTGCCAATCGATCTCGCTTGCTGTCAATTGGGAGATCGCCGTGTTGCCCCGGTCTGAACACCCCGTCGGGGGACGAAGCCCAAATCCGCGTTCCATAAAATATATTCCGTTTCGGGTATTGCGGCTGATCCCGTCCGTTTCGCGCCAAAGGATCTCTGTTCGGTCAACACCGCTTTGGGCAACAAGTTCTTCGATCAAGCGGCCGATCTGATTGTCGGCAAGTGCCGTAACAAAAGCGGAGCGCATCCGGAAAACTTTGCTCAGGCTGCGCGCTACGTTATACTCTCCGCCGCCTTCCCAAACGCGGAAATTACGCGCTGTTTCGATCCGTTCATTACCTGGATCGAACCGGAGCATTACTTCGCCTAGGGAAACAAGATCCCAGTGGCAATTGTCTGTCTTCTTTATTTCCAACATTTTCCGAGTGTTTTTCTGGAAGTTGATTTTACCTTACCAAGTCGTATTTATAGAATTTAATTTCTTATCATACAAATCCGGTATGATAAAATCTGTCGTCCGATCCCGGGTGTTTTATAAGATTGTTTGCCGTTTTGAGATAATCGGACCAGGCGCTAAACTCGATTTCACAATTAACTATGGACAAAAGCGAAACAATCCGGCGGATCATAAAAACCGCCGTTATTCCTGTGATCCGTGCGGAATCTTCTGATGATGCGCGCCGTATTATCGAACTTATCATCGAAGCAGGAATAGATATCATTGAAATCACGATGACGGTAACGGATGCGGACAAATTGATTGGAAAACTTTCAGAAAAATACGCCGAAAATGCCGTGATCGGAGCCGGTACGGTTTTGGACCTCACGACTGCGAAAAAATGTGTCGATTCAGGCGCCAAATTTATCGTTAGTCCCGCTACCGATCCCGAAACGATAGAGTTCTGCAGCAAGGAGAATATTGTGGTAATGCCCGGCGCTTTGACGCCCACGGAAGTTATTGCCGCATGGAATGCCGGTGCGGATTTTGTCAAGATTTTTCCGGCATCTTCAATGGGAGGAGCTGGATACCTGAGATCGCTCAAAGCGCCGCTTCCGCACATCGAATTGATCCCAACGGGCGGGGTCAATTTGTCGACTGCAGCAGACTATCTTGCGGCCGGAGCCTCTGCGTTTGGTGTCGGGTCTGATCTGGTTGATCTGAAAGCACTCAAAGAAGGACGTGAAGAACAGATCGTTGAAAGTGCACGCAGCTACCTGAACATCGTGGAAGCTTTCCGGAGTTTATGACGGTTTAAGATTCCGATGCCCTTTTCAGACGGTCCATGAGGGCAATTCCGATCCCGGTCTCATTTACCCGTTCGCAGTAAATATTCCCAATTCCCTGCCGGTCGCATTCACGGAAGAAATCGAAAACGAACCGGGCATAGTTCTCAGTCGAATCGCAGATTTTTGTTAACTCAAATCCGCGCTCCGGCATTTTTAGTCCGATAAAGGCGTTCCTTCCTTCAGATACCAAAAACTCTTCTTCATTTGAAACCAGAAAAACCTTTGCTTCGGGAGAATAATGTTTATGTCTGAGTCCGGGGCTGCGGGGTTTTTCTGTTCCTGAAACCTCGTAGATCCTGATCGAGGGCAGCACATTTTGTATTTCTTCAATAGATAAAGCGCCTGTTCGCAAAACCAGCGGTGAATCGCCTGAACAGTCTACGACGGTCGATTCAAGTCCAAATTCCGTAACTTCACCCTGCAGAATGCAGTCTATCCGCCCGCTGAGATCTTCATAAACCGCCTGCCATGTGGTTGGCGACGGTTTACCGGAAAGATTTGCCGATGGAGCAACCAACGGAACTCCGCAGTGACTTAAAAATTCGATCGCCGTTCGGTTTCGCGGCATTCTGATCCCGATCGTGTCTAAACCGGCACTGGCAAGTTGCGGGATCTCGTCTTTTTTTGGCAATACAATTGTGAGTGGACCCGGGAAAAAGGCCTCGATCAGGATTCGTGCAATGTCGGGAACTTCGGCTGTGAGAACTGCGATCTGATCGGGATCGCCGATGTGAGCGATCAGGGGATTATCCGAAGGACGGGATTTTGCTGTGAAGATCTTCCCAATAGCAGCTTCATCAAATATATCCGCCCCGAGGCCATAAACCGTTTCGGTCGGAAACGCGCAAATCCCCCCGTTTTTAATGAATTCGGCTGCTTCTGCCGGAGATGTTGTCAGTACGGTTTCCATTAGTGGAATTTACCCGAACAGCACTGAATGAACAAGCTCACGGCTCCAATTCTACAGTTCGAGTATGAAGAAACTTACTAATCGTAAGACTACTGATCAAAATAGCGGTAGTGTCCTGTGATCGTCCATTCAAAAAGCCTGTCTTCGAGTTTTGTTCCGCTTCCGATGTTATGAATTATGAGGTAACGTTCTTTTTCGGTATCCCAAAAATTCGAGATAAGACCGATATGGGTGAGTCCATTTCCGTTCAGATCCCAGGACACAATATCGCCCGGCTTATAATCCGAACCTTTTTGCGAAAGAGGAAGCGATCTGTTTTTGCGGGTGAAGTAAACCTGCAGATTCGGAACGCGGCGGTGGTCGATATTGGTATCCGGCCTTTTTAATCCCCATATTTTCGGATATCTCGAGAAATTCTCTCGCATATCCTCATGCACTTCCTTTTGAAGATCGATTCCGGCTTTTCGGTATGCGCGAATTACAACATCGGTACACGCTCCTGTTTCTTCGGGAACATCGCCCATTGGATACGGAATGGAATAGTATTTTTGGGTGTAGGACGTGGTCGTTTTTGTTTGTAAATTGGCACTTGTAAGAATTGACCTGATCTCCGTATCGCGGATCTCAGCAAGTTTTGGCTGCTCGACAACGGAGCGCGTTAAGCCTTCCGTTAATTCATGCTGGGCTTTTGTTGATGACGTTCCATCACAAGCGGTCAGGAAACTAATAAATAGCAGCGCTGTAAGTTGAATAGTTGTTTTTCGAAGCATAATGGTATTCCTTTCATAAAGATGCGGTTGCCGACGCATTCCGATGCCGTGTTTTTTTCCGTTTGGCAATTGCTGACTGAGGTCGAATTCGTTACTTGCTGAACATCCCGATTTTTATTGTGTTTGCCGTTTCGCTGTATAGCCGATATCATAATGTCAGTTGATAACACAATCTCGTCACTCGAATTATGAAAATACACGAACTCCCATTCGGAAAATTCATTGAGTTGAACGACGCGTTCGTTGAAGTAATCATATACGAAGGAATCGAACTTACAGCCGAAATGATAGAACAGTTTCGGCACTTTCTTCCCAAAAGAGATTCCGGTTCGATCGGTTTATTGATCAATAAAGTTAATGATTACACGTTTACTTTTGACGCCCAAAGGCGGCTGAGTGAGATTCTCCAAGTGGATGCGGTCGCAATAGTTACATACTCACAAATATCACGGCACATCACCGAATCAATTCTGAATTTGCATCGGCAAGCCACTTGGAATATAAGAATTTTTGATAACAGAAGAACCGCAATTGGATGGTTGAATCAGCAGATGGAAAGATCCGATTTGTCTGCCGCCCGTTCGAGTTCCTAATCCTCAGATTTTTGTTACGGGTCTGTTCTCATATCACGAAAAGGCCATTTCAAATTGCTGCAGCTTTCCAGTCCCTCCGCTTTCGGTTCGGGTGTATTTGCATTCTGAAAAAAAAATCGAACATTCCGCCGTTTACATTGCCCAGAAAACCCTAAATCGTGGGGAATTCTCTGCAACATATCTATAGTCTTTATAAGAACTTAGCATGCGTACCGACCCTCGATTGCGCTTCCGTTGTATCGCACGCGTAAATAATTATTGCTGAAATTTACTTTTGGGAATATTATTAATCGCCTGAGTTTATTTCTGGAAATTCGAACAATGAAAATTCATGAACTCTCATTTGGCAAATTCGTCGAGATTGCCGATAACATCATTGAAATTATTGTTTATGAGGGAACCGAGTTGACGGTAGAAATGCTGAAGGAGGCAGACTCCCTTGTGTTTTCTAAAATACCCGGACAGATCGGACTTCTGGTCAACAAACTAAACGAATACACCTACACTTTTGAGGCACAAATGTTTTTGGGAAGTTTTGCCGGCGTTAAAGCTACTGCCTTTATAACGTACACAAAATTATCTACTCAGACAACAGAAGCCGTTTCCGGACTGCCGCGTAATGAGGAATTTAATCACGCGATCTTCGATAACAGAAAAGACGCGATCAAATGGCTGAAGGCTGAGTTGAATGGTACTTAGACTGGTTCCCGAAGTCCGGGCAACAATTCGCATGCTAATTTATTAGTGTTTTTGCTTTGCTTAATGCGTTTTCAAGCGTAAATCCGTACTTTTCGAATACGACCTCGGCCGGCGCGGATGCACCGAATTTATCTACGGTGATAAGATCTCCCTTCGGTCCGATGTAACGATCCCATCCCTGGCTAACACCTGCTTCGATCGCGAGTCGTGCCGTGATCTCTGCCGGAAGTATTTTCTCTTTGTATTCCCGTGTTTGTTCTTCAAATAATTCCCAGCAAGGCATTGAAACTACTCTTGTCTGAATGCCTTCAGATTCAAGCGCTTCGCGGGTCTCGATCGCTAGTCCAACTTCCGTCCCGGTAGCAATAATTATCAGTTGCGGAGTTCCGCTGCCTGCTTCAGCCAGAATATAGGCGCCTTTACTCGTGTCATCTGCAGAAGCATACATTTCACGGTCGATCACGGTTACTTTTTGACGGGAGAGCGCAAGAGCGGTAGGCGCATGCTTTCTTTTTAAGGCGATCCTCCAGGCTTCGCGGGTTTCGTGTGCATCACAAGGTCTTACGACGTGTAAGTTAGGAATTGCCCTGAGCGCCGCAATATGTTCGACCGATTGATGCGTCGGACCGTCTTCGCCTAGACCGATCGAATCGTGTGTAAACACATAAACCGTCTGCAGTTCGGAAAGTGCTGCGAGTCTGATCGACGGCCGCATATAATCGCTGAACGTTAAAAACGTACCGCCAAACGGAATAAGACCTCCATGCAGCGCCATTCCGACCATCAATGAGCCCATTGCATGCTCGCGCACTCCAAAGTGAAGGATCCGGCCCGCATAATTATCAGCCCGGAATGATGTACTCGATTTGATATCCGTCTTATTTGATGGACCGAGATCCGCCGATCCGCCGATCAAATTTGGTATGTCATCGGCAATGGCATTTATTACATCACCGCTGTAAACCCGCGTCGCGGCCGCTTTCACATCTTCAAATAAAGGAAGATACTCCTCCCAATTTCCTGGTAATTCGTTATTTGCGATCCTTTTGAAGCTGGCTCCCTCGGCCGGATAAGCTTCCGTGTAGCCGGCTACAAGATCGTTCCAATCGGATTCGAGCTTTGCCCCGTTTTCTTTAGCTTCCCGAAAATGCGCGTAAACCTCATCCGGGACAAAAAATTTCTTATTTTCATCAAGACCAAGATTTCGTTTGGTTTCGGCAACACCCTCATCGCCGATCGCGTCGGAATGCGCATCGCTCGTGCCTTCATTCGGCATGCCAAAACCGATCACGGTTTTGACCCTGATCAAGGAAGGTTTGTCGGCAACATATTGTGCGGCGATGATCGCTTCTTCGATCGCAGCAAGATCGTTTCCGTCAGCCACGGTTGAAACATCCCATCCGCAGGATTCAAACCTCTGTGTAACATCCTCGGAAAACGCCAGGTTTGTTCCTCCTTCGATCGTAATCTCATTATCGTCATACAAATAAACGATATTGCCGAGCTTCAGATGGCCGGCAAGTGAAGCGGCTTCGTATGATATTCCTTCCATCAGATCGCCGTCTGAAACGATCGCGTAAGTATAATGATTAACGATCGGAAAATTTTCATCATCAAAAAGCGCTGCCAGATGTCTTTCTGCGATCGCCATCCCAACGCCGTTTGCAAATCCCTGGCCGAGCGGTCCTGTAGTTACCTCGACACCAGCCGTAAGATGATTCTCAGGATGTCCGGGCGTTGCCGAGCCCCACTGGCGGAAATTCTTTATTTCTTGAAGCGAAACGGATTCATAACCCGTTAGGTGCAAAAGACTGTAGAGAAGCATCGAACCGTGTCCTGCGGATAAAACAAACCTATCCCGATTAAACCATTTCGGATTTGCCGGATTGTGTCGGAGGAACTTTGTCCACAGCACATACGCCATTGGTGCAGCGCCGAGCGGCAAACCGGGGTGTCCGGAATTTGCCTCCTGAACGGCATCGATTGAAAGGGCTCTGATTGTGTTTATTGAAAGTTGCTCGATCGATTGTTGTGACATAGATGCAGTTGACATAGGTTTTTTTAGTTTCTATATGGGTTTTCGGCCAAAAAGATAGCTTTTTTTGAGAAGTGTTGCGTCTGTTTTTCGGCTGATAATTCTGATGTACGTTTAGAACGTTTATATCATTTTCTATTCCTGAAAATCCATCAGACACGGTTTTTTCTTCGGCTTTACCATATTTGGCGGTGTTTCGCAGTACCGATAGCGTTTCTGGTTCCTATTTTTTGCCGAATACCGCGCATGCATAATATTTGATTTCGCCTGATTTTGCCTTCGCGTAGCCAAAACCGACGCTGTTGTATTTTGTTCGGTCTTTGTCAAAAAAGGGTGCATCATGCGTATTGCCGGATGACCATGCTAATGCAAAATGACTTCCGAGAAGCCTGATATCCGGAACGGTATCGAGGATCGTTGCTTCAAAATGTGCTTTGTTTTTCTTTTCCCAGCCGTAGTAAACAAGCCGTTTTGCGGATGTGTTTCTTTCGGGAAACGGCTTATCTTTTCTGATCTCGCTGACATCATGTACCGGATATCCCTTGTCTTCCGCAGCCATAAACTCGGCAAACCACTGACACGCCTCTGTCAGCGAGTCGTCGAGTCTTAAAGCGGGTAAGTTCGCACCTGACCGAAATCTGTTTGTCGTTTCCAGAAATCCCTGTCTCGGATCGTCATTCGCTTCTGCCCCAATCAGATATGTCGAAACCCGGGGCTGCACAACAAATTCTTCCAGGAGTCTCGCCGTTTCTTTCTCATAAACCCGATAGACATTGTCTGCGAAAGTCTTGCTTTCAAACATGCGTCCCGGTGTGACCGCGGCAACCTTCTGCTCCTTGCAGTCTTCGCTAACTCTTCTGACCTCGATTTCGTTTGCACCGCCGTTCCTTATAAAAATAAGTCTTGGTGTACCCTTTTTACTGCAGTTCTCTAGTTTGAAAACGTTGTTTCTGCCTGTAACAACCATTTCATCAAGC
>JAWKHO010000030.1:0-24764 GCA_041394785.1 Pyrinomonadaceae bacterium | reverse complement strand
GTGTTGAACAACCTTCTTTCCTTTCCATTCCTGGAGAAACCAGCCGAATCCGTATGAAACACTTCCGTTTGGAGTTACCTTCATCTGCGGTTTGAGCCATTCATCAAAACCCGCCTTTGAAACGAGCTGTTTTCCGTTTGCCTCGCCGCCGCCGAGAATAAACTGCAGCCATTTTGCCATATCGTTTGACGACGAATTGATCGAGCCGGCCGGAGCGATCGCAGAGATCTCACGCGTCGGCAAGTAGCGTGTTTGTTTTGTATCAAAGTTGTATTCGTATCCGAACGAAAAGTCCTTTGCCTTGCGCATCTGGCTGACGGATGTCGTACTGTTTTTCATTCCGAGCGGCGTGAAGATCTTTGTTTCGATAACTTTCTCCCATGGCATTTTCTGCACACTGCCGACGATTTCGCCTGCTGCCAGGAACATCACGTTTTGATAGAAGAACTGCTTGCGGAGCCCTGCCATCGGTTTTGCCTCGCCGGCAACACGGATTATTTCCTCTTCGTTCAGCTTACCGGTGATCCATCCGAGATCCGTGCGGTTGAGCCCCGAGGAGTGACACAGAAGATCACGAATCTGGATGTTTTTGTCGATATCGGGGTCGTTGATCTTAAAGTAGGGAATATACTTTTTTGGTGAATCGTCGAGCGATAGTTTGCCTTCGTCCTGCGAAATGAGTGTTGCCAATCCGGTAAACGCCTTTGTCGCCGATCCGATAGCAAATTGTGTATCGGCCGTCACCGGTATCTTCTTTTCAAAATTCTTATAGCCGAAACCTTTTGAGAGAATTACTTTTCCGTCTTTTACGATGGCCAGCGAAACTCCCGGGATCCCCAATTCTTTTTGCTTTTCTTTTAGCTGCGATTCGATCGAAGAAAGTCTTGATTCAAGATCGGATGGAGACAGACTGTTCGATGTCTGCGCATATCCGGTTAACGGCAGCGACACGGTAAAGATCGAAATTGTTGTAACAAGCGACAAAAAGGCAGCGGAAAGTTTTCTGATTCTCATTAGGCTCCTGTGAAAATAGTTGATTGATTAGATTGGTCTTTCATTAGAGATACGTATTTTTTTGCGGAAAGGTTTGAAACGAGTCTATGTGCTTGCAAATAACGGCTTTCGGATGGCTAATTGATAACCCCAGGTGCCTTTTTATCTAAAAAAACAAAACTTTGAAGAATATTTCAAAGATCTTGGAATACCCGCGAATATCGCTTGCGGTACGATCCTCAGAAACATCCGGAAACAAAAATAAAAACGGGGGAAATATGCTGAGATCAGGGCTCTTTCAAAATTTAATCGCGATAGCCGTCTTCGCTTCAGTTTTTGCTGCTGCCGCAACGGCGCAAAGCAGCGGGCCGAAAGATCTGACAGAAAAGATCAGTGAATCTCGATCATTTGCAGAGATCGAACAAAACGTCGAACGGATCCAAACGGGCGGGATCAGATACGCACTTCTTCACAGAAAAAACGCCGGTTCTGCGGTATTTGTCCGGATCGAATTCAGATTCGGGAGCGAAGGATCTTTGATGGATCGCGATGTAGCCGCAGATTTCGCAGGGCAGCTGCTGATGCGCAGCGGAACCAAAGACAGGGCAAAAGAGCATCTGACAAAGCGCTTCTCAGAACTCGGGGCCGACGTGAATATTTCCGGCGACGTTTTTAGCTGTTGGGCAAATATTAAAACGCCGGCTGCAAATCTGGCAGAGGTCTTAAAAATTGTCGGAGAGATCCTTCGCCGGCCGCGATACGAGAAAATCGAATTTGACGAGCTCAAACGCGAGACATTGAAGGTTGTCGGAAATTTCAAATCCAGTCCGCAGGCAATAGCCGCCCGCGAACTCGGAATTTATCTCAACTCCGAGCCAGTCGGACACCCGAATTATTCCGGATCTATCGATGAAAGCCTTGCAAAAATTGGATCTGCAGCTTTTGAAGAGGCGATAGGATTTCACCGCGACTTTTACGGAGCGTCTGACGGTTTTATTTCGTTTGTCGGAGAATTTGAGAAAACCGAAGCCTTAAAAGCGGCTGAAGAAGCATTTGGTGGGTTCAAAAGTCCGCAGTTTTTTGATCGCGTCAGAACAAAATACTCAAAAAAGCCGGGTATCGATAAGACGATCGACGTTCCTGCGGATGGTCCGGCTCATTTTGTCGCCCGTCTGAATTTGCCCGTCAGCGAAGACCACGCAGATTACCCGGCACTTTTTCTCGGCACATATATTCTGGGAAACCCCGGTTTTGCAGACTCACGATTTTCGAAGCGGGCTTCTTCAGGCCGTGAAAATATAAAATTGATGTCGATCTTTTACGCGAATCCGCTTGACGATTTTGGCGGGTTTATCGTGTTCGGAGATTTCCCGCCGGAGGATCTCGAGAAGACCGAAGCAATTTTTGAAGACGAACTCGGCAATTTTCTGGATCACGGGCCAAACGAAGAGGAAATTTCAGCAGCAAAAAATCATTGGCTAATTACGCGGGAAAATTTGAGAACGGATAACAAACGGCTGGCAGGGCACTTAAACAGCGGTTTGTATCTCAAAAGAACCCTCGAATGGGATGACAAGCTTCAGCACAAGATCGCATCTCTGACCCCGAGCGAAATAAAAGCGGCGATCAAGAAACACATAATCCCGAATGACATAGCGATAATAAAAGCGGGGAATTTTTCCGGATCAGGAGCAAAGGTGAAAAAATGATAGAGGCATATTTAAGAGAATTTCGGTTGATGATCGTTGCGTGTATTTGCGTTATCACGCTGTCCGTTAATTGCAGTGCGCAGCCCAATGCGGCGGACAGTTCAAAAGCCGCGGATTCTTCTTCCTTACCGAATATCGCAAAGGAAGATATTTCTTTTGAAAGTATGGGAGTTAAGCTGAAAGGGACGCTCTGGCGCCCCGCCGGCGAGGGGCCGCACCCGGCGATCGTTTGCGCCCATGGTTCGGGAAAGATCGACCGCAATGATTCATACATCCGCGAATTTGCCGAATACTTCTCGCAAAAAGGCATCGCCGTATTTACATACGACAAAAGGGGCGTTGGAGAATCGGGCGGTGAATATCAGGGAAGTTTTGGCGGTTCGATGGTCGTGTACGCGGCGGATGTGATCTCGGCTGTAAACGACCTGAAGAAAAGAGCGGATATCAGAAAGGATCAGGTAGGATTATTCGGTGTAAGCCAGGGCGGATATATCATTCCGCTGGCCGCGGCGATGGACAAACGCGGTGTCGCATTTACGATAATTGTTTCAGGCCCGGTTGTGAGCATCGCCGAAGAGAATCTTTACAGCAATCTGACGGGTGACACAGACGGGAAGCCGACCGGAAAAACGAAAGAAGAGATAACAAAAGAATTAAAAGAATACGGATCGAAGGGATATGATCCGTATCCGTTTGTTGAAGAGATGATCCGGCCGGGACTTTGGCTCTATGGCGAACTCGACAAAAGCGTTCCGGTTGAAGAAAGTACCGCGAATCTGGAAGAGATAAAAACCCGCTGGAAAAGGAAGTTTACGATCAGGGTCTTTCCGGATGCCGACCACGGACTAAAGAAAACAAAGACCGGAAACCGATGGGAACTTCCGGAGCCGGTCGAGACAGTTGACGGCTATTTTGAAACGATCGAAAAATGGCTTGCTGATCAGGCGGTAATCAAAAATCCTTAAAACGATCCGCTACGCTCTTAATTCCTCGATGATCTTTGGAAGGTGCTCAAGCACGTATTCGGTTTCTCCCATCGTATTATATCTTCCCAATGAAAAACGGATCGAACCCATCGCGAAGGAATAAGGGACGTCCATGGCCTGCAAGACGGCTGAGGGCGAGTGATCTTCCGCGTTACATGCAGAACCGGTTGATACGCAGATTCCCAGATCATTCAGCTTCGCCAAAATTACTTCCCCGTTGAGATTTTCAAAAGATATGTTCGCCGTGTTCGGCAGCCGCAGGATCCGATGCCCGTTTAACCGAGAATTTGGAATATTATTCAAAATTTCGTTTTCAAGTCGGTCGCGCATTTCCTTCACCGCTTTCAACGGAGCAGGGTCGAGAACAATTTTTGCCGCTTCTCCGATTCCGGCGATCTGGTGGATCGCCTCCGTCCCCGCCCTTCTTCCTTTCTCCTGTCCGCCGCCGATCTTTAATGAGGGAAGCTCAACTCCTTTCCGGACATACAGCGCTCCGATCCCTTTTGGACCATGAAATTTGTGAGCCGAGATGGAAAAAAGGTCAATTTCGGTGTTTTTTAAGCTAACCGGCATTTTCCCGACTGCATTTACACCATCTACGTGGAAAACTGCCGCGGAGTGTTCTTTTACAATCTGACCGATCTCTTTAAAGGGAAGGATCACGCCGGTTTCATTATTTGCCATCATTACCGAAACGACGGCTGTTTCGGCGCGCAATGAACTTTTAAGCATTTCGAGATCCGGCATGCCGTTTTCATCGACATCGATCCAGGTAACAACGAATCCGCGGCGGCTGAGCTTTTCGCAGACTTTTCTGACGGCTTCGTGTTCGATACGCGTTGTTATGATATGCGTTTTATCTCTTGCCGCCTCGAGCGTACCGAAGATCGCCCAGTTATCACTTTCCGTCCCGCCGGAAGTGAATACGATTTCATCCGGATCAGCCGCACCGACCAGTGCTGCGACGTTCTCCCGGGCGGTTTTTATCGCGGTTTTTGATTCTGCTGAAAATGAATATGCCGATGAGGGATTTCCATAGAATTCGGTGAGAAAGGGCTTCATCGCATCGAAAACTTCAGGCGCAACTCGGGTGGTGGCATTGTTGTCAAAATAGATCATAAAATAATGTTAATTATTTACGGATGATTGGTAAATGCGGATGTTTGGAATTTACGATTGAGGGATAACCATTTACAATTAGTTTCTTGTGAACGCTATATTAAAAATTACGGAAGCAACGGGCAGATCCTGGGAAGTACAGCTTGACCAGAACAAAAATTATTTGATCGGCCGTGCAAAGAATAATGATGTAATTCTCAATGACCGGAGAGTTTCGCGTCAGCATGCGACGATCCGAGGGGAAGGATCGAGGTTCGTTCTGGTTGACGGATACTATGAAAACGGCTCGATAAACCGAAGCGCGAATAAGGTTTACATAAATACGGTAGAAATTTTGGAGCAGGTTCTGAATCCGGGAGATGAGATCACGATCGGAACCAGTACGCTCAAATTCAATCTTGTAACCGACACGCAGGCTGCCGTGATCCCTTCGACTGCCGAAACTCCGATGCCTTTTCACGGGTCGATCGCTCCCGGACACGAGATCGGAATAACGGAAGTTGAAAAAGATCTTAGTTACGACGACAAACCTCTTGGAAACACTCAATTTGTGATCTCGGCAAATGAGATCATTGAAAAAAGTGCGAAAACTTCCATGAAGGGAGATTTTGTTCCTTCAGACCGGCTCAAGCAGCCATCTTCCGATGAATTGAAAGAGCTCAGAAGAAAAGCTCAGATCCTCGAAATGCTCTATGAAATGAGCAAAACACTTGGCACGGTTTTTGACTTAAAAGAAATTTTTAACAGGGCGACAGAGCTCATTTTCAGGGTTACACCCGCCGAGAGAGTGGTTGCACTGCTTGCGGATGAGACGGTTGACGGAAAGATCCTTGAATATAGTCTTTATCCGATCGCGGCGAAAGCACGGGACGGTTCGGGCGATAATTTGGCTGAAAAGCTCTCGATAAGCCGAACGATCACGCAGAAGGTAATGCGTGAAAAGGTCGCTTTACTTTCGCAGGATGCAAAAAAAGACGCCCAGTTCTCAGGCGCGGAATCGATTGTCGCCCAGGGAGTACGTTCGACGATCTGCGCTCCGCTCGTGACTGAATCGAATGTTCACGGCGTAGTTTATGCGGACCGCCTAGATCCGTTTTCGGCGTTTACACAGGACGACCTGGAATTGATCAGTGCCGTTGCGGCACAAACCGCGGTTACCGTGGAAACGATCAAAGCGCATAAACGCCTTGCCAGAGAGGAAGTTGCGAGAGCAAATTACAGCCGGTTCATGCCCGAGTATGTTGTGAAAGAACTCCTTGAAAAGCCGGATTCTTTCAAACTCGGCGGCGTCAACCAAACGATCACCGTGCTGTTTGCGGATATCAGAGGGTTTACGGCATTTTCCGAAGATCAAAACCCTGACCGGGTGGTCGGTTTGCTGAATAATTATTTCTCGGCGATGTCAGAGATCATCTTTGAAAACGGCGGGACGCTTGATAAATATATCGGCGACGGATTGATGGCACTCTTCGGTGCACCCACCGCTTCTCCAAAGGATGCCGATAATGCGGTAAAAACGGCGATCGCCATGCAGAAAAGGGTTCAGACGCTGAATCAGGAACTAAAACCTCAGGGGTATCCGCCCGTATCGATCGGTATCGGTCTTCACACAGGGATCGCAACGATCGGATATATCGGTTCTGAACGGCGATCCGAGTATACGGCGATCGGCGATACGGTAAATCTGGCATCCCGGTTGGAGTCAAATGCGGTCGGCGGCCAGATATTGATCAGTGAAGCGACGGGAAAAGCATGCGAAGAGACGTTTCAGATCCGGAAGTGCGAACCGCTGAAGGTCAAAAATCGTCTGGAGCCGGTTTCTCTGTTTGAGGTAAAATGGAATTGATGTAACATAAGCTGATTCAGAAAAATCAGCGATTACGTCCTCCATACAGATCCAGAGTTTTTTACCAATGTCTTTGTTAAGTAAAATATTCTCTATGATGGGCTTTTCATCACTAAAAAAATACGTAACCGATTCTATGGCTATAGATATGGGTACTGCGAATACGATCATCGCTGTCAAAGGACGTGATATCGTATTTGATGAACCATCTTTAGTCGCGGTCAACGAATTGACTGAAGAGATCGTCGCTTACGGGAAAGAAGCCTATGAAATGTGGGGACGCGAAGGGCGTGACATCATTGTCAAAGCGCCTTTGAGCGGCGGCGTTGTTGCCGATTTTGAATATACAAAGAAGATGCTTGCGCATTTTGTAAGAAATGCAAAGACGGGTTCGCAGGTTTCGCGGCAGGCTGTAATGAGCATGCTTTCCGATGTAACTCACGTTGAGCAAAGGGCTTTGCTCAATGCTGCCGAAGAAGCGCATATCGGAAAGGTCTATATGATGGAAGAAGGCCTGGCTGCCGGATTCGGTGCTGATATCTCCGCAACCGATAAAAGAGCGTCGGCAGTAGTTGATATCGGAGCCGGCACAACCAATATTGCGATCATTGCAAAGGGTTCGATCGCTCATTCGCGTTCGGAAAGGATCGGGAGTGATGAGATAAACGCCGCTCTCGCAACTCATCTCCGAAGACACCGCGGGCTGCAGATCGGTGCCGAAACCGCTGAAACGATCAAGCGAACATTTGTTTCGGCGATCGTGCCGGAAGACCTTGAGAAAGAACTGCTTGTTCGCGGCAGGGACGTGCAGTCCGGGAGTCCGAGCGCAGTGACGCTTACCGCAGGTGAGATCTATCCGATAGCGGAAGCGATAGTCCGCAGGGTTGCGAATGTGATAAACGACACGCTGACAGAACTTCGTCCCGAAGTTTCGGCGGATATTTATGACCGCGGCGTGATCCTGACGGGCGGCGGGGCGCTTCTTTCGGGCATCGATCAATATCTTCGCGATTTTATTAATCTTTCGGTGATCATTCCCGAAGAACCAAGATATGCAACGGTTCGCGGGCTTGTAAAAATGTTTGATGAACCGGAACTTCTGGAGCGGGTATCCCGCAACGAGCTTCATATCCTCCAAAACGCCGAAGTACCTTTCGAAGCATAAAATTTCGCGGAGCGATCCGGGGTTTTGAGGCAGGCAGTAATTTCCTCAGTTTCGGCGGCTTTCCGGTATTTTATGAAGCGGTATTTCCAAATCTTTAGTAAAAAACTCCTTCTGACGCACATTTATTCGATTCCGGTAAGGATCGATTACCGTTGGTTTCTGGTTCTCGGGATCATGGGCTGGTTTGTTTCGTATACGATCCCGGAGGAGACTGTTTCAAATTCACTTGTCAGATTTCTGTTTGGTTTGACGACGATACTCATTTTTTTCGCCTCCATATTTATTCACGAACTCGCACATTCTTTTGTCGCACGAAAGGAAGGAATTCAGGTTGTCGAGATCCTCCTTCATCCTTTTGGCGGTTTGGCCCGGCTCAAACATGAGCCGAGAACACCATCGGCGGAGTTTAAGATCGCAGCGGCCGGACCGGCCGCCAGCTTTCTTCTTTCGGCCGTCTTTTTAGGGTTGTGGCTCGGCTCGGCAGGCCTTCGGACTGATCTGTTAACGCCTGTTTTCTTTGCGCTCTTTGTTTTGAACCTGCTGCTGGCGATCTTTAACCTGTTTCCCGGATATCCTCTTGACGGCGGCAGAGTGTTGCGGGCGATATTATGGAGCCGCGGCAAGGATCTGAATGAGGCGACAGTTCTGACCGGGAAATTCGGACAGATCATTGCCGTCACGCTTATCGTGTTCGGCGTAATCGGGATTTTCACAACGGGGGGAATTTTCAGCGGGCTCTGGGCGGTACTCGTCGGAATTTTTCTTTTTGACGCTGCGGCAAAAGTGATCAGACAGATCCTTAATTTCGAAGACCTCACCGCAGCCCAGATAATGGAGATGCCCGTATCTGTTTCGCCCGAATCAACTGTTATGGAATTTGTTGACCGGACGCTGCCGTTATACCGGCATCTGGTCTTTCCCGTATCTGAGGATAGGGAATTCTACGGACTGCTCGTACTTGAAGACGTAAAAAAGAATTACCCACGGGATAAGTGGAATCAGACACTTGTAAAACACGCGATGCGGACGATCCGGCCGGAATTTTTCGTCGATCAGGCCACGCCTGCCGGAGATGTCATTTCGATACTTAAGCAGAACGACGCCGGTGCTGTAGGCGTGATCGATAAGAATAGTGAACTCGTCGGGATGATCTACAAAGGGAAGATACGGCGCAGAAACTGATATCCGCGGGGTGCGTTAACCGGCTGAAATAAAGTAATGGCACAGAAATCGCGTTACAGTTGTCGAAGTGAGCGGAAATCGCAAACAAAAATAGAAAGCGGATCGATAATTCGTTATGATATTCTTTAAAAACTGGTAGCCAGACGAAACGAGCAATTCCCATAAACGGATCAGCTAAAAACACCGGTAATTCCCTCAAAATATCGGTTGTCAAACAAAATGAGCATTTACGATTACATTCCTGATCTGAACACAGTGCGAACATTTTTAGATATCGCGCTGGTGTTCATTATCGTATATGTGGTCTTGAAACTACTCCGTGGAACGAGGGCGGTTCCGACCGTTGTCGGGATGGTTATTCTGGCGCTTCTTTACTGGTTTGCTCTCGCGCAGGATCTCGCAACTCTCGAGTTTGTCCTGCGTTCGGCTGTATTTTACATCGGCGTACTGATCATCGTCCTCTTTCAGTCCGAGATTCGTCAGGCTCTGATCTATTTTGGAAACCGCTTGCGGCTGCCGATCCTCCGGCGTCAAAGAGGATCGTTGGGTGAATCGATCTATGATGAGGTCGTGTTGGCAGCTACAACGCTTGCCGCAAACAAAACCGGTGCTTTGCTCGTCTTTGAAAGATCGGTCGGACTCAGGAATTTTATTGATGCCGGTGTTCAGCTTGATGCCAGATTGAGTTATGACCTTCTTGTAACGATCTTCAATCCGAACACGCCGCTTCACGACGGCGCGGTAGTGATAAGAAGAGAGCGTGTTGCAGCTGCCTCATGTTTTTTGCCGCTTACAAAGAATCCTAATATTTCGCGCGAACTCGGAACGCGTCACCGGGCGGCGATCGGAATTACCGAAGGATCGGATGCGATCTCGGTTGTCGTTTCGGAAGAGACCGGACTAATCTCATTTATCGAAGGCGGCGAGATACGAAGGAACCTCGATACCAAGAAACTTCGCAAGCTGCTCCTCGGGGCGATGGATATGCCAATCGAATCATCTTCGAGGATCAATAAGGATGAGAAAAAAGATCCGGAGACAAAGGAAATTTCGGAAATGAAGGTGATGAAAGAATCGGATACGGAGGTAATTCTCAGCTAAACTGCTGACCGGGATGAACTTCGGTATTTCAAAAGATCTTTTGACCCAAAATGAGCAGCGCCGGAATTATTTCCGTTATTGGCTGCGCCGGATCTTTATCGATGATTGGCTGATAAAACTGACCGCACTCGGAATTACGCTTGCGCTTTGGCTCGGTGTTACGGGACTTCAAACGCCGACCGTCACACGGCTCCGCGGAGTTACGCTCAATCCCCTTGTGCCGAATTCACTTGAAATTACAAATTCTCCGGTTCAGGAGGTCGATCTTGTTATAACGGGTGAAAAAAGAAAGGTCGATCAGCTCAATCCGCGCGATCTTGTTGTTTCGCTTGACCTTGCAAATGTGAAGGAAGGCGATCGAACAATTCAGATCACACCGCAGAACATCACAGTCGATCTGCCGAGCGGTGTCAAGATCGATGAGATCCAGCCTGATAAGGTAGCGATAAAACTTGAAAAAGTTGAAGAATTTGAGGTTCCGATCCGCGTCGAAACTTCGGGAAATCCGGCTGCCGGATATGAAATTTACAGCACCAGCGTAACTCCTGAAAAGGTTAAGGTCCGCGGACCAAAGAGTTTTGTCGGTTCGATAAATTTTGTGTCAACCGAAAAGATAAGTGTGGATAAACAAAAGGCAAATCTCAAGGCGCAACAGATCCCGCTCAAGATCGTTAATCCGAAGGCCACATTAGTGGATGCGGTGACGGTTGATGTTCTATTCAGGATCGGGCGAAAAAGGATCGAGCGGTTATTCGTTGTGCCGTATCAAACGGCGACGCGAGTCGGCCGGGCGAGTGTGCTTTTGTATGGACCGAACAACATTCTGGAGGATATGACCGTCGATGATATCTTTATCGAAGAACGGCGCGAAGGCGACACAATAAAGCTCGCGGTGGTTCTTCCTTCCGCACTTCAGAAAGATGTGGAAGTAAGGAGCGTCAAATACAGGGAATAAGGTATCTCCCGGATTTTGGTCAAAACAAACCGCAGTGAACATGCGGTTTTTTGTTTGGAATAAACTTGGTTATTCGAGCCGCGGTCGCGTAGAATCTTCACAGACATATGAAAAATTTAATCCGAAAAGCCTTTGCCGCGATCATCGTGACGGCAATTACAACTTCCGCTTTGATCGCCCAGCAAAAGGGCGGACAGAAGGCGCCCACCAGCGATCTGATCGAAATAGTAAAAGCCGGGGATGAGCTGAGGTTTGACAAAACCCTGATCAGTTATTTGAACGGACCCGATCCTGTTCTTCAAAAACGTGCCGCGCTGGCCGCCGGAAGGATCGGCGATGAAGCCGCGATCCCGGCGCTCGAACAATTGATCCGACACCCTTCGGCGGATGTGGGTCAGACCGCGGTTTTTGCGCTCGGCGAGATAGAATCTGTAAAAGCAGCAGATGCGATCCTTACGATTCTCAATAATTTTCGGATGAAAGGGGAGCTTCGTGCCAGTGCGATAGAGGCAGCGGGGAAGATCGCTGCGGCTAACCCAAAAGATGAGGCAGCGAAAAAACTGAGTGAAGCGATACTTTCAAATCTTGCCTTCGAAGCGGGTCGAAGGTCGGCACCGAACGGCGCCGTGATCGCATTTGGCATTACGGCGGTTTTGCGGGCAAGACCTGAAAACGCCGATGAGATCCTGATCAAATTTCTGACCTATTCGGATTGGCGGATAAGGGCCGACGTTTTGAATACACTTGCAAGAATTCGCTCAAAAGCGGCAAATAAAAAGGCTGCTGATTTATTGAGATCGGACAAAGAACCGATCGTCAGGGCAAATGCGGCAAGGGTTCTTGGCGGTTCTGAAGACAAAAGCGTGGCAGGTCTTTTGATTGATTCCGCGATAAAGGATTCGGACCAGCGGGTGAGAATAAACGCAATCCGGTCTCTGGGAGTACTAAAAGATCAGAATTCTGCCGGATTACTTTTGACGCGTGCCGAAAAACTGAGCGCCGATCTCAGAATTTCAAAACAAAGGAACCCATCCGAGATCAATGAACTGCTGACGATCGCTTCGGCTTTGGGTTCGATCTTAAACGGTTCGGATAATTCACGTGCGCTCAATTTTATAAAGAATTTGCGGATTCGGGACAAATACGCATCGCCGGAACTCGAAACCGCATTTGCGCAGATCTCGCCAAGCGGCTACATCGAATTCCTTACGAGGTCTCAGCTGCAGAATGATTCGGAGAAACAGCTTCGGAGTTTTGCTGCGGGGATCAGCGAACTCGCCGGCAAAGGTGAGAATGAACCGGAAAGTGAAAGCGCAAAGACCGCCAGGGAGTTTCTCGGAGGATTGATAACCAAAGTTCAGACAAATAAGGTTAAGGAGGATCTGACGCTTGCAATTCCGGATCTTTTAGGTGCCTATGCAGCATTTAAGCCGGATGATCTGAAAACCGTTGTGATGAAATTTATCGGACACAAGGATCTTGTAGTCCGCGCAACTGTGGCAAATTTGCTGGGCGATATCAAACCGGACTCTCCCGAAGAAGCATCTGCGAGTTACCGGATACTGTCCGGCGCTTTGTGGGACGCCCGAATGGATGAGCAGAATGATGCTTCATTGGCGTTTCTTGACGCGCTGAAAAAACAATATGATAACCGTCCGACTCCGATGCCGATAAAAGTGGCATATATGTCGCCGTTTATTTCGGCGATGAGTTCGCCCGATTATCTGATAAGGCGGAAAGCAGCCGAGATCTACAAAGGATTTAATATTCCGAAACCTGATCCGATGACGGTTGGCAATCCGGATTTTAAGCCATTTGAAGTCCCGGAGGGTATCGGGATCGTTAAGTTTGATGAGAAGGATAAGAACGGAGCGCGTTCACGAGTGGTGCGGGCAGACTACAAACGCGCCGTTTCCAGAAAGAACGGAGAATGGGCGGCTTCGGTTGAAACTGAAAAAGGAAGTTTCATGATCGACCTGCTGCCGGAAGACGCCCCGCTGACGGTTGAGAATTTTATAAGACTCGCAAATTCGGGTTATTTCAACGGTGTCGAAATACACCGCGTGGTGCCGAATTTTGTGATGCAGGACGGCGATCCCCGCGGAGACGGAAACGGCGGACCGGGCTGGCAGATCCGCTGTGAGATAAATCAGGTTCCGTATGAACGCGGAGCAGTTGGAATGGCGTTGTCCGGAAAAGACACCGGCGGTTCTCAGTGGTTTGTCACTCATTCGCGTCAGCCTCATCTTGACGGCGGTTATACCGTGTTCGGGAATGTGAACGAGAAAGACATGAAGATCGTAGATGATCTTGTGCGCGGCGACAAAATTGTTCGGATCAGGATCTTGCCGCTGCATTCTGAAAAAGCAAAATGATCGTCAGGGACCTTTCAAATTTACCGAATGATGATTTTTCAGTTGTTAGGTACGACCTGGAAAAACTGCAGTCACTTGCTGAGGTACTGAACTGGGCAGGCAGCACATCAATCGGTAAATTTGTTCCCGGGATCGTTTCTGAAGTGATCGGTCAGGATGAATATACACATGATGTCATTATTCCGTTTAACCACAGTTTTCTCGTTTTTGACACTACCTGACTTGGAGCAGTTGCGGCAGTTGCCGTTTGGGAGCATCATCCATCTGCGGACGAGTTATTGGATTACAGGCTGAGGTCAGGCTGGAGTCCCCAAAAGTCGCGGATGAAAGATGGCGATCAAATAATGGGACACGCGTCATGTCTGTTAAGTTAGCCGGAAAGTTATGCAGGATATCGAAGAATTACAACGGATCGAAAGCGAAACACCGCGCGGGCTCGACAGACGGGACCGGAAGCAGATAGAGATCGAGGAAAGTCTTGAAACGCTGTCAAAATATCTCGACGGTCTCTTTCATATTCCCGGTGTCGGATGGAAATTTGGTTTTGATTCCCTTCTCGGACTGATCCCGAATGTCGGCGACATCTCAACAGCGCTTGTTTCGTTTTACATTCTGATAGCGGGAGTTCGTTACGGTGTTCCGAAGATCACTCTTTTGCGGATGGCGTTCAATATTGGGCTGGATTACGTTATCGGCGTCATTCCCTTTATCGGAGACGCTTTTGATTTCTTCTGGCGCTCGAATAAGCAGAACATGGATCTGATCCGTGAGCGCGGGGAAGGAAGAGGAAGCGGAACGGCAAGCGACTGGATATTTGTGATCGTAATGATATCGCTGCTTATCGGACTTCTGTTCGGATCTATCTTTCTCAGCCTACTCATTATCGGTGTGTTCTTCAAAGGGCTTTGGGACCTGCTCGGATAGAAAAAAGGAAGATGCGAAAATCTCCGCATCTTCCTTTTTTATTTTTCAAAGAGTTAAGCAGCCGCTTCGTTTGTTTCCGGAAACAATTTTTCGAGTGCGGTTTTCAGTATTCCGACACCGAATTCCCCGGCAGCGCGGCTTTTCAGTTTTCCTTCCGCATCGAATAAATAGTAAACCGGAACCCAACCCTGCTCGTTCTTGAATGCGTCCTTGAGCTTGTGCTGATTATCTACCGCACATAAATCTGAGATCCCGAACATTTCAACGGCATCACGTACGCCGTTTATGTCCGAATCGGCTTCATAGCGGGGCATGTGGACGGCAACGGTTTTTAGTCCGTTTACGGCATACTTTTCTTTGATTTCGTTAAGCTTTGGCATTTTGTCTTTACAAATACCGCAGCTGACTGCCCAAAAGTGAACCAATGTCGGCGTTCCGGCCGTGCTGAATGCATCTGCAATTTCCTGCGTTCCATTCAGCCATTCGGTTGCGCCCTCAAACTTCGGCAATTGGTCACCAATTTTCATCGACATAATTTTCTCCAGTACAAAATGTAAAGCGGATAACGATCAATGATTCCATCTTTCGTTACCCACCTTCAGTTTTCTAATTTTTTACAAATTTTCCTGACCCGGCTTCCATTCTGCCGCGCAAAGACCGCCCGTTTGCAGACCTTGAATAACACGAAGGGTTTCATCTACCGAACGACCGATGTTCAGATCATGAACAACTTCGTATTTCAAAGTTCCTTCCGGATCGATCACAAAGAGTCCGCGAAGTGCGATCCCTTCTTTTTCGATCAATACGCCGTATTTGCGCGATACTTCGCCCGTAATATCTGCCGCCAGCGGATATTTTAGTCCTTCAACGCCGCCTTTATCGCGGGGTGTCTGGATCCAGGCACGGTGTGAAAATACTGAGTCTGTCGAAACGCCGATGACGTCTGCACCGATCCCTTCGAATTCTTCATAACGGTCTGAAAACGCGGTCAGTTCGGTCGGGCAAACGAAAGTGAAATCGAGCGGGTAAAAAAGTAAAACGGTCCATTTTCCTTTATAATCCGCAAGCTTTACGTTTTCATCCAATTTTTCAATGTTCTTTGTTGAGGCCATATCAAAATCGGGAGCCGGATGCCCGACCTTCGCTATTGTAATTGTTTCTTTTTCTGTAGCTGTTGCTGTTGCTGTCATAAATTATCTCCTTTGAAATTAATATAAAGTTATTTATTGCAATCAGGACATAGTCCCCGTAACGTTAGTTCGATCGATTCCAGTTCGAAATTTGAGGTTTTTGCCGCCATATCAACCAATGCTTTTGGAAGCTTTAGCTCCATATCGACGAGTTTGCCGCATTTAACGCACAGAGCGTGATCATGACGCTCGGTCATCCGGTCAAAACGGCTCGCCCCGCTGCCGAAACTTTTTTCAGCAATATGACCTTCGTCTTTCAAATAACGAAGAGAATTATAGACGGTTGCAAACGAGATCCCCGGAAGCAGCTCGCGGGCACTTGCGAAAACGTCATTTGCCGTAAGATGTTCTTCCGCTTCGTGAATAACCTGCAGAACAACCTTTCGCTGCTTCGTTAATCCCAAACTATCGATGTCTTTGTTCGTGTATACCATAACCTGATGATACGTTTAGAATAATTCTAATTCTAACTCTTGTCAACTCCGCATAACGGGTTTTGCTCTTATCATTTAACCGGGGATTTGCTCCTCGGATCTGCATATCGGGCAAGAGAGAATCTGTTTGTCACGATCTGCCCACTCGGCCATCGCGCTGACTGAGAATCTCGGGATTCGGGATTCCGATTCACCTTCAAACAGAATCCGCGCGCGATCGGTTTCGCCCGTCTCCGTCTGTTTGGACGCGTCGCGACACTTCTTGCAAACCCATCCGAATCCCTCGTTTATAAACTTTTGAAGTTCCCGGGTTTTCATCCTGTTATCAAAAAAAACGCGAATGAAGTTCGTCCATCCGCGTTTGTCTTTTCCACTGACTACCGACTATTCCTGTGACCTTCTGCCTCTTGATCTGCTTGAGACAGGCGTTTGGATCAGCCTGACCGGTACCGTTACATTGCTGCCGTTGCGGAAAAGCGTAAGACGGACCGAATCTCCTATCTTCTTCTTGTCCAGAAATCTGTAAAGGTCATCCAGATTGCCGAGATTTTCACCATCTGCAGATAAAATAATATCGCCAAGAATCATTCCTTCGCTGTCTGAAGAAAGACCTCTGATACCAGCAAGGTCGGCGGCACCGCCGTTATATGTTCTAAGTACGAGCAGCCCTTTGTCGACGGGCAAGCGCAAATTATTTCTTTGTCCAAGCTCTTCAACACTTCGCAACACGGCTCCGAGGTCGGGCCGGCGTACTTCACCAAATCTGATCAGCTGCGGAACGATGCGTTTTGCCGTATTGACAGGAACGGCAAATCCTACGCCGACCGATCCTCCGGCAGGCGAGAGAATTTGTGAATTTATTCCGATCATCCGGCCATACTTATCAAGCAGCGGGCCTCCTGAATTTCCCGGATTGATCGACGCATCGGTTTGTATCGCGGCGTCGATCGGGCGATCGTTTCTCGCTCTGATCGGCCGCTGAAGACCCGAAATAACACCGGTTGTTAAGGTGCGGTCGAGTCCGAACGGGTTCCCGATCGCAAGCACTTTTTGTCCGACTTCGAGTTTGTCCGAATCTCCCAGCGGAATAACGGTTAAGCCTCTTGCCGGCGCGGTGATCTTTATGACCGCAAGATCCGTGTCAGGGTCGCCGCCGACGAGCTTCGCCGGGTAAACCTTCTCGCCTCCAAAACTCACACTTAGTTTTGAAGCGCCTTCGATCACATGATAATTCGTCAAAATGTGTCCTTCGTTGTCGATGACAGAACCGGATCCGTTGCCGCTTTCGCGCTCGAATTGTTCACCAAAAAAATTTTCAAATCTTGCGCTTGTAGTGATAAACACAACGCCGGGCGAAATCGCTTTGTACACCTCGATGCTGTTTTGTTCATCCGTCGCCACCGAAGGGTTTGAGATCCCCGCTATCGGTTTTTCCGAGAATGAAACATTAGACCTTTCCGCGCTTTGAAATGCGCTGCTTACACCTGTGAAATTAAGCGCGATCAAAAGGACGCCTGCTGCCACGAATGCAGAAGCAAATGCCAATATGGCGATCTGTTTTCCTGATACCCTATAAAATGTTTTCTGACCCATAATTGCTTACTCCGAATAATATTGATGCTAGTTTGTGATGAGCATTTTACGTCGATCCGTTGTGTATAAATTCTACGTAATACTTTAAACACGGGTTTCAACCTGACAGGTCCGTCAGAATTCAGGCGAGACGATCAGCTTTCGGCCTGAATATCAAACTCGATATTTTGATCTGTACTCAGTTTGGGCAGCTTTAGCCATAGTTCGTATCTGCTCAGAGCCCGGCAGGTCACTTCCGGTTTGGTATATCTGACATTGATGATGAACTTACCTTTCCTTAAATCGTTGATTCCCCAGTGTCTTAGTCCAACCGGCACGCGGCAATACCCTGATCTAAGAAGAACTCCCGCATAACTATATTTTTCGAAGTCCAGACTGCCGACAAGTTTTTCGCACGCCGCCTGTTGCGCATCTTTGCGAATGAGTTTGAGATATTCTTCTGCGCTCCTGATTCGAAATTCCTTCGGGTTAAACATTTGTATGCAGCCTTTTAAATCTATCTCCGATGTTTCAATTTTGGAACGCAGAAGATTTCTTTGCAGGTAATTCCGGTCATCTATCAGGTTTTCATTAATCTCCACTTTGTAATTGTCCGGGATCTTTTCGGTCACAAGAAAACCGTCAATCCAACCGCCGGCCCGGCAGCCGCCCCATATATTATCGATCTCAACTGTGACAGTTTTCTTTTCGTCTTCGCGGAAAATGCCTTTGATGTCCAATCTCATATGGCAGTCACCGCCGAGACGGTAAAGTATTAGGGTCTGCTTTTGAAAATCGACACTAAGATATTCTCCGAGCTCGCAGCGTTTGCGTTCTCTGACATTTTTTAAATCCGCTTCGCTGACAACACCTGTTTTCAGCAGTCGACAAGACAGATTCTTCGGCAGCATCCGGTTAACAAACGGAAGTTCTCTGGCTGATTGCGAAAATGTATTTCCTGCGAGAACGAGAACAAACAGAATTAACAACAAACGTGATCTGTGGGCATAGATTTTCATAGCGGCAATAAGTATCAGATAAAAATCTCAAAAACTTCGTTTGAATACAGACGACCTTTTCTGGTCAGAAAAAGTCGGTTTTTATCAAACTTTAGAAGTCCGGCTTCCGATAATGTCAGAAGTTCTTCCGAATACTCGTCAGCAAGGTCTAACCCAAAGCGCCGTTTGTATTCGTCGATATCCAAACCTTTTGTTAAACGTAAATTTAGAAACGCGAACTCTGATGAAAGTTGCTTTTGCGTAAGATTGACGGTCTTCGCGATCGCTGAATTATCCTTCCCGATGAGTTCGACATATTTGCTCGTGTCGCGTTCATTTGACCAGCGCATTCCGGTTCCGTCAAATGAATGAGCAGAAACTCCAAATCCGTAAACCGGCTCGCACAGCCAGTATTTATTATTATGCCGCGACTCAAAACCCGTCTTTGCAAAATTGGAGATCTCATACTGCTCAAATCCCCTGGTCCCGACTATTTCGATCATCGATTCATACATTTCCGCCGCCAGATCTTCATCCGGAAGCGGTTGTCTGAGAGTGCGGATCTGTTCTGCAAGCGGAGTTCCGGCATGGATCTCCAGAAGGTAAAGCGAAAGATGTTCGGGATCAAGGTCAAGTGCCTGATCAAGATTCCGTTCCCAGTCTTTCAGCGTCTGCTGCGGCAGACCGCCGATCAGGTCAAACGAGATGTTCTCAAAACCCGCGGTTCTTAAAAGTCTGAATGTTTCGCGCGCATCACTTGAATCGTGACCGCGTGCCAGTAATTTAAGTGCCCGGTCATCAAACGTCTGAACTCCGAAGCTCGCACGGTTCACTCCCAATGATTTAAAGTCGCTTAATTTTTGAGGAGAAACGGTACCCGGATTCATTTCTAATGTAAATTCCGGATCTTTGTCGATAGTAAACTTGTCGAAAACGACATTGAGAATTCTTTCAAGCTGATTTGCCGAAAGAAGTGACGGGGTGCCGCCGCCAAAATATATCGAATCAAAATGGGTTTTTGATCTGAGATCTGAACTTTGAAATTTGAAATTTGAAATCTCAGATATCAGTGCATTTACGTATCTTTCTACCGCGTCGCTGCTTCGGTAAACGTCGGTCGCAAAATCGCAGTAAGAACACCGCGATTTACAAAAAGGTATGTGGATATAAATGCCTGAATTCACGGGATAGATCTTAACATTTTCTGTTTTCGCACCGCTGCCCGGAAGGAATCAAACGGTTGGTTATGTTTCCGGATATCAAAGCCAGAATCCGCCGATCTGCGTCGAATTTACATTTGCCAAACATGCTGTCATCCGGTCTTTCCAGATCTTTTGGTAATGGGTCTGAGCACCGTGTCTCGTGTCGATGTCATATCGTTTTTGGATGAGACCTGTGCGGGTAATAAAGTGCAGGGTTTCCGCCGCACGGAGCGCAAGGACCAGCTCGGCCTGAGTGTCTTTTCTGAGCCGGGATATCTCTCTCGCAAAGGCGCGCGCCGTGACGATTCCAACATCGTAATGCAGCTGTTCATGTGAGAGCAATTCGTCAGTTTGCGGAGCACCGGACCAGATCCGGGCGTTCGGAGTGATCGTTATTGTAAGCGGATCGGCAAGTGCCAATTTACCGTCAACGGTTCTCGGCGGCATTGCGGGCATCGAAAAATCAAATTTTGTATAAGAATCCTGAAGAGAGCCATCCGCCGGATCAAGTATCTTATTCGGCACCACGGTGAAATTTGTCCAGGTAAGATTTACGGGATTTGCTTGAACGGTGATTGCCATAGTTATTTCTTTTCTACGGGGCTAAAAATTGATTTGGATTCGACGGTGCTGAGACGTATAACATCAACAAAATTTGCATACGAATTTCGGTTATCTTAATAGCTGGCCGCTCAGCGAGTTTTTCCAAATAGTTTGAAGACTTGAAACACTTTCATCCACCGCTTTTTCTCCGTTGACGTGAATTTTGAGGTCAGCGTCCGTTACCTTTCCGATCACTTCAAATGGACAATCACCGATGAGTCCTTCAACTTTTTCAAGATCTTCCTTCGGAAAAGTTATAAGAATTCGGGAAGGAGTTTCACTGAAGAGCTGTGTTGCGGCATCCAGATCCTGATCTTGCAGTTCGATCTCCGCACCATTTACGTCGTTATTGAGCGACGCAAAACACTGCTCGGCGAGAGCAACAGCGAGTCCGCCATCCGAGCAGTCATGTGCTGAATTTATAAGATTCGCTTCGTTTAATTTCAGACACGTATCCTGCACTTTTTTCTCAAGATCAAGATCGATTTTCGGAACTTCGCCCGATTCGATCAATTCGTTTGTAGTGAAGCCGAGGATCGTTTGCGCGTATTCGCTGACCGAAAGATCATCGCGTGTTGTTCCAAGGAGTGCGATCAGATCGCCTTCGTTTTTAAATCCCTGGGAAATTATATTCTTTGTATTTTCGATCAAACCGACCATACCGATCGTCGGTGTCGGCAAAACTCCGTCGCCGTCAGTTTCATTATAAAATGAAACATTTCCCGAAATGATCGGTGTTTCAAAAACCTCGCATGCCTCTTTTATGCCGTCAACCGTTTCCGAAAAAGCCCACATAATCTTAGGCCGCTCAGGAGATGCAAAATTCAGACAGTTTGTCACAGCGATCGGTTTTCCGCCGACACATACATTATTTCTTGCCGCTTCGGCAACCGTTAGTTTTGCACCTTCTTTCGGATCAACCGCAGAAAACCTTCCGTTTCCGTCAAGACACATCGAAACCGCGCGCCTTGTTTCCTTGACGCGAACAACCGCCGCATCTGCACCGGGCAAAACAGCCGAATTGGTCCTGACCATGTGATCGTACTGCTCATAAACAAAATGCTTTGAACAGATATTCGGTGAAGCGAGAAGCTTTTTCAAAACTTCATTGCAGTTCAAAGTCTCAGGTTCAGGGTTCAAGGTCTTTTCTTTGAACTTTGAACTTTGAGCGTTGAACGTTGAACTTTCAGGCGCCGCCATCGGTCTGTTGTAAAGCGGAGCCGCTTCCGTGAGTTTATCGACCGGCAAGTCCGCCATCAATTCGCCGTGATGAAAGATTCTCAGACGATTTCCTTCTACTACTTTTCCGATCACAACGGCGTCGAGATCCCATTTATTAAAGATCTCAACCAGTTCATTCTCGCGTCCGGATTTCGCAACGATCAGCATGCGCTCCTGAGATTCACTGAGGAGCATTTCATAGGCTGTCATTCCCGTTTCCCGCTGCGGCACGTCGTCCAGATAAAGTTCCAGACCGGTTCCGGCGCGGTCAGCCATTTCAACCGACGAAGACGTGAGTCCGGCCGCGCCCATATCCTGGATCCCCTCGATCGCTCCCGACCGCATTGCTTCGAGACACGCTTCGAGAAGAAGTTTTTCGAGGAACGGATCGCCGACCTGAACAGTCGGACGTTTTTCAAGAGCTTCATCGTCAAATTCCGCAGAAGCCATCGTAGCTCCGTGGATTCCGTCACGCCCGGTTTTTGCTCCGACATACATTACCGGATTTCCGATTCCCGAAGCCTTTCCAAAGAAGATCTGATCTTTGCGGACGATTCCGAGTGCAAAAGCGTTTACAAGCGGGTTTAAGTTATAGGCTTCATCAAACACGACCTCGCCCCCAACCGTCGGAACGCCAAAGCAGTTGCCGTAATGCGCAATTCCTTCGACAACTCCCTTGAGGATCGATTTATTGCGGTTTGCGATCTTTTCAGTTGTCGTGCTTGAGCCGGTTTCAACGGCCGTTTTGTCTGAAATTAGCGGCCCAAAGCGGAGCGAGTTCATCGCCGCGATCGGTCTGGCGCCCATCGTAAAAACATCGCGGAGGATACCTCCGACGCCCGTTGCGGCGCCTTGAAACGGTTCGATAAAACTTGGGTGATTATGCGATTCGACCTTAAAGGCGACACACCAGTCATCGCCGATATCAACAACTCCGGCATTCTCCCCAGGAGGAACGACAACACGCGGACCAGTTGTCGGCAGACGTTTTAGATGAACTCTTGAGGATTTATAAGAACAATGCTCTGACCACATTACGCTAAATACACCGAGCTCGGTAAAATTCGGCTCCCGCCCCATGATCTCTTTTACCTTTTCATATTCTTCCGGCGTGAACCCGTGCTGATCAATGATCTCCGGCGTGATTTCAGGTTGATTCGTCATTTGAGAACTCTTTTAAAATTTGTCTTGAAATAAAAAAAGAGAGTTTATTATCTGAACGGACGTTTTACAAATCCGCGCAAATGATAAATCAGGTGACAAGAGACAAGTGACAAGTGACAAGTGACGAGAGACGAGTTTGTCCGTAGCCCGCGCGTAAGCAAGGGCTCCCTCGGGGAGCAAGTGACAAGCGACGAGTGACAAGTGACGAGTGACGAGAGATCAGCGTGTCCGTAGCCCGCGCGTAAGCAAGGGCTCCCCCCGGGGGACGCAGGTGACAAGTGACGAGAGACTAGTGTGTCCGGAGCCCGCGCGCAGGCAAGGGCTTCGCGGGGGAGCAAACGACAAGTGATGATCAGGAATTTCTACGGCAGCGCCGGCATTCCGTTTTCAGCCCATTCCTCTTTTGCCGGACCGTAGATGCCGACGACTTTTAAACCCGCCTGTCTCATCAGCACGGTGATCTGTCCGCGATGGTGAGCCTGATGCAGCATCAGATAGAGCAGTGTCAGCCCGCGCTTCCAGGTTTCTCCATACATATTATCTTCGATCTCGAGCGTTTCATCCGTCCAGTTTTTTTTAACTTCGCTGATCACGGAGTTTCCCGCGGTCTCAAACGCAGAAACAATTTCCGTCGCGGTTGCAGGACAGGGTTTTTCTGAGTCAGGTGCGTCAATTTCGAGCCCCGCAAGTTTTGGCATTTCTTCCATCGTTTGAACCAGATGCCATGCGAGAAAACCAAGTTCGCGGCCGTCTTCAGACACCTTTGTAGATAACGATTCATCTGTCAGATTGCCGAAGAGTTTTACGGTTTGCGCTACTTCGTAATTCCAGTCGCGCTCGAAATCGCTGATCTTTCTGTACATTGTCTTTACTCCTGTTTTATCATATGAAATAATGTTGCATCTATGAAACTACCAGACGCAGCAAATTAACGCAACTTGATTTGTCTTAACATTTCCTGAGTTCACTTACGTGAGAACGGTTATGTTTACGATCATCTTCGCGGAGTTTCAGAACCGTTTCCAGATGATTTATCCGTTTTTGTCATTGCATCCAATTCAGCACGAACGACTTCAGGTTTAATTTTACCTTGTTTAAAATGGATAAGATCGCCGCCTTCGTTATAAAGCACGGTAAACGGAAGTCCGCCCTGCCAATCTTTTGAGATCGAAGATATAACTTCGCTTTCGTTCGGGGTATAGAGCAAATAGGTCGGCATCGTCGCTTTCATTGAAGCGAGGAATTTAGCGACGTCGCGGTTAATTTCGGCGGGGTCGTCGAGCGTTATCGTAATAAAATCTATCTTATCTTTGTATTCCGCATCGATCTCGACGAGATCGGGGAATTCTTCGCGGCAGGGAATACACCAAGTCGCCCAAAAGTTAACCAATAGTGGTTTTCCTTTTGGTTTCAACAGATCTTTGATCTCAAGGTCACTTATCTGAATAACTTTAGGAGCCGAAGTTCCCGCAGTCTGCTTTTCAGCCCCGTCGTTTCCGGTACCTTTTGCATTTTGCGCAAAAATACCGGAAACCGATAAAATCAGCACGCCTGAGGTAAATAAAAATGACGAGATTCGGCTTACAATTCTTTTCATCTTAAATCTTAATTCAGTATCTATTCTGCCGTCACAAAGAAAGTTTACCCCGCGCACAGCAAAAGCTCGCGGGGTAAAGTCAAATTGCCGTATGTTTTATTCGACCCGCTTGATCGTACAGCCAAACGCCTGTGTTTCTTTTTCCGAAATATCCTTGCCGGAAAGCTTTTCGGTAAAGGCAGCCTTCAGAAAAGTTCTCGTAATGTTTTTACCGCTTCGGTCGTTGTCGATCGCTCCGTGATAATCGAGTACATTGTCGGAGTTGAAATAATAAACTTCAGGCGTAAACGAAGCCCCGAGTTTGTCGGCAAAAACATTTTTTCTGTCGATCAAAACCGGGAATTTGTAATTTGCCGAAGAATGCTCTTTTACCCATTCATCCGACTCGGTATGATTTGGATAGATACCGATAAAATTGATGCCCTTCG
>JAWKHO010000029.1:0-27127 GCA_041394785.1 Pyrinomonadaceae bacterium | reverse complement strand
TCAAGTGATCTAAAACACATTTGTGAGGCAAGCAGCGTCGGCGCGATCGTCTATGCAGATAAGATCCCGGTAAACGAACATCTTCAAAGACTAAAACCGGAGTTCCCCGCTCAATTGGACAAAGCCCTGAACGGCGGCGAAGATTTTGAACTCCTGTTTACGGTGGATCCCAGAAAAATTTCAAATAAGTTTTTGCGCGAATTTTCGATAATCGGCGAAACCACGCAAACCGCTGACACCATTGAACTTATCGACGGGGATAAATCGATGAATTTGATCTCCCGCGGATACACTCATTTCTAGTTTTTTTCATTTTTTGAAAAAAAACTCTTGACACCCTGAATTACCCTGTGCTTAAATCGGCAACTGTTTGCGGAAGGCAAACAAGAATTTTAGGAGAAAGATCAGTGATTCAAAACTTGGTTTATACAACACAGCGATCAAACGGCGTCCCCGCAATTAAACAAATGCGGCCCGGCGGCAGTTTGCACACGGTACAGTGTATAGACTTTTTGAATTTACATTTTTCACCGAATCTCCGCTGGTTAAACGTAACGGAGAGAAAGGTTTAGATAAGCGGGAGCGGCAAGTTTCCGCTCCCGAAATATAAAATTTGTTGAGTTTTTTGGTTTTTTTGGCAAAACAATAAAACTCGAAATTATTTTAGGAGCGGTAACGCAGGTTCTTGCAAAAAGAATTTAGTGTTACCGCTTTTTTTTGCGCTCAAAATGAAAGGAGCCAGCGATTATCACTGGCGGTGTTCAAAGAGCAACTGATATTTGAAAACTGAATAACCAAAAACACGTTTTGAGATCGTTTGCGCAGTTTGCTCGAAGATGAGGAATTGTAAGGCGAGGCTCAAGACAAATAAAAAAGGCAGAGGCTTCAAAAGAAGATAGTTCACTTCGAAATAAACTTTGGCGAGTTCACAAAGCGAATTATCTTGCGGCCATATTCGGGCATAAATGCGTCCGAAGTCTGTCCGATCCTCTGCCTTTTTTTATTTTTACACAGAAATAATTGAAAAGTTAGCCGTAAGCTGCGAACAGTAAGCAGAAAACTCGATTTCGGTAGCTTTTTTCTGATTGATACTCCCTGCATGTCGCGGACTGCCAACTTCACACCGTTAACTAATTATGTGGATGTAGCTCAACGGATAAGAGCTTCGGTCTTCCAAACCGGAGATGCAGGTTCGACTCCTGTCATCCACACCAAATCCTATCGTGCATCGGTCGTCAAATGGCAATGACCGGCAGTCTGTAAAACTGTTGCCCGAAAGGGCTGTGAAGGTTCGAATCCTTCCCGGTGCATCAGATTCAGATAAACACGGGAGTGTAGCTCAAACGGATCAGAGCGGCTCACTACGAATGAGCAGGTTGCAGGTTCGAGTCCTGCCATTCCCGCCAATAAAGATCAGGAAGAGATTCCCAACCGGCCGGGAAACGATCCCGAAATCCGTCGCATGAAATCGCATGCAGGTTCGAGCCCTGTCTCGTCCGCCAAACTATCTTATTTTTCTGAAGAAAATTCCCGAGTTGAGGTTTGAAGTATCGGATCGTAATATCTCCCCGATTGTTTTTCCGGAATTCGGATCGCTGTTTATGACGGCTCCTTCGGCTTTATTGATCGCCCGATAATGTGATCGGTTATGACAAAAAGAAGACAAATTCCCAGCGCAAACCATGAGGACATCGATCCTAATGTCAGCATTTGGTAAAGAAAAACTGCGAGCAGCACGGCAACGATCCCCGAAAGAATTTTTCCGATTTTGGAACCGCCAGGAACATTTTTCTTTCCGATCTTGTTCCGAACTGCTGCCATTATTCCTTCAAGAAACGAAAGCGTCCCGATAAACCCCGTAAGAAGGATCGCTATAAAGGCCAGATAATACGCGATGATATCCATGATTTTGATTTTTACTGCGTGTTTACATCGATTAACAACGACCTAACGCAAGCAGAGTTCAGTTTACACCGGTTTTCGCGGGAGTATAAACGGATACGATTCATAGTGAAAATTCTAAACAATGCCTCTTCATAAAATTTTAGTTTGGGTTTGTGATTTTAGGTTTCGAATCTAGGATGATTCGAAGCTGAGACGTCGATATCCTCAACCAATCACAAGCCCAATCCTAACATTTCGGGGTCGTCTAACCGGCAGGACGCCTGACTTTGATTCAGGAAACGAGGGTTCGAATCCTTCCCCCGAAGCCAATGAAGTTCAAGGTTCAAGGTTCAAGGTTCAAGGTTCAAAAAATATGATGACCTTTGCGCCCATCCTTGCATGATATTTTTCCACTAGTTCTTGAATGTTGAATTTTTAAGTTTTTCCCCTGAGCGTTCCGCAGATGGCTATACGGGCTTGCCTTGGAAGCAAGTGTTCGCAGGTTCAAATCCTGCCGCTCAGACCAACATCGTATCGGTAACCCACGCGTGAGCGAGAGCGCCGAGGTATCGTGTCAGTAGCCCGCGCGTTAGCAAGGGTTCGCGCGGATTAGTTTCGATTTGGAATTGCATTCCGATCGTGGATGCCCGTGCTAACGCGTGGGATACGGACACACGCGCCCTGGAGACCTTTTGCGGGGATAGCCAAGCCGGTTAAGGCGGCGGACTGCAAATCCGCTAATCGTCGGTTCGAATCCGACTTCCCGCTCCAGTAAGAAGTTGGCAGAGTTCCGGAAGTTTACAGAGTTTCAGAGTTAAGAGGCACCACTTAACTCAGCCAACTCAGCCAACTCGGCCAACTTCCGAAACTCCCCCTTCCCTGCCGACGTAGCCAAATTGGCAAAGGCGCCGGTCTTAGAAACCGGTTATTGTGAGTTCGAATCTCACCGTCGGTACCAAATTCTAAATTTCAAATTTCAGGTTTCAAATTTGAAACTTGAAATTTGAAATTTGAAATATCACGTGGGCTGTAGCTTAAACGGAAAAAGCGTCGCACTGTGAATGCGAAGAATACGAGTTCGAATCTCGTCGCCCCACCCAATTTTTGGCAAGTAACTCAGCGGTAGAGTGCCGCACTGTTAATGCGGAAGTCACGGGTTCGAATCCCGTCTTGTCAGCCAGGGTTAAATTGCCGGCAGAGTCATATTGCCCTTCGGGACGGATTCAACCCTGCCCGATGGACCAAATTACGAATAATAAAGGAGAAGAAATTATGAACTATAAAACCCCAAATAAGGAGGTAACAGCAATGAAACTATGAACAAAAGTTTTCGCGAGACCGCTGAGAGTTTTTTTGATTGAACTCAAAAACCCGATTCGATCTCCGATGAGGAAAATACAATGGTAAAGAAAAACGACAAAAAGTACCGCTACAAACAGCGGCTTCAGGTAGATGATGAGAACTTTTCATCAGCTTTCATAACAGCTTTGGTTGAAAACACAAAGCGCAGCGATTGCGGGAAAAAAGTAAAACCGGATATCAGACTGTCCGTTGAGTCCGTTTACTCCTATGTTTCGATGGATTTTGAGATCGAATTTCCCGATCAGCAAGAGGAGGCTATCAGGAAAGTGAGGGAGTTTGAAGCGATCCTGAGAAAATTCAGAAAAGCCATCCAAAAAGAAGCAAAACTGCAAAATAAACGGGCTGTTAAAATATTAAAAGCAAAGAAAATAAAGGCTCGATGATCCGAAGCGGGGTTGAAGAACAAAGGCTGTTCGTCTGATTGTCGATCAGAAAGGTGCGGGTTCGATTCCCGTCAATCCCGCCACTAACTGTTCTGAAGGTTCAAGATTCAATATTCAAAGTTCAACGTCTGAACACGAAGTCGCGAGTTTCACATTGTCGCCAGCGAAGGAGATATTTCGAATTTTGAGTCTTGAATCTTGAATCTTGAAATTTGAATTTTGAGATTTGAGATCTAGATCTTGAATCCTTAACCCGATTCCGGACGGTTAGCTGAGACAGATTAGCGTTGGTCTGAAAAGCCAGAGAGGTTGGCGCGATTCCAACACCGTCCAAAACCATTTCGTATCTGCGATCGAAACGGCCATTCTAAATATGGCAATTCGAATTTAACTCAGCCGATCAGTTCCCCAAACCAAAAACCGCGGACTTTCACACCGCAGATCATCTGTCTATATCCTAAATCGGCGATAATTTTTCACTTTCCGTTTTCAATTTTTCATTTTTTCTGCGGTGTAGTTTAACCGGAAAAACACGGGTCCCATAAGCCTGTAAATAGCGGTTCGAATCCGCTCGCCGCGACCAATCACGAAAATACTTTTTCTTCCGGCGAAGTAGCTTAAACGGCTTAAAGCGACCGACTTGTAATCGGTTAGATATTGGTTCAAATCCGATCTTCGCCTTCTGTAAAATCCTGCGGGAATGGAGCAAAGCAGGCTCGGTGGTCTCATAAGCCGCAAAGCATCAGGTTGGATTCCTGATCCCGCAACCATTTTAGACATTGAACCGGGTGCAATTTTAGCGACGCAACCTGATAAGGATATGCCGAACATTGCAAAACTTCGGTGCTAACCCGCGGATTTCGGCACTATGAATAAATAAAAGTCTTTCCAATTAAAACGCAGACGAATGTCAGTTTAGAATTAAAGAATGTGCTTATTACTTTCCTTTTGTTCGCAACGAACACACTTGTCTTTGGTTCGCTTTAAAATCGGACCTTCGTTTGCGTTTACCTACCGTTGGAGGATCTCAGATTTGAAATTTCAGATCTAAGATAACTGAGTCGCAATACTCTAATGGTTGACTGAAATGTTTAGTTTTCGGGTTGTTGACCTGGAAATCGCGATCTCAAACTTTGCATCGTAGTGCGCTGTTATCTTTGATTTCCGATTCGAATATAAACGAAATCGAAATTCGGCAATCGAAATTTTTCTCAGATCGGTAGCTAAGTCAGGTTTAAGGCACCCGCCTTTTAAGCGGGTTATCGCGGGTTCAAATCCCGCCCGATCTACCAGTATTCAAGGAATAACGCATAACGGAGAATGGATAATTCGTTTTCAAACTATCCGTTTTCCATTGTCCGTTATTCATTTTTTTTCGGGGATTTAGGCTGGGAGTACATTGGTATAGAAAGTTCGATCCTTTCCCGCCCGATTATAATTGAAGGGCGGACTCTCGCCACACTTGTCGCCAATTAAATTTAAAACGCACGAAACAACGTAGGGGCAGCGGCTTGTCCCTGCCCAATGAGCCGAACGGCGAAAACTGTTTGAATATCTCGGAAGATTTTCGTAACAATTCGACATGATCGTGTTTGTTTTCGCTTCGCTCATTGGGCGGGGACAAGCCGCCGCCCCTACGAGATTTTGTCAATTGCAATTACTATCCGGCGGAAATTTTTCAATCGAAATTTAATGCGAGTTTCCGAATCAGAACACTTACATTATAATCCCAAAATGCCTCACAATAATCCGGAATGGAAATTCCGTCGAAACTCACTGCGCCTTCAACGATTCGATTATTCCTACGGATGTTCATTTGTAACGATCGTAGCAAAAGACCGTCGCAGATTCTTTACCGACAAACGAATTGCCAAGTCTACGATCGAAACACTATTAGACCTCCGGATCGAACGGAAGTTTAACCTTTATACATATTGTCTAATGCCCGATCATCTTCACGCACTCATTGGTGTCGGTGAATCCGGATTAACGCTCGGAAGGATATGCGGCGAATTCAAAAGTCTTTCGACTCGTAAATTCTGGAACTTTCACGACGGAAAGTTATGGCAAAGAGAATTTTATGATCATGTGATCAGAAACGAAGAGGATTTTGTTGAGACGGTAAAATATATTCGTCTAAATCCTGTAAGAGCAAAGTTAGTTGAATCTTGGAAAGATTGGCCATACACCGGTGAACCCAATCTATAATTCGAAGCTTAAATCTTATTTAATGTATAAATCCAAACCGTAGGGGCAGCGGCTTGTCCCTGCCCAATGAGCCGAACGGCGAAAAATCTTGATCGTCTAGCAAGCTTATTCGTAACAATTCGACATTATCAAGTTCGTTTTCGCTCCGCTCATTGGGCGGGGACAAGCCGCCGCCCCTACGATTCCAATATTAAGCGGCCCTTACGAATTCAACATTAATTCGTAATGGACATCGTCTTCGGTCACGCCGTCGTGCCAGATTTTGCTTTCTGAGCGGGTGTGTTTGAATCCGTGTTTCTGATTGGCGAATTTTGACGATAAATTCGAGGCGCGGTGGGACACAACGATTTTTTCGACATTCGGATGCCGTTTCGCCCAGTCGATCCTGGCCCTGTACATCAGATCTGAGATCCCTTTTCCTCGCGAATCCGGTTCAAGCCATGATCCCCATAAAATTGCGGTTTTTCCGGTCGGATCATTGCGTTCTACTGCAATGGCGGTTATTCCAGCCGGAATTTTATTATTAAAGATAATGAAGATCGCACAATCGTCCGACGAGAGCGGATCTTTCCACTCATTCTCTGATTGAACAGATTCACGTTCAAAATTTGAACCGAAGACGGCAGGGTCTGTTTTGAGCGCAAGCAGACGAATGTCGCGAAATAGTTTCCAATCATCTACGTTAATCTGTTTGATTGAAATATTCATAGTGTCCGCGTCAAGGAAATCGAAAAAATCCGGGCATGGCTGGGTTAAATCGAATCAGCGAAGATCGATCAAAAACAGTAAACTGAATTCAAAACTATTTACTTATAAGCAGGCGGTTCAATTCCGCTCGATCTTAAATATATGATCAATTGACCGCGATGATGGGCATTGTGGTCAAGAAAAGCGATTATACCTGCAGTTAAACGCGGATCGTTCGAAGCTGCCATTATTACTTTTTCTATCTCGTCAAACTGCTCATTTGTCCAGGCAATGAGTTCCGCTTTGTTTTTTGTATCTTCTTTTCCCGGCTCCCATGCAGCACGCGGGTTTCCGGCAAATACTCGTTTGTAGTAATCGATCGAATACGCAATGTGGTAAGCCTGTTCTTTGAAGGTTCTCACATCTTCATTTGCCCGATAGTCGTATTTATCATCCGGCATTGCTTCAAGCACCTCAAGCGTAAACGCCTTCGTTGCCGCGAGTCTGGGTTTTAACCAATCGTAATCACCCGCGGGTTCCGACGCAAAGGACAATGTCGGCACAACTGACAGAACGAGAAATAACATCAACAGCGAAAAAATAACTTTTAATTTCATAAATCGAATTCCTTTTTGACTGATCTTAGATTTTGGTCACGAAACGGAGTTTAGCACAAATTACAAAAACTTTTCACACATAAACTATAATTTAAGGAGGAATAATATGACTTATCAAAAACTAAATATCAGCGGTGCAGAAGCCGAGGTTTATTCGTGGGTTAATCACGGGCTGTCGCTCGAAGAACAAAACATGCTGCGCAACGTTTCGCGGCTGCCTTGTCTCTTCAAGCACGTCGCTCTGATGCCTGATGCGCATCTCGGGATCGGCTCGATGGTCGGTTCGGTTATCGCAACAAAGGATGCGGTTATCCCGGCAACCGTCGGGGTCGATATCGGATGCGGAATGATGGCGGTCAAGACTCCATTTAAGAGCGGAATTCTTGACGGAAAACTGAAGGATCTGCGTCACAATATCGAGCGCACGATCCCTGTCGGCTTCAACGAACACCGCGACGCGGTTGACGAATCACTTGAGTGGAAACGTTGGGATGATTTCAGCGAACTTCATTCGGGTGTCCAAGACCGCAAATCGAAAGCGATGCGCCAACTCGGAACGCTTGGCGGTGGAAACCATTTTGTCGAAGTCTGTCTCGATACCGAAAACAGAGTTTGGCTGATGCTCCATTCGGGCTCGCGCGGCATCGGAAACCAGATCGCCACGCGTCATATTGAAACCGCAAAGCATCTTCATCGTCTAAGCGAACTTCCCGATCCTGCTCTCGCCTATTTTATTCAGGGAACCGAAGAGTTTCAGAATTACTGGCGTGATCTGGAATGTGCGCAGTCTTACGCGATGATGAACCGTGAAGTTATGATGAAGCGTCTGCTTTATCAATTCAACCGTATGTTTAACAAGGGCGAGGATTTTGTCCCTGAAATTACGGTCAACTGTCACCACAACTACGTCGCCAGCGAGCATCATTATGGTGAAGAAGTTTTTGTCACACGTAAAGGTGCAATAAACGCCGAAGAAGGACGTTTCGGTATTATTCCGGGATCGATGGGAGCTAAATCTTTCATCATCAAAGGCCTCGGAAACGCCGAATCGTTCAACTCGTGCTCGCATGGTGCCGGACGAAAAATGTCCAGAACCGCTGCGAAAAAGAAATTCTCGAAAGAGGATCTTGAAGCACAAACCAAAGGCGTTGAATGTCGCAAAGACAAAGGCGTCATCGACGAAATTCCGGGAGCTTATAAAGATATCGACAAGGTCATGAAGAACCAAAAAGACCTCGTCGAGATCGTCGCGGAATTAAAACAGGTTGTGTGTGTTAAAGGGTAAACTAAGGAACTCAGGCTGCCAGCCCACCAAAAACGCTCCGCGTTTGAACGCAACAAATTGCTTCGAGCTGAAGCGTAATTCTTAAGCGTTGCAGGCCGGAAGCCTACGTTCCTCTAGAAGTCATGAATAAACAAAAAGACCTCGTTGAGAAGATTACGGGAATAAAACATTTTTTTTGTTAAATCGTGAAGGAAATGACCTTTTTTCTCACCGAAAATAACACAGAAAAAAATGTAGGAGGAAATTACAATGAAATTGGCCAAAGCATTAATCTTAAGGTCGGATACGAAAAAGAAATTTGATCAACTGCGACAGCGGTTATTAAATAACTCAAAAGTTCAAGAAGGTGATCAACCAGCGGAAAATCCCGAAAGCTTGGTAAAAGAACTTGAATCAACAGCCAGCGAATTTGAAAACTTAGTTAAGGATATAAACAAAACGAATTCGATAACTGAATTTTCAAAAGGAAAGACTTTGACTGAAGCGTTAGCAGAGCGCGATGTACTTGCAATACGCGGAAACGCCTACCGTGCGATTGTCAATTCTGCGGTTGAAAATGAATTGAGATTCGGCCGCTCAGAGATCAAGTTCGTGAGAACAATTGACGCTGCAAAGATACAGAAAAAAGCGGATACAATTGCAAAACAGCATCGTGAACTCGATACAAAAATTCAAGAACTGAATTGGAAAACTGATCTGGTTTAGTAGATTTAATGTCGGTAAATGATAAATGAGGGCGTATGTGAAAACCGTCAACTGGTTTGAAGTTGAGAATCGGAACTAATAATTCCTTGCAAGGCCAAAGGACTAAGCCATTAATTACAATTTAAGTCCATCATTGTTACAAGGGCAATGTGCACGGTGCAATGTTATGACCATCACGTAGATTCATTTTTTCATTGAGGGTTGGGAATGGGGATATTTAAAATTACAGACCGGATTGGAGCAATTGTATTTCTCAGACAGAAAACCAAAAAACCATCCCGGTTCTTTGTTAATTTCGTAAACCGTGTTTGTCTGCCAAAAGGAGCGATTTCAAGTCAGCTAATCCGCTCAAAACCCGAACTAAGCTGTGGGGTAACCGAACGATCTTCGGATCAAATAACGATATCTTTATCGCTCGAGAAACAATCGTCCTTGTCGTACCAATAAGAAAGTTTTCATACAGCATTATGATTCGTAACCACCTGAATAATGTGGTCATGTTGTCTAAAACATTCAGGAACTTCGATTTAAAATAGAGTTACGAAGATATGTGAAAGTTTTTTTAGTTCTGCATTTTAGATTTTTCGATCCAGAATACGAGCATATTATGGTAATCTCGAAACACTGACAACGGATCGAATGAATCACAGTTAATGTTAGCGATATTCAAATATTTCAATTTAAGAGGTTTTATACTTCATCTGACGATTCCCCCCTTACTTCTCATCGCGGTAATGACGCCGCTGATGATTTATTCTGAGCACGAAAAATGCAGGATATTTAATTCGGCCTATGATGAAATAGAAAGGATTAGATCTGCGTCGACAACTCCCGAGTTTTTGCTCGAATTACCAAGAACCCAGTCAGATGAAGATCTCAAAAACCTTATAAATTCCAGAAACGAAGTGCAACCAATTAAACGATGTGTTCCGGATTCATTGATAACATTGTATAAGAAAACTTTCTGGCATCTCAGATTTATAGTTACAATGGCCTCAATGTTTATCTTCTTTGCATTATCACTTCAGGTAGTGGAGTATAAATCGAAGAAAGAAAAAACAAGCTTTCGTTAGACTGATACACGGCTCTAGCCGAAATATAGAATTTTTTTACCTGATTCAAGTGATAAACGAACTTCCTTCTTTTCTCGTGCACCTTATTCGAAAATACCGTAGTTTGATAAGTCGAATATCTTTTGGCTCTTTAACAGGCTTTTAAAATTACTTGCATTTCTTTTACTGTTCGTCGCCATCTTCTTCTTCCGACATCGAACCTTTTTTAATAAACCTGATCAGTTTTAGTTTTGTTCCGGTCCATTCGTAGTACCAGTTTCCGAAATCTTCTGTCACCTTATAGTCACCGTTTTCATCCTTTCCGTCGCTGACGTAGCCGTTTACGATGAGCAGACGGCTGTCAGGTTTAAATTCGATGGTGTCGGCATCGCCCAGTTCAAAGGTGCTCGACATGACCATCAGCGGTTCGGGAAAATAGACGGCGCCGTTTTTTGCATTGATAATTCTGGCCTGAATGCAGCCGGTTCCGCAGCCGGTTATCGAGACAACATATTTTCCCGCAAAATTCACGCCTTCCTTGAGACTTTCGCGGAGCGAAGTCCGAAACATACGGGCCATTTTGTGGCTTCTTAAATTTACATTTTTTGCGGTCGCTTTTTCGACCTTGACTGAGTACTGTCCGAATTCCGGCGTATTGTCCTGGCAAATGACTGCTGTACAAAGTATCAGGCTTACCGCGATGGATGCTGCAAATTTCATAGTTTATAAATTCTCACTAAACTCTTGTTGGTAGATTATTTACTGACAGATCACTTTAGTATTAAGACAAAACGGAAGCTTCTTTTCAACACCGGATAAGACTTTTTCTATTGGCAGGACTGCTTCTGCCAAAAACCGTCCAATCGGGACACAGCCGGCCGCTTTTGTATTTTATGTTTTACAAACATTTCATATGCAAAAACGGCTGAAATCATATAATATAGGGCGGATCGCATTCATATACCCAATATATTGCGCTTTGCTTGGATTTGTAGGAAATACAATCACAATCGAACAATTTACAGGAGGTAGGTCCATTGATAACTGGTAGAGTTTTACTGCTGAATTTCTCATACGAACCGCTCGGCACGATCGGCGTAGCACGGGCAATTTGTATGCAGGTTTGCGGAAAACTATTTGTCGAAGAACATGACGGCGATAACGTTTTGCGATCGCCGACAACGGAATTTAAGGTTCCGAGCGTTGTACGCTTGAGATCTTATGTACACATTCGCCGCAAACGCCGTGAAAACACGATGAAGCGTGTGCGCATATATATTCGCGATCGCTATTGCTGCCAGTATTGCGGCGATCATAAGAATGCAAAAGATCTGACGCTTGATCACATCCTGCCGCGCGCACAAGGCGGAACTACCACTCCGCAAAATCTCGTCTCTGCATGTGTCAGATGCAATCAGCGAAAAGGAAACCGTACGCCTGAACAGGCTCGCATGCCGCTGCTCACTTCACAGAAGCTGCTGCGTCTCGGTTTAGATCACGTACTCCTTTGTCACTATGCAGAATCGCGTCCTGAATGGAAGAAATATCTCTTTATGACCGATTTTGCGGATGATGAAGCAGCAAAGGCAGCATAAAATGGAAAATGGATAATGAAAAGTGGATAATTATCCGTTTTCCGTTATACCCTCACTTTTATGTCCAATCTTTACGAAAACGACTGGCTTTACGACCTCGTTCACGAAAAACCCGCCGACAGCGAACAAATCGCCTTTTATGAAAGGCAGATCGGGCGTTTCGGTCAGCCCGTTCTTGAACTAGCCTGCGGAACCGGAAACTATCTGGTTACACTACAGCAAAAAAATGTTGAAATATCAGGGCTCGATGCTTCTCGCGAAATGCTTAGCGGCGCCGAAAATCGAGCTTCAAAACAGGAAGTTGAATCAAACCTGATCAACGCCGATATGCGGCAATTTGATCTCGATCAAAAATTCCCTTTGATCTTTATTGCCGGAAATTCGCTTCAGCATCTCGAGACGATCCGTGATGTCGAATCTTGTTTTGCATCGGTCCGGAAACATTTGACGGATGACGGGCGATTTATCGTTGAAGTATTTAATCCTTCGCTCCAGCTCCTTTCACGCGATCCGCAAGTAAGATATTTCGTCGGCGAATATAAGACCGCACACGGTTGGATCGTTATCAATGAAAATGTCCTTTATGATCCGGCCACCCAGATAAATCATATTCATTGGCACTATAAGAACCAGTTTGAAAATGAAGAACATACGGTGACATTTGCGATGAGACAATTTTTCCCGCAGGAACTCGATTATCTGTTTGAAAAGAACGGGTTTAGGATCGAGAAGAAATTCGGTGATTTTGACGAACGGGAGTTTGGAAGCAAATCGGCAAAGCAAATAGTCGTTGCAAGTCGGAAGCAATAAGAACTAAAGAACCGGGTTCAGCGTGAAACTTCCCGATAAACCATCGCTACAAACTGCGTGTCTTCATTCTCGTAATAGTCAAATGATTCCTCGGCCGGCGCGTCGAGTTTCCGGTCCATTATTCGCAATGCAGCTAGTTGTGTGTTCTTTCCGTAAAATGTAAGCCTGATCCTTTGAACCCGAGGGTGCATCTTTATCATTAGTCCCGGCCCCTTTGCCGGAATTTCTGAGAGTTCTGTAATCCACTTTTTTATCACAGTTTTTTCTTTGATCGTCATTTGTTTGGTGACGTCGCTCTCGCCGTTCGGTTGAAAATCTAATTTTATTCTTTCAGTTTCTGCCAATCGAAGAAATCCTGCGATCGAGTCCTCGGGATAACTTCTTGCCTCGCCCGGTAAGGGGAGCGATCCGGAATCGCAGCCGGTGGCCGAGACACAAACAAGCAAGCAGATCGTCAGAAGTTTTGTCATTTAGAAAAACGCTATCACGGCGATAGGGTGCGGTCAACGATTTAATTTTTCCGGATGATCATATCTTATTAATTTTCGGGGAAATCAGGGCTGCGCGCTTGTTTCAGGAATGCAAATTCTATAATTTATGATCTTCGTGGTGAGGTGAAATGGATTTCATACTGACAATTATCGAAGTATTGGCGATCCTTGCCAGTGCTTACGCCGGAATGATCGAGGCAAAACGCCTCGACATGGATTTTGTCGGCATTTGCAGTGCCGCAATGGTTACGGCCTTTGGCGGCGGCACACTGCGCGATATCCTTCTGGACCGAACACCGCTTTTCTGGGTTGAAAATTATCAGTATCCGATCATCGTTTTTATCTTATCTGCCGTCGGACTCGTTCTCTTTAAATATAATAAAGAACTTTTCCGCCGCCGTGTTCTTCTTGTGATCGATGCCGTCGGTCTGGGGATGTACAGCGCGGTCGGTGTCGGGATCGCACTTCAGTTAAAGACGCCCCTTTTTCCGGCGATCCTCATCGGAGTGATAACGGCGACAGCCGGAGGGGTACTGCGGGATATTCTGCTCAATAAGGTGCCGGATGTTTTTCTCAAATCAACACAGCTCTATGTAACGTGTTCATTTATCGGATGCTGGTGTTATGCCGGCTGGGTCTATTTCGGTTCAAGCCATATCATTGGCCTGATCGCTTGTATTATTGTTACCGTCGCGCTCAGGATCATCGCGGTAAAACGCGATGTTAAACTTCCCTTTTAGCCCCGATTCGCGTTTTAGAAGCTTTCACAAATAACAAACTCAGGATAGAATAATTAGGCAGAAGCGGACCGGGTAAATCCCCGCCGCTTCTCTTTTTTTGGAGGAAAAATGAAATATACGGATGAAAAAGAGATATATGACCTGATCAGAAAATTTGAGAATGGAACGATCCGCCGCGAGGATTGGGGACATCCCGAGCATCTGATCGTCGCTTATCACTACTCGGTCAATAACGATTATGAAACCGCGCTCTCAAAAATGCGCGATGGTATATTTGCTCTGCTTCGGGCGTTTAAGATCGATCTGACAAAAGAGATGCCGTATCACGAATCAATGACCGTTTTCTGGATGCGGACGGTCTATGATTTTGCAGCCGGAAAGGAAGGTTATTCAGTTGAAACGATCGATGAGATGATCGAAAGATTTGACAAGGATCATCCGCTTAAGTTTTACACGCGTGAAACTCTCTTTTCCGAAAAGGCGCGAGCGGAATTTGTTCGGCCGGATGTTAAAGATTGGCAGAAATCTGAAAACTGACAAGCAATTGATAAAAACCGCCTATTTTTGCAATTCCGCAACCGCATCCTCATCATCCAGAATAACGACATCAGAAGTTGCCTGCCGGTAATTTTTGTAGTCAACCGAATAGCTGAACGGCCGCATTTTTCCCTTGACCTCTGCAACAGCAACCGTATCGAGCCTTGTCGTAACCCAGATCCCGCTTTCGAGTTTCTGACGGACCGCTGTCGCGTTATAACTCGCCATCGTCGTCGGCGAAGTCTGTCCAGTTGTCTCGGCTTCAGGATAACTGCTTCCCCAAAATTTTATTATCTGGGCGTCGTTTACAGAAACAAAGATCGATCCGAAAAATACGCGAAACGGCTTTATAAACGGATATTTCACGGCCATTTCTTCAAACTTCACCGGCGCCGGTTTGTAAACCGTATAACGTGCAACCTTTACTCCGTCGAGTTCCGTGAAGTGGACAAATTTTACCGGCATTTCATCCAGATACGGCGCCGACCAAAATGTTTCTGTAGTATCCGTCGAGATAGAATCTTGATCGCGTAAACATGAAGGCTGAGACGCTTTCTTGTTTTTTAACTGAACCGAGACCTTCTCATTTTCAAACAAAGGCTTTCCGTTTACCGTGCGCGCAACCTGCCGGAACCGAAGATAACTTTCGATAACCTTTGATTTCTTCCAGCATTTGAGTTCAAGATCCTGCTCGTACACAAAGTTATCCATCTGATGATAAAGCGCCTTTTCGTTTTTAAGAGCCGCACTCAAAAGTTCATCCGGGTTTGAGGGATCCAAAGGTTTTGCAGGTTCGAACGGGATCTCTTCCACATTTTGTCGGAGTTTTTCTTTTTTCTGACGAATCTTCACAATATAGGGAAGCCTGCCCTCTTTATCCCCTAAGTTATCATTTGCGCGCCTCGTTCCATTAACCGCTCGAACCTTCCGGGTCCCGACAAAATGCTTTTCAGGTTCCGCAACTATCGAACGGTAAAACTTTGAACCCCTCATGTAATCATCGATCCGGGCTTCTACTTTCTTTTCGATGGAATTTTGCGGAAGCGAACGCCAGTCATCGTCCCAGAGCTTCGGCAATCGCGAAAAGCTCTCATTCCGTGCAGTCTCTCTCGCGATCTTTCCCATGATCCGGAATCCGCGTTTTTCAAGCTCCGCTTTAGTTATCCCGCTGCGCGTTTTCCAGACCTGATAAAAATCAAAAACATGCCTGATCTCGTGCATCGAACTTATAAAGAAATCGCTGTCTTTGATTGATCCGGGTCTTAAGTACAAACTTGCCGTAAAACCTTTGTCACGTGAATTCGGAATAAAAACCTCGGTAAGTGCAGCGACGCGGTTTGAAACGCCTTTCTTCATCGGGCGGATCTTTACATCCTGAGACTGAAAGACCTCCCATACCGCCCGAAGTTCGCGGAAAAGTTCTTCAGACCAGTTCGTATTGTTCAGATCATCGGTGATCTTTTGAAGCGCGCCGCAGAAAGCTTCGCGGTCAGATGTCATTACTTCAGCGCCAAACTTTTCAGAGTTAAAATTCCCATCTGCGCATCCGGACTCGAACCTAAAAACCGCGGGGTTTTTAAATTTCGCTCTCTTTGAGACATGGGCTGAATGACCGAAGTCGTCAATTGTCGGGTTTGGATCTATTGGAAAAGGACGGGGGATATTTGTATTTGATAAAAATTGCCCGTAACCGTTTAAGACTAAGAGCAAACAGACGGTCGCGGCTCGAACGCTCGCGGAAATTGCGGTTCTATTCACGTAACACCTCACTTCGGTAGTCGTGCGGTCTCTGTAAGACCCACGATTTTGCGCCTCCGCATCACTGCGGAGTGGCCTTTATCGGTTTGGTGACATGTGAAATAGGGCAATTTATTTCACTTACCACTTACGTTAAACTAGATATAACGAATTACAACAGTATTTCAGAAAAGTGAATCTTACGCCGATCACAAATTTCCGAGCAGAGTCCCGGAAGTTGTTGTTTTACCATCTTTGCAGCTTTGCGAATTTGCCGAAAGAAAGGATCCCGCTAAAACGCAAAGCTCACAAAGTTTGTGTGCCTGTTTTCTTTTAACTCAAATAGTCAAAACATAATGCTTTCATGTCCGGGTAGTCCGCATCCGAGAAATGTGCTATAAACTTCTAATGCTACGGATCGTTTCACGAAAATCAATTCTTACCATTCTCGGCGTCGCACCGAAAGAATCCTGTTGTAGCTGACCCCTCAATTTCCGCCAAAAACACGCCAAAACCTCTGGTTTCCGGAATAATCAAATCCGGGAGTCCGGTTTCTGTTTTGATTGGTTTATATTATTCTTTTACAGGAAACACTTATGCTTAGATTTCACAATACTTTATCCGGAAAACTCGAGGAATTTCAGCCTCTCGAAGAAGGCAAGGTCAGATTTTATATCTGCGGTCCTACCGTTTGGGACTTTGCTCATATCGGTAATTTCCGCACGTTCACTTTTGGCGACATTCTGCAGCGCTACCTTAAGTTCAAAGGTTTTGAAGTGACGTACGTCATGAACTTAACGGATGTCGATGACCGGATCATAAATGAAGCCGCAAAAAAAGATATCGGTATCGATGAAATGACGGCGCCGTTTATCACTGCGTTTAACGAAGATATGGACGCGCTCGGAAATCAGACTCCTGATGTCCAGCCGCGCGCGACTGAACATATTGCAGAGATGATCGAGATCATTCAGAAGCTTCTCGATAACGGAAAGGCGTACGAATCAGACGGATCGATCTATTACCGGATCAACGCATTTCCGGATTACGGAAAGCTATCGAAGATCAACTTTGAGGGAAATATCCAGGGCGGCAGCAAACGTATCGATACCGACAAATACGATAAGGAAGACGCGCGCGATTTTGCACTCTGGAAACTGGTAGGTGAGGATGAAAATCCGGGCTGGGACGCGCCGTTTGGACGCGGCCGTCCGGGCTGGCACATTGAGTGTTCTGCAATGTCTATGAAATATCTCGGCGAAACTTTTGATATTCACGCCGGCGGCGTAGATCTGCAGTTTCCGCATCATGAGAACGAGATCGCTCAAAGCGAGGGTTCGACAGGAAAGTTGTTTTCAAAATACTGGCTTCACGGCGAGTTTTTGAAGATTGACAACGACACGATGAGCAAATCGCTCGGCAATGCTTATACATTCCGCGACATGCGCGAAAAAGGATTTTCGCCGCTGGCGATCCGGTATTTACTTATCTCTGTGCCGTACCGAAGACAGCTTAATTTTACTTTTGACGGTCTGAAGGGCGCGGAGACTGCTGTCGAACGGCTGAAACAGTTCAAAAGGCTCGTGACGGAATCGAATTCAAAAAACGGTTCGGATGAAAATATTAAAGCAATCGTGGAAACGGCGCTAAAAGAGTTTGAAAACGGACTCGATGACGATCTCAACACATCGCAGGCGCTTGCGGCGATCCATAATTTGGTACGCGAAATAAACACCGTTCTTGCGGATAAAGGATTGCGCTCAGAAGATCAAAGAGCAGTGCTTGATGCCATCTCAAAGTTTGATTCGGTGCTTGGGATCTTTGGCAATGAATGTGAAGAAATCCTTGATGAAGAAATCGAAAGGCTTATCGGGGAACGTCAACTCGCCCGCCGCGACCGGGATTTTGCAAGATCAGACGAGATCCGTGATCAGCTTGCGGTTCAGGGAATAATCCTTGAAGATACACCTGAAGGTGTTCGGTGGAAGAGGAAATAGCGCAAGGTTTAATATGCACTCGTTTACGTTTATGGACGCCGGCAAACGTAACCACCATGAAAGCATATTTACCAGCGGGTCGCAATGAGATTAACCTCCCTGATTTGCAGAAAAACAATTTGGAAAAAAAATGCGGTGACCGGGTCACCGCATTTTTTTTATGCTTAAACGGACTATCAGAAATTGTATCTGATACCGAATTGCAATTGTCTGGCCGGAGCCGCCGAAGTAAATCCAAGCGGAGAGGTTGGGGAAACTCCTTCTCTTCCGCGGGCATTGATCGGAATTACATTCGCCGCATTCGCACAGTTTGGATTTGTTGCAAAATTCGCAACACAGCTTGTTCCGACGATATTGTTTATACCGTTGTAGTTCGTGTGATTGAACAGATTGAATGCTTCAAACGTAAGTTCGAGGAATCTCTGTTCTTTCACGAGGAATCTTCGGGCGAGCCGCATATCCATACTGTAGTAAGCTTCGCCTTTTCCGGTGTTTCGTCCCGCGAGAGCCGGACGGTCGTTGTAAAGACGGCTGTCATTATTCAGATCGGTACCGATGAGCAGATTGAACGGACGTCCGCTTCCTGCCGTAAAGATCGGCGAAAAGACAAAATCTTTCAAAATTACATTTTCAAACGGACTCAAGATAACGCCGCTTAAAACCATTCTGTGTCTTTGATCGAACGACGAAAGCGCGCGGTCATCTCTGTTGTTGAGCGGATTTTGCGACAGATAGTCTGTATTAAAATCCGTAACTTCATCGATCGATTTTGCATACGTGTAATTGGCATTGATGCTGTAATTACGCGACAGGCGTTTTGTCAATTGAAGTGTCCCTGCATGATAGAAGGAATTTGCAACCGACTGATATTCAGCATCAAGAGCAAAAAGCGGAAGGAAATTTCCGTTGGCCGCTCCACCTGTTGTAGAACAATTGAAACCTGCAGGCGGCGCACCCGGAATTACAAAACAACCAAGCTGGGTAGCATTTAAGGTAGATTGTCCCGTAAAAGGACTCGTTCCCGTTACTGCATAGTTTCTAACGTCAACAGGACGGACAATATGAATTCCGCGAGTGAAAAGATAACTTGCTTCGACCGCAAATCCACCGCCGATATCCTGCTGGATCGCAGCACTGGCCTGATATGTTTCAGGATTCTGATAGTCCTGTCCGATCCTGATTCGAGCCTCAAGAGGACGTCCCGGACCGGTATTTAAACCAAACTGCGTCAGATCCGTAGCCTGGATCTGTCGCGATCCGATAACTCCCTGTGCCAAGAGCGTTTGATAGATCGCCGCAGCGCTATAACTTCCCGGTAGCGTGATCGCCGAAACAACGATATTGATGTTGAACGGATCGGTTCCCGAAGCAAGCGTATTTGTAACGTTTGTAACCTGATTATCGATCTGACCGGTGAAAATTCCCGCACCTGCGCGAATAACGGTTTTTGCATTGCCAAATACATCCCATGAAAATCCGATACGCGGCTGGAAATTATTCTTATCCGTCGGAACCGGATCAGCTTCATTTTGGATGAAATATCTCAATCCATAATTGAATGTAAGATTCGGCCGGATCTTCCAAGTGTCCTGACCAAAGAGCGAAAATTTTTGTCCGCTGCTGGCGAATCCGGGAAGACCAAACCCCTGCTGATAAACCTGCGGAAGATTTACATTATAGGCTTGCAGCGAATTGATCGTACTCGATGAAGTATTGCTGAGAGTACTCCCCAATAATCCCGCCTGAGCAGGCGTGATATTTCCCATCATTACATCGCTTCCGATCTGCTGCGAGATCGCGGCGATCTGTGCCGATGAAAAGAGTATTCCAAACGGCAGCGTACCAAATCTAAACGTTCCCGGAAGATATGTTTCAGATGTCGTAGAAACACGGCTGAATTGAAAAACACCGCCGAATTTCACCGTATGAGAACCGCGGACCATCGAGATCGTATCGGCGATATCCGCCTGTCTTGTAATACTGTCGGACGGAAGAAAAATATCGCGGCCAAAGTTTCCGAAACCCAGTATGTTGATCTCAGGTCCGAACGGATCATTTGGAGTAACGATAAGACGGTAATATGAAAACTGGGCACGGAATTCATTAAGCGTATTGTTGTCAAAAGTGTGAGTCTCAGACAGCAATATCCCGCCGCTCGGTGATTCCACCTCTCTTCCGCGCGACACCGCATTAAGTGCACCGGTCGCCTGATTTTCGCTGCGGAGCTTTGTATAATTCAGCCGGATAAATCCGGTATCATTTGCGCTAAAAGTGTGATCGATACGTCCGGTGATCAGCGCACTCGATTCTTTTGCAGGAAACTGACCATTCGTGGCTGCATAAAGAGCTGCGGTCCGCGCACTCGGAACTGTCAATACGTTTCTGACGCCGCCGCCGATCGCTGCCAGGCCGGGGTTTCCGCTGTTTGTCAAATAATTCAAAAAGAAGTTCTGGTCGCTCGCCGCATTTGCCGGCGATAGCTGCAGACCGTTGGTCAGCGAATCATTTAACGTTACGAATGAGGTAAGATTCTGACGAAGTCCCTCAGCAGCAACAAAGAAAAATGTCTTGTTCTCATATATCTTCCCGCCGATCGAACCGCCAAACTGCTGACGGTTAAAAGGCGACTGACCGTTCGGATTACCGTCAAACGCGTTTCTGGCGTCAAATTTCTTATCGCGGAAATAACCGAAAAGACTACCATGCAGCATATTGCTGCCGGTTTTTGAAACGATGTTTACCAAACCGCCTGATGCTCCGCCGTATTCGGCGTTGTAGCTGTTGCGGTCAACCTGAAATTCCTGAACCGCTTCCTGGCTTAAAACTTCTCGCGCTCCGCCGGCTGCGGTATCAGTTGTCGAACCATCAACGTTGATCGAGTTTCCGCGTCCGTTATTTCCGCCAAAACTGAGACCGGATTGCGGCGTTTGCGCAACACGGAAATCCGTTGAATCATTTATATTGTCAGCATCGACGACACCTGGTGTCAGCAGTGCGAAATCGAGAAAGTTACGTCTGTTGATCGGAAGATTGTTAAGCTGTTTTGATCCGATCACCGTTGACTGTTGTGTTCTCTCCGTATCGACAAGCTGCTGTTCTCCGGCAAGCACATCAACGACGGCATCAACCGTTCCGACATCGAGATCGACCTCAAGAGATGCCTGTTGTCCGACTTCAAGAAGAACATTATTTATAGTTTTGGATGCAAACCCGGATGCCTCGACCCTTACCGTGTACGTGCTTGGAGGAAGCGAAAGCACAACAAAACTGCCCGTGTCATCCGCGGTTACACTTCGCGACGTACCTTTTGAAACGTTTGTTACCGTGACCGTCGCGCCGGGAATCGTTGCACCCGTTTGATCGACAACTCTTCCGCGCAATTCGGCAGTAGCCGTCGCCTGGGCGGAAACAAAATTTACGCTCAAAAAGATCGAGCATAACCCCACCAATACTATAAACAAAGACTTTTTCATAAATTCTCCTTTAACGATTTGCTGTTTTGTAACCCGAATAGCTGCTTTGATATTCCGACTTTGGAATAAGTTGGTTGACTCAACAAAATTTTCTCCGCTTTAAGTAATGACAAACCGCGTCCTGAAATCCGCTTAGCGCCGAAAACAACCAAGCTACCCGAGGCCGTGTTTCATGATCCCATTCAACGCCATGTCGCTGACATTTTTGCAGACTTCATCAACCGACATTTTTCCGTTCGGACTGTACCAGCGCGAAAGCCAGATGATCATTCCAAGGATCGTAAACGTCGCCGTTGTCAGATCGACATCGCGGAGTTTTCCGGCCTCTTTCAGCTCCGCAAGCGTGTCGCGGATAAAATCGAAATACTCGCGGCGTCTTCGCAGCATTTCCTCTCGCTGCTGAAAGCTCAGTTCATTATCCTCATGCGAAATTATGATCACCGCATGATTCCCGCCTGCCGATAGGCGCGCGTGATTCCGGATGATAAACCTCAGTCTTTCTTCGGGATCGGTAATCTCGCGCGCCGGATCCAAAACTTCCTCTCGGACGTTATCGAGCCCCATCGTTATGATCCGATAGAGCAGATCCTGCTTGCTGGCAAAGTAATAATATAGTGCCGGCTTTGTAATGTTCAGAGCATCCGCGATGTCATTCAATGACGTCGCGTTATATCCCTTTGCAAAAAAGATCTCCGCGGCTGCCAGACAGATCTCCTGCGCCTTATCTTTTTTTTGTGCTCCGTCTCGTGCCATCTAGATCAGAAAAAAAGCTATCGGGATATCCGGCACTAAAAACCGGAATCTGAATCACAAAATCAAAAACATTGTTTCGGGTTTTCAATTGTGCTATTTTTACTTACCGTTCGGTAAAATTTTATACGAACAGGACAAAACTAGTTAAATCCTCGTTAAAAGTCAAGATTTTTTCGAAGTGCGAAGCCGCTTCAGAAATTAAACGAGGTCTTTGGATCGTTAACTGTTTCAGCCTGAAAGTTTGTCAATGCACTGTTATGTCTGAGATCAAAAAACGCAATTCTGTGCGTCAACCGATAAAAACTCCTGATGACTATATAAATTCCCTGCGCGGAAGAGATCTCAAGGTTTTTCTTTTCGGCGAAAGAGTCAAAGATATCGTTGATCACCCGATGATCCGTCCGAGCATAAACGCCGTCGCCGAAACCTATGATCTGGCTCTGCGCGAGCCCGAACTGGCGACTGCTGAATCGCATTTGACCGGCGAGAAGGTAAACCGTTTCCTCAATATCGCAATGGATCGCGATAACGTCGTTCTCCAAAACAAGATGCAGCGGCGTTTGGGACAGCTAACCGGCACATGCTTTCAAAGGTGCGTCGGCATGGACGCGTTGAATTCGCTTTACTCGGTGACATTTGAGATCGACGAGAAATTCCAAACTCCCTATCACGACAGACTTAAAGAATTTATCAGAGATGTTCAGACTCAAAATCTCGTGATCGGTGGCGCGATGACGGACGTCAAAGGCGACCGGGGACTTGCTCCGCACGAACAGGCGGACCGGGATCTTTTTGTCCATGTTGAAAAGCGGACAGATGAAGGGGTTTACATTTCCGGAGCTAAAGCCCATCAGACCGGTTGTTTGAATTCGCACTGGCTGATCGTTATGCCGACAATGCGTCTGACCGAAAACGACAAGGATTTTGCCATCGTCGGTGCGATTCCGGTTGAGGCTGAAGGGATCACTTATATTTACGGGCGCCAGTCGTGCGATACGCGTTCAATGGAGGCGGGCGATATCGACACCGGAAATGCTGCCTTCGGCGGACAGGAAGCAATGGTTATCTTTGACAATGTTTTTATCCCGAACGACCTCATTTTTATGGACGGTGAAACCGAATTTGCATCGATGCTTGTCGAGAGATTTACGTGCTATCACCGCCGTTCCTATGTATGTAAAAGCGGTTTGGGCGATGTAATGATCGGTGCGGCTGCGCAGATCGCAGAATACAACGGCGTCGAAAAAGCGTCACATATAAAAGATAAATTGACGGAGATGACGCACCTCAATGAAACGATCTATTCAACCGGAATTGCCTCGAGCTATCAGTCAAAACCGACAAGATCCGGAGCATATCTGAACGACGATATGATAGCCAATGTCTGCAAACACCACGTCACAAAAATGCCTTACGAGATCGGAAGACTCGCCCAGGATCTTGCCGGCGGGTTGGTTGTAACACTTCCGAGCGAACAGGATTTTAGAAGTGAGGAAGTAGGACACTTAATAGAAAAGTATCTGAAAGGCCGCGCCGATGTTTCGACTGAAAACCGCATGCGGATTCTCCGCCTTATCGAAAATATGACCCTGGGAAGAAACGCCGTCGGATATCTGACCGAATCAATGCACGGCGCCGGTTCTCCGCAGGCCCAGCGAATCCAGATCGCCCGGCAAATGCAGCTCGATTTTAAGAAAAAACTGGCGAGAGAATTAGCCGGGATCGACGAAAAAGTGCGCGATGAGATCTCAAGCGAAATTGCGGACTATTTCGGGAAGGTATTTGATACGGATGTATAGAACGCGTTAAGCAGCGAGTCTGGAAATCAGGAAGCGTCAGTACTGCGTACGATAGTGAGCCGCGTGATTTAGAAGAAAAATCAGTTGCTGCCAAAAATGATGGGCTGCGTGGCTTAGAAGAAACATCAGTACTGCGAACGACAGTGAGCTACGTAATGAAAACTCTAGACAGCAGTAATTAATCGTGCTCACTGTCGCTTGCGGTACCGATCCTGAACGCCGTGATTTAGAAGAAAAATCAGTACTGCGAACGACAGTGAGCGGCATAATGAAAGTTCAAGCTACCAGAAATTAAACTTGCTCACTGTCGTTCGCGCTACTGATCCTGAGCACGTAGAAAATCAAGGATTATCCAGGCCGATCGTTCGGTTTGATCGGTTGTAAAAATATGACTTGAATTCTCGAGTTCATCATAAACTGCGTTTGGAATCGTGCCTGCGAGTGCTCTGCCATTTTCGCAAGGAATAAGTTGATCATTTTCTCCATGTAGAACAAGTGTCGGCACATTGATCTTTGAAAGCCGCGGAAAGGTTCCGGGCCAGGAAATTATGGCCTGAAGCTGGCGCATAAAGTTTTCGGGTTTGGTGAATTCCCCTTCCCGGGCTCTGAGATCTTCTTCGATCAGGCTGTGCGGAGTCCCTTGGTCATAAATGTAAGGAGCGATCGCCCAGAACGCATCTTCAGGTGATGATATGCCTCGCCCCTGAAGTGTGAACAGGACCTCGGGTTTTGCCAAAACGGCATTACTGCCGCCGCAGGTTGTTACGCAGAGGATCAGTGAACGAAGCTTTCCGGGGTAATTCAGAGCAAATTCCTGGGCGATCATTCCGCCCATGGACATCCCGAGGACATGAGCTTTTCCGGCGTCTGCAGCGTTTAAAACTGCTTCTGCATCAGAAGCCATTTGCTTGATTGAAAATGTCTCATCTGGCGCAACTGTTTCGCCTGTTCCGCGGTTGTCAAAAGTTATGACGCGGTATTTTTGTGAAAGTGCGGGAAGAAGTCGCCGCCATTCTTTATGCGTACCGCCGAGTCCCATTATCAAAAGGAGCGTGGGGCCGGATCCGGTTTCTTCCCAATAGATCTTTGCACCGTTGTTGTTTGCAAATGCCATATTTAACTTGAGAGGAAATTTGGGAATTTGCCCGCGAATAATACGAGTAGACACGAATATTCTAAATTCAATGTAATTCCAGTTTTTTGATTCGCGCGATTCGTGTTATTCGCGGGCAACAAGTCTTAGCTGATCTCTGATTCTTAATTAATTCTCCCTGATTCCGTGCTTGTATGTAAAATGAGGAATTCTTTATGAGCGAAAAACTACTAGTAGAAACCAAAAACGGTATTAAGCGGATCACGTTTAACCGCCCCGAACGGCGAAACTCGATCGATCCGGAAATGACCGATAAATTGTTTGACGCGATGCGGACATCAGCGACAGACGGAACACGCGTCGTGATCTTAACGGGTGCAGAAGATTCTTTTTGCGCAGGTGCGGATCTGGCTGTCAGAACTGAAGACGATATCGCGGAATATGACGTAACAAAATATCTTCAGGAAGTTGTAAATCCGACGATTCTCGTTATGCGCTCGCTTCCGGTTCCGGTAATCGCGAGGGTTCACGGTCACGCCGTAGGTATCGGGTGTAATTTCGCGCTTGCCGCCGACATGATCATTGCTTCTGAAGAAGCTCTCTTCGGACAGGTCTTTGTCAAGATCGGCCTTATCCCAGACGGCGGAAGCACATTTTTCTTACCAAATCTGATCGGCTATCAAAAAGCCTTTGAGCTCATTTCGCTCGGCGATATCATCGACGCAACGGAGGCTGAAAAACTGGGATTTGTAAACACGGTCGTGCCTTTTGCCGAGCTCGATCAAACCGTCGATAAACTTGCCGAAAGATTTCTCGCATCGCCCCAAAGTGCGGTTGCCAGGATAAAAGAGGCTCTGAATCTCACGGCGAATGCAGAGCTGGCAAAATCACTCGATTTCGAAGCGGTTAATCAAGACAAGTGTTTTCATTCAGGCGACTTTGTCGAAGGCGTAACGGCATTTATTGAAAAACGCAAAGCAAATTTTAATCAGGAAAGTAAGAACGTAAGCGCTTAGATTTGAATGCAAGCCGGCAGCTTACGTTTCATCTTTACAAATATGAATAAAAAACAAGCCGCATATTACGGATTGGCAGTTTTATTCGTCATCAATGCGCTTAATTTCTTTGATCGCCAGATTATAGGCGCTGTCGGCGAACCGATCCGCAAGGAATTCGGGCTGAGCGATTCCGCTCTTGGCGCATTAAATACAGCGTTTACTTTGATCTATGCATTCATCGGTCTTCCGCTTGGAAAGCTTGCGGATAATTATGCGCGTAAGAAGATACTTGCTGCCGGTGTCTTTTTCTGGAGTCTGATGACGGCGGCTTCCGGGCTGGCTCAGAATTTCTGGCAGATATTTGCGATGCGACTCGGAGTCGGGGTTGGAGAGGCAACATGTGCCCCGGCGGCAACTTCCCTCATCGGTGATTATTTTCCTTCTGCTAAACGCGGATTTGCGATGTCGGTTTTTATGCTCGGACTTCCCGTTGGGCTTGCGTTGAGTTTTGCGGTGAGCGGCGCGGTTGCGAAAACTTATGGTTGGAGAGCCGCGTTTTTGGTGGCCGGACTCCCCGGACTCGTTTGCGTGCTTGCCGTTCTGTTTCTGCGTGAACCGGATCGCGGAGCTGAAGAGGCCGTGTCTGTCGGTACAAAACAACGGGAAGGATCCTCATATCTGAGAATTTTGAAAACACCGACGATGATCTGGCTCATTCTTTCGGGGGCGCTTCACAATTTCAACATGTACGCGCTCGGCGGTTTTATAACGCCATATTTGATGCGGCATCACGGACTGGACATCGCACAGGCAAATTACTACGCGATGGTGATTTACGGCATTCTTGCTGCTCCCGGGTTACTTCTGGGCGGATTTATCGGAGATTGGGCAAAAAGAAAACGGGCCGACGGCGCACTGCTC
>JAWKHO010000028.1:0-33734 GCA_041394785.1 Pyrinomonadaceae bacterium | reverse complement strand
ACGACAACCTGCGAAGCCGACCGTACCCAATCTTGTTTGTTGCGGACACCGATATCGATCAGTGAATTGTACCTGCTGATATTTACATTTTGATAAGCGGTATTTGAACTGCTTTGCTGATAGCCGTTATCAGCCATCTGTCGCGCCACCGCGTTTGCATCGGTTTCGTTCCGGACATTGACCGAATTATCGATCTGTTCAAATCCCGGGAGGCCTTTGACGGTGAGAAATTCTCCCGTGCGGACTTCCGGATACTTGATCAGTCCGTCATTTCCCAGCTGGTAACTGTAAGTCCGCATGATCACCGCAAAGGGTTTTCCGTCTTTCAAACGCCATTCAACTTTCATGTTATCTCTGTTAAATGAAAGACTTTGAGACGCAACGTGAACGGAGCGCTCCTTATCTTCGGATTCGACGTTTATTTCCATTGTCGTCGCGGTATCAAACATATGTATCCTGTATCCGCCGTATCCGGTGCAGTACGTCGAAACATGACCTCCGTTTCTTCCCTGCCCGGCGGGTGTCCGGCATTGAGTTCGAAGATCCGTGTAAAGACTTGTGTAAGAACCGGATGAAGCGTCGTTTTCATCAGTTTCTGAAACCGTTCCTATCGCCGGAGTTCCGAGGACGATAATGCTGGATATATAGGCGTTCGGCGAGTAACGGGTCGTCATCGAATCGCCGCTTTGATAAGCCCCGGCAGCGGAATTTCGATTTTCCACCCTGAAATCGATCCCTTTTGGCTGTTTTGTAAATCTCGCAAATTCCCGCGATTCGATCTCGCTTCGCATGATCGAAACGAGCTCTCCGTATCTCTGCTCAGCTTCCTGAATCCGCATGCCCGGAAATACGCCCTCCGCCGTCCTGTACAGACGGCTCCAAACTTCGATGAATTCGATTTTTGCAGAATTATCGATCGCAGAATTCGGATCGAATTCACCCGCATAAAGTGTCAAATAAGTTTGGTTTCGCCGTTTAACTTCAATAAGTGCGATCCCTTCGCCATCCGTAGCACGGGAAAACGTATAACCGCGCATCGCATTCCGTGCTTCTCCGACCGTCATTCCGATCCGCACTTCACCGGCGGAAGATCCGGTGATCAAATTAGCCTGCTGCGCGTTTACCGAAACGCAGCCTGCGATCATCAGCACGGCAAGCATGGCCGTAAACGCAAATTTCTCAACACTTTTCATCTTTCTCTCCTCCAGACAACAAAGACGCACGATCGCCCAACGATGCCGCTTCTCAGCCGCAAATCGTTTGGCATCAGACAGTTGATATGTTTTTTTGTAAAAGTGAACTTGGGATTAAGTATAACCGATTGATAGAGAAAATCGAAAAATGTGATGCCGCCGGTAAGAGTTTTCCGCCGTCGTTTTTGATCCGGTCTGGATAATTTCTCTGAGAGGCAGATAAATTGCCGTTTCTTTCTCAAAAAAACTTTGAACTTCACCCATCCTCATTAACCCTCAAAACAGCAAGAAACGCCTCCTGCGGGATCGAAACTCGCCCTACTTTCTTCATGCGTTTTTTTCCTTCTTTCTGCTTTTCGAGTAATTTGCGTTTACGGGAAATATCGCCGCCGTAGCATTTCGCCGTTACATTTTTACCCATCGCGCTGATCGTTTCGCGGGCGATGATCTTTGCACCGATCGCCGCCTGGATCGGAACGATAAACATCTGTCGCGGAATGAGTTCCTTCATTTTCTTTGCCAGCGCCCTTCCTTTTGTTTCGGAGGTTCCGCGATGGAGGATCAGCGAAAGCGCATCTACCGGCTCACCGGAAACGAGTATGTCGAGCTTTACAAGATCTCCGGGTTTGTAGTCAGAAAGATGATAATCCAGCGAAGCATAGCCGCGGGAAACGGATTTCAGACGGTCATAAAAATCGAGCACGATCTCGTTGAGCGGAAGTTCGTAAACCAGCACGACGCGGTTTTCCGTCACATATTCAAATTTCTTCTGCACACCGCGTTTTTCGTCAAGCAGCGGCAGGATGCCGCCTAAGTAATCATCCGGCGTGAGGATCGTCGCTTCGATATAAGGTTCTTCGATCTTATCGATGCGGACGGGTTCGGGCATCTGAGACGGCGAATCGACCTCGACCACCGAACCATCGGTCAGCGTCACCCGGTAACGCACACCGGGCGCGGTCGTGATGAGTTCGAGATTAAACTCACGTTCGAGCCGCTCCTGAATGATCTCCATATGGAGCAGCCCCAAAAAACCGCAGCGAAAACCAAAACCGAGCGCAGTTGAAGATTCCGGCTCATAATAAAAAGACGCATCGTTCAGCCGCAGTTTATCCATCGCATCACGAAGCTCTTCATACTGGGCAGCATCGATCGGATAAAGGCCCGAGAAAACCATCGGTTTTACTTCCTGAAAACCGGGAAACGGTTCGGTCGTCGGATTTGAGGCTTCGGTGATCGTATCTCCGATCTGGACATCGGCAACGGTCTTGATCGACGCCGTCAGAAATCCGACCTCGCCGACACTCAATTCGTCAACCGCCGTCGGCACCGGACGGTTTACGCCAAGCGATTCGATCTGATATTCGCGTCCCGTATTGAAAAACCGCATCTTTGTTCCCTTTCGGATCGTGCCGTCAATTATGCGGAATAGTACGATAACGCCGCGGTAAGAATCGTACCAACTGTCAAAGATCAGCGCTTTGAGCGGTGCATCTTTATCACCTTTTGGCGGCGGAATATCGCGAACGATTGTTTCAAGTATGTCCTCAACGCCTTCGCCGGTCTTAGCTGATGCGAGGATCGCGTTTTCCGTATCAAGACCGATAATGCTTTCGATCTGTTCCTTTATCCGGTCGGGCTCGGCAGACGGAAGATCGATCTTGTTGAGAACGGGAAGCAACTCTAGGTCATTTTCAATTGCAAGATATGTGTTTGCAAGAGTTTGCGCTTCGACACCCTGCGAGGCGTCGACGATCAGAAGCGCTCCTTCGCAGGCCGAAAGAGAACGAGAAACTTCATATGTAAAATCGACGTGCCCGGGTGTATCGATCAAATTCAGGACATACTGCTTCCCGTCTTTAGCCTTGTAATCCAATCTTACCGCATGAGACTTGATCGTGATCCCCCGTTCGCGTTCGAGATCCATGCTGTCTAACAGCTGCGCTTCCATGTCGCGATCGGCAACGGCGCCGGTCTGCTGGAGGATTCTGTCTGCAAGCGTAGATTTGCCGTGGTCGATATGAGCGATGATCGAAAAATTTCTGATGTTGTTCGGATCCATAAATACAAATGAAAAAGTGCTTACTAAAAAACTGCTATGATGAGCGAAAACCCAATCATTTACAATATCAAAACACCAAATAATTCGCACTTGCGGCTAATTATTGATTGTGTCGCTCAACTAACGCTTTTCTCATATAAGTTCCGCTGGTTTGAGAGGCTGTGTCAAAAGTTATTTCATAGCCGCAGAGCGGCAAATAGAAAATAGCCGGATGTGAAACATCTGGGAATGCCCAAAAATGTCAATCGCGCTGAAGGTGCGAAAAGACAAGTGTTTCTGGCGCGTCTTCAATGCGCAATTCGCACGCTCATGTTCCAGAGGTTTCACCTCTGGCTATATTCTCAACGTGCTTTCAACACTTAAGTCCGCTTTTCATACAGCCTCTCCAGCTATTGGAACTGGTTTGCAAATTCGAAAGGTTTTAGCCAAACAGCTAATAGATATTTGTTCCAATTGGCTTATCCCTGAATAAGATGTGCGGCTGAAACATAGAAATAGAAAGATAATTGAACTGATTAAATAAAGATTGCGGCAAGCTATGAGAAGTATTATTTTTTGGAAATCGTTTTAGAAAACTTCAGGATATTCGGTCTGTAGAACCAAATCCCGTTCTGCTGCGTAAAGGTATAAAAGTTTTAAAACCGAATTCCAACTCCAAAAACTTTCGAGGTAAATTATGAGTAAACGTCTGTCTGCATCAGCTATTGTCTTTTTCTCAGTCGCGATCCTGATATTCGTATCGGTTTCGCATTCTCAGGTCGCATTTGATAAGGAGCAATATTCGATCAAACACAGAAAGTATGTCTTAAAGAACGGGCTGACGCTGCTCGTTCACGAAGACAAAAGTGTTCCGATCGTCGGTGTCAATATGTGGTATCACGTCGGATCGAGAAATGAAGCTCGCGGAAAAACCGGTTTCGCACATCTATTCGAACACTTTTTCTTCAATGGCTCGGAAAACCATCCCTTCGGTTTTCGTGAAGCGATGGACGACCTCGGCGCCAACAACCGAAACGGAACGACAAATACCGACCGGACAAATTTCTTTGAAGACGTTCCGACCTCCGCGCTTGAACGTACACTGTTTCTCGAGGCAGACAGAATGGGGTTTCTCGAGGGTTTTATTTCAAAGGAAATGCTCGAACGCGAGCGCGGCGTGGTTCAAAACGAAAAACGGCAGGGCGAGAACGCCCCTTACGGAAAAGTTTTCACCGAGATCGTCGGTAAGGTCTATCCGTACTCGCATCCGTATTCATGGTCAACGATCGGAAGTATGGATGATCTGAACGCAGCAACACTAGATGATGTAAAAGAATGGTACAAAACATATTACGGCCCGAATAACGCCGTAATCTCGCTCGCCGGCGACATCTCGCCGGAAAAAGCCTATGAACTCGTAAATAAATACTTTGGAGATATTCCTCCGGGTCCGCCGCTTCCTCGAATGGAAAAATGGATCCCGAAGCTCGAATCAAACATGCGCGACGAAATGGAAGACCGCGTTCCGCAGGCAAGAATTTACCGGGTTTATCAGGCACCAACCTGGAAGGACGATGAAACGCAGTATTTAAGTCTTCTCGCAGACGTGCTTTCGGGTTCAAAAAGTTCGCGGTTGGATAGGAGACTGGTTTATGAAAAGAAACTCGCAACGGGTGTTTCTGCAGGAATGCTCGAACGAGAACTTGGCGGATTATTTCTCATCACTGCTACGGTTTCGCCGGATGTAGATCCGCGCGATGCCGAACGCGAGATCGACTCGGTTGTTGGCGAAGTTCTTTCCAAAGGAGTTACCGCGGAAGAACTCAAAAGATTTCAAAACCGTAATTTGTCAGGTTTCTTAAGAGGCAGCGAACGGCTTGGCGGATTTGGCGGCCGCTCGGATATTCTCGCCGCGAGCCAGACATACGGCGGCAGTCCTGATGCGTATCTGAATCGACTTGAAACCATGGCAAAAGCTACGCCCGCTGCGGTCCAGTCTGCGGCAAAAAAATGGTTAAGTCAGAATCATTACACGATGGTCGTCAATCCCGCTGCAAGACTTTCCGCTGAAAAAACCGCCGTCGACCGGAAAACCGTCCCTGCTCTCGATACGGCACCGACCATTACCTTCCCCGAGATCCAAAAGGCGAAATTAAGGAACGGCCTGGGAGTGGTTTTGCTTGAACGGCATTCCGCCCCGATCGTCAATATCACTCTTGCCGTCGATGCCGGCTCGGCGTCAAACACTTTGGAAAAAGCCGGCGCCGCATCGCTTGCACTTGATCTGATGGACGAGGGCACAACATCGCGCGACGCGTTTCAAATTTCCGATGAACTCGATATGCTCGGTGCAAATCTGAGCACCGGAAATGGTCTCGATCAGTCCTTTGTCCGTCTTCGTGCAACGTCTGAAAAACTTCAGCCTGCTCTCGGAATTATGGCTGACGTTGTTCTCAATCCTTCATTTCCGCAGGATCAGTTTGATATCCAGAAAAAACAGCGTCTTGCCCAGATCGGCCAGGAAAAAGCAAACGCCAATGCGATGGCTTTTCGCGTAATGCCGAAAATAATTTACGGTGCGGATCACGCATACGGCAAACCGGACAGCGGTTTTGTAAGTTCGGTTGAGAGCATTTCCCGCCAGGATCTGTCGAATTGGCATACGCAATGGTTCAAGCCCGGCAGTTCGACGATCGTTGTCGCCGGCGATGTCACGATGGAAAAACTCATGCCGATGCTCGAGCAGGCGTTTGGCGCATGGAAACCCGGCACTGCGCCAAAAAAACAGTTAACCACCGTTCCGAAAACCGAAGGCAAAAGGATCTATCTGATCAATAAGCCCGGTGCCCCGCAATCAACGATCCTTGCCGCCCATATTTCTTCTATGAGCGGCCAGGCGGAGGATCTTGCAGCCGAACCGCTTTTCAGAAACTTCGGCGGAATGTCTACGTCCCGTTTGAACCGCAACCTACGGCTCGATAAACACTGGAGCTACGGCACGCAGGGCGGACTCCGCGAATCCCGCGGACAGCAGACGTTTTTTGTCATCGCTCCGGTGCAGACCGATAAAACAAAAGAATCGATGGTCGAAGTGATAAAAGAGATCCGCAATGTTGCAGGTGATAAGCCGGTTACGGGTGAGGAGTTTGAAAGTATCATGCGGAATATGACATCACGTCTTCCGGGAAGGTTCGAAACGCTCTCCGCGCTTGAAGGCGCCGCGATCGATCAGATCAATCTCGGTCTGGCTGATGACTATTGGGCGAATTACGGTGCAAATGTCCGCAAACTTACCGAAACTGAACTTGCAGCGGCAGGAAAGAAATTTGTCCGGCCGGACGATATTGTCTGGATCGTGGTCGGTGATCTTTCCAAGATCGAAAAAGGCATCGCCGAACTAAATTACGGACGGATCATAAAACTCGATTCAGACGGAAACGAAATACCCTAACTTTATCTTTTCGGTTTTGAGGATGACGGAGCGTGTGAAAATACGCTCCGTTTTGTCGTTTGTGTACTGTTTTTACTATAATGAACCAATTGGAGCATTTGGTTATAAGTTATCAAATAAAACGGGTTAAAGTGCGTTATGATCAATTTCGACTCGGAGATCTGCACAAATTTTGAAGAAGCATCGAGCCGTGAATGGCTCGAAACAAACGGCATCGGCGGATTTGCATCATCGACGATTTCCGGTGCTAACACACGCAGATATCACGGTTTGCTGACAGCGGCAACTGATCCGCCTCTCGGACGCGTTACGATGCTTTCGAAGTTTGAAGAAGTGCTGTCTATCGACGATCAGATCTACGAGCTCTCCGCCAATCAATATCCCGACTCCATTCACCCGAAGGGCTTCCAATATCTCAAAACTTTTGCCCTCGATCCGTTTCCGTCATGGATATATGAGATTGACGGCGTCGAGATCCAGCGGAAGATCTTCATGGTAAACGGAGAAAACACAACCGTTTGCCAGTGGTCCGTTTTATCGAAGGTTGGCGGGAGGGAACGCGAACTAAAGCTCACATTAAAGCCGCTGCTCTCTTTTGCCGATTATCACTCGATTCAGCACGAAACAGAGGATATAGACTTTAGATATACTCTGACGGATCGTGTAATTACATTGAGATCCCGTGAAGATCTTCCCGAGCTGTATTTTACTCATAATTCGCAAAAGATCAGCGAAACCGGATACTGGTACAAGAATTTTGAGTATGAAATGGAGAGATCCAGGGGGTTTGATTTTCACGAAGACTTATTTCAGCCGTTCTCAATGGAATTCGACCTTGACAGCAACGCGGAGGTCATTGTTTCAACCGAATCCGAACAGCCGGAAAAGATCCCGGAACTCGAAAACGGTGAAAAACTGCGCCGTGAGCGACTTGTTGAGATCGCCGCGGCAGATGACGATCTGACAAAACAGCTTGTTTTAGCAGCCGACCAGTTCATCGTCTCGCGCGGTGCCGGCGAAACGATAATTGCCGGATACCCGTGGTTTTCTGATTGGGGACGGGACACGATGATCGCCCTTCCGGGTTTAACTTTGGCGACAAACCGCGAAGGCATTGCAAAGAATATACTTCGGGAGTTTTCAAATTACATTTCGCGCGGGATGATCCCAAACCGTTTTCCCGATCAGGGAAACGAACCCGAATACAACACTGTAGATGCAACGCTTTGGTATATAGAAGCGATCCGTGCGTATGTTGAAAAAACCGGCGATTACGATTTTGTTAAAGAACACCTTTACGAAAAGCTGGTTGAAATAATTTACTGGCACCAAAAAGGGACGCGTTTCAATATTCATATGGCTGATGACGGATTGATCTTCGCCGGTGAAGAAGGGCTCCAGCTTACGTGGATGGATGCCAAATACGGAGATGAGGTTTTCACGCCGCGGATCGGTAAACCGGTCGAGATCCAGGCACTTTGGTATAACGCTCTGAAAGTTATGAGCGATTTTGCAAAACGCTTTAAGGATAAAGACGGAAAACATTTCTATGAAAAGCTCGCTAAGCAGGCCAAAAAGAGCTTTAACGATCAATTCTGGAATGAAGAGGCCGAATGTCTGTTCGATGTTGTAAACGGCGAGACCTGCGATCCTTCAATTCGTCCGAACCAGATCTTTGCAGTCAGCTTGAAATATTCGATGCTGAGTATGTTTCGGGCGAAAAAGGTAGTTCAAAAGGTCGAGGCCGAATTGTTTACTCCGGTCGGTCTTCGTTCCCTTTCACCAAATGACACACGCTTTTGCGGAATTTATACGGGAAGCCCTTATGAACGTGATTCCGCCTATCATCAGGGCACTGTCTGGGCATGGCTGATGGGTGCCTTTATCGAATCGGTCCGCCGCACATATCCGAAAGGCAGAAAATCCCGGCAGTATATTTCGAAGATACTCGATGGATTTATGGCTCATCTTTATGAAGAAGGCGTCGGACAGATCTCGGAGATATTTGACGGAGATCCTCCGCACCTGCCTCGCGGATGCTTTGCACAGGCGTGGAGTGTTGCTGAAATTCTGCGGGTGCTCAAGTAAGAATTATCATCCGCAATAAACCTCATACCGGACGTTCTAATTTTCGAAATCGGCGAAAGCCATAAACCTAGTAAAAGAGGAAAACTTGAAGATGAAAAGACGGAATCTAGCGCTTTTTGCGGTCATCGCTGCATCATTATTTGCGGGATGTACTTCTTCTACGACCGGTTCAGCGGAGCCAACAAATTCTGAAACCGGGAAAACTTCAAAATCGCCAAAAACCCTGAAGGTCAAAGACGGATATGTAGTTTCCGAAGACGGGACGGCAAAAGAAAAACCTGAAACCGGAAAGGCAAATGTCCAGGGCACCGTTTTGTACAATGAAAAACCTGTTCCGGATATCGAAGTGCAATTATGTGAGAATTTCAGCAGGTTTTCCGGCTGCAGCGGAACGGAGTTTAAGACTAAAACAGACAAAAATGGCGAGTATCTCTTTAAAAACGTTGATCCGAAAGACTATCAGGGACTTCTTGCCAGGGTTTTTGACACAGATTCGTTCGTTTTCGCGGCACAAAGTTTTGGGCTTTTTGCTGCCAAATACAAGATCGAACCGGACATGACATTCTTTGCACCGGCAACGAATCTTTTCAAAGCGGATCTCAAAATTGAAAACCTGAAGAAAGGCGACAAGATCGAAGCCCGCGGTTTCGAACTGAAATGGGAGAAATACCCGGATGCCGCGTATTATAAGTTCAGTCTTTTTCCTTATGACCGTGATGCTGCTTCGCCTTATATAGATCAGAAGACTGAAGGAGAAAGCTTTAAGTTTGAGAAACAGCTCGAACCCGGAAATTACCGGTTGAAGTTCGAAGCATACAATTCGAACGATGTGAAACTTTCAGTACTAAAGGAAGAGATGCTTTTTACGGTCAATGGGAATATTGAGAAAACAGAAACAAAGGAATAAGAAACCGAAGACGGCAGCAAAGTTTTCAAAAAAAATTAACCCGCAGTTCTCAGCGGGTTAATTTTTTTGGTGTGACGAAATCGGATGGTTTTTTTATTCGGTTTTTTTCTTTTCGGTCTTTGCAAAATATCCTTCGCGATGTGTCAGCTTTACTTTATCCCTTATTAAATTCGGGTCGGCAAGCTGAATATCGATCTTGCGGTAGCTGCCGTCACGCGTCTGATTGAGCGGCTCGTAAACCAAAAGATACTGCGACCTCATTTCTTCCTGGATCTGTCTGAAAGAAGCCCGCAGTTCCATTTCATCGCGAGGGAAAAATGCCCTTCCACCGGTGCTTTCAGAAACCTTTTCAAGTGCGCCGCGGTTGACGCCGTCAAAATAATTGTCGCCGATCCCGATCGAATAGATCACCGCTTCAGCTTTGAGAGATGCGCGTACAGCATCCTCGAGTTTTTTCATTCCGGATGTGTTTACACCGTCCGTCAGCAATACGATCGCCCGCCGCGTCTTATCAGGTGACGGACCCAAAATGTCTTCGCTCGTAACCCAAAGCGCGTCCCAAATAGCGGTTGAACCGATGACATTTCGGTTCGCTCCCGAAACCGGAGGGGTTCCGACCACGACACCGCCGCCGACATAACCCGATGGCGGAATAAAATTGACATTATCGATCGCCCGTCGAAGCCTCGCGATATTGTTTGTCATCCCCTGTTCAAGCGTTGTTTCACCCGTAAATGAAACGATCGCCACCTCATCTTTATCGGGTCTGACCACTGCTTCGAGAAATGACTTTGCCGCGTCCTTCTCCTGCGGAAGTGTTCGTTCCTGCGATGCGCTCGTGTCGATCACGATCGTCAGCGAAAGCGGGAGATCGACCTTTCGCGCAAATGCGATCAGCTGCTGCTCTTCCCCGTTTTCAAAAAGCTTGACGTCGCCTTCCTTGAGATCCGTCAGGAGCCGCCGCTGCTTATCCTGCGCGGTGAACAATACGTTTACGACCTCAGTATCGATATTGATGATCTCATCATCTTCAACCGGCGGAGGAGTTGAGGAAACAACAGGATCTGAATCAGAGTCGGTATCCGAATCCTGAGCACTTGCATTATTCAGCCCAAAAAATGCCGCACCCAAAAATAAAATACCGGTTAGTACCAACAATGATCTTCTTAGTTTACTCATAAAACTTACTCCGATTGACGCCGATCAGGCTTTTTTTACTGCTCTTTCAAAGTGTCTTTTATCGCACGGTACTCTTCTTTTGTGCGGATCCGGTAGTTTTTGTCGTTGCCCGGATTCGCAAACTGCACTTCGATCTTTCGTTTTCTGCCGTCATATTTTTGATCTGCCGGGCGGTAGGTCAAAATATACTGCGAGTGCAATTCCTTTGAAATTCGCGTAAACGAACGTTCGAGCGAAAGCATGTCGCCCGTAAAAAACGCCTTTCCGCCCGTCGCTTCACAAAGTCTCTCAAGATATTTATCGCCTTTATCTTTTACCGTTCCCGCCTCAACGCCCGGAACCGTGCCGAGAAAACCGGCCTTTGTCGAGATGCCGAAGATCGTGGTTTCCGTACGCTGAGCGATGTCGATCGCATCCTCGATCTCCGCCCGGCTGAAAGTGTCGTCGCCGTCCGTAATGATCACGATAACGCGTCTGCCGGGTGCATTCCGAAGCTTTTCATCCGAAAACTGCCAGACAGCATCATAAAGCGCCGTTTGCGAACCGGTGTCTTTAACTTTGTCTACAGCGTCGTCAAGAAGATCGAGCTTGTCGGTAAAATCCTGATAAAGCTTGACGTCATGATCAAAGGTCATAAAGGCGACCTTGTCTTTGCGTAGTTTTGTAACGGTGAAGATAAAATTCTTTGCCGCTTCTTTTGAAAAGTTTAGCTTTCCTTTTGTCGAACTCGATGTATCCATCAATACGCCGACATAAACCGCCGGGTTTGTTTGTTCGTCTGTAAAAAAGGTTGTCTCCTGTCTTACGCCGTCTTCAAACACAACAAAATCGCTGCGCTTCATACCCTTGACAAGATAATCCTCGTCTTTCTTGGTCTTTCGCTTTTCGACCGTTATCGGCAGACGAACCTCAAACGTCGTAACCGGATCATCATCCTGCGCAAATGAAACAGCGCTCAATAAAGAAACCAATACCGCGGAAAATAATAAACGTTTCAAACTTTTCATAAATAGTATTTAAAAAAGACTTTTACCGAAGCAATAACACCGTTTTCGATGCGTTCAGGGTAAAGTCTGTTGCCCAAAGTCAATCCCGAAGTATAACAGGAATCGGGAAAGAACCTTAATTACTAAAGGGCAAATCAGCAATCGTTCGCTTGTTGGCCGGCGGATTAGTTTCAATTTAAACCCTGAATTGCATTGTACAGCTATGCAATTAAAGCTCTGCGCATATACCGGTTTATTTTCGAATGAACATACGATTATTTAATACGCCGGCTTTTCTTGCGAACTTTTCAGACCAATCGTCCTAGATTTAAATCGCATTTCGAATTATTTTACAAGCTATGGAGCATTTCGATGTATTGATCGTAGGAGCCGGTCTTTCGGGGATCGGAGCCTGCGCACATCTGAAGATGGACTGTCCGCAAAAAACTTTCGCGATCTTTGAAGGACGCGAAACAATGGGCGGCACGTGGGATCTTTTCAGGTATCCCGGTGTCCGTTCGGATTCGGATATGTTTACGCTCGGGTACCGGTTCCGGCCATGGAATGATCCGAAAGCGATCGCGGATGGTCCGGCGATCTTAAAATATATTCGTGAAACATCAGAGGAATTCGCTCTTGATGAAAAGATCCGTTACGGCCACCGCGTCGTCAATGCATCCTGGTCGCCGGAAGAAACGCTTTGGACCGTCACGGCAGAAGTCGGAGAAGCAAAGAAAGAAAAACTCTTTACGTGCAATTTCCTCTATCTCTGCACCGGATATTACGATTACGAAAGCGGCTACACCCCTGATTTTGAGGGAATGGAAGATTTTAAGGGGCAGATCGTTCACCCGCAAAAATGGACTGAAGATATTGAATATACCGGCAAAAACATCGTCGTGATCGGAAGCGGCGCGACCGCCGTAACGCTTGTTCCAACGCTCGCCGAAAAAGCCGGACACGTCACGATGCTTCAGCGTTCGCCGACCTATGTCGTGTCGCGGCCGTCAAAAGATGTGATCGCAAACTTTCTCCGCAGAATCCTCCCTTCGCGCGCCGCGTATGCGCTGACGCGCTGGAAAAACGTGCTCTTTGGTATCTTTTTTTACGGACTTTCGCGAAAGCGTCCTGCGGCAATGAAAAATCTGATCGCCAAAGGTGTGAAGAAAAATCTCGGCGAGGAAGCGCTCAATGACTTCACTCCGGATTACGATCCCTGGGATCAGAGACTTTGTCTTGTGCCGGATTCGGATCTTTTTGAGTCGATCAAAATAGGAAAGGCTTCCGTTGTGACAGATCATATCGATAAGTTTACGGAAACCGGATTGAAGTTAAGGTCCGGCAAACATCTCGATGCGGACATGATCGTAACGGCAACCGGTCTTGTCATGAAGCTGATGGCCGGTATGCAGCTTGTGGTTGACGGAAAAATTGTCGATATGTCAAAAACGCTCGCGTACAAAGGAATGATGTACAGCGATATTCCAAATCTGGCTTCGGCTCTCGGTTACACAAATGCTTCGTGGACTTTGAAATGCGATCTGACGGCGCAGTATATTTGCCGGATGCTGAATTATATGGACGAAAACGGTTTTGCTGTCTGCACACCGCGTGTTACCGACCCTGATATGGAAACGTCGCCGGTCGTCGATTTCACGTCGGGATATATTCAGCGGGCGATCAAAACTCTGCCAAAGCAGGGATCAAAAACGCCCTGGCGTCTTCATCAAAACTATATAAAAGATCTCGGCATGCTGCGCTACGGTAAACTCGAAGACGGAGCGATGGAATTTAGATCAGGGCAGAAACGCGACCGTTAGGGAACGTGCACGATGCCAGCGCCGTGCATATAGGCAGAAACGCGACCGTCAGGAAGCGTGCCGACTGTCAACGCGGTGCACACGAGCAGATACGCGACCGTCAAAAAGCCTGCACACTGTCAACGCGGTGCACATGAGCAGAAACGCGACCATCAGGAAGCGTGCACAATAGCAGCGCGGTGCATATAGGCAGAAACGCGACCGTCAGGAAGCGTGCACATTGACAACAGTGCATCTCTGTAGAATCACGACCATCATGGAGAGTGCACACGTCAGGATAGAGGACGGGTTGAAGACGAGAGTTCAAGATAATCAGGGGCACGCTTCCTAACGGTCGCGTTTCTGCCTCTGGACACGCTGCCCTACGGCCGTGCGGCTGCCTGAAAATGATATGAGCCTAACAAATGAAAGCGTAGTAGTTATAACCGGCGCGGGATCCGGGATCGGACGCGCACTAGCGGTGCGGATGGCAAAAGAGAATATCTCGGGCATCGCGCTTTGCGATGTAAACGAAAAAGGACTCGCCGAAACTGCTGCGATGATCACAGCTTCGGATATCAAACTGACAACCCGCAAAGTCGATGTCAGCAATGAAGAAGAAATGCGCACATTCGCAGAAAACGTAATCGAAGATCACGGACGCGCGACCCATCTCATCAATAACGCCGGCGTCGCACTCGGAGGATCTGTCAGCGAAGTTTCGCTTGACGACATCCGCTGGCTGATGGGAATAAATTTCTGGGGCGTCGTTTACGGTACAAAATTCTTTCTTCCGCTGATGGAAAACGAAAGATCTGCGCACATCGTAAATTTTTCAAGCGTTTTCGGGATCATCGCACCGCCCGGCCAGGCAACTTACTGCGCAAGCAAATTCGCCGTCCGCGGTTTTACCGAAAGTCTCCGCCACGAACTCGAAGGTTCGAACATTGCCGTTTCCGTAGTCCATCCCGGCGGCGTAAAAACAAATATCGCCCTGACGGCACGCGTCGGCGAAGGCGTTACACTTTCTGAAGAAGAAATAAAGGCAAGAAGAGACAAAGAGCACAGCAACCTTGACCGCACAACACCCGAACAAGCCGCCGAGATCATCCTCCGCGGCATCAAAGCAAAAAACCCGCGGATCCTTATCGGCTACGACGCACGTCTTCTGAGTATTTTTACAAGGATCTTCCCAAAACGCTATTTTGCCGTTATCGACTTCATCAGCGGCGGGAAGTTACGGAGTGACTGACCGGATGCTAAATTTCGAGTTTGGTATCAATTGAGCCAACCCCCGTTTTGCAAACTTTTTCATCTGGAAGAATTCAGACTCACTCCAAACTTCTTTGTTCCATTGATCTCCAATTTTGTCGAATGCAATTTGAGCGGATTCAACATCTACGACGCTTACAGTGAAAAATGCGAACTGATTAAGCCTTAAATTACTCACCCCATATTTCTTATCCAGTTCGTGAAATCCTTTTTTTACAATTTGATTTGAGACGTGTTCCGAAGGATACTCCATTGACCAATCACCAATATCCGCCATCACCACCATAAAATAGATAATCTCAGCCTCATCAGTTCCTAGCTCCTGGAGTTTTGAAGGAAGCCATTTGACATAGTCCGCCCATTCATTTTTTGAACCGGCCCACTTTGGTAACATACTTTGAGACATATTCAGATAACTGGCTAAATAGTTTGGTTCAAACGCGATCGCTTCAACAAAAAGTGCTTCCTTATCTTTCTGCGACCAACTCAAAGCCAATGCAACGGTCTGCATTTCAAAGTACCATCTAGGACACTTTTCAACGTTATTCTTCACCTCCATTAGTTCCTGCTCGGCGCGCTTTATCCTTTGATGGAACACTTCCCAATCACCTTCTGAAACTGTATTCGCAAGTCCGTGTCCTCTCGCAAACCAAGCGTAGTTGTTGTATGCGCTTGCCAGGGCGATTCCTGCAGTAGCAGACTGGGGATGTTTGTGCTTCCATTTCTCGACGAGCTTTATTCGTTCAGCCCATTGCTGCGAGCTTGGTTTTTTATCGGGAGCTTCCGGAAAATATCCAGAGACACCTTCATAAATCGAGTCCAGTTTCCAATATCCGCCGTGAACCCTTTGCCTTTTATTTCTGGCTTCACGCGCAATTTTTTCAATTAACTCGAAATTCTCATCCTTGAGTGCCCGATTAGCTTCATCTTTGACAGAGTCAACATCAATATCAAGCCTTTCCGAAGGCAGCACTCTATCCGATTTAGGTGCATAGTTGATCGTTGTTCCAGCGATAAAACTTTCAGATACTAACTGTGCTACTGAAATACATCCAGTATTAGCAGTGACAAGTGCGACTAGCAAGAAGACAAGAATCGATTTAGACGAGAAATGGTTTTGTGAGTTTTTCATTATTAAGAACTAGAAACATGAGAATTATTAGCAAATCAACAGTGTTTAACACTGGCTATATTTTACTAATGTGAAGGATTGTGGTCAACAGATTTATTGGAAAGAGGGATTGGCAAGTATCGAACAAATATACTCCTCGAATTCAGATTTCTCTTCGCGACAAGCACTTTCTCCGTAAAATTCACGATCTGAACAGTTTTCTGATCAGCCGTAATCTCGAAATACCGATTATTCTGAGTCTCCCATGCCGACTGACAAAGTACCTATTGTGATTATGGCGTTGTAACCGCTAAACGGATGGACGAAATTCTAACCCTACCTCACGCTCTCAACATAAATATCATAGTTGCCTTCCCGGCTTGCGGTATAAATAATTTGCTTTCCGTCAGGCGACCAGTTTGGCTCGGTTACCCTTTCAAAGCCAAGCCCGTGTCTTGAAAGAATATTCCCTTCAAGATCGATTATATTTATGCTTCGCCCTAACTTTTCATCGACCGCCGCAACCGCCAAACGCTTTCCATCCGGTGACCAACTCGGGCAAAAATCGTGTCCTTTGCGATTCGTGATCCGTTTTGGCGTCCCGCTTGGATAATCCATGATATAAATCTCATCATCCTCATCGTTTGTGTCCCGCCGCGAGAAAAAGGCGATCTTCTTCTCGTCAGGCGACCAGCGGAGCCACGCTTCACGAAACTCAGTAGAAACGAATCGTTTGGGGTTTGTTTCCGTTTGCTCTTTTAACAAAATATCCGCGTTTGAGGTATAAGAAATCGATAGTTTGATAGGTGATAAGGTAGGAAACAAAACATCAACTGCTTTTGGAAGGTCAGCCGAAACCTTTTGCCCGTCTCGCATTACAAGTGCAAGACTGAACCCTTCGGCGTCCTGTTTTGAGAACACAATTATCGGCGCCGAACCGGCATAAGAAGGATACCTGGAATCTGATGCGCCATCCGTTAAGGATCCTGGGTCGCTTCCGTCGGCGTTCATTTCGTAAATATTCCATTTTCCGCTTCGGTCGGATTCAAACAGGATCTTCCCGCCCTCGGGTGAAAAACTCGGATACCGGTCTTGCTTTTCGTTGTATGTGATCCTTCGCGGTACCGTTTTATCCCAACCCCATGGGGCTTCCGGCTTTTCGACCTCTTTTGTCAGATCAAACCGAATACTAAAATACCTGTCTGTGCCAATGCGTCTGAGGTTATATGAAAAGCTGTTATTCGCAAGATCGATCCACCACACATTTGAAGCCGCCACCGGAAGCAGTTTTTGAGTTTCCTCGTCTGCCGGGAAAACCTGTCTCCCGATCAAGCCGCTGTTTGAAGTCGTGCCGCCGTACATCGTCACTTTATCCGACGTTCCGTCCTCATGGCGGTGATCGTGCTTGAGCCGGATCCGGTCTCCAATTTTTGTCAAAATCCAAGTTCGCGACCGATCTTCACCAACAACGAAAGGGATCTTGATCTCGTTCTCTTCACAGGATCGAACATGCATCACGAGTTCCTTGCCGCGAAATGAATCATCTCCCGACGCGTGAACGATCTCACCTGCGAAAGCCTTACCACAAATATTCTGCAACGAACTCCAAAACTTGCCGGACTGCGCGGGAATTGAGACAGTAAAAGCAAGAACGATGAAATTGAGCAAGACTAGGTTTTTCATAAGATGATTGTACAACGAGTTCAGAGTCCAAACTTCAGTTTGTCTTTTGCGCCGACGAAGAAACAAAGTGAAATTTGAACTCTGAACTTTGAACTTTACACAAACATCTTCCCCGGATTCAAAATTCCCTTCGGGTCAAATACTTTCTTGATCGCCTTCATGATCTCGAGCGTCGGAGCGTCGACCGCGATATCCAAATACTGCGATTTTACGTAACCGATGCCATGTTCGCCGGAGATTGTGCCGCCGAGTTCTACGGAGAGCTCAAAGGTTTCTTTTACCGCCTGACGTGCGCGGCGGACGGATTCGGGATCGTTTCTGTCGCACATAAAATTTACGTGAATATTCCCGTCTCCGGCGTGTCCGAAATTTGCGACAAAGGTGTCGTTTTTCTTGCCGATCTCTTCAACGCGGGCAACGAGCTCGGGTACTTTTGAACGCGGCACTACAACGTCTTCATTTATCTTGAGATTGTTGTATTTCATCAGGCTCGGACTGATCGCGCGGCGGGCGTCCCAGAGCTTGTTTTCGTCTTCGGCATTTTGCGAGCGGAGAATGTCAAAACCGCCGTTCTCGACGAGTATCTTTTCAATCAGGATGGCGTTTCTTTCCACTTCTTCCTTCGAGCCGTCAACCGCGACAAGCAGTCGCCTCACGCATCGGGTGAAAAACCGAACGCGTAGTTTTTGCTCGATCGCGCCAATGCAATTCGGTCGATTACCTGTCGCCGTCGAGTAAACCTCCGGGTGTAAATTTTGTCAGAACGTCGCAGGCTTCTTTCATCCGAACGGAATGAAGCGCGTGCCGTTGCCGTAGCTTCCGGGCATCGGAAGAGTTTGGTGTGGCTTCAGTATCGGTCGACATTCCCTTCCGGAAACCTTGTCAGTCGGCAGATCAAATCCGACAACACCATTTTTTAACGGTCTTTCCATGGATTCTTATCATTCGCCGGTTGCCGTTGCGATTCTCAGACCAAAAACAGGTGTTTTGTCCGTATTTGCCGTGCTACGCATTCCGCCGGCATTTTCGGCGATGTTTCCGCCGATAAAGAATCTTTGTAGGAAGCCGGATCGGGCGGAAATATCAAACCGTACTTTTCCCTTCCTGCTGGATTCAAAGGTTGTAATGCCGGAGGCTGGCAAACCGCGTAAAGATTTTCTTCGCTGATCTCGAGGATCTTGTTCATCCGGTCCGTACCGATAACGATCCCGCCTTCCGTTGGCACCGCGCCGCCCGTATAGCCGACTCCTCCGCCACGCGCCGTTACGGGAAAAACTTCGTCATTTGCAAGCTTTAAGATCGCGGAGACTTCCGCCGTGGTCTCAGGAAAAAGAACGGCTTCCGGCGGGAATTTTTCCTTCACGGCATCCGCGCCGTAAGGTTCGACCTTTTCGGGTTCAACAAGGATATTATCGCCGCCGACGATATTCTTAAGTTTCTCCAAAACTTCAGGCTGTGAAGCGTTTGTCGTCGCGCGGCCTTTTGATTCAAAGTGTATCGATTTGAACATAAATAAATTTCACCACAGAGGCACGGAGAATACAACGCAGAATGCGATCGGCGGAATATTTGGTTCGATATTGTGATATTCTTAGCGCACTCATAATCACAATGTCGACGATCAGAAAATTCGAATACACAGATATACTCGGTTGGTCTCACAGCCGGTTTAATACGTTTTCGATGTGCAAACGAAAATATTATTACACATACTACGGAAAATGGGATGAACCCGAACTTCGGATCAGGATCAACACACTAAAACAGCTCACCGGCATTGCGCTCGAGATCGGAAACATCAGCCATAAAATAATTTGGAAAACGCTTTTGCGTCTCCAGAAAAGTTCCACACCGATCGATCGCGAAAAATTTCTCATTTATGCGCGGCAGCAGGCCCGGCAGATCATCGCGCCGAAGACCTTCCAGGAAATCTACTATGAAGATCTGAATGAGATAAATTTTGACGATCATATTTTTAAAAAGGTGGAGAAAGCGCTGACAAACTTTCTTGAAAGCGAAAGACTCGAATGGCTGTTTTCGGAAGCCATCGAAAACAAACAGGAATGGTATCTTCCAAGCGAAGATGAGAATGATAAAGACTTTGGCGAATGCCGGATCGACGGGATGAAGGCTTACTGCAAGGTCGATTTTCTTTTTCCGATCGATGACGAACTCCACGTTGTAGATTGGAAAACCGGAAAAGAGGATGACCGGAAATATGCCGATCAGTTGCGGGGATACGTTACATGGGCGGCATTTCATTTTGAAAAAGACATTGATCTGATCAAGCCGACGCTTGCCTATCTTCTGCCCGAATATAAAGAAGTTTCGGTGCCGCTCAACAATTACGATCTCGATGAATTTGCGAGAAAGATCCGCCGGCAAAGCGAAGAGATGTATGAGTACTGTGAAAATAAGGATCTGAACGTTCCGCTTCCCAAAAGCGAGTTTCCGCTGACGGACAACCGCAATATCTGTGATTTCTGTAACTTTAGAGAACTCTGCGACCGTGTTTAGCTTTCAAACAATGTCGGCTGTTCATCATCCTCTTCTTCATAGTCTTCAGGATACCAGCGATAAATATTGAGATCACAAAATCCTTTTTCGCTAAATTCAACCCCTTCATCTTCGAGCATATTCTTTTGAAGATCAACCGCCATCGTGATCTTCGCCGTCGAACATCCGCCCTTTGCATTTATCACACGCTGCCATGGGACTTTTTCGGTGTTTGAAGCATTCATGACATACCCGACCGTTCGCGCCGTATAACCCTCGCCGAGGATCTCAGCGATCTGCCCGTAGGTCATTACCTTCCCCGCCGGAATTTTGCGAACGATCTCATATACTCTTTCACGATAGCTTTTCTCATCAACTCTGTTCATAAAAGAATCTTAGATACGAATTATACAAATTGAGACGAAACCAAAAAATTCTCCGGCGCCATTTGTGTGGTTCTCATCCGGACACTATCTCTATACAAAAAAAATCTCTGCGCCTGAATCCAACAAAATTCCTATTTCGTCCTACCATACTACCGCTAGAAATAATGCCCGCCAACCTGAGAAGGTTAAGCGGGCCAACAAAACTTAAAACTGTGTTGCCTTAATTTGCTCTCAAAACAACTTGCTTTCTATCTCCTTCTTTAACTGAGAAGGTAACATCTTCATAGTCTCCTTTTTGGCGCCATCCTTCCACTACATATATTCCGGGAGTTAGCGGCGCCGGTTTCCCCGAATTCTTAAAAGTAGTGCTTCTGCTCTGTGAGCGTCTGACAAAAACCCTGTCATCTTTATCGCGGGAGCCATCCGATCTTTGATAAACAAAGGTTATAAATCCGGCAGGAACTTCAAATTCATACGTCTGGTTCGCCTCTTTGGTGATCACGACATTTGTCTTTTCAAATGGAGTTAAGGAATTCGGGTAAACAAGCTTATAAGTTCCGGGATAAACTGCGTTACTTCGATTAACTTTGTATTTTCTCTCACCGTTTTGCCAAAGTTCGAGTATGCCGCCGAAGTATTCATTTGTTCCCTTGACCTTCAATTTCAAATTTACCCGCACCGCTCTCGGAAAATTGAAAACAACCTTTTTGCGATCACCTTTCGCAAAATTCTCTTTTACCGATATCTGACTCGATTCCGGCGGATTAACACCGAAATCAGTAGGAAACGCGCGAAATTCAAAAGTTCCCTCATCGATAAAAACTTCATCGACCTGCCGAAATCGAGCGATATTCTTACCGTCTTTCCAGACCGTGACAACTCCTCCCCGTTTTTTATCGCCCTCGGAATCGACATATTCTGCCTTGACTCTCGGCGGAACCGGAACGGTAACCTCAGCGTATGTCTCGCCGATTGTCTTAACATTTACTTTCTTTGTTGTGGGATTATAAATATTGCCGCTTATTGTCGGAACTCCCGCCTTCAGTTCGTATTCGCCTTCCTCGATCTGAAACCGTCCGTTGCTGGCGACTTTGTAAATAACCTTTCCGTTTTGAGAGAGCGTTCCGTTCACGCTGATCGGATTTCCGGAAGGATCGAGTCCCTTTAGTCGAAATCCGCGCGAAGCTGCCTTATCACGAATTTTCTCGAGCGCATCGGCAAGGGATTCAGCTGATTGAGCGTCGTGGTAATCGGTTCCCGCCGCGTCGGAAATACATTTCAAAACGCTTTGAGACTTTTCGTCTAAGCCGAATCCGACAACGTGAACTTTTATCTTCACATTTCTTTTTTTCCATTCGCGTATCAACGCACAAGGATCGGCATCACAGGATTCGATTCCATCGCTGATCAGGATTATTTCGCCCGATCTGTCTCCAAAATCTTTTAGAGCCTGCTCAAAACTATAAGTGATCGGGGTGCGTCCGAGCGGATTTACTTTTCCGACAAAATCTTTTATCGGCGAAATTGCATCCCCCGGTTTTGAGAATGGGACTACTAGTTCGGTGTCTTTGCAGTCGTCTTTTCGCCTGTGACCGTAACTACGAAAGGCCAGTTCATATCCTGAGAAATCTCCTGCAACGAAGTCGGTCAATACCCCTTTCGCAACATCTATCTTGCGGGATTTATTTTTTAAGGCTCCCCACATTGAACCTGACGAATCAAATATTATATAAATGGCCGATGATCCCGGTTCACTCGTCACTTCCGGATTTTCTGCAGAAGTCGAATTCTCTATTTTATTATCATCAGAAGATTGCGCTTTTTCCGCGGTCAGTTGATCACTTTCAACCCGCGTTTGAAAGTAAGCACAACCAGACGACACTAGTATTACTAGCAGTGATAATAAAACTCTCAGGTTAATTTGAATATGGCTCATCTAGGATCAAAATTCTCGGATTAATTAGTTTTGCGCAAGCAATTGAAACTCGTTTCGACACACCACCGGAAAGTCTGATCCTCATTCTTCTTAAAGAATCTTCAGCCTCGCAGCTATAGAGGAGTTCGTGTTCGCCTTCGAGAACCTTTTTCTTGAGCGGATCAAAAACATTTTGTGCTTGAAAAGAGATCTTTTCACCGTTTTCCGAGATTTTGTAGCCGTTTTGACGAGCATCTTTATCAAGGCGAATACTGACTTTTTCATCATCATTTCTCTGAGCAAATGTATCGACGGCCGCAAAAGTAAATATCAGAAAACCCCAGAACAACGTCAATAATATCAATTTATTTCTTTTCACTACGCCTCTCCTTTTTTGCTGATCTTTTGAAGAATCCGGAAACGGAATCGGTCACTGCATCTTTGCAACAAATATGTTCATAGTACCGATTTGGTTTAATTTGATTTCGTCAAAACCGATTAAATTTCCCGTATAATTTCCGATAACGACTGCGGTCTTACCATCGGTTGCAATACCGTGGGATTGATTTACACCGGCGAAACCGCTTTTGTTACCTTTAACCCACAAAGCATTTCCATTCGTATCGTATTCCGCGGCAAACATACCGGCTATTCCCGAACCAGACTGCGCCAGATTGCCAAATTTTGCCATACCGCTAACCATACCGGTAATCAATACGCCCTTACCGGTCAAAGCAATTGAATTAGACATATCGCGCTCTGTTCCGCCGATTCCTTTTTGCCACAAGGGGCTTCCATCCTGATGAAACTTCGCTAAGAAGATGTCGTAATTGTAGGTATTTTTATTTCGTGAAGGAGTGGCTTGGAGTTCGGTCTCGCCGAATTTTAAAACACTCGGAAAACTTCCCGTTATAAAACTGCTGCCCTGATGATCAACCACGATGTCACTGATCTCCGGCGGAGAGCTGAAATTCAGTTGAGTTACACCAACGGAGGTTGTCCATACTTCTCTGGCGTCGTCAGCATGCAACTTCGAAACAAAGAAATTTCTTTGCCCGCCGAAAACCTTCGGGTTTCTAAAGTCATTGCTGGTAATCGTGCTGGCTTCGCCGAATGTGACTTTGCCGCGAAACCATCCCGCCACATATACAAAACGTGAGTCATTTGTAGCAAAAATCGCCTCGCCGCTTTGGCTGCTGCGTTGTCCGCCGCCGCTTGTGCCGTGAATGTGATGAATCCATTCTAAAAAACCATTGTGTTTGTATTTAGCAATGAATGCTGTCGGAACATTCTGATTTCCCGGGCCTTTTTCGCGGTCCGTAAACTTTGCACGAAGATTAGACGTTCCGGTAATAAAAAATTCTCCGTCCGGCCCCGTCGTAACGTCTTTGACATCTGCACTTCCGGTTTCGTTTTTCACCCAATGAATGTTTCCGAGATTATTGACGCGCAGGATAAAAACGGATCTTGAGTTTTCCCTGGGGTTCGTGATCTCCTTTGAGCCGAAAGTCGCTTTTTTGCCTGTAAATTTTCCGACAACGATTATATGACCGGTTTTGTCACAGGCAACATCAACCGCTCTTTCATCTCCCAATCCTTTTGATTGAATCGCCCAAACAACTTTGCCGCTGCCATCTAGTTTGGCGACAAACATCTTCCACTTGTTGAATGTGTTTGAAGTATTCATAAGCGAAAAACTGCCAATTTCAAACGGACGACTCGAAAAGGAACCGGCGATGTAACTGTTTCCTTCCGCATCCATACATACCGAAGCTCCTTCATCTACACTTTTCCCGCCTAATGAAACAGCCCAATCATATTTTTGAGCGGAAACCGATATTGATAGTAAAAGAATTTTTACTGCAAAAATAACTGTTAAATTCCGCATTCTGTGTCCTCCTTTCTACTCTGCGAAAATACAAGAATTGTCAGCGAGAAAAATACAAAAAGATTGAAAAAGGCAGCTACTGTTTCTGTAAGTACATTTTCCGTAATTATCCTTCCGGCTTCGTGTCACAACGTTCGGTAAACAATCTTTTTCCCGGTTCGAAGTTGATAGATCTTTAAGCAAAAAAATCGTAAGAGCGAAGGATTCCATCATACGGATTTATCGGCGTTTATTACGTCTCTTACCTCTAACAATCGGTTAACTCCAGATTAACTTCGTATGTTTTGTCTTCTCCCTTTTTCGTATCGAGCGTGACTTTCACATCTTTATTCGCAGGCAGCGGATTCACAAATTCGATCACCGGACGAGTGCTCCCGTCTGTGCCGCGCCGTATGTTGTAATGAGTACCTTCTTTATATTCATCATCACCGACCATCACTTTTTTAACCGTCATCCCGCCCGTATTTTGTCCGCTTCTCTTAGAAATTTTTCCGCAGTCTTGTCCCCCGCGCCCTGTATTCTTTTCGGCCGTCGCAGTTCCCGCAAAAACGCTCGCCGGAATAATTAAAATGGCAAGAGCACAAGCTGAAACAACCGATGAAAACAGTTTTTTCTTCTTCATAGTTACAGACTCCTTTGGTGTGATTTTTAACCGTTTTAGGTGATTCATTCTTAAACAACAGACAATTTACCTTCGTGGGAGAAAAATTTTTGCGGTGTTTTAGCAAAGAAAAAGACACCGCGCTTTTCTTAAGCACGGTGCCTCTCAGTCGTCTGATTTTTCGGACTATCTCAATTTGCCGACGCAGCGGTATTTCCTGCAACCGTATAAATGTACGCCGCCCCCTTATTGCTGTTCTTTTGTTTTAGATCCTGATTGTCTGCCCCTACGAGAATTGTATCGCCGCTAATTCCTACGCTCCAACCGAATTGATCGAACATAAAACCGTCAGGAGCGGTCACAATGTTTTGCTCCGTCCAGACGCTTCCTGCATCCGTCATTTTCCTTTCGAATAAATATACCGAGCCGCGATTCTGATTTGAACGAAAATGCTCTCCGATAACTATTTTGTCACCGCTTATATCTGCACTCCAACCGAATAGGTCTCCTTTGGTACCATTGCTCGGCGTTAGTTTTGCTTGTCGCGTCCATTTTCCATTCGCCCGAACATACACATAAACGGCGCCGTTTGATTTTTCGCTCTTATTCGAACCGCCGACCACCAAAGTGTTTCCGTCAATCGCAACGTTGTTTGAAGTTCCGTTTCCAGTTGCTTTTTCATCCGCGTCAGTTGCTGAAAGTATTTTATGTTCCTTTTTCCATCCGGTCCCATCATCGCTGAAAATATAAATCGCATATTCAGGTCCGTCAGTGGCAGCGGCAATAGCTGCGGTTTTATTCGAAATAGCAGCATTAAGTCCAAAGGCTGCCGTGCTCTTGGAATCCCCCATTATTTTCTGTTTTTCCGTCCATTCGTCATTGTTGCGCGTAAAAATGTAGGCCGCTCCGTGTGCCTGCGTAATTTTATCGTCTAAATAGTTGTCTACGCCGGGGGCTCCCACCACTATCGTATCGCCGCTTATATCTACACTTGAGCCGAACAAATGCGATTCACGTCCGCCGCTTGCTTCGAGTTTCACCTGTTTGCCCCAATTATCTCCAGTTCGCTCAAAAACATAGACCGCACCCTGATCTTTGTCTTTTCCAATGTCCGCCTGAGGAACTCCGACAACTATAGTATCGCCATCAATCGCCACGCTTTGCCCAAAATAATCATTTCGCCTGCCATCGGCAGCAATTAATTTAGCTTGATTTATCCAGGCTCCCTCACGTTTAACAAACACATATACGGAGCCCTGCTTTCGATTTTGGCCTATTTGATCCTGCCAGGCTCCGACAACCGCCGTATCGCCACTAATCGCTACCGTGTGTCCGAAAGTTGCTCCGGTTGCGAGATCGGCGGCCATCAACTTCTGGTTGAAATTAACCGGATTATCAAAATTCGTCAGTAGTTTGCTTTTAACCTTTACTTGAAAGATTGCCGGAAGACTAAATAACAATAAAATTAAAATAACTTTTCGCATCTTCGATTTATTTCTCCTTGTATATAAAAAATTTGTTGACGGAAATCCAATAATCCTCTTTTGTTTATACAACGGACAATTTTCATCTGACAAGAGAAATTGGAAAACCGCTCCGGACGAATTAACGATCGGTTCCGATAAGCACAAAATTTGCCCAGTATCGCGGATGCGTAAAACGATTATTTACTTCTCGGCGAAGCATCTCGCGTTGGGCCAATGCGAGAGATGTTGCTTTATCTTGGCTGAGTAGATTCTTATAAAAACTTTGCATCAGTTCGGTTGTCGCTTCATCGCTGGCCGGAGAAAGGCTTGCAAGAACGCTTCTTGATCCGGCATGCAGAAATGCTTCGGTCAAACCGATCCGGTCGATTTCGATCAGTCCTTCAGAATCGGCAGAAAAACTTCTCGCACCCTCGCAAGCAGCTATCGTTACCAAATTTGCATTGATTCCGAGTTCAAAGATTTCCCGGGTTGTTAATTTGCCGTCGTCTTTATCAGTAGATTTTAGCAATAGCCGTGAAAACAGAGGCATTTCCGGTTCTGCTATCGCATGTGCAGCAATATGCAGATGTGTTGCTTTTGGCGCAGAATCTTTAAACTCGGTTTCACTGGCTTTATTTTCGAGTTTCGCTTCGCCGGAAAAGATTTCCGCGACGGATTCGGATTCGCGAACTGCAAATTTCAACGGAGGTAGGTCCGCCATATCGTTTGAATTTCGTCCGAAGCTGACGAGTTTTGCTGTTTCCTTTTTAGTTTCATTTACGGTCAGGAATGTTGCGGAAGGCGGAAAGAATAAAACATAATCTTCGATCAAAAAATGCGTTTTCCCGTTTTCATTTCTTGTCAGCATCGCAAACGGCAAGTCGTGCAAAAATCCGAATGGAATAATCGCCAACCGGTTTTTGTTCTTGAGCGCTCCTGATCTTTCGATCGGCTCGATCAAACTTTCGCGCAAATTTCTGGAGATCGGTTCCCAATCATCCGATCTATGATTTTTATCTTTTGAAAAAACCGACGTCTGCAGAATACGGGTCTTGTTTTTAAGATTCGAGCGCGTAACGGTTAAGGGGAAGCTTTTAAGTTTGTCTTTCGTCAGGACAAGCGCAATGGTTTTCTCACCAACGAAAACATATTCGATCAAAGCGGTTTTTTCGTCTAAATTTGCCTGCGCGGTTTTCAGTTTTACCGGGTGAGCGGTAGCGATCGCTTTTTGAATTTCGATTGAAAATTGCTCTTTAATCACCGCATTTTCATAATCGCTATAGGCCCTTCGGAGGCGGTTTTTTAGATTGTGATCATTATTGTTTTTTAACTGATTTTTTATTTTTTCGATTTCGGCCAAAGCCATTTTTTCATTTTCACTTGCAAGAGTCGAAGCGATCTTTTTACTGCCCGACTGAACGATCATATTTCTAAAAGATCGGTAACGGCGTTGTTCCAGGAAGCGAAACGTAAGTTCTTCGGCGGCATTATTTTCGCCTTCTTCCGTTCCGATTTTCTTACTTAATTTCTCCAGCAACAGAGAAAAAAGCCGGTCGTAATCTCTTGGGAAAGGACTCGTCACGACACTTGTTCCGCTTGAAGCAAAAAGAGTTAGTTCGTCGGCCGCAGCGTCTTCCAAAAACTGCAGCGAATTTTCAAATTCTCCGATCCTATACCTGTAATCGGCCTGCACAATGTTGTATAGAAGATGCCCCCTGATCAATCCGGCGGCGTGTTGTTCATACATTTCTTCCGCCTTTTCGATGTGTTCTTTCGCTCTATCGAGTCTATCGAGATGCAGGTAGGTATTCCCCAAATAGACATAGAGGGCCGAAATTGAACGTATATCCTTTAAATCGTTTTTTAATTCGATTTCCAGAATCTGCTCGAATACTTCCCGTGCTTTTAAATAATCGCCCTTTAAAAAATGACAATTAGCTATAGAACCCAAGCGGCTCTTCGCTAAAACCGGGCTGTCTTTATCGTTTTTAAAAGCTGCTCTGTAAGTCGAATTGCTTCGTCGTATTCACCTAACTCGACCAATACCTACCGGATAGGTTTCGGCTTCATTCGTGCAAGGCTAAAACCGATTTTTTTGCGATATCTGCTGATCTAACAAGCAAAATTCGCGCGCCTTTTAAAAATTTCTTACGCTCAGGTAGGCGGAACCCTGCGCTCTGTAAGACTCGCCTGCGCCCGCACGGTCTCCGATCTTTTCGCGAATCGCGAGCGCCTGATTTTGCAGTTTTATGTGCTGAAACCCGTCGCCTTTGAATGAGTATATAAAACTTATATTGCTCAGCATCGTCGCCCCGCTTCGCAAATCACCGTTTTTCCTGTAGAGCGCCAGAGCCGGTTTGTAAAACTGTTCAAGCGGTCGGTCTAATTCGCCGTTACTCCCACCATAAAACAACGCCAGATTTTCAGGCGTCCGCTATGATCAATTCATCATTTATCTCTTTCCCGATCGCAAGGGCTCTGTCGAGATTGTTCCGCGTCATCAAATTTTCCTTTGTGCATAGAGAACGCGACCGCCGACGGGCGGATTCGGCTTCGAGTTTCCGGTTGTTGATCGTAAGAGCAATTTTGAGACTTTCCTCAGACTTTCTACGCCTTTGTCGATTTATTCTGGTTAAATAAATTACACGTTGATTGAGAATTCTGCCTTTTAGTTCCTGACTGATTATTGAGTTTGCAAGGAGTTTTTCGAGTTGAGCTAGACTTCAAAATATTCGCCTTGGAGCGGTGGCAATACGCTTCTTCAAAATTCGCTAGGTCGGTTTTAACTCCAAGCCGTAAGTGGACCATTCAGTCAACTTACGGCTTCTTTCAGTCTCCATTCCTTTTTCGCTTCCAGACCCTTTCAAAAGCCAATTTCCAAATGGAACTTTTATATAAAGCGCACTTACCGTTAACAAACAAAGGGCAAAGATACACGGAGAAAAATTTTCCCGTATGCCGGGGAACATCTATTCATCCACAAAAGATTCTTTATTTAATTGTAGTTTTCTTGTTTCGCTCTCTAAACCGAACCATCGACTGTAGTCTGGTTTTGACCTGCCAAAAGTAGTACTTCCTACCTAAGCTTCACCCACATCCCACTTAATTGGTTTTGTCTGTTGTTACTACTCTTATAATGTCTCCTTCGTCGGAGAAACTACCATAATTTTAGCTTCTTCAATCTTCTCACCTAAAGACCGCATCTTCCGCAGTTAATTCCGAATTATCAATGTGAAAACTGAGGCTTATGCGGATTTGACTTGATGATCCGTCTAAATGTATCGTCTCCCTTAGGAGTTTGCTGCAGCTGCAAATAACAAATTCGAAAAAGCCAAACAAGTAAGCAGACCGGCGGCAAAGCCACTTTGTAGAAAATTCCACTAAACCACGGCGAAGAAGAATCTCGACGCAGGGAATCATCAGCTCTTTCTTTCGGCAGACTTAACCTTTTTTCAATAGATCGACAGGCGTTTCAAAAGTCTTCTGATCTGGTTTATTTTCCGCATAAAAAAGAAAGGAAACCTCTCTCCGACAAACAGCGCATTCCGCCAGATGAGATTCGACTTCCTTTATCTGTTGTGGAAGTTTCTCTCCGCAAGAAAAAAGATGCAGCTTCTTTCTTTATTTAGACATTTTTTTTCTGACATATTCCCTTGCCATTTAAAAACAGCGAACATTTAAGTGCGCGAAAATTTTATATCAAAAGCTTTCAGTTTGTAAAATTACCGATTTGTGTAAATTTCTACAGCTTCAAAAAAGCTTTTCCCCAACCAAAAATTTTTAGTTGCTTCTTCCTAATGTTAGTCCCTCTTCATAACGAAACTGCAAACCAGTTTCTCCCGGGTCGAAAGGGTATTAACAGCCATTTAACTCCTTTTTTCTTCATTTGCGCTCAATTTTTCTTCAGGGCTTTCCCGTTCTTTTCGCACGGTTCGATCTTTAATCCCGTCTCTTCATCTTTCGTAATCGAGCTTATGTTGATTTCCGGTCACGGCTTAAACCGCTGATCAAACGCCACAATTTTTCTCACTAAGATGCGTTATGATTTTTTCAAGAGCATCGAAAACATCTTCGATAGTTTGCGTCCCGGTCGTGCTCAAGCCGCAGAATTTCATAAATCTCAAAAGGTGTCCTTCCTGCCAAAAATAGAGCTTAAAATTCGCTGCTCGCGTTCGGACATTTCTTTTACGAACCAGGATTCGCTTTCGACCATTTTTCGACCATGCCCAACTGATACATAGATTTTTTACTACTTCACGCAGCCAGGGAGTTAAGTCGTTTCTCGTCACCCGCATATTTCACAGACTTCAATCTCCGAAATCGTCTTCGCAAAGTTTTTCAAACACATAGACAAAGCGCTCCATCGCCGCGTCATAATCAAATCCCATATGTCTGAGCATCGTATATATGAAACTGAATGCTTTTCGTAAATAGTTTCAATCCTGCGCGGACTTCCTGCTGAAATAAACCAGCAAGTCAGAATCCGAGATCGAATGCTTTTCAGAAAAAGCTCATTTGCTACAATTCAAACTCATTTAAAGAGGTACGGTCGAAATCTTCTTCAAATGCCGATTTGTTTGAGTTAAATATCTCTACGTTTTTCAACTAAGTTTCCTTAAAACTGTTCAAGCGAAGGGGAACCGTCGCCGCACCCTCCGGCGATCTTAGCGGCAGACAGATCACCTGTAATTCCGGGAGGAACATTTCTCAGGATCGAGTCTCGAGGAATTATCACTTCTTTTCAGAAGAGTGGATGTGTGTTTGAGGTGAATCGGCGTCAAAGGCTTCAACCGACAAGTAATCGATCCTGACGAGTTTGACGTTTTTATCGACCAATGTTTTTGCTGCGGCGGGCGAATGTAAGTAAAATCTTTTCGAAACCCTGATCGGGATCGTTCCAAAAGGATGAATTACGTAATGAACAGCAGGCGTTCAACTCCCTGAAGATCTGCAGCACATGTGCTCCGGTTCAACCGACATCACATCAGCTGCCAGCCTCTGTAAAACGCGGCATTTTCCGATCAGTGTTTTGAGATCAAGATCGACACTTTGTGCCTTCGATGAAATGATTTGGCGCATCGACATGCGTTCCGGTGTGAACACCCATACAGATCTGTTGAACATTGGCATTGTCTCCATGTCGATCGAAAGCTTCGACAATATCCACGCTCGGATCACCTTCAAACCGGATCTTTCGCTGACCGGAACCGTTACGTCATATATTTTCATTGCCTTAGGATAATTCAGATTTGGCAAAGCGAAAAGCGTCTGCTAGAAATAGCTAGACGGGTAAAAATGAAAACCCGATCTTTCATGCCCTGCGAAACTCGTTGTGACCAGGGGGTTAACGATTTGTTTAACGCAGAGCGCTTCGCAGGTTTTCCTGTAAGGAGCGGATAGAAGCAGAAAAGGAAATCAAACGAGAAGACAATGGTAAAAGGGCACATTCTATATCGAGAAAGATGGGCAGCGTCCGGCGCTGATGACATACACGATGGCAGGCGAAACGAGGATGATCATCGATCATACGGAGGTAGATGATTCACTTCGCGGAACCGGCGCGGGAAAAAGCTTGTTGCAGCGGGTGTCGAGTATGCACGGGCAAATGATTCGACAGTTTTACCGCTTTGTCCTTTTGCAAAAGCGATCATTGAAAAGACACCGGAACATCAGGATGTTTTGAAACAGAAACCGCTCGCGAATAGCGCGAATCAGCACGAATTAAGTAATGGCGTTTGGTAGAATTTTACAGAGAATTTCTTAACCCTTTTGTATTTATCAATTTATTCTTAAATTCGTGCTGATTCGCGCTATTCAGGGCAATATCTCTGCCAATTACATGCGATCTCAATTATCTCAGCATCGAGTTATTCAAATACCGCGCCGCTCATCTGGTCGTTTTTATACGGCTCGAATCGCGGGAAATACGAGGTGATCCTCGATACCGCTCCGGCGCGTTCGGCTGAGCTTTTGGCGAACGACGAAGTAGACGCAGCTCTGGTTCCGGTGATCGCAGCGCAGTTGATCGATAACATCAGCCTCGTACCCGGCGTCTGCGTCGGTGCTCAAGAAAAGGTGCGGAGCGTTTGTCTTGTAACAGATGGAAAAGAACTTCAGGATGTGAGATCCGTCTCTCTTGATGTTTCTTCAAAGACTTCGGTGGTTCTGACCAAGATAATATTTCGGGAATTTCTGGGTTTTGAGCCGACGTGGATCGATGCAAAACCGGACGTCGAAGCGATGCTCAAGCAGTCTGACTGCGCTCTGTTGATCGGCGATCCTGCACTTGCAGTAAATTCTGGATTCAAAATTCAAAATTCAACCCAGTGCGAAAAACGAATTACGAATAGAGAATTACGAAAGTACGACCTCGTAGAACTATGGCGCAAATATACAAATTTTGGTTTTGTTTTTGCGATGTGGATGACGCGGCGTACGGAGTGCGATATTGATTTCGCCGCCGCCCGCGATGAAGGGATCGCACACGCCGAAGAGATCATTTCAAACTACGAAGGGGAGATCGCGCTGTCCCGCGACGAATTGAAAAAATACCTGACGGAAAATATCTCGTATTCGATCAGCGAATCCATGAAGAACGGCCTCGAACTCTATTTCAATCTCGCAGCAAAAAACAAACTTACCGAAGGAAACCGCGACTTAGTTTATTTATAACGAATCATTAAACGGGTGCTTTTTGAGGACCTCGTCAAATTCTTTTTGTTTTTCTTCGGCCCAGTATTTATTTACACGACCGAGATACTCTACCTGTTTAGCAAAAAACAACCGGCGGAAATCCTGTCCTTCGATCCGGTTGTGCAGTTCGAATTTTGATGCGAGTCCCCAGGCAAGGCTGCTGACCATCCAGTAAAGCACTTCGTCTTTTGATTTTGTGATTTGGCGAGAGAGCTCGAGCCCGCGTTCGGTGACGACGAGATGATATTCGTCTTCAATAATTTCCAGATGTTCGAATCCGAAGTCGCTTCTTACGGTCGGAAAACGATACGGAGTGTCTCTTGGAGAAATTTTCCGGCAAAGACCGTCAAACTCCTCCTGAAGCAATTCGATGAGTTCGTTTTTCGGCATAACAGCGGCAGCAGACAAACCCGATCATTTTCCGGCGGCTTTTTCGTTCGCCGGTGCAATTCCCTTTACGTATTTATCAAACCAGCCGATAAATCTTTCAAAACGGTCTCTTTGAAAAGTCGGTTTTCGGATGCCATGGTGTTCGCCCGGATAAACGACGAGCTGCGTTTCCCTTCCGAGCCGTTTCAT
>JAWKHO010000027.1:0-39391 GCA_041394785.1 Pyrinomonadaceae bacterium | reverse complement strand
CTCGATATCGGCAGAAACTCCGTCGCCCGGATTTCCGACTTGGAATTGCGCGATCCCGCTGATCGCGGTAAGTGTGAAAATTATCAGGAAAAGTGTAAGTGTTTTCATCGTGTTCCTCTTTTGATCAGGTCAGGTTTCTCCTTCATTCGGCCCGGGATTGGATCTGCAAACGAATGTGTTCCGATCGCAGACGAAAGTTGTTTGTCCAGTCTAACCGCCGACATTGGCTGCATTTTTGCCCGGGAATTAAGCGGAAAACGTATGATCGTTTTCGAATAAACTTTCCGGTCCCAATGTACAACTTCTTTCGATTATAGTGTCAGAACTTAAAAAACTATTTCATGATTTTGCTAATTAGAAACAGAGGGCAAAAGAAAGGCCCGGAATAAATCCGGGCTGCAATGATTATTTCTCTTCGTGAAAACTCAGCCGGTTGTGAAACGGGTCGTGGATCTTCATCTCCCGGCTTCCGAAACCGGAATCGACAATTCCGGGCCGGCAGTATTTATAGTCTTTTGCCGCAAGTTTTGCGTGATACTCCTCAAGCCCCGTCATCAATACATAAACGGCACTTCCCGGCGCGGCATCGCCATGGTGTTCGCTGAGATTGAGTACAAAATCACCGAGTCTGATGCCCATATAAAGCGGCATATTCTCTTCGAAGCGGTGCTCAAAAATTACCTCAAATTCAAGAAAGTCGAGATAAAACTCCCGTGCGCGCACTTCGTCAAAGATTCGGAAGATCGGAACTATCTGATTAAACTGCATAAATTTACCCGTCACAAGGACGACCGGATCTGCACATCCGGCCGGTCACTGTTCCGCTGTGTTTACTGAGCTTCGGCTAATTCCTTTACCCGTGCGAGCGCAAGCGGAAACTTTTCATTCATAAAATCCTTGAATTCCTCAACGATATCCGATTCAGCCACGAGTTCAGTCGTGCCGTCGGATTCGGTCAGTTTGTAGCTTTCAATTCCTCCATTCCATCCGGAATCCTCAGCAAAGGGTTTTTCTTCGCCGTCTTTTATTTCGCCGAGATGTTTGAAGGAAATAAACTCATTCGGGATCTTTCGTTCGATAACGCTGTACATTCCGCGCCCTTTTCCGTCGAGAAATTGGATCCTGCTTCCTTCTTCCCAATCGGAAACCGCATGTGATTCTTCGCTGAATACTTTTGTCCAGTCGCGGTATGTTTCATCTTCCCAGAGTACCTTCCAGACGGTTTCTTTGCTTGCGTTTATATTTTCTATAAATGATATTTTTTCCATAATTTTTTCCTCAAATATCTGACTCGTTTAGCGGCTGCTGATCTGAAAGATATTTCCTTCCGGATCAAAACCGTCACAAAATGCGATCTCGTTCCAGAAGATCGTCTTTTTCATACGTACATTTTTTGCCATCAATTCGGTTCTTTCGTTTTCTACATCATCCGAAAAAAATACGATCTTTGTAGCTGACTCTTCCTTAGGCTCACTGTTTTTAACCGCATATTTTTTCGGGATCTGGTGTAAACAAAGCTGCAAACTTCCGGCGTCAAGGATAATAAAACCCGGATCAGAATCGTCAAAAATCGGTAAACCGAGAACATATGAATAAAATTCCTTCATTTTATTCATATCATTAACAAACAAGATCACCCTACTCAGAATTTTAACAGCCATTTTTATATCTTCCGCTAATCATTTTCCATACTCTCAGCCAGAAAATCACCGAGGAAATTTCTTTCCATTCCGTTTCCCCAGCCCGCACCATGATCGCTCGTATTCATTTCAGTATGTTTTTCGCTGATCCGGTGGTTTCCGTACTGGAGCAGATACAAAATATGTCCGGGCCTCAGATGTTCGCTTGCCCAGGTCAGCGGTGAGTCTCCGCTTGCGTCCTTTGCCTCTTTGTCCGCACCATTCTTTATCAACAGCTCTATCGTTTCTGCATCGGCATAGGCTGCCGCGCGATGGAGCGGGGTTTCGCCTTTTGTCCGTACGTCACGCATAAAAGCACCGGTTTCTTTTCCGGGGATCGTCTTTGAGTTTACGTCAGCACCATTTTTTATCAGCAGATCGACGACGTAATAATAGTATGGTCTTCCGGCCTTAGCGAGCGCATTGTGAAGCGCTGTCTCGCCGGTATCGGGCAGCGCGAAATTTACATCAGCGCCGCGGCTGATAAGAAAATCGGCAACTTTCCAGTGTCCGAAAAAAGCGGCGTTTCCGAGTTCCTGATCGAGATCAAGACTTTCCAGATCACCGCCGGCGTTGAGCACGGCCTTCAATGCAGTCGTATCGTTATAGTAAACAAACCACTGCATTACCTTTACCGGTCCTTCGCTTAAAACGCCTGTCCAATTTGGCAGACTTAATAACTCAAAGACGAGATCGGTCCGGCCTCTGCTGATCAGATCGAGGATTTCAGTTTTTTCGCGCATCGTTTTGATCTTTTTAATTTTCGGGATACATATCCACTTTTTGCGTGGCGATCCACCAGCTGTTGCCGCCCGGATCTTCGATCCCGCCCGAGCGTTCGCCGTACGGCATATCGGTAACTTCAAAAACCGATCTTCCGCCCGCAGCGAGAGCTTTTTTGTAAACCGCATCGCAATCTTCAACGTAGAGATGGATCGAAATTTTTGTCGCTTTGAATTCTTCCGAAGCCGCGCTTCCTTCGATCACCGAGCCGAATATCCTGAATCCGAAGTGGCGGATCACGCCGTCTTCAACGCTCATTTCAAACTCTTCGGCGTCAAAAGCCTCTTTGATGAATTTTATGAAGGCATCGACGTTCTCGGTAATAAAATAGGGTGTTACACTCGTAAAACCGTTCGGAATATGACTTACACTCATTTCGATTATCTCCCTTTTTTAATTCGTTTGTTCTGTCATCGCACTTTCGTCCATCCACATGATCTCCCAGATGTGCCCGTCGAGATCATTAAAGCTTCTCGCAAACATAAACCCGTGATCCTGCGGCTCGCGCGTTTCTGTTCCGCCTGCTTCGATCGCTTTATCGACCATCTCATTTACCGCGTCTTTGCTCTCGCACGATACCGCCAGCAGTACTTCCGTAGTTTTGGTCGCGTCCGAGATCTCCTTCGGCGTAAAGGTCGAAAAGAAATCTTTGACCAAAAGCATTACAAAACTGTCTTCTCCGACAATCATACAGGTTGCATTTTTATCGGTAAATTGCGGGTTAAATCCAAATCCGAGCGCACTAAAGAATTTTACCGACGAATCCAGATCTCCAATCGGCAGATTTACATATATTTGTCTTGTCATTTTACAAAAGTCCCCCCTTTTTTTTTCAAAAGAATTGTTTTTAGGATGTTCAGATCATATCAGCGATCGCTATTCATTTCGCGGTGGTAATACGGCAATCTGAGGGGTTGATTGCGACAACTTACTTTTTTAAACTGTGCCTATGAAACACGTATCGATCCTTGTTCCCGAATCTGCAGTTTTAGCCGCTATTGACGATCCGCGCCACATATTCTCCGCTGTGAATGATTTTTTTCTCGCAAACGGCCGCGAGCCGCTCTTTGATCTGCATTTTGTCGGCGTTTCAAAAGAGGTAAAACTTCACAACAGTGCATTTTCCGTACACACGGATCAGCTTCTGGATGACGTCAAAAAGACCGATCTCATTTTTATACCGGCGTTTTATGGAGAGGCGGAGGAGGTGCTCGAAACGAACAAGGAATTTATTCCGTGGATAAAAAAACATTATGAGAACGGTGCGGAGGTCGTGAGCCTCTGTGTCGGCGCATTTTTGCTGGCAAAGACGGGTCTTCTCCGCGGAAGAAAATGCTCCACGCACTGGCGGGCCGCCGAAGAATTTCGCGGGATGTTTCCGGATGTGGATCTTGTAACGGACAAGATAATTACCGAGGAAGACCGGATCTATACAAGCGGAGGAGCAACTTCTTACTGGAACCTGCTTCTCTATCTCGTTGAAAAATATGCCTCGCGCGAAATGGCGATATTGACGGCAAAGGTCTTTGCGATCGACATCGAGCGACAGAGCCAATCCCAGTTCATCATGTTCAAAGGTCAGACAAAACACGGCGATGACGAGATCAAGAAGGCGCAGACATTTATCGAAAGCAATTTTGAAGATAAATTTACGGTCGATCAATTGTCGGAGAAATTTGCGATCAGCCGGAGGAGTCTCGAACGAAGATTCAAGAAGGCGACAAACAATACTGTGGCGGAATATATTCAGCGAGTAAAGATCGAAGCTGCAAAGAAAAGTTTTGAAACGAGCCGAAAGAATGTTACCGAAGTGATGTTTGATGTCGGCTATTCTGATACAAAGGCATTTCGCGGAACTTTTAAGAAAATTACCGGGATGACACCGCTTGAATACAGGAACAAATATAACAGGGATCTCGCGCAGCACGATTTTTCTTCGGACTAATCGCCGCCGGTATGCATCAGAACAAGCAATAATCAAGCTTCAAAATCTTAAAAAGGAATTTACCATGCGGTTTACAACTATTTTTTTCATTATCCTTGTTTTCTCTATTTTGGTGTTTCCCCAATCCGGGAGGAGAATAACCAATCCGGCCACTCCTGTCACGACGATAAAAGTGATCGCCGAAGATACTTATTCGGAATCAAGACCGTACAAACCGCGGAGACTTTTGCCGCCAAATTACCGCAAAACGTCCGGTGACCGCGAGGAAACCGAAAACGCAGTTTCAGAGAATGAATCTGTGGATCCGGCTGATGAGGTTATTAAGGTAGATTCCTCGATCGTCACGATTCCGGTTGCGGTTTATGACAAGAACGGCGTTTATGTTTCCGACATCACCCAGGAAGAGATCAAGGTATTTGAAGACGGAAAAGAACAGGAGATCGCATATTTCGGAGTTTCTGAACGGCCGTTTACCGTCGCGCTGTTGATCGATACGAGCCCTTCAACCGAATATAAGATCGAAGAGATCAGGCGTGCGGCGAAAACGTTTGTTTCATTGCTGAAGCCGGAAGATCGCGTTTTGGTGATGGAATTTGACAATGACCCGCAAGTGCTGACGGAGGCGACGACAAACCGGCAGGCGATCTATAAAGGGATCGATAAAGCGGATTTTGGAAACGGCACGGCACTTTATGACGCTGTTGACTACGCACTCAACCGCCGCTTGAACAAGATCGAGGGCCGGAAGGCGATAGTTTTGTTTACGGACGGTGTCGATACGGTTTCAAAAAGATCTTATGACTCAACGCTAAATGACGCCGAAGAATCCGGAACGATAGTTTTCCCGATCTATTACAACACCTTTATGGGGGCCGGCGGGATCGGCGGAGCCGTCAGCTCCGGAGGCATCAACGGCGGAATACTCCCGAACCTCGGCCGTAATCAGGGATACGGATCAAGCGCAGAAGAATATGCCCTCGGTAAAAGATATCTCGATGATCTTGCGGCATATACGGGCGGAAGCGTATTCCAGCCGGACAACTCTCCCGGCGGCCTGACCCGTGCTTTTGAAGGGATCGCCGAAGAATTGAGCCGCCAATATAATCTGGCATATTATCCTTCAAATGAAGGCGAGCGGGGACAGCGAAAAACGATCAGCGTCCGCGTTTACCGGCCGAAACTTATCGTCAGGGCACGCGACAGCTACATTGTCGGCGATACGAAGATCACCGGCAATTAGAATCCGCGTTCGCGGGGAGCTTATCGATCGGGAAACTCTAGATTAATTTTGGTAATTGCTTGACGTGTCTTTTCAAATTCGAATTCCATCTCGAGTTCATCAAAGATTTCTGCTGCCCTTTGAAGCATATCGAGCCGTCTATGTTTATCATCTGTAAAACCCGCCGAATCGCGTAATGTTCTCGCATATTCACTTTTCATACCCGATCCTTCAAAGATCTCAAAAGCCGTTGCGAAACAATCTGCTGATGTAACTTCTTCGTCGTGGATCGTCGTGCGCCCCCCGGTAGTGCCAAGAACCTTACCGATCGCCCGCCACGCCCCACCGATATTTTCTTGATTTTTCGCCTCTTCCGAAAGTCTAAGAGCATTTTTTCCGGCCTCGAGTGCCTCGTCACGGTGGTGCTGTCCCAACAACGCTTCAGACAGAAATCGATATGTTTCGGGAAGAATAAAATGGCCGCTGTCTTTGGTCATTTCCAGGACTTTTCTGAGAACCGATTCTGCCGCTTCAAATTCGCCCAGCAATATTCTCGCACCGCCAAGATTGCTGAGTATCATGATCTCGGAGTTTACCGCGCCGATCTTCCGTGCGGAATTTAGCCCTTGTTCAAAATATGAGATCGCTTTTGCAGCTTCACCCTGGAGACGCATTTGTTCGCCTAAACTGTTTAGCCCGTTTGTCAGGGTTCGTTCATCACCGATTTGGCGCGAGAGTTCGACCTCTTTTTCTTCATATTCAAATGCTTTCTTAAAATTTCCTTTGGCCATATTGGCTGCGGCAAGAATATGGTAGCTGTTTGCACGGACTTTAATTGCCTGTTCGCCGAATTTCAGAGTCCTCGCCAGTATTTCCTCACCGATCGGAATTGTCTGATCGAATTTACCCATCGAATAAAGCGCGCGGGCTTTTCTGTACAAGCCCCTCGATCGGAGGATCTCTAGTTCAGTATTCCCGGCCGCCGCGGGTAGAAGTTCGATATTCGACGCTGCATCAAATGCGGCAAGATTGTTACCGTTCTCAAGGCTTGAATGGCTGATTCCGATAAGCGCTCTGGCCTGTGCGGCGATGTCGCCGATCCCTTGCGCCGCATCGAGAAGCTCTTCATAAGTTCTTATCGCCGCATCGAAATTTGCAAGAATGTGATAAGAAGTGCCAAGTTTATGTTTCCATTCAAGTTCGGTTTCGGCATTTCGACCTCTTTCAGAATCCAGATCGATCAATTTTAACGCCCGGGTAAAAAAAGAAACAGCAGCTTTTGGCGAGTGGGTTTTGAATGCATACGCGCCGGCGTTTCCGAACCAATACGCGGCTTTCGCATAGTTTTTTGCATTCTCATAATGTTCGGCGATTACTGAAGAGTTTTCAGATTTGATCTCAACACTTTTTGCGGCAAGCCAATCACCGATCTTCTGATGAAGTTTTTCGCGCTGTCTGATCGAGATCGTCTCGTATGTCACTTCACGGAATAAGGCGTGCTTGAAAACGTACTCATTTGAGTTAACAAGTGAAGAGCTTTCGCGATGAAATACGATTTCCTTTTCTCGAAGAGCGGACAAGACTGATCTGTGATTGATCGACGGGTCGAGATCTTCCAAAGCATCCGCCCAGAATTCGATTCCCACTGCGGCGGCATTTTGAAGAGTTTTTCTTTCCGGCACAGAGAGTTGATCCAGTCTTGCCTGGATGACCCCGCTGAGCAGTGTCGGTACGGTAGTTTTACCAAGCCGCGTTTCATCCAGCTTCCAGTTGTCACCTTTTGTCAGAATGATTTTTCGGTCGATCATCATTTTGACCAATTCTTCCGCATAAAAAGGATTCCCGTCCGCATTCGAGGCGATCATGTCGATAAGATCTGAAGGCGGCTTATCAAGTTTTTGGAGCAGATTTTTTGCAAGGATCCGTGTTTCTCGTTTTGACAGACCGGCGAGATCGATCCGTTTGTGATTTTCTATTCCCTCGCCCCATCGCGGGCGATTTTCGAAAAAAACGGGCCGTGCGAAATTGAGAATGAGAATCTTTGAATCATTAAGTTCTGATATTATTTGCTGAAAGAAATCCACCGACTCATGATCTGCCCAGTGAAGATCATCGAGATAGAAGATAACCGGAATATCCTGTGCGATCGATCGGAAAAACTCTTTCGCGTATCGGAGTGTGCGATCGCGTAATTGTCCGGGGTCTTCTGCCGCACCCTTAAGATGTATAGAATCTTCGTATTTGATCCCGATCAGGTTTCCGATAAAGTGTTCTTTTACTTCAAGTTCTTCATCAGAAAACGCGGTTTTGGCATTCACCCACATTTCCCGGATGCCATTTGAAAATTTTTCGCGCCCGGTTTCTTCAGAATCAGTTTCGTTTATGTCAAACCGAAACGAAAACAGATCCTTCAAAAGCGAGAAGGGAAGGTTGTTCGTACCTTCCGTCGCCCGGCAGTTAAAAATACGAAACTTGCCCGGCAGCAGCTCTACCTGATCCCTGAATTCAAATAGTAATCTTGATTTGCCCAAACCCGCTTCGCCTACAACCGTTATCGCCTGCAGTTCTGATTCCTCCGAAACGGCATCGAGCGCATCCATCATTTTATCAAGTTCGCCTTTCCTTCCGATAAGTTTGGTCTCGATTCCCTCGATCCCCCGGGCCCGCAGCCGAAAAGCCCGCGGTTTCACGTCTTTGATCCGGTAAACCCGGGATTCAATCGTTTTCCCCTTTAAGCGAATACTATGCTTTACCGTTTTCGGTTCGACGTTAAATATCCCGCGTATGTGTCGGTAAGTATCGTGCGCCGCCAGGATCTGCCCTACATCGGCCTCACCCGCCAGCCGTTTTGCGACGGAAACCAAATTACCGGATAACTTTGAACCTAACGGATCGCTTTCGGTGCCGATGAGCGTCGCACCGGTATTTACGCCGATCCTCAGCAAACCTTCGCTAAATGTCTCTTTTTCTTCGGTCTCTTCGAGTTCAAACTCGCCGCTCAAATTTCGTTTGAAATACTTTGCGATCTTTTCCTGAAGTATCAAGGCATTCCGGACCGCAGTTTCAGGGTCACTCTCATGCACAACTCCCGTTCCCCAAACCGCACAGAACGCGTCACTCGAACGAAGGCTGATCTGTCCGCCCGTTTCAGAAACCACAGAAGTAATGAGCCCCCAAATTCCATTTAATTTCTGATCTGCTTCCTCCGGATCAAAAGTCTCGAACAACTCCGAAATTGCCGAAATATCGGCATAGACTACTGTAACCAGTTTTCGCAGATCAAACGCAGGTTCTGAAATTGTCCGCGTCGGTGTGGCGTCATCTACGGAGATCGTTTCAAAATCAGTTTGGGATCTATTGGTTGGCGTGATCTTTTCTGCGGGGATAGCTACCGACCTTAGACGCGAGATCAGTTCTTCGATAGTTTGAAATCTATCGGCCGGTGACTTAGCGAGACATTTCTCGATGATATTTTGGAGATTGACCGGTACGGATGGAAGATGTTCGTTGAGGGGTATCGGATCCTTATGAATTATCTCGTGCAGCGAATCGATCGCAGATTCGACGGTAAACGGTTTTTTGCCTGCGACCGCCTCATAGAGAATACATCCGAACGAAAAAATATCAGAACGCTGGTCGATATCCGGTGATCCTTTTGCCTGCTCCGGCGACATATAGCCGACTGTTCCGAGAATAACTCCGGAACGGGACCTGTGTTTTTGAAACTGATGAAGCACGGCCTCCTTGTTTACAAGTTTTGCGAGTCCGAAATCGAGCACTTTTGCAAAACCATCGGAGTTTATCATTATGTTTTCCGGTTTGAGATCACGATGTGCGATTCCGGCTTTATGGGCTTTCGCGAGTCCGTCACCCGCCTGGCAGAGAAAATTCAGCAATTCCGGCAAGCCCGACCGTTTTTCGTAAATGAATTTATTTAAAACATCACCTTCAACGTACTCCATCGAAATATAGTGGATCTTTTCGCCGGAAAGTTCTGTTTCTCCAACTTCAAATATGGTCAGAATATTCGGATGATTTAGGGCCGAGGCAGAACGTGCTTCGTGGATAAACCGCTCTATTCTATCGGAATCTTTTACCAGTTCTGCCGGGAGAACTTTGAGCGCGACGTTGCGTTTCAGGTCGTCATCCTGTGCAAGGTAGACTTTTCCCATCCCGCCTTCGCCGATTACGGACAAGACGCTGTATTTCCCGATCCGATGTCCGACGAGATCCGTTTTTTCGTCTGCGGTAAAAAGGGAGGCCGCAAGATCGTGCGGAGAGTCATCAACAATTCCTTCTGCGCTTTCGGCGAGCAGAAGTGCTTCTACTTCGCGCCTTAATTCCGCGTCACCCGCGCATTGTTTATCAAGAAGCCGTTTGCGGTCTTCTCCTGCCAGATCTGCAGCATCGTGATAAATGCTTTCGATCTTTTTGAATCTGTTGGAGTTCATCGGTGTTTCTTGGTCAATTGCCTTTAACCGAAAGTTCGCTCAAAAGCCAGGCACGCGAAAATTTCCAATCGCGCTTTATCGTTTCCCGCGTCACGCCTACAACTTCTGCGATCTCTTCTAAAGTTAAACCGCCAAAGAATTTAAGTTCGACTACACGGCATTTGCGGGTGTCCAGAGATTCAAGTTGTACCAAGGCGTCATTCAAAGCAATGATCTCGCTTGCCCGTCCGGGCGAAACCAAAGGGGCTTCGTCCAGTTCGATCCGGATCGGGTTATCTCCTCTCTTTTCAGTTGCTTTGAGTCGCGCGTGATCGACCAGGATATGTCTCATTGCCCTTGCCGCAACGGCAAAAAAATGGGTGCGGTTTTCCCATTTTTTGTCGTCATTTGACGCAAGTTTCAAATATGCCTCATGGATCAATTCAGTAGTCTGAAACGTGTGACCGGACGGCTGATTGCGCATATGGTGCTTCGCCATTTTTCTGAGCTCGCTGTAAACAAGCGGCATTAGCGTTTCCAATGCGTTCTCGTTTCCATTGCTCCAATCATTGAGCAATTTTGTGACTTGTCGGGTATTTGAAACCATCGGGATCCAATAAATTGAACGATAACCATAATCTTAGGCGAAATCGCCAAAAAATAACAGAGCCCGATTTTCGTCAAAAAAAGTTCCGGATCACGATGTTCCTTTTTGATCGCAAATTCCGTTTACAAATATAGAAGGAAATTATTATTCACTTTCCCGAAACCGGCGCATCGGTCGCGGGAATTATAAAAAGGAGAAAAAAGGAATGAAACTCAACAAACGATTCTTATTGATCAGCATAACCGCCGCGGCCGTAGTGCTTTCCGGTTTTTCGCAGATACCTGCGCAAACAAAGGATTCAGCCGAGATCTTAACGGTTTCGACAAAAGAACGCAGATCGATCGAGATCGTCATCAAGGATTACCTGCTCGCGAATCCATCAATTATCCGCGACGCCATGCAGGCGCTTCAGGATCAGGAAAGGCGTGAAGCGGCAGAAAGGGCCGCTGAAAATATGAAGTCTTATAAGCAGGCGATCTTTCAAGACCCGGATTCGCCCGTCGTCGGAAATCCGAATGGCGACGTCTCGGTCGTCGTTTTCTTTGACTACAACTGCGGATACTGCAAAAAAACTCTGCCTGAGCTTGCCGGAATAATAGCAAATGATCCATCGCTGCGGGTTGTTTATAAAGAATTTCCGGTTCTCGGTGCGCGATCGCTGATCGCCGCTCAAGCTGCACTGGCGGCTGCAAAGCAAGGAAAATATGCGGAATTCCATGATCGGCTCATGAATTCAGAATCGGCCGATGAAGAATCGATCAAAGTTATTTCAGACGCGATTGGATTGAATTACGAGAGACTTCAGAAAGATATGGCCGATCCGGCTTTGAATGAGTCATTGGCGCGCAATCACAATTTGGCAGATTCACTCGGGATCGGAGGCACTCCTTCGTATATCGTCGGCGATCAGATAATCCCCGGTGCGATAGATGCGGCGAGTCTCGAACAGGTGATCGAAAATGTACGGGCTGAACAATTGAGATCAAAAACCGGCAGCACGGTTGCGGTCGCAAAATAGCTAAGCGGATCTCGAAGCGACCGTCACATTGAGCAGGCTGTTATTTGGAGCAAAGACACGGAGAATACAATGAAAAAAATAATCTTAAATCGATATCTGTTAGCGGTTTTTGCTGCGATGATATTTGTCGGGCTGACCTCGTCAAACATACACGCGCAGGTAAAAGGACCGAATGTAACCAAGGTTGAGGTCGGCAATTCAGGCGTTGAGGGACGGCTGGTACAGACCGGACCGAAAACATGGACTTCGTATCAAACAAACGGCGGGCAATCTGAAACGTTTACTGAAACAGGACGGGACGAATGGTCGGTATATTTAACATCACCAAACGTTTCAAGTGCGATCATCAATCTGTTTCAAAAGACCCTTGTAATTAAGCAGGGAAGCACTGTTGTTTATTCAACAAAGATCTTAAGTTCCAGTGCCGACCCGATAAACACGGCTCCGGCAACGAATTCCGGTACGAGTTTAGAACAGCAGTGTTTCAACGCGGTCCAGGGAAAAATAGCCTATGATCAGGCGGGCAACAAAACCTGGGGTGCATCAAATGTCCAGAAACTCTGTGCAGGAACCACAAACCCGGCGGCTACGATCGCCTGTTTTCAGGCTGAGATCAAGAGTCATAATAGTTGGAGCCGTGGCATAGAAGCGTGCCGGGCAGGCGGAACAACTCCGAGGGCAAATGTAACCACGACGACGACCCCGACCACCGCCACACCGACCGTCGGCATAGAACAACAATGTTTCAATGCCATACAAGGAAAAGTAGCTTATGATCAGGCGGGCAATACGCGTTGGGGGTCTTCAAATGTTCAAAAACTCTGTGCCGGAACGACAAATGTAGCGGCTACGATCGCGTGTTTTCAGGCTGAAATCAAAAGCCACAACAGTTGGAGCCGGGGAATAGAAGCGTGCAAGACAAATCCAACCGTCGCACGCGCTGCGGCTGTGAATACAAACACCTCCGCGATCAGCGCGACCAGATCGGCAGCTGCCGAGACGTCCCGCCCGTCACCGCTTTCCGTCAATCAAATGGCACATGTCATGCAATGGATCGCTGTCAAGACAAGTGCGGCAAGACTTCCGTTTTGTTGGAGAAAGAGCGAAGGCCGCGGCGTCGGAACAATACCGCTGTGTCCTCCGGGGTATGCCAAAGACCCGGGAAGCTTGATCTGCACGACACCTTGTAAACCGGACGAACAATATTTCGACGGCATCTGCTATCCGCGAAATTGCCCTGCCGGCTTCCGTAACGATGGGCTTTATTGCGGAAAACCTGCCGCATATACGAGAGAAAGTTTCCCGTGGAAACCCGGGGATCCGCTCTTGCCCAATTATTCCGGGCCGACCGGCAGATGCGAGGCAAAATATGGAAAAGGCCAGTGCGAACGCGGCGGCGCCCTGATCTTCCCAAAATGTAAGGCAAGCTTTAATCCTGTTGCCAGCGGCAGTGTTTGCAGTCCGATCTGTCCAAGCGGATATGCTGACATCGGAGTTTCCTGTAAAAAACCCACGTCTAAAAGAGGTGTGGTCTATGCCAACACGTGCCCGCCAGGGACGGTAAAAGACGCGACAGGCGATCTGTGTTATCCGGCTTGCGGAGCCGGAGATACTCCGGGTTTCCAGAAAGAGTATTCCGGCGCCGGACCCAAGGGTAATTACAAAGGCGTAGGACCGGTTTGCTGGCAGAATTGTCCGAGTCAACAAAGTGTCGATTGCGGCGCCGGGTGTGCAACCACAAAACTTGAATGTGCCAAATCTGTTATATCAATGACAACCGCGCCGATCATCGCTGCAGTAAAAATTGCCGCTCTCGTAGCAACATTTGGCGGATCTTCCGCTGCAACCGGATCAGCCGGGGCCGCTGTCGGCGGAGGCAAGCTGATAGCAAATTCACCAAAATTAATTAAGCTGGCTCAATTGGCGGACAAGCTCCAAAGATTTGCTAAGACATATAAGGACACTATCAAAGCTGCGACAACGACCAAAACAGTAGTACTCGCGTTGAAGTCGGAAATTGAGCTCTTTGCTACGGAGTTCGCGTCGAATTTCGGCGAAATGACTTCCCCGGAGATCGAGAAGATGATCGATGAAAAGTTTAGCAAAGAAGCTGCTTTGGAAATCAAAAAAGAATGGGGCCGTCATCATGCCGGTTTGATGCTGGAAGCCAACGCTATAAACACAACATATAACGTTCTCAGCGTCGCAGGTATCGCCGACCCGACCGGTTTGGTTGGTGTCGTAAGCGCATTTACGAATCCGCTTTGCAAGGATGATACGCCCTTTCCGAATGTTAACCCAAAGTACTAAACCATTGAGGTTCAGAGTTGTGTCAGTATTACCAGAAGGCATGACTCCGAACCCTTTTTGCGAACTGCGCAAAATCTAATCTTTGGCTGCGTTTTGGCGGCCTCTGAAAACAAATCGCAAATCATAATTTGCAGACCGTCTTTGTTCGCTGCTGCCGGCCGGTTGAAATTCTGACAGTCGGATCAGATTGTCCGGCGAAAGCTTTCGCCGGTGTTTAAAAAGAAACCTTGGGAAATTTACCCGCGTTATTCTCTTCCGCGGGCATTTTTTTGCCTTTCACGCAGCCGATCCGGCACCGGCACCTCGTAATCAAGTCTTCGGATCGATTCGCTCATATGATCAAACCTCAGCGTTTCGGAAACCAGCCGAACCGAATGTTCCTTTTTCTGCCCTAAATCCGTTGATATAGGTGGAGGCCAATACATTTGCTCAATGTTTACTGGAGAAAATAAATGGAAATAAAACGAGAAAGAAAACGATCTGCCGCCGGAGATGCGATAAATACGTTCGCGATCTGCGCTGTGCTCATGCTGTCGGTTTTCCTGACCAATGGCAGCGCACAGGATGTCTGCTGGAAGAACACGATCGGACGCGGATCGGGAAAGATAGGAACGGTCTGCAGCGGTGAAAAGGTCGGAGCGCTTTGCTATCCGAAGTGCCGCACAGGCTATATCGGGCGAGGGGCGATCTGTGATAAACCGGCGGATTCCTATTCAAGAGGACGCGGAACCCGCAGCAGCTACAACAGAAAAACACGAACCCGCTACTGCACCGGAGGCAAAGAACTCTCGGGCGGCTTGTGCTACACGCCATGCAGAGCTGGCTATAGCGGTTCGGCGACGATCTGCAGGAAAGCAGGTGACCGTTATACACGCGGTGCCGGCGAGCCGATGAAATGTGCGCCCGGAATGGAGTTTAATCAGGGGCTCTGCTATAACGCGTGCCCTTCAGGATATCGCGGGATCGGCCCGGCATGCTGGCAGCAGTGTTCGGGAACTTTCGGCACCAATTGCGGTGCGCTTTGCGCAAGATCTGCCGCAGCCTGTAAATCCGCTGTTATCGAAATGGTTGTAAAAACGGGCGTCATGACGCTCAACGTATCCGCCCTTATTGCAAGCGCGGGAGCAGCCGGGCCGGCCGTCGCGGTCGGACAGCAGGTTGCGAAATCAGTCGGCGGAAAGGTCGCGGTCGAGGTCGGAAAAGCCGTGGCTGTCAAGAAAGCAAAAGAATGGCTGATCAAAGGGCAGCAGGAATCAGGACAGCCGTCGATGACGGAAGATGCACTGAATATGGCAGCCGAAGCTTTGGTCAACTCAAAACGGGCGGGTGAATTCGACTATACGGCGCTTGACCCGACGGGTATCGCAGCTGTAGTTCGCGCGTTTAACCAGCCAAATTGCTCAAAAGTAAATTAAGAGGTTCTTAGGCGCGGGTATTCCGGTTTGGGTCACGGTGATATGAGAACGATGCTCGGGTCAGATCAGAGAACTTAACAAGCAATCTACAAATAAAAAAGGAGGAATATATGCATGATGTAAATAAATTAAGGAGAACAGGCCGATCGGGCGGAATTTTTATAATTCTTATACTGAGCATTTTATTTGCGCCGATCAGTCCAATATTCTATTCGATGAGCAATCAGGTACATGCGAAGAATAGAAACAAGAAACTAGCAAAGAAGGCGAATACAAAGCCGGCAGGACCGCCCGTAAAGGAGCTGATAAAAAAGTTCAAACCGATCAGGATCAAATATCGGCACAAAAAAAGCGATGAGCAGTTACTACCGGTATTCCGACTTCCGGCAGGTACTCTTCCAATTATCGAAAGTGCAGTTCAGAGAAAACTACAGAAACACGGTTCGATCCTCAGCGCCGAAAATATGCGCTCAGAACTCGATAGGCTTAAAACCAATAAAGCGGCACGCGTTGAAATTGCGCCATTTCTGTTGATCGAAACGTTTGAAGCTATCAAATCGCCAAATAAGAACGCAGTTCAGCAAAAATTTTATAAGCATTTCCAGGGCTACTTTGCGAAAACTCACAGCGCGATCGCAAATGTAACACTTAATGCATGGCGGCAGCACAAGCGGTCGGCAAATCAGAATTCCGGCGTCGGGCTTTCGGTTTTGCTTTATACGGGGCCTTCATTCAAAGATTTTGTTCCGCCTGAAAATCCGATGGGACTTGGTAGAAACGGTACGGATATTATCGCTGAGATCACTGCACCCGCACTTTCAAGGGACTTTCCTGAGTTTAATTACAAAACCGGAGACAACAATGACGACCTGAGATACGCGCTTCGATATCTTGGATTTTCAGGTACCGCAACCGCCCTCGCTATGCTTCTCTCGCCGATCGGCGGGACCCTTTCAGCATCACTTCAGGCAATAGGTATCGCGGTAAAGGCATTGAATTTTGCGGCTAAAATGGCAGCAAAAGCAGGCGCCGGCGCAGTTGCTGCCGGCTCTAAGATCGGTGTCGACGTGATTGCGACATTTTTGGGAGGAGTTGCAGGAACGGCGGGTCTTATTGTTCTTTTTGCGCTTCCCATTCTTGTCGAATCGATAATGAGGATCGTCGATACCGTCCAGACGATAAATTTTGAAAATGAGCTCGTAAAACAGGCGACAAACAACAACATGTCCCCGGATCTTCAGGCAATGCTTAACATATCGCTTGAAAAGAGCCATCGTCTCTGTTATTCGCTCTGCAAAGACGGCTATACAGGCAACGGCGTATTGTGCAAAAAGAATTGTCCGCAAGGCTATGTTTCGTCTGCACTGACATGCCAAAGACAACAGCTTTTTCCACGGCAGTCTTCAAGCAGAGGACGCGGAACCGCGCCGGCATATACAACCTACAGCCGCGGTCGGGGTACTGCATCAAAGCTCGACCGAAGAACACGACAACGAACCTGTCCGAGCGGGAAAGAGTTAAAATCCGGGCTGTGCTATGCGAAATGCAATGCCGGATATACGGGCGTCGGCACACTCTGCAGGAAAAAAGAATGCCCTTCGGGAACGGAAAATTATGCAGGACTGTGCTATGCGTCGTGCCCGTCGGGTTATTCCGCGTCGGGACTTACGTGTAAACAGACGTGTCCTGCCGGTTATAGTGCGGAAGGAAATAACTGCAGGCTTACCGGAGCAAAGGCTGAGGTATTTGCCCGCGAAACCTACAGCAGAGGAATTGGGAAAAGCGGCGATTGCATATCAGCGGATACGCGCGAGACAAACAAAGCAGCGATCATTACTTATCTGATGAAAATGATGTTTGCCGATCCGGTGGAGAGAGGGAATGAAATTCCGGTCTTTACGCCGGTAAGTTCAAAATAATAAACGCCTATCTGATCAAAACCGTTTTACACGGCTGATTATAGCGATGATTGCTAAGATTGTAATGACCCGCGGGCCATGTGCCTGCGGGCTATTTTTTGCCGTCATTCGCTCAAGACCTGTCCGTGATCCTATTCGGCCCAACATATTTACTGAACGCGGGGCTTGTGAAACGCTCTGATTCGCAGAACCTTAATATGCGCGACCCGCCGAAAAAATATGAAATAACCATTTTGACGACACCGGGATTTCATTTATTGTCATTAGTATTGCGTGAGGTCGGGTTGCTTTATGAAATCATCCGGATTATTAGGGAAAAAAGGACTCTATCTGCTTTGGGCGGTGCTTTTTGTTTACAGCGGCTTTTTGTTTAATTTCGGACCGTATACGCAGCTGAAAGCGCTTGTCGACGGAAAAGAACTCCCGGAAGAAAAGTTTGGCGTAAAACCCGAAGAATTCTATGAATTTCTCGAAAAGATCGGCGCGTCCGGTGTCTCGACCTATTCGACATTTCAACTGCTGGATTATCTCAACGGGATCTTACTCGCGGCGGCACTCTTCAGTACACTCTATCTTTTTCTCGGCAGACTTGGAGCCGGACAGACGGTCCGTTCGGTTCTCGTATTTCCGGTATGTATGGGTACCCTCGATGTGATCGAGAATTCGGGGGTTTTATATCTTCTCCGGCAATATCCAGAAAAGCTGGAATCATTTGCGTCAAACGTCGCGTTTATCACGAACGCAAAGCTCGTCTTCGGAATGTTCGGATTTCTGAGCCTGATCTTTTGCGCCGTTGTCCTGATCTTTCGGGCAATATTTGGGACAAAGGCTGAGGATTGAATTTACTCGAACTATGAAAAGAATATGCGTATTTTGCGGCTCAAATCCGGGTGTAAATCCGGCTTTTGTCCGGACTGCTGAAGAACTCGGACGATATCTCGCTGAAAACGATATAGAACTGGTTTACGGCGGCGGAAGGGTCGGACTGATGGGAAGGATCGCCGATGCCGTGATGCAAAACGGCGGAAGGGTTACCGGCATCATTCCGAAATCGCTTTCGGATAAGGAGGTCGCTCATCAGGGGCTGAGCGATCTGCATATTGTCGATTCGATGCATACGAGAAAAGCGATGATGGCGGATCTTTCAGACGGATTTATCGCGCTTCCGGGCGGTTTCGGGACGTTTGAAGAACTGTGTGAAATTATCACCTGGGCGCAGCTCGGCTTTCACTCAAAACCCTGCGGCTTTCTGAATATCGAAGGTTATTATGACCCGCTCGTCGAACTTTTTGACAAAGCCGTAGCCGAGCAGTTTGTCCGTCCGGAACATCGAAAACTGGTGTTGATCGAAAAAGAGATCGAGCCGATGATCGGAAAGATGAAAGACTATAAACTGCCGTCGGTGGAAAAATGGCTCGAGAAAGACGATCTCTGATTCTGACGGACTGAGACTTCTTCCGGAAAGATTCTGCCTCCCCGATTTTCCGGCCCCGGCCGGACTCCGTTTCTGCAGTCCTCCAAAATATTTTACTTGACTCGAAAAGCGTTTGCCTTAATACTTACCGAACTAACCCTTTTATTTCCCGATATTTTGAATTCACGACGGAGGTTTTCTTAACAAAGAGCTATGTCTTCCCGAAGTATTCCTTTAAAAGTCCGGCGGTCTTTTGGCGAAACGATGCGGAAAGATGCATGGTGGATTCAGCCGCTTGCGGTATTTCTGGGGCTTATGGCCTTTGTCGTCTATTCAACGTGGGCCGCGTTTCAGGGTGATCACTACTGGTTTAGCGGCGGCGGCGCCAACTACCTTTCTCCCTTTTATTCTCCTGAACTATTCGGAGCCTCGGAACATGCACTACTCGGACCGAAGCCCGGCTGGATACCGGCATGGCTGCCGTTTTCGCCCGCATTTCTCATTCTCTGGGCGCCCGGCGGCTTTAGGATGACCTGTTATTACTATCGCGGAGCATATTACAAGGCCTTTTGGGGTGATCCTTCAAACTGCGCGGTCGGGGAACCGCGAAGCGGATACCGGGGCGAGCGCTGGTTTCCGCTGGTTCTTCAAAACGTACACCGTTATTTTCTTTACCTGGCACTATTTTTCCTGATATTTCTTTCTTACGATGCATGGCTGGCGATGTGGTTTGACAATCCGGACGGAACACAGTCGTTCGGTGTCGGAGTAGGTACTTTGGTTTTAACTGCAAATGTGATTCTGCTTGGTTGCTACACACTCGGCTGCCACTCGCTGCGTCATCTGATCGGCGGAAAAAATGACGAGATGTCAAAGAAACCGGTCAGCAAAAAGTGCTACGACTGTGTTTCGGGTCTCAATGTCAGACATCAGCTTTTTGCATGGATGAGTCTGTTCAGCGTCGGCTTTTCGGATGTATACGTCAGACTCTGTTCGATGGGAATTTTTACCGATTTTAGAATATTTTGAGAAATTCTGTACCACAGAGCACACAGAGAACACTGAGTATATTGATATTTCCTAATATCCAAGTCTGGCAATAATTTGCGCAGAAATGGCATTTAACAGGTTTTACTAACATTTATTAAATCTCTGTGTTCTCTGTGCACTCTGTGGTGAAATAATAATTTATGGCGGAATATCAAACATTTGAACACGATGTCCTCGTGATCGGCGCGGGAGGCGCGGGGTTGCGGGCTTCGATCGAGGCATCTGCGGCCGGGGTTTCGGTAGGGCTTATCTGCAAATCGCTGCTCGGCAAGGCGCACACGGTTATGGCGGAGGGCGGTCTTGCTGCGGCGCTTGCAAACGTCGATGACCGGGATAACTGGAAAGTTCATTTTTCCGATACGATGCGCGGCGGTCAGTATCTCAATAACTGGCGGATGGCCGAATTGCATGCAAAAGAAGCGCCGGAAAGAGCGAGAGAACTCGAAGCCTGGGGCGCCGTATTTGACCGGACAAAAGACGGAAAAATTCTCCAGAGAAATTTCGGCGGACACAAATATCCGCGTCTTGCTCATGTCGGTGACAGAACCGGGCTCGAAATGATCCGCACACTTCAGGATCACGGAGTTCATCAGGGCATCGATGTTCACATGGAATGCACGGTGATCGCTCTGTTAAAAGACGGAGACCGGGTAACCGGTGCATTCGGTTATGACCGCGAACGCGGAAGATTCCGGCTTTATAAAGCCAAAGCGGTCGTCATGGCGACCGGGGGTATCGGACGTGCATTCAGAATCTCGAGCAACAGCTGGGAATACACCGGTGACGGTCATTCGCTTGCTTATCATGCCGGTGCGGAACTGATCGACATGGAATTTGTTCAGTTTCACCCGACCGGGATGGTCTATCCGCCCTCTGTGAAGGGAATTCTCGTGACGGAGGGCGTCCGCGGAGAAGGCGGGATCCTGAAAAATAATAAGGGCGAGCGTTTTATGTTTGACGATATTCCGCCGCTTTATAAGGATCAGACCGCCGATAATCCTGAGGAAGGATGGGTCTATACGCAGGGCGATAAGAACGCACGACGGCCGCCCGAACTTTTGACGCGTGATCACGTTGCGCGATGCATCGTCCGGGAAGTAAAAGCCGGACGGGGAAGTCCAAACGGCGGCGTTTTCCTTGATATCGCCTGGATCAAAGAGAAGATCCCGAATGCCGAAGAACATATCAAGAAGAAGCTGCCGAGCATGTATCATCAGTTCAAACAGCTTGCGGATATCGATATTACACAGGTTCCGATGGAAGTCGGGCCGACGACGCATTATGTGATGGGCGGCATCCGCGTTGATGCGGATTCGCAGATGTCGACGGTTCCCGGTCTCTTTGCCGCCGGTGAGTGCGCCGCAGGTCTTCATGGAGCAAACCGTCTCGGCGGAAATTCACTTTCCGACCTGATCGTTTTTGGGAAACGCGCCGGCGAATATGCCGCAAAATTTGCAAAAGAAAACGGAGAAGCGAAGATCGACGATTCGCAGATAGAAGAAGTCCGGAAAGAAGCGCTGAATCCGTTTAATGTTGCAGACGGGGAAAACGCGTACCGGATCCAGAGCGATCTTCAGGATATGATGCAGGATCTTGTCGGGATCGTAAGGGTCGAAAATGAAATGCTTGAGGCGATCGAAGGTATTTCAAAACTTTGGGAACGGGCGAAAAACGTTTCGGTCAACGGAAATGTCGAGTTCAATCCGGGCTGGCATACGGCGCTTGATCTGAAAAATCTGCTGACGGTTTCCGAGGCGATCGCACGGTCGGCGGTGGAAAGAAAGGAAAGCCGCGGCGCGCAGTTCAGGGAAGATTATCCGAATAAGGAAACTGAATTCAGCACGTTTAATCACGTTGCAAAGAAAGAGGCAGACGGCTCTATGGGGATTTCCCGAAGCGAGATACCTGAAATGCGCGATGAACTCAAACAGATCATAAAGGACATGGGTTAAACATCAGACTTTCGTGACAAAACGCGACTGACGATATCAACTGGTTAGAATGATTTGTATTTAATATGCGAAAGATTCTAAGAGTAACGGCCAAAATATTTTTATCTATTTTCGCGACTATATTGATCGTCGTTGCGGTCGTTTTGCTTGTCATCAGGCTCAATAGTAATGAAAGACCGGATCCGATCGTCGATAGCGATGGAAATGTACTGCCAAACAGTATCGCTGTTATCGAAGATAAAGCGATCAATAAAGTTCCGCAGAGATTAACCATTCGCGGAAACGATGTTTCTAATCCGGTTTTGCTTCGGGTCCACGGAGGTCCCGGAGAATTTCACATGCCGCAGTTTTATCGTTTGAGCGGTAATGATCTGGAAGATCTGTTTACTGTTTGTTATTGGGATCAGCGCGGATCCGGACCCGCTTACAACGACAGTATTCCGACATCTTCGATCAATTTAAATCAAATCGTAGATGACGGCATTGCTGTAGCCGAATATTTGAAAGCAAAATTTGGCAAAGAGAAAATCTATATCGAGGGAATTTCGTGGGGAACTGTAGTTTCCGCTTTCATGGTGAAGAAAAAACCGGAACTTTTCAAGGCCTATATCGGCGTTGGACAAGCAGGCAATGCATTACAAAATGAGACGCTGTCTTATAACTATGTCTTGAATGAAGCGCGCAAACGTAACGACATTTCAGCGATCAAGGAACTTGAATCAATTGGATCTCCGCCCTATAAATCAAAAGATGAAGCGACAAACGCGATCCCGAGACAAAGGAAGTATGTCGTCAAATATTCTTCCACCCGTATGCCGTTTTCAAACACTCAGGCTTTAAAAACGGCGTTGTTATATGACGGATGGTCGATGGGATTTAAATATAAACTTATGACACAGGGACAGTACGGCATTTCGGCACCGATCTTATGGAAAGAAACCATGACAGACCTCGATATGTCGAAAGAAATGCCCGAATGGACTATTCCGGTTTATATAATTCAGGGTGAGTTGGATCATTTTGCAGAAACATCGGTAGCAAAAGCTTATTTTGATTCTCTGACGGCACCGAAAAAAGAATTTTTTCTCCTTAAAAATACAGGGCATTTTGCAAGCGCTGAGAATTCTAAAAGGTACCGGGAAATAATAGAAAATGTAGTGCTAAATGAAAAAGAGACAATAAAACAATGAAAAAAGAAGCGACATTTAGTATCTGGCGGGGCGATTCGGAAAAAGGCGAATTTGCGGACTACACGACCGAAATTTCTCCCGGAATGGTTGTGCTGGACGCCGTTTTACAGATCCAGGCTGAAGACGCCAATGATCTGGCGTGCCGCTGGAACTGCAAGGCGGGTAAATGCGGTTCGTGTTCTGCTGAGATAAACGGGATGCCGAAACTGATGTGCATGACCAGGCTGAACACACTGCCGCTCGACGAACCCGTAACGGTCGAACCGATCCAGGCGTTTCCGCTCAAAAAAGATCTGGTGACGGACGTTTCGTGGAACTACGAAGTCAAAAAGAAGATCAAGAAATTCAAGCCGCGAAAACCCGATGCGGAAGACGGTACCTGGCGGATGCAGCAGGAAGACGTCGACCGCGTGCAGGAATTCCGCAAGTGTATCGAGTGCTTTCTCTGTCAGGACGTCTGCCACGTTTTAAGAGATCATCACAAACACGATGAGTTTATCGGTCCGAGATTTCTCGTTTATACAGCAGCGCTCGAGATGCATCCGCTCGATACCGAAGACCGGATGAAGGAACTCAAGGATGAATCGAATATCGGATACTGCAATATCACAAAGTGCTGTACAAAGGTCTGTCCTGAAGATATTACGATCACGGATAATGCGATAATTCCGCTGAAAGAACGCGTCGTAGATGAATTTTATGATCCTGTGAAAAAGATCCTGAACATTTTCAAGAAAAAGAAAAATTAACGCCGGAGAACACTATGTTTGAACTGAAAAAAATATCTCATGAGGCGATCCCCTCCGCAATTGAAAAGGCAAAACATTACCGCCTTTTGAATGAACCGGGAGCGGCCGAGAGTATCTGCCGCGACGTTTTGGAAACAGATCCGGATAATCAGGAAGCGCTGATCACGATCGTTTTGGCGATGAGCGACCGTTTGCAGAAAGACTATGTCGTCGGAAGTTCGGGGATCCAGGATTATCTGTCAAAAATTGCCGGAGAATATGAATCAGCCTATTATTCGGGGATCGTTTTTGAACGCCGTGCAAAAGCGATGCTTCATAAAGGCGTTCCGGGATCGGATTCGACTGCGTATGAGCTTTTCTCCCAGGCGATGAAATGGTTTGAAAAGGCGGAATCGGTTCGTCCCGAAGGAAATGACGACGCGATCCTGCGCTGGAACGGCTGCGCCCGAATGATCACCAGCAATAATCTTTCGCAGCGGGAAATGGCATCCGATTTTCTCGAATAGTTATTCCTTTCCGGACACCGGCGGTGCTTCCTTGATGTGAATATCTCTCTGCGGAAAAGGGATCTCGATTTTTTCCGTTTGAAACCGTTTGTAAATTCCTCTGTTCAATTCGTGCTGGACCTTTCCGCGAAATACGGGTTTTTCGACCCAGCACAGCAATTCATAATCGAGCGAAGAATCGCCAAATTTTCTAAACCTCACCCGCGGTTTCGGGATTTCGCAGACATCCGAATGCTCCCCGGCAATTTCCAGCAGAACATTTTCAACCTGATCGATATCGCTTCCGTACGCGACTCCGATCTCAACGCGGATCCGGAATTTTTCCGAAGGACCGCCGGATTCGTTGATCACCGTCGTGGTTGCAAGGATCCCGTTTGGAACGGTAATTTCAACATCGTCACGCGTCAGGATCCGCGTACTCCGGACTCCGATCTTTGTTATCATTCCGCGCTCGCCGGTCGAAAGATTTATAAAATCGCCTACCTCAAACGGTTTGTCGGCAAAGATCGTCACGCCGCCGAAAACGTTTGAAAGCGTGTCTTTCGCAGCAAAACTGACGGCCAGACCAATGATCCCGGCGGAAGCGATCCATGCTGTGATATTTATGTTCCAGATCAGAAATACGGCATAAACCGCAAGCGCGACGAGTACGATCGCACTCGTATTCTTGATCAGAGGGTTTGTGGTCGGGGTAATAAAATGAAAACGTTCTTCGTTTCGGTCGAGCTGATCGATCAGGACATTCATAAAACGAAGTCCGAACCGGAGCCAAACGAGTAAACCGATCGTTTTTAGTATATGAACCGTAACGTGGGTAACGTTTTCCCTGAGATCAAATTCGTAGGTCGCAAAAACCAAACCGACGAGGAGTACTGACAAAAAGATCGGACGATGGAGAAGTCCGAGGATCTTGTCGTCAAAATCGGTCTGAGTTTTTGATACAAGTTTTGAAAGGATCGCGGTGATTATCCAGTCTGCAAACTTTCCTAGTATCAGGGCAAAAGCAATTATCAGGAGCGCTCTTAACCAGGGAAAAGGCGCGGCAAAAAGTGCGATTTGGTGAATCTGCTGAGTTATTTGTTCCATGATCCGGGGATGTGCTGTGGCTTCAAAGGTAGAATAATCATATATTAAGTTTCACGAAGATTATACTTGCCCTGTTTTCGGGTAGTGTCTCAAAAGCGTGTTGTTTGAACTTCTTTGCGACTTTGCGGCTTTGCGGGAACCTTTCTTATCCCGCAAAGTCGCCAAGTTCGCAAAGTATAGCTGCATTTTTAATTTCAGCCGCACAGTTTTAAGACACAACCTATTTTCGGGCACATATTCAGCAGTAAAAAGATAACGGACAGTTTGTATGAGCAGAATACTTTTAGACGGTGAGAAACTGACTTTTGATCAGGTGATCGAGGCGGCCTACTCCACACCGGGAAAGCCGGAAATTTCCTTAACGGATGATGCAAAAGAAAGAGTCAGCCGTTCGGCAGATGCGGTCCAGACGCTGCTTGACCGCGGCGAGATCGCGTACGGCATCACGACCGGTTTCGGGGCGTTTAAGGACAAGATAATTTCCCGCGAAGAAGTGGAACGGCTGCAGAGAAATATTCTTGTCAGCCATGCAGTAGGAGTCGGCGATCCTTTTGACGTGCCGACTACCCGGGCGATCATGCTGATCCGTGCAAATACACTTGCCCGCGGTCATTCGGGCATCCGGCTTGAAACGCTCCAATTACTTATCGATCTCCTGAATCACGGTATTCATCCGGTGATCCCTGAAAAGGGAAGTCTCGGAGCAAGCGGCGATCTGGCTCCGCTCGCACACATGGCTCTTCCGCTGATCGGGGAAGGCGAAGTCGTCTTCGAAGGCGAGACGATCCCGGGAAATGAAGCACTAAAAAGAGCAGGACTTAAGCCACGCACACTGGCCGCAAAGGAAGGTCTTGCACTGACAAACGGAACGACGATAATGACGGCGGTCGGTTTGCTGGAAACCGCCCGCGCAAAAACGCTGGCCGATATTGCGGATATTTCCGGGAGTCTCAGTCTCGAAGCGCTGAACGGTACCCTGCTCGCTTACGATGAAAGGATCCACGCTCTTCGACCTCATCCGCGGCAGATCGAATGTGCAAAAAATCTGCGCGACATTCTTGAAGGAAGCGAATTTACGCGCGGTGCGGATGCGACAAATGTTCAGGATGCTTACACTTTAAGATGTATTCCGCAGGTCCACGGCGCCTGCCGCGATTCGATCGCCTATGCAGAATGGGTGATAAATATCGAATTAAATGCCGTAACTGACAATCCGCTTATATTTATCGATGACGACGAGAATATCGAAGTAATCTCAGGCGGTAACTTTCACGGCGAACCGCTCGCGCTTTCGATGGATTATCTGACGATCGCGCTTTCCGAGCTCGGCAATATTTCCGAGCGGCGGATCATGCGTCTTACCGATGAAGATTCAAATTCCCACGTTCTTCCGGCATTTTTGACAGAAAACGGCGGTCTTAATTCGGGATTTATGATCGTTCAATACACTGCCGCGGCACTTGCGACAGAAAACAAAGTGCTGTCTCATCCGGCGAGCGTCGATACGATCCCGAGCTCGGCAAACGTTGAAGATCACGTCTCGATGGGCGTGACATCGGTTTTAAAGCTCAGAGAAGTTTCAAAGAATCTCGAAAGGATCCTGGCGATGGAACTCTTTGCCGCAGCACAGGCTGTCGATTTCAGAAAAAAAGAGATCGGCAGCGAAAAGAAACTGGGAAAAAGAACGCAGCCTGTTTACGATCTTATCCGGTCAAAAGTGCCTTTTATTGAAGAAGATACGGTGATGTATCCGCTGATGAGAGAAGTCGAAAAACTCGTCGCGGATGAACTTGCGGGCGTGTGATCGTCAAAAGATTTGGTTTTTGAGAGATTCAACCTAACGGATATGGGAAGAGATCTATTTACGCCATGAAATTGAGTTTGTAATGGTGCGCGGGGAAAAGTGAGAACCGGTGGAGTCTGCCAACACGAACAAAAGGAAGCACGGCTACTTGTCCCGGAGGTCAAGACGATCAAATTTATCCGAAATTCAAACAAGGGAATGGCGCAACTGTCAGAGATCAGCGTAATATTGAATAAAAATTCACAGCCTGTAAAAACAAGAAAAAAAGACATTTATTAATGTTCGAAGTGGAATCAATGAAGTATGTAAAAGTTCGATTTGAACTTGAAATTTTGGAAGACGGTTTCCCGCCAGTCGGTGTTGAAACGCTAAATGGACAACTAATTGATAATGATCTCGTAAAGCTGGACAATACTCCCTTTTTTGCAACGGGTGTCGCGGTCGGCGACCTACTCAATTGCAGCAAAACGAAGATTGAGAGTATCTATCAATTTGAGACGCTTGTTTCGTCAAGCGGCTATAAATCTATTTCAATAATATTTGTTGATGATAGCTGTAAAGAATCTATTTATCAGCATTTGAAAGCATGCGGTTGTTATTGCGAATACGGGGAGTTTGATGGTTTTAATATGCTTGCAGTGTCAGCGGGAAAAGATTTGGATTACAACGGGATACTTTCTTATCTTAATGAGTACGAGGATTCGGGGAGAATAAGTTACGCTGAATTGTGTGTGTAAGAATCCAGACGATTTCGACAGACGTTTTTTCAAAAATTGCGTGAGAGCTCTTTGGAGCTTTAGAACATCGGTCTCAAAGAATGGTGTGATCGTCAAGAAAAACAAGATGGAAAACTCTCATGAGATGGTTCAACGATTCAAAAGAAAAAACTCTCGGTGAGATGAGAGGATGAAAAAATACGACGAAGAATTAAAAAAGAAGCCATAAAGAAGTATTTGGATGGTCAAATGGGTTTGGTCGGGTATTCATACGGATCGTGGCTCACAATTTGCATCGATCGAACATCGGCGACTACTGTCAATTCACGGCTGTCGTCAGTCAATGAGCGGCAAAGGCAACTGCTACGACAACGCCCAGGCGGAAAGCTTCTTTTACAGATTTTAAGCAGAACTCGTTGAAGGCGGCATCTTTGAATCAACCGGGCAGGCATGGTCGGAAAATCTTCAGTTATGTCGAAGGTTATTACAACCGGATCAGAAGACATTCAAGTTTGAGCTATCTGAGTCCTATGGAATTTGAAAAACAGTTGAAAATCAAAAACAGAAGGAGGAAAAAGAGTTTTCTCTCTTGTTTTTCTTGATCATCACCGACTTACGGTGAAAGGCGATGGGAAACTTTGCGAGAATTTTATTAGATTTGTGGTAAGTAGGAGGCTAACAATGTTAAAGGCAACTAATTATTCAATATGCGCGTTCATGGTAATTTTTACCTTATTTTGTACAAATGTTTCTATCTTTGCATTTCAAAAATTATACCCAGTTAAAGAAAGGAATTTATGGGGTTATATTGACGAAAAAGGAAATAAAGTAATTCCAATCCAATTTCGGCAAGCAGGTGAGTTTTCCGAAGACCGTGCGATGGTACAAAATCAAAATGGACTTTTCGGATATATAAACAGTAAAGGGCATTTCGTAATTGCACCAATTTTCGAAAACGCATCAGATTTCTCGGGAGGTCTAGCTAGGGTAGCTAAGGAAAATAAGAGCGGATATATCGATCGTAATGGGAATTTAGTAATTGACTTTCAGTTCGATGAAGCCGGTTATTTTTCTGAAGGGCTGGCATATGTGCTAATTGAAGGCTTTTATGGATATATTGATCGAACTGGAAAATTCAAGATTGCGCCCAAGTTTGTAAAGGCGACGGGCTTTGTGGAGGGAACAGCTCCTGTAATGGTTCCAGTTAACAATGAGCTAAAAATTGGTTATATAAATAAAACTGGAGATTTTGTCATTCCGCCTATGTTCGTAACTGCAAGTAGTTTTTTTGAAGGTGTTGCGTCTGTGTCAACCGGCGAAATTCTAACCTTAACAGATAGGATTGCGCCTTTGGTTAGGGGCCCTTTTTCTAATTACCTTATAGACCGTTCTGGGAAAAGAATATCTAACGATTTTGAAGCGATTTCGAGAAAGTTTGATAAATTGACGCCTGCTATGAAGGATGGGAAATGGGGATACATTGATAAGAATGGAGTTTTTTCAATTGCGCCAATATTTGAAGAAGCCTCGGCTTTCTCAAAGGATGGGATAGCAGTTGTAAAAAAAGAAGAAAATTATGGATTAATCCATATGTCGGGGGAATTTTTTGTCATGCCACGTTATGATTTTGTGAAATGGATGAATGGCATTGGTTTATTGCGCAAAGGGCCAGTTCAGTACATTGATAGAAATAATAGGGTTATATTGCGAAGCAATGAAAATTGAGTCTTCGGATTCAAAGGTCTTAAAGTTCGTTAATATTGCGCGATTGGTTGTCAATTCTAAGCAGAAGCTGACCCTGATTCAATTTCTTTGTAGATGCTCATTATCTAGCCACAGGGTTCAAATCGTTCATTAAACTGGATCATAAAACGGTTTAAGGCCTTTTCCAATTACTGATCGGCATCGCCCATTTCTTTGAAGTCGCCTCGGTTGTCAGAAAGACAACTTTGAGTGCGGCATTTTCATTTGGGTAAACTTTCTTTTTTTCGTCAATTTCCTACTTACTGATTCGAGCAGACTGATTGACCTCAGGAGTCGTCGATTGCCAATAAGCTGATAAGTTTGATGATCTCGGACGTTTGCTCAAGCATCAGCAGATCACAAATGGACAAACTTTCGATACGGCTTACACTTACAACCTTTCAGGCGCCTTGATCGAAGAAACATATCCTTCGGGAAGAAAAGTACTGAATACGCTTGATGTTAACGGTGATCTTTCACAGGTCCAAACCAAAACGTCGGCAGGCAGCTATCAGAATCGCGCTTCGAATCTCACGTACTTGTCGCATGGCGGAGTCAAATCCTTAATGCTCGGAAACAGCCGTTGGGAAAATGCTCAATACAACAATCGTCTTCAGATAACACAGATCGGAATGGGAACAACCTCGACCGATACGAGCATGTTGAAGATCGATTATGATTACGGAACCTCGACGCAAAACAACGGCTCATTAAAAGAGCAGACGATCGCTTTCTCAGGATATTCGGGAACGATTGTTCAAAGTTACACATACGACAATCTCAACCGAATACAATCTACTCAGGAGAATTATTCCGGCGGGCTGAGCTGGAAAGAGACGTTTTCATATGATCGGTTTGGAAATCGCCGATTCGACCACCCCAAAAACCCTGATGGTTCAGATGCAAAAGGCTCTCCAGCTTGGATAAAAAAACAAATAATATTAGAAATCCAAGAGCATAGGAAAAATGAATGGATACAGTTCTGTTCTCAAGGAGGACATACCTGTGGTTATTAGCTTATTTAAATAGACAACTTTCCAAAATAAGTCCGCTTGCGGACTTTAGAATAAAGCTACAAGTGGAGCTATCAGGCGTAACTTGTAGTAGTTAATTTGAAAAGAATTTAGAGTCTGTTTACAGACGACAAAAATATCCCGAGACTTAATCATTAATCTGTCGCCTGTAAACAGGCTAAACACTTGATAATCAATATTCTACAAGCTGACGCTTGTAGCTAAACTTTATCGTCTGCAAGCAGACTATTGATTTATTATTTTGGAAAGATGTCTAATGACAAAAGAAATACTCGTTTAAAGTTGAGAGGTAAATATGAAATACATATTTTGTGCGATATTCTGCATTTTCACGTTTTCAATTTTTGCAAGCGGTCAATGTCCGAAAAATTCCGATACCTTATATGATAAACAAAAAATGTTGGAGAAATTTGATAGAATCCTGAAAAGTTCAATCCCTGCTTATGCACAATTTCCTAGACAAAGGTTTTTTGTTTGGGATTTGACTAATTCAAAAGATTATTATCTTTCAGCTACAAATTCTTATCAGGAAGTAGGTTGCATAAATTTTAAAGATAATCATATTTACCATTTTTCACCTGTGGGATTAAGCGATTCACAAAGTCATATTGCATTTCTTGAAGATGGAAAACTAAAAGTATTTGAGAATGTGGTTTGTGAATATAATAACAGTAATTTAGAAAAGGCAATAAATTACGTAGTTGAAAAGTTGAAGAATGATAAAAATAAAAATAAAATTCTGACCCGTCTAAAAAACTACCGCAGATACGGCTTTTATTCTACGGACGATGATTATAGGACTTTCTGTAACTACAATAAAGAAATTCCAGAGAACTCCGATAAATTATATGACCGATGGAAAGTTCTCAATCAACTTTCAGACGTGCTTCGCAATTCCATTTCTGAAAAAATGCAAGAACAGATTTCTTGGCGGTTTTTAACTGAGGAATCCAGAGCGAGCGGCTTTTTCGTTTGGGATTTGACCGAGCCGTCGAATAAACAAACTTCCTTGCTGGAGCGTGTCGAGTTCAAAAACAATCACGTTTATCACTTCGCTTTTATTGATCTGCCTTTTTCTTTCAGTAACATTGCCGTTCTCGAAGACGGTAAGCTGAAAATCTTCAAGGCAATCAACTGCAAAGGTAAAGGCGATTCTTTGGAAGATGTTGTCGGCTATCTGGCTAAGAAATTGAAGAACGATAAAAATAAAGACGAGATAGTAGGGCGTGTGAAAAACTATCGGGAATACGGCGTATATGTTCCTTTTAACGACTTGTCCGAACCTCAATGTGAAGAAGTCATCTCCGATGAAAAGTGAATATCTGCTGATACGGACAGAATATATTCATAGCATTTTTTACTTGACAGCTTTTTTCGGAAGGCTGTCTTTTTTGGTAGTGTTCTGAATTTTGTGTCAATTCAATAACCTATAATCATAGAATAAGGAGAATTGACATGGAGAATAAGAAGGAAGTATTTGATTTTGAGGAAGCGTTAAAGGCGATTCGAGGCGGTCAGTCAATAACGGGGAAGGACGGAGTCCTTGGACCGTTACTGAAGCAGTTGACCGAGGCGGCGCTGGAAGCGGAGTTGGACTCACATCTTGCAGAGGACGTTCTACCGAACCGGAAGAACGGGAAATCAAAAAAGACGCTCAAGACGAGCGAAGGAAAGATCGAGCTGGAGACACCGCGAGATCGGGCGAGCCGGTTTGAGCCGCAGTTTGTCAAGAAGCATCAGACGAGTGTAACGGACGAGATTGAATCGAAGGTGATGGCGATGTACTCGCGCGGGATGAGCTACGCCGATATCCGCGAGACGCTTGCGGAGATGTACGCTATTGAAGTTTCAAACGGAGCGTTGAACCGGATCACTGAGAAGGTGATCGAAGAAGTTCGCGGCTGGCAGGAACGACCACTTGAAACCGTCTATCCGTTCATCTGGCTGGACGTGATCCATTACAAAGTTCGAAACGAAGGACGGTACGAACAAAGGGCTGTTTACACGGTTATGGCGCTGCGGATGGACGGCAGGAAAGAAGTCTTAGGCTTGTATTTATTGGAGTCTGAGGGAGCGAACTTCTGGTTGAGCGTGCTGACGGACTTGCAAAACCGTGGAATTGAAGATGTGTTGATCGCATCGGTTGACGGGTTGACGGGCTTTCCCGAAGCGATCGAGGCGATCTTCCCGCAGACGGAAGTTCAGCTCTGCATCGTGCATCAGATCAGAAACTCGCTGAGATACGTCGGCTCGAAGCATCAGAAAGAGTTCATGCGCGATCTGAAACTCGTTTATCGGGCGGTTTCAAAAGATGCTGCCGAAGCGGCTTTGGACGAACTCGAAGAAAAGTGGGGCGAAAAGTATCCGATAGTTATCCGCTCATGGCGACGGAAATGGCAGAATCTTTCGGTTTATTTCCGCTACCCGGAGCCGATCCGGAAGGTGATTTACACGACCAATTCAATTGAAGCCATCCATCACCAATTCAGAAAATTGACGAAAACCAAAGGCGCTTTTCCGAACGACAAAAGCCTCCTGAAACTGCTGTATCCGGGAATAAAAAACGCCGAAAAGAAGTGGACGATGCCGATTCAAAACTGGAGCCAGACGCTCTCCCAGCTAGCGATATTCTTCGAAGGCAGGTTGGACACAGCTCTGGATCTGTGATGAGATATTACTTACTGACACAAAATATGGAACAGTCTCACAAAATATGGAATAGTCTCTTCTGATATCGTAATAGCTTAGAAAGCTATTACGATCATACGTCTCGTGAACAAACAATCAAAATAAGTTCTGCTGATTAAATATATTGGTCTCGCTTAAATTTACGTTCTTCATTTTCAAGCTACCTATCGATTCAGCTGTCGGATCTTTTCTAATTAAAAAAAGAAATTCTTTGTTCTTTATTTCAACCACATCAGGATCATTTATCCATTCATTGGTCCATGCCATTGTTGCCATCACATTTTTCTTATAATCCATTTCAATAATGGAGCACTCCAAATTTAACTCTTCTAAGATTTCAATAATTGAATCGAACGTAGCGCGACCATTATTATTGTAGGACAAGACTATATACTTCGCTTTCGTATTGTCTATCAAATTTTTTAAGGCATCAATAACCAAATACCTGCCGGATTCATTCTTTCTAAACTCTTCAAAAACGGAACCAGCAATTACATCGCTTACATCTTCTCGTCGATTAGCTGCTCCACTAACTTTTGGTTTATCGTTTAAGCAAATTGACTTCCAGAGATGATAGTACGATGCGTAACGCACTCGAGATGGGGGCATTAGCTCATTTGCTGAACCGTAAGGTGGATCGAAATACGCGAGATCAACCTCAATATCATCAAGAATTTTGAAAACTTCAGAATTCAAGACCCGATGTGGTTTATCATCAATAATCAAATTTGGTACACTCATTTTCATTTTATTGTAAGCACGAGGAGCCCACTCTTTTAAATATGAAACATGGTGCCCTACCGAGCTGTCTACTTTATCCATAGCGTAAATTAGACTAGTTAAAAGCACTGATTTCTCAATTGGATCTGTTACGACCTTCTCTATTTCTTCGCGAATTGCATCAAGCTTCATTGTATTATGAAGCTGCCACATTTTTTTCTTGTTATCAGTATGAATCGAGCTGCCACCATTTGGCTTCCCGCCATAATGTTCTGAAAACCAACCAAACTTGCCAGTTAAACTGTTTAAGTGATCGATAATCGACTGGTAGTAGTACGCTGGATGCTGATTTAACAAATAACAGTCTGCGAAGACTTTAGACCAGAAATATAGCTACATCATTAGAATAGGTAATATAACCAGCTTTCTTCAAAGCTTGCGAAACGCGGGTTGTTCCAGAGAAACCATCTAATACAGTTTTAACATTTAAGGGTTTTATTAAATCCAATAAAACGGGAATTATTTTTCGCTTTGATCCAGCGTATTTTATACCTTCGGTATTCATAGTAAGTATTTATTATGCTACTGTCAGTATCATTATAACAAACAGCTTCTTATTTATTAAATTACAAAGAAACCCTAAATAATTGAGTCTTCTTTTGATTTTGGGAACAAGGCTAAAACTTCTTTATGTTTATCTTCTGAAGCTGCGAGTATTTTTGACATTAAATTAATCAGAGAGATATTTAGTTCATATTCTCCATTCAAAATTTCATTAAAATGAGCGCTGGCGTTTTCTGTGTGAGTCCACATTCCGCGCTGAAGCGCGTTCGCGCGCACATCACCATATCGCACCTCTAATATATATTCGCCTTTCTCATCGTAAAACTTATAGATTGGGTATGTCATTTTCTTTCCAAACTTACGCGGTGGAATAAACCGGATGAATCTGACTTTGTCATATGCATCTCGGATATTGAAAATAATGATCTTAAAGGACATTTGACTCTCATTGTATATTAACGGTAAGACGTTGACGTCGTTAAAATCATCAAAACACGCTTCGCTTAAAATTTTCAGTATTTCGTCTTGATCAATAACCTCTCTCTCTTTAACAACTTCAGTGAGGTGCTTAAACATCGAGCTGGTTTTATTTGTTGATAGCTGCAACGGACCAGAACCATATGTTTTTATACTAACTGGTGTTTCTTCAGAAGTATCAAGGTTCTTAACACGGATGTCCTCCTCTGATTCTTTTGAACGAAACTTCTCTTTACCCGTGTGTTTTGCGGAAAAGCCATCAACGTATTGATTTATATATTCTGTGAGTGCAATTTCGGCGAGATCCCCGTGTGTTTTATTTCCGATAATGCGCATTGAAAAAACATTAGCCAAAACAGTCTCTATTGCTAGTGGGTGGTTTTCAAAACTTTCCACGAAGTTTTCTAAAAATTGATTGAATGGGCTCATATATTTAGAGGTTTTTGAAGATTTCTGCGAGTGTTTTATTAAGGGCCTTAACAACCTTTTCAATGCTTATTAAAGTTATATTCTTTTCACCACGCTCAATCATTCCAATGTACGTGCGATGAACATCAGCTTTTGCAGCAAGGTCTTCCTGCGACAAGCCTAGTTTTAAGCGCTCTAAACGAATTTGGGAGCCAAATTTTTTTAGGATTGGCGGTTTCATTGGAATGTGGACTAAGTATAGAAAAATGCCAACTTTAATTCTACAGACTAAAGTTAGCATTATTATTCTTAATTTTTTGATTAATTAAGATTGATCAGGTTCCAATTTTTTATAACTTATCCGTAAGCGGGAAATTTATTACCAAAAATTTGAATCCAGATTTTAATAGCACCTTTATCATCGTAATTTGATTCATAGGTCTTGTACCACTCAGCAGACGCTTTAGATTCTGCTGCCGGAAGTCTCTTAAGTGCTTCTTGTCTGGTTGAATAAGCTAGGTAGTCGTCAGCGTAGTAATATTGGGCTGTTTTGATATATCTTTCAGAATAAAAAGTGCCAGTTCTTCTGGCCCCATTTTTAGAACTGTTTCTAATGAAGGGAGGTTTTTGAGGTCAAATGTTAAATTGTTAGTACAAAATCTATTTTTTTTAGAGCATTCATTCGTCAGTAAATAGTGATAACTGATCCTTCTGAAGCAAGAGTTTCAAATCGCTAGAAATGGTGTTTATTTTATAGATCGAAAGTCTATTTGTCGATTTCGTTCAGGTAATCTCTGTAACGTTCTTTAGTTTTTCCAATTAGATCCGTATAGGTCAGAATTTTAAAGGAGTCTTTCCTAAACTTTAGGGTTTGCTTTAGATCGGGGTCGATTTTTTGTCCAACAAGATAGGCTTCGACCGATCTAAATGTAAAGTATTTATCAGCCATTAGCACATAGGTTTCCAATTGGTTAAGGTCTTTTACAGTCAGGGTGTGTTTAGGTCTCTTTAGTTCCAAGATGATTAGTTTTTCACCAACCGTTCCACAAACGAAATCAGGTCGCTTATTGCCAAATTTATTCTTATCTTTTTTCTCCATAGCTTTGCCAATTTGTTTTAAAAGAGTTTTGTTGGAATGTAGTAACCAGTATCGTTCGTCTACTAGCCACATTGCATTTTCCAGAATTCGGTGTATAGAGTTGTCTCCCATAATCTCATAAGTACGATCATCATTTATTTGCTGTTCAAATAACTCAATGGTCTCGATTCTGCTCTTTACTTGCTGAGCGACGTTGGTTACGACATGCAGGGACCAGTTTTTTAGCAGTAGACTTAAATCCTCTAGAGCACGTTGTTTCTGTTTCGGTAACTGCTTAACTATACCCAGAAACGCTTCTCGAAAACCGGCATTAGCATTTGTTACAACGTCAGAGATTCCAACCAAGGTTTCAACTAAACTATCGAAATCCCTCTTACCAAGTTCTTGTATGTCAATAGATTCAAGAATCGTCTGCAGGATCTCGGGCTGAGCTCCTACAGCTCTCTTCAAGTCAGCTTTTTGTTTCCTATTCTGCTTTCCGTTCGCGGAAATTTTATTGATAATTTCTCGTACCTTTTTCCATCCGACTATATTAGCCAAGTCATCATTAATTATTCCTGAAATTTTTTGCCATTGAGACTCCGATGGAATATGAAGAGTCGCGCGACCGCCGGGCCACCATTTGCTGAGAGTTATTCTTTTTATACTTTCTCCAAAATTTGGATTAGACTTTGTAATTTGAACGCTGAATTGCCGGTTGATATTTCGCTTTTCTAGAACCCAGCTAGGTTCGAACCTAGATTTCCCACACTTCTCGCAGTCTTTTGCAGATGGCGAGCTTTTAGCATTACAGCTGCTACAGACCTGTTGGGCGCTCTGATTAGATTTTTTTGTGGTTTTTGACATATTGAATTAAGAGATTTTTTATCACAATTACCTTAATTCTACCCACTTTACACAATCTGACAAGACCTATGTATTTAAATGGGCGACCTTTATAATAACCACCAACACGAATTGGCAACTTTTTACGGCTATTTTGGTTTCTCATTCTTTGCTAGGGTTAAAACGGTGGTTAGGACATTGCGGTTTTCTTCTAAGCTCAGTTAATCATTAATTCGAAAGGAAACTCATTATGTCTAAACAAAAGTACAAAAATCCCTACGGAGCAATTTTATGGTTACATTTCATACTGCTACTTGATATTCAAGATCAATCAGGTAATGTCGTAACGACGTTAGAACGATTACGCGAAGTAAGTGATCTTCCAAACAAACTCATCAAACCAACTCTAGATAAGTTAGTGAAATACCGACTGATCAAACTAAAAGAGTTGAATACACAGTACTTACTCATTACTCTAAATTACTTCGGGGAGTAATCACCCGGCGGGGAATCGAACGAATTAAGCGCTAGAATAAAAGAGAAAATTCCCACCTAAATTTTCCCAAAGAAAAAAGCCGCCTATTAAGCGACATTTTTCGTGGTAGCCCGCAACCTGAAGCGGCTCGAACTTTAAGAAAAAAGTTTAGAAAGTTAACTCAATTCTTGAAGAACTTAGACATGTCTAATATGAGTGATCCATTAGTAAGACGGCTCACTTCCAAACCAAAGAAACCTATCAAAAGAAACATCTCTGGTCTTAAATATGTAAACAAATATTACCCACCAATCTGGTAACGCAAAACCACTATTACCATAACAAGGGATAGTGGTTTATGAATCGCAGTAAAAAGTTGCGGATTTTGGCAACTAACTATCATGTATAATAACCGTATATAAACTAGTAAATAATAAGCTATGGGCTCAATGATAACGCTCGGAATTGATAAATTTGAAATTGATTGGGGAAAAAATGAATTCTTTCGAAATCACTCCCAACTATTTTCAGAATCCGATAAAAAGGACATTCCTTATTATTACGCGGATAACATTGTAAACAATCAACCTGGTTTTTCAAGAAAACTGAAAGATGTTAAGCGTAGACTCGAGTTATTAGGGTATACACTTTCCGGAATCCGAAAAATGTATGAGGAAATAATGGAAGAGGTGCCTGGCTACTATGATGAGTCACCCCCTGATTTTGATTTATTCGCAACAGTGATTACCAATGTAGACGTAAAGCAAGCAACATTAGATGAAGATTGGGATGGACATGACTTTGGCGAATACGTCGTAAATCATGTTTTTGCAAGCCCATCATTTCATAAGAACGCTAAAGAGTTAAAGTCGATTACTAAAGAAGGGGGTATGTTTTTTGAAAACTTGGATCCATATATAGTTTTGCGATTGTTAATGGAGAACCCAAGCAATTTAGAGTTAGATTTGCGCTGGGCATTCTTTGATGTGGTAGAAGGTGGGTATGTTGATGAAGACGCAATTTACGAAGGAGTCGATGAAAAGAATCAATATTTAATTGTTACGGAAGGGTCTTCTGATTTGTTCATTATTAAGCAAGCATTGGAATTGTACGCGCCTGATATAGTCGATTTTTTCTATTTTGTAGACATGGATGAAAATTATCCCTTCACCGGTACTGGGAATTTGTATCGATTTTGCCAAGGCCTTTCTAGTATTAAAATACAAAATAAGATTTTAGTAATTTTTGACAACGATACGGCTGGTAAAGAGAATTATGATAAATCCATCGATTTAAGTTTGCCAAGTAATATGAAAATTACCCAATTGCCTTATATGCAAGAATTCGATAACTTTCTTTGTATTGGTCCAAATGGGCAATCTCGTGAAAATATTAACGGAAGAGCAATTGCAATCGAAAACTTTTTGGATTTAAATTACAGAATGCCTAGAGAGCCAAGTAGTAGATGGTTATCATACAATAAAAAGCTGTCTGCTTATCATGGTGCTTTGGAAAATAAAGATAAATATGTTCGGCTATTTAATAAAGCTCGACGTGATTTCACCT
>JAWKHO010000026.1:0-48365 GCA_041394785.1 Pyrinomonadaceae bacterium | reverse complement strand
TACAGAGCTGTTGCGTTCCTTCGTCCGCACTTCCAGCTTGATGAGTTATCGGTTTCGCTGCGTCTCGTAGCTGATCTGCCTCCTCAGGCGAAATAGATCATCCGGAGGAAATATTTTTTTCGTATTTACGCAAAAGCATTTCCTCTTTTCGTCCCCTATATGTGACGCAAGCAAGAAGACATAAAGGCTATCAAGCGAGCGAACGGATTCATAAATGAATAGGGATTTCAGTAAAATTTAGACACGAAATAGGAGAAAAAAAATGCCAGTTTTTATTAAGTTTGACGGAGTCGATGGTGAAAGTACAAAAGAAGGCTATGTAGGTTGGGTTGAGGTTCAGCATTTCAGCTACGGTATTTCGAGCCCGACTGATATTCAGGCAGGTACTGGTGCTTCGGCAGGCGCTCCGACGATCTCGGACGTAACAACTTCTCAAATGTCAGGACGTCATACTCCTGAACTCGACAAGAAAATTTGTGCCGGTCAGCACTTTGCAAAAATCGAGATCCACAAATGCAAGACTACCGGTTCAGGTAAGCTCGAACCAAGCTTTAAGCTTGAAATGACAAATGCATTCATTAGTTCGCTCAGCTCGAGCAACGGTGAAGAAGGACCTGCTCAGGAATCGACAAGCTTCAATGCGGAGCAGATCACTCGTGAGTATTTGGCGCAAGACGAAACCGGTGCTCTAACCACAGTTGGTAAGACAGGCTACAACATCAAAAACGCTACAACAGTCTAACCCAACAAAGCTTGCTCTATAATGCAGCATTTCCAGAAACTAACCGGGCATTTTTGCCTCGGTTAGTTTCTGTTTTCTGTTGAGTTAAATCAAGATTCAGCCCTTTCAAACTTGTCAATAAAAGAATTAGAATGCGGGAAAAGGACGTAAAAATCACACCATCGATAGTTGAGCGTTTGATTGATTTTGAACCTAATATGTCGTCTGAAACTGCAAAATCGCGATCGCAAAGTTTGAAAGATCTGAAAATATCGGTAAAACGCGATATCGAGTGGCTGTTAAACACAAGACATGCGACTTCGGAGGTGCCGGACGGACTGGAGGAAGTTCACCGGTCCCTTGCAGTTTACGGCCTACCGGATTTTACAGGTCAGAGTTCAAAAGATACTGCTCATAGAAAAGACCTAATTAAGAATGTTGAACATTGCCTCAGGCTTTTCGAACCGAGATTGATGAATCTAAAGGTCACGCTCGAAGAAACCGATAAAGTTAATCGCGGCGTCAGATTCAAAATCGAAGGCGTCTTGCGGGTCGAGCCTACTCCGGAACCGATCGTATTCGACACGGTATTGCAGGTTGGTAATGGAGACATAACGCTCACGGAAAGATAAGTTAATTTTGTTTTTTATCTCGTTTTTAGGCTAAGCCGTTTAATAAACCAATGCGCGACGACCTATTAGACTATTACGAACGCGAGTTGATTTTTCTTCGCCGGATGGGTGCGGAATTTTCGCGTAAGTACCCGAAGGTTGCTTCTCGTCTACTTATCGACGAAGAAAAGATCGAAGATCCGCATGTTGAGCGAATGGTTGAAGCGTTCGCTTTTCTTGCAGGTCGCGTCCGGCTGAAACTTGACGATGAATTCCCGGAAATGACAGAGTCATTTCTAAATGTCATCTATCCTCATTATCTCGCTCCGATCCCGTCAATGGCCGTAACACAGTTTTTGGCCGGCTCGCCAAAGAACAAGATCAGCACCATCCAAAAGGTAGCGCGGGGAGCAAAACTTTATTCCCGGCCGATCGACGGTGCCCCATGCCGATTTCGCACTTGCTATGATGTCGCGCTGACACCGATCGAGGTTCTTTCGGCAGAGCTTGAATCTATCGCGCCGCCAAACGCTCAGGGTAAGCTTGCAGACTGCCAGATACGGATAAAGATGCAGGGATTCGGCGGAGTCAGCCTTTCGGAAATGGAAGACTCTGAAACAGGAGGACCGCTTGAAAGCTTAAGATTCTTTATAAACGGAGATCCGCAGTTGGTTTTTCCGCTTTACGAGTTGATCTTCAATCACGTTTCTCATGTGGAAATTCAGGCTAAGGAAGCGCCGATGGCGGGTGCGTCGATGCAGACGATGACCAACATGCAGCTCAACCTCCCGGATCCGGTGATTCTAAACAAAGACGTTATCCGGCCGGTCGGCTTTGACGAGCATGAGGCAATGCTGCCTTATAATAAAAAATCGTTTCCGGGTTACCGTTTATTGACTGAGTATTTTGCATTCCCTTATAAATTTTTGTTCTTTGACGTTTCCGGTTTTGATCAGGCGGCAAGAAAAAAATTTGGAAGCAATTTCGACCTCGTCATTCATTTGAAAGACGTAGTTCCGCCGCGGGCACCGATCGAACAGGATACCTTCATGCTCGGTTGTACGCCAATAATAAATCTGTTTGACCGAACGGCAGATCCAATCTATCTTTCACAGCAAAAATACGAATACCAGGTTTTTCCGGATGTTCATCATCAGACCTCGACAGAGGTCTATTCGATCGGTGAGGTTTATACGACAGATTCGACAACCAATACGACGCGTGAATTTCTTCCGTTTTATTCGACACAGCACTTTAATAATGAAGATGAAGATAAGGTGTACTGGTACGGGAACCGCAGGGCTTCTCAGAAACCGGACGACGAGGGCACCGAGATGTTTATCACACTTGTTGATCTGAAATTTGATCCGCGTGTTCCGGCTGAGGAAGTTATCACAATAAAATGCACTTGCACCAATCGCGATCTTCCTTCACGGCTGCCTTTCGGCAGAAAGGAAGGAGATTTTGAGATAGAAGGCACGGCGCTGGTTTCACGTATCAGATGTCTGACAAAACCGACCGACACGATCCGACCGGCGAGACGCCGGGGAGCACACTGGCGCCTGATATCACACCTTAATCTGAACTATCTTTCCCTGATCGAAAATGAAGACGGTACACCCGAGGCACTGCAGGAGATTCTTCAGCTGTACAATTTTACCGATTCGTCCGCGATCCATAAGCAGATTCTCGGAATAACCGGCATCGAAAGCAAAAAAGTAGTCCGAAAGATCGGCAGTCAGATCGGTGCAGGATTTGTTCGGGGTATAGAAACTACGCTTGAGTTCGATGAAGAAAAATACGTCGGAAGCGGGCTGTATCTTTTTGCCTCCGTGCTGGAGAGATTTCTGGGGTTGTACAGCTCGCTTAATTCCTTTAACCAACTGGTTGTAAAGACTGAACAAAAGGAAGATATCTTAAAACGATGGCCGCCAAGAACGGGAGACCGGGTACTGCTTTGATCAGCCTTGTTCTGAATTTGTGAATAAAAAATGTCAGTAAAAAGTGCAAAAGAACGGCTATATGAAGAACCGCACAGGTTTGACTTTTTTCAAGCCGTCAGATTACTTGAAAAGATCTACCCTGAACGGATCCCCCTGACGCGCGGCACAACACCAAAAAAAGAAATCGTTCGGCTCCGCGGAAATCCTTCGCTTAAATTCCCGCCCAGCCAAATTAAGTTTATTGAAGAGGTCTATGATGAACACGCTGATGAAGAGCGTGTTGAAATGATGATCAACTTTATGGGACTTATCGGGATAGTCGGCGTACTTCCCACGCATTATTCCGAGTTGATCGTCGATCGCGCAAGGTATAACGACACAGCATTTCACGCCTTTACCGATATCTTCACCCATCGCGCGGTTTCTATGTTCTTCAGAGCATGGGAAAAATACCGCTTCCCTGTCCAGTATGAACGCGGCAACGATGATTTTACGAGCTACCTATTCGATTTTGTCGGCCTTGGAACAAAAGGTCTTCGCGGGAGGATGGGACTCGACGACGAAGGAGTGCTGCCTTACAGCGGGCTGATAATTCAAAAGCCTCACTCGGCCGTTGCGGTCGAACAAATTCTTTCAGACTACTTTAGAATTAAGGCAAAAGTGATCCAGTTTTTCGGTCAATGGTTAGATTTGGATTCTGAAAGTATCACACAGCTGAGCCGCACTAATAGTGTGCTCGGTGAAAGTGCGATTGTAGGTACGCGGATCTGGGATCAGCAGTCAAAATTCCGGCTGGTTTTAGGTCCGATGTCGCTCGTTCAATTCCAGTCACTTTTGCCGAATGGAAGCGGACACAAATCGCTCCGTTCGTTAGTCAGTTTTATTGCTGCTCAGGAGTTGGATTATGACGTTAAACTCGTACTCAAAGCAGAACAGGTTCCAAGCACGATCTTAACGACGCGCGCGCAGCGCCGGCCGATGCTTGGCTGGACATCGTGGCTGAAATCAGAGCCTTTTGAAAACGATGACGATCAAGTTGTTTTGCAGATAAACGAATAAGGTAACTTGGAGTAATCTTAAGAAACAAGACGGAAGATTACCGGATCCTTCGCCGGTGAATTTGAGAATTGATAAGTCTTATTCTGTTCTTGTTTTAAAACACTAAATCAGGAGAAACCGAAATGAACGTAAATTTAAAATCTTTGGTAGGCAGATTAAACGATACCTGCCGCGGCGCACTGGAAGATGCCGCGGGCTTGTGTCTTTCACGCACAAACTACGATGTCGAGATCGAGCATATTTTGATGAAACTGCTTGAACGCGACGATACCGATCTTCACAAGATCTGCCGTCATTTCGAAGTAAACGTCGATAGGCTGACGAAGGACGTAAATTCCGCACTCGACCGCCTGAAAACCGGCAACACACGCACTCCCGGATTAAGCGATCGCATTCCGCGCTGGGTTCGCGAAGCATGGCTTAAGGCTTCGATCGATTTTGGCTCAGCACGCGTCAGATCAGGACACCTTGTTCTCTCTCTGCTCGAAGACGAAAGTATGGCGCGAATAGCCCGGGAGATATCGAAAGAGTTTTCTCACATCTCGGTGGAAAAACTTCAAAATGATTTCCAGAACGTCACTGCAGATTCCGCCGAGCAATATGAGGCTGCATCTCTCGGCGAGACAGCCGGCGTTTCCGGCGACGGACAAGTTGCCAGCGGCGTTCCCGGCAAGACAAAAGCGCTTGACCAGTATACGGAAGATCTCACTGCCAAAGCGCGTGAAGGAAAGATCGACCCGATACTTGGACGTGATTTTGAGATAAGGCAGATCGTCGACATTTTGACTCGCCGCCGGCAAAACAATCCGATCCTGACGGGTGAAGCCGGTGTTGGTAAAACCGCCGTAGTCGAAGGGTTTGCTCTTAGAATTTCGCAGGGCGACGTACCGGATCCGCTCAAAAATGTCGCGGTCCGCACGCTCGATCTTGGATTGCTGCAGGCCGGCGCAGGCGTCAAGGGAGAATTTGAAAACCGTTTGAAGTCCGTGATCGACGAGGTAAAAGCATCGCCGCAGCCGATAATCATGTTTATCGACGAAGCTCACACGATGATCGGAGCGGGAGGTGCAGCCGGACAAAACGACGCTGCCAACCTGCTGAAACCGGCTTTGGCCAGAGGCGAACTGCGAACGATCGCAGCAACGACATGGGCGGAGTATAAAAAGTATTTTGAGAAGGACCCGGCGCTTGCGCGGCGCTTTCAGGTCGTAAAAGTAGAAGAACCCGATGAAGAAAAAGCGATCGGTATGATGCGGGCGATCGGCGGAAAAATGGAAGATCACCATAATGTGAGAATTCTGGACGAAGCGATCGTCGATTGTGTGAAACTTTCACACCGTTATATAACCGGGCGACAGCTTCCGGATAAGTCCGTGAGTGTTTTGGATACCGCTTGTGCAAAAGTTGCGATCGGGCAGGGGGCAACGCCGGCCGCCATCGAAGATGCTTCGCGGAGCATCGATCATATTTCGCGTGAGATCGATTCCCTGGAACGCGAGGAAATTACGGGGTCTGACCATGCTGAACGGCTGGAAGAACTCAAATCAAAACGCAGTGCGATCGAAGAACGCCATGCCGCGCTGAACGAACAGTGGGAGAAAGAAAAAGAACTTACCAAAAAGATTCGCGAAATACGGGTCAAATTGGAGATGTCGCGTTTGGACGGAAACGGCTCATCGAATGCAGTTTCGCAGCCGTCGTCCGAAGCGTCACCGGCTGCCGCGGCTGCAACAGCCGAGGACTCCGGTGAGATAAGCGCGGAAACTGCTACATCACCCGATGGAGCCGGAACGGCCGCTGCACCTGAAACCGGCTCACCGATCGATGTCGATGCTTTGCGCAATGAGCTAAAAGCAGTAACGGCAGAACTTAAAGAATTGCAGGGTGAAAATCCGCTAATGTCTCCGGTAGTTGATTCACAGGCGATCGCCGAGATCATTTCTGGCTGGACCGGAATTCCTGTTGGAAAAATGGTTGCGGATGAAATCCTTCAGATCATGAAGCTCGAGGAAACCCTCGCGGAACGAGTACTTGGTCAGGATCACGCTTTGGCAGTGATCGCAGAACGAGTAAAAACCTCGCGCGCGGGTCTGACAGATCCAAAACGTCCGATCGGCGTATTTCTGCTCGTCGGAACTTCCGGCGTCGGTAAAACCGAAACGGCGCTCGCGCTCGCTGACACGCTTTACGGCGGTGAAAGAAACCTGATCTCAATAAACATGAGTGAATATCAGGAAGCGCATACTGTTTCAAGCTTAAAAGGTTCGCCTCCCGGATACGTCGGATACGGCGAAGGCGGTGTATTGACAGAAGCGGTGCGCCGCAAGCCTTACTCCGTCGTTTTACTCGATGAGGTCGAGAAAGCTCATCCGGATGTAATGGAACTCTTCTATCAGGTGTTTGATAAAGGCGTGCTTGAAGACGGCGAAGGCAGGGAGATCGATTTTAAGAATTGTATTATCCTTCTCACGTCCAATGTTGCAACTGATCTGATCATGTCGCTAAACGCAGATCCGGAAACACGCCCCGATCCCGCCGGGCTTGAAGAAGCGATCAGACCGGAACTTGTCAAGGCATTCAAGCCCGCATTATTGGGGCGCATGGTGACGGTTCCCTTTTATCCGATTGCTGATGACGTGCTCAAAAAGATCGTCAAACTGCAGCTCGGAAAGATCGAGAAGCGTATTTTAAATAACCACAATGCGCAATTTTCCTATGATGATTCCGTCATAGAAACGGTAGCGAAACGATGTACGGACGTCGATAGCGGCGCGCGAAACGTCATCAACATTTTGACGGGATCGCTGTTGCCGGAAATGAGCGGCGAGGTTTTATCAAAGATGGCTACCGGAGAGGGTGTTTCTAAAATTCATGTTTCGGTAGCGGATGACGAAAACTTTGCTTACGACATTCAATAGACGAAACCCGGAATTTTCGACTTTCGGAAATTAGATATGTGGACGGAGATTAACTCGATTTTACAGAAGATTTTGTAGGTGCGATCACTATGGCAATGACACAGGAAGGCAGGCTTCTCAAATTCACTTCCCCGCTTGGAGAAGACGTTTTATTGTTAAATAAAATAAGAGCAACCGAGGGTCTGTCTCAGCTTTACGAAATCGATATCGAGTTAATGTTCGACCAGGAAACGGATGATGGTTTTGATGTTAAGACCCATGATATTACTAAGATCCTTGGTCAATCGGTGACCATCAGCATCGATCAGCCTGACGACGGCGCACGGCTCTTTCTGGGAACCGTTTGCCGTTTTACGCAACTCCACCGAGACCGCAGATTTACTTATTACGGAGCGAAGATCGTTCCTCATATCTGGAAATTAACCCAGAACTTTCGAAGCCGTATTTTTCAACAGATGTCGGTTCCCGACATTTTGAAAAAAGTACTTGAAGGATACGAGATAAAAGATCAGCTGAAGGCCGAGTACAAACCCAGGAATTACTGCGCACAGTACCGCGAAAGCGACTTCGATTTTATTTCGCGGCTGATGGAAGACGAAGGGATCTATTATTATTTCGATCACTCCGGCGAAAAAGAAAAGATGGTCCTGCGCGACGACTATCTGACCCCGGAGGATTGTCCGAATAAATCGGAGATCCCGACTTACGACATCGATCTAGGCCGCCATGAAACATGGGAAAGCAACGTTAAACAGTGGTTCATCGATTACAATCTGATAAGCGGAAGTTACGAAACGTGGGATTATCAGCTCCAGATGCCGGGCAAGAAGCTTGACGCGAATATGACAAGCCGGTTTAGTGTCGGCGGCAATCAGGATTTGAAGATCTATAACTATCCGGGCGGGTACGGCGGCCTTTACGACGGGATCGACAAAAGCGGAGGTGAACAGACCGATGCGCTTCAAAAGATATTTGATGACAACAAGAAGAACGCGAAGAATACAATGCTTTCGCTTGATTCACAACATCAGATCATAAGTGCAACATCGGACTGCTGCAGCCTGACGGCAGGATACAGGTTCACCCTCAAGCATCATCCGAATGACGAATTCAATATTTCTTACGTCGTCACAACGATCACACACGAAGCCGAGCAAATACCCGATTACGAAGTAGGCGACGGCACGCCCAAGCCCTATGCAAACGAATTTACGTGTATTCCGCATGGTGACGGCCACCCCGAATACAGACCTGAAAGAAGAACTCCAAAACCGCTGATCTACGGCAGCCAAACGGCGTTCGTCGTCGGTCCGGAAGGTGAGGAGATCTTTACGGACAAATACGGGCGCGTAAAAGTTCAGTTTCACTGGGACCAGGACGGGCAGCTTGATGCAAGCAGTTCCTGCTGGGTTCCGGTTTCGCAGGGCTGGGCAGGCAATAAATGGGGAATGGTATTTATACCGCGGATCGGGATGGAAGTTATAGTCAGCTTCTTGGACGGCGATCCGGATCACCCGATCGTCAAAGGCTGTGTTTACAATCCCGGCGCGATGCCGCCGTATGATCTGCCCGATGAAAAGACAAAGTCAACGATCAAGAGCGACTCTTCAAAGGGCGGCAACGGCTTTAATGAGATCCGTCTTGAGGATCTGAAGGATTCGGAACAGATCTTTGTTCACGGTGAAAAGGATATCGACGTTCGGAATAAGAACGACCGCCGGGAGTGGGTTGGTAATGATCACCATTACATAATTAAAAACGATCGGTTCGAAAAGATCGAACGTGACGAACACAGGCTGGTTGAACGTCATCAGTATGAAGAAATTAGAAAGGAACGTCACACCAGAGTCGGTGCCAGTGACAACGTCGATGTAGGCGGCTCCTATTCGTTGAAAGTGGGTAATGGTATTGAGATGCAGGCAACGACCTACAGTCTCGAAGCCAATGGCGGAATTTCACTAAAATCCGCTGCCGGTGCAGTTATTGACGCGCCGGGAGGAGTTACGCTTAAGTGCGGAGCAAGTTTTGTTGCACTCACACCCGGCGGAGTCGATATTGTCGGACCGATGGTCAAGATCAATTCGGGTGGTGGAGGAGGACCGGCAACCGCTCCGAGCATTGTTTCGCCAACGCCTCCTGAAGAACCAGATGAGGCTGACGATGCGAAACCGGGCACGAAGATCAAACTTGAAAAACGCTCGGCTGACCGAAAGGAAAAAACGCATAAAGAAGGTAATGAAGAGAAGAAATCCTGGGTCAAGATAAAGCTCGTTGACGAAGAAGGAAAACCCGTGACCGGTGTGAGTTTCAAAGTAACGACACCTGACGGCAGGGTTGCGTCAGGCAGTACGAATAAAGACGGCCAGGGTGAAGTAAAGAATATCGATCCGGGCAATTGCAAGATAACATTCCCTGATCTTGATAAAGACGCCTGGGAGGAAGCGTAAGGATATGCCAAGACGTAAAGTTGGAAAAGGTGAAACGGCGATAAGCCTGGCTAAGAAGAATGGATTCTTTTGGCAGACGATTTGGAATCATGGAGAAAATGCCGCGCTGAAAGAAAAGCGGAAAGACCCGACGCTTCTTCATGAAGATGACGAGATCTTTATCCCGGAAAAAGTTCAGAAAGAGGTCTCTAAGGGAACAGAAGCGGAACACACTTTCAAACTCAAAGGAGACCCCTGCAAACTGAAGCTTCAGCTCTTAAAGTTGGGCGAGCCGCGAAAAGATGAAAAATATGTTCTGGAAATAGAAGGAAAGATCATAGAGGGCACTACGGATGGGGACGGGCAGATCGAACATTTTATTCCAAGTGCAGCGAGAGTGGGCAAACTTATTCTGCGTGACGGAAAGGAATCATATCCGATCAAGGTCGGTGAACTGAATCCGATCGACGGCGTCAGCGGTCAAAAACAAAGACTCAATAACCTGGGTTTTAATTGCGGTTCTGAAAATGAAAAAGTGGATGAGAAATTCACGGAGGCTGTAAAGAAATTTCAGGCTGAATATAAGCTTGAGGATTCAGGAGAAATGAACGCGGCGACAAAAGCGAAACTGCAGGAATTATCAAAATAAGATAGTTCTAAGCTGTTTGGTTCTACTGAACGTGGGTAAAAGAAACTATGGGAATGCTAGATGATGCAGTTGATAAAGCGAGTGACGCGCTGGACGATCTGACCGGAGGGCAGGAAACATCTCAGGCCGAGGCGACCGCGGAATTCGTTAAAGATGTGCAGATCACCCCTGATGAAAAAAACCAGGGCGGATCAGCCGCGCCGGATCCGACCGGAAGCGGTAAGCCTGTGAGCTTTGATTTCGGAATTCCTATCGAGTTTATACATTTCGGTAAAGTCCACGCGGACCTCGGGAAAAAATTCCCGCATGATTCATTTGATCCTGAAGCTGAAGAAGAAGCGCCGGACGGCCACGCTATTATGTTTCGCGACGCATTGGTTCGCGAAGCAATTTCCCTTTTTGCATTTGTCTCTTCGACAAAGGTAACAGTACAGGAAACAAACTCTTCGAAAGGCGCCCTCAGTGATGTAGCCGACATGGCCGGTGACCTTATGGGAGGCGGATCTTCGACCCCGGCGCCCGATCCAGCGCAGCTCGATACATTTCTTGCCGATATAAAAACGGTTGTGGAATCGATAAACGTTGACTCGATAAAATATCCCGATATTCACGCAGCCGGAAAAAAACTTCACGAAACCCGCGCAACGTACGTTGCGTTCTGCGAATCTTTGAATGATTTCTATATCAAACCGCCGGACGGTGCTCTTGACCAGGTCGGAGGACTCGTTGCGAACGTTCCCGGTGTCGGAAAGATCATGGGTACGGTCCAGCGTTTTGCATTTAAGATGCAGGATCTGTATCTCGCCGCATATCTTGAGATCCGCAAAGCGCATGAAAAAAGCGTAGAAGACGCGGCGCATGATCTGACGGTTCAGGCGATCAAAGGAAAATACGAAAAACACGAATTGATCTATCCGGTTTGGTTTAAGAAGCGGGAAAAAGCTGCGGATAGTAATGACGACGGCGATGATGACAATTTACTAAAACCGGTTACCGAAAAGGTCGATAAGGTAAAGGATGATATCGCCAAAGAAGTGGACAAGGTTTATGATTTTCTCGGCGTAAACGGCGGACCGGACAAAACGCCCGGATCGCCTGCGCTCTCAGCGATCTTCGGAAGCATGGCGGGCGGCACGCAAACAACTCCGAATGCAGTTCCCGGTGCATCGGCCTGTATCAATGCGGGACTCGACGCAGCGATGGCCGATATCGCAGGTGTTCCGAACTTTGTAAAGAAGGTCATCGGCAAGGTGAATGACGCTAACCTCGCGCTGTTGCAAGAGCTCTATGCGCGGATGATGGCCGAAGGGATCAAAGGCGAAATAAATTCACTCGCCGTCTATCAGGCTTCACGCCGGGGCTTGACGCAGCATTTATTTTCTATAATGACTGATCTTGTCAGCGGATTATTGCCGGCGGATGATCTCGGCATGGAGCTTCCGGGCGGGAAGAAATTGAGCGCAAAACAGTTTGCGGCAAAACTCGTTGAAGAGAATCTGGCTCAGTATGCAGATCCGATCATAAAAATCGCGATCGGTGAACTCGCCGGTCAAATGGAGGCATCGCGCAAAAAGGCCGGTGATAATGATGCGCAGACGATGGAAGTTCTTGTTGCAAGACTTCCGTGGTTTACAGCGCTGATGTTCCGGAACATATTTTTCCCGATGTGGAATATCGTAGTTGAAAAAGTTTTTGAGAAAATAGCGCCGGAGGTGGCAAAGGTAGTAAAGGAAATCAACAAAAATCTCGACAAAGCAAAAGATACTGTAGATAAAGTTGATGACTACAGCAACCGCGTCGAAGATGTCCAGGATCAGGCTGCGGCGGGCGTCGACAGTGTTGATGATATTCAAAATATCAAAGACTCGGCAAAAAATAAGAGCCCTGAAGCGATCGCCCGTGAAAAGGAACGCAAGGACGCCGATGACAAAAAGAAAAATCTTGATAAGTTTTATACCGACAACGACAAGGATGGACAGTTCCCCGTTACTTCGCGCGTTAAAACTGGAAGCGGTGTAAAGGTAACAGAAGAGATCGAAAGCGTACTTCCGACCGAGGACAATCCGATGCCCGGACAAAGCACACAACCCGATTCAGGAACGGGCGCACAGCCCCAGGAGTAGAATATGTTTTTAGCTGCTTGTATTGGAGATATTATTTCACACGACATGTTGGTGCCATCCGGAACGATCACGCAGGGGGCACCGAATGTTATGATCAATGGAAAGTTTGCTGCCCATGTAACCTGCACCTGTGCATGCACCGGTGTAATTTCAGCGGGTATCGCTCACATTCCGCTTCCGGCACCGCCGCCGATCGTCAAAGGTTCGGCAACGGTTCTGATAAATTTCCTTCCAGCTGCCCGTCTTGTCGGGTCATTGGATAACACCGTCTGTGGTGCATTTCTCCATCTTCCAACCGGCCCGCGAAACGTGTTGATCGGAGGATAAATACCGGAATTTTAGTTATCCTCACGTTTTACATATTTTACCGAGGAATTCCATTTTCCGCCGACCAGTTTTTTCGTAGTTACTTTAACCTTGGTTTCGTCCGCGATCGTGGCATCCTCTTCAACAACTAACACCTTGACCGGACGACCCTTTACTACTGAGAATTCTTCCGTCACGTGCCAGCAGCATCCGCTCTTATCAAAAGTTCGCAAAACCTTCCGGGCAGTATCTACTTCAAACATGCCAAGATGTTTTCCAAGCGCGCTAAACGCACTGTCAAAAACAAATTTCTTCGCCGCCCTTGAGGATAAATAGACGCGATACGACGGCCCATTGTAGGAGCCATTCGTCCCATCGCAGATCGCCACGTCTTCCATTCCGTCAAAATTAAAATCGCCGATATTTACAACACTCTGCTCATCATAAAGGAGAGTTTTATTCACGTTCGGATTGCCGCTTTCATCGAGCTGAACATATGTTTCAGGAAGCCTGATCACCTGGTAAGGTGTTTTTCCACCCTTTTTATAGAATGAAAATGTAGCTTCACCTGTACACGCATATTCATCACATTCTGCAACAGAGATCTTTATATCAAAATAATCTGAGGCATTTTTAATTTCGAAATCCTCACGCGCCGCGGCCGTCGAACAAAAAACAAACATCACCAAAACCAATAATTTTTTCATATCACTCCCCTTTTTCACCTTTTCCCCTTTTCACTTTCAACCTCTTTTTCCCTCTCTCAAGGTTTTGTCATATCTTCCGGCACAACCAGCTCGTCAAATTTCGCGCCGTCGAGCAAACCGAGTTCGATCGCTGACTCGCGGAGTTTTATCCCTTTCTTGTGCGCATTTTTTGCGATCTTCGATGCCGCGTCGTATCCGATATGCTGATTCAAAGCGGTAACGAGCATCAGCGAATCATTCAAATATTCATCGATCTGCGGACGGTTGAGTTCGATTCCGGCAACGCAGTAATCGACAAAACCGTGACACGCGTCGTGGATAAGTCTTACAGAGTGAAGAAAATTGTGGATCATCACGGGTTTGAAAACATTGAGTTCAAAATTCCCCTGTGAACCGGCAAATCCGATAGCCGCATCATTCCCCATCACCTGTGCGGCAACCATCGTCATCGCTTCAGACTGCGTCGGGTTTACTTTTCCCGGCATGATCGAGCTGCCGGGTTCATTTTCAGGCAGCACGAGTTCGCCGAGTCCGCAGCGCGGTCCCGAACCAAGCCAGCGGATGTCGTTGGCGATCTTCATTAGTGATGCGGCGAGGGTTTTTAGTCCGCCGGATGCAAAAATGATCTCGTCATGTGCGGAAAGTGCGGCGAACTTATTTGGATGGGCTTTAAAAGCAAGACCGGTCTCGCGGGAGATCTCGGCAGCCGTCCTTTCAGAAAACTCGGGATGCGAATTAAGTCCCGTTCCGACCGCCGTGCCGCCGATCGCCAGATCGAGCAGACCGCTCATCACATCGTTCAGTCTCTGAATGTCGCGTTCGATCAGGCTCGCCCAGCCGCCAAATTCCTGTCCGACCGTTAAAGGCGTCGCGTCCTGAAGATGCGTCCTTCCGATCTTTACTACATCGCGGAATTCATGCGCTTTTGCCTCGATCGCGGTCTGAAGCCGCTGCACCTGAGGAATTAGCTTGGTAAGCTGTTCGGCCGCGGCGATATACATCGCGGTCGGGAATGTGTCGTTTGAAGACTGCGATTTATTGACGTCGTCATTCGGATGGATCGGTGTTTTCGAGCCCATTTCTCCGCCGGCGATCTCGATAGCGCGGTTTGAAATAACCTCATTGGCATTCATATTCGTCTGAGTTCCCGAGCCCGTCTGCCAAACTCTGAGCGGAAAATGCGCATCGAGTTTTCCTTCGATCACTTCATCGGCCGCCTGCACGATCAGGTCGCGTTTCTCTTCAGAAAGTTTTCCGAGATCACAATTGACGATCGCGCAGGCTTTCTTCAAAATCCCGAGTGCGCGGATCATTTCCCTCGGCATGACATCAAAACCGATATCAAAATGGTGCAGACTCCTCTGTGTCTGCGCACCCCAATACTTATCCGACTCGACCTCGATCTCACCCATCGAATCCGTTTCAATTCTATTTTCCATATATGTTTTTGTTGATTTAGTCTTTTGTTAATGATTCTACCTGAAAATATCAAAAACCTGTATTGACTGAAACTCAAGGAGGATCCGGCAATATAAACTATTTGATTCTTCGCTTCTGTTCAGCCGGAGAATATGCGGCCAGCACATAAAATTCGTCGCACTATTGGCTGCGGAAAACGAGTTTTCGGGATCTTTTGGCACTTTATTCTGTATAAATCCGCATTAAGAATTGACGAGAGAATTAGTTTGGGAGGGATTTTATGGCGGTTGAAGTTTATGTGTGGCTACCGGCAAGGGTGACCAATCATGCGACAGGTGAAGTAACAGAAAATATCGGACATGCGTCGATAAAAATTGGCAGCGACTATTTAAGCTTCTGGCCGACCTCAGTTAGATTTGATCTGACCGGACTGTTTCCGGTTCAAAGCGCATTCAACAACTACAGCGAGGATGTAAAATCGGAAGGCGGGGTCCCCGATCACACGATTTCGCTCAAAAACTTAAACGAGAACGAAATGACAGTTTTTTACAATCGAATGATCAGCGTCAGACCGGCGTACTGGGCCAGAGGGTTCAATTGTGCCGGACCGGTAAAAGTCGCTCTATATCACGGATCAGGAGGTAAAAGTCCGAACTTTAAAGTAGTTGCAGACCGAAGGATCTATGACCTTCCTCAGATTGGAACAAAAGAGATGGATGAGTGGGCTCGACAATGTTGGACGCCTTATGACGTATATCGATATGCTGAATATCTAAGAAGAGCCATCGGATAAAACTTAGATGATATGGAGAAATACGCTTTATTTCCGCGTATATTCCACCACAAATCTCTTCACCGGTTCATCGTCAATATCTCCGATAAAGATCGAAAATCCGGTCTGCGTCAGGCCGTTCTTTTCAAATCGTGAAAGATCTTTTGGAGAAACCGGCCACGGGAGCGATTCGGGTTCTTCGTCGTTTTCGCGAAATCTTTGGACGACGACGAGTTCCCCGCCTCCAGCAACAAAGCCGGCGATCGCGTCGATCGTTTTTTCTCGAAGACTCATCGGCAGGGCCTGGATCGTATAAACTTCAAGGACAAATTCAAACGCCTTTTCCCACTTCTTTGGCGGATCAAAAAGATCGGCCGCTATGAATTTTATATCCGTATCCGCGTGGATCCTTTTTGCGATCTCGATCGCCTTTTCTGAAACGTCAAAAGCCGTGACGTCAAAACCTGCATCATAAAGAAACCTCGCTTCATCTCCGAGACCGCAGCCGACGACGAGCGCGTTTCTTCCGTTTCCTTTGATCTGTGCCGTTTCATTCCACTCGAGAAAATAACGGTTTGGCTCCATATCAACCCAGGGAATCTGTTCACTGTCTTCCTCGGTTTCGCGGTAAACGGCGTCAAACCAGCCGTAGAAATCGCCTTTTTCGATATATTCGGTGGCGACCGCCTTCATCCTCTCGCGCAGGATCTCTTCATCTTTGTCCATAATTTCAGCTGTAAAAGGAGTTATTTCTTATCGATCATACAATGTTCTGAGCGGCGGATAAATTCCGGCGGGTTCTTACTACATATACAGGTAGTGTAAGTAAAATTCGTATCAGGTAGAGTGTTTTTACGGAAAATTGTATTTAGTGTGTTAAACCTATCAGGAGGATTTGATGAGAAGAATATATGTATTGATAATTGGCTTAATTTCATTGTTTCTAATGGCTTGCGGTTCGGCCGGGCTGTCGGCAGGCGGCGGGACGGAAGTAAAACTCGGCGCAGAAAAAAGTGTTCCCTTTGAAGTGAAAACGGCGTATGCTGATATGCGACCCGATCTTACCGAAGTCCATTTTGCACTGGCAAATTATGATTTTACGATGGAGCCGAAATCGGTAAACTCGCTCGATAAAGTAACTTCTGATAAACAGGTACGGATCACTTTTGGTTTGAAAGGCGAAAAAGGCGAGGATTTCAACAATCCTGTGCAGCCCGGAGAATACACGGATTCAAAGCTCAAGTGGACCGATATATATTATTTCGACAATGGAGACGAGCAGATCTCGAATGTTGAAAACCGCAAAGGAAAGGTTACGATCACATCCGTTACGGATACCGAGATCGCCGGATCGATCGATATCACCGGTGATGACGGGAAGGTGGTAAAGGCAGAATTTAAGGCGAAAAAGGTTAAATAATTGTCAGGATAAGGTCAGTGTTTTTTAACTTCTTTGTGCCCTTTTCGGTTAAGAGGATTAACCGCAAAGGGCGCGAAGGACGCAAAGTTCTCTGAGTTTAGGTTCCTGATTAGTGGTGATTTTGAGGAAATATGAAAACTAAGATCCCGGCGGTATTTTTTATACTGTGTTTTGCTGTAAGCGGTTTTGCACAAATGACTCAGGCGGAAGCCGATAAGATGTGTAATGTCTCGGCGTATGTGATTGATAAAGATCCGAAGGGATTGAATGTCCGCGCAAAACCGGACGGAAGATCGAAGGTCATCGGAAAGATACCGTTCAATACTGACGGGACCGTTGTCGATATCATTGCTGCCGAAGGAAAATGGCTGAAGATCGAAAACGCGAAAAACGTTGATGATGAAACCGTTTTTTCAAAAACCGGCTGGGTTTACGCTCCGCTTCTTGCGATTTCTACAATGAAGCAGGACGGAGATGGAGACACCGTAAATGCTTACGAAATGCCGAGCAAAGGAAATGCGGTGATCGCAAAACTTCCGGCATTTGAGGAATTCAAGCTCGAGACGTGTTTTGAAAGCTGGGTTAAGATCGTCATTCCACAGGGTAAAAGCAGCATCTTCGGCTGGCTTCCGCTGGAAAATCAGTGCGAACTCGCCTGGACAAATTGTTCCTGAAGTCGTACCGCCGCCGTTACGGTGTGGCGTAGCGCTGGCGTCCCGCCGGCCGTGTCGGGAGCGTCCCGCTCCCGAGTCCCCTTCGTAAATAATCTTGTTGAATCATTGAAGCAAGCGGCTTTCTGAAAAGCGTAGCGCCACTGTCTCGGTGGTTGTGGCTACGGGATCTTGCCGTCGCCAATGCGGCAAATCGTTAAGCCACATGAGGGCGAGACGCTCTCATGACAGCCGGCGGGACGCTGGCGCTGCGTCTTAAGGCGGCCAAAAAAGTTTGGTCGCTTTTTCTTTTGGCCGGATATTCCTATAATGGTATTTCGCAATTTTGGAATTTACTTATTAAAACGATTAAAAAAGAGGCTTATTAAATGGCAGAACAATTTGATGTAACTATAATCGGCTCCGGTCCGGGCGGCTATGTAGCGGCTATCCGCGGTGCACAGATGGGTTTAAAAGTAGCGTTGGTCGAAAAAGAAGATGGCGAAAGACTGGGCGGTACATGCGGTCTTCGCGGGTGTATTCCGACCAAAGCATTACTCAACGCGGCACACCTTTATCAAAAAGCAGGTCATTTTGAAGATTTCGGTTTGAGTGTTGAGAATCTCAGCTACGACTGGACAAAGGTACAGAAGTACAAATCCGATGTCGTAGCAAAAAACTCTGCGGGCGTTTCCTATTTGATGAAGAAAAACAAAGTTACAGTATTTAACGGCTTTGGAAAGATCGCCGGCAAGGGCAAGGTCGAGGTCGCGCTAAATAACGGTAAGAAAGAAACCATCGATTCGAAAAACATCATTATTGCTACGGGTTCTGTCGTCCGCCCGATCCCCGGATTTGAAACTGACGGAAAACAGGTCGTAAATTCCGATCATATTCTCGAACTCAAAAGCGTGCCGAAATCGCTGGTGGTGATCGGATCGGGCGCGGTAGGTGTAGAGTTTGCAAGCGTTTATGCGCGGTTCGGCTGCGACACGACGGTCGTCGAATTGATCGACCGGATCGTTCCGCTTGAAGACGAAGAAGTTTCAAAACAGCTTGAGCGTTCGTTCAAGAAGCAGGGAATAAAAGTTTGGACCGGCGTAAAGCTCGACACGATGAAAAAGCAAAAAGGAAGTGTCAAAGTTTCGGGTAAAGACGCAAAAGGAAAAGACGTAGAACTCGAAGCGGAAATGATCCTCGTTGCGATCGGAAGAATGCCGTACCTCGAAAACCTCGGTCTTGAAAATACAAAGGTAAAGGTTAATGAACGCGGCGTCGTGGAAGTAAACGAATTCTGCGAAACCGCCGAACCGAATGTTTACGCGATCGGTGACGTGATCGGCACGGCCTGGCTTGCGCATCTTGCCTCAAAAGAAGGAATTTTAGTAGTGGAAAGGCTCGCCGGCAAGAAGGTCGAACCTATCAATCATAATCTCGTTCCAAATTGCACCTATTGCGATCCTGAAGTTGCCAGCGTCGGAATGACCGAAGCGAAAGCAAAAGAAGCGGGATACGATGTAAAGATCGGCAAGTTTCCGTTTTCAGCCTCAGGAAAAGCACGGATCCTCGGCGAAACCGACGGATTTATCAAGATCGTCGCCGAAAAGAAATACGACGAGGTTTTGGGTGTCCATATCATCGGTCCGCATGCGACGGAATTGTTAGCCGAAGCCTGCGTAGCGATGGCGCTGGAAACGACTGCTGATGAACTCGGAAAAACGATCCACGCACATCCGACGGTTTCCGAATCTATGATGGAAGCCGCCGAAGGCGTTCATGATCTGACGATCCATATGTAATACTGATTTTGAAGCCTGAGGTTTTTCGTATTTTGGGGATGAAAAGCAATGAACGATAAGGAATTATTGGAAGGAATATCGCTCAACCCGAAAATTATGGTTGGAAAACCGGTGATCAAGGGAACGCGTTTGACTGTAGAATTTATTCTGGATCTTCTGGCTCACGGTGCAACCGCAGAAGAGATCTTGTCAGAATATGATGGTTTGACGTCTGACGATATTAGCGCGTGTCTTTTGTTCGCGACTAAGTCTCTAAGAAACACAGAGATATTTCCGCTCGCGATCGAAACTGCTTAGGATCAAATGCGCTTCTTGATTGATGAATGTACCGGTCCCGGCGTAGCGAATTGGCTTCGTGAATAAGATCACGAAGTCTTTTCTGTTTTTAATGAAGCGCGGGGAATAGAAGATGACGAGATTTTAAGGATCGCATACGAGGACGGCTGGATAATTATCACGAATGACAGCGATTTTGGGGAAAAGATCTATCGTGATCGACACCCGCACAACGGTGTAATTTTTCTAAGACTGGAGGATGAGCGATCGAGCAACAAGATCTGGGTCCTCCGGCAATTACTTAAAAGTCACGGGGATAAACTAAAAAATAGTTTTGTCGTCGTCACTGAAAATAAAGTCAGATTTGCAAGATTATCTTAGCCGCTATTGTTTATTGATAAACGTTAAATGAAAAACAACCAAACATCATATCCGCGCAATAAGATCAAAATTTTACTTCTTGAAAACCTGAGTGATTCGGCGGTAAAAGAACTCGAAGAAAACGGGTACACAAATATCGAAAAGCTGTCGAAAGCACTGAGTGAAGAGGATCTTTGCAAAAAGATCAAAGGAGTTCATATTGTCGGGATCCGTTCAAAGACGCAGATCACCAAAAAGGTTCTGGATTGTGCCGACAAGCTTCTGGCGATCGGGTGTTTTTGCATTGGTACAAATCAGGTCGATCTCGAAGCGGCAACTGCGCGCGGCGTCGCGGTTTTTAATGCTCCTTATTCGAATACGCGCTCCGTCGCGGAACTTGTGATCGGTTTGTTTGTCATGCTTATCCGCCGGATCCCGGATAAGAATACTGCCGCTCACAACGGAGTTTGGTTGAAAGACGCCGCGGGTTCTTACGAACTGCGCGGGAAAACGCTGGGGATCGTCGGATACGGAAATATCGGTTCGCAGGTTTCGATCCTTGCCGAAAATCTCGGGCTGAATGTCATCTATTACGACATTCTGACCAAACTTCCGCTCGGCAATGCGCAGCAAATAAAAAGCCTGAAAGAACTCTTAAAAAGCTCCGATATCGTCACGCTTCATGTTCCCTCGACGCCTGAAACAAAGAATATGTTTGACGCAAAGATGCTGAGGGAGCTCAAAAAAGGATCGATCTTTGTAAACTATTCGCGTGGCGACGTAGTTGATCTTACCGCTTTGGCCAAACTCGTAAAATCCGAAAAGATCCATGGAGCGGCGGTTGACGTTTTCCCCGAAGAGCCGAAGAAGACCGGCGATCAATTTGAGACGGTTTTGCAGAATCTTCCAAATGTAATTTTGACGCCGCATATCGGCGGTTCGACGCAGGAAGCGCAGGTAAGCATCGGTTTGGATGCTGCTTCAAAGCTGATAAGTTATTTAGAATTAGGAATTTCAACGGGTTCGCATACTGTTCCGCCCGTAAGTCTTTCCCCGCAGGAAGATACACACCGTGTTCTTCACATTCACAAAAACAAACCCGGGGTATTGTCTGAAATAAATTCAAAACTCTCCGAAGGCGGGATCAATATCGTCGGCCAATTCTTAAAAACCAATGAAGAAATCGGCTATGTGATCCTCGATGTCGACAGCAGGATCTCAAAAAAGGCCTTTGATATTCTGAAAAATATCGACGGAACGATAAAGACACGGATGGTTTATTGATATTTCATTTTGCTCTTCGCATTTTGAAGTATACGGATATTTACATATGTTGTTGGGTAATCAGTACAGTGAGCGGCAGCGAACACTTTTAACAATTCGTAACACAAATTTATAAGAGACTCACTATCGTTCGCAGTACTGATTGTTCATAATCAGTACTATTCTAATGATCAAAAGGGCAAAACTATTCAAATGAAAAATATACTGATTCTATTTACGATTCTCATATTTCCTCTGTTTGCCTTTGGGCAAAACGCGAACAAAATTGACCTCGATTTTGATATTGCTGACTTCAATAAGAAGTTTGAAGTTGCTAAATGGCTTGTCATATATGATCTCTGTAAAAGGTCCCGAAAACTGTCTTAAAATTTTCCCCGCATAAATCCGTGACCAGCGGTTGAATTAGATACCGGCGATATCTGCCAAATTTCTAACGTTAATATCGGGATGGTCTATTGATCGTTTTGCGGTTAACATGGTGAAATGTTGCCGAACGACGATCCTGATCCTGCTTACGAAGATCTTCCATATCCGAGCATGACAATTCAGGATACTCATCCTGATCATCTCGCGGTAATGGCGAGATTTCATGATCTTGTTCCTCGATCTCCGGAAAAATGCCGTGTGCTCGAACTCGGCTGCGGCAACGGCTCTAATCTTAACTGGATGGCCTCAACCCTGCCCGCCAGTGAGTTTGTCGGCGTTGATCTCTCAAAAGTCCATATCGATGAGGCGTGCGAAACACATTCCAAACTCGGGATCGGCAATGCGGAGTTCTACGAACAAAATGTGCTGGAGATCGACGAACAGGAATTTGGTGAGTTTGATTATATTATCGCTCACGGTTTGTTTTCCTGGGTTCCTGAAGATGTAAGGGAAAAAATTCTCGATCTATATGGGAAGCTGCTCGCGCCAAACGGCGTCGGTTACATAAGCTACAACGTACTTCCCGGATTTTACCGGCGGCGGCTGATGAGAGAGTCCATGCTGTTTCACATCCGCGATGTCGCGAAACCGTCAGAAATGGTCGGTAAAGCCAAAGCTTTTGCGCAATTTCTGTCCGAAAATACCTTTGGCTCACCGCTATACAGCGTATTGCTGAAGTCTGAGTTTGAAGGAATGGCCGGACGCGACGAATCCAACATCTACCACGACGATCTTTTTACTTTTAACAATCCCTATTATTTTTCCGACTTTATCGCCAGCGCCGGAAAAATGCGGACTTCAGTTTCTTTCCGAAGCCGGAAGGCCGACTTTCATGCCGGCTGATCTTCCGCAGGAGGTGTTGGAATTTATTGAAAATAACAGCAAAAGCGTGATCGAAACCGAGCAATACATCGATCTTTTCGCCGGCGCTAAGTTTCGGAAGACGCTTGTCTGCCGCGCCGGCGTGTCTTTGAACCGCGGACTTGATACTGATGTCGTCAAACAATTTTTCCTTTCTTCCCCGCTGCGGCGTTATACCAGCCGAGCAGCGGCAGCGGACAATGAGACAGTAAAGTTTGTCACGGATTCCGGGTCAGTTTTTGAAACGGATCATAAACTCACCGTGACGGCTCTGAACCGTTTCGCTGTTGATAAGAGTCATGAGATAGCGTTTGAGGATTTGGTTTTCGGGTCGCGCGACGAACTGATCCAAAAGGGCTTTTCCTGCGATGATTGGGATTCAGAGATCGCGACGACGCTTTCGATACTGCTTCAGCTTTACGCAGGCGGTTTGATCCGTTTTCATGTTGCCCGGTCGGCGGCGCTTAATTATGTCCCCGAGAAACCACGGATCAGCGATTTTGCGCGGCTGCAGGCGTCAAAAGGCGGAAGAGTTCCGACATATCACGGCGTCAATATGCTTCTTTCGGATGATTTTACAAAAGAACTTTTTGTTTTGCTCGACGGCGAAAAAACGCGTGACGAACTGATCGCGGCGCTTTCAGCAAAACTTTATGAGGGTAACGAGGAACGCTCTGAGCGGGATGCGTTTACGGAGAAGATCGCAGCAACGCTTGACGATTCGCTAAAAAGAATGGCGGCGATCGGTCTTTTGGTATAAGGGCGGCTTACGTTTTGCGATCCGTTTGGAAAACTCCCCGTGGTTGTCAGACGGTGAATTTGTAAAACGAAGTCGCGACGATCCGGGCGCCCGAATGAAATAAAAAAGTTTGCGGAATTCTACCCTTGGTAATTTAACAATATGTCAGAAAACGCACTTGCCGATCTTACCTACGAAGATTTCCCGTATCCCGGGATGACGTTTCGGGAAACTCATCCTGACAGTATCGCAGCGGTCGCCAGCTTCTACCGTTTAAATACACAAACTCCTGAAAATTGCCGGGTACTGGAACTCGGATGCGGCAACGGATCAAATCTTCTTTGGATGGCATCGGGTCTGCCAGAAAGCGAGTTTATCGGGATCGATCTTTCGCGGAAACATATAGAAGAGGCGAATGAAAGTGCTGCCGCGCTCAATCTAAGGAATGCGGAATTTTACCAAAAGGATATTCTCGGTATCGACGGTCGTGAACTTGGAAAGTTTGATTACATTATCGCTCACGGTCTTTTCTCCTGGGTTCCGGATTCCGTTTGCGAAAAAGTTTTTCAGCTTTACGGCGAATTACTGGCGCCGAAAGGTGTTGGTTATGTAAGTTTTAATGTTCTTCCGGGCTATTACCTCAGGCAAATAATGCGCGAAGCGATGCAGTTTCACCTCAAAGATGACCCGCCTGCGGCTGAAGGCGTAAAAAGAGCGCGAAACTTTGCAGAATTCTTATCGGAAACGACGCACGAGGATCCGCTGTATAACTATTTGCTGAAGTCTGAATTCCGCGGAATGATCGATCGCGACGATTCGGTTATATTTCATGATGATCTGTCTGTTTTTAACAATGCCTTTTTGTTTTCCGACTTTATTTCCCGCGCCGAAGATCATGGTCTTCAGTTTCTTTCCGAGTCTGAAAGACTGACATCGCTGCCGTACGGCATTCCGGCGGATGTATTGCAGTTTATTGACGAGAACAGTAAAAATCTGAACGAACGGGAACAGTATATCGATCTTTTTTCCGGTACGAATTTCCGCCGCACGCTTCTCTGTCGTGATGACATAGAACCGATAAGAGACTTTGATCCAGAGGTTATAAAAACGCTTTTTGTTTCTACGCCTCTTCGACCCGATTCCGCTGATCCGGCATCTGAAGATCGATTCCCAAAAAAATTCACCGCTGATCCCGGCTTCACTATTGAGATCGATCATATTCTGACCAGAGCTTTTCTGACCCGTTTTGCTTCAAACGAGTTTCATGAGATCCCGTTTAAAGAATTGATCGATGGAGCCATAGACGAACTGAATGAAAAAGGAGTTGCTTTCGACGACCGGGAGAATGAGATCCGAACGACCGTTTCAACGCTAACTGAGCTTTTTTCAAAACATCTGATCCGTTTTCATGTTTCGCGCTCGGCGGCGATAAATTATTTGCCGGAAAAGCCGAAGGTTAGCGATTATGTCCGCATGCGCGCTCAGAAGGGAAACAGGGTTGCGACGGTTCACGGTCTGAATCTGGAGCTGTCGGATGATTTTACAAGGGAGCTTTTTATATTGCTGACGGGAGAGCGCACGCGCGATGAACTTATCGCCGGGCTGGTTAGTAAACTTTATAACGACGACGAAGGCGGGATCGGGGAATTCTCCGGTAAGACTGCGCAGATGCTGGACAGTTCACTTGATTGGATGGTCAGGGTCGGTTTTATTATCTAGATCCTGCGACGGTAAAGATCGTACGGCTAGCCGTCGATCGTCGAAACAAGCCGCTCGGCGATCAGTTTGTACACCTGAAAATTATAGACAAGACCGACATGGGTTCCGGTAACTTCGTAATTGTTATCCTCGGTTCTCGACAGACAGCTTTTCCAGTCTACTATTCCGTCGGCTTTGGTGTAGATCGCCGTTTGTTTTATGTGCTTCGGTAGACCCGTTCGGATCGAGGTAACAGCCAGGCAATCGCAATGCCCCGTATAACAATGCGGAAATTCGGTTTTGTCTTCTGATCTGAAAATACGTTCGCGGATCTTTTCAGACATTTCGAGCACACGCGGGTGTGAACGGATCCCGCGAAACGGTGACGCAAGCGTTATCACGGATTCGATCAGTTCCGGATGCTGAACCGTTGCGGAACGGGACAGAACGCCGCCGAGGCTGTGTCCGATCAGATGCACTTTTTTTCCGGTTTCGTCGTTTGCGCGTTTTATCGTTTCGATCAGCTTGCCGCCAAGCGTGTTCAGACAATCAGCATTCCAGCCGATGTTTGAGAAATAGGATGTATAACCTATCCGCGACAGCCAAAGATAAAGTTCGTAAAGATAAATATCAGAGCCCAAAAATCCGGGGACGACGATCACGGCGGAGCCGTCGCCTTTCGTCACGCCAAAGCCGTAATACACCGGCGAAAGATGTAAAAGCGTCCAATCGACTCCGACGAGGGACTCAAACCAAATAGGAAGCGCCGATTCGCGCATCTCCTTGTCAAATCCCGTCAGAGCTTCAATTTCGCCTTCTAGAATGTCCATAAGTTCGCAATGGAAAATTGAGAATGAAAAATGGATAATACAAATAATTTTCCGTTATCCAATTTTCGCTATCCACTAACTCCTGCCGTATTCGCCTTCTCTTCCATCTCTAACACAACGGCCTTTAAATCCGCAAAAGTCTCATCAAGGATCTTTTTGAATTTGTCGACATCAGACATCGCGTTTGCATCGGATGAAAGCCCGAAATACAGATCTTTATTATAACTGAAGATCGCACATCCGAGTCCTAATCCGTATCCGACCGGGACATACGGATAATGCTTGAGCATTTTTTGTCCGACCAGATAAAGCGGGATCTGAGGACCCGGAACATTGGTCGCCACCATGTTAAAAGGCGGAAACGGAAGATCGGCAAGCTGACCGAAAACCGACTGGAGCGGTGCCGGCATCATCGAATACATCGCGCCGACCGTCAACAGCCCGGCAGCAAGTTTTGTCTCCTTCATCAGCGCGGTGATCTGATTTACATAGGCAAACCGCTGCGCCAGTCCGTCAATATCAAGCGGTATCTCGACAGGAAGTATTGAAATTATGTTCCCCAATGCGCCGCGTTTTTCTTTTTGACGAAGACTTACGGGAACCATAAAGCGGACGATCCTTTTATTTACATCCAATTTATGCTGCTTTGCATACCGCGAAACCGCTTCGCTTAAAACCGTCAGAACAACGTCATTAACCGAGCCGCCCAAAACATTTTTTATCAAACGCGCGTCGGTAAAAGAAAACTCACTCCACGCCAGTTTTCGGATTCCGGAGCATTCGCCGTTAAACGGCAGAAGCGGTGCCGGTGTCGAAACCGCCGGTAAAACCCCTGCAATATGCGGCAGATTCTTCGCGGTTTTCGGATCGGTCAGGCTTGATGTCAGATAAAGCATTCCGGCCTGCACTTCCAAAAGACGGTTCATCCCTTCTTCCATTGAACCAAGCAGCGAATCAAAAAACTGCCGTGTCGGATCGGGTTTCGGCTGCGGTGTTTCGTTTTCCGGTTTTGGCGGCGGCGCGGCAGGTTCCGGTGAAATATCAAACAGAATTTTGATCAGATCGACACCCGAGATCCCGTCAACCATACAGTGGTGAACTTTAGCGATCATCGCCGCTTTTCCGTCTTCAAAATTATTGATGATATAGAGTTCCCAAAGCGGTTTGCTGCGGTCCATAAGCGACGTCATTTTCTCGCCGGCAATTTCCGCAAGGTCCTCAAGGGTGACTTTTCCGCGGCGCTTTATTTCAAAAATGTGATTTTTGATATCGAAATCTTCGTCATACTCCCAGGTCGGGTGCGCGATGTTGAAAGGATCGGGGACTACTTTTTGCTGATAACGCGGAATAAGATGAAGACGGTCTTCGATGTGCTTTGTCAGATCCTTAAGCGAAACCTTGCCTTCGAACACACTCGTACTTCCGATATGAAGCGGACACTCCTTTTTCTCGAGATAGAGAAATGTCGCATCAAGCGAGGATAACCGTCGATTTAGTTCGGGCTTCGTCATTTTTTCTCTTCGGCAGAAACTGCAGGTTTTTCGGTCTTTTCGATAAATCTGATAACATCTGCGGTCAAACGTTCGGGCACTTCCTCTTCCGGAATATGTCCTACTTTTTCGTAGATCTTAAGTTCCGACCCTGTAATAAGTGAGTTAATTTTCTTTCCGGCTTCAAGCGGGATGATCTCGTCTTCTGCACCCCAGATGATCAGCGTCGGCACTTTGATCTCTCCGAGCCGGTCTTCGATCGGATAATTTCCAAACTGCTGCCGGGCTAGCATTGCCGCACGCTGTGCCCGGTCATTGCTCAAAAGCCGATGATAGTACTTTACGCGCTCATCACTTACTTTTTTGTCGTCGTAAAAGCTTTTTTCAAGCCCCGAACGGACGACCCCGTTACCCGCAAGCGCAATTGCCATGATACCTCTTCCCACAAACGGCAGTCGGGCATACCACGGCGTAAGTCCGTTTCTGGATTCAAACAAAACTCCCGCACTGTCCACCAATATCAAACCGCTGATCTTATCCGGCGCCTGCAGCGCCGCATTGAGTGCGGTTTCGCCGCCCATCGAATTTCCGACGAGCCACGCTTTTTCGATCTTTAAATGCGTGAGAAGACCATTTATCAGTCTTCCCTGTTCGCGTCTTGAATAATCGCCTTCAGGTTTATCCGAAAACCCGAAGCCTTTCAGATCGACAGCGATCACCCGGAATTTCTCGGACATGGGACCGAAAACGTCTTTCCATGTATATGTCGAAGACGTAAAGCCGTGAATTAGAACTACCGGAGTACCCGTGCCCTTTTCCTGATAATGCAGTTTTACGCCGTCGATCTCTGCAAATTTGCTGTATTCGGAGTTTGGAACGCCGGCCTTAAGTTCCTCAAACGAAACGTCTGCCGGACGCGAATACCAGAATATCGTGAACGCGACCGCGCAGAGCGCAATGAGCGTCAGAACGACGCCGGCAATTTTCCTTAAAATTTTCACTCGATGTTAAAACCGGTAATGTCGTAAGACATTATGATCAGGTCATGCGTCCGGTCATTTCTGTCGATCACACAATCGGCCAGAAGCGCTTCCATCTTGAATCCGAGTTTTTCAAATACCGTGATCGCTCCTTTCTGCGAAGCCGCCATCCGGGCAACCACCTTTCGGAGCTTGAGATCGCTCGCATAAGCAAAAAGCTCACTGGCAAGAATGTTTCCGAGACCCATTCCGCGGACTTCCGGCGACAGCAGCAGGATCATCCCGCCGAGATGACGCGTCCAGACCTGTTCTTCCGACAAAAGGCTCCCGTGTCCTACGAGTTTCCCGTCTTTTTCAACAAGGATCGTATGAAGATTTCCTTCTTTAAGCCGCCGGATCCAATCGTCAACTGCGCTTTCCTTCGTAATATCGATTGCCAGAAAAAGCAGATCGTCTTCTGGGAGCGACCGCGCGAACTCAAGCATCGCATAGCGGTCTCCTGCTTCCATAAGTCTCAGTGTGACGTTTTCGTCACCTATCTTTGTTTTCCAGGGATATTTTCTACGGGTTGCCGATTCTTTTGCCATCAAATGCTCCAAAAAATTTTCTAGCTGAAAATTTGGCGGGGATTCGGCCGTGGCTTTATGACCGTATCGTGTCCGCCAAATATCGCGATCTCAAATTATAGCAAACTTTTAGCTATCTTCGCGCGAAGTGCCGCCGCCGATGATCGGTAGCTGCGATGCCATTTCAAGCCAGCGTTTCTGGATCTCAACATAGCTTTTCATCGTCGCCTGTGCAAAATCAGCAAGCGCCGCAGCTGGCGAAGAATCATCTAGATTCATCCCATCCTTTACGGCCTTTACCATCTGTGCATTTTGCTCAGCGGCAAAATCAAGCCAGGACATACGCATCTTTACGATCGTTTCGAGACCCTGCGCAGTTGCGTTTTGGACATTTCCGATGATGTTCGGATCAGAAAGACTCGCGCCTGATTGCACGGTTTTTACGAGTTCTTCACCCTGACGGATCGCGATCTCAGACCATTGTTTCTGAGCTTCGACAAAACTTGCTGAAGCCTGTTTTGCCCAGTTTGCGAGCGCCTCGGTCGGCGCATTTTCCGCCATTCCGGTAACCTGGCTTACTGTGTTGAAAACAACTTCGTATTGTCTTGTCGTGATCTCGAGCCACATTTTTTGAGCATCGGTCAATTGCTGAACAACCGCTCTTGCCCAATCCGTAGATCCATCCGCGGAAGATGAAGCTGTCTTTTTATCACCCTTCGCACGGGACGCCGGTTTTGGCCGGGCGATCGTCTTTCTCTTAGCCTTTGCAGCCGGTTTTGCAATTCCTTTTCCTGCGGTCTTTTTAGCAGTCGAAGATTTTGCTGCGGTACTTTTTGCCACAGTCGATTTCGCAGCGGTTTTGGCCGGAGTTTTTGTTTTTGAAGTAGCAGCAGTTTTCTTCGCAGCTGCCGTTTTGGGGGCGGTTGATTTCTTTGTCGTTGCCATAGTCTTAAAATTGTAAAGACCGCAAACCTGCTAAAATTAACCCGAAGTATCTCTAAAGTTAATCCGCATACGCTTGTGGTCCGATCCTTGTCTGAATCCTATCTTCCTAAATATAAAAAAGTCCGCCGGTCTTTACAAACCGGCAGACCTCCTGTGCGATCATTTTTACTTGGAAGCGCTTTTTGCTTGCGGAACCAAATTGCTCATGGTTTTATTCACGCTGCTGTAAACGTCTTTTCCAAAATCGGTTACATCTTTTACGGACGGAACTTCAAATTTCGCAGTTGCGTCAATAAGTGTCTCACCTGTTTGGGCAAAGAGTTTCAGCCAGTCCTGACGAATTTCCGTTGCCGCATCCCAGTAATTCTTTGCTACTTTCATTGCATCAACGTTTGTGTCGTAACCAACTTTGTACAGACCCTGAACATAATTCTCGGTCAACTCTGCTGTTTGAACAGCACTTTTGAGGGTCATTTTTGCTCCTGCCTGTGTTAATTCAACTGCTTTTCCGATCGTTTCGTTTGTTTTTGCTTTAGCCATTTTTCCTTCTCTCCAAATTTGTATATTAAAATTTTTGTATTCCTGCAACCTATTTTGCGCTGCCCTATGGATCAAATACTAAGGTACCGGCAACCGCTTGTCAAGTAATTATTTCGCATTTGCGAAATAAATTAATGGCCACATTATTAACTATTGTATTTACAATGGTTTGCTGTTTTACATTTCTGCGTTTTTTTGCATTGTCTTCCCCGATCAGGCGCCGCGGTATTTGATTATTATCGTTAGGTGCTATCTGAACACGCTGTCTTTACTGCGCAGATCAGAGTCACTACCCGCAACCGCCCGGCAATTCGTCCGTAATTTCTTACGCATTCGCGTAATACTGTATTCTAATCAAACAGGGCACTTAGCCATCTATCGGAGTGCTCATCACGCATTTGTGTTATCATATCCCGGTCATGCCAAAGAAGAAAAAAGATACCGCAACGGACGAATTGGTTATCAAGCGATATACAAACCGCCGTCTGTACAATACTGAAACAAAATCGTATGTGAGCTATGAAGAACTCGCGAAGATCGTTCGCAGCGGCGTCGACATAAAAGTGATCGATTCGAAGACAAAAGAAGACGTAACAAAAGCGGTTTTGATCCAGGTGATCCTTGAAGAAGAAAAAAATGACAAAACGGTTTTGCCGACGGATTTCCTCTTTCAGGTCCTGCGTTCGCGCGACGATTCGCTCCAGGACTTCTTCAAAAACCACCTCTCGGCAAGTTTTGCGGCATACTTAAAAACTAAGGAAGAATTCGACAACCGCTTCCGCAGTGTAATGGAAATGGCATTCTCGGCTCCGCAGACTTTTGAAAAACTGATCCCCGGCGCCGAACTGATGCGCGAAGTCTTGACCGGAAAGAGAAATGAAGATGAGAATGACGCGGAGGATAATTGACGATCTCATCCATCAGTACAGAGAGCGACAGCGAAAATCGCAATTTCCTGTCAACAACAGCCAGCGATAACTAACATCGGAATCTCCTGACAATCAGTACCACGATCGACAGCGAGCATCGCAATCTTATCTGACTATCAGTACTGCGAGCGATAGCGAGCGTCGCAATCCTATCGGACGATCTTCTTAGAATAGCCGCCAAATCGTATATAGCACCCTTATTTTCAATTAACGTTCGAGCCAACCACGCTGCTCACTGTCGTTCGCCGTACCGATCAGCCATTCCGACTTTAAATTCGGCTCAACTCAGACATATCCCGCTGGAGCCAGTTTTCTTTTGGATATTTAGCCTTGCCGTCGATCGTGTGGATAGTATATGCGTGGCGGGATTTTCCGCTCGTGTTTGGCCGGCTTGAATGAGGGAGATTTCCGTCGAGGACGATGCACGCCCCTTTTTTAACTTCCAGCGGAATCATTTCGTCCGTTTCAAAGGGCGTGGTGTCAAATGACCGGAATTCAGTTCCCGTCCTGTTTCTTCGAAACCACGACCGCAGCGGAGTCTTGTGTCCGCCGGGTTTTGCCCACATACAGCCGTTTTCGATCGTCGCATCTTCAAGCGCAAACCAAAACCCGACGCACGATGAAGGTTCCGTATATAAAAATGTGGAGTCCTGATGAATATCTACGACGCCGCCGACACGGGCGTGCTTAAAAATATACATGCTCTGGATGATAAGTGATTCCGAAAGACCGAGGTCGATTGCGAGGCGCTTCATCTGTGGCGAACGCGAAAAGCGGTTAAAAACCGGGTCAAGATCATGCAGCGCGTGTCCGATCTTGTTTAACGAATGCAGGATGTCGTTTTTTAGATCGCCGGTTTTCGTAAAAGCATCCTTTTCAAAAAAGTAGGAAATATTGCCGCCCGAATTTAGAAAATACTTATCGCTCGTTCGCTCTTGTTCGGACGTTTGAAAAACTGAAGGATGTCCTTTGTAATCAAAAGTAGTCGTTAATTCCGCGGCTCGTTTCATCAATTCGTCGCATTCTTCCGGCGAATTAAAATTCTCGATCACCAAAAAACCATCGTCGCGGAATTTTTTAAGCTGCTTACTCACAATTTGATCATCTTCTTTTTATCCGTGTCTGCCCGCGTTCATCTGTGGACAAATTTTCTACCGTTTTCGCCCATATTTCTCATGACTCGAAACCCAGTCGCTCGATGAGATAGCCGATCCGAGTGATATCTCACCCGCCAACACAACGCCTTACCACGATCTCGGCGAGTTTGTTTTACCCCTTCTTTTTCCATAACAGCCCAGAATTTCAAGACATTCTTTCTGCGTTGCGAGTCCCGTCCCGCCGCCGTAGGTTGCAACTATCAGACTCGGGATCGTGATCGAAATATAAAGATCTTTTTCCGGCGTAAGCTCAGAATATAGAATTCCCGCCGAGCTTTCCGAAACGTTTGCCACATCCTGCCCGGTGGCGATAAACATCGCCGTAATTCCGTTTGCCGAATGGGCACCATTGTTATTCGCGCCGGAAAGGATCGAACCGATATTTGCAACGCCGGCATGATATGTCAAAGACTCGGGTTCGACGCGCATATGTTCGATCAAAACATTTCGCGGGATCGTACATTCCGCCGTCACACGCTTTCCGCGCGTCCGCATGATGTTCACCTGTGAGGCCTTTTTGTCCGTTGCAAAATTCGATTCAAGATAAAAATGCTTTATCTTGCCAGCTTCGTAATTGTCGATGATCCAACTGCAAGCGGCAAAGGTCGCGCGTCCTACCATGTTTTGGCCGGCGGCATCTCCGGTCGTGTAATTAAACCGCACGTAAACAAACTTGTTTGCGGTATAGGGATCGAGGTCTTTTAGTTTTGCAACGCTCGAAGTCCCTTCGGCCTGTTCCTTGATCGCGGCAAAATTATCGTTCATCCACGAGATAAATTTCCGCCCGGCGCGCGCATCTTCAAAAACAAAAACCGGCGCACGCTGCATCGCATCGCTGACGACCGTACATTTCACACCGCCCGATAAATTCAAAACCTTAATTCCGCGATTATAAGAAGCGATCAGCGTCCCTTCGGTCGTCGCCAGCGGCACGAGAAACTCTCCGTCGGCAAACTCGCCGTTGACCTTTATCGGTCCGGCAAAACCGATCGGGATCTGCGCAACACCGGTAAAATTCTCACAATTTCCTTCAAGCGTGTGTGCGTCAAAAGAATAGTTTTTGATGTGCTCGAGTTTCGCTCCCGTGTATTCTTCCACAAATTCCTGGCGTTTTTTTATAACAGCTTCCGAATAATCATCCGAATTATCGCGCGGGATCCGCACTTCATAATTCTCGGTTTCGGCGATCGCATCCTCCACCTCAAATTTCAGCGCGCCGTATCCCTTTGCCTTGACGGCGATCTTTATTTTGTATTTTCCGTGCTCGAGGTTTTCGGTTTCGCAGTAAACTTCTATGCTCTTTTTGAGCGGAAAATCGATCGGCGCGCTTTCCGAGATCGCAGTAGCCGCCAGCCGGTCGCCGTCACCGAAATCAACAGTGATCTTTTCTCTTGGGATCTCATTTCCGTTTATTTTTACGGACTGAAGTTCGGTAAAAACAACATCGGTCAGGCGGTTTTTTATCGAAAATTTTATACCGCTTTCGGTGTTTTTAAGGCTGTTGTAGGTATAAAGCTGCTTGAGCAGCATGCTCGGGATCGGAAAGAATGCCATCGTATAGTTTTCCTTTTGTGGTTTGATTAAAGTTGCTGAATTTTACTTTTGTTATCGATTAAATTCAAATAATTTGTCTGTTCAGCTTTCCGGCGTGTAACAGATCAGAGTTGCTTGTTTGGTTTTTCTCCTGATCGTACGCTGTTTTATTTCCTTTGCGGCTTTGCGGCTTTGCGTCTTTGCGTCTTTGCGCCTTTGCGGGAACTTCTTCTATCCCGCAAAGGTGCAAAGCTTAACTTAGTTTTTTCAATCGCGCGAAATTGAATCCCGAACTCCGCTCAGGTAATTTTGCAACATTTGTGTAATTATCGGTATCCTCATAAAAGCGTCTGCGCGCTTCATCTTAACTATGAAAATGACAACCCCCTTTTTCAAAGCCGCCGGTTCAACACTTCTGTTATTATTTCTGTTTACGGTAAACACAAAATCCGCCGCCTTCGAAACGCGAGGCGAACCGACAATTACGATCTTCGCCGAAGCAAACAGCTGGGTTGTCGGCGATCCGGAAGCGTCAGCGCGGATCGTAAAACAAGGCGGCATTCAAAACTGGACAGACGGCCGACACCGGATCAGAACATATTTCTACGCCGTTTCGCCCGGAAGCATCGAACTCTGGTATCGCGCAAAAGTCACCGGCGGATCTTCAAAGATAAAGATCACATTTAACGGCCAGGGCATTGAACACACACTCACAAATACCGACTATCGCGACATCGCGCTCGGAAAAGTACGCCTCGCTCGAAAAGGTTATTATTATCTCGAATTTGAAGGGATCTCGCGCAGCGGAAACACATTCGCTGAGATCGCCTCGGTCCCGGTCGGCACGTCTGCGCCCGATTCAGCAAAGATCAGGTTTATCAGCGATGAGTTTTATTTTGGCAGACGCGGACCATCGGTCCATCTTTGGTACGACCGTCTTCCCGCCGCCGGAAATATCAAATGGTTTTATAACGAAGTGATCGTTCCCGAAGGCGAGGATGTTGTCGGCTCATACTTCATGGCAAACGGTTTTGCGGACGGATATTTTGGTATTCAGGTAAATTCGCCGTCGGAGAGAAGAGTGCTTTTCTCCGTCTGGAGTCCTTATCAGACCGATGATCCTTCGAGTATCCCTGCTGAATATCGCGTCAGAACACTAAAAAAAGGCGAAGACGTAACTGCGCAAAACTTCGGCGGAGAAGGCTCAGGCGGGCAAAGCTTCAGGCGGTTTATGTGGCGCGCCGGCACTCGTTACCGGTTTCTGCTGAAAGCCGAACCGGCCGGAAATAATTTTACAGACTATACTGCATATTTCTTCGCACCCGAGATCGGGCGCTGGGAGCTTATGGCGAGTTTTCGCCGGCCGAAAACGAACACATATCTGCGCGGTCTTTATTCATTTCTCGAAAATTTCAGACCCGAAATGGGAGCATCAAGCCGGAGGGTTTTGTTTGAAAATCAGTGGGTCGGATATACGGACGGCCGCTGGTACGAACTGGCTCAGGCAAAACTTACGGCAGACAACACCGCACGAAAAGGCGCGCGCTATGATTTCACCGGCGGCAGCGATGGAAGCAGTTTCTTTTTAAGAAATTGCGGATTTTTTGACGGAAACGCCGCGCTCGATAACTATTTCAGCCGAAGAACGACGGGAAAAATGCCGCGTATCGATTTGAATGGTTTGCCTTAAAAGTCAGGCGGTTTCGAAAGTGGTTCCCCGCCGCGGAGCGGCATAAAGAAAATAGCCCGACGTGAAACGTCTGGGAAATTTCAAAATATTCCGTTCGCGCTGAAGGTGCGAAAATACCCGCATTTGGCGCATCAAATTTCGTCTTTGCTCCAACGGAGCTGCCGAAAATAGCCCGGCGATTTATCGCCGGGTAATCATAAAAATCTGATGGAGTCCTGTAGCGACGACTGATATAACCCACTGTCGTCCCGATGGGACTCTGCGCAAATCCATCGCTCGACCCAGCGATAAATCGCCGGGCTGTTTTCATTTTGCCCCTTTGGGGCGGATGGACTCCTTAGTAAAAACCTTCACGTATGCTAGGCTAACCGAATGCTAAAATCAGTCTTCCTTGTTTCGATCATATTATTTGCAAACCTAATTATCTTCGCTCAAGAGCCCGGGTACACTTTTCCGGCGAATTCACTCGTCAATCTTGGCAGCGTTCAACACCCCGATTCGATCAACTTTTCTTTTTTGAATAAACAGATCAAAGATGCGCGGATTGTCGGTCTAGGTGAAGTGTCTCACTACACAAGAGAATGCTACACCGTAAAACACTCGATCATTAAGCATTTGGCGAAAACGGAAAATTTTGATGTTCTGGTCCTCGAAGTAGATTTTGGTCAGGGGCTTAAGTGGAATGATTATGTAGAACACGGAAATGGCGATTTGGACGCTTTGATCGCGGGAACGGGCTGGTCTACGTACAGGACAAAAGAATTCTATGACCTTCTCAAATCCTTACGCGAGCATAATGAAAAGGCCTCGCGAAAAATTCGGGTCGTTGGAATGGAAATGACCTACATTGAAAACAATCTCAAATGGCTGGATACATTTCTTGAAGCAAGCTCGCCTACGTTTGACGATGTCCGTAAAGATTTAGATAAGAAAAGAAAATATCTGGCGTTCGCCCGCCACGAGAAAGATGAAATCCTCGATTATTGGAATCTTTATTTCAGGATGAACGAACTTTTGTCTAGCAATAAAGAGATTCTTGTTAAAAATTCAAGCGAAACCGATTTTGCCAACGCTGAAAGAATCGTTGAAATAATCAGGCAATACGCCACATATGTGAGCCAAACCGAATTCAGATTGCAGACTGAATTTCGCGATAAGTTCTCCACTCGAAACGTCTTTTGGGCATTAAATCAACGCGAGAATTCGAAAGCCATAATTTGGGCTCATAACGGACATATCCGTAAATCCTACAGCTACGATGTCCTGGGTAGAAACCTAAGTTTGGCTTTCGGCGATGAGTATTTTGCGATCGGTTTTATGTTTGGCGAAGGAGAATTTGGTTCTCACAATGACGAATGGAATTTTACAAAATTCAGCTACGCTGCTCCGGAAAAATCAACGCTAAATTACAAACTGAGTGAAAGGAAGGAAAATCTCTTCTTTAATATCAGAGAAAATCTGCAAAATGAGGACGCGAAATTTTTAAGAACTCCGGTCGAGGCTCGTGCCGACATCAGCGAACAACTTCGCAAGCAAGATATGAATTCCACCGTTCCGATCATCCTCGGCGAAACCTACGACGCAATCGTATTTCTTGAAAAAACTACATTTCCGACGACATTTACCGCCAAGTAGAAAGTAGAATTACGAACTGCACGAAAGCATCGAACACCCGACGCGGTTCTTTGCCCAGTCCGGTCTTTTCGCAAACCATTTTTCCATTTCCGGCTGCTCGTCATACGGCCGTTTGAGCATTTCGTAGAGTTCTTCGATCAAACCGTAATCTCCCTTATCCGCATCGTCGATCGCGAGCTGCGCCATATAGTTTCTGAGCACATATTTCGGGTTTTCGCGGTTCATCGCCGCTGTCCTTTTTTCGGGATCGGCATTTTCTTTCCTGATCTTCTGTCCGTACGCGGCGAGCCAATCCGACCACTTTTCTTCAAACGGCGAAAAATCCGCCGCATAGCTTGCTTCTTTTAAAATCTCCATAAAAGCCGACTGATCCGCCGGATCAAACTTCGCGAGATTACGGTAAAAGATCGTCATATCCATTTCGGATTCTTCAAGGAGCGCTTCGAGTCCGACGGCGAGTTTTTTCATATCTTCATCGATCTCCGAAAGGCCGGTCTTCGCCGCTATCTGTTCGTAGTATTTCACCAGATAATTATCCTGATAAACGCCCAAAATGTTTTCAAGAGGTTTTGTCTCGCCGATCAAAGGGACGATCGCATTTCCGAGCTGCGTCAGATTCCAGAGACCGATCGAAGGCTGATTTCCGTAGCGATAGCGACGCTGTCCGGCGTCGGTCGTATTCGGCGTCCAGTCCTGTTCGAAATTCTCGAGCCAGCCGTAAGGACCGTAGTCGATCGTCAGCCCGAGGATCGACATATTGTCCGTATTCATCACGCCGTGAACAAAACCGACGCGCTGCCAGTGCATCATCAGATCGAGCGTTTTTCCCGAAACTTCAGCGTAGAATTTTAGGTACGCGTCCTTTGAAGGCGCACCGAGGTGTGGAAAATACTGTGTGATCGTAAAGTCCAGAAGCGTCTTGAGCGTCTCGAGATCGCCAACCGAAGCATAGATCTCAAAATTCCCGAAACGGATAAAACTCGGAGCCACACGACAAACGATCGCGCCTTTTTCATAAGCCGCATTGCCGTTGTACATAATGTCGCGAAGCACCTGATCGCCGGTTAAAACAAGCGAAAGCGCCCGCGTGGTCGGAACGCCGAGATAATACATCGCCTCGCTGCACAGATATTCGCGGATCGATGAACGCAAAACCGCCAGCCCGTCAGCCGTGCGCGAATACGGCGTACTCCCCGCGCCCTTCAGCTGCAAAGTCTGCACGCCCGACTTCCCTTCCACCTCGCCAATATTTATCGCCCGTCCGTCGCCAAGCTGCCCCGCCCACGTTCCAAACTGGTGCCCGCCGTAACACATCGAATACGGCAAAAACCCATCCAGATTCGAGTTGCCGCTGAGCAGCTGCAATAGATCATCGCGGTTCTCGTTTTTGAGATTCAGTTCCTCCGCAAGAACCTCATTAAAATGGATCATCTTCGGATCTGAAGTCTTTGAAGGATAAGTTTCCGAATAGCAAGCCTTATAAACCGGCCGCGTAAAATTTCTCTTCTCCGGGTCGGCGGGAAGATTATCTGTGAAGATATTTGAGACTTTTGCGTCGAGTTCTATTTTTGCTTCGGACGTCTGCGTCGCTTCAGTTTTGGTCATAAATAAAACTATAGCAAATGAAACCCGAACCTAGTACTGACTTCGGTTTTAGCCAGTGTGGTTATTATGGGTGGTCCGAAAAAAGTCTGCTACTTTCAACCGGGCGTGTCTTGAAAATATCCCAAAGGGATAATCCGAAAATAGCCCCGCCCATTTATGGCGGGGTTTATTTTAACAATAAGGATTTAGTCCCCAAGGGGACGACAGAAAAACGCGTCTTATCAACCGTCCCGTTTGGGACTTCAGAATATTTGCTGGAAATATCCCCCGCCATAAATGGACGGGGCTATTATCGAATAGTTCCCGATGGAACATTTAAGGGACAAATTCAAATTGCTTTGACAGTCGTTTAATGAAGAGTGGACATCAGAATTATTAACAACTAACCGCATTTCGAACATTTTAACTTCGACAGCTAATTCCCCGTCGCGACAACCCTAAACCCGATCTCTAAACTCCGGTCTCTTTCGTTTTTCCAGCTTCGGTTGGCGGATCTCAGATAGCGCGAATTGCTTTTCCAGCTTCCGCCGCGATATACGCGGCTGTATTCATCGCCTGCCGGATTTGCGGAACCATCGGCCGGGAGATCCTGATAACCGGATTTTGTGTATTTATCCTCCACCCATTCGCCGACGTTTCCGTGCATGTCGAATAACCCCCAGGCGTTTGCTTTGTAGCTCCCTACTTCGAGCGTTTTTACGTGATATTTCCCTTTTGACGCACCGCCGTAAGGGTATCTCGAGTCAAAGTTTGCTTCGGCAAAGCTCATCGAATCGCCAAAGGCGAAAACCGTTTTTGTGCCGGCGCGCGCGGCATATTCCCATTCGGCTTCGGTCGGCAGACGGTATGAGAATCCGTCGTTCTTTGCGTTGAGTTTTGCGATAAACTCCTGCGCGTCTTCCCAGCTTACATTTTCAACCGGGCACCGCGGACAATCTCTGAAATTGCTCGGGCTTGTTCTCATCACAGTTTCCCATTCCTTTTGTGTTACTTCATATTTTCCCATCAGCAACTGCCGCGAGATCGTGATCTTTTTCTGCGGTCCTTCATCCGCATCGCGCCATTCTTCGGTTTCCGGCGAACCTATCGTAAATGATCCTCCCGAAGGGATTTCGACAAACTCCATGCCGATCGAATTTTTCTTTACCTTTCCAAATCCGGTAACCTGCGCCTGCGCGTTTGCAGCTCCGATTAAAAAGAAAATAAGCATCAGAAAAACTGACGTGCCCTTATATTTTGATGTATTCATTATTTCGTCTCCTCGGTATAAATTATTTTTCGGGTCATTTGACCCGCTGCTAAAAGAGACGGAATTTGTGCGGAATTGAGGACACGGAATATCCGAATTATTGTCCTCACGCCGAAAATTATTTGGCTGTTGAGCCAAACTCGTATAAATTAGCGGCTAAGCATGATGACTTTTGAGAACAAAAGACTCGCAGCAATCCTGCTCGCGGTTTCCGCCGTTTTGCTTGTGCCGCTTATCGCGATGCAGTTTACGGATGAAGTGCGCTGGTCGAATTTTGATTTCAGCATCGCCGGAACACTGCTTTTCACTGCGGCGATCGGATGTGAATTCGTGCTGAGAATGGTAAAAAGCAATACGCAGAGAATCGCGATCCTTGCGGTTATTCTGGCAGCGCTCGCTCTTGTCTGGATCGAGATCGCCGTCGGTGTATTCGGGACGCCTTTTGCGGGAAGTTAGAATGATTTGCCACACATCCCTGAATTAGAAGAAAGAGATGTGCGGTTAAATACCGTTTTGTTTGCTAAAAGTTATTAGTTAGAGATCTTTGGTGCCCAAAATCCCTGAATCAGAAATTAAAAGAGAAAACGCCCTGATAATCCGCCTTGGCGGAGCGGCGATGCTTCTCGTATCGGCATTCACATTGTACTCAACAATTTCCTGAAGAAATTCCCGCCTCCTGATCTCAACCCGATCGAGCTTCAGACATATCTCTCAACGGAATCGGCCACCTGGGCAATCGTCCATGGTTTCCGCTATCCGGCTTTTGCGTGCATTATTCTCTTTGCCGCGGGTTTGTACTCAAGAACCTGCCGAAGATCTCAAAATGAAGCTTCCGCGTGGGGCGTCGTGGGGATAATCGGAACCTCGATTTTTGTAACAAACGGAATCATTACAAACGGTATCGAGATCCTCGCGTTTATCAATCTCGAACTTATCTCAAAACAGCAGGAATTCTTTTGGCTTCTGTTTCGGCTGACGCGTGTTCTCTTTACGGCCGAAGTGGTGACGTGGTCGTTTCTGATCTTCGGATTCAGTATTGCGGGGTGGATCTCAAAGACGCTTCCGAAGTGGCTGGCTTTATTGGGACTCTTAAATACCGTGTTTGGAATCCTGGCAGGTGTGTTTATTGTATCCGTCATTTCAGACGGCAAATTTGCGGTCTTGATGACAGCGGCGGAATTCACCGGACTAATTTGGTTTGCAGCAACTGCGGTTCTTATGATCGTTCGCGGTGCGGATGGAATTAAAAATTGACTGTCTTGAATGTTGCGAGAACCATAGAAAGTGACAACGAAAAGATCCGGCACTGAGGCGTCGAAAACGTTACATCAGTTGTTCGACGCATTCAGCGTCTGATCATTTTTTGGGATCGATCGCAGGGTTTCACGCTGAGCCATTATGTTTATCGCTTTAAGTGATTTTCTATTGCGAGAGAGCGGGCATAAAGATCGTAGCGCCGCCGTCCCGGTGGCTGTCGGGGCGGCATCTAACCGCCAACCGCGCTGCTTGATGCTTTGCGGGGTTGAGAGCGGGACGCTCTCTCGACAGCCGTCGGGATGACGGCGCTACACTTTTCGTGAAACTTTTCGCAGCGGCTTACGCCGCGGGTTTTTTCAGTATCGCGATCAATGACGCAAATCGTTCGGAATCCCGTGCATCGCTCATCGATCCTGCCGATTTTTCAAGCGACGCAGCCAGCGTCTTAAGTTTCGCAGTATCTTTTTTCGCCAGTTTTGAAGCTTCCGCACTCTTTATCGAATTCCGCAGATCTGTGATCTGAGCAGAAGAAAGAGCGTTCGAACGTTCAAGCTGATCAACATAAGCTTTTGCGACCGTCAGCGTTTTACCCCACACGATCCTTTCCTGATTTTGAACGTTCAGTTCCGAAACTTTGACGGATCTTGCCGCGTCGATCTCATTCTGCGTCAGATCCTTTGTCGGCGTCAGTTCGAAAACGTCAAGACCGCGCGAGATCTCAGAGGAGTAGATATTTCCGTTGTACCAATAAGCCGACCATGTTCCGCCGAGAATAAGCACATTCGGATCGACCGGCCCGCGGTCAAAATATGCGATCTCCCGTGGATTTTCCGCATCGGTAAAGTCCATGATCGAGATACCGCCCTGATACCACGCCTGAACTTTTATATCGCGGCCCGGAACGGGAACAAGTGATCCGTTGTGCGCAACGCAGTTTTCGCTGTCGCCCTGCGCCGCCGGGAGTTTGTAATAGCTTTTGAAACTCAATTTGTTGCCTTCGAGATCAAAAAGCGCATTTGCACCCCACTTGTTCGGATCGTTTTCGCGGCAACGCGCGCCTAAACCGCCGCCCCATTCATCGGTAAATACTACCTTTTTACCGTCGTTTGAAAATGTTGCGGAATGCCAGTAAGCATAATTCGGATCGTTTACGGCGTCGACTCGTTTCGGATTCGCCGGATCTTTGATGTCGAGAAGAATACCGTTTCCAGAGCAGGCACCGGCGGCGAGTCCGATCTCGGAATAAACCGTGATGTCGTGGCACTGATCGGTGTCAACCGGTCTGCCGGGTCCGTCATGTGAGCCGCCGTCGTTGAGGCTGTTGATAACGCCCGTTCGCGAATCCATAAATACGCGCGGGCTGGAAACGATCTTCGCGTCCTTCGGAGCGGCAAGCGGAACTTTGATCACGTCGATACTGAAAAGCGCCGTGTTTGCGTTCTTATCCGGCGCACCGCCGGAACAGCCGGCAAGTTCTTCACCCGGCCGGACAAAGGAAGTTCCGGAAACATAAACGTAAATGTTTTTCTTATCTTTAGGATCGGTCACCAATGTGTGCGTATGCGAACCGCGGCATGTTTGAACCGCGCCGACCTGTTTCGGTTTGCGGATATCGGAAATATCAAAGATCCTCACGCCGCGAAACCGGTCTTTTTGAACATCGGGCGCCGGTGCCTGTCCCGCAGGAGGAGCAGACGGCGGCGGGAATCCATCCGCGCTGCAGTCCAGACGCCCATTCGGCATCTCGACCGACATAAACATCAGGTTTCCAAAAACCGAAACATCGCCCTGTCCGCCGGGACAGATCAGCGATGTAAGTAGCTTGGTGTTTGCCGGATCCTTGATGTCGTAAATATTGACGCCGTAGAAATTCCCCTGAAACAAATGATCTTTCTGAAACGCGAGGTCTGAATTTGCAAATGCCAGCTGCGCAAAAACAAGCCGCTGTCCGGCAGGCACCATCGTCGCGTCTGCCACGCCGAGAAGACCGAGAGTTTTCTTGACGTTTTCGCTGTCCGGATCATCGGAACCGAGTTGGAATGCGGCGGGCTTTTTGTAAAGCATCAGATGCTTCATCCCGACGGCGGCTTCACCCGCGTCGTAGAGTCCGGGAGAAAGTTTAGACCGCGGATCACTTGAGTCGGAACCGACCATTCCTGCAGGAAGCGGCGGAGCCTTTTCAAGAGTCTGAGCAAAGAGCGGCAGAGCAAAAAAGCCGCAAATAACAAAAAAGCCAGCAGCCGCACATGCGGCGATGTTTTTCACTTGATTCATAATTTTCCTCGCAGAGTTTTTCTAAACTCTGTTGTCTCAAATTTAGTCTTATCGATTTTCCCCGAGCATATTTTCCATCACCCTGATCTCGGCGCGCTGCCCGCTGTCAACATCCGTTGCAAAATTAAAGAGCTCGGCGTCCTGGCCGGCTCCAAACGTATCAAACAGATCTTTAACCATTATCAGTGCACCGCCGTGATGCTGGATCATTCCTTTGAGAAACAGCTCGTCAAATTTCGCGCCTTTTGCTTTCGCCAATTCTTCCATCTGCGCCTTTGTCAGCATCCCGGGCATCATGTGATCCGAAGACATTTTGCTGTTTCCGTGATCCATTTTATGATCTCCGTGGTCCATCTCTTTCATGTCAGTTTTGGTCATCACGGGCATTTCGGTTTTCTCGCCGCGCGTCGTCAGCCACCGTTTCATAAAACCGATCTCGTCTGCCTGTGTGTGACTAATACGCGCTCCGAGGAGCCGAAGTTCTTTGTTGTCCGTACGCGTGTCCATCAGCGCGACCATCTCCACCGCCTGCGCATGATGCATGATCATTCCCTGCATAAATTCGACGTCTTTTGCCGAACGCGGCGGAAGCTTTCCGGTGGTATTTGACGGAAGCGTTTTCGTATCCTGTCCCGGAGCACCGGGTTGAACAACTACCGGTGAATCATTTGTATCCGTTTTCTGCGCAGAAACCGATACCGCAAAAATACTTCCGGCTACAGCGAAGAATAAAACGGCTTTAGCGAAAGCCGCAGCGCTAATTTGCTTTCTCATAATGTTCCTTAAATAAGGTAATTCGATTTTAAACCGCTGAAAGTTTCGGAAATATGCACAAAACTACCATATATAAAAATCTCAGGCTATTGCTGATGCCGGCAGTTTTTGGCCGTCTTGAGGCTTTAAGTGCGGTGAAACTCTTCCCAAGCCGTCTGATGTTGAGGAGCTCTGTCTTTACTGCCAAAGATTTCGACAATCGCCAGCATCTTCGCATATAATCTTCTGAATTCCGAAAATCCGGCTTGGCACCTGAAAACCCGAATATGCACAAACTTATCTTATTTTTAGCAGCAGTACTAATATTTGCGCAGACACAGACATTCGCCCAATATACAGCGAGCAAACAGGACGACCCGACGCGCCAGCAGCGTCTTCGCGGTTCGATCACCCCAGAAAGAAAGTGGTGGGATCTGCTTCACTATGATCTTTCGATCCGGTTTTTCCCCGGTGAAAAACGGATCAGCGGTTCGAATATTATTTCTTTTCGCACTCTGGAAGCGGGAAGCAGGATGCAGATCGATCTTCAGGAACCGCTCAAGATCACGAAGATCGAACATGGAAAAGGCGAATTAAAATTTGAGCGCGAAGGAAACGTTTATTGGGTAAATTTTCCGAAACCGCTGAAAAAAGGTGTTCAGGATAAAATTAAGATCTTCTATGAAGGCGTGCCGACCGAAAGCAAAAATCCTCCGTGGAGCGGCGGTATCACCTGGTCAAAGGATGACAAAGGCGTTGATTTTATTGCGACAACATGTCAGGGGATCGGCGCAAGTATCTGGTGGCCGAATAAAGACCACGGCTACGATGAATCCGATGAGGGAATACGTATAAATGTTACCGTACCGGAGGCGCTTACTGCGGTTTCTAACGGACGTTTGAAGAAAACGGATCACGATACGTCAGGCAAAACTAAGACTTTTCGCTGGGAAGTTACAAACCCGATCAATAATTACGGCGTAAATGTAAATATCGGAAACTACGTAAATTTTTCCGAAAAATTCGAAGGTGAAGGCGGAACGCTCGATATGGATTATTGGGTGCTCGCGCAGAACCTGGAAAAAGCCAAAGGGCAGTTTAAGGAAGCGTCTCGCACGATGAAGGCTTTTGAACACTGGTTTGGAAAATACCCGTTTTATGAAGACAGCTTCAAGCTTGTCGAAGTCCCGTATCTCGGAATGGAACATCAGAGCTCGGTCACATACGGAAACGGCTATCAAAACGGATACCGCGGCCGCGATCTGAGCGGAACCGGCGTCGGACTAAAATTCGACTTTATCGTCGTCCACGAATCGGGACACGAATGGTTTGGAAACAACGTTTCAATGATCGATTCGGCCGATATGTGGATCCACGAAAGCTTTACAAATTACTCCGAAAATCTTTTCGTCGAATACCACTTTTCAAAAAAAGAAGCCGAAGATTACGTGATCGGAACCCGCCGCAATATCAGAAATGATCAGCCGATCATCGCCGAATACGGTGTCGCAAAATCGGGCTCGGGCGATATGTACTACAAAGGCGGGAATATGCTCCATACGATCCGGCACATAATCAATGACGACGAAAAATGGCGCGGCATCCTTCGCGGACTAAACAAGGATTTTTGGCACAAGACCGTCACCACGCAGCAGGTCGAAAATTATATAAGTAAAAAAGCAGGAATCGATCTGAGCAAGGTCTTTGACGAATATCTCCGAACAACGATGATCCCAGAGCTGGCTTATGCGATAAACGGAAAAGATCTGAAATATCACTGGGAAAACGCCGTAGAAGGATTTGCGATGCCTGTTCGCGTGAAGATCAACGGTAAAGAAATGGTGATAACGCCTAACGGAAACCAGCAGACGCTTTCGGTACCCGATGAGATCGAGACATTTGAAGTGGACCGGAATTTTTATGTGACGGCGAAACCGGTGAGGCAGTAAAGTCGGATTTTTAGAAGATTTATTTGTAAAACCGGCTTTAGCCGAATAACGAATCAATATCTGTTCCAATTGGCTTTAGCCTAACAAGATTGTTTGGCTAAAGCCGGGAGATTTTTTGATTCGTTGCCCACTAGCTAAAGCTAGTGGCAAGTTAATTTTAGTGTTTACTAACAAGAGATGGCGTCAGCAAAGCAGGTTTCAACACGTTGCAGATTAAAATTTTCGCACTCAGCATGACTAAATCTGAACACTTCCGCTTTTCATTAAAGGCACCGCAAAAAACTAAAATCATGAAAACATCTATTTTTATCCTTTCTTTTCTATTCCTGTTTTCAACTGCAAACGCCCAATGGCAGAAGCAGGATGTAAAAACGGACGCAAGTTTCCGCGGACTCGATGTCGTCAGCGAAAAGATCGTCTGGGCGAGCGGGACCGGCGGAACGGTAATTCGCTCGACGGACGGCGGCGAAAACTGGGACGTGATAAAAGTTCCGGGTGCGGAAAAGCTTGATTTCCGTGACATCGAAGCTTTTGACGCAAACACCGCTTATATTCTCAGTATCGGAAACGGAGAAAGTTCGAGGATCTACAAAACCACGGACGGCGGAAAGAATTGGGTTCTTCAGTTTACAAACAAAGTAGAAGCCGCGTTTTTTGACTCGATCGCTTTTTGGGATAAGAACAATGGAATGGCACAAAGCGACCCGGTTGACGGCAAATATTATCTTGTCGCGACAAAAGACGGCGGAAAAACCTGGACAAAGGTTGATACCGGCAAGATGGCGCCGGCAAAAGAAGGCGAAGCGGCGTTTGCCGCAAGCGGAACCTCACTCATAACACACGGAAAAAATGACGTTTATATCGTATCAGGCGGAAACGATGCGCGGGTTTTCCGTTCAAACAACCGCGGACTGACATGGTTTGTCAGCGACACGCCGATTACAAAAGGCACACCGGGAAGCGGCATTTTCGGGATCGCAATGCGCGATAAAAACAACGGCGTGATCGTCGGCGGAAACTATGAAAAACCTGATGAAGCAGTAAATAATCTGGCGTTTACAAAAGACGGCGGGAAAACCTGGACGGCCGGGAAAGGACTGAGTGGGTATCGCTCCGGAGTTTGGCTTTTAGAAGATCAGTATATGGTCGTGGTTGGAACGAACGGAATTGACATTTCATTTGACGGGGCTGAATGGACTCAGGAGTCTAAAGAATCGCTGAATTCCGTCGATGGATTTGTCGAACAGTACAATAAAGAAGCGAGTACATGGCTCGCAACGATTTGGGCTGTCGGGCCAAAAGGAATGGTGTTAAAGAAAGGCATCGGACAAGTAGTTAAGTAAGGAATTTACTTTGCTCTTCCAAACTCACCTGCGAAGTTTAACTGCTAAAAGAATTGGTAACGGGACACTGAATCGCATGATTAGCTCATCAAGATCCAATATGAAATATCTTGAGCCTGGATGTTAACGCTGCTCACTATCGTTCGCTGTACCGATCTTGGTTTATCGTGGTAGTGTTTTTTGCTAACATTTATGTTGCCCGAAATTAGCAGTTTTGCAGAAAGAATCAGTACAGCGAACGACAGTGAGCAGCGTAAATTTCTGGGCTCTGGATTTTTTTAACGAGCTCCCTAAAAAGCAGCCCGGTCAATTTCAACCTTGGAGATGACAAGGCTGCTCATTCCCTTCCGCTGTACTGTTTCACTTATAAACGATGACAAAAACCGCACCTGAAAAGCCGCTTTCCTGCACAAAGGAGACTTCGCTTTCAAAAGAACAGTTTATCGAACTTTTCCGCTATCTGAAGCTGACGC
>JAWKHO010000025.1:0-49584 GCA_041394785.1 Pyrinomonadaceae bacterium | reverse complement strand
TTTCAATCTCAAAATGTTCTGATATTTAATTGCTTCTTTTTCCGTGATTTTCACGGCAGGCAATAATGACCATTTGGCAGGTTTTACTATGACCGAAAATCTAAATTTAATTGATCTCGTATTAGAAGATTATACGCTCGAAAACGGACTTCGGGTCGTTTTGAATCCGGATGATTCGATTCCGGTTGTTTCGATAGCTGTCTATTACGACGTTGGATCAAGAAACGAACGCGAAGGCAGAACGGGTTTTGCTCATTTGTTTGAGCATATGATGTTTCAGGGCAGTGAAAACGTCGCCAAGGCCGAGCATTTTCAATTCATTATGAAAGCCGGCGGAACGATGAACGGGACGACCAGTTCTGAGCGTACGAATTATTACGAGACGCTTCCGGCGGATCAATTGCCGCTTGGCTTATGGCTTGAAAGCGACAGGATGCGTGCACTCGCCGTAACTCAGGAGAATCTTGACAATCAGCGAGAAGCTGTAAAAGAAGAAAAGCGCCTGAGGTATGACAATCAGCCGTATGGCGAGATATTCGATATTTTGGGTTCGATGGTTTATAAGAATTTTGCAAATGCGCATTCGACGATCGGCTCGATGGAAGATCTTGATGACGCAACGGTTGAAGATGTAAAGGAATTCTTCAGGGTTTATTATGCTCCAAACAATGCAGTTTTGGTATTGTCCGGCGCGTTCGAACCCGAAACGGCAAAGGAACTGATCGAGAAGTACTTCGGTTCGATCCCGTCGCAAACAAAACCGCCGGAGATCGACGTTGCCGAACCTCCCGAGGTAGCCGAAACTTATAGAAAACACGAAGACAAGCTTGCTCCGCTTCCTGCATTTCTGATCGGATGGAAGATTCCCAAACGCCGTGATCCTGAGCATATTGCGCTTTATCTTGCCGGCAAGCTGCTGTATGACGGTGACAGTTCGCGACTTTATCAAAAGCTGGTAAAAGGAGAGGAATCCGTTATGCAGCTCTTTGGTTTTACGGATGAACGCCGCGGTCCATCAGGAATAATGATCGGTGCGATACCGAAGGCGGATAAGGATCTTGACCAGATCCGTAAAACGATCGTTGCTGAGATCAGACAGATGGCTGAAGAAGGACCGAGCGCGGCTGAAATGGATAAACTCCGGAATCAGTTGATAAACAGTGAGGTACGTTCCAGTCAGTCGTCGCTTTCACGCGCACAGGGGATAGCCGAATGTGCGTTATACGATAACGATCCGTCGCTGGTAAATACTGAACTTGAAGAATATTTAAAAGTGACTGCGGGCGAGATCCGGGCAGCAGTTGATAAATATCTGAATACTGAAAATCGTTCTTTGCTCGATATCCTTCCGGCAGCAGCGGCGTAGATCTTTACGAAATAAATTCTGGCAACAGACCGAAAAACCGGCGGTCAAATCAATAAATCTTATGAATGAAAGTTTTCGTCAAACTGCACCCGGATCTCTCGGGGCAATTCCATTTAACATTCCAAACCCTAAAAAAACCAAACTCTCGAACGGTTTGGAAGTGGTTTTACTTGAGGACAGGCGGCATCCGATTGTCAGTTTGAGGCTGGCATTTCGCTCGGGTGACATCAATGATCCGAGAGAAAAGATCGGGCTGAATTCTGCTGTCGCCTCAATGCTTAATGAAGGCACTGAGAATTATTCGAGTAAAGAACTGGCCGAAGAGATCGAGCGTCTCGGGGCGAGTCTTTCGGCGTCCGACGGATCTGATAACACGATCGTAAAGGCTTCCACTCTTTCAATGTATTCAACAAAGATCCTTGAGCTGATGGCAGAAATGGTTTTATCACCCGTTTTCCCTCAGAAGGAACTTGATCTTTATAAACAGAATACGATCGAAGGATTAAAATTCCAGCGCTCACAGCCGGACTTTTTAGCGGATGAACAGGTTGCAAGGATAATTTACGGATCGCATCCTTACGGAGTGAATTCACCAACGGCGGACGATATTGCAAAACTGGAAAGAGACGATCTTGTTGAGTTTCATGCCAAGACCTTTCTTCCTAATAACGCCATGCTGATCGCCGTCGGCGATTTTGTCGGCGATGATCTGCTGAATGAGATCGAAAACGCATTTGGAGAATGGGAAGCCGGAGATATCGAATCACCGGAATTTAGCGGGATACCGGCGCGTGAGAGGCGGACACTGACGATCGTCGATCGTCCGGGTTCAACACAGTCAAATATCGTCCTTGCAAATCTAGCGATAAAACGAAATCATCCTGATTATTTTCCGGTTCTTGTGATGAATCAGATACTTGGTGCGGGCGCATCATCCCGTCTTTTTATGAATTTGCGGGAGGAAAAGGGATACACCTATGGTGCATATTCGCGATTTTATTCAAAACGCCACAGCGGAGCCTTCGAGGCGACCTCAGAGGTCAGAACGGCGGTTACCGGTGATTCGCTTAAGGAATTCTTTTTTGAGTTGAACAGGATCCGCGACGAACGCTCATTGGAGCAAGAGTTGATCGATGCGAAAAGTTATTTGACGGGGGTTTTTCCGATCAGAGCTGAAACACAGGGCGGATTAACCGGTTTACTGGTTTCGCAGCTCCTCTATGATCTTCCTGAGGACTATCTCGATTCATATCGGGATAATGTTAACGCTGTGACACTTGAAGATGTTCAGAGAGTTGCGAATGCTTATATCGATGCTGCTAAGCTGGCAATTGTTATTGTCGGAGACGCCGAGGAGGTGATTCCGCAGGCGTCCGGATATGCTGAAGATCTTGAAATTTTCGATACCGAAGGAAACTCAAAAGATCCTGATTCATTCGCAAAACCTGCCGATGATGAACCGCCGGCAAATGCAGCGGGCACGTGGGAACTTTCGGTTGAGGCGCAGGGGCAGAAACTCCCGGTCACACTGGTTATAAATCAACAGGGAGAATCGATCACCGGAAATCTTGAATCGATGCTTGGAGAAGGTGAATTAAGCGATGGAAAAATAAACGGGAATTCAGTTTCGGCGGTCGCAAAAACTGCGTTTCAGGGACAGGAGATGGAACTCGGAATTAAGGGCACTGTTGAAGGTGACCAGATTAGCGGTGTCATTACAACGTCAATGATCCCTGTACCGCTCGAGTTTACCGGCGTTAGAAAATAGGAAGACTCAATTACAAGAAAAAAAAGACGGGTATTATTCGCCCGTCTTTTTTCTTTTTATAGTTAACCGGAATCAGCCGAAACTCAATGTGATCATCGCGATCGCTGCTCCCGAAGGATCCGTAATAACTCCGAATCTTCCGGTTTCCGGAATATCCGTCGCCGGAACAACGATGTTTCCTCCCAATTCCTCAGCTTTTGCCAATGAGGCGTCAATATCGTCAACGGCGACATACGACATCCAGTGCGGCGGCACACCTGCCATTTCTTCCGTTTGATTGTACATGCCGCCAAACGGCACACCGGCTTCATTTGTCATTTCGGTGTACTGCATTTCTGTAGAATCACTTTCCTTGTACTTCCACCCGAAAAGTTCGGAATAGAAAGATTTGCATACTTCAGAATCTGTTGTCGCAAGTTCGTTCCAACAAATTTCTCCATGTTTCGGCATTTGCATTTGTTCTGCCGCTCCTTGATCTGACATTGTTTTTACTCCTTTCTTTAAATTTACGCGTTTGTTGAATCGACGATCTCTGCCGAAGGCGCGTTTGTTTTTACCGACTTTATCCCGTTTTCCATTCCGTCAGAAGATTTGTACATTTGGCTTTTTCCAATTTCCAACCCGTTTGCTGCCTTAAGCGCGAAATAAGGATCGCCGTTTGCAGATTCTCTGCGGTCAAACCGTTTATCATCGGCACTGTTTATGCGAACGGATTCTATTCCGTTTTCCGCCGCTGCTTTTGTTTCATACATTTGACTGGACAATATTATCTGTCCGTTTCCTGCTACCAGGTTAAAGTGAAATTTGCCGTTAGCTGCTTTTTTTATCTCAAATTTTTCTGCCATCGATTCCTCTCCTGAAATGGTTATTTTAGGGGGTAGAAAGTCTTAAAGCTTATATCTGTAATGATAAAAAGGATAGCATGTCGATGTTAAAAACAAAACAAATTTCAAAATGGGGATTGAGTTGTGAATTTGAGACAAACCAGCTGTTTCATGTGGAGAAAACAGGACGTTTTGGATTCACAACTCAACCTCTGTTTTTGACGAACCGGTCAAACAAATATTGAATGACCGGAAAAGAATATTCGTCAAAATATTATTCTTTCAAACTACGCAGCACTCTGCCGTCCAAAATCCTGAATCATAGGATTCTGCTGCAAATGGCTTATCAGACATGACGCCGCACGGCGCGAGAGTTCATCGACAGTGCAATTCATATAGCGCCTGCTTTCCGCATTCGCGTCCATACCCCGTTCCTTTGATATAACGCGGATCAAACCCAGCTGTTTTGCTGTGACGAGATCTGACAATGATTTAGCGATCGGATCATGGGGAAAAGAAAACTCGTTTCGGGCCGAAACAACATTCTCATTTTCACTTTCGTCCGTTTCATTCTTGTAAAGCTCACGGGCAATTCCGAATTTTACAGCGGCTCGCTTGAGAGCATCATGTTCGGCTTTTTTAATACCGGTCTCGCTTTCCGCAAAACCCGTTCCTATCCCCTGGCGGGTAACACCGTCAATCGTGATCGCGGCAATGACCGTAACGATCGAACCGATCTGATCTATGGCTTTTATCTCATGCGCCCAGTCAGGCGTTGTTTCGTCCAGGATATCTGCGACAGTGTGCCATTCCACATAGTCCACCATGCGTGTATTGCCGTTTTTATCACTCCAGCCTTTTCGCTGTCTGACAAGATCGGGTTTTAGCCCATTTCTCAAAACCTTTAATTTTGAAGGGAAGTCGAGCACATTATTTATTGCTTCGATCTCCTTTGCGCCAACGATCGGATCATTCTCAGTTGAATATTCTAGATTCATTTCTCACCTCGGATTTCCTAAGATGACGAAGATCACGGACTTTTATCGAACCCGCCTGTTCGCCGGCAGGGTCATTTCCGTAGAATTTGTCATGCTTCTGTACGCAGCGACCGAACTATCGCGACTCAGTTTTTATAAATTTTCAAATCTTTTTTTCCGAAATTATCAGTTCCGGACCGGCACGAGCTTTGGTTTGTCAACCGCCTGATTATACGGGCCTAAGTCCCGGTTGTGCCATCTGTGAAACAGAGTACCACAAGAATTTGTGCGTTGCAAGTGTGAAACATAGTGTTGCAATTAAAAATATTCTGTGATACTGTGTTTTACAGATAGGACAAGAGAAGACAGAGACAGACCTTCTCTTTACATTTAACTAGCAAAATGTGGAGAAAAAAAATGGTAAAGAAGATAAACAATGAGAGTTTGATAAGCACGATCGAGCTCGGCCGTGCAATAAAACGAAGACGTGAAGAACTAGGACTGAGCCTGCGCGACGTTGCGGACAAAACCGAGGTTTCCGCATCAACGCTCTCGAGGATCGAGAACGGAACCGGAAAACCCGACGCGGATAACATCGCACGGCTGACGAGCTGGCTCGATATGCCGATCGACAGGGTAATGAAAAAGCAGGTAAACAAAAAAGGTGTGGAACCCGTTGTTTACTATCCGCACGAAGCAACTCCCGAGATCGTCGAAGCTCATCTTCGCGCAGACAAGAATTTATCACCGGATACGGCCAAGGCCTTGTCCGAATTATTTCGTGTAGCGTATTCGCAGTTCAGCGGATCTGAAAAAAAGAAATAATTACCGAATAAAAAATCATTTTAGACCGAGGTGACAATGGAACAGACTTCAAGCTTAGCAAACATACAAATATACGAAAAAAGCGGATCAAATCAATTTGTTGATACGAGTTTTGTGCTTTTCTTTTTGGCGGTCGATGTCGGGCAAAACTCCGGTAATATCCGTTTTGACACTTTGCTGCTAGTCATTGCTCTGATCGCGGTGGCAGTTTTTCCGTATCTTTTGATGAGAGATGAAGATATCAGCCTCGGTAAATGGTTAACTGGAAGAGCTTCGATCGTCGGATTTGCACTTCTGCTCGGAGTGTTGCTGGACCAGAGTGTCGGAGTAGTTTTTCCTGAGATCTTTGGCTTTTTGCCGTTTACGCTCTTAATCTTGACAGCGATGGTAAGCTGTTACATACAGTTTCACAAATTTTTTAAGTTCCGTTTAGCTAAATAGGCAAAAGGCGAAGTACGGAAGAAAAGGGCCCGCATTTGTTGCAATAACAAATGCGGGACTTTTTGTTTGCAGGGAATAGATGCGGAATAATTAGATTCCGATGGATTCGGAAACCGGGTTCAGTATAGTGTGAAGGGCCTTAACCTCGGCTGATAAAGCCAAAAACTGCTCCGGCAGAAGCGCCTGCGCACCGTCGCAAAGCGCCTCTTCGGGACACGGATGAACTTCGATGATAAGACCGTCGGCACCTGCTGCGACCCCCGATTTCGCAAGAGGATTTACCATATAGTTGTGACCCGTTGCATGAGACGGATCGACGATAACAGGCAGATGGGATACTTTGTGAATGGCCGGAATGATCGAGAGATCCAGCGTATTTCTGGCGTGATTTCCAAAAGTTCTTATCCCGCGTTCGCAGAGTATGACGTCATAGTTTCCTTCGGACATGATATATTCTGCGGCAAGAAGCAATTCATCAAGTGTTGCGGACATTCCCCGTTTTAGCAAGACCGGCTTTCTCGTTCTTCCTGCGTATTTCAAAAGCGAGAAGTTTTGCATGTTTCGAGCACCGATCTGAATACAATCGCCGTATTTCTCAACGAGATCTATACCGTGTTCGTCCATCGCTTCGGTCACGATATTTAAACCGAATTCTTCCCGGACCTCAGCCAGTATCTTCAGGCCGTCTTCGCCTTTTCCCTGAAACGCGTATGGCGATGTTCTTGGCTTGAATGCGCCGCCGCGAAAGAATTTCGCGCCGCTTTTCGCAACTATTTCCGCGACTTCAAAAACCTGATCCGGGCTTTCAACAGCACAGGGACCGGCGATCATCGCCAGTTCATCACCGCCGATAACTGAGTTGCCAACTTTGACGACCGACTTTTCCGGCCTGAGGGCTTTTGAGATGAGCTTATAAGGTTTTGTAACTCTGATCGCTTCGGCGACGCCCGAAAGATTTTCAAAATGCGCCGGATCAACCGCTCCTTCGTTTCCGGTGATCCCGATCGCGGTTCTTGCCGCGCCCGGCATCGGATGGGCACGGAACCCGAGAGTTTCGATTACTTTGTTGACGCGGTCAATATCAGATTGAGTCGCGTCCTGTTTCATTACGATTAACATAATCTTTTTCGTGACAGATCAAACTAAAGAATCTAACACTTTATTCATCAAGAAGAAAATCCTGGTTTCTCCCCCACTTAAAGACGGATGAAAATGCCGGCAGAAACCTGTGGTTTTTGATCATTTTATAAAGAATGATCTCGTGCTCGGCCTCGGTCTTTTCCATTTCACGAAAGCACTCGAGAAGATGTTCCAGTCCGAGTTCTTCGGCGTACTCATACGCCTGCCGGTACTCATTAACATTTCCTTTTTCAAGGATCCCTGCAAAATATGCCGCACAAAAATAACCGCAGATCCGGCAGATCAATGCGATAGCGGTTCCGATCAACCAAAAGATCTTTTCGCGACTGCGGGAGGGGGCCGCGTTCATTTCTTCGAGGATCTCACCGATCCTTTCCCGATGTTTCCATTCGTCCGCCTCGATCTGCCGGACTGCACTGATCTCAGACGGTTTTTTCAGGATCCGCCAATGTCCGCCGTATGCCAATGCTGCGGCCAGTTCACCCGAATATGCTGCCTGCATCAAGCTAATCAAACTTCTTCTTGTTTCTTCATGATCCATTTTGCAATTTGCGATAAGCAATTCTTAATTTGAGAAACCCCGTCGGTGAAACTCCGTAAAATTCGGGTTACTCTCCCGAACCCTTGCTGCACTGACAGTTAATGCAAATATGCTGCCAGCCGGAACAGCGCAATTATTCGGTCAATCCCGAAACAAAATCTCCGATTTCGCCGACCAGATCAGGCGAATTCCGTGACCCGTGAATCCTGTCGACTATCGCAGATCCGACTACCGCTGCGTCCGCATATTTCCACACTTTCCGTACATGTTCGTTCGTTGAAACACCGAAACCGACGGCGACCGGCAGATCCGAAAATTTTCTTGTCCGACGGACCAGTGCCATTGCGGTACTGCTCAGATCGTTTCTTGTTCCCGTCACCCCGGCGCGCGATACGGCGTAGATGAATCCGCGAGCGGAGCGCGCGATCGCGGCAAGGCGCTCGTCGGTTGTGGTCGGTGTGACCAATGAGATCAGATCGATATCCGATTCGGCAAATGAGGCGGAGATCTCAGAGAATTCTTTTCCGATAACATCCGTGATGAGGAATCCGTCCGCTCCGCTTTGTTTTGCATCATCACGCAATTTTCTTATCCCATACTGAAGAAACGGATTCAAATAACCAAAAAGCACGATCGGAACATCCGTTTTTTTCCGGATCGCGGAAACGAGGTCTAAGATCTTTGCTATCGTAATCTCTCCGTTTTTAAGCGCCCGCTGTGAAGAAAGCTGAATGACAGGTCCGTCAGCCATCGGATCGGTAAATGGTACTCCCAGTTCGATCACGGTTGAATCGAGGTCTGCCAGTTTCAGTATCAAATTGTATGTAGTTTCGAGATCTGGGTCGCCCGCCGTTATAAACGGTATAAACCCCTTTTTATCCGATCTTTTGACCTGTCCAAATTTCTCCCTGATTCGGCTCATATTTTATAAGGCAGCTAATTCGATATTTACTATTTTAAAGAGACTTTCCGCCATTACCAATATCCAGAATGTCGGAAACTGTGTTTACATCCTTGTCGCCCCGGCCGGAGAGGTTTACGACCAGAATCTCATCGTTTGACATCGTTTTTGCGTGTTTTAGCGCATAGGCGATTCCATGCGAAGATTCGAGCGCAGGAATTATCCCTGTAGTTTGCGACAGCCGTTGAAATGCATCCAACGCTTCTTCATCGCTGGCGGAAACGTAACTTACGCGGCCAATATCATGGAGATACGCATGTTCCGGACCGATCGATGCGTAGTCCAAACCGGCGGAAACCGAATGCGTCAGAGCGATCTGTCCGTGCTTATCCTGAAGCAGGTAGCTTTTTGTCCCCTGCAAAACGCCAACCCGGTTGCCGCTGGTCGGATCAAAACGCGCGGCGTGTTCACCCAGTTCGCTTCCATTTCCTCCGGCCTCAACGCCGAACATTTTTACATCTGTGTCTTTCAAAAACGGATAGAATAAACCGATCGCATTTGACCCTCCGCCGACACACGCGATCAAACAGTCGGGAAGTCTCCCTTCCATTTCAAGGATCTGAGCTTTCGTTTCGGTACCGATCACACTTTGAAAATCCCTGACCATCAGCGGATACGGATGTGGGCCTAATGCGGAACCGAGAAGATAATGCGTTGTTTCGACATTTGTTGCCCAATCCCGCAGCGCTTCATTTATCGCGTCTTTGAGTGTTTTTGAACCCGCGTCAACCCCCCGCACCTCAGCGCCGAGGAGCTCCATCCTGAAGACGTTAAGCGCCTGCCGGCGCATATCTTCGGTTCCCATATAAACCACACACTCCATACCGAAAAGCGCGCAGACCGTTGCAGTTGCAACACCGTGCTGTCCCGCGCCGGTCTCGGCAATGATCCGCGATTTGCCCATCTTTCGCGCCAGGAGGATCTGTCCGATGGCATTATTTATCTTATGTGCACCGGTATGATTGAGATCTTCTCTTTTCAGATATATTTTCCCGCCTCCTATTTCTTTGGTTAAACGCGAGGCGAAGAATAGCGGAGTCGGCCGGCCCGAAAAATGTTTTAGCAAACTTTCAAATTCTTCCTGACACCGGTTCGAATCGCGGATCTCAAGATAAGCGCCCGTCAATTCGTCCAAAGGTGAAACCAGCGTTTCGGACACAAACCGACCGCCGTATTCACCCCAGTAACCGTCTTCATTTGGTTCAAAATTAATCATATTTTCTATCGCGGATCCCCAACATCAGCATTTTCCTTAAATGCGCCCGGATTCATCGATCATCGCTTGCGAAGACAGCTAAAAACTTCCGAAGCTGATCATGATTCTTCTTCCCGGGAAATTCCTCCAAACCGCTGCACGCATCGATCGCATAAGGCTCCACCGCGTCTATTGCAATCGTCACATTTTCAACATCAATTCCGCCGGCCAGGTACATTCTTGGAAAGATCTCCCGAACCCTTTTTGCGATCTCCCAGTCAAAGACATTGCCGGTTCCACCGTATTCTTTCGGGGAAAACGCATCGAGCAGGATCGAATCTGCCTCATATTGAGATATGAATTCCGGCTCAAAATCACTTCCGACGCGAAACGCTTTTATGATCTCCAGATCCATTTTCGTTTTTAATTCGAACAGAAAGCCGGGTGACTCTTCGCCATGAAGCTGAATTGCAGTCAAATCTGCGATCTTTGCAATATCAGCGATCTTTTGCGGATCCTCGTTTACAAAAACCCCTGTTGTGGATATTTCCGGCGGCAATTTGCCGATTACTTCTCGGGCTTCGTCCGGCAAAATATATCGCGGCGACTTTTTGTAAAAATTGAAACCGAGATTATCTGCTCCAAGCTCCGCAGAGAGAAGCGCGTCTTCAAGGTTTGTGATTCCGCAAATTTTTACTTTTGTCATAAGCGCTTGTTTTTACCGCTCCCTCTTTAAAACCTTTTGAAACAATCGTCCACAGATGGACACGGATAAACACAGATGGGAGGTTATCAAATCAAATTAATTAGCCTTTTGTGATCATTATCAATTTCTTAAAAATATCAGTGTTTATCCGTGTCCATCCGTGGACAACCTCTTACTCGTAAAACGTTCCAACCCTTGGCCAAAACGGTAAAAACCTACAGAAGCGACGCGAATGCTTCACCGATGTTGTTCGCTTTCATCAGACTCTCGCCGATCAAAAAACCGTCAAACCCCAAACTTTGCATTTCGATCAGATCCTCCTTCCTGCTCAATCCGCTTTCGCAGATAAACAATGCATTATCCGGTTTCTTTTTGACGAGGTTCCTTGAAACGTCGAGCGAGACCTCAAAAGTATGCAGGTCGCGGTTGTTTACACCGATCAGTTTTGCGCCGAGCCCGGCCGCGCGCTCTAATTCCATGAAATTATGTGTCTCGATCAAAACATCCAGTCCGAGCGATTCAGCAAGCGAATATAATCTTTGAATCTCTTCGTCATTCAGCATCGCGGCGATCAAGAGGATCGCATCCGCACCGATAAGCGCTGACTCATACACCTGAAATTCATCAAATACAAAATCTTTGCGAAGGATCGGCAGATCGGTCAGATTTCTGGCCGTGATCAGATCTTCGATCCGTCCCTTAAAAAAATCTTCTTCGGTTAAAACAGAGATCGCGGCCGCGCCAAATTTCTGATAATCCCTTGCGACGTCATCAACGCTGAACAGATCATTGATCATCCCTTTTGACGGTGATGCGCGTTTTATTTCCGCAATGATGTTGATCTTTGAGCTGTCTGAAAATGCGCTGGAAAACCGAAACTTAGTTCTGTCTTTCCTAAACGACTTTGCGCGCCGGACAAATTCTTCATAGCCGAATCCGCGTTTGGCCTGATCTACGCGGATCTTTTTCTTTTCAAAGATCTTTTGGAGAATTGACGGTTGACCGTTCATAATTTTATGGATTTCTTAAAAAGACGGGGAAATCGAATCGTCTCCACATGTGTGTACCGTTAATTCCATTCCGGTCTGCTTTTAAGATCTGTTTGTCTCCTCGATCAGGTTCTTCAATTTTTGGGCGGCCGCACCGCTTTTTATCGAATCTTCGGCGATTCCGGCCGCTTCTATTAGATTTTCCGCCACGCCTCCGATAAATATCGCAGCAGCAGCATTTATCAGCACGATGTTAAAAGCGGCATCAGCCGTTCTTTTCGCATTTAACACGTCTTTTATAATTTGCGAACTTTCTTCGGGAGATATGTCAGCAAAATCCGTCAAACTCGTCTTACGGATTCCAAAGTCTTCGGGCACAAGCTCAAAATTCCTGATCCTGGTTCTGCTGACTTCGGCGACAAATGATTTTCCGTCGAGCGTGATCTCATCCAAGCCGTCCCCAGCGTGAACTATCCAGGTTTTTCTTGTTCCGAGCCTGGATATTGCTTCAGCCATCGGATCCATAAGATCTTTGTTCCAGATCCCGATAAGTTGAAAAGGCGCGTTCGCCGGGTTTGCCATAGGTCCGAGAAGATTAAATATCGTAGGTTTGCCGAGTGATCTGCGGGCCTCCGCAAGCTCTTTGGTCAAATTATGAAACTTCGGCGCGAACATAAAACATATGTCGATATTATCCAGACACTCGCTCGCCTTTTCTGTTTCTGCAACGATATTTACGCCCAAATTTGAAAGTGCATCGGCGCTTCCTGTTTTGCTTGAAGCCGCGCGGTTACCGTGTTTTGCGACCGGCAACCCGGCTCCGGCAATGACAAATGCAGCAGCGGTTGAAACATTAAAGACCTTTGCACTGCTTCCGCCTGTGCCGACAACGTCGATAAACTCGCTGTGTTTCGTTTTGACCCTTATACAGTTTTCCCGAAGTATTTTCGCGCATGTCATCAGCTCATCGGCCGAAATGCCTTTTTTCGACCAAGCCGAAAGAAAATGGGCAATTGCCTCAGGATCGGCCGCCGATCGAAGTGAATCGAAGACTTCCGCCGTCTCGCGGATCGAAAGATCTGTGCCGGCCTGTATTTTTGCTTTGTATGTTTCCAGAGCTTGCATCAATTTCTTTTCAAGTAAAAAGGTGTTTTTTCGCTCTAAGTTCAGTAATTTTCTGATAAATCAGGAATATCACAAAAACGTTAAGTAATGACTGCGTTCTGATCTTCACGAAATTGTTGGCGCATGACCCGGCAATTTTTCGTGCTCCGCACTCATTTGCAGAATGGCAGCCTGCGCTCCGTTAGACGGCATATTTGCCGCTTTCGGCCATCTCTATCGCCTTCAGCAATCCCTTAGCCTTATGGATCGTTTCCTGATATTCGTTTTCAGGCACCGAGTCCGCCACGATTCCGGCACCGGCCTGAATTTTTGCCGCGCCGTTTTCCAGTACGAGCGTACGAATGGCAATGCATGTATCGAGGTTTCCGGCGTAATCAATATAACCGACCGCGCCGGAATAGACGCCGCGCGGTGTCGGTTCGAGTTCCTGGATGATCTGGATCGCCCTGACCTTTGGCGCGCCGGTAACCGTTCCCGCGGGAAAACACGAAGCAAGTGCATCGAAATGATCAGAGTCTTCATTAAGCTCTGCAAACAGGTAACTTACCATATGCTGAACGTGCGAAAACTTTTCGACACTCATCAGATCTTTTACCTCCACACTTCCGAATTTTGAAACACGGCCGAGATCGTTTCTGCCAAGGTCGACAAGCATCGTGTGTTCCGAGACTTCCTTTTGATCGCCAAGCATTTCCTTCGCAAGCCGCGCATCTTCGGCTTCGTCGTTCCCCGCGGCCTGGTGCCGGCGATCGGACGGTACTCGAGCCGGTCGTTGCGGCACCTGACCAGCATTTCCGGCGATGCTCCGACGATCGATCGTTCCCCGAGCTTCATCAGGATCATATACGGCGAAGGATTCATCGAACGGAGCGCGCGGTAGATCGATTCGGGCGCCGCTTCGGTTTTTCTTGTAAAACACTGAGATAAAACTACCTGATAACATTCACCGGCTTTGATCAGTTCCTTAATCTGTGAAACCGCCTCCAAAGTCGTTTTTGTCCCAGTTTGAAACAATTTCCGGATCGGTAACTTCTTCTATCCCTAGGAACTCGGGAAACGCCGCAGTTTCAAGGTATTCAAAAATCCGCCGATTTTCCTTTTGCGCTTCTGTGACCCGCAGCTTCAGATCTTCCTTATCCGGAAACATCCTCACTAAAGCAGACAGCTTAATAACTGCGATCTGCTGCTTTGCGATCAAATGCGATCGCCGTGTTAAAACGCAAACTCCGAACCCGGAATGGAGTTGTCCAAAGTTGTTTTCAATACCGGTTCAAAAATGCCCGACAGCAGAAAAATCGAAATAACCCACTGCACCGATAAACGACGGCAGATTCGGAACTTCGGCTATTTTTCGCTTCCGAAGCTCATTTCTCAGGTACTCGTAAATCGGCGCACTTTTGATCTCAATATTCTTTCCGCGGCGAATTTGGGTTTCATTGTCTCTCTCAACAATGATTTTTTCCGGATTCGCGCCGAGAAAGGAATAACGTGCAAGGTTCTCACCGCCTTCAACTGATTCGAACAAGAACGAATACTCCGAGTCTTTCGAGAGTTTTAAGTACGCTCCGAACGGTGTGATCAGATCGGCCGGAAACCGCGTGACGACCGGGAAGACGTCTGCGGCACCGAATTGCTCGGTAATATCATTAACTTCATTTTCCGAAAAATTTGTCATAAACAGAAAAAAACACCAACAAAATCAATTCGCCGGTGCTTTTCCAAAAGATTCTCGTTTAAGAGATCCTAAAATTTATACAGTTCTGACCGGCATGTTGACATTTTGCCGCCAAAGCCAGCTGTGATCCTGTGAAATATAATTTTTGCCTGATCTCATTGGTTTAGAAATTAGCAGTAAGCCGGTAGATTTGTCAATCTACATTCTCTCAGGAACTCTTATTCCCATCGTTTCGAGCGCTTGAGTTAAGGCGCGTCGGGCAATGTCAGCCGTACAGATCATCACAGACTGCTTTAATTCATCGGTCTCACTCAGGATCCTGTGCTTTTGATAAAAGAGATTCGACGTTTTTGCCAGATTAAATGTGTATCGCGCCAATACTGCCGGTTCGGCGTTCACGATGGCGTGATCGATCGTCTCTTCAAGTCGTAAGGCCAAAATAACTACCGACCAAAAATCCGCTCCGTCATCTCCGTTCAGAATCCCGGAAACCGCGGCATCGGATTCTGTGATCTTTTTCTTTGCATTGGGAACTGCGTCTTCGCCGAGCTTTCGGAATATCGAATTCAGACGGACCGCGGCATTTTGGCAGTATGTTCCGGTTTCGCCTTCAAACGCCATCGCCTCCTTGAAGTCGAATACGATAACCGTATTTTTTGTAAACTTCAGAAGAAAATAACGAAGTGCGCCGACCGCGATCTCGCTGGCGATCTGCCGCTGCTTTTCTTCCGAAAGATCTTCATTCCGGCTGCTTACTTCACTAAAGGCATTTTTCTCCAGCCGGTCGATCAGATCATCGGCCTTTACGCCGAGTCCCTTTCTGCCGGACATTTCGATAAAGGATCTGCTTCGCTCTTCGTCTGACAGCTCAAATCCGAGTTCTTCGGCCGCATTCGGCGAAAGCGCGACCATTTCGTACGAAAGATGGACGCTTGCGTCCTCGCCCTTTTCTGGGAAAATTGTTGCCACGCCTTTTTTCACCACTTCCTGCGGATACGACTGGCGCGTGTCGATGACATTATAAACACGTTCAGAATCGCCAAATTCAGGATGCGATGCGTCATTTTCCCCGGCGGTTGTTATCCAAACGTCTTTCCCATTCTCGTATTCGCTAAACTTTTTATAATGAAAATCGAGACCTAAAAGTCCAAGCTTCCACATCTGGTAAGCGATGTCTTTTCCTGTGTAAGTAACTGTCCCGTTTGAACGGACAAGGATCTTGTCCTGTTCGTTGTCGTCGTTTCCTTCATGGGATTCAAACGGCATTACCCAGCAGCCGGCCATTTTGCCGTCTTCAACAAAGTTCACGACACCGCGTTCCTTCATGAGTTCAAACGCTTTTTGCCAGAAATGAAGATGGAGAATCTCGGATTCGCGCGGCAGAAGATCATAGCGGATCGAAAGCCGCTCCATCGTGTCTAAAATGCATTCGACATTTCGCGTCGCAACATAATCGGCAAGCTCGGCGGTTTCGTTGTTTCCTTCTTCGATCAGATGCAGCGTTTCCGCACGTTTTTCTTTTAGTTTTTCATTTGTCTGATATTCAACGCCGACTTTTGCGTAAAGATCCCAGCAGTAATAATCAAAGGAAGTGTTCTCTTCGCGAAGCTTTTGATCGAGTGCTTTAATGTCTTCGAGGCTTTTATTTTCAAGATAAATGAATCCGACCACAACGTCGGCAACCTGAACGCCCGTATTGTCTATATAGTTCTGAACTTCAACCCGTTTGCCGCTTGCTTTGAGGATCCGGACAAAAGTATCCCCCAACACCGAATTTCGGACGTGGCCGATATGAGCAGACTTATTTGGGTTTACGGATGTATGTTCGACACAGATCTTTTGTGATGTTTCATCATGCCCGGAAATCGAATCCGGAAGAAAATCGGTCTCACATGCGCGGTTCAGCAGCAGGTTACGATCGAGGAAAATATTCAAATAACCAGGACCGGCGATCTGAATATCACGAACGAATTCAAGTTCGATGAGATCAGACCTGAAGACTTCGGCAATCGCGCGCGGATTTCGTTTTTCTCCGGTCGTTTGTTTTAAGTGTTTTGCGAGCTCAAACGCGATAGGGAAAGCAAGGTCACCAAACTCGGTCTTCGGCGGGACTTCGATGGTTATCTTGTCAGGATCAATTGAGAAATTGCTTATTGCCTTCTGTTTGATCTGATCTGTAAGAGTCTTTTGAAACTGTTTGAGTGACATATTTTAGCGTGTTATTAAAAAACCAAACGGAAAGTATAACTTTCCGTTTGGTTTTATTCAAAGAAGAATTCTAGTGGGGCACTTGAATCAAATTTTACAATGTTTTCAATTGATCTTACTGAAGCTGCTGCTGTTCGCGAAAAAAAAGTTGCGCTAATCACGGGCAGAATACGGACGCACAGGAAGCTGATTCAAGCCCTAAGTTGTGGGAGGTAATTAAAACATAATTACGGAAGATATAGCGCTATGATCAAAGCTCACAGTTCCAGTGCTTATAAAATTTTGTTGTGCTTTGTACTTGTGATGATACAGCTAGTATGACGCATATCGTAGTTAATCCTTTGCCAAATAAGTTGCGGTATTTTGGCGTAGAATTCTTAAGTACCTCCTTAGCTGATGATTGCGTCGCAGCCTGTACCTTCAACTCACCTCTCGCATTTGCCAATTGGTCGCTCAGACTTTTCTCAAGTTTAGCGGTTAGCTCGGCGTTAATTTTTGAATTGTAAGCCGCCGTTCCGCCTCCAGGGGTATTTACTCGCATATTTGCGTTGGTTCTGGCTTGGACTTCCGCGATATCTCTTTCCAGTTCCGCAATTCGTTTGGTCAAATTGTTAATATTTCTAGTTGAGGTCTGTAATATCTTTTCATTTGCCTCAATAAGGTTCTGCCCTTCCGCTACTCCTCCGGCAAGTCCTATACCGATAGTCGGAGCAACAACGGACGGGTCGGGCATGACTAAAAGGTCGGCACTTGAAGCATCTCCGATCGATTCTGCAATATTTATTGCCAAACCGCTTCCGACATACAGCACGAGTCTTCCACTAGCCGCAAGAAGGGTAACCGGCGCTGCCGCCGCAAATGGGGCCCAAATCAAAAATGTCTCTGCCGCATACTGAACGGAGGCCGCAGTTCTGGCCGAAAACTGGTAGGCGGCAGCCAAACGCTCATTTATGCCGCTAAACTCTTTTTGAGCTGTTTGGCAGGATTCATAAAATGACCACCTTGCCTTGTTTCTGCTTTCGATCCAATTAAGTGCCGCATCGCACCCTTTTTCACACGCTCTGGTAAATTCGTTCACTTGAAAATCAAATTCTGTTTTTACCCATCTTTTGAAAGTCAGATGATCAAAGTTGTCACCGTAGGTCACTCCGGTTGGCGCCCCCGATATAGAAAGTCCGCTGATATTCTCCTTAGACTTCTCAGCAAGGGTCTTAAAAAAAGCCAGTCCATGCATCATTTGATAAACTCTTTCAGTATGCAGAATTGATAGTGTAAGTTGATTCGACGCCATAAATGATCTCCTGTTCTTAAAATTGTTAAAGGCCAAAATATCGGTTTTGCTTCGACACCATAAGCGTGGAAAGAAAAAAAATGACAAAGTCCTGATTAATAAAAATGTTTGATCATATTTCTATTTACAGTTTCAGATCCCACGCATGTTTCTTAAATTCCTTAATGCTTTCGCCGGCACTCCAGACGGCCATTAAATACGCAGCTCCTTTTAGGGCTGTTCCGACGCTTACACTCGGACTCCCGCCATTTGGCGCCGCGGAAGTCGGTTTCGGAGCACGGATGGTCGGATTTGGCACCCGCGGTGCTTTGCCGTTGGGGGTAGCCCATGAAGGATTTGACCACGGTGCTTTCATCGCGACTCCGTTTGGCGGAGCCTTTGATGAAAGGTTGTAATTTACCGGTGGTCTGACAGGCGGCGGAGGTTTTGCACTCGAACTTGTCAGTGTTTCCGCTCTTGCATCGCTGCGCGCTTCAATCTTTTTCATCTGCTCGTCATAAACCGATTTTGCAAAGCCGGGAAGTTCCATCACAGAGTTTTTTATACCGTCGGTCCTGATCGTAAACCAGAGATCTGCAGATTTTGCCGCTGACCAGTTTTCAGCGAGAGTACATCCAAAGCTTTTTGATACACCGACCCCAAATGCGCCGAAAAATGTACTCAGCGTCGACATCGATTTCAGTGTCCCTGCACTTTTGAAGATCGTAAATCCGGATCCTGCCAGCGTTGAAGTCCCGATTCCCAATCCGGTCAGGATAAGTGCTGTATCTGCAGCGATTTTTGCCACCGAGCCGAGGATCGCGCCGGCGGCCAGATATCTGGCGGCTTCGGCGTTTTGCCTGTTGTAATCTTCGAGGCGGGTCCGTATGTTGTCCTGAAATTTATGCTGGATCAGTTTTTGCTGAGTAACCCATTCCCAAATCTCAAATACCTGATTTGCCGGAGAAGTACATCGTTCAACGACGCCGTGATATCTCGCCCAGATCTCTTCCAGTTCCGCTTGAATCGCGTTTTGGACTCTCGGGTCGGTGAAATTGAACTGGGTTTCACCGTTACTCGTTACGACAAAGGGATTGATCCATGATCCTCTTTCCTGAACCAGTCTTGATTGTTCTGCAACAAACTTGGTCTTTGCGAAATTCAAAAAGACTTTATTCAGCTCATGAACGTCAATTGCAAAAAGTTTTATTATCAGTTCATTCATCGAAAGTTTTCCCGCATCCAGAAAAAATGTCTTCTTCTAATTACTAGTGCGAAAAAACCTTGGAAAAGGTGACAAGTTTTATTGATTGGTCGCGGATTAAAAATCGGGAATAATGCTCAGATCGCGATATTTGAGACGGAAAAGTGTTTCACCGGCCGGACGTTGAGAAAGAATACTCTGTTAAAAAGACGAATATAAAAACGGGAAAATCGCCAGCCCGAGCGATCTTAAAAGCGGCATAAGACCGACAAGCGGTATGTAAAGAGAAGGTTTCTATCATGCCCGCGGGTGAATTGTCCGAAGGGCGGCGGGATTAAGTTATGTGAAGGTCAAGCCTGCTCGCAATTTGAAGGGAATTTAAATGTTTAGACCGAAGTAAAAGGCGTTAGACGACGTCTGCTGTTTGGTTCTATCTTGTTAAAAAATCCTGTGTTAAGTAGAACATCCCGTCGTCTGCAATAAAGATCCCGACACCGGTTTCGCTCCACGGATTGTCAAATAGATATTGCCGGCGCTCAAGCGACGAGATCCATCTGTCGATGACCGCTTTTGCCGGATCATCTTCGCCGGCGGCAGCTCCGACCAGTCGCCCGAGGGCCGTGTATTTTGTTATGCCGGCATCTTTTATTTCTTCGTCGATCGTTTCGCCATTGGCACCCTTAACCGAGAAAAACTTCTTGGTTGCCATTTCTTTAGAGTGTCTGCGGGCGAGTGCGGCGAGTTCATCGTTCCATTTAAGCGGCTTTTGTTTGCTCTTTGTCCTCTGTTCGTTGAGATATTCAAAGGCTGCCCGTTCGAGTTTTACAATCTCAGGATCCTCTTCCTCTGAATTTCCGGCTTTGATGCCTGTATTATCCGATTTTTCAGCGGCAGGAGGCTTTTCCTCAGGATTTCTGGTAATTACAGTTTGACCGCAGACGGAAAACGAAAACGCTGCGGCCAGAAATATAAGAAGAGAACTCTTGAAAATTCGGGAATTGTGCAATGAAGTGCGCATCGTTAGCGTTGAATATGACCGGAATTTACGGCATTATTTCAACATAAATCGTCATTTGTCAATAAGTCGGGTATTTGACCACCAAATATGAATCTCTGAAGCCCAAGGGTAGAAAAAAGATTATCTATAAGACAATTTCAATCGTATAACGAATTACTCACAGTGATTTCCGCAATATTTCTTAAGGGCATAAATCTGTAAGTTTGATCAATTACGTTTACAATTTTACATTCTAGAAGCTTGGGCTGATCCAATAATCACCACAACTGGAACCGTGGTTTCGTATTTGTGTGCTGTTTTTCCACGACAATATTTAATGGAAGGACCGATATTCCCCCTGAAAAAGCAAGTGAGAATCCGAGAAAAACACCGCTTGGATCATGATAAATTAACCGCCCGGAAAGACTATATCCCGGCAAAGGACCCGCCCAACTTAATATATCGATATCACAGTCAATTCCGTAAGCATTAGAATTTCCTGAAAAATTTGAGGGAGGTCCAAGGATGATAGTCCATTCCACTCCTACACTAGCCCCTATATTTGTTGCGAGAGTATACGCACTGGTCGAATAGGTACCTATTTCACCAGTCGTGGATGCGTAAAATCCAGCACCAACTGATCTCCCGCCTACTACATTAAACCCTGCTGTACATCCAACTCCAACCGTTAATCCCATGCGCGAAATTATAGGAGTTGTTTTAGGCGGTAGTATATGGGTTTGATAACCCCCATTAGCTAGATCCACAAGTGATTTGTTCCCCATCCTTGTTGCTGCATTCTTCAGCAAACCAGCTTGCAATCCTGACCAGGGCGATATCGGGGAGCCGCCCGTTAGTGGCACCCTTGAGCTGCCAGGATTAACGTAATCTAGGTTTCTCAAATCTATTTTGATCGTTTCTGTTCGGCCCATAGTTTTTGCTCCTTATACTTATTAGAGATATTGAATAAATGTTCCAATGCTTCTTTTCCCCGGAGATAAATATCGGAAAAAACTAATTCAGCGAAGGCTAACTGTTTTCATTTGCAATCTAATTCTTATTCCAGCCAAATTTTTCTCATTACGAGCATGAGAAGAAAGCGAGCTAACTGTAGAGGCGAAAAAAAGAAGTCGATAGTGACAAACTTTTCTTTTGTAACTAAACTGGGTATCTTTCTTTCTTATTTCTGGTTATCGAGATATGTAGGGTAATGTTTTGAATAGGCTTAACAAAGGCTTAAAAATAGCAGTTTTGACCGGCGCCGGAATTTCAGCCGAATCCGGAATTCCGACATTTCGCGGCGGCGGCGAGAGTGTTGTTTGGAAGGGAATGCCGTTTGATCAGATATCATCTGCTCAAATGGTCAGAGATGATCTGGATGCGGTTTGGGAATGGTTTGATCATCGCCGCGGACTTTACAGAAAATGCGAACCAAATCCGGCGCACTTAACACTTGCCGCGTGGCAGGATGAGTTTGAGGATTTTACGCTTGTCACACAAAATGTCGACGGTTTACACGAGCGGGCCGGTTCTAGAAATATCATCGAACTTCACGGAAATATTAATCACGCAAGATGTACCAAATGCGGCAGAGTCTACAAGATCGCGGTCGACGACGTACCGCACAAACCGACCCATTGTAAAGATTGCGGGGAAAAAGTTAGACCCGATGTTGTGCTTTTCGGTGAAATGCTGCCCGAAGGTGCGTTTGAAAAAGCGGCGGAAAAGGCCGCAACTTGTGAGGTTTTCTTTATCATCGGAACATCGGCACTCGTTTACCCCGCCGCCATTCTGCCGGAAACCGCAAAACAAAACGGAGCGTTCCTTATCGAAGTAAATCCTGAAGAAACACCGCTCACTGAATATTGTGACGAATCCCTGCGCGGCAAAGCAGGTGAAATACTTCCGGCACTCTTTCAGCAAAAGTAAGGTTCGATTGATAATTGATAATGGATAACTGATAATTGGTGCTTAAAAAATTATCCCTTTTCCATTGTTAATTTTGAATTGTTTTTATGAAGACTCTTTATTTTGATTGTTTTGCGGGCGCGAGCGGAAATATGATCCTCGGCGGACTCGTCTCTCTTGGGCTCGAACCAGTGCAGCTGGTTGAAGAAATAAGAAAGCTGAATATCTCCGGTTTTGATATCAGATTTTCTGACGTCGACCGGAGCGGTATCGGGGCGGTACACGCGGAAACGATCTATCAGGACGAAAAAGCACACAGACATCTTTCGCATATCGAAAAAATAATCAGAGAATCCGATCTCACCGACAGTGTAAAGCGTCGGGCGATTTTAATATTTACAAAACTTGCCGAAGCAGAAGCAAAAGTACACGGCGTAAGTATTGAAAAAGTACATTTTCACGAAGTCGGTGCGATGGACGCGATAATCGACGTTGTCGGTGCATGTATCGGTTTTGGGATATTGGGGATTGAAAAGTTCGTCTGTTCGAAGATCCACACGGGAAGCGGTTTTATCGAGATCGCGCACGGGAAATATCCGGTGCCTCCGCCGGCCGTCGCCGAACTTTTAAACGGAATTCCCAGTTACTCGACCGGGATCGAAGGGGAACTCATAACGCCGACCGGCGCCGCGATAATTTCAACACTTTGCGAAGAATTCGGTGCGATCGACGGTTTCAGTTCCGAAAAAATAGGATACGGGGCTGGAACCAGGGAATATGAGAATTTCCCGAATGTACTTCGCCTGATGATCGGAGAAATTTCTTCCGAAAGCGCAAAGCGAACAGCGAACGGCGGACAGCGAATTGCTGAAAGCGAAGCTGCGGAAACCAAAGACCAAAAACCAAATACCGAAGACCTCCTGCTGATCGAAACAAATCTCGACGACATTTCGCCGGAAATACTCGGATTTGTAATGGAAAAGGCCTTTGATAAAGGTGCCTTCGATTGCTGGTTTACCCCGATCCAGATGAAAAAGAACCGTCCGTCAACGATGCTTTCGATCCTCTGCGATCCGGCGGATAAGGATGTGTTTGCCGGTTTGCTTTATACTGAAACCTCAACGCTCGGCGTACGTGTAAAGAGGATCGAACGTGAATGTTTGCCCCGTGAAACCCGAACCGTCGCAACAAAATACGGCGATGTCGAGGTAAAGACGGCAAGTTATAATGGAAGGATCGTAAACGCAAAACCGGAGTTCGAACAATTAAAGAAAATAGCTCAAAAAGAAAACGTTTCGCTGAGTGAAATCGAAAAACTTGTCCTGAGAAATTTTGAGAATAGTTTAGAGGAAAGAAAAGTTGCCGGAAAATAGAATAAACAAAGAAAAGATCGCAGAAGGCGTAAGGCTGATCCTTGAGGGAATAGGCGAGGATGCGGATCGCGACGGGCTTAAGAAAACTCCCGAACGCGTCGCCAATTTCTACGAAGAATTGACCGAAGGAATGCGGCAGGATGCGCGCGCCGAGATCGTTGCTCTGCCCGGCGATTCTCATGATGAAATGGTTATCGTCAAGGATATTTCGATAGCTTCGGTTTGCGAACATCACCTCGCGCCTTTCGTAGGCAAATGTCATATCGCGTATATTCCAAAAGGCGGAAGGATCGTCGGGCTGTCAAAACTTGCCCGAATTGCGGAAATTTTTGCGCGAAGGCTTCAGGTACAGGAACGTCTGACAAAACAGATCGCCGATACGCTTTTTGAAGAACTCGAACCGCTCGGCGTAATGGTTGTGATGGAAGCCGAACATACATGCATGACGCTGCGCGGCGTAAAAAAACCGGGTGCAAAAACCGTCACTTCGGCAGTTTTAGGCGGTTTCAGAAAAGATCCGCGTACTAGGGCGGAAGCGATGAGTTTGATTAAGGGTTAGATCAGGAAACGATGCCGGAAAATCAGTATTTAATTCCCCTTGAGCGAATCGAATCTATAATTTTAGTGATTCGCAATGAAAAGGTTATAGTTGACAACGATTTAGCTAAGCTATACGGCGTCACGACAAAGGCCTTAAATCAGGCAGTCAGGCGGAATATCGGAAGATTTCCTGAAGACTTTATGTTTCAGTTGACCAAAGACGAGAAACAAGAGGTGGTAACAAATTGTGACCACCTCTCGAATCTTAAATTCTCCCCCAATTTGCCCTTTGCATTTACGGAACACGGAGCCGTGATGGCTGCAAATGTGCTGAATAATGAAAAAGCGATAAACACGAGTGTTCAAATCGTGCGGACCTTCGTAAAGCTGAGGAAAATGGTAGCGTCTAACGAAATGCTAAGAAAGAAATTGAATGACCTTGAAAGAAAATACGATGGTCAATTCAAGGTTGTATTTACTGCAATTAAACAGCTTATCTCTCCGAAAACAGAAAAAAACCGCAAGATCGGATTCATATCCGATAAAAAGAAGAAAAAAACATGAAAAAAGGCGAAATTATTTTATTGGTAATTGTTATGTGTATTTCCATGGTCTTGAGGATTCAGGCACAGGATTACACAAAATATTTTAGTGAAAATGATCTTCGCTCGACGGTGAAGTTTCTTTCCGACGACGGTTTTGAAGGGCGCGCACCGGGCAGCCGCGGCGGGGAACTTGCGGCGAAATATATTGCAAACCGCATGCAGCTTGCCGGCATAAAACCGGGAAACAACGGAAGTTATTTTCAGCCCGTTCCGCTTGTCGGATTAACGCCTGATCCGAATACAAAACTTGAAACTATTAGAACCGCAGACGGAAAGACGTTTTCGTTCAATTTCGGCAGCGATTGGGTCGGTTTTACAGACGCACAAAAAGACGATGTGACCGTGGAAGGCGAACTGATGTTTGTCGGATACGGGATCGACGCGCCAGAGCAAAAATGGAACGATTACAAAGGCGATCCGCAGCAATACAAAGACAAAATTCTGCTGATCCTCGTCAATGATCCGCCGGCAACAGATGCCGAACCCGATCTCTTTGGCGGAAAGGCGCTTACCTATTACGGACGCTGGACTTACAAGTATGAAGAAGCGGCCCGCAAAGGCGCGAAAGGCGTCATTTTGATCCACACGACCGAGATGGCGGGTTATCCGTGGCAGGTGGTCGAAACTTCTTTTGGCGGTACGACGAAATTCGATATCGCAAGAAGTGCGGACAGCAAAGTGCCTTTTCTCGAGATGAAAGCCTGGATGAAAGATTCGAGCGTAATGGAATTTATCAAGTTTTCGGGCATGGGACTCGGCGGAATGATGGAAAAAGCCAAGTCGCGCGATTTTCAGCCGGTAGATCTCAAAACAAAGATCCGGGTGAATTTGAAGGCCAAGCTTGAACGCGTCGATTCAAATAATGTGATCGGGATCATCGAAGGCAGCGATCCGAAATTAAAAGAAGAATACGTCGTCTATACCGCACACTGGGATCATCTCGGAGTCGGGAAACCGAATAAAGACGGCGACACGATCTACAACGGCGCGCTCGATAATGCTTCAGGAGTTTCACAAGTTCTGGCTCTCGCCGATGCCTTCACAAAACTGCCGAAAAACGATCAGCCAAAACGCTCGCAGATATTTTTATTTGTAACCGCTGAAGAACAGGGACTTTTAGGAGCGGAATACTACGCGCAGAATCCGGTCTATTCACTTCAAAAAACTGCGGCAAATATAAATATCGACGGCGGGAATTTTTACGGTAAAACCCGCGATTTTGGAGCATTGGGCGCGGAAAGATCTTCGCTTGGCGATTTTGTCTTTGACGCGCTTAAAAGGAGAAATATGGTTTTCGCGCCGGACAGACGTCCGGAACAGGGATCATTTTTCCGTTCGGATCATTTTCCGTTCGCAAAAAAAGGCGTCCCGGCATTGAGTATCCGCGGCGGCGGCGATTACATTGGAAAACCTGCGGATTTTTCGGAAAAACTCTTCGGAGAGTTTAATCTGAAACACTACCATCAGCCGTCCGACGAATTCCGCGAAGAGTGGGTTTTTGACGGAATGGTTCAGATGCTCGACGTCGTAATGTCCATCGGAATGGACGCTTCAAATGTGGAGAAACTGCCTGTTTTTAATAAGGGAGATGAATTTGCAGCAGCACAACCGGATCGGAAGTAATTAATAATTTTTAGCAAACCGCTAAACAGATGCGCTGCAAAATTCTCTATGCTAAGTGCCGATTCGTTATCACTTGATGCCAAATATGAAGACCTTTTACATTACAACTCCTATCTATTACGCAAACAGTTTGCCTCATCTCGGGCATCTTTATACAACGACTGTCGCTGATGTCTTAAATCGCTACAAAAAACAGCGCGGATTTGACACTTATTTTCTGACCGGGACTGACGAACACGGGATCAATATCCAGCGGGCGGCGGAGGAAAACAAACGCACTCCGCAGGAACAGGTTGATTTTGTCTCTGACGAATTGAAAAAGATGTTTGCCGAATTTGGTTTGAACACGGAAAGCGGCGGATACGATATTTTTATGAGAACGACGAATGCCTTTCATTATGAGGGCGTTCAAAATCTCTGGAAGAAAATGGCGTCAAATACCACGCCGAAAGGGAATTCGACGATCTACAAAGACTTTTATAAAGCGTGGTTTTGTGCTGCCTGTGCGGAATTTAAGACGGAAACGGAGTATGAGATTCGTGACGGAGAAGAAATTCCGAGATGTCTTGTCCATGAAAAACCGCTCGACCGCGTTGAGGAAGAAAGCTATTTTTTCAGGCTTTCGGACTACGGCGAAACACTTCTTAAAAAGATCGAAGAAAACCCGCAGCTGATCCGACCCGAGGGACGGAAAAACGAGATCATCTCGTTTATAAACAGCGGTTTACAGGATCTGTCGATTTCGCGCGAAAAGAAAAATGTCAGCTGGGGAGTGCCGGTTCCGGGCGATGAAGATCATGTAATGTATGTCTGGGTCGATGCGCTTTCAAATTACATCACGGCGATCGGTTACGGAAATGATGAACGGGCCGGTATCGGTTTTGAAAAATACTGGGAGAACGCCCATCATTTTGTCGGAAAGGACATCCTGCGGTTTCATACGGTTTACTGGTTTTCATTTTTACTTTCGGCAGGATTGGAACTGCCGAAAACGGTTTTTGCGCATGGTATGTGGCTCGACGGCGATGGGCGTAAGATGGGTAAAACGTTAGGTAACGTGATAGAACCTAAAGTGTTACATGAACACTTTCAGACAGACGCGCTCCGGTATTTTCTGCTCCGCGAGATGTCTTTTGGCCAGGACGGGAAGTTCAGTTATGAGAATCTGATCGAACGAGCAAATGCCGATCTGGCAAAAGGACTCGGAAATCTTTCGTCACGCACACTTTCGATGATCGATAAGTATTGCGGCGGAAAGATCCCGGACGGGGTGATCCACGACGAAAATTTTATCTACGCAAAAAGAGTCGGCGTAAGCCCTGACGAACAGGAACTCGTTTCAGTACTTGAACTTGCGCGCGATGAGTATTTGCGCAGATTTGACGACCTCGATTTTAGCAGCGCGCTTGAAACACTTTGGAAGGTGATCTCAAGGATCGACAAGATGATCACCGAATCCGCACCTTGGAATCTTGTAAAGGACGAAAATCAGAAGGAAACCCTCAACGCGGTATTGTACAGGTCGGTCGAAACACTGCGCTGGCTCTGCGTGCTTCTATATCCGGTAATGCCGGAATCGTCGCGGGAGATATATACCCAGATCGGGTTAAACGAAGATATTGCATCAATTAACGGTGCTGACTTAAAGTGGGGTGAGATAGAAGCGGGACATGGGGTCGGCGAAGCAAAACCGGTATTTCCGCGTCTCGATACGAATAAGATCATGACAGCAATCAAAGAACAGGCAGAAAACGAAAATGCTGCCGAAGAAAAAGAATTTATCGAGTTTGACGATTTTGTTAAGGTTGAACTGAGGGTCGGCGAAGTTTTAGAGGCGGAAAATGTTCCGAAATCGGAAAAACTTCTCAAACTCAGGGTAGATCTCGGTGAGGATCAGCCGCGGCAGATACTTGCGGGAATTGCAAAAGATTATTCGCCTGAATCACTTATCGGGAAAAAGATCGTTGTTGTAGCGAATCTGAAACCGCGAAAGATGATGGGAATGGAATCGCAGGGAATGGTTTGCGCCGCCTCTGTCGGAGAAGGAGATAAACCCGTAATTGCGACGTTTATTGAAGATGTGCCGAACGGCGCACGCCTTAAGTAATTAATTTCAGATATGAATCTCACAAGAAGTTTTGCTCTCATATTCGTCATTACAGCATTTGCGGTAATCGTGAGATCTCAGGATCCCCCTCCGCCGCCTGCACCGCTAATTTATGCACCGCCTGCTGCTTCGGATCTGAGTAATTTCAATTCCGGCGGAGACGGTTTTGAAGCAGTTTTTGCGGGCAATCCGAAAAAAAAGACTGTCCGGGAAGGAAGAGTTTTCCGGGAGACTTTTACTTCGGTTAACAAGGGGCTGACGACTGTCGTGTCGGTTTATCGTCTTGCAGATCCCGACGAAAGATGGGGAAACGCGGATTTATTTTTCGAAGGGACAAGGGCCGAACTACTTAAGCCGGAAGGAACCAGCCTGATCTCGGAAAAGCCAGTCGAGTTTTCGGGGTTTGATGCAAAAGATTTTGACGTTGCAGGCCGGCTCGACTATACAAAAACCCGCATTCTGGTCAGCGGCGAAAGGATATTTGAAATAGCTTTGAACGTTCCGAACTGGCCGTATCTGGGCGAAGCTAAACGCAAAGAATTTTTCGCTGAGACCGAGCGGTTTTTCGCTTCGTTTAAGGTAAATTCCGGATTTGATCATTCACTTATAGTTGGCGAAGTAACTCCCGAGTCTATTGACCGGAGAAGAGGAATCGAAGAGCTTGCAAGCTGGATCGGCGATGAAGATGATCGCGGCTGGCGCGAATATCGGTTTGACTCGATCGGTGCAGCGGTTAGTTTTCCGGAGGAACCGAAAAAGGAAACCGAACCCTATACCGACGGAGTCATAACAGCGACTTTGAATTCCTATTCGGTAAAGGAAAATTCTCAGGCATATGTATTTGCGGAAGCAAATCTTGGACTGACCTCCGCGAGTGATGAATTTATTGGCGGTCTGTATGAAGGATGGCAAAAGGGAGTGGTTCAGGCTTTTCCGGGTTCAAAAGTTGAGCAAAAATTCATTGAATTTGCGGGAAGCAGGGCAAGCAGAATTTCTGCCGAAAATGATCTGGTGAAATTTGAAGCTATCGGAGTCTTTATCGGCGGCCGTCTTTATCAGCTGATGGCGATCGTGCCGAAGGCCGAGGCCAAACCGGAAGACAAAGAAGAAAATAAATTGCTCGCCGCAAAGTTTTTTGATTCTTTTCGTATTGTTCCTGTAAAAGACCCTGTTGAGATAAACCGCCCTTCCGACGCTGTCAGAGTTATAACAGAAGAGAAGTTTGTAAACGAGGAATTACAGTTTACGATCTCGCTTCCCGAAGGATGGAATGATCTCGGAACAACCGGTGACCCCGACGCCGTAAAACGCTGGAGAGAGAATGATCCCGGAGTTTCGAAAACGGCAAAGGATCAGCTTGAAAGGAGTTTCTCGAGAACAAGACTTTTGTTTCAAGCCGTTAAACCAAATTCACCGGTCGGAAAGCGGGCGTCGTTTATAGGCGGAATTGAAATGGTCACGATAAACGAGCTCGACGTAAAGACGATTGCACAGGCTTCAGAAGAGAATTTTATAAACAATCTGGGATATAAACCGTACAAGCCATTCAAGGTAATAAACATAAACGGTACAATCTTTTACAGGATATGGTTAAGAAAACACTTTAATACGGTAGAAATCAAGCAAATAGTCTACATGAAGAGAGCGAACGGAAAACTGCTGCAGTTTGCGATCACATACAGCGATGATGCCGATCTTGAAGTAATGGAAAGATCCCTAAACACTTTAGAGTTCGGTCCAATTAAAAAATGAGTTTGATCGATTCTCACTGCCATATCGATGGCGAACAATTTGACACGGACCGCGAAGAAGTTATACAGCGGGCCCTGGATTCCGGGGTTTCGGCAATGCTCAATATCGGGACGGGGAGCCCGAAGGAAGATTCGTTTGAGAAAACCGTAAGGCTGGCTGAGGAATTTGAAGCGGTGTATGCCGCGGTCGGCATACACCCGCATGATGCATCCGAATACGACGAAACCGTAGAGGGACGTCTTAAGGACCTCGCACTATCCAGCATAAAGGTGATCGCCTGGGGCGAGATCGGACTTGATTACTACTATGAGCATAGTCCGAAGGACACGCAGCGTTCGATCTTCAGAAAACAGATCGGGGTTGCAAAAGATCTCGGTCTTCCTATCATAATCCACTCGCGTGACGCAGACGACGAAACTGTTGAAATTCTGCGTGAAGAGTGTTCATACGCAGATTTCCGCGGCGGAATAATGCATTGCTTTGGCGGGACGCCGGAGATGGCTCTGGCGCTGATGGAAATCGGTTTTCTGATCTCGTTTGCCGGAAATGTAACTTTCAAAAAGGCGGACAATTTACGGGATTCGGCAAAGGTGGTCCCGCTTGATAAATTACTTGTAGAGACCGATTGCCCCTATTTAACGCCTGTTCCGTTCCGCGGAAAGCGTAACGAGCCTGCCCGCGTTGTTGAAACCGCACGTTTTTTGGCGGATTTTTACGGGATCGGATTTGAGCAGCTGGCACGTCATACGACAAAGAATTTTAACGATTTTTTCCGCCTCGATATCTGAAACTCAAGGGAACAAACAGGGATCAAACCAAACCGCCCCGCCTGCGTTTATCGTTTTTGGCGGTTAGGCTTATAATAAAAAGCATATGGCAAAAGATAATTCATTCGATGTAGTTTCGAAAACCGATTATGCGGAGGTTGACAACGCGCTCAATCAAACACGCAAAGAATTGAGTCAGCGCTTTGATTTCAAGGGCAGCAAAGCGCTTGTAACTGTTCAGGATAAAGACATTATCATCAGCGCTGAAGATGATACAAAGCTCAAGAATCTGAACGATATTATGCAGAGCAAACTCGTTCGCCGCGGCGTTTCGTTAAAAGCGCTGAGTTACGAACCAAAAGAACCCGCAGCAGGCGGAACCGTCAGGCAGATCGTCAAAATCCAGCAGGGAATTCCACAGGATAAAGCAAAAGAGATCGTAAAATTCGTGAAAACCCTGAAAATGAAGGTGCAGGCGGCTGTTCAGGGGGAAGTTGTGCGGATCTCGGGCAGCAAGCGCGACGATCTTCAAACGGTTATGGGCGAACTCAAAAAGAAGGATTTTGGGATCGACATGCAGTTTGACAATTACCGGTAAACAAAATGCAGTCTTTCAAACCCGCCAAAGCAAGTTCGGCAAATATCGCCAAAAGCGTCTTTAATCTGATCAAAGACGACATGAAGCTGGTCGAGGCCGAATTTGAGAACCAGACAAAGTCAAATATTCAGGTTGTTAACTATCTGGGAGAATATCTGCGTGCATCGGGCGGTAAGCGGCTCCGTCCCGCACTTCTTATTCTCGCGTATCGCGCGCTTGGCAACACGGACGTCAACGAAAACACCATCCGCGTTGCGACCGTGATGGAAATGCTTCATACGGCAACGCTCGTTCACGATGACATCATTGACAACGCTGTGACCCGGCGGAATCAGGCTTCAATAAATGCGCGGTTTGGCAATCAAACCGCGGTTTTGATGGGCGACTGGCTTTATATGTCGGCATTTGAGACGAGTTTGCGCGAAAGAAGTCTTGAAATCCTCGATATTCTTACGGAACTCACACGAAAGATGACAGAAGGCGAACTTCTCCAGCTGACAATGCTTGGAAGGACCGATATTTCCGAGGCAGAATATTTTGATATTCTGCAGCGAAAGACCGCGTTTCTCTTTTCTGCATGCTGCGAAATCGGTGCGATCCTCGGCGGTGCGACGGATGAACAGAAAAAGGCGTTTCGCGAATACGGCAGAAATCTCGGGATCGCCTTCCAGCTTGCAGATGATCTGCTGGATTTTACGGCCGATAAAAAGGTTATCGGAAAGGCTTCGGGAACTGATCTACTGGAAGGAAAACTCACTTTGCCTTTGATTTTGCTAAGCGATGCGGATCCAGCTGTCAGCCAGGAACTCCAATCGATCATGCGCGAAGGCGTCTATCCGAACGGATCGCGTGCGGATCTGTTAAACAAACTCAAAACACACGGAATTCTGGAAGAAACACGTGCAGTTGCGTATGATTTTTGCGGCAGCGCGAAGAAAAATCTTGAAGTATTACCGAAAACCGAGTATCGTTTAGCCTTGGAAGAGATTCCGACCTATATGATCGAACGAAACAAGTAACACCCCTCGCCCGAAACTTGAAAACTCGAATTATAACCAGAGAAAATAGATGTCAGATTCAAAATTAGACGAAAATCTTATTGCGACCCTGGAGCAAAGCCTGCGACAGACCCGCAATATGCAGAAAAAGCTTCTGAAAAATCTTCGCGATCTCGAAAATGAGGCAGATACGCTTCGCAGAGAGATCGACGCGATGGATAAAGGAGCCGAGCAGACAGAAGCTGCAATTCATACCCTTTTGGCGGCGATCAATTCCGGCAGCCAATCCCGAAACTGGGTGAAAAATCTCCGCATCGAGGAGGATTATCAGCTTCCGGACGATCTTCGCGGATTTACATACCGGAATTCTTCACCGCAGCAGGATATCCGGCAGCAGCGCCAGCTTGATCAGGATTACAGACGAAATGATTACCGCGAGGATTCGGTTTCGTACATGAATAAGTCACGCGGAGTTCCTTCTATCACGCGTAATATCGAGCCGAGTCATAACCGCTTCGCCGACCGCACGATTACACAGGCTTGTACTTTGCTTCTCAGGGAATCAAGAAACGCGCTGCATGTTAACGAGTTATATAATCTTCTTGTTGCCGGCGGCTTTGAGTTTACGGGAAAAAACCCGACGATCTCGATCGCGGTATCGCTAAACCGAAACGGCCGGTTTCGAAAAGTAGCACCCGGAACCTTTGACCTCGTTATGCGCGACGCATCGCAGCAGGCTTCCTGATCAGATCTGGTTCGCAAAATTTTAAGACCTCGAAGTTGAACATTTAGTTTGACTTTGAGGTTTTTGTTTTTATCATTGCTTACATATGAAACTGACCTTAACGATAAACGAGGGAACGCTTTCCGGAAAAACGTTTGAACTCGAGACCGGTCATATGCTGATCGGACGCAGCGCAAACTGCACCGTCCGTTTTGATCCGCTGACGGAAAAGATCGCTTCTTCACAGCATGCGTTTATCGAAGCGCATCTGGACGGATTTTACATACGCGACAACTCAAGCACCAACGGCACGTTCGTCAACGATCAAAAGGTAAACACTATCAAGCTGTCTGACGGCGACACGATCCTCTTCGGTACGAACGGGATCCACGCAACCGTCCGCATCGAAGCCCCGGCGGGTGAATCTTCCTCTGTTCCACTGCAAGACGCTTTTGTTCCTGGTGAGCAGGCCGACAAACTTCAGTTAAACCAGATCACTGAAGTATTTAAGCAGGAACAGCAAAAGAATTTGACGATTTCTCAGTCAGTTTCATCGATCGGACTTGGTCATCTCGAGGCGGCCCCCGAGCCATCGAAAACCGGAAAATATATCGGAATCGGTGTGACGATCTTTGCGCTGGTCTTTTTGGGTCTGATCGTTACGGGGATAATGTTGCTCCAATTGGGTCCGGTTGCTGCAATTATCGCGGCGATGGTCGCGTTTGCCCCGGCGATAATCTATCTTTTCCCGATAATATGGCTTGACCGCTATGATCCCGAACCCCTGTGGCTGCTTTCGCTGGCATTTTCCTGGGGTGCGCTTGTCGCGGTGATCGTGTCATTTATTATCAACACAACGGTCGGCGAGGTTGTTTCAGCGGCGGCGGGTCCGAATATTGGCCGAACCGCATCGATCGTTTTTTCAGCGCCGATCTTTGAAGAGCTTTCGAAAGGTGCCGGTCTGCTTATAATCGCACTCTTTTTTCGAAAATATTTTGACGGGATCCTTGACGGAATAATATTCGCCGGTGTTTTGGCGCTCGGCTTTGCCACCGTTGAAAATGTTCTTTATTACGGCGGGGCACTCCTTAACGGCGGCATCATGGGATTGGTCGGCGTCTTTTTTCTCCGCGGTATCTTGTCGCCATTTGCCCACGTAACGTTTTCGGCGATGACCGGGATCGGACTCGGGCTCGCCCGCGAATCGCATAATCCGCTGATAAAATTCGGCGCTCCGGTTGTGGGGCTGATTTGTGCCATTCTGCTCCACATGTTCTGGAACGGCGTAGCGGTTCTTTTTGGCGGAGCCTTTCTCCTTGTTTACCTGATCATCGAGATCCCTTTCTTTTTGTTGTTTGTCGGTTTTTCGTTCTACATAATGTACCGGCAGAACAAGATCCTTACCGAAATGCTGGCGATCGACGTCGCGCGAGGTCTTATTCCGCAGGATCACTTTGAAAAGGCGACTTCGGCTTTTAAGAGTACCGGATGGCTGATCAGCAGCATTTTCAGCGGGAAGTACCGCGCGACGAGCCGCTATATCAGGGCGATCGGAAAACTGGGACTTTCTTACTGGCATATCCAGCGGGCGACGGCGGCCCAGGGTCAAACCGCGAGTTTTCAGCAGAATCCGATACTCAGGGCGGAAGTTGAAAAATGGCGCGACCAGGTTTAACCAAATAGACATTACATAATCGATAGAGGATAATTGGTAAAAATAAACCGGTTATCCCTTTTTATTTATGAATTTTGATCTGACCGAAGAACAGGAACTCGTAAAAAACTCAATTCGCGAATTTGCGCAGAATGAAATTGCGCCTTTGGCCCGCGAGTATGACGAGGAAGAGAAATTTCCGACACCGCAATTAAACGGTCTCGCCGAAATGGGGCTTTTGGGAATGATCATTCCGGAAGAATACGGCGGAACGGGTTTTGATTCCGTTTCCTATGCGCTTGCGCTTGAAGAGATCGCCAAAGCGGATGCTTCGGTTGCGGTGATCGTCGGCGTGACAAACTCGGTATGCTGTTTTCCGATACTCGGTTTTGGAACCGAGGAACAAAAGCAGCAATTTCTCGTTCCACTGGCAAAAGGTGAAAAACTGGGTGCATTTTGTTTATCGGAACCTCATGCCGGAAGCGATGCGACAAACCTCAAAACCCGCGCCGCCAAAGACGGTGATGACTATGTCTTGAATGGTACGAAATCTTGGGTAACAAACGGCGGTGAGGCGGAAACGCATATCGTCATGGCTGTAACCGGCGAAAATAACGGGAAATCCGAAGTTACTGCGTTTATCGTGGAAAAGGACCGCGGGGGACTTTCGGTTTCTTCCGTTGAACATAAACTCGGACAGCGGGCTTCGAAGACTACGGAGATGAGCTTTGTCGATGTCCGCATTCCGAAGGAAAATGTCCTCGGAGGTCTGGGAAACGGCATGAAGGTCGCTTTCAGCAGTCTTGATAACGGCAGAATTGGTATTGCGGCACTATCTGTCGGGATCGCACAGGCTGCATTTGAAGAATCGACAGCGTATGCACAAGACCGCGTCGCATTTGGGAAACCGATCGCCGGACATCAGGCGATCCAGTTCAAATTGTCCGATATGGCTACCGAGATCGAAGCCGCCAGACTTCTCACGCTTCAGGCTGCATCTTTGAAAGACGCGAACCACAAACAAACCGGCGTAAAGGCCTCGATGGCAAAATTATATGCTTCCGAGATCGCAAATAAGGTCTGTGCGGATGCGATCCAGATCCACGGCGGAAACGGATATTCGCGGCATTACAATGTTGAAAAATACTACCGTGATGCAAGGATCACAACGATATATGAAGGGACAAGCGAGATCCAGAAGATCGTTATATCGAGAGGGATCCTGAAGGATTAGCGGCAATAGGCAGTCCTGGTTCTTCGATAATGAAAGTAAGCTGCGTGAAGAACCATGTTCCCGCAGCTTTCATTTTAAAGTTTTTGTCTTCTGTTAATAAGCCTTCGCAAAAACGACCCGTTTTGCCGATTCCTTACCTGAATAAACACATTCGCCGGCCATTTCCATTGAATTTAAGGGAATGCAGCGGATCGTCGCTTTTGTTTCCTGTTTGATCTTTTCCTCGGTTTCAGCGGTTCCGTCCCAATGTGCCATTACAAAGCCGCCTTTTTCGATCTGTGATTTAAAATCATCCCATGTGTCTACCGTAAATGTATTCTTCTCGCGGAAATCCATTGCCTTGTTGTAGATATTCTCCTGGATCTCTTCGAGCAGCGCTGAAATATGCGCAGCGATTCCTTCGATCGGCAGCGTTTCTTTTGTCAATTCGTCCCGGCGTGCGACTTCTACCGTGCCGTTTTCGAGATCACGCATTCCGATTCCGAGTCTTACCGGCACTCCTTTGAGTTCATACTCAGCAAACTTAAAGCCCGGTTTGTACTTATCGTCATCATCGACCTTCACCGATATTCCAAGCGCTTTAAGTTCGTCGACGACCGGCGCGATCTTTTCCATGATCTTTGCGAGATCTTCTTCTTCTCGGAAGATCGGTACGACTACAACCTGGATCGGAGCTAATTTCGGCGGCAAAACGAGGCCGTTGTCATCAGAATGAGCCATGATCAACGCTCCCATCAGACGCGTTGAAACCCCCCAACTCGTCGCCCAGGGATAATCCAGTTCGTTGTCTTTGTTGACAAATTTGACGTCAAACGACTTTGCAAAATTCTGACCGAGAAAATGCGACGTTCCGGCCTGAAGTGCTTTTCCGTCCTGCATAAGTGCTTCGATACAATAGGTTTCGATCGCGCCTGCGAATCGTTCGGAGGCGGTTTTTACCCCTTGAATTACGGGAACCGCCATCCAGTTTTCGGCAAATTCGGCGTAAACGCCAAGCATCTGCTCGGTTTCTTCAATAGCTTCCTGTTCGGTCGCATGAGCCGTGTGTCCTTCCTGCCAAAGAAATTCCGATGTCCGCAGAAAAAGCCTCGTCCTCATTTCCCAGCGGACGACGTTTGCCCATTGATTTATCAGGAGCGGAAGATCCCGCCAGGACTGGATCCAGCCTTTGTATGTATTCCAGATAACGGCTTCGGATGTCGGACGGACGATCAGTTCCTCTTCGAGTTTTGCCTGAGGATCTACCATCAATCCATTTCCGTCGGTATTTCCCTTGAGCCGGTAATGCGTAACCACGGCGCATTCCTTTGCAAAACCTTCGGCGTGCTCTTCTTCTTTTTCGAGAAAGGATTTCGGCACAAAAAGCGGGAAGTATGCATTCTGGTGGCCCGTTGCCTTAAACATATCGTCAAGCGCGCGCTGCATTTTTTCCCAGATCGCAAATCCGTACGGCTTTATTACCATACATCCGCGGACGGCGGAGTTTTCAGCCAGATCTGCGCGTTTGATGATCTCGTTGTACCATTCGGAATAGTTTTCCGACCTTTTTGTAATTCCTTTCGCCATAATAAAATTTCCCAATAAAGATCTTCCGTAAATAACTGCAAAAATAGAAGAACGCTAAAGGTTAGAATGATAAGGGATAAACGGAAAAGAAACAAAGTAAACCCGCGGCAAAGGGACGTTTTCAAAATGCCTTTCAAGCGGTCTCTGTGGTAAATTTATTTTTATGAGCGAATTCAAATTGAATTTTCAGGATACGGAGACAGCATTTGCTGATAAATCCGATTCGGAACTGCGCGAAAAATACTGGTTGTTCAAATTTATGAACTCCAATCTTCTCAATGAAATAGGTACTCAGTCTGCACAAATCGCTTTAAGTCTTCATCTGCCTGTTTCGTGGCTCATCAAACGGACAATATTCTCGCATTTCTGCGGCGGTGAGTCGATCGAGGAATGTCAACCGACGATCGATAAACTCGGGAACTCAAAGATCGGTACGATCCTCGATTATTCGATCGAGGGAAAGTCTGACGAAGCCGATTTTGAGAGGACAAAAGATGAAACCATACTCAACCTCGAACGCGCAAAAAACGATATAGACATTCCGTTTGCAGTATTTAAGGTAACTGGAATTGCACCACTGGGGACTCTTGAAAAGGTAAGTTCAGGCGAGAAGCTGGTCAAAGATTCGAATATCATTAAATGGGAGAATGCCCGGCGTCGTATAAATGAGATCTGTGAATATGCTCATTCGATCAAACAACCTGTATTTATTGATGCGGAAGAATCCTGGATCCAAAATGCGATCGATCAGATGGCGACGGAAATGATGGAAAAGTACAACAAAGAAGAGCCGCTGATTTTTAATACGATCCAACTGTACAGGCATGACCGGCTCGACTTCCTGAAGGCGTCGCATAAGGCGGCTCGCGATAAGGGATATTTTTTTGCGGTCAAACTCGTCCGCGGCGCGTATATGGAAAAAGAACGCGAACGCGCGAATGAACTCAGATATGAATCACCGATCCAGCCGGATAAGGCGGCGACCGACCGGGATTTCGATATGGCTTTAGATTATTGCCTGCAAAACGTTGAAGAAATTGGGTTTGTTGCCGGTACACACAATGAAAAAAGCGTCCAGCATCTGGTAAGAAAAATGGAAGAAAACAAGATCGCTCACGATCATCCGAATGTTTTTTTCTCCCAGCTTTACGGGATGAGCGACAATCTTTCCTATGTTCTTGCGGATAATGGTTATAATGTTTCGAAATATGTTCCCTACGGCCCCGTAAGAGATACTGTTCCTTACCTGATCCGCCGCGCTAAAGAAAATACATCAGTTGCCGGGCAAATGGGACGGGAACTGGAGCTCATCAACAGAGAACTGGAACGAAGAAGTAAAAACTGAACATTGGCGGTTTAGAATCCGTTAAGTCTCATGCAGCCGGATCGTTTATCCGGCAAAGTAAAGTATGTACTGTCCAAATTGCGGAAAACCCGACCAGGAGATCGAAACCTTTTGCCGGCAATGCGGTTCTTTTCTGCCTGATTTTGAGAAGGCAGCAAAACGCAAAACAACGCCCGAAGATCATCTCAAGGCAAATACGGTGATGAGCCTTCTTACCGGACTTGTAAGTCTGACGTTGGCGGTGATCCTTTATTCGATGTTTCTCGGAAAGGAAGGAACGCCGGTAATAATATATGTCGTCGCAGGGTTCCTGACGGCGATGTTTGGCTGGCAGACGCAGGTTTTCATCCGGACTTTGATGCTGAAAAAACAGTTGAAAAAGCCTCAGAACGTCGAAAGCGAACCGGAATTGTTTGAATCAAAACCGACTGGCGAACTTCTGCCTGAAGCGGATCTTGAAAACGTTGTTCCGGCCAGCGTGGTAGAAAACACTACACGGGATCTGAAAGAGCACGCGAAACGATCAGCGAAGTCCTAAAAGCAGTCTGACCGTGCGATCCGATATCTCGCCCTGAGGGTCGCGTTTCCATTTCTCATAGCCTTCCAGATCGGATTCATTTAGCGGTTGGTTGAGCATACGGGCAGTTTGAGTGGCTTCAAATGCGCGGGTTGTCAGCGCAGCATGAGGCATAGAGATCTTTAGTGAATCCGGGGATTTTAATGCCGAATCGGCCATTTCGATATCGAGAAACATATCTTCGTATGCAGCGAGATGCCAGATCGTATCGTCTTCCCGTTCTTCTATCGCGAGCAAACGCAGGAGACCATACGCTGCCTCGATCTGAAAAATTAGATAATCGCCCGGTGTGAAATTTTGAGACATAAGTTATTTTCGAGTTTAAGTTTGTGATTTTCAAGTTGTTAGCGAAGAATTGTTCTATGCAAAAAACCACTGACTACGATGCGATGCTTGAAGTTGCGATCCGGGAAGCACAAACCGGTTTATCGGAAGGCGGAATACCAATTGGAGCGGCACTTTTTGACGCTAAAGGAAATCTGCTTGGAAGCGGGCGCAACCGCCGCGTTCAGGAAAACGATCCTTCGATCCACGGAGAAACCGATGCATTCCGCAAAGCGGGACGTCAGACCTCATATCGTGACAAGATCATGGTAACCACTTTGGCGCCATGCTGGTATTGTTCGGGTTTGATACGTCAGTTTAAGATCGGGACGGTGATCGTCGGAGAATCAGTCAATTTTGAAGGCGGGATCGATTGGCTGAGAGAAAACGGCGTTGAAATTATTGATATGGAATCAAAAGAGTGCATTGAAATGCTCGAAGAATTCATTAATTCAAACGGTTCATTATGGAACGAGGATATTGGCGAATAGCCCCCGCGATCGGTGTTCCTAAATTGGCCGGCTGACGTGGAAAAGGCGGATTTCTGACAATTGCGATACGCGGTGAAGGTGAAGTTATTGCCGGCCAAGATTATATAGTTGTTTTCACTGAACTTCCGGTCGTCTCCCGGTCATCTGCTCCTTGAAGGGGCGAAAGTAGCACTGTCATCCTCATTTGCCGGGATCAAAACGATTATTCACCAGGAATTTCTGGCATATCTCAAAATACGGTACGTGTTATACAGATGAAACACCTCTGATTTTATCCCGGAGTTAATGTATCAAACCACGGCTTCATCCTCTGGTTTTGCGCGGATTTAACTAGTGAATTTGATGTGATATTCTGGAAATAATTCAATCTAAATATTCAGCGAGGTATAAATGTCAGATATAAAAGAAGCAGTTATAATCAGCGCCGCGAGAACCGCGACGGGAAAATTTATGGGAAGTTTAATGCCGTTTTCTGCAACAGATCTGGGGGCAGAAGCGGTAAAAGAAGCCGTAAAGCGCGCCGGTATAAAGAAGGAAGATGTTGACGAAGTTATCATGGGATGTGTTGTCCAGGCCGGTCTGGGACAGGCGCCTGCACGACAAGCAGCTATCAAGGCAGAACTTCCGCCGGAAGTTTCTGCTCTAACGGTAAACATGGTTTGCGGTTCGGGTCTTCGCGCCGTTGCACTTGCCGCACAGGCGGTCAAACTCGGTGACTCGGAGTTTGTTGTTGCCGGCGGGATGGAATCGATGTCAAACATTCCGTATGCAATGCCGGAAGCGCGTTCGGGATATCGAATGGCAAATAAGACAGTGGTCGATCTGATGATCAATGACGGGCTGTGGTGCCCTTTTGAAAACTGGCATATGGGAAATACGGGCGAAGTTGTTTCAGAAAAATACCAGATCGGACGAAATGAACAGGACGACTATGCTTATAATTCACACCGCAAGGCGATGGAAGCCCGTGATTCGGGACGTTTTGACGATGAGATCGTCCCTCTAGAAATTCCTCAGCGGAAAGGCGATCCGGTAAAATTCGACAAGGATGAAACGATCCGGGACGATACCACGATCGAGGGTCTTGGAAAACTGCGGCCGGCTTTTAAGAAAGACGGCGGAACGGTAACTGCGGGAAATGCTCCGGGAGTAAACGACGGTGCTTCGGCTGTTGTCGTGACTTCTGCCGAAAAGGCTGAATCGATGGGAGTTGAACCGCTTGGAAGAATTGTCGCTTATGCAACAAGCGGTATCGAGCCGAAATTGATCATGATGGCGCCGGTACAGGGTGTGAAAAACGTTCTGGACAAAGCGGGCTGGACGATGGAAGAGGTAGATCTTTTTGAGCTCAATGAGGCATTTTCGGTACAGGCTCTCGGCGTGATGCAGGAACTCGGACTTGATATGGAGAAGGTAAATGTCAATGGCGGCGCTGTTGCGCTTGGTCATGCGATCGGAAACAGCGGTTCGCGGATTCTGACGACGCTGCTTTATGAAATGAAGCGCCGCGGTGCTAAAAAAGGCGTCGCAGCGCTTTGTCTCGGAGGCGGAAACTCGGTGGCGATGGCGGTCGAGAGAGATTAGTCTGCAAAATTGATCCGGCGATGCGTTCTAAAAACACGCAGCCGACGTCGCAACAAATCGAAAGCGTTTGGCGTATGAGTGTTTGTAACAACAATAACGCCAACGCTTTTAATTTTTCGGAGAAAATGAAATGAATTCGATAAACCACAGAAAGACACTTGCAATTCTTTTTTTTGTACTCGGCGGACTTAATACTTTTGTTTGGTTCGTTTCGGCCGGCTGGCTCGGGGGTGAATGGTTTACGGCAATGTATGCGGCCGTTTTCCTGATAACCGGTTGGAAACTTCACCACGAAAAAGAAGGTGTGAAAGTATTTGGTATCGTCTCGAGTCTTTTATGCCTACCGGCATTTCCGATCGGTACGATAATCGGGATCTACGGTCTTTGGTACTTTTTATTAAACGAGAACAGCTAATAATTTCTCAGGCGGTATTTTCGGAATTTCTGGTGCAAAAACTATGACAGCAAAAGATCACAATAATTTATTGGGTGTATTTTTTATGATAAAAGGCGGACTCGTCGGACTCGCCGGGGTGATGGTCGCCCTGTTCTATGGCGGGTTCGGAGCTCTGATGCTGCGAACTGCCCGGGATGAAGAAGGGCAGGTCGTCGGAGGGATCTTTCTAGTGGCAGCGGTCGTCGCCGTGGTATTTGTGGTGGTGTTTGCGGTCTTTTATCTGTACACCGGCTGGAAACTATATAAACAGCACCAGATCGGACGGGTTTTATGTATCGTTGCAAGCTGCATGAGCATATTGAGCTTTCCGCTTGGAACCGCGCTCGGTGTTTATGGGTTGTGGTTTATGTTTGGAGATGAAGGAAAGGCGTTTTATGACAAGGGAAATGCGATGACCGGATCACCGCCTCCTCCGCCAAACAGCTGGCAATAGGAAATCAGGCAAAAACGACATGAGCGGTAAGACGTTAAATCTTATCGCTTGTTTGTTTTAAACGCCAAATTTGGTATTTTCTAAGTAAAGAAATACACATATTATCTGTATAAAAAGGTTATTAAAATGAGTCATATTATTGGAGTTATAGGTGCCGGTACGATGGGCAACGGCATCGCGCAAACTGCTGCGAGCAATGGATTTGAGGTCGTAATGTGCGACATCCGGGAGGAATTCGTAGCCAAAGGATTTGACACCATCGGGAAAAGCCTCGACAGGTTCGTGTCAAAGGAAAAGATTACCGAAGCCGACAAGACCGAGATCCTCGGACGTATCAAAACCACGACCGATCTCGACGATCTGAAAGACTGTACTCTCGTCGTTGAAGCGGCGACGGAAAACTTTGACATTAAAAAACAGATCTTCGAAAAGATCGACGGTATAACCGATGCAAACGCGATCCTTGCAACAAACACGTCTTCGATCTCGATCACAAAAATCGCTGCAGTTACGAGCCGGCCGGAAAAAGTGATCGGAATGCATTTTTTCAATCCGGTTCCCCTGATGAAGCTTGTCGAAGTGATCCGCGGAATATCGACGAGTGACGAAACCTATGCAACCGTGAAGCGGTTGTCCGAATCGCTCGGAAAAGTTCCGGTCGAATGCAACGATTATCCGGGTTTTGTTTCAAACCGAGTTTTGATGCCAATGATCAACGAAGCGATATTTTGCCTTCATGAAGGTGTTGCGACCGAGGAATCGATCGATGAGATCATGAAACTCGGTATGAATCACCCGATGGGGCCGCTGACGCTTGCCGATTTTATCGGACTTGATGTGTGTCTGGCGATCATGAATGTTTTGCATGAAGGTCTTGGCGATCCGAAATACAGACCCTGTCCGCTGCTCAAAAAGTACGTCGATGCCGGCTGGCTTGGACGAAAATCCGGCAGGGGCTTTTATGATTACTCCAAAAACTAACTGAAGGGAAGATTATGCGTAAGTTACTAATTCTAACAGCGATCGTATCATCGTTTGCATTGTCCGGTTTATCGCAAACCAGTGTTCCACCGCTCGATATCAAAGAAAGGAAACTCGAAAACGGGCTGCAGGTCGTTTCGGTTAGAGATACCTCAAATCCGGTTGTGACGGTGCAGGTTTGGTATCGAGTCGGCGGAAAAGACGATCCGCAGGGAAAATCGGGTTTTGCGCATATGTTTGAACACATGATGTTCAAAGCGACGAAAAACATGCCGAATGAGACAATGGACCGTTTAACCGAAGATGTCGGCGGCTGGAACAATGCATTTACCGCGGAAGATGTTACGGCTTATCACGAAGTAGTGCCTTCAAATTATCTTGAAACGCTTCTCTGGGCGGAATCTGACCGGATGGTAAATCTTTCGGTAGATGAAAAGAATTTTGCTTCGGAACGCGATGTTGTTAAGGAGGAATACCGTCAGGGTGTCGAAGCAAATCCTTACGGGAAGCTTTTCTGGTATCTCGACGATCTTTCATTCAGCGCTCATCCCTACAAACGCGGTGTTATAGGCAATCTGGAAGAACTCAGCGCTGCCACGATCGAAGACGCATTCGAGTTTTACCGCGAGTATTACAGGCCGGACAATGCGGCACTGATCGTTGTCGGAGATTTTGAGCAGTCGAAGCTCGATTCCTGGGTAGATAAGTATTTCAGCCGGATAAAAAATCCAGCCGGAGAGATAAAAAGAGTCACGGCAGCGGAACCGGCACGCACCGTAGAAGCGAGATTTGAAAAACAGCGTCCTAACGTGCCGTTTCCGGCGATTGCGATCACTTATTTCGCACCTCCGTCGAGCAGCGGGGATGTGCCTGCTCTGGAAATCGCCGAGACCGTATTGTCAGACGGCAGAAGTTCGAGGATTTATCAGGAACTCGTTTACAAGAAACAGATCGCTCAGGAAGCAGCATTTTTTACCGATATTCGTGCCGACCGCGGTCTGCTGACGTTTTATGCGATCGCCGCCGGCGGAAAAACGCTTGAAAGTATCGAGAGCGCGTTTACCGGTGAGATCAAAAAACTGGCCGATGAAGGGCCGACCGCGCAGGAGCTTGAAAAGGCGAAGAATAAGCTGATCATGGACATCCTTCAGGATCGTGAAACGGCCAGCGGAAAGGCACAGGCGATCGGACGGGCGATCATTTATCAGAATGATCCCCGGGCGGTAAATACGGATGTCGATAAACTGCAGAAGGTTACGGCGGCGGATGTGATGAACGTCATCAGGAAATATATGCAGCCAAACACACGGGCCGTGATCTATTACAAAGAAGGTGAGGAAACGGGAGCAAAAGAATAATGATCAGCCAAATAAAACCTAAAGTAATTATCTTTGTGATCGGAATATTTTTCGTCGCGCACAGCGCTGTTTTTGCGCAGACGCCCTCTGAAACTCCGCCGCCTCCGTCAGAACCGCCGACGGTAAAGATTCCGCTCGTAAATGAAATGACGCTCCCGAACGGGCTCAAGGTAGTTGTCATCCAGAAAAAGAATCTTCCGCTTGTAACTGCTTCATTGCTGATCAAAGGCGGTGCTGATGTTGAAAGCCCGAATGAAGCCGGTCTTGCGGACATGACCGGAGCTTTGCTGATCAAAGGCACCGAAGGACTGACTGCTAGCCAGATCGCAGAACAGATCGAATTCCTGGGGGCAAGTATAAATTCCGGTGCCGGGTGGAATGCATCATCGGTGACGATAAATACGATGAGGCAGAGTCTCGGAAAAGCATTGTCGATCATGGCAAATTCGGCGATCAGACCTTCGTTTCCGGAAGACGAAGTAAAACTCCTAAAAAAACAGACCCTCGATGGATTCGACGTGAGTTTGAAACAGCCCGGCTCGCTTTTAAGCTATGTTTCGAGCCAATACACCTTTGCTGAACATCTTACCGGCGGTACGCCGCAAACGATAAAACGGCTGACGAGAAAAGATATCGTCGGTTTCCATCAAGAATACTACCGACCGGAAAATTCGGTGCTCATTTTCACCGGCGACGTGAATCAGGATGTAGCTTTTCGGTTTGCAAAGCTTTTTTTTGGCGGCTGGCAGTCCGCGGGCGATTTTGGAAGCGCGACAATTAAAGCGAGGGAGGCGGCGATGAATGCGGCGCGTTCCGCTAAGATAGCTGCTCAGTCAAGGGACGATAATAGCACCGTTAGACGCCTTCTTGTTATCGATTTACCGGATTCCGGGCAAGCCGCTGTCGGATACGCAAAACAGCTTTCGCACGGGCGGGCCGAGTGTGAAGCTGGAGCAGACGGCTGTATTTCGGGTGACATTTATTATGCGGCGACAGTATTAAACTCGGTGCTCGGCGGGGGATATTCATCGAGACTCAATCAGGAAATCCGCCTTAAAAGAGGTTTAAGCTACGGAGCGGGAAGCGGTTTTGGATGGCGCGGTTCATATGCGGATTTTTCTGCAAGTGCTCAGACCAAAAATGAATCAGCTGCAGAAGTAGCAGAACTCATGAAAATGGAGATCGAAAGACTCGTAAACGATGACGTTTCTAAAGAGGAACTGGTTCCAAGAAAGGCAGCCGTAACCGGCGGTTTCGGTCTCGGATTACAGACAAACGGCGGACTTGCGGGAAGGCTTAGAGACTTGTATTTATATGGAATTAGCAGTGATGAGTTAAACTCTTACATGAATGCTGTGAATTCGATCTCGGGTGAAGAAATAAAGCAGTTTGCAAAAGAAAATCTGACAGGCGGCGACATAATTATCGTTGGTGATGCAAAGGTCTTTATGAGCGATTTGCAAAAACGCTTCCCGAATCAGACGATCGAAGTAATAAAGGCAGATGCCCTCGACCTGAACACTGAATCCCTCAGGTCGAATCCAAAAATCAAATTGCTTCAATGATCGCAACTCCATTTATACAGTTTACCGGCTTCGAAGAAGTTGTCAGACGTGAATTCCGGCCAATAAATGCATAAAAATCTTCGTTCGTTCATAAAAAAGCTCGGTGAGGAAAACGAGATAATCGAGGTTTCGGCGGAGGTCGATCCATATCTCGAGATCGCCGAAATTCACCGACGGTTGATCGAACAGGAAGGAAAGGCTCTGCTTTTTACAAACGTAAAGGGATCGGAGTTTCCGGTTGTAACAAATCTTTTTGGAACAGTTAAACGCATAGAACTGGCATTTGGCAAAAAACCACAGGATTTTGTCCGCCGCGCGGTTGAGTTGGTCGAGATCCTCCTTCCGCCGCAGCCAAAGGAACTTTGGAAATACCGTGATATGGTCTGGACGGGCCTCAAATTGGGAACAAGAAATACTTCCGATGCTCCCGTTATGGAAGTAAAGCAGAACCCGGTTGATCTTGAAAAACTCCCGCTTCTTCAACTTTGGCATGAAGACGGTGGTCACTTCGTCACCCTTCCGCTTGTTTATACCGAGAGTCCGTCGACCGGAAAGCACAATCTCGGAATGTACCGGATACAACGGTACGACAAGAGAACGACCGGAATTCATTGGCAAATCCACAAGGGCGGCGGTTTTCATTATCACGAAGCGGAAAAACTCGGACAATCTTTACCGATAAACGTTTTTATCGGCGGTCCGCCGGCGATGATCCTGGCAGCCATAACGCCTCTTCCAGAGGATGTGCCGGAACTAATGCTCGCCTCGCTACTTAATGACGGCAAAATAAACACGACAAAAAATCCTTCCCGTGACGGTTTGAGACTCCTTTCGGAAGCAGAATTTATCATCTGCGGCAAGGTTCCGCCAAAGATTCGGCGGCCAGAAGGACCGTTTGGCGATCACTACGGTTACTATTCGCTTGCTCATGACTATCCCGTGATCGAAGTAGATAACGTTTATCACAGAAGAGACGCAATTTTTCCTGCGACTGTAGTTGGAAAGCCGCGCCAGGAAGACTTTTTTATCGGCGACTACCTGCAGGAGCTTCTTTCGCCGCTTTTTCCCGTTGTGATGCCGGCGGTGCTTGATCTCTGGAGCTACGGCGAAACCGGTTTTCACTCGCTTGCAGCGGCAGTTGTAAAAGAGCGCTACTCGCGCGAAGCTCTTGGTGCAGGTTTCAGGATCCTCGGCGAAGGGCAGTTGTCGCTTACCAAGTTCCTTATGCTGACGGACACGCCGAGAGATCTCCGGGACTTCAAAGGGCTTTTCGAACACGTTTTAGAACGGGTCAACTGGGAGAGCGACCTGTTTATTTTTGACCGCACCTCGTTTGATACACTTGATTACGCATCCGGAAAAATAAATCACGGCTCGAAAGCAATGCTCGTCGGCGTCGGAGAAAAAAAACGTGAATTAACACGCGAATTCAGCGGAGAACTCCCGTCGGGAATAAGAAAAGCCGCGGTTTATTGCGGCGGCTGTCTGGTACTCGAAGCCGAGGAGTATGATCGCGAAAAAGAAAAAGATTATTCTATGAAACTCGGAAAACGAGTTGCGGAAAGCGGGAAGTTTGATGAGTTTGAAGTTGTCGTTCTGCACGATTCGATCGGCTTTGCGGAATCGACCGACAAGTTTCTATGGGCTACGTGGACGCGTTTTAATCCTTCGACCGATATTTATGCAAGAAAGATCGACGTGGTAAACAATCACATTTCCTATGCTTCTCCCGTCGTTATCGATTCGCGAATGAAGCCCTGGTATCCAAAGGAAGTTGAGGTTCGCGAGGATATAAAGAAACTGGTTGACACACGCTGGAATGAGTATTTCTAAAGACCGCATAAAAAAGCTAATTCTCAGAGTGGTTATTGTTTTGTCCGGGCTTGGAGCGATTGCCCTGGGGTGCTTGGGATACGCCTATTTTATCGAGCCGCACAGACTAATCGTCGACGAAGCAGAACTAAAAATCCCGAATTGGGATAAGAAACTGAACGGTTTTAAGGTCGTCGCTATTTCTGACATTCACGGCGGATCGGCGGGAGTTGATGAAAACCGTCTGGCCGAATTGGTGAAGACTGCAAATGCTCAGGATCCGGATATTATCGTACTTCTCGGGGATTTTGTTTCCGAAAAGAGCCGGAGGCACGCGGATCTGCGGATGCCGATTGAGACCGTTGCCGATGGTATCTCCGGTTTCCGCGCAAAATACGGTGTCTATGCCGTGATCGGTAATCACGACTGGTGGTTTGATGAGCAGAAAGTAACCGCGGTGCTTGAAAGTAAAAATATCAGGGTTCTGGAAAATGCGGTTGAGAAAATTATGGTAAATGGCGAAACCGTTTCGCTTTGGGGAATCGAGGACAATTGGAAAAGACGAGTCGTACCGACATTCGAAACCTACGACAAAATACCGGTCAAACAGAACATCATCGCGATTACCCACAATCCGGACTCGCTTTTAAAAACCCCGAGCGGCATAAGTGTTATGTTTGCCGGACATTCTCACGGCGGTCAGATAAGATTCCCGATCTTTGGTGCCTATCCTTTTGTAAATGACGGGAGATTTATGGAATCGGAAGCGATAGTTGACGGTAAACATGTATTCGTAACAACAGGTATCGGTGTTTCGGGACCGCAGATGAGATTTCTTGTTCCGCCGGAAGTGGCGGTTGTAAAACTTTACTCGAAGTAGCGGCAGAAAGCGCCCGACCACTGAATTTCACCGGGCATTATTTTAACAATCCCTTTACTCGTTCAAACTCGCCGTCATTCGGAGCAGGTTTTAAGCCCAGGATCTCGCACATCAAA
>JAWKHO010000024.1:0-55313 GCA_041394785.1 Pyrinomonadaceae bacterium | reverse complement strand
CACCTTGTTTAGGCTAAAGCCGGTCGGGAACACCATTTATTTACTGTTTGGCTGAAGCCTATTTCATCTGCAATAAATTCCACTAGCTAAAGCTAATGGCCAGTTAAAAGAACTTTTTTCAGACTTATTGTTAAAACCAATAACCAGAGATTTTTATGAAACACGTATTTTTTAAGCTCTTCTATTTGTTATGTTTATCAGCAATCTTGATCCAATCTGCATTTCCGCAGTGTGATATTTCGGTTGGAAAAGGCACTCCGGCCGCGAAATGGGATGAAGATTTTTCGATGATCGCTCCGGGAGTCGGACCTGCAGCGGAAAAGAATCCAGCTTTGACCGGAGCTGACAGCACGATCTCGATCGAACTTCCAAACGGAAATACCGCATTTTTCTTTTCCGACTCTTTTATTGCCGAGTATCCGGAAATGCCCGGAGATGGAAGAATTTATAAAAACGAAAACGGATTGAGAATGCGCAAACCAAACTGCCTGCCGCCGATCTGCGGCCGCGCTCCGGAACACGTGCATTATGTTTACAACAGCATCGTCGTCCGCTCAAAAGACGGAAAAACCTTAAAAACCCTCGTCGGCAAAAAGGACAAGAACGGTTATTCAACCGCCTATTTCAATCCTCCGGGAAATACAAATCCGAATGTAATGTACTGGATGGGGTATCCGTTTCTGGTCGACGTCAAAGGCGAAAAGAAGATCTGGATATTCTTGAATGAATGGCGCGTTGCAAGACCTTATGACAAGGCATTTTTTCTTGATTTTCGCGGTCAATCGATCGCCCAGCTCAATTCGGAAACCCTTGAGATCGAGAGTATTCATAGGCTGAAAAATCTCGTAGATGAGGGAGTTTGGGGGATATCGGTTTTGCTCGATGGCAGCGATCTTTATATTTACGGCATGCAGAATACCGAAGACATCGAGAATGCGCGGAAGTCTGATATCGAACTCGCAAACAAATACAAGAAGCTTTATGTCGCAAAAACAAATGCTTCAAAAGGAATTGAAAGAGTTGCGGACCAGAAAAACTGGCTTGCCTGGAACGGTAAAAAATGGGTAAAAGGTCTTGAGAAACGGGCTTCGATCATTCCGGAAAAAGATTCGATCAGCGATGAACTGAGTATCCGGCGACTGAATATAAACGGTAAACCGACATTTGTCATGGTAACCTTCGACACATCGGTCGGATATTATGACTGGAAAGACCTGTATTTATATTCAGCCTGCAAACCTGAAGGTCCCTTCGCAAACAAACATTTTGTTTACCGCACACCGACCTCCGGCCAAACAAAACTTCCGGGAATGACCGCTTCTCAAAGTCTTAAGAGCGGTTTGAGTGTTTACAATCCGCATATGCATCCGCAGTTTACAAAAGACGGAAAATTGCTGATCTCTTACAATTCCAATCTGCCGTTTGGAGCAAAACCGGGCGATTCGATCTACGCAGATTTTTATAAACCGCGTTTTATCTGGGTCCCGGTCGAGGGATTGAAATAGATATGAAGATCGTAGTTTTTAATGGTGATACAAACTATAGGATCGGAGCGATCATTTCTGATGATGAGATCATTGATCTTACCCCTGTTTCAGGGTCAGGGAACCTGACCGGACCGCAGCTAAACGATTGTTTTGATCTTGATTCCGGTTTTCTTGAAAAAGCGCGTCGGGCTTCCGAAAACGGTGAATTGCCAAAACTCGATCGCAGCGATATCAAAATATGCGCGCCCGTACCCGCGCCGCGAAAGATCATCTGTATCGGTTTGAATTACCGGAACCATGCGATCGAAAGCGGAATGGAAATACCAAAATCGCCGATCGTTTTTTCAAAGTTTTCGACATGTGTGATCGGCGCAAATGATGCGATCGTATTACCGGCAGGAAGTGCGGAAGTCGATTATGAAGCCGAACTCGCCGTAGTTATTGGGCGAAAAGCGAGCCGCGTAAAGCGCGGTGAAGCGATGAATTATATTTTCGGCTATACGAATTTCAACGACGTTTCGGCCCGGGATTTTCAGTTTGCAGACGGACAATGGCAGCGCGGAAAATCCTGCGACACCTTTGCGCCGATGGGAGAGTATGTCGCAACGGTTGACGAAATAAAAGATCCTGATGATCTCCGGATCCGGTTCCGGTTAAACGGAGAGACGCTTCAGGATTCGACGACAAACGAGCTGATATTCAAAATTCCCGAACTTATCGAATTTTTGTCGGAATCCATTACTCTCGAACCAGGAGACGTGATCGCGACCGGAACACCTCCGGGAGTCGGGTTTGCAAGAAAACCGCCTGTTTATCTGCAAGACGGAGATATCGCCGAGGTAGAGATCGAAGGACTTGGCATATTGCGAAACTCGGTGAAAGGCTGATCGAAAAGATCTTCCAGTTTTGAACTATATAGAATTGTGGATCTTTCGCTCCGGAATAGATGATAGATGAGAGATAAGAGATGATAGCGGCTAACTCGATCGTTGTTGAGTAAATATCTGACATCTATCAGTCATGATCTATTTTGAAGACATAAGAGATTTTAACTGCAAACGCATTTATTCTTGATGAAATATGTTTGATCTAAACGGTAAAACAGCGCTCGTTACCGGAGCGGCTTCAGGGATCGGTGAAGCGATCGCAAAAACGCTCGCAGAAGCCGGAGCTTTTGTTTACGCGGCCGATCTCGATGAAGAGAACGGAAAACGTGTCGTAAACGAGATCGGCAAAGAAGATGCTGTATTTTTAAAACTGAATGTAGCAGAGAAAATCGAATGCGAAAGAGCTGCGCGAAAGGTAACTGAAGAAAAAGGCGCGCTCGATATTCTCGTCAACAACGCCGGGATCGGTCATGTCGGTACGATCCTTGAAACTTCAGAAGAAGATCTTGAAAGGCTTTTTGCAGTGAACGTGCGCGGAGTATTTAGTTTGACGAAAGCTTTTATTCCCACGATGATCGCCCGAAAATACGGGGTCGTCATAAATCTCGCCTCGATCGGCGGGGTCGTCGCGATCAAAGACCGTCTCGCCTACTGCACTACGAAATTTGCCGTTGTCGGTTTTACAAAAAGCCTCGCGCTTGATCACGCTCTTGACGGGATCAGGGCAAATGCTATCTGTCCCGGAAGGGTCGAGACGCCGTTTGTAAAAGCGAGAATCCAGGAATATCCCGATCCGAAAAAAGCATACGAAGAGATGTCATCGACGCAGGCGAACGGCAGAATGGGAACTCCGGAAGAGATCGCGGCAGCTGTGCTGTATCTGGCGAGCGACGAAGCTGCGTTTGTCACCGGTACTGCGTTTGAGATCGACGGCGGATTCGCCGTTGGGAAATAACGGGCGATCCTAAAGAAATTCAACTAGTAAAAGTTCCATCCCGGCCGAACAATCAGAAAGGCGGTATATTTCTCCACCGGGAATAACAAAAGAATCACCTTCGCAGAGCCGCACCGGCTCACTGTCACTCAGGCTAAACAGTAAATTTTTCTTTAATATGCAGCCAAACAAGATCTTTCGATCCTGCCGAATTAGCTCGCATTTACCCCGCGAATCTGCACGAACAATTTTCACATCAGCGATTCCTTTTGAAGCCTTCTTTACCTGCAGATCACAGAATGTAAATCCATCGACGATCCATTTGCTCCAGGCGGCATTCTGCGCTCTGTGATGGAGAAACTGCTGAACGCCAAATTTGCGATCTGGTTTAAATTCCGGAGTCGGCAAGATCAGTTCGTGATCGCGATGCGTCTCGTGTTCGGCAGGTGAGCTGATCTCGATAACTTCAAGATCGCCCATACTCTCTAGTACACGGTGTCTGATCTCCGGCGGCTGAAGCACGCAGTCGCCTTCGCGGAAAATGAACGGCTCACCCTGGTCTTCATAGACGAGTTTTGCAGAGCCCTTCAGGCAATAGATCATTTGAAAATGGATTCTGTGATAATGGACATAATCTGGAACAGGACCTGCACCCGGGATGCGAATGTGCGATCCGATCAAAAATCCTCCCGCCCGATCCGGGATCAGATCGCGATACTGCATACCGGCCCGGCCAGAGACCCATTCTGAATCTTTGCCAAACCGGTGGATGAGAATCTGAGGCCGGGGCTTGGGAAGGTTAAAAGGCGGATCCGCCGCCTTTAACTCAATTTGCACACCATTCGGGGCGATCAACGTTTGTTCCTTATTCTCTGAAATATCGCATTTCAAAATAATAGCGGTTCCCTGGTTTTGCTGCGTGTCTCCTATCTTCAGACGGATCGTGATCCCGTAGCCGGAAATGACGGCAACAGAGGGATCATCCGCCGGAAAGATCGTGTGCAGCAGAAAGCCCAGTTCTTTTGTGTAAAAATCGAGAGTGTTATCCAGATCGTCACAATGGAGTATGAACTCGGCGGTTTTGACTGAAAATTTGTTTAAGATTTCGTCCACTTATTATTCCCGGGAAATGCGTATTTCCGAAGTTTACTATAAACAGCCCGAACACACCTTAGAACCAACTTCGCATGGTGTGCTAAAATTCCGTTAATCCAAACTTATTCGAGGTGAAAATTTATGAACAGAGGCTTTCTGTCAGCCGTCTTTGTAGTTCTGATTGCTGCCGCTGCGGCGCTTGGACAGTCCACTCCATTTCTAAACGATCAGGAGATCCAAATGCTCCGCAACGAAATTTCGGGCGACCGGGCTTTTGAGCACATACGCGTTCTGACGCAATGGCACCGTGATTCCGGAATGGAAGGATATTTCAAGGCGATGGACTATGTTGCGGAACAGGCGAAAAAGAACGGTTTGACGGATGTCTCGATAATCAAACAGCCGATGAATGACCGCGACGGAAATCCCGCAAATTACACGGCGCGGATCGGCGAACTGTGGATGACGTCACCCGTCGAAGTAAAACTTGCCGACATCGGCGATCACGCACTCTATCTGGCAGATGGAAGCCGCGATGCGGATGTAACGGCCGAGCTGATCTGGGTTGGCGATGCAAGCGATGAGACGCTGAAAGATCTGGATGTAAAGGGAAAGATCGTTCTGACAAACACAAATCCGGGCATTGCCGTAATAAATGCCGTTTATGAGCGAGGCGCTCTCGGCGTTATCGCCTATACGACGTCGGAATCAAAGAACATGCTCGATTTTCCAGATCAGCTTCCGTGGACCAGAATTCCCGGTCCGCCGACCGGAAAACAGGGAACATTTGCCTTTAGTGTCTCACCGAGAAAAGGCGATACGCTCCGAAGACTGCTCGAAACAAAAGGCGAGCAGGATCTTTTTGCGACCGGAAAACGGACACCCGGCGGAAAGGTAATGATCAGAGCAAAGGTCGATACGGATATCGGTACGGAAAATGCGCGCACCGGAACCGGAATGGTCGAGGGCTGGATCCGCGGTACAAAATACAAAGATCAGCAGATCGTGATAACCGCCCATCTGCAGGAAGAGCAGGGTTCGGCAAACGATGACGGAAGCGGTTCGGGCAATATTCTGGAACTTGCGCGGGTTTTTACAAAGCTCATAAAAGAAGGGAAAATTCCTCCGCCGAAACGGGACATTCGTTTCTGGTGGTCGGATGAGATCTATTCGGAATACCGTTATTTGCGCGATAATCAGGGCGAAGAAAAGAAGATGCTTGCGAATCTTCACCAGGATATGACGGGCGCAAAACAATCGGTCGGAGGCCGGCGGCAGCAGCTTATTTTTAATCCGTATTCGCGTACTTCATATCTCGACGCGCTATTTGAAAGCATCGGCCGGTTTGTCATTCTGACAAATAATTCTTATATCCAGGCGGGCAGATCAGGCGGTTATCCGCGGCCGTTCTCGCAGCCGATCATTTCCACACGCGGCACACGCGAGCCGTACAACGCCGAGTTTGTCCCTTATTTTGGTTCATCGGACAATCTCGTATTTGTCGAAGGAAAATTCGGCGTTCCGGCGGCGGCGATGGTCAATTGGGATGATTATTACATTCATTCATCGGACGACGATCTCGACAAGGTCGATCAAACTCAGCTTCAGCGAAACAATTTTATTATCGGAGCTTTGGGATTGTATCTGGCATACGCCGAAGCCGAAGACATTCCGGTTTTGGCGGCGGAAACATATGCGCAGGGAGGAAGAAGACTAGCAAACGATATGCATGCCGCGATGCAGATCCTCAGCAGTTCGGATAACTGGAAAGATGCTCAAATGATCATCGAACAAGCCGTAAAACGTGAACGCGGAGCGCTTGAATCGATGCGAAAGATAGCCGGAAATGATCCAAAAGCCGCAGGTTCGATCGAGTCGTTTCTCAAAATGAATGAAGTACGCGGAGACGATCTGGAAGGTACCCTCATTTCATATTACATGACAACATATACGAAGCCGGCGGGAATTGAACTGGGTGAAAATGAGCTCAACGCGATGAAAAAGGTGCCGGTAAACACTGAAAACTCTGAGGAATATTTCTCAAAAAGAACAAATGTCCGCACAAATCTTCACGGCATCATGAGGAGCGAGGTCTTCAATTTTGTCGACGGAGAGCGAAGCTATTATGACATCTACAAAGCCGTCAGAGCCGAATCGCTTTCCGTTGGAAAATTCTTTTACGGAACCGTCACGCTCGATGACGTCGTCAGACTGCTTGACGCAAATGTGCAGTCCGGAGCACTCAAACTGAAATAAAAAACGATCCACAAACTTATGAAAAAAATTATACCGATCTCTGCCGTATTCCTGCTGTTATCGTCTGCGGTCTTTGCTCAAACAAAACAGCCATTCGAATGGCTTCCCGGCGGAACTTACGACCCCGCAATTCCGACACCCGAGGAATTTCTCGGATACGAGATCGGAGATTATCTGACCGATAATCTGCAGATGGCGGCGTATATCCACAAACTTCAGGAGACGAGCGATCGGGTAAAAGTATTTCAATACGGAGAATCGGTTGAACGAAGAAAACTCTGGATTGTGGCGATCAGCAGCCCGGAAAATATCCGGAATCTGGAGACGATCCGCACATCGATCAAACGTCTGACAGATCCGCGACAAACGTCGCCGGCCGAAGCACGGACAATCGCAAAAAACACCGTCCCGATCGGCTGGATGAATTACGGAACCGACGGCGGTGAAACTTCGGCGTTTGAAACGGGTATGCAGCTCCTCTATCAAATGACGGCCGGCACCGATCCGCTGACCGAGAAGATCCTCAACAATTCGGTGACGATAATAAATCCGGCACTCAATCCCGACAGCCATCAGGCATTTGTTGCGTGGGCAAAAAATTCGACGATCCGCGGCGGCACGGCTGATCCGATCGCTTACGAACATTTTGTCGATTGGTTTGCGAGCTCGGACGGCAACCATTTTAAGATCGATCTCAACCGCGATGCGTTTGCGCTGACGCAGCCCGAAACTCAGGCCGCTTCACGTGTTCTCCAGCACTGGAATCCGCAGGTTTGGATCGATAACCACGGTGAGCCGGATGAGTATTACATGGCGCCGTTTACTTCACCGGTCAACAACAATTATCCTGCATCGCTGAAAAAATGGGCGGAAACCGTCGGACGGAATTCCGCGAAATACTTTGACCGCTACGGATGGACGTATGTAAAAGACGAGAATTACGATCTTTATTTTCCGGGTTACTGGGATTCGTATCCGGCCTTTAACGGAGCAATCGCCGCGACGTATGAATCAAACGGCGGCGGAAGCAAGGGATTCAAATGGGAACGGCCTGACGGCACGATCGTGACGCTTCGCGAAGCGGTTCACAAACACTTCATCGCCGATATGGCCACGCTCGAAGTGCTCGTCGACAACCGCGAGGCGATCCTCAACGATTTTTACGGCTTCTTTAAGTCCGGAATGGATGAGGTCAGCACCGAGCCGTTCAAGACATTTATACTCGACGGTTCTGCCGACCCGGAAAAAACGAATGACCTGATCGAACTTCTGCTGAGACACGGGATCGAAGTCTACCGGTCTGCCGGAACCACTTCATCCGGCCGCGCGCAGAGTTATTTTGACCGACAGTCAAAACAGCGGACATTTCCGGCGGGCAGTTATTTTATCCCGATGCGCCAGCCGAGGAAACGTTTCCTGAAGACGATGTTTGAGCCTGACCCGGAAATGGAAGCGTCGTTTATGAAGTTTGTCGAAGAAAGACGCGCCCGGGATGCAAAACTCGGATCCGATTCGCCGAAAGAAGGTCCCGGTTTTTATGACATTACGGCCTGGGCACTCCCGCTTCAATACGGTGTCGACGCATATTTTACCGAAGATGAACGCGCAGTTTCCGAGATGACGAAGATAACGTCGCGGCCTGCGTCAAACGCCGGAACTTTCGGGCGCAGCACATACGGGTATGCTTTTTCTAACAATCACAATTCGGGAACAAAGCTCGCCGGAAAGCTTCTTCAAAAAGATTTTAATGTTGCGATCACGCTTCTTCCGACTTCGGTCGGCGGCAGAAAATTCGATAAAGGAACCTATATCGTAAGACACAACCGAAATTCGCAGGATCTTCACGCGGTGATCTCCGGTCTGGCAAAAGAATACGGAACCGAGGTCGTACCGATAAGCACGTCTTGGGGTGAAGGCGGGATTTCGCTCGGTTCGGATTATGTGCGGAATCTTGAAAAACCGCGGATCATGGTGATGACGAAGGAACCGACCGGAGCCGTAACATTCGGTTCGGTTTACAGCGTGCTGAGCCAGCGTTTTGATCTTGATTTTACAGCGGTAAGCACAGAAATGTTTAACCGCGCAAATCTAAACCGCTACAATGTGATCATCTTTCCGGACGGAAATCCGGGAGGTTATGAGGCTCTGCTTGGTGAAAACGGTGTGTCGAGACTAAGAGCATGGATCGAAAACGGAGGTACGTTTATCGGACTGCGCGGAGGAGCCGCATTTACCGCGAGGGAAGGGGTTGAGTTTACTGACGTCAAAGTCGTCCGCGATCAAAAACGCGAATCGGAAAGCGCGGATCCTGAACCGATCGAATCGATTCCCGGATCGATTTTTAAGGGTGTTGTAAATAACGATTATTATTTAGCGCTCGGTTATCCATCGGAGATCGCCATCCAGTTTCGCGGAAACTATCATCTGACGCCGACCAAAAAAGGCGCTAACGTCGTGACTTATAAACCGGACGGCCACATCATGGGTCATATCTGGGATACGACGATGCCGAATCTTGGCGGAAAGCTCTTTATGGCAGACGTGCCGCTGGGCGACGGTCACGTCATCCTTTTTGCCGATGATCCCACATTCAGAGCATATTGGCGCGGCCTCGACCGTCTGTTTATCGGCTCGATAATCATGAGTAATTCTTTCTAGCTATGAATCTGGAAGAAAGCATTATTTTATGGGACGGTAGATCCAAGGAGAAGATCGAAACAGTTTACGAGAAGTTTTCGGCGTCAAAAGAATTTATTGAGGAAGTTTTTGTCCTTTGCCGTAGGGAGGAAACTGAGACCGGTGCCACGTGGCTTTTGAAACAGCATCTTGAATCCGGAGTTTCGATAAGCGTCGAAAAGAAAGCCGAATTTTTTGATCTTCTTAAGGAACCAAAAGCATGGGAGGCAAAGCTCCATTTGCTTCAGTGTCTTCCGTTTTTCAGCATACCCGCTTCGAAAGAAGCTGCCGCCGCGGAGTTTGTAAGAAACTGTCTGACGAGCCGCAATAAGTTTGTCAGAGCGTGGGCATACGGCGGATTTTGCAAGCTTGCCGAGGAATATCCCGAATACCGCGATGAAGCACGGCAGTTTGTGAGTTATGCGATGAACAAAGAGCCAGCTTCGGTCAAGGCGCGAATACGAAACGCGGCAAAAGGTCTTTTTTTGGAAAGCGAACTTTAAAGAACGGACAGGCGGAAATCTTTTCCGGGGCAGTCAGCCATTTTCATATCTGATTGATTTGAATCAATTCTTCACAATAATCGGTCAATTTGACCGATTTGTTTTTTGCGGAATAGCGCGCATATTTGTTCCGTCCGCCTCCCTAAACATAGCTTTTACAGTCGTTTACACAGCAATCACACTTTTGGCACAGCTGTTGCGAATTAGTAAAACTGCCAAGCGGCAAATTTTAATGGAGAAACACTATGAACCCAAAAGCTAGAAAAGACGATCTGGTCATTACGAAGGAAACGGGCGAACTCTATATCGAAGATATTAAAAATGAAATAGCGATCTATCTTAACCCGACATCGGCTTATGTTTGGGAGAAATGCGACGGCGAGCGAAGCACCGATGATATTGCCCAGGAAATGGAAAATGAACTGGGCATGAAGATCAGCCGAAAAGTAGTCTCGATGGCTGTAGACAAACTCTCTGCCAAGAATCTTCTTGTAAGCGCAGCCTGATCTGAATTCAGCAAACAACACCGACAGGTAAAATAAAAAAGCCAAATCAAACTTCCGCCGGGCTGTTCTGCCGGCAACTTCTTCCGGTATTTTGCCTGACCCGTAAACAAGTAATCAAATTCTCATTCTGATCTTCCGGATCGATACCAAACCCAATAACAAAAAGCGAGGCACTTCCACATGAAATCGCAAAAAATGCGCAATATCAATTTCCACGCAAAGCAACAATTAAATCTACAGATAAACGCACTTCGGGATGTATTTCTCTCAATAATCGCAGAGGAAATGATCACCGAAAACGGACTCGACCGGCTAAAAAGTTTCTATAAAGAAAACCCGATCCCGGCAGACCTGCTACCGGTCGTCAGAGATGAAGCATTTTGTCAGGCGGCACACTTTGAGATAATCGACCAGGGTTCGTCAAACCGTGAAACATTCTGGCTGCTCCATCTCGCCATCGGCTTGGGAATTTCCCCGAACATGATGAGTTGGATGGAAGAGGAAGTTTGCACACTGGCAATACTTAAACATATACAGGACGGTTCGGTGGATGATATTCCTACGGTAAAAGCTGAATCAATTATTCTTGGGTCTGACGAAAAGGCGTTTGCCGAGCTGCCGGCAATGCTTGTTCCTTCACACCCATTGAACGAAGACATTGCAAACGGACTCCCGGGGAAAAGCTTTCGTCTGGCGAGAGGAAGCAGATACAAGATAGGAGACAAAAAGAGCGATCTTCTCGACAAAACGGACATATCAAACAGCGATGCCGGCTTTTTGGTACTGACCAATAAGAGAATGATCTATTCGGGAACTCACGAGAGTGTTTCTGCGGATATTGCCGGACTGTTCGGGACACGGATCTTTGCTGATTCGGTTCAGTTTGCAACGATCCGCGAGGAAAGAGTGATCACCGTCGGTTTTCAAAATCCGCTGGCCGCCGAATACTGCGGTGTGGTTTTGTCGAAACTGATGAATCAGTAGATCAAAAAACCTGAATCGAATTTCAAGGTTTTTTGACATTACGGGTCACTATATCTATGCTTCTCTTTCGCTTAAATGAAAGAGAATCAGTCAAAAACAGACGTTACTTCAAATCTTCTGATCGGAATTTTTGACAGTGGGGTTGGCGGGCTTACGGTTTACCGCGCGCTGCATAACCGTTTGCCAAACGAGCGGTTTGTCTATCTCGGAGACACCGCTCGCGTTCCATACGGAACAAAATCGCTTGAAACCGTCGAACGCTATGCGATCGAGAATTCGCTTTTTTTAGCTTCCCGCGGAATAAAACTTCTTGTTGTCGCATGCAATACGGCGTCAGCACTGGCGTTGCCGAAGATCCGTGAAGAAATCGGCGTCGGAGTGATCGGAGTGATCGGTCCCGGAGCCAGAAAGGCGGTACAATTAACAAATGGAAATGACCATGCAAGAATTGCCGTGATCGCAACAGAAGCGACGGTTTCCAGCAACGCCTATGCAGATTCGATCCGTCAGGCGTCAGACGATTCGCAGATCCTGCAGGAAGCATGTCCGCTTTTTGTTCCGCTCGCTGAAGAAGGATGGACTCATGAAGACGAAACATTCTCGATCGCAGCGAAGCATCTTCAAAAAGTAGTCGAATTCAAGCCGAATGCTTTGGTGCTTGGCTGTACGCATTATCCGATCTTAAGAGACGTCATCCAAAAAACGGTTGGAGCTGATGTGACGCTTATCGATTCCGGAGAAGCAACGGCTGATGAAGTGGCGGAATATCTGACCGAAAGCGGTTTAGCCAATACTTCAGAAATCTCTTATAATCGAACGCGCCGTTTATGTGACGATCTGGACCACTTTTATGTCACAGATGCCGCCGAACGATTTGCCCACGTTGCCGAAAGATTTCTGGGCTCAAGACCTTCCAGACTTGAAGCCATCGAAGTGTTCGGAAAAGACCGGCTCGCTTCAGAATAACAGGCAGCTGACCGCCGAAAATTTAGTCAAATCCTTCCGCAATAAATAAATTATGAGTTTTACAAGAATAGATAACCGACAGTTTGACGAGATCCGCAAAACAAAAATTACGCCGAATATCTCACCTTATGCAGAAGGATCGGCGCTGATCGAAGTCGGCGGTACGAAAGTTCTCTGTATGGCAACGATCGAGGAAAAGATCCCGCACTGGATGCGAAATCAGGGAAACGGCTGGGTAACGGCTGAATACGCGATGCTTCCGCGCGCGACGCACACAAGGATAAAACGCGAGCGGCCGAATCCTTCCGGCCGGACGATGGAAATTCAGCGGCTGATCGGCCGGAGTCTGCGGGCGGTTGTCGATCTGAAAAAACTCGGTGAGCGGCAGATCTTTCTTGATTGTGACGTGATTCAGGCCGATGGCGGAACGCGCTGCGCATCGATCACCGGAGCGTACGTTGCGCTGAATCTGGCTTGCAAGTCTTTGGTGAAGAAAGGAAAAGTGAGCACTTCACCGATATTGAGCGAGGTTGCCGCTATCAGCGTCGGGATCGTAGAAGGAACTCCGATCGCCGATCTCAAATATGAAGAAGACTCAAATGCTGATGTGGATATGAATATCGTCTGTACCGGAACCGGGAAGTTTATCGAAATTCAGGGAACCGCAGAACAGGAACCCTTCGGCCGCGAACAAATGAACGAAATGCTTCTTCTGGCCGAAAAAGGCGTTAACGAACTCTTTGAGATCCAGCGAAGTGTCTTGAGTTGACAGATCCGAAGATCGCTTCAAAATAGCTGATAGATGAAAGATGATAACTTCGGAATTCCCGATCATATCTGTCATCTAAAATCTATCAGTTGTAATCTATATTGGATTTATCCCGCCATACTGATTAAAAGGCTTTCCCTATTTACATTTCTATTTTCTTCGAAGGATCAAACCCGGCAAATTTCCGGTTACCTTTTCCTTTTCCCAGACCTTTGTTCCGTTTACCCAAACCATCGCGATTCCGCTTGATAATTTTTGAGGTTCCGCAAAGGTTGCGTTATCTGCGACACTGTCTTTGTCAAAAAGAACAAGATCGGCCGCCGCGCCTTTTCTGATCACGCCCCGGTCCGAAAGGCCGAGTCTTTTTGCCGGAAGTGATGTCATCTTGCGGATCGCTTCTTCAAGAGTTGACCATTTATTTTCGCGGACAAATCTTGCGAGAACGCGAGTAAATGTCCCGGTTCCGCGCGGGTGTCTGCTTCCGATCCCGCCGTCGCTCGAAACCATCACCCACGGCGATGAATAAAAGTCTTTGACGTCTTCCTCATTCATCGAATTGCACACCACTCCGGCGCCGCCCGCCTTTACGATCTCGATATAAATTTCAGCCGGTGAAACGCCTTTGCTTCTTGCAATGGCTTCGAGAGTTTTTCCTTCATATTCTGTGTTAACCGAATAGTTGGTTATCAAAACCTTGTCCGCACCGCCGACATTGTTTATTCCCTTTTCGATCTCGGCACGGTCTTCGTGTTTGCGGCTCGGTACGAGGACGGTGATCGTCGAAGCCCACGCCGTGTAAGGATACTGATCGGCGGTGATGTCGAATCCCAGGACCCGAAAAGCATCGATCTTTGCGATCGCAGTATTTGCCATTCCCCAGACATTTTTGTTGCCGGCTTTGATATGCGAGATCTGAACCGGAATTTTCGCGCGCTGCCCGATCCGCGCAGCTTCTTCGATCGCGTCGAGCAATCCCTCTTCTTCGTCGCGCATATGCGTCATGTAAATGCCGTTATACTTTGCGGCTATTTTTGCAAGTTCAACCAATTCGTCAGTTGTCGCTGAAAAACCGACGTCGTATTCAAGACCGCTTGAAAGTCCGAATGCGCCTTCCTGCATCGATCTTTCGAGGAGCATTTGCATTTTCGCGATCTCATCGGCGGTCGCCGGGCGGGTATAATCCCCGTTCATCACCTGTTCGCGAAGAGTTGCATGGCCGATAAAACTGCCGACATTCGGAGCGATCTTTCCGCGCAGTTTTTCGAGATAATCCGCAACCGGAAACGGCGAACCGCCGTCCGGACCGACGAAGATCGTTGTAATTCCCTGCGAGACCTGGTTTTCGGCCGTTCCTTCACGAAGCAAACCGGATTCGGAATGATTATGGATATCGATAAAACCGGGGGAAAGGATCATTCCGGCAGCATCAATTACCGTATCGCCTCTGGCGGCCTTTATCTTTCCGGGTTTTGAAAGTTTTGCGATCTTTCCATCAAAGATCCTCACGTCGCCGCGAAAAGCGCTGCGTCCGGTCCCGTCAATGATTACGGCATCTCTGATCACGACGCCGGCCGACTGCGGAAAAGCGGTAAGGGAAAGTACAAACGATAAAAGAACACCAATAATAGCGGCGCTGAGAGTTTTGTTCATACGGGAGATAATAGACGAAAAGTACATTTTAAATCCAAGCGAATTATGTGTAACTTAAATCTATGAGCGAAAAACAGTTTGAAGGAAAATCGGCGATCGTCACGGGTGCGACGCGCGGGATCGGAAAAGCGATCGTTTTGGAATTGGCAAAGCGCGGATGCAATGTGGCGTTTAACTATGCTTCGAGCGCGGAGGCGGCGGAAAAGATCAAAGCGGAGATAGAAGGTTTTGGCGTTAAGGTCTTTGCCGATGCGTGCGATGTGGCAGACACGGAAGCGGCGGCGGAGTTTGTAAAGAACGCGAAAGACGAACTCGGTTCGATTGATTTTCTCGTAAACAATGCGGGAATCACGCGTGATAATCTGATCATGCGGATGAAGGAAGATGAATGGGATGCTGTTATCGATACGAATCTGAAAGGTGCGTGGAATTTTGCAAAGGCGGCCGTTCGTCCGATGATGCGTAATGAGAACGGCGGCGCGATATTAAATATCTCATCGATCTCCGGTGTTGTCGGGATGCTCGGACAATCGAATTATTCGGCGTCGAAAGCGGGTATGAACGGGCTGACAAAATCACTTGCAAAAGAGATCGCGAGCAGAAATATCACGGTAAACGCGCTTGCGCTCGGTCTGGTTGAAACCGATATGGCGAGCGAAATGAATGAAGAATACCGCGCAAAGATCCTCGAGCAGATCCCGCTCGGACGTTTGGGAAATACGCAGGAAGTGGCCGAGATCGTCTGCTTTTTGTTATCCGATTCGGCGAGATATATTACCGGACAGATCATTCAGGCCGATGGCGGGATCGCGATGTAAAACGGCGGGAATAACGGAAATATGAGCAATTGGTTATAATAGATCAATTGCTTTTATTTTTTGAGATATGGAATATGTAACCGAAGAAGAGATCGAAGCCGGAAAGGCGAAAGGGGATAAACCTAAACATCCGGTTCCTTATTATTCGATCATTTTGATTATTTGTATCGTCGTGGTTTCGTTTGTTCAGATCGCGACGGATCTCAATCGATCGATAGAGATCGCGGGGTTTGACAAGCCGCTTTTTCAAAACGGTCAATACTGGAGAATACTGACAAGCGCCGTACTTCACGGCGGCTTGGTGCATATCGCGTTTAACAGCTATGCGCTTTTTGTTTTGGGAAGACTGATTGAGATCCTCTCAAACCGGGCACATCTGGCAAACGTATTTTTTCTGTCTGTGATCGGCGGAGGTCTGATGAGTTTTCTGCTCGGTCCCGATGTACCGTCGGTCGGAGCCTCGGGCGGCGTGATCGGCTTTCTCGGATATCTTACGGTTTACGGATATAAACGGCGCGAAATTCTGACAAATTCGTTTCTCAAAAATATGCTTTTCAACGTCGGGTTTATTGCCGTTTTCGGGCTCTTTATCGTTCCGAATGTTGATAACTTTGCACACCTCGGCGGTTTCCTTGTCGGTGCTGTTTATGGTCTTCTGCAAATTCCGGCGGATCTTCACCAGGATCCGAGAGTTGTTTCGGCATTTGAGAAAAATCTGGGGATCGCAACGCTTGCGATATTTTTACTAACGAGTATTTTTACGATTCTGCTGTTAACCCGAACCTTGGTTTTTTCATAAAGCTTTTATTCAGATGGCACGCGTCAGAGTTCACCAACACGTAAATCCGCTGGCAAAATACTACCGCGAACTGCCGATCGAGCCGCTCGATCCTGCAAAAGTATTTGAAGATTCATCTCTTCCTCTCCATCTCGATATCGGATGCGGCAGAGGTCGCTTTCTGCTCGAGATGTCTGAAGCAAATAAAGACCGGAATTTCCTCGGTATCGAGATCAGAGAGCCGCTCGTTATCGAGGCAAACGAGATCCGCGACAGCCGTAATTTAGGAAACCTGCATTACGAATTCTGTAATGCAACGATCGATCTGAATGTCTTGCTTCGGGAACTGCCGAAAGGCGTCCTGCAGTTTGTTTCGATCCAGTTTCCGGATCCGTGGTTTAAGAAGCGTCACTCAAAACGCAGGATGGTAAAGGACAAACTGGTCGAAACGATCTCGGATCATATTTCGGCGGACGGAAGTATTCTGATTCAAACCGATGTTGAGTTTCTTGCAAGGGAGATGTTCCAATTATTTGAAGAAGCGGGTTTTGAGAAACTGCCGATCAACGAGAATCCGTTGGAGATCAAAACCGAAAGAGAGAAATCGGTACTAAACAGAAACCTTCCCGTTTACCTCGCAGTATTTAAAAAAGAAACAGGAAACAGATCTTAACGAGCTGTTTCCTGTTTCTCTAAGAGTTTGTATCGAATTACCAGCTTACCTCGATCTCATATTCATCATCACCCGATTTCGGATCGAATATTCTGATCACAGCCGTATAGCCGTTAAGACGTGAAGGCTGCTCGAGAATCGAAACGGTTCCGCGCCCTTCGATTTTTCTGAGAGTCACCCGGCCGTCACGATTTGCCAGATAACCGTCCAGATTCTGCGAAACGTTTCTCAGCGGCTGTCCCGACAAAACATCTTCACGGATCTCATCACCCGAGATTCGGATGTTTACGGTTTGATCGACGCGTCCTTTCCAGCGAAGCTTCCCGGTGCTGTAGGTCTCGAACGTGTTCGTCGATTGCCAGGTTACTTCAAAGCGGTAGTTATCCGCTCCGCCGTTCCCGTCAAATACCTGAACGATCGTCGTGTAGTTATTAACGCGGCTTGGCTGCTGGATTACCGTCACCGATCCGCGGCCGTCGAGCTTTCTGACAGAAACACTCGCTTCTCTCCGCGGGATCGAGCCGCTCATCGTTTCTGTTCCTTCACCGAGATTTGTGCCGGCCAGGGTCTGTGTGCGAACTGTGTTTCCCTGAATAACGATATTTACTCTTTGGTCAACGCGTCCGCTCCAAACCATAGTGCTCGTTCTAAGTCCGACCACACTGTTGTTGTTTACCGGAATGTTGTTTCTGCCGGGGAAGTTCGGATTTCCGGGAAAACCGCCGTTTCCGCGGTCGATCACATAATTTTTCGGACGCTGGTCATATCCGTCAAAATATCCGTTTCGATAATGAACTTCATATTCGCGGTCATATCTTCCTTCGTATCGTGCCGGAAGTCTTGATATTCCGCGATCATGGTCATCGTCGCCTAACCGGTAACCCAGATCGTAGGCATCTTCCTGTTTGTCATTCCAGCTTCCGTTTGGTCTGATGGTCGCGTAGCCGCGCTCATATCCGGCACGATATGCGGATTCGTATTGATTGTCATATTTCCGCTTGTATCTTTTGTAATCATGATCCTGATTCGAACGCGCGTCGTTAACGCCGTCTTGATAACCTTCGGTAAAATAACCGCACTGGATCGGTGTCGAATAAGTGCTGTCACAATTTATGCCAAAACTCCCGATAGTTTGTGCTTTTGCATAATCGGCCGTTACGCCAACTACGCCGCATAATGCGAACATCATCAATAAATTCTTCATTTTCATAGATTATTTATCGTATCCCTTTTTTAAGCCTGACTATTGATCCGAATAGAACGAACCATATTGTTAAATGCCCGGTTGTAGCGATAACTGTCATTCTGAGCCGCTACGCCGATAATGTAAAACAGGTTTCCGTTGCGAAGCCTTGTCGTGTAGATCAGTGCATATTCCGTATTTCCCGTGACAGGCGATTGACCTGAAAGCCGTACGGCGTAGGCCGTCCTTCCGCTGATAGTTGTTCGCGAGAAATTTGTCGTCTGCCGCAGATAATCATTCGAACGAAGGATCCCGTTTACATATTCTTCGGTCGCTCCTTCAAGAGTATTCTGGTTTGACTGAACAAGACCGATCGTCGCGCCATGGGTGATACCGTTGTTGCCATATGCACCTTCAGGCGCAAACCATACGTCGTTCTGTCCGCCGAATTCACGCCAGTTTGTCGGTATATTCACCTGAAAGAGATTTCCGTTTTGATAGACCCGGGTACTGGAAGACGGAAGCGGAACATTCCGGCTGTATGTGCCGCGCGACATCTCAGTGCCTACACCGCTTTCGGTGCCGCCGGTATTCCCGGTGCTTCCCGTGTTAGGATCTCTCGGCGCATTCTTTTCGATCTCTTCCATCGATCTTGCCGGAGGAAGCGACCGGAGTTTTTCCTGGACGCGTGCAAATCCCTGCGTATTCTTGATCGGGTTTGATGAAACTCTTAATAATCGTGCCTCATTGTTGATCGTTGCATACCGTCTTTCCGGATCAGGATGGCTGCTGAGCCATTCAGGAGGACGTCCGCCCTGGCTTTGGGCGGCAATCGTCTTAAACATGTTTGCAAGATCTTCCGGGTCGTATCCCGCATCGGCCATTATCCTTGCACCAAGAAGGTCAGCGTTTGTTTCATACTCACGGCTGTATTTTAGAACAAATGTTCCGGCAAAGAGTGCGGCACCGAGCTGCGCGCCGACGTTTCCTCCAAGGATCGCTCCGCCGATGATCGCTCCGAGCATTCCAAGCTGGGTAAGAGGATTGCTTTGACGCGTCGCCTGAGCAGTACCGTGCCGAAGTGCGACGTGGCTGATCTCGTGCGCCATAACGCCCGCCATTTCACCCTCATTTTTGGCGACTTCGATCAAACCTCTGTTGACGTACATCGGACCGCCGGGAAGTGCGAATGCGTTGATATCGCGTGTGTTGACGATCTTAAATCGATAACGGAACTGCGGCTCCTGAAACTCATTCGGGATCGCATTTACAAGCCGTCTTCCGACCTCTTCGATATATCGTTCGGATTCTGAATCGTTATAGATAGGGAATTGCTGTTCAACTTTCGCCGAATATTCATTACCAAGCTGTACATCATCCTGAACTTTATATTTATTCTTCGGTAGATCGACCTTGGTTTGTCCCAATACCGCAACCGGCATTATCATCAAAACCCAAACCAAAGACATTACTGCCAGGTTTTTTCCCAGACTATATCTTCTCATCATCTCCTCCCGATGTTATTAAAACATTTACTAGTTACTGAATTGGGGCGTGTCCTTCAAGTTTAAGCAAAACTATTCGATTAGGCAATATAAAGAACTTCGCGAAGGCGGTCTTACGATGAAGAATCACAAGTTTCGCGTTCGCCGCGTTTATTTAAGGAGGCGGGGATAGTAATTCAGGGAGGCAGAAAAAGATCAATGCGAAGCCGGCGCCTGCAAACGGAGCTGCAGGCGAAAGAAAGTTGTCAGGTCAGCGCGAAAACTTTAGCGCAGAGACAATGAGCCGACTGCAATGGACGAGATCTCCGAATGCGCAGCTTCTTTTTCAGATACTGACTTCAAAGCATCTCTGACATTGCTTATTAGCGGCAGAAGTTCTTTAGAATCAACCTTTTCGCCATATCTTTTTTCAATCAAAACAGCGAAAGCAATATCATTTCCGAGATCGTTAATGAGATTCATATAGTTAAAACCGTCTGACAAAAGCCGCGTTAGACAAAACCGCCTTCCACCAGAGGGCCTGAAATTTCGAAGATTTTAACTTGATCGGATTGTATGCGGTCAATGTTATAGCAGTGTTAACAGAATGTTAAATGTGTAACGGAAAAAATTACCGATATTCCAGATTTAAGTATAATTTAACAAAACTACGGTTTAATTGGGCTATTATCCGGAATGATCGATCTGCCGATTGGGAGAAGATCTTGCGAGCAGCGATCTGTAAAACTTATTTTTCAAGGAGCCGGGCATAAGCGATTCGAGATTCCGGCAGCGCACGAAGTTTCTGTTTCCGGATATTTTACCTAAATACAAAAAAACTGACGGTTCTCTAAAAAGATGGAACCGGGGAGATTCAGAGCGATAATGAAAAATTTTAAGATCAACATATCGATCACAATCTTAATAATTGCAGCTGTTTTCGCGGTCGGGTGCAGCGGTGAAGCTATCGGTACCAAAGACGGCACGACAGCCGAAGGCGGGACGATCAGTCTGCAGGGTGCCGGTGCAACGTTTCCTAAACCGATCTATGAAAAATGGATGAGCGAATATGGGAAGATCAATAAGAATATAAAGATCGATTATCAATCAGTAGGTTCAGGTGCGGGACAAAAGGCGATCATCGCAAAAACGGCAGACTTCGGTGCTTCGGATGATCCGATGAAGGATGAAGACATCAAAAAGGCGGACGGCGAATTGCTTCACATACCGACCGTTCTCGGCGCTGTTGTTTTAACCTACAATCTGGAAGGAGTTGAAAAACCCCTGAATCTTACGCCTGACGTCATTTCGGCGATCTACCTCGGTGAGATCAAAAAGTGGAATGATCCGAAATTGCAGGCGGATAACCCTGACGCCAAACTTCCAGATGCCGATATCACTCCGGTATATCGAGCTGATTCGAGCGGAACAACGGCCGTTTTCACTGATTTTCTTTCGGGCGTAAATGAAGACTTCAAAACCAAAGTAACAGCCAGTAAACAGCCAAACTGGGTTAAGGGAGTCGGGATCGGAGGAAAAGGTAATGAAGGCGTGATGGGAACCGTAAAACAAACACCAAATACGATCGGTTACGTTGAAGTTGCATTTGCGAAAGAGAATAAACTCCCGATCGCACTTATTAAAAACAAGGCGGGCAAATTCGTAGAACCAACGATCGAAAATGTTTCCGCGGCCGCAGCCGGCGCCGCAAAGGATATGCCGGAAGATCTGAGGATCACGATCACAAATGCAGAAGGTGAAAACACTTATCCGATAGCGAGTTTTACGTATATTCTTGCTTATAAAGATCAAAAAGACAGCGTTAAAGGTAAAGCGCTTGTAGATTTCTTATGGTGGGCGGTCCATGACGGATCGGGATTTGCGAAAGATCTGCATTATGCGCCGCTTCCGGCGGAAGTTGTGACAAAGGTTGAGGCGAAGATCAACTCGATCACATCCGGCGGTAAGCAACTGCGTGAATCGGCAGCAGCTGCGGGGAACTAATATTGGCTAACACAGGTACATTCGGAGACACGGTTTTCCGGACCGTTCTGGTGATCTTTGCGTCGACGATCCTGCTGATCGTCGCCGCGATGATCGGCATGATGGTTTGGAATTCGATGCCTACGATCAGGGAATTCGGCTTCGGGTTTTTGACGGGACGAGAGTGGCAGCCCGCATCGGATATTTACGGTGCGCTGCCGTTTATTTACGGAACGATCGTTTCATCTCTCATCGCTTTACTGATAGCCGTGCCGATCTCATTGGGGATCGCTGTTTTTCTTGTTGAACAGGCTCCGAAAAAAGTGGCCACACCGATCGCTTTTCTCGTAGAACTTTTGGCCGCAATTCCCTCAGTTGTCTATGGACTCTGGGGGATCTTTGTACTTGCTCCGTTTATCCGTGATTATCTCGGTGTGTTTTTGCAGACCTATTTTGGGTGGCTGCCCTTTTTTCAGGGACGGCTCACCGGGATCGGAATGCTCACCGGCGGAATTATCATGGCGCTGATGGTTACGCCGATCATTACGGCGGTCGTCCGGGATGTTCTCGAAGTTGTTCCGACAACGCAGCGCGAAGCCGCGCTTGCTCTCGGTGCAACAAAATGGGAAACAACGATGATCGTTTTGGGAAATGCGGCATCGGGAATCGCCGGAGCGGTAGTCCTCGGTTTGGGACGCGCTCTTGGCGAGACGATGGCCGTGACGATGGTGATCGGAAACGCGCCGCAGATTACGGCGTCACTTTTCGAGCCTGCTTATACGATCGCTTCGGTACTCGCAGCAAATTTTGCCGAAGCTACCGACAAACTGTATTTGAGTGCCCTGATAGAAATGGGACTGGTACTTTTTCTTGTAACTTTTATCGTTAACGGATTAGCGAAACTGCTGGTTACAAGAGTTGCCAAAGGATCGGGGACGGCCAAAGCGACGTGAGGGGGAATTGATTTCAAGTTTCAGATTTCAAGTTTCAGATCTCAGATCTCAGATTTGAAATTTCAGATCTCAAATTTGTGATTTGAGTGCGCTTATTTGAGATCAGAAATTCAGAAGTTGAAACCAAATTAGATATGAACAACTAAACAATAACGACTAAACAATGAGGTAAAAAACCAAGGTAGATGAAAATCGGAAGTTCCGGGGTTTGATAGTAAGGATTAAAAATAACAAACGAGGAACCAGATCCAGTCTTTGAAATCTAAAGTCTGAAATCTGAAATCTGAAATCTGAGATCTAAAATTCGAGATCTCAGATCTGAAATCTGAAATTTCAAATATGAAATTTGAAATCTAAGAACGCCCAAATCTCTTCAGCGATACATGAGCGAAGCAATTCACAACAGAAGAAAACTCGTCAGCACGGTGATGACCACCCTTACTGCGGCCTGCGCCGTTTTCGCGATAATCGTTTTGCTGATAATTATCGGTTATATTGCGGTCCGCGGGTTTTCAGCAATAAATCTCGAGTTTCTGACCGACACACCGAAACCCGTCGGCGAAGGCGGCGGGATCGGGAATGCGATCATGGGTTCGGCGATGATGACACTTCTGGCAACACTGATCGGACTTCCGATCGGTGTTGGGGCGGGAATCTACCTGGCTGAATTTGGTGACAACTGGTACGGAAATACCATTCGTTTTTTCTCAGACACGCTGATCGGGGTTCCGTCGATCATCGTCGGGATTTTTATCTATACGCTGGTGGTTCTCCCGATGGGACGTCAATCCGGTTTTGCCGGAGGATTGGCATTGGCACTGATCATGATCCCGATCGTTGCACGAACCACGGAGGAAATGATCCGGCTCGTTCCGAAGTCGATGCGGGAAGGTGCATTGGCCTTGGGTGCACCGCAGTGGCGTGTAACGTGGAATATCGTGATGCCGGCCGCCGCTTCAGGTATCGCCACGGGAGCAATGCTGGCGATCGCAAGAATTTCGGGAGAAACTGCGCCGCTTTTGTTTACTGCATTAAACAGCCGTTTCTACAATTATTTCTATGATCAGCCGATGTCATCCTTGACCGTGCAGATCTACAATTTTGCCACCGGACCCTTTGAGATCGAGCATCAAATGGCATGGGCGGCGACACTCGTTTTGGTCGGTTTGATACTGGTGATCAATGTTTTGGTAAGATTTCTTACCCGAAGGAGATACTAAAGTGCGCTCGAAACGAGGATCGACGAAGCGGTCCTTTTGCGGTACCGACGTTATCCGGTTCGATATTTGTATTTATGACAAGCAAAATTAACATCTCGGATTTGAATTTTTTCTACGGGAAGAATCAGGCATTATACGACATAAATCTGGACATTCCCGAGCGTCAGGTGATGGCGTTTATCGGTCCTTCGGGCTGCGGAAAGTCTACATTTCTGCGTACCTTGAACCGAATGAACGATACGATACCGATTGCCAGGGTTGAAGGAAAGGTGACGATCGACGGCAAAGATATTTACGCTCCTAAAACAGATGTCGTCGCTCTTCGCCGAAAAGTCGGGATGGTTTTTCAGAAATCGAATCCTTTTCCGAAATCGATATTTGAGAACGTAGCATACGGGATCAGGATCAACAGATTGCATTCGGGCAAAGAGGATCTCGAAAACAGAGTAGAAAAAGCACTTCGGGATTCGGCTCTTTGGGAGGAAGTGAAAGACCGTTTAAATACCTCGGCATTCGGATTGTCCGGCGGACAACAGCAGCGTCTTTGCATTGCGCGCGCGCTCGCGGTTCAGCCGGAAGTGGTATTGATGGATGAACCCGCTTCGGCACTTGATCCGATAGCAACGCAAAAGATCGAAGAACTTGTCGTAGAACTAAAGAAGGATTATACGATCGCGATCGTTACTCACAACATGCAGCAGGCCGCCCGCGTTTCAGACCGAACTGCTTTCTTTATGCTCGGAAAGCTGATCGAAGTAAATAAAACAAAGACGATGTTTACAAATCCAGGCGACAAACTGACGGAAGACTACATTACGGGAAGATTTGGATGAGCCTTTTATTTGATCACATATAGTTTAAGTAAACAGATATGGAAAACAGAATTATTGACCAGAAACTCGATATCCTCCGCGACAAACTGCTTTTGCTTGGCGGAACTACTGAAACGGCAGTACATCAGGCGATGCAGTCGCTCAATGAACGCGATACCGAACTCGCCGAACGAGTTGTAAAAGACGATAAACTCATCAATCAGATGGAACTCGAGATCGATCGCTTAAGCATCGAGATCCTCGCGCTTCAGCAGCCTGCAGCCTATGATCTTCGCTTTGTTATTTCGGTTGCAAAGATCACACCGATCCTCGAGCGGATCGCCGATCACGCTGCGAATATTGCCGAGGCCGCGATCGTCCTCAATGATGAACCGCAGGTAAAACAGTATTCGGAACTTTCCATAATGGCCGTAACCGCCGGCGAAATGCTTCAGGCGGCCCTCGATGCGTTTACGACCGAAGATTCCGAGGCCTCGCGGGAGATCATCAAACGGGATAAAGAAATAGATAAATCTTACGATCGCGTTTTTGGTAAATTGATGGAGATGATGATCGAAAAACCCGAAACAACGGCGAGCGCAGCGCATTTACTTTTCGTAGCAAAACATCTGGAAAGGATTGGAGACTACGTAAAGGACATTTGCGAGCTCAATGTTTATCTCACCGAAGCCGCGTTTATCAAGCACAGCAAGAGAAAGAAATAGACATTTCCGCTTGTTTTTATATAGCGTGCGGCAAAAATTTAACATCGATTTAACATCAGCATAGACAAGTTACAAGTCATTGGATATATTGGAATCCAAACTGGAAATTCAAACGGAGATTCTAAAATACAATGGCTTTTAGCTTGTTGCCGCGTGAAGACGAATATTTCGCCTTCTTTTCGCAAATGTCTGCAAAGATTCAGGATGCCGCTCAGCTTCTTGTTAAAATGATGGGAAGCAAAGGCTCGGAATTTGATTCATATTATCAAAAGATAAAAAATGCCGAGCACGCCTGTGACGAACTCTCACACAAAATAACGACAAAACTCAACAAATCCTTTGTCACTCCTTTTGACCGGGAAGATATTTACACGCTGTCCGTCGCGCTTGATGACGTTTGCGATTTTATAGACGCCGCCGCACGGGCCGTGATCATTTATGACATCAACAATATAAATGAACATGCAAAGCATTTATCTGAAACGATTTACCGGCTTTCGATCGAGGTCCATGGCGCGATCTCGATGCTCAACAAGCCAAATGATATGAATCGCCATATCGTTGAGATCCACCGTCTCGAAAACGAAGCTGACGATACTTATTTTCGCGCGATCGGTGAATTGTTTCGCGATCAAACGGATGCGATCAGTCTGATCAAGTGGAAAGAGTTTTACGAGATCCTGGAAAGTGCCACCGACCGATGCGAGCACGTTGCAAACATTATCGAGAGCATTGTTCTAAAGCATAATTAGTACACGATCCGGAGGGTTATTTTTTTCGCGGTCGGCTTTGACCGGAGAGAGATGCGCGGATCCGTACTGCCGAATCCGAATAATATGGACGGACAATCAGCAGCCTTCAGTTTGGTAGTGTTCATAATAATCATCGCACTTGTCTTTGACTATGTGAATGGTTTTCATGACGCCGCAAATTCCATTGCAACGGTGGTTGCAACAAGGGTTTTGTCGCCGGGAGCTGCTGTAGCCTGGGCAGCTTTTTTTAATTTCATCGCGTTTTTGGTTTTCGGAACAAGTGTTGCCAAAACTATCGGCGGCGGAATGGTCAATATTAATTCGATAATACCTGATTATCGTCTTTATGTTTTACTTGCCGCATTGCTCGGAGCGATCTTCTGGAATCTGATAACCTGGTTTCTCGGACTTCCGACGTCTAGTTCGCATGCACTTGTCGGCGGCTATGCCGGAGGGGCGATCACTGCCTACATCGGATCAAACGGCATCAGCGGCGTTGAAGGTGTACTCATCGCAGCCGGCTGGATAAAAACGCTGTCATTCATAATTCTCTCTCCGCTGATCGGATTGGCGCTCGGATTCTTTTTTATGGTTTCCGTTTACTGGATCTTTCACCGAATAACGGTTTCAAAGGTCGATAAGGTTTTCCGCGTTGGTCAGTTGTTTTCGGCAGCCGCATTTTCACTGGGACACGGAGGAAACGATGCGCAAAAAACGATGGGCATTATAACGGCGGTTTTGGCGGCGGGCGGAATTTTGAGTTACGGCGAAGGCGGTGCACTTCCGGCGGTTCCGATGTGGGTGATTCTTGCCGCTCATGCGGCGATCGGTTTGGGCACACTTTCCGGCGGCTGGCGAATCGTTAAAACGATGGGGACAAAGATCGCGAAGCTTCAGCCCGTCGGCGGCTTTTGCGCTGAAACAGCAGGTGCACTAACGCTTTTTGGTGCTACAGTGACGGGAATTCCGGTTTCAACAACACATACGATAACCGGTTCGATCGTCGGTGTCGGATCTGCCAAAAGACTATCAGCGGTGAAATGGGGAGTTGCAACAAAGATCGTTTGGGCGTGGGTTTTGACGATCCCGATGGCGGCGATACTAGCAGCGTTTTCCTATGGCGTAATAATTCTTATCGATAAGATCCTTTAAGGCAAGGAAATCGAAGCTTGAGGTTTTCGAATTAAGATCAGGCATGCCATCTATAATCATTCATCACGTCTCGCTTTAGGCGGTTCCTTTTTATCACCCCAATAAAACGCGCGGACAACAAGAAAATAGACCACCAAACACAAGATCAGCAGCACAAAAAAGAAAACCACCATCCAGGCAAAAACGGACATTTGAGAAGTTTACTTTGAAAACTAATCGCGCTCAACCGGTACCTTATCAAGTGTGCGCGTAGTGTTTTCCACCACGCTTGCCGGACGCTGTTTGGCTTCATCAAGCATGTTTGCGGGAGCTGAATATATTTTGGCAGGTTCTTCAAGATTCGGGGCATTTTTATCGGCACGGTTTGCGCTGCCGGCAAGATTAGAGATCTGCCTGAGGATCATAAACGAGATCGCTGAAAGTGCCGTCAGATAAAAAAACACGACCGCGACGATCGCTGCGGGCTCAAGTGAATCCCTGCGTAAGAGAATTGCCACCAATCCCACCAGGGCTCCGAATCCCGCAAAGCCTATATAACCCAATGCTGTAGAAAGGCTTTTTGCGACGGATTCATTTTCAGAAGAACCAGCATTCTGAACCTTTCCGCCGCATTGATTGCAGTAGTTTAATCCTTCTCTAACTTTGTTTCCGCAGTTTGAACAGTACATTTTTCTATCTGAGCGATCTACTATTTATGTGGAGAAATTTTGTCTTCGAGCCAGTCCGTCAGATCCTGAACGGTTTCGATGTGGATCGGCTTGCCCTGCCACGCCTTAAACGCAAAGATGAGAAGCATGATCGTCGTTACGACGGAAAAGATCGTGCCCGCAAAACCTGCCAGATCGCTTGCCCAACCAAGAATTCCGAGTACATACAAAACGATAAAAACGCCTAAGTTTGCGGCGATTCCCTGAGCCGCATGATAACGCACGCGGGGTTCACTCTTCGGAATAAAGATGAGCTCGATGATCCCGGCGATCAATCCTACATAACCAAAAGGAATGTAAGGCAGTGCCATCAGAATATTTTCCGGAAGATTGATACTTCCGATACTCAGCGAGCGGCCCTTATCGTGAGATTCTTCCGCATATAGCTTTTGCGGCCGGTAATGGATCGGCTTTGTTTCGTTATCACCGAAGGATGAATTGTACGCGCCGAACTCAGCTTCGCTGAATTTTCGGGTTTGCTCTTCAGTGTTTACCGGATCGGCAAATTTCGCGGTCGAATTGCCGGAATCAGACAGTATCGAAGTTTCCGCCGCAGCGTTTGCTTTTACCTTCTCGGGAAAATCCGGATCAAGAGGATTTGTATCAAATTTTTTCTTTGCCTTTGCCATTTGTGTATTCTAATAACGATATTCTATGGTGTTTGGTTCAGAAAATCGAATTTTCCGCAGGCTCTAATTGGATATGGCATTAAAGAGCAGCGGATATGTTGCGAGCGACTGACCTCTGTATTGCGGCCTGAAACCAAACAAAATTATCTTGCCTTTTCCCATCTGAACTTCGACCAAAGCAGCCTTACCGGCGATCTTTTCAGCGCCGAGCGCCCATCCGGAAAGCAGTATCTCCTTCGGATCATCGGGGTATTTCGCGATCACCTTCGTTCTCGCTGCGTCCAACACTTCAAAGGCCGGTGAATTTTCAAACCACGCGATCGAATTTTCCGGCATACCTTTCGCGATCGGGTGGGACGTGTCGAGTTCCGTGCGCAGGATCGAACCCGGGATATAGAAATCTTTCCGCGGCAATCCGTCTGCGACATCTTTAAGCGGCAGGTCAAATTGCTCGATCGCAAAATCTGATGAACGGTTGAGGAAAACAAGCGTTCCGCCGTCTTCGACAAATTTCCGAAGCTTCTCAACACCTTCTTTTCCGAGTCCGCCCGTGTATTCGGCCGGCATCGCGTCTTCTCTGTAACCGTTTAGTATTTGATTGGGCGATTGGTCGGGGAAGATTATCGTTTTTACATCTTTTGATCCATTTTGAAGAAGATCTTTGTTATCGATCGATCTGTAAATACTTCTGCAGGATCGGGCTGAGGGCAGCATCGATTGATAATTTTCGAAGATCCAGCGAGTCCATCCTTCATCCATCGAAGGAATATATGAACGATAAAGCCGGATTCCAGTGTCCGCACAATTTGTGATAGCATCGCCGTTCATAACTCGTTCTGTAGGGGCGCCAACTGGTTTGTAAAAATCTCCGGCAACTTCGATCGCTTCAACGCCTGACAAAAGTGAGAGGTCATGAGCGGTTACATCATAAGGAGGGATCGGATCTCCCTTTTTATCTTTCAAATCGGGATAGATCGTACTCTTGAGCATAGCAAAGGCAAATGAATAATACGGCTGATCTGCCCTTATATATAGAGTGTTTTCCGGAAACGATCTGCCGCGATATTCAAACACAGGAAGTGCCTGAATTTCGACTCCGGCTCTTTCCAAAACTCTTTTAAGCCTGAATTGTCTTTTTCCGGGCGGAATGATAAATCCCTTGGCTTCGTCACCCGAACGCGGCCGCGTCGCATCCTTTCCGATCTTATAAAATCTTTCAAGCCACTCTTTGCGGTTTTTCGCGGCATGTTTCAGAAGATAGAATGCACCGCCGGACATATAATTTGTAATGTCGCGCATTCCCCATTTTCCGCCTTTCCAGACAGGACCGAAGTTTTCCGATTGTTCCTTTGCGTCAAAACCGCGGCGACCGCCGAGATCATCGAATTTCACTTCAACCGGCGTTGCAAGATCCGCCGACGCCGTTTCGGAGAGGATCCTTACGCCGCCGTGGTAATGCGAATATGCGCGCGCCGGTGTCCAGGCGTCGTATGTTGTATTGTTTGTAATTCCTTCAAAACCGTTATCGCGCATTTCCTTTGCGATATAATTCCCGATCTCCGTATAGCCTTCGACGATCTCCTTCGGAACATTGGGTTCGACCGGATCTTCATAAGGCGGAATAAAAAATCTCGCTCCGCTTTGTCCCTGCTGATGTATGTCGTGAACGATCTGCGGATGAAAAACATTATGGATCTTATCGACGGTCAGCTGAGTTTCGACCTGCGTAAATGCATACCAGTCTCTGTTGTCATCGTGTCCGACGTACTTGTGATAAAGCTCCGGCGGCGATGTTCCTTCAAACTTTGTCCCGAGGGTTTTGTCATACCAATTTTTAACAATATCCACCCCGTCGGGATTTAATGAGGGAACGATAACGATGATCGTATCTTCAAGGATCTTTTTGATATCAGATTCATTTGAAGAAGCCAGCCGGTGGGCGATGAGCATCGATGAAAGTGTAGAACCGACCTCGGTCGAATGAATACCGTGAGTTATCAGGACAAAAGTTTTGCCCTGCTTTATTAGTTTTTCGGCTTCCTTGTCGCTTCGGTTGATCTTTCGCGGATCGGCAAGTTTGTCATTGATATCGATATATTTTTTCAGATTCTTAAGATTCTCCGGAGAAGAGATAACGGCGTAAACAAATGGTTTGTCCATTGTCGTTTTTCCGATCGTCTTGAACTGAACACGGTCTGACGCCTTGTCGAGCTTGTCAAAATAATCCAAAACCTGATTCCATGAGGCCAGTTTTCTGTCGTCGCCCGGAGTAAATCCGATCACATCTTTCGGCTCGGGAATAGTATTGGCGAAAACGCTCAGCGAAAAAAGCGAAAGGAAAACGCAGATCCTCAAGTTGACGGAAAAGAAAGATTTATTCATTTTTGCTGTGGAAACTCCGAAAAAGATTTAATTAATCTTAATCTATTTTTTCGGATGAAAAAAACCAAAAGCCAAAAACCGCTATCACAAGCCTGCAGCGCAATAACAGATATGTCTTGATAAATTTCCGGAGGCGGTATAAATTTACGCAGGTTTCAAATCAAAGTCTTTCTCCCCATCGAATTCAATTACTGCGGAGGTCGCTTTTCTAAATGAAAGAGAATCCTTTTCTAGCAAATTTTCGTCCGTATATATCCGAAAAAGTTACGAGCATGCGTGAGTTGACAGTGCTTCCGCTTGTCGTCGGAACATTGCTCGGAATTATTTTCGGTGCTTCATCTCTTTATCTGGTCCTGAAGGTCGGACTTACGGTTTCCGCATCGATCCCGGTGGCAGTGATCGCGATAACGCTGTTCCGGATCCTGTCGAAGATCGGACTTCGCGATGCAACGATCCTTGAAGCGAATGTAATGCAGACGGCGGGGAGCGCCGGTGAATCGATCGCGTTTGGCGTCGGCGTAACGATGCCTGCGATCATGATCCTCGGGTTTGATCTGGAACTCTCACGCGTGATGCTCGTTGCCGTTCTCGGCGGACTTCTTGGAATTCTGATGATGATCCCGCTTCGCCGGGCGCTGATAAAAGACCAGCACGGCGTATTGAAGTATCCGGAAGGAACGGCATGTGCGGAAGTATTAAAAGCCGGCGCTTCGAAAGAATCGCGCGAGATGTCTCATGAGGGAAGCTCTGACGAATCGGATGACGCGGCACTCCAGGGCGGAAAAATAATCGCCGTCGGATTTATTATCGGCTTTATTTTTAACGCCTTGATGAAGGTATTCTTTTTCTGGAAGGGAACGCCGGAACAGGAATTCAGCGACAATGTTTTAAAAGGCGGAAAGGTGGAGCTTGATAATGACCCGACGCTTCTCGGCGTCGGTTATATCATCGGACCGTATGTTGCCGGACTGATGATCGGCGGCGGCGTTTTGTCTTATCTCGTTATTATTCCGCTGATCAAATTCTTTGGTGACAGCGCGACTGCACCGATCGCACCTGAACTAAGCCGGACGATCGCGGAGATGTCACCCGGCGACATCCGCGGTGCTTACGTTTTATACATCGGTGCCGGCGCGGTTGCGATGGCCGGAATAATCTCGCTTTTCCGGAGTGCACCGATAATATGGCACGGACTGCGGGCGGGTCTCGCAGATCTTAGAGGCGGTTCAGATACTAAGAATGCGGATCTGCCGCGTACCGACCGCGATATTTCGATGAAATGGGTGGCGATCGGCATCGTCGGTTTGATAGCTGCGATAATGCTTTCTCCATCGCTTGGTTTGAGCGTTTTTGCCAACCCGATCGTCTCGCTTCTCGGGGCGCTTCTGATAGTTGTTCTCGGTTTCTTGTTTGTCACGGTTTCTTCGCGTCTGACGGGTGAGATCGGCTCTTCTTCAAATCCGATCTCGGGAATGACGGTAGCAACTCTTTTGATCACATCGCTCGTATTTCTCGCACTTGGCTGGACCTCTCCCGATCCGTATTTTGTTACCGCGCTTTCGATCGGCGGTATTGTCTGTATCGCGGCTTCAAACGGCGGCACAACTTCGCAGGATCTAAAAACGGGATTCTGGGTCGGCGGTACTCCGTGGCGGCAGCAGATCGCAATTTTGGTTGGAGCATTGGCGTCGGCGCTGGTCCTTGGATCATTGCTGATCTTTCTAAATGATTCGCGCACTTATTACAAAAAAGTTGAAGCAAATTCACCCGAATCGCGTGTAAAAGTTACCGAAGAAATGCTGTTTCGCGAACACGGAGAGCTGAGGTCTGAAACTGCGGGCGGAAAGTATTCTTCAGATTCAAAATCCTATCGCGTATGGCAGAATACCGATCCGAAAACGGCTCAGATCGGAAAATATCTTGTAGATATGCAGGGAAATCCGGTCTATTTTGTTGATCCAGGCATTAACGGCGTGATCAAGGAAGACGAAGACGGGAAGAAACTCGAACGCTACGATGCTCCGAAAGCCACGCTGATGAGCTACATTATTAAAGGCGTGCTCGGACAGGATCTTCCGTGGGGGCTGGTTATCACGGGTGCGATGATCGCGATAGTCCTCGAACTTTCCGGCATTCCATCGCTGGCATTTGCGGTCGGGCTTTATCTGCCGCTCTCGACTTCCGCGCCGATCTTTGTCGGCGGAATGGTCAGATGGGCCGTAGATATTTATCTGAAACGAAAACTTGCCAAAAAGAAATTGACCGAGGAACAGATAATCGCCGAAACGGATAAATCCAACGGTGTACTGCTCGCATCAGGCTACATTGCCGGCGGGGCGATCGCCGGAATCTTGATCGCGATATTTGCCGTTATTCCGGCGCTCAACTCGGTTCAGGAGAGCTTCAGCGTTTGGGCGGAAGCTTCAAATCCGTTTTATGCTGGTCCGAATTCCGATTGGCTGGCGATGGCACCTTTCCTTCTTTTGGCACTTTTGCTTTACTACGTCGGACGAGAGCTGATCTTTAACAAAGGTAAAAAGTAGAGCAAAAAGTGTAAATATTGTTTTACGTTTTTGTATGCGGCACGCTATAATAAGCGTGTCGCTTTTTTCGCGGCATTCCCACAAAAAATACCACGCTCATTAATTTATTTCATTTTTACAACTTATTTGTTTGGAGAAGGCAAGATGTTCGAAATAAAAAACCGTCTGGACCAATTCGTCTCATTATTTATTATCGTCCTGATCAGTATCAGTCTTTCAGGGTGCGGCGCCAGCGCAGAAAGCGTTGCCAAATCAAAAGCATCGGGTTCGGACGCGTCAACGCAAAATTCAGATCGATCTGAAATGAGCGAGGCGGCAAAAGCCGAGATCGAACGCAATAAAGGCGCGATGATCAGGATCAAGGAAAACTCAGCGGCAGACACCGTAAGGGTTTTCTACAAGCGGCTTCGCGAAAAGAAATTCCGCGATGCGCTGATGATGACAAATTTAAAGCCGGCGATCGATGGTCTGACGGACAGCGAAATGAAAGATCTGGGTGTGGATTTCGGATTTCTCGCGCAAAATGTTCCGGATAATATGCCGATAAACGGTGAGATCGTAACCGGAAAAACCGCTACTGTAACGGTTCAGCTTCCAAACGAAGAAACGAACAAACCTGAAGTTCAGGAAATAAAACTCCGGATGGAAGATGCAAACTGGATCATTCTCGTAGCGGATGAAGAAGGCGAAAAGGCCGCAAAAAAAGAAGGCAGGAACTATTTCTTCGCGCTCAGAATGGATGTTCATCACAAAGAGGCGAAGGCAATGCTCGACCGGATCGGAAAAGCTCAGATGATCTACTCGATGAAAAACGGCGGAAAATTCACTGATCTGAATACGCTTATCAACAGCGGTTTTGTACCGCAGGACGCCGGGAACGCCGTATCTACAGGATATAACTACAATGTCTCGCTCGGCCAAAACGGCGCCACCTACTCCGCTTATGCAACTCCGGCGGAATACGGAAAAACCGGTAAACTCTCGTTTGCACTGCACATTACAAAAGACGCACAACCTGAACTGGTCAGTAAAGATCTGAACGGAAAATCGTTTCAAAAGTAAATAGTTACGCCGCTTTTTGTGTTTTGAGTTTTTTTCGGAGTCGATTGTATCTTTGCCGAAAAGAAGCTATAATTCCGGCATCTTCTGCCCCCCAAGGCTGACAAATGATACGAAAACTGGCTTCAATGTTCCGAAGATCAATGGACAAGCGCTCTATCTCGCGCCGGCGGGAATTTAGCGTACCGGTGACGATCTCGTTTGAAAAAGACCGAAATACGGGAAATCTCCCAAAAACATTTACAGATCTGACAGTAACGGGTGAAACGAGCGACCTCAGTTCAACAGGAATAGGCTTTATTGTTTCGACGATCCGTCTCAGGGAATACTATCTCGTCGGCGAAGGGCGCATACTAAATGCCGAACTCAGTTTGCCGAACGGAAAAGTGAAGATGCAGATCATCGGTCAGCGGTATGAACAGGTCGGACAGCACGTTTCAAATACGCAGTATCTCGTAGGTGCGAAGATAATGAAAATGTCTTCTCATGATTCCGGGATCTATAATGAGTTTTTGACAAACAAGAAGGTGAGAGCGGGTTCGCTGACACTTGGAATAGACGAAGGCTAGTGTCTGTAAGAACTGAATATTCGAGCACCGGAAACATTGCCGGTGTTTTTGTTTTTTAAATCGTGTTCGTGATTTAATTTTCCAATGACAAAAAAAATTGGTATCGGAATTATCGGAACCGGGTTTGCGAAGTCGACACAGATCCCCGCATTTTTGGAATGCAAAGATGCCGAGGTCGTATCCATTGCCAGCCGGAGTCTTCAAAACGCTGAAAAAACTGCAAATAGCTTTGGTATTAAGCATTTTACGGACGATTGGAGAGAAACCATTGTAAGAGAAGACATCGATCTGATCTCCATCACAACCCCGCCGGTTCTGCATCACGAAATGACGATGTTTGCGCTCGAACACGGAAAACACATTCTCTGCGAAAAGCCGATGGCAATGAACGTTGCGGAAGCCGAAGAAATGACCCGTCTCGCTTCGGAAAAAGGTGTGATGGCATTGATCGATCACGAACTCCGGTTCCTAAACGGCCGCAGGAAGGCATATGAACTGATCCGAAATGGTGAGATCGGACAGATCGTCCATTTCAAACAGATGTTTAGAAACGCGTCTCGCGGAAAGCTGAATGTCCCGTGGAATTGGTGGTCGGATATCGATTCCGGAGGAGGAGCCCTCGGTGCGATCGGCTCTCACGCGATCGACGCATTCGAATGGTTTACGGGGAGCGGGATCACGGATGTATTTTGTATGCTTAAAACCAATATAAAGGAACGTTTCGATCAAAATGGCAAAAAACGTGCGGTTACATCTGATGATGAAGCAAATCTGATTCTTAAAATTGCCGATTCCGAATTGACCCGCGACACAAGTGCGGCAGCTTCATTTTCAGTTGCTGAGGCCGGTAAATATGACTTTAGAACGATGATCTTCGGAACCGAAGGATCGCTTATGATCGGAGAAAGCGGCGAACTCCGGATAGCAAAAATGGGCGGAAAAGACTGGGAACCGATCGAAATAGAACTTGGAGATCCGCCGCCGAATACTATAACCGGAGGATGGTCACGCGGATTTATGCAGTTTGCAAGAGAGATCGTAGAGGCGCTCAGGGATGGCAAAAAGCCAATCCAACACGCTGCAACATTTGAGACAGGGTTGCGGGTCCAGAAGGTACTCGACGCGGCGCGTGAATCCGATGCAAAAAAGGCTATGGTCAAAGTCTGATTCCTGCCGGCTCGGATCTAGGTGTGAAGGCTGAATGTTCCGTTTTCACTCCCGGTTGCAGTATTGCCCGAAACAGCCGCACTTAAAAAACCCCCGATCTCAACAAACGCATTGGACGTCGAATCCCAATATTCGGCCTGGGTCACGTTTACTTTAAGCAACACCAGCGTCGGGTCGTCGAGTCCTTTCGGATACCACATCTTTTCGGCCGGATCCCAAAGCTGGACGATCTTTGTCTCATCCGTCGAAAATTCAGCGGTACCGGACACGGAGACATATGTATTGTTTTCAGGCGATGCGTACGAAATACTTACACGGTTATCTTTCATTATTTCTCTTACTTTATGAGTTTCCGCGTTTGTAAAAAACCATAGATTTCCATCGGGATCGAGCTGACGTGTTCCCATCGGCCGTGATCTCAAAACGCCGTTATCTATCGTCGTAAGCATAGCAGTTTCAATACTTTCAATAAGTTTCCGCAGTTTAATGACCGCTTCCTGTCGTGAGTTATCCATAAATCTTCCTCCTGTCCCAAAGCGCAGCAAGACCCCGCTTTAGTGAGTTAAGTAATGGATAAACTGCAAAATGCGTTCCGCCGGTTCGATTTTCAGATCATTCGGGTTTTATCAGCTATCAAGCGGGGCAAGAAAAACCGGAAATGGCGAAGAGGTCCTTCCCGGGCAGGAACAAAAATGCACCGGCAGGATCCGGAGTAAACAAGCGCATTAGAACTAATGGTGAAGAGACCGCGTTCGGACAGACCAATGATCTAACTCGTGTGGTCGTGGACTATTTTCCAGCCGTCCTTAAACTTGCGAAAGATCAACGTGAACTTTCCGTGAGGATTGTCCTTTTTACCGTCGACCTCTCTGTCCAAAGCCCAGCTTCCCAAAACAACAGCGGCATCTTTCGAAACGACGCTGATATCATGAAGGGTGAATTTAAGGATTCCCATCTTCTCCTTTGAACCGTATCCTTTTTTGTAATTATCAAGTGTCGGCTGCCAGCCTTTTGTCACGTTGTCTCCGGAAACAAATCTCAATTCGGGTGAATTCCAGTAGCCTTCCATGAAGGCTTCCAGATCGCCGCGGTTCCAGGCATCCATCTGATCGCCCATAACTTTGCGGATACTGTCTTCGGCCTTTTTATCTTTTGTCTGTGCAGTTGAGTTGATTGCCATCAACATAAATATCGCACACAATAATAAAATATGTTTTTTCATAATGATCATCTTAACTTTGCCGGTGAAATAAAAGAAGTAATCCCGAAGCTGGCCAGCGTTTTTTATGCCCGTCCACAAACCGGAAAAATATCCAACAAAGCAACCAATCCGCCGCTTTGTGCAACCTTCTTAACGAGTTTTATAATCCCTCAGCTTTTCGAATGATCGCAGGAGTTTATTGATGAAGCTTGTATTTACAGCATTGTTTATCGCTTTTTGTTTTGCCGGAGTCTATTCACAGACCGAAAAAGCTGGATATACCGAAGAAGACAATGAAACTGAAGCGGTCACTCTCACCTTAGCAAAGAAAGACGCTGAGGGAAACATCGTCGAAGATGTGAAAGTATTCTCACCCAGGGACATTCCGATCTTTTGCTATGTTGATCTGAAATCTCCTAAGTCCGTGATGGTAAAACTCAATTTTATCGCGGTGAAGGTAAAAGGGATCCGGCCGAACACAAAGATCATCTCGATCAGCTATAAGTTAAAAGACGGAGAAGACAATGTTACCTTCACCGGAAAACCGGAAAAGATATGGTTTACCGGCACTTACAGGGTCGATATTCTGATCGACGAAAAAAACACGATCAGTAGATCTTTTGAGGTTGAAAACTAACGGAATCACCCGCACTTTTGAGTTCCTTTTAGAAGCTTAATTCCAAACATAAGAGAGCTAAATATTTTTCTCCGCAAGGGGATTTTTGTTATTATTCTGAAATTGCGAAAACCTCATAGATAGCTTGCTGAGAATAGATCAGTATAAAAGGCGGTTGTATGTACCTAAAGGATCTGATGCGAAGGAATGCTCCCCACAATTGGTTGGTTTTTGTCATTTTTCTTGCTGTTTTTTTTCAGCCGCCGGCAATCGCTGCAACAGAAAACGCTCCAGTCGTTTTTTCTTACGAAGAACTCAAAACCCTTTATAAACAGAAAGAACTCCCGGATCCGCTTCGTCAGAAACTCAGCGAACTTTTGACAAATCCCTTTATCGAAAACAGCAGTTCCACGTTTGAAGGAAGAAATTTTTCGAGATCTTTAGAACTTGGCGAGTATATTCGTGTAGTAACCTGGAACGTCGAACGAGGACTGGAATACGAGGCCGTCGAAGCCGCATTTACTGATGTTGCGAAATTTGCGCGCCTTCTTGATGAAGAAAAATTTCCGAAAGGAAGCCGCGAAAGAAGAAGGATACTCGAAGAGGCTGAGGCTTTGCAGACGGCAGACGTAATAATTCTGAACGAAGTGGATTGGGGAGTAAAACGCTCGGGCTACCGGAATGTGGCGGCCGATCTGGCAAAAAAGCTCGGAATGAATTACGCGTTTGGCGTGCAGTTTGTCGAGCTTAGTCCGGTTCATTTGAGCAGCAAGGAAAAAGCAAAAGAAGCCGGAGAAAATGAAGCACTTGAACTTATCAGGGTTGACAGCGATCGCTACAAAGGACTCCACGGGATCGCTATCCTCAGCCGTTTCAAACTTGAGAATGTCCGTCTCATTCCGTTTGAACACAAACCCTACGATTGGTATACCGGCGAGAAAAACGGTCCGAGCATCCTTGAAAAAGGCAAAAGACAGGTAAGCGAGAAGGTATTTCTCGAAGAAACCCTCAGAGAAGTCAGACGCGGCGGAAGAACAACGCTCTATGCAGAGATCGCCGATCATAGACTCCCGGCCGGACGCGTAACGATCGCTGCAACGCATCTCGAAAACCGTTCGGCACCCGAGGGACGCGTAAAGCAGCTCAATGAAATTCTTACGCAAATAAAAAATATCGGGCATCCCGTTATACTCACCGGCGATATGAATACCTCAGGAAAAAATCTAAAACCGACATCGATCCAGCGCGAACTTGTAAAACGTTTCGGGAATCCGAAATTCTGGCTGACAAAAGGGATCAAATACGCTCTGGGGATCGGAATATTCGAAGATGCATTAATGAGCGCTTCGAGCATCGGCCGAACCCAGGGAGACCCGACGGTGAAAGATATCCCGTATCTCTCGCCGAATCCGGCACGAAAATTTTTCAGTACGCTTGAAGATTTTCGTTTTTCAGACGGCGGAGCTTTTGATTTTCGCGGCGATCCGGACCGCACTTCCAACGGCCTTAAGGGCACTCTGGCAAATTCGAATCAGCGGGCAGGAAAGGGTTTCGTGACCACTTACGAGGTAGAGCGGCCGATCAAATTTATCGGTAAATACAAACTCGATTGGTTCTTTGTTAAGCCGTTTCGCCTGACCGGACCGGACGAAGTCGACGATTCATACAAATTCGCACCACATTCCGGCAGAACACTTTCAATGATTCGTGACGCGTTTGAGAACGGGATCTCCGATCACAGCCCGATCCTCGTTGATCTGCCGCTTGAAGAACCGCGGATCGGAATCGTACCATAGCATCTCAATCTTACTCATTCAGATATTTTATCTTTAGATTTATCTTATGTTTTCTCAGCAGTTCTACATTCGAAATAAAAAAATTCTAAACAGTCTTCCTCTGATGATTGCTATCGCTGTGCTGGGTCATATCCCGGCGATATCGCAGCAATCAGCGGCTAATGAAAATTACTTTGATGAAGCAACAGTGAAGGATTCCGGATCTGACGCCATCGGGAACAGATCTGGATCTGACAGCGCCGCCAAAGAGAAAGCAGAAAAGGATCCGGAGACGAAAGAAATCGGCACTCCGATGGATTCGGCGAAGCCCGGCAACGATTCCGGACCGGATAAAATGGCGACACCGGACTATAGAAATATTTTCCTAAAACCCGAGTTCAGAACACCTGAAGTACAGGACATTTCTCCCGAAGGGTCTTCTCCCGAAGATGTCGACGACCCTGCAAACCCGCAGACCGGGGCGTATGACAGGTTTCACTGGAAACCCGCGCTCGCCCAATCAATGTATTTTCTGGGTATTCAGCATGGGATGAGAATGGTCCAGATCAAAACCCGGAGAGAACTTAAAGGTCCGTTTTTTGCAGACTGGGGAATGTCTGTCAAAAATCTCGGGAAATGGCGCGACGGCGACAGTATTGCGACAAATTATTTTGCGCATCCTCTTCAGGGTGCTGTCACGGGAAGGATATTTGTAAACAACAGCGACAGATCAAAACGCCAGGAATTCGGCAGATCAAAAGAATACTGGGAAAGCCGCTTTAAGGCGATGCTTTGGTCAACGGTTTGGAGCACGCAGTTTGAAATGGGACCTCTCAGCGAAGCCTCGATCGGAAACGTCGGACTCTACGACCGCGAGGGACCGAACCGGATGGGATGGGTCGATTTGGTTATAACTCCTACAGCCGGAACCGGCGTGATGATCGGCGAAGACATCATCGATAAATATATTCTTGACAGATGGCTCGAAAGGAAGATCAAAAGCAGAACACGGATCAAGATCTACCGAACATTTTTTACCCCGATCCAGAGTTTTACAAACGTCCTCGGTGGAAAAACTCCGTGGAATAGGGATAATCGATAATGATGGAAATCAGGCATTTAAGCGCGGACGAACTCGAGAGCGGTTTGGATCTGATCCGGGAGGCACCGGAGGATAATGGTGTATTGGAGCTGATCGTGTGCCGGCCGGAGATCGATCAACGAAAAGTTCTGGAAGAAGGCGTTCTTGACCTAGAACTCGGCCTGGTCGGCGATAACTGGAAAACGCGCGGAAGTTCGCGGACCGATGACGGATTCGGTCATCCGGAGATGCAGCTCAATATCATGAATTCGCGCGCAGCAGCACTTGTCGCACAAGACCGGTCAAGATGGCCGCTTGCCGGTGACCAGCTTTATATCGATCTCGATCTGAGCGACGAAAATCTGCCCGCCGGATCGCGGCTTGAAATTGGGACGGCGGTGATCGAGGTTACGGAAATTCCGCATACGGGCTGCAAAAAGTTTGTCGAAAGATTCGGTCTCGAGGCGATGAAATTTGTAAATTCCGAGGTCGGACGCAAGCTCCATCTTCGCGGGATAAATGCAAAAGTGATCAAAGCCGGAACGATCCGCGCCGGCGACGTCGTAAAAAAGAGGTGAAGCTTTCTCTATTCAATTTTTTTCCGCAAAATTTCCGGAGCCTTCCGTTAATTAAATAGCTTCATTTGATCAAACAAAAAATATGAAAATTAAAACACTTCTGATCGCCGCGGTTTGTGCCGTATTCTTTTCGAATTTCGTTTTCGCCAATGACGGCGTTTTTTATGCGCAGGGCGGAACGATTATGCCGATGCAGGAAACACAGGTCAGCCTGCGAAAGGAGATCCTGAAGTTTTTCGTCGTGGATTTTGAATTTGTCGATGTTGACATCGATTTTGAATTTTATAATCCGGGCGAAGAAAAAACCGTGATCGTCGGTTTTGTAACACCGCCGGCAGGAGGCGACGTCGACGAAAACGGAATACATCCGCGAATCTCGAAATTTACGGTAAATGTGAACGGCAGGAATATCCCGTATAAAGTAGAAAGGATGAAGGACACTTCGTTTAAAGGTGCAAACGATGTCGAAGTAGATGGATACGATTATGTTTATTATTTTCCCGTTACCTTCAAAAAAGGGTCGAACAAAATTCTTCACACCTACCGTTTTCAGGGAGGCGGTTCGGTAGAAACGCAGAGAGACTTTGACTACCAGATCACGACCGGAAAACGCTGGGCGAATCATCAGATCGATGATTTTGAAATGCAGATCCATCTAGACCGCGGGATCTTTTTTATCCCGCTCAGTTTTCAGGAAGACGGAACAAAAGCCGGATGGGAGATCGTCGGCAATGGAACCTTCAGCGATCCGATCAAGAGTATCTTTGAGGAAGAAAAACCAACGCACCAGCTCGTTCAGCTAAAAAACGGTTATCTCTCCCTCAAGAAAAAGAACTTTCGGCCCGATAATGATATTTCGATAGGTGAATATAATTGGGCGGCCGGCTGGTATTCACGGATGTGCAAGGATCAAAACCGCTGTCCGGACGGCGGAGAAATGGGGGATAATTTCTACCAGTATTTCAGCGTTTCGCCGAGCGAATATGCGACGATCGAGAATCTCGAATATCTGAGCAAGAAGGATCTATCAGTTGTGCGCAATTTTGCCTATGCGATCCGCGGATATGATTTTAAGACCGCGTCACTCAAAGATTTTTATTCTCAGTTTTTCTGGTACAAGCCGGATCCGGAACTAAAACTTGAAGACATAAAGCTGAGCAGCGCAGAAGAAGAATTCCTTAAAAAAGTTGCGGCGGCCGAGAAGAAAAAGTAGCACGCCCCGCAGCGCCGCCGAACCGTAGCGCCGCCGTCCCGGCGGCCGTCATGAAAGCGTCCCGCTTTCATACGCACGATCTTTTACGCGTCTGAAGATTTAAGGGGAAGGCGGCAGGATGCCGCCCGCACAGCCGCCGAAACGGCGGCGCTACATTGTGGTTCGCCCTTTTTCCCAATCGCAATTTTCGTCGGTTGGACTTATAATCGGAAGAATCAATTCACATTCCGGAGAATCAATCGATGAAGATCACGCAATTATTTACCGCGCTTTTTGTTTTTATTTTTCTCGGCGCAAATCTCTCATGTAAAACAGGCGATATGCCAAATAACAAATCTGAAACAAATACACCGGAAAATTCCGGCTCGCTTGCCAAAGATCATCATTCTTACGCAAATCCCGAAGCCGTCAGAGTTACAAATGTCGATCTCGATTGGGATGTTTTGTTTGACGAAAAAATGATAAAGGGCACGGCGGTTTTAAGTTTTGAGCGCGGAAAGGATTCCGGAAAGGCGCCGCTGATCCTCGATACACGAGATCTGAAGATCGAAAAAACCGAAACATCAAATGACGGCGGCAAAACTTATAAGGGCACCGAGTTCAAACTTGGCGAAGCTGATAAGTTTCTCGGTTCTTCGCTGACTGTCGAAATGCCCGAAGACGCTGACCGCGTACGGGTTTCATATTCGACGAGTCCGAAGGCTTCGGGTCTTCAATGGCTGACGCCCGAGCAGACGGCCGGTAAGAAAACGCCGTTTATGTTTTCCCAGGCTCAGGCGATCCACGCGCGAAGTTTTATTCCGCTTCAGGATTCTCCGCAAATCCGCGTTACATATTCCGCCAAAGTCCGCACACCGAAAGGTCTTCTCGCTGTGATGAGCGCCGAAGGAAATTCACAGGACAAGGCGCGCGAGGGAGAATATGAATTTAAAATGCCGCATCCGATCCCGTCATATCTGATCGCGATAGCCGTCGGCGATCTGGAATTTCGTCCGCTCGGGAAGCGTACCGGTGTTTATTCGGAACCTTCGGTCGTTGAAAAAGCGGCAAGCGAACTCTCTGACACAGAGAAAATGGTTGAAGAAACGGAGAAGGTTTACGGCGAGTATGCCTGGGGCAGATACGATCTTCTAGTGCTTCCACCGAGTTTCCCGTTTGGCGGAATGGAAAATCCGATGCTCACATTCGCCACGCCAACGATCCTTGCCGGCGATAAAAGTCTCGTTTCACTCGTTGCACACGAACTCGCCCATTCATGGTCGGGAAATCTCGTAACAAATGCGACGTGGCGTGATTTCTGGCTCAACGAAGGTTTTACGACATATCTGACATACCGCATTCAGGAAGCCGTTTACGGCCGGCCGCGCAGCGAGATGGAAGCGACGCTCGGACGAAAAGGACTCGTTGACGAACTCGCCGAACTCAAAGAACCCGATCAGATCCTCCACGTCGATCTTCAGGGACGCGATCCTGATGACGGTTTTACCGGCGTGCCGTATGAAAAAGGCGCGCTGTTCTTAAGGTATCTCGAAGAAAAATTCGGCCGCGACAAATTTGACAAATTTGTAAAAGGCTATTTTGCAAAATACAGATTCCAGAGCATTACGACCGAAACGTTTACTGCGTATCTTAAAGAAAACCTAATCGATAAGAATCCCGGCGTTGTAACAAGCGAAGAGATCGATGAATGGATAAACAAACCCGGTCTGCCAAAAACCGCTCCGCAGCCGAAATCCGATGCGCTCGGAAAGGTTGATGAACAGGCGAAAAGCTGGCTTGAAGGAAAGACAGCGGCAAAAGAACTCGATACAAAAAACTGGACCACGCAGGAATGGCTCCATTTTCTCGGCGCTTTGCCAAAGGATCTTACGGCAGAGAAAATGTCCGAACTTGATGAAGCCTTCTCGTTTACAAAAGCCGGAAACTCCGAGATCGCGTTTGCCTGGCTGATCCTTTCGATCAAACACAAATATGCCCCGGCCGATGCACGGCTTGAAGAGTTTCTGACAACCGTCGGACGCCGGAAGTTTGTCAAACCACTTTTTGACGAACTCGCAAAAACACCCGAAGGAAAAGAACGCGCCAAAGAGATCTACAAAAAAGCGCGCTCCGGCTATCACCCGATCACACAGACTTCGGTGGATGAGATATTGGAGTGGAAGGAAGAAGACAAATAGGTATCTAATGACGAAAAAATCAGGAGTTCGGAAGTTCGGGTTCCCGTCGCCGAAGGTGACAAATATTATAGCGTAGGGTGAAGCGACCAGCGGAAGCGAAACCCTACGTATTAAGAGAATGACAACACGACTCTGAAAGAGTCGAACAATCTGGCAGAACTAAGAAGCCTATATCTACCGTATTCCAAATCACAGGTAAAAAGATTTACCACATAAGATCGCAATTTCTTTGTTTCAAGGTCAGGAAGGTTGTTAGACACTTTCAGCGTCAATCCGATGTGGTTGTTCTTCGTAGGGTTACGTTTTGCGCTGCTTCACTTCACCCTACGCTATAGTTTGTGTCACCTTTGGCGACAGGAACGAAGAGCCCTAGGTCGAAAAACTCCGGCAAAATGGTCCTTGATCAAAATCCAAAATCCTGCTTTAGAAAGTATATTGTCAATTTACATCGACAATATGAACGGTCGCGGGATCTGTCGGGTACCCTTGTTTTAGATTGTTAGAGGTATCAAAACGCCGTTACACTTGTTCTTCTACTTTCTGATCTAAACCGAATCGTTTTTGATAGATCTCCCTTAATTCCTTTCTTCCCGGCATAATCATAAACAGCGGGACCAATCCGATCACTGAAAGCAGGGTTGGGACAAACCAGATCGTGCCGAAGGTGTTGATAAAGGCATCATTCGGATTTTGAGGATCGTAGTAAACTTCCGGTTTTTCGCCTTTTTCGTAAGGTTTATAAAAAACGCTTTTTCCGGCCCGGGTATAAATGTGAAGTTTTTCGGTTTTGAAACCGATCCAGAGGTCGTAGATCGTTGCAGACAATTTGCCTGTTGTCTGTTCGCTGTCAATCGATGCGATCTCGCCGAAGGTTTTTTCAAACGTCAGAAGGCGGTAGCAATTCGACGTTGAATATATGAAAGCCGCCAGAAAAAAACAGCCGGCAAAACAAAGGACAAATATCCTGATCGCGCGGTAAGATTCATTCTCCGGCGCCGGGGAAACAGACTTCTTTTTCATTCCTCTCTTGACCACGTCTTAGAAGTTTTCATTTCTGCTCAGGATACCACTGATCGCTTTTGTTTTAGCCGTAATTTTTACCAAACAGAAAAAGCCCGCGGACGGATCCGGCGGGCTTTTTCTTAATTAAAAAAATAACAAAGAATCTTACCAGCGATCACCGCCGCCACCGCGGTTTCCGCCGTAGCCACCGCGTCCGCCGCCAGCGCCGCGATTTTCACGCGGTTTTGCTTCGTTGATCTTTAGCTGACGACCGTCTAATTCCTTACCGTCGAGTTCCGAGATCGCATTTTGTGCTTCCTCAGGTGTGGACATTTCGACAAACGCAAATCCGCGCGAACGGCCCGTGTCACGGTCTGTAATGATATTTGTTGATTCTACCGTTCCCACTTCTCCGAAGAATTCCTCAAGATCCTGATCGGTCGAATGAAAGGAAAGATTTCCGACATAAAGTTTTGTTGACATAATAATATTTATCCAGCTTCCCGTTGAGGGGATATCAAAAGAAGTGTCGAATCGATTTGGCTTCGGAGAAAAACGGACGGCTCACGAAGGTTCGGGTTTCGGCTGCTCAGAAATTTTAGAGCGACTTCTGTAGTTAAAAAAACCAACCTGCTCTCTGACTCATCCAAACGAACCGTCTTTGACTAGCACATCAATACTGATGTAAGAGAAGGATTAACGACGCTGATAATGCACCTTTTAGGCCGTATTTGCAAGCGCAATCTGCATTTCTCCGCTTCAACGTTTCGTCTCAACGTTAATTCGCAAGAGCGGGTCTGAAATGTTTTCCGCCCGGAAGTCACTATAGCCGGATCAAAAAAGTGGAAAACGACACTGAAATTAGAATATAAACGATCATTTTTGGCGTTTTGCCCGGGAAAAGTTAGGAGGATTAGAACGATGAAGACAGCGATATTTTTATTAATGATGGTAACAGCACTGGGAGGAGCAGTTTTTGCTCAGGGCGGAAGCACGGAAGAAACGCCGAAAGTTACGCCTTTAACGTTTCCGGCAAATTCAACGGCAGGAGAGGTAATAGGGAATTTGAACACCGGCGAAAAGCTATCATCGCTGCGCTGGGCAGAGCGCAGCTCGGTTGCCTGTTTTCCGGGAACGCGATTTGAAATGTTTGACGGCAGCCATGTTTTCTATCGAATCACATTGCCAAAAGCTTCGGCTATGAAGATCGTCGTAACACCGGCTGACGGAAAAGCGATCAATCTTTATGCACTGCGGCAGGGAATGAGAGATCAAACCGTTCCGCCGAATGTGACTTCGGCGATCTCGTGCGAAGCGAGTTATCCGATCTACGCCAATCTTCCCGGCGGACGAACAGCAAGAAATAAAGACGACGGCACACGCAAGGTCGAATATATTTCGGTAAACAGTCCGTACAGCATTTTGATCGGCGTCGCCGGTGCAAAAGGTTTGACGGAAGGCGATTTCAAGCTGCAGATCGAGATCAAGCCGAGATAGAAAAAAGCAAACGGTGAGCAGTGAGCTGTAAGCAGTAAGCAGTGAACAGTCGGTCGGAGTTGGCGAACGGTGAATAGATTTGGAAATAACTATTCACCGTTCGCTTTTTCACCCTCATTTCCAAATATCAGATCTCTGATCTCGTCTAGTTTCCGCACGGCGGCTTTTTCACCGAGCGTCACGTATTCTTCCATTTTACCGATGTCGTCGGGGCGGAGGTGGGCGATCTCGGGGATGATGACGCAGTCTGCCTGATAGTGCTGATTGACAGACGCAGTGCGGAGCAGCATCAGCGCCGATTGGAGAATGATGCCGACGAGTGTTGAAGGTTTTCCCCAGTACGTCGCTCCGCTCGAGATCACATCGACGGCGATCACAACATCTGCTCCCATTTGTCTTACCGCGTTTGTCGGGACCGGCGCTACAACGCCGCCATCGACATACAGCCTCCCGTCCTTATCCTGAAGCGGTGCAAAAATCCCTGGTATCGCACAGCTTGCACAGATCGCAAAACCGATATCGCCTTCATCCTTAAAGACAACTTCGGTGCCCGTCTCGAGATCGGTTGCAACTGCGGCAAACGGGATCATCAGATCTTCAAATTTGTTAAAAGGGAATTTATCGCGGATCAATTTTGCGATCGGAGCATTTGAGATCAATCCTTTCGCAGACCACGAAAGTCCGCTGACTTTGTACCAGCTGATATTTCTGCTCAGCTCGATGATACTGTCGATCGACATTCCGGCGGCAAAGGCTCCCCCGGCAAATGATCCGGCTGAAGTTCCGGCAATATAATCGATCGGGATCCCATTTTCCTTAAGAACTTTTAACACACCGACATGAGCGAAACCGCGCGCCGCGCCGCCGGATAATGCCAGCCCTACTTTTTTTCTTTCCATAGCTTTTTGAAAAAAGTGACGAGTGACGGGTGACAAGTGACAAGATCAAAATCAATGTTCAATCTATATATCTGAAGCATATTATCAGTTATCCCTTCTCAATTATCCATTTCGTCCCGTTTTACTTTTTTGAAAACATTCGCCATTCTATCTTTTTATCAGATAATCAATGCCGACTCCACCAAACGTAATTTCATTTCCCAGACAGAAAACCAGCGCGGATATTGCGTCAGGCAACAATGTCTGTCCGGTTTGCTCGCGCGAGGCAAAGGAAGAGTTTGTCCCGCTGATCGCACTTCCGGAAGGCCTCGATAAACTGGTCCGCGCAAATGCGCCTGACACACGCGAATTCGAAGCGATATGTGCAAGATGCGTCAGACTTTTTGAACGGGCAAAAGATCAGATCATTCGCGATGCCGCGATGCAGAAAGACGGTTCGCACGTACTTTCAACGCCGCTTCGTCTTGATGCCGTCGAAACATTTACCGGAAAAGGCGTGACGATCGCCTTTCTCGATTCAGGATTTTATCCGCATCCAGACCTGACGCAGCCCGAAAACCGGATCATCGGTTACCGCTCGATGCTGTCTGAAGAAGGTGATCTGTCGCAGCTTTTTGAGCAGGATGTGGCAAGCTGGCACGGAATGATGACGTCCGTTGTCGCAGCCGGAAACGGTTCGCTTTCAAATGGCTTTTACCGCGGTATCGCAAAAGATGCCGATGTGGTTTTGGTAAAACTGGCAAAAACCGGAAGGATCACCGAGCAGAATATTCAGGCCGGGCTTGAATGGATTCTCGAGAACCGAACCAAATACAATATAAAGATCGTGAATATCTCGGCCGGCGGCGATTTCGAGCACAGTTATCTTCACGATTCACTTTCGCAAACAGTTGAAGAATGCGTTGCTCAGGGATTGGTTGTAGTTTGCGCTGTTGGAAATGCCGGACATCTTCCGACACATCCGGTCTTTCCTCCGGCGAGTGCGCCGTCTTGCATCGCCGTTGGCGGACTCGATGATCACAATTCGATCAATCGTGCAAAACGCGGAATGTACCGTAGTTCTTACGGGCCTACTCTGGACGGTTTTCAAAAACCCGAGGTTATTGCGCCGAGTATCTGGGTTCCGGCTCCGATCCTTCCAAACACGCCGACGGCCCAGCAGGCTGTTTTGCTTGAGAAATTAGACAAGGCAAAGGATTCCGATCTCCATGAAATTATCCGCGATAATTTCGGGATCGACGGCGAACTCGACGCGGCTTTGGACCGGCCTGTTCACAGCCTGCGGCAGATCATAGCTTTAAAGCTGCGTCAGGAAAACGTGATCACAAAGGATTATAAATATGTTGACGGCACATCGTTTTCCGCACCGATCGTTTCATCGATCGCGGCGCAAATGCTCGAAGCAAATCCGTATCTTACGGCACAGCAGGTTAAGAGAATTTTGATCTGCACTGCGGAAAGACTTCCGCATTATGAAGTTGACCGCCAGGGATGGGGCGTTGTCGATCCGAGAAAAGCTGTCGAAATGGCGGTTGAATTTGAGGCCTAGTGAACCGCTAATTTACAAAATTATAAGCGATAGTTCCGGTTGATTTCACCGTTTGGCCGCCTACCAGAACCGGTTTGAAACGGGAACGGCGCGCAGCGACTTCCGCTTCCTGTCTGAGAAGCGGATGTCCTGATGTAGCGTTTGCCGCAACCACATTCCCGTTTTCATCTACCAAAACCCTTACAGTCACACGCCCGGATGCCTTTGCTTGTCTGGCAGCCGGCGTGTATTTCGGTGATGGAAGCGTTATCGCCCGGCCGTTTATCTGCCCGACATTTACCGGTTGATTCGAATTTGTCGGCGGCGTCGGGGTACGCGCCGGGGTTGGCGTAGCGGTTGGAGCAGGAGTCGGCGTCCGGGTCGGACTGGCCGGCGTTTGTGAATTCGAATTGTTTTGATTCGAATTTGAATTCACATTTGTGTTTACATTCGAATTGTCTTCCGGTGTCGGCGAAGGTGTAGGTGTAGGAGTTGGTGTTTTTGTCGGAGTCGGAGTTTCCGTGTTGGCATTTAAATTGTCGTCAAGGTTCGCGTTATCGTTTGCGTTGTAGATATTTGCATTGTCCAGAAGGTCATCTGCATTGAAATTGTCGTCTAGATTTTCATCGAGATTAGTATTTATATTTGCGTTCTGATTTGCGTCAGACGAATTTTGACTTGTCAAAAACCAGAAGATTCCAACCAATCCCGCCAAAACGATTATCGTTCCGAAGATCGAAACAAGCGCGATGAGTGCAGCATTCGAACCTTTTTGCTGTGTCTGCCGGCTTGCTGGAATTTCTGCCTGGCGCGGACGAACAGCCTGTTCTTTCGGAGCCTCCGAAGTGGAGATCACAATCCTCTTCGATTCGGTTTCATCATCCGGGTCAGGAGCGGGAGCAGGGATATTATCGGATCCGGTATCAGATCTGTCGGAAGCGGAGCTGACCGGAGGCGGAAGCGGAGTTGACGGTTTGCTGCGGCGGATTACCGTTTGTTCGCCGGCATCATCATCGGCAGTTTCGCTTGGTATTTCGTTAAATTCCGGTTGTTTTTCGTCAACCAGCGGTGTGCCGTCTTTGATACAAAAACGAAGAATTTCTTCATCATATTTTGTCTGACACGTAGGGCAGAATTTCATAATTTAATTAATATTCCGGTGAATTTATTTTTGGTAAGATCTGTGTAACAATCTTTATTTTACGCATTCTAGCACGATTTTAGCTAACATAAACAACGATCCCCAATAAACAAGGCTTATTTCTATAAGCATCAGCAGAGCTATTACCCAGCAGCCGCAAAAAAAGATGAAAAACCACGAGCGTTTTATCGCAGAACGTATCGGCCGAATCCCGCCCTCGGGGATACGTAAATTCTTCGGTTTCGCCGAAAAAATGCCCGGTGTGATCTCGCTGTGTATCGGCGAGCCGGATTTTCCGACGCCTCCGCCGATCGCCAAAGCCGGTTTTGACGCGGTTTACGATAAGACGATCGGTTATACGGCAACCTCGGGTTTGATCGAACTCTGCGAAAAACTTTCGGTTCATCTCGAGAATCTGTACGGAGTTTCATACGATCCCGGTGACGAAGTGATCATAACCGCCGGTGTCAGCGAAGCGGTAAAATGCGTTTTTACGGCGATCTGCGACATTGGTGACGAGATCATCATTCCCGAGCCGTGTTTTGTTTCATACGAACCCGAGGTTTTGCTGGCGGGAGGAATTCCGGTTCCGATCAAATGTCTGGCAGAGAATAATTTCGAACCGCTTGCCGCGCAGATCCGCGAAAAGATCACGGAGAAGACAAAAGCCATCTTTCTCGGTTATCCGAATAATCCGACCGGCGCCGTCCTGACGCGCGAGAATGCGCTGGCGATCGCGAAAGTTGCCGAAGAAAACGATCTCCTGATCGTTTCCGATGAGATCTATGACCGCCTGGTTTACGGCGTCGAGCATATTTGCATGTCCGCGCTTCCTGGGATGAGGGACCGGACCGTTCTTCTCGGCGGTTTTTCAAAAGACTACGCGATGCCGGGCTGGCGTGTGGGATATATGTGCGCAAACAGCGAACTGATGGCGGCTTTTTCAAAGGTGCATCAATATGTGATCATGGCCGCGCCAACCATTTCGCAATATGCCGCGATCGCCGCGCTCGATATCGGGGAACCGTTTGTCCGGGAAATGCACGAGAAATATGACCGAAGAAGAAAGTTTCTTGTAGGAAGCTTAAACGAAATGGGACTCGAATGCTTTGAACCAAAAGGGGCGTTCTATGCGTTTCCGAATGTTACGAGCACTGGAATGAACGGTGATGAATTTGCTGCAAAACTCCTTACCGAGCAGCAGGTAGCCGTTGTTCCCGGAAGCGGTTTTGGCGTCGGCGGACTGGATCATGTAAGGATCGCTTACTGCAAATCCTATGAAGAGATCGAGATCGCTTTAGAAAAAATGCGCAAATTCATGAATTAGCTTCGCCGGAGCGCGGACATCCCTGTCCGCACGCGTGTTCCTCACGCGAAACAATTCGAACCGGTTCGGACTTAACCAAGGAAATATTTCGCGATCAGAGTAAACGGTCATCTTCGAACTTATCCGGGACTTTACGCCGCAAGCGGCGTTGCGGGCAGGGATGCCCGCGCTCCGGCGCGAAAACCTGGAGCGCGGACATCCTTGTCCGCACGCGTGTTCCTCACGCGAAACAATTCTAACGGGTTCGGACTTAATCAGGAAAATATACCGCGGACGAAGTATTTGATCTTATTCGAACATATCCGTGACTTTACGCCGCAAGCGGCGTTGCGGGCAGGATGTCCCCGCTCCGGCGCGAAAACCTGGAGCGCGGACATCCTTGTCCGCACGCGTGTTCCTCACGCGAAACAATTCGAACAGGTTCAGACTTGATCAGGAAAATGTATCGCGGACGGAGTATTTGATCTTATTCGAACAAATCCGTGACTTTACGCCGCAAGCGGCGTTGCGGGCAGGGATTTCCGCGCTCCGTGCCGCTTAGTATTTGTAATTCTGCAAACACAATGATCCGTGATATTATCCGCTTTAGCGGTCTTCAAGTTTCTTAAGTTTCGTATACTTTCAAATTACAAATTACCTTCATGACATTTTTTCGCGAGATTTGTCGTCTTTAGAAAATGAACCGCAGAATTCACATCAATCCACAGAAAAAATAAACAACTATGAAAAATAATCCGCTATGCCGAACCGGAAATGTTGTAGTGCAGGATTTTGGATCCGAAGTCCTCGTTTATGATCTTCAAACAAATAAGGCCTTTTGCCTGAATGAGACATCGGCTTTGGTCTATCGGCTGTGTGACGGCAGCAGAACACCGGCCGAGATCAGCGTTGCTATAAGTGCGGAATTGAATGTTCCGGTTAGTGAGGAATTGGTAAATTTGGCGCTTTTTGACCTGGACAAAAACGATCTGCTTGAAAACGAAAACACTTTTCCAGTAAATTTTTCCGGACTGTCCAGACGCGATGCTGTAAAAACGATCGGTTTTGCTTCGATGATCGCGTTGCCGATCGTTTCGTCAATCGTTGCCCCGAATGCCGCTTCGGCTCAATCGGGAGCGGCGCTTGCGATCGGCCAGGCGTGTTCGCCCGGGCAATGTGTTTCCGGCAACTGCCGTGCGGTGACGAGCGGTCCGTCTCCGGCATGCTGCGCTGCTATCACCACACGCACTCCGGCTTTCGCTCCCGGAATACTGCCCGGATGTTATTCTGCAGCGGACTGTGCTACGTTAGGCCCGCAAAGGTGCTGCAGCGGCAGTGCGACAGCCAATCCGGAACCGGGTTGTGCCGCTACCCCGGAACCGTTCAGTTGCACCTGTAATCCTTATTAGTAAAAGTCTATTACGCCGTCCCCGGGAGCGCGGACATCCTTGTCCGCACGCGTGTTCCTCACGCGAAATGCTCAAGTAAGTTCGAAGTTGATCGAAGAAACGGATCACGAGCAGATTTTCTGGTCATGTTTGGAGATGACCGGGATTTTACGCCGCAAGCGGCGTTGCGGGCAGGATGCCCGCGCTCCAATTTGCGCTCCGGCTAATTCAAGAATTCCTGGCCGGGATCTTCGATCTTTAGCGGGTCATCAAAGCTTGGAGCTTCTTCCTCGAGATTCCAGATCTCAAAGAGAGCCGGCGGGCATTCGGTGATAAATCTTGATGGTTTTTGGATAACGGTTTGGCGTTTGTAATCGACGATCATCAGCGGATAGGTCAGATAGAGTTCGTCCTTTGCACGGGTGATAGCCACATACCAGAGACGGCGTTCTTCCTCTTCGCTGTCGATCTCGCGCAGGCTTTTTGGCGAGGGAAATTTTCCTTCGGCCGCCCAGATCAGAAAAACGGCGCTCCATTCGAGGCCTTTTGCCTGATGGACCGAGGTGAGAGTCAGCAGTTCATCTTCTCCGCCGCCCATTACGACGTCTTCACCCGTCACGGCGGTTGGTTCCTGAAAACGCTCGGTTGAAATCAGCGCGAGTTCCGAGAGAAAGTCTTCGGTCGATTTATATTTATTTGCGTACATTGCGAGTCCCTGAAGATCTTCGAGACGCGCGTCAGCGTTTTCGTATGTTGCCTGAAGCTGTTCTTCATAGCCGCCTGAGAGAATGATCTCGATCTGTTTTGAAGGGTTGTTGCGGTTTTCGTCGCGGGTGAGGTTTTCGAGGAGTTCGATAAATTTCTGCCAGGAGTTTTTTGCACGCGGCACCGGCATATTTTTGAAAAGACTTTCAACAAATTTGGGTCCGCTCGCTGTCGCTCGGTGTACTGATTCGGAGTCGTCATTACCTGAGATCTGCACTTGCTGCGAACCAAGAAGCGAACTTTGAACCTCAAATTGTGAATCTTGAACTCCGCCAGAACCTTGAACTCTCGCCGAGATATGCTCAAATATCTTATTCGCCGTCGCATTTCCGACGCTCGGGATCATCTTGAGGATCCTTTTCCAGGCGAGTTCGTCGCGCGGATTTACGATGATCCTCAAATATGAGACGACATCTTTAATATGCGCCTGTTCAAAAAAACGCACACCGGACTGCACGCGGTATGGAATATTGCGTTTTGTCAGTTCGAGCTGGAGTTCGATCGAATGATAATGCGAACGGTACATCACTGCGATCTCTTCAAGCGGTGTTCCTTCGTCGCGGAGTTCGAGGATCCGTGAAGCGACAAATGCCGACTGCTGCTCGACATCCGTACAAGGCACAAGCGCCGGCAAAATTTCGTTTGAAGGCCTTACGGCTTCAAGCATCTTTGGAAACTGCCGCTTGTTTTCAGCGATCGATGTATTTGCGAGGCCGAGGATCTCCGGCGTCGAACGGTAATTCTTTTCGAGTTTGAAAGCCTGCGTATTCGGATAACGGTTCGGGAATTCGTAGATATTTGTAAACTCCGCTCCGCGCCAGGCGAAAATGCTCTGCGCATCATC
>JAWKHO010000023.1:0-57301 GCA_041394785.1 Pyrinomonadaceae bacterium | reverse complement strand
CACGAGCGCAGATATCAAAGGTACTCACTATCGTTCGCAGTACCGACATTGGTAACAAATGACAAAAACCGCACCCGAAAAGCCGCTTTCCTGCACTGAGGAAACTTCGCTTTCAAGAGAACAATTTATCGAGCTTTTCCGCTTTCTTAAGCTGACGCGGATGTTTGATGAAAAGACCGTGAGATTGAAGAAGCAATCGAAGCTGACCGGCGGGGTTTTTACATCGCTCGGACAGGAAGCGACGGCGGTCGGAACCGCTCTTGCGCTTGAGCCGCAGGATTTTATCGCGCCTTTGATCCGCGATATCGGGGCGTGTTTTGTCAAAGGCATCGAGCCGCGAACGATATTTCTGCAGTATTTCGGACGCGGAAACGCGCCTTCGCGGGCGACCGATGTGCAGTTTCATTTTGCCGATCTTGAAAAAGGATTTGTCGGACCGATATCGCATCTCGGCGATATGATCCCGGTGATGACGGGGATTTTGCTTGCTTCGAGAATGCGCAAAGAAAACCGCATTGCCGTTGCATATCTGGGCGAAGGCGCGACATCTACCGGAGCATTTCACGAAGGCGTCAATTTTGCGGCGGTTAAAAAACTGCCGCTGATCACAGTGATCGAAAATAACGGTTACGCTTATTCAACACCGACGTCGGAACAGACTGCCGCGAAATTTTTCGTAGATAAAGCCGTCGGGTACGGAGTTAAGGGCTTCCAGGTTGACGGAAATGATATCGTCGCCTGCTACGAAACGATGAAAGCCGCCGCCGCGTATGCCCGCAGCGGAAACGGTTCGGTGATCATTGAAGCGATGACATACAGACGGAAAGGACACGCTGAACACGATAATCAATCGTACGTTCCGGCGGGTGAGGTTGACTGGTGGGCCGAGCACAATGATCCGGTAAAGCGGTATGAAAAATTTCTCACCGATAAAAATATAATGTCTGCTGAAGAAATCGCTTCTGTAACGGAAAGCATTCGTGATTTTTTGGAAGCAGAATCGGATTGGGCGGAAAATTGTCCGCTGCCCGTTGCCGAAGATGCGGCAAAAGAGGTTTTTGACAATACCGTCGTAAGACCAGCTTATAAAAAACCAATTCTTGAAAAATAGTCCGAAAACTTCCGCTAAGCCTGCTCCGCAGTTTACTTTGGGAATTTTTTGCGGATAGAATTGTATCTTTTAGACTTAGCAGCAAAGCCGAATGGCGCGGCATCGGTTATAATGCCGAATTTAACTATTTAAGTATTTATGATTAGAAAACTGGCCAATCTGGGATCGAACAGAGGGAATAGAGTTAAGTTAACAAAAGCCTTTAAGGAGTTTTTCGAGAACGAAAAATCCGCGGGGATATCTCTCGTAATTTGTTCAGTTATTTCGATGATCATCGCAAATTCGGCGATGTCGGAATCGTATCTTGGATTTTGGGAAGAATACATTGGCGGCTTGTCTATATCGCACTGGGTAAACGACGGTTTGATGGCGATCTTCTTTTTGCTGATCGGCTGCGAGTTGAAACGTGAGCTATACGAAGGAGAACTTTCTAATCTGCGAAACGCATTGCTGCCGATCTTTGCCGCGGTCGGCGGGGTTGCCATTCCGGCGATCATCCACTTCAGTCTCAATGCCGGTTTGCCGACCCAGGCCGGGATCGGTATCCCGATGGCCACCGATATTGCGTTTGCTCTCGGGATTCTGGCGCTTGCCGGTGACCGCGTACCCGGTTCGCTAAAGATCTTTCTTACTGCACTTGCAGTGATCGACGACCTTATCGCGATCATCGTCATCGCGGTTTTCTACACATCGACGTTTTCGCTGCTTTTCCTTCTGCTTGCGCTGAGCGTGTTCGGGATCCTGATGATCTTCAACCGTCTTAAGTTTAACAGTCTCTTCATCTATCTGATCCTCGGCGCCGTGATGTGGTTCTTTATGCTCAAATCCGGAGTTCACGCGACGATCGCCGGCGTTTTGCTTGCGTTTACGATACCTTACACTCCCGAAACTGACGATGAAGACCCGCTAAATGTTCTCGAACATCACTTACACAAGCCCGTCGCATTTTTTATTCTTCCCATCTTTGCGCTTGCCAATACCGGAATAATAATCGGTGCCAACTGGGCGGAAGAATTAACGACAAGCAACAGCCTCGGGATCATGCTCGGATTGTTCTTTGGAAAACTGATCGGTGTCACCAGCTTGAGTTTTATCGCCGTCAAACTCAATCTCTGCCGTCTTCCAAGCAGCCTGAAATGGAGGCATATCGTCGGCGCCGGTCTGCTCGGCGGGATCGGTTTTACAATGGCGATATTTATTACGAATCTTGCATTTGCGGGAAATTCCGTATTGATAAACGATTCGAAAATGGCAGTACTTCTAACATCGCTATGCGCCGGAATTGCCGGCTACCTGTGGCTGATCTTGTTCAGCGGAAAGCATACGGATCAGGATACGCTTGAAACTATGAGATTTGATGTAACGGTTTCGCCGGACAGATAAAGCAAAGCGGAGCGTGGGAATGAACAGCAATTTTATCAGTGTCCCGTTTAAGATGGAGAGCGGTCTTTCGGAGATCGACGGCATTGCTAAATTCTCGTCGGCCGGCGTTGTTCTCGAATTCGAATCCAAGTTTTTGGGTTTGATAAAGAGCGGCGTAAAAGAAAACCGCGTAGCGCTCGACGAGATCATGGATCTGAGATTCCGGAAAGGATTCTTTAAATTTTGGTCAAAGATCGAGATCCGCATGAACAGTTTTTCACGGCTGGCCGAGCTTCCGAACAGCGGCGGGAAGATCACGCTCAAGATAAAACGCGAGGATTTCGAACTGGCTAAAAGTGCCGCCGAGCAAACGGGCCGTTATTTGGCGGAAGTCAAAGCCCAACTGCCGCCGGCTCAGGTTTCCGTTGGCGAGTTGTTTGACACAGCAAAACTCGACAACGAAACCCGCGAAAACCCTCGCGAAACAAATAAGCTTGATAATGATCAATGAAGTTATCTTTGTGCAGGCTGGATAGTCTGCGTTTATTTTAATGACAACAACAAAAACCGAAACCGGTTCGAATCTGCTGGAAGCGATCAGACAGGGCATCCATGAAGAGATGACAAACGATGAAACCGTATTTGTCATCGGTGAAGACGTCGCCACATACGGCGGCGCTTTTAAATTGACCGAGGGTTTTGTCGACGAATTCGGGAAAGAACGAATGATCGATACGCCGATCTCGGAAGCGGCGATCGTTGGAGCCGCCTGCGGCGCGGCGCTGATGGGAATGAAACCGGTCGCAGAATTCCAGTTCATCGATTTTATTTCGTGCGGTTTCGATATGCTGACAAATTATGCGGCGAAGTCACGCTATCGCGGATGCGGCGGGATCGGTGCGGTTTTTCGCGGTCCTTGCGGAAGCGGTGTTCGCGGCGGACCGTTTCATTCGATAAATGCCGAAGCATTTTTTCTCAACACGGCGGGACTAAAGATCGTCGAACCCTCAACTGCCTACGACGCCAAAGGTCTGATCAAAGCGGCGATCCGCGACCCGGATCCGGTTCTCTTCTTTGAACACAAGAAACTTTACAGACTCCCGCGGCTCCGTGAAGTATTGCCGGAAGATGATTACATCGTCGAGATCGGCAAGGCACGGATCGCACGCGAAGGTAGAGATCTCTCGATCATTACCTTTGGTGCACAGACACTGAACGCGCTGGACGCAGCTGAAAACTTTCCGCTGAAGACGGATTGGAAGTTGAAGTGATCGATATGCGGACCCCTTGCACTGCTCGATAAAGAAGCGATCCTTACGACTGCTCGCAAAAACAAACCGCGCAATGATCCTTCACGAAGCGAGTTTGACTGGCGGGATCGGCGGCGAACTATCCGCGATAATTGCAGAAGAAGCATTCGAATGGCTTGATGCTCCCGTAATCCGCGTCGCCTCGATCGATTCAATTGTTCCGTTTGCGCCGCGTATTGAAGATTATTATCTGCCGAGTTTAGAAGAGACTGTCGATGCGTGTAGAAAATTGGCGAACTACTAATGTAGAAACGCGACCGTTAGAGCGTGCTCGCGTTCGAGGCGAAACGCACGTTAGGGAGCGTACCCACCATCTAACCGAACCCGAAGGCAGAAACGCGACCGTTAGGGAGCGTGCCCACTATCTAACCGAACCTGAAGGCAGAAACGCGACCGTTAGGGAGCGTGCCCACTATCTAACCGAACCCGAAGGCAGAAACGCGACCGTTAGGGAGCGCCCACTATCTAACCGAATCTGAAAGCAGAAACGCGACAGCGAGAGAGCGTGCTCACCATCAAGAATATACAGTTGACGTTCACGCTTTTCTCCTTACGGTCGTTTCTGCGTGTTGACCTGTGGAACACGCTTCCTTGATGGTCGCGTTTCTGTTGATTTCCTAGCGCGAGATCTTTATCTCATAATTCTTCGGATGTCCGGACCTAAAGAAGATGCTCGACGAAGTAAATCCCAGCGGCGTCTCATCATGTAAAGCGAGTCCGCACCGTAGCCATGTCTGGCATTCGGAAAGATCACGAGATCGAAGTCCTTGTTTGCCTTTAACCAAAGCGTCTACAACCAGATACGTATTGTGGCGGAACATTGTCATCCAAACCGCCGTGGGCAAGCAGGAGTTTTCCTTTGAGATCTTTTGCGTAGATCTGATTCGCTCTGTTTTTGATAATTATCGCCTTTGAGGAGACCGATATACCGTTCGCCCCAGTCAAGCCATAATTCCGGTTGTCGTGATTTCCTGATTCGGAAATACCGACCTTGTAGAAATCGGGATAACGGAAACACGTCGCCGCCGTTGCAAATCCGCCGCCCGAATGCCCCCAGACGTTCACTTCAAGATCGATAAAGGTGTAATCTTTCGCCAATTGCTTTATCCCGTCGATCTGATCAGGCAATGTATTGTCTGCCATGTCGCCGTAGCAGGCGTCATGGAAGGATTTTGAACGGTCCGGATTACAGGATCCATCGATTACGATAACGACAAAACCCAGTTCAGCGACCGACTGATGATCGTTTCTTCCCGGTGAAAATGAACGCGAACCGACCCTCCGCCCTGTGGCCCCGGGTAAATATAATTTACAACCGGATATTTTTTGTTCATATCAAGATTTGACGGAGTAAACATCAATCCGTAAAGATCCCACTTGCCGTCGCGCGATTTTACGGTGATCGGCTTCGGCGGTTTCCAACCGGTCGCAGTTAAGCGCGTAATATCCGTTTTTTCAAGCGTCATTATCTCTTTACCGCTGACGTCGCGAAGGACAGAAACAGGAGCCACGTCGGGTTGAGAATAGATATCGACGAAATATTTTCCGTCGTCTGAAAGTGAAATACGGTGATTTCCGTTTTCAGGCGTGAGCAATTTCAAATCGCTGCCGTCAAAATTTACGCTGTAAAAATGGCTGAAATACGGATCACGTCCGGCTTCGCGGCCGTTTGCATTGAAGTAAATAACCCGATTTTTCCTGTCAACCTTAACGACCTGCGTTACGACGAAGTTACCTTTTGTTATCTGATTCTTCAGCTTGCCGGTCGTAAGATCACAGAGATAAAGATGTCCCCAATCGTCACGCTCGGAATACCAGATAAATTCGTTTGTCTCGGGAAGGTATTTCCAGTTGATCGCTCCCTGTCCCGATTCGTACTGGGTATCAACCGTTTCAGTATAAACGTCACGGATCTTTCCGGTTGCCGCATCGGCGATCCGGAATTCGGCGATCTTGTGGTCGCGTGACGTCGAAACAAAGCGAGCTGTTTTCCCGTCCGCGCTCCATTCGTTGTCGTCGAAGCTTCCGGTACAGGAAAATGTCGTCGCAAAGTGTCGAACGGTGCTGATCGGGATCCAGCGAAAGACGGATCACCTTCGGTTTATCAACCTCAATGATGACGCGTTCGATCATCGTCACATTTTCATCGCCGGGAAGCGGATACTTCCACTGTTGAAGCTTTGGCGCGCCGACGTTTGTCGTAACGAGATACATATCGCTGGTTTTTCGCTGATCCTGCTGAAATGTCGAGATCTTTTTTGAATCAGGCGACCAGAGAAGAATAGCTCTGTCGCTATGCTTCCAGCCGGCATTGTCTGTAGCATAGCCGTAGTCTTTAACGCCGTCTTTTGTCAGCTGCGTTTCTTTTTTTGTCGCAACATCGCGAACCCACAAATTGTAGTCTTTTATAAATGCGACTTTTTTTCCGTCAGGCGACGTAACTTCGGTGAAGTTCCTTCGTCCGGACGGCATATTGTCTTCCGCATCATTACCCAAAAGCGTTTTGAGATCGGCGGAATTTCGGCGTGTACCGTCTGCCGGATTTACCAATACGAACTCATTTCCCGCTTCCGTTGAAACGCGGTACCAGAATCTGCCGTCTGCAAGCCATGTAGCGTTTGACGGATTGCGGTCGATCAGTTTCGAAGTGTTAAAACTGAGCATGCTTGCCGCACGATCATAATCTTCGGTCGTCAGCGCCTGCTGGCCAAATGCGTTCAGAGTAAAAAAAGACGAGATAACAACCGCAAAAAGAGCTAGTTTTCTATTCATTTTTCCTGATTCCTCTTTTCCTGATTTGTGGATTTAGTGGGCTTATTTTATTCCCGGCAGTTTGAAAATACAAATATGTGAATGATATGCGATCCGGCGTCGCGGATCGCTGCCGCTCGCCGCTCTGAATTTCCGATTCTATTGCGCCATGTTTCGCCGAATGACCGGGTCGCTACCGCTCGCCGTTCTGACTATCCGAGTCCACTGTGCCGCGTTTTGCCGAATAACCGGGTTGCTGCTGCTCGCCGCTCTGACCATCCGATTCCATTGCGACGCGTTTCGCCGAAATTTATCGGTCTGATTGTCGTTTTTACGATAAAGCTGTAAAATTTGACTTTACGCAATTTATATCAAGAGCACTTTATAACAAACAGATTGGAGAAATTATGAGTTTAGAAGTTGTAATGCCGCAGATGGGTGAATCGATCACGGAAGGGACCGTTTCAAAATGGTTAAAGCAGGTTGGCGAGCGGGTTGAACGTGACGAACCGCTTCTTGAGATCTCGACGGACAAGGTTGACGCGGAAGTCCCCGCACCGCAGGCCGGCATTTTACTCGAGATACGTGCTGAAGAAGGTGAAACCGTTGAGGTAGATTCGGTTGTCGGAATTCTCGGCGAACCCGGAGAAACGGCGGCACCTTCGAATGGTTCTCAGGCTGCGGCAGTTGAAACACCTGCGCCTGAAACAACTTCTTCACCTGAACCCGAACCGGAAGTTCAGCTCGAAGTTGAAGAACCTGCTCCGGCGGCAGCAAACACCGGCGATGCGACTGAGATAGTAATGCCGCAAATGGGAGAATCGATCACCGAGGGAACGATCTCAAAATGGCTCAAAGCAGTTGGCGATAAGGTAGAACGCGACGAACCGCTGCTTGAAATCTCTACTGATAAAGTCGATGCCGAGGTTCCGTCTCCCGTCGCAGGAACTCTTCTGATGATCAATGCCGAGGAAGGGGACACGGTTGAAGTAGATTCGGTCGTTGCGCTGATCGGCGCTGAAGGCGCTTCTGCTCCGGCTCCAAAAGCCGCTGCTCCGGCTGCGGCAGCAGAAGCTGAGGAAACAAAACCAGAGACTTCATCAGCTCCGGCACCGACCACAAACGGACACGACAAACCGCTCAGTGACCGGACAGCAGATGAATTGCGCCGGCTTCGAAGCAGTCCGCTCGTCAGAAATATCGCCAAAGAACACAACGTTGACATTTCTCAAATTCCGGGAAGCGGAATGAGCGGTCGTGTAACTAAGAAGGACATTTTGTCTTTTATCGATTCCGGCGCCGCGGTTAAGCCACAGGATCTTCTGTCTCAGCAGCCGCAGGCAAAGACACCGGCACAGGTTCCGCAGCCCGCTCAGCAAACGGAATACAAGGCTCCGCAGGTTTCATCGCAGGTTGGTGATCGGGTCGAACCGATGTCAGTAATGCGCAAGAAGATCGCCGAGCACATGACGTTCTCAAAGCAGACTTCGGCTCACGTAACAAGCGTTTACGAAGTCGATATGACAAACGTCGCAAAATTCCGCAATGCAAATAAGTCCGCGTTTCAGGAACGCTACGGCACAAAGCTTACATATATGCCGTTTATATTTCAGGCTGTTACAAACGCACTCAGGAAACTCCCGATCGTCAATTCGCAGGTTTCCGGCGATCAGATAATTTATAAGGGCGACATAAATCTGGGGATGGCAGTAGCGCTTGAATGGGGATTGATCGTCCCGGTCATCAAGAAAGCAGATTCGCTGTCTCTCGCCGGACTGGCCCAAACTGCAAATGATCTTGCAGACCGCGCGCGGGCGAAAAAACTCATGCCCGATGAAGTTTCAGGCGGAACATTTACGATCACAAACCCGGGGGTTTTCGGCGGTTTGTACGGAACGCCGATAATAAATCAGCCCCAGGTCGCGATCCTCTGTGTCGGAACCATTGAAAAGCGTGCGAAAGTAATAACAACCCCTGAGGGTGACGATGTTATCGCGATCCGCGATATGGCCTATTTCGCACTTACGTATGATCACAGGGTAGTCGACGGTGCGGACGGCGAACAATTCCTTGCCTTTGTGAAAAAATATCTTGAAACGGCCGAATTCAGCATCTGATCCGGCCGGTTCCCTGGAAGATCAACTGTGTTTGTCATTTTTAAAAATTAGACGTAAACTATTTTGGGTCTATTAACGGCTAATTCACGTCTTTTCAAATTGGTTTCGGCAAACACAGTCAATTTTTTCGTGATTTTTTTCCGAATCGATCAGTTTTCCGACAACCCGATAACAACAAACCCGCGTCAAAGGACCCAGTTCTGGTTTCCAAATTAAAAACGTAACATTTAACAGGAAAAAAATAGGAGTTAAGATATGCTTCGAGGAATCAAAAAATTGCAACTATTAATGTCTTTGGCAGTTTTCTCAATGATCGCAGGAGTTTCGGCGATCGCTGCCCAGGATGGTCAGGTCCGCACGCTGGCAAATGGTCAGAAATACAAGATCGAGGGCGTTGTTATAGCAAAAACAGATAATTCAATGCTCGTGCGCGACATGACGGGAATCAGTACGAAAGTTATGATCACACCATCGACAAGCATCAAATCCAACAGTTTTTGGGGCAGCGGAGATCGCTATGCAGCATCAAGCATCGTACGGGGACTGACACTCAAAGCAGAAGGCCGCGGAGACGGAACCGGTGCTTTGTCAGCGGAAAAGATCCGTTTTGATAAAAGTGATCTTGAGGTGGCGCAATCGATCGACAGCAGAGTAGGCCCTGCTGAAGACCGAATAACCCAAACCGAACAAAATGCAGAAAGGCTTTCGGGCCAGATCGATGAATTGATGGCGATCTCAAACGCAGCTAAAGGCGGTGCGGTAGCAGCGCAGGAAACGGCTGACGCTGCGGTTGAAGGCGTAAATGCCACAAACACGAGAATTACGGCGCTGGATGATTATGTTGTTCAGTCTGCTTCGACGGTAAATTTCCGTGTTAACAGTTCAACGCTTTCAGCTGAAGCAAAAGCCGAACTTGATAATGTTGCATCTGCCGCATTATCGCTCCGCGGTTATGTTTTAGAAGTAACCGGATATGCTTCTTCAGACGGAAACGCTGCAGCCAACAAGCGTTTGAGCGAAAGACGTGCTCAGGCGGTTATCGACTACCTTGTTTCAACACATGATATCCCGCTTCGAAGGATCGGAACTTCATATGGTTACGGTGAAAACAAAGCCGTTGCAGACAATTCGACCCGGGAAGGTCGGGCTGAGAACCGTCGCGTCGAGGTAAAACTCTTAGTTAGCCGCGGGCTGAATCAGAACGTTGAAGTTCGAAAAGCTACAGGCACAGACTAGAAGGCAAATCAGATAGGCAAAAAAGGGGTTTGAAAGCTGAAAAGACAAACTAGTTTTCCGCTTTCAGCCCTTTTTCCTTTTGATCGAAAACAAAAGCCCGGATTCTTCCGTAAATACGAGAGAACCATAATGTCTTACAAAAACTAAGAGGTAAAATACCGTGACCGGCAAAAAATTAATAATTCCATTCGTCGCAATACTTATATTTGCTACGGCGGTCCTTTCACAAGTACCCGTCGGAACTCCGCCGCCGCTTGTTGTCAATGACGACGAAGTTATCAAGATAAATTCGCGTCTCATCATGATTCCTGTTTCCGTAACAGACGGAAACGGCCAGCCGGTAAAAGGCTTATCCGAAGAAAACTTCATCATCAGCGAGGAGAACCGAAGACAGGAAGTCTCGGAAGTTTCCGCCGCCGAAAATGTCCCACTCGAGATCGCGCTGCTATTTGATATTTCGGGCAGCACCGATCCGATGTTCAAATTTGAACAGGAAACGGCCGCGGCGTTTCTCCGCGAGATCATGCGTCCGCAGGACCGTGCTACGATCTTTACCATAGGCGAAACCCCGACGCTTGTCCAAAACCGTAATATTTCCTATGTTTCGGTCGAAACGATCCAGGCTCTTAAACCCGCCAAGAACCAGACAGCTTTTTTCGACACCGTGTTTTCAGCCGCGGATTATCTGGAAAATAACGCTCCGCCAAAAACGCGTAAAGTTATCATTTCCATCTCGGACGGCGAGGACAATGCGAGTGACGGGATCCGCAAAGGTTATTCAGCAGCCTATTTTGCCGTCAGCAAAGAGCTTAATACGCTAACGACTGCACGGCACGAAGAGCTGCTGACCAGGAAAAGAAATGAGGTTCGGGTAATTGAACAAAACCGAACTTTGAAAAAACTGCACGATGCAGACACCGTGTTTTATTCGATAAATCCGGCAGGAAGCTCTGTAAAACTGAACAAGATCAGTCAGGGCGGACAAGGCAATATGGAAAGATTCGCCGATGAAACCGGCGGGACGGCTTTTCTGCCGACATTTCTTCCGGTCGATCTAAAGAGTGAGTTTCAAACAGCCGCAAACAAGGCGGAAAATGTAAAAATGCTTGAGTCAATTTTCCGTCAGCTGGCAAATGAACTGCAGGCTCAATATCTTGTGCAGTATTATTCTGACGGCGAGTTTGAGATCGGAAAGCAGGTGGACGTTGATGTTAAGGTAAACCTGAATCTGCCGCAGGGTGTGAAAGTTCATGCGAGGCAGGGGTATTTTGTTAAGTAATTTTGGCTTACTGACTCTGACGGTGCCAACTATCAGATAAAAAAGGCAAGGCTCGCAAAATGCGAACCTCGCCTTTTTTCTGACCTCCAAAACTCTGGGCAGGATCCATGCCCAAAACTCTGATCAACGATCCCGGTCAGTAGCGATCCTTCCCATGATCTCATTTTCTTTTTCAGCCGGCAGTGCGACATCACCCATTATCATTTCAGGTTCATTGGTTTTTTTGAGCGGGATCTCGCCAACGGTCGGCTCCGGATCGGTGTTCTGAGGAGTTTCGACCGCGATCGCTCCCATGATGTCAGGATGATCGTTTGCGGATTGTTTGTTCATATAGGCCGTTATACCGATCCCGCTGAGAGCTGTAAGAACGATCGACGCAGCGGCCGTCCAGAATTTTGACATTTGTTTCTTAACAGCCTTCCAACCCACCGGACAATCTTTTGTCAGGATCGTTCCGTCAGCCCTGCGGTAAAACCTTGCGCAAAGACGTCCTTCGGCATTCATTATCAAACTTTCGGCTTCCTGCTTCGTCATCTCGGATAAATTGTAAACATTCATCTTACATTCTCCGCAGTGACGCTGCCTGTTATCACCGTACATCTCGTCCCAATTTGCCGAACATGGACTCGCAACCTTTATGCCGTCAAGCGGACTTGTAAACTTTGTCATCAAAAAAATCCTCCGTCTCAATTTGGACACGCAAAAGATGCGTTTGTTCCTTTTTGAACGGAGGACAGTTTTGTTCTTGCAAAAAAATTGATCTATTAAATTCGACCACTTCTAATGGCGGAAGCGGATCGACGTTCCTATACCAGGTGCTTTTTGAACGCGCCAATTGTCCTTTCCCACGCCAGCTTAGCCGCTTTTTCGTCGTAGCGCGGTGTCGAATTGTTATGAAAACCGTGATTAGTCCCTTCGTAAGTATGCATTTCAAAAGTTACATTGTTTTCTTCAAGTGCTTTCTTGTAACCCTCACGCATAGCATTTACTCTTTGATCATCTTCCGCATAGTGAATTACGAGCGCCGCCTTGATATTCGGAACTCCGGCAAGATCGGGTGCGCTTCCGTAAAACGGAACCGCCGCTTTCAGATCTGCTCCCATTTCAACTGCCAAATAATTTGAAACGCCGCCGCCAAAGCAAAATCCTGTCACGCCAAGATTGCCGTTAGACAGTTTATGGTCTTTCAGAAACTTGGCGCCGTTTTTCATATCGATCATGATCTTGTCGCGGTCAAGTTTTCCCTGCATCGCCCTTCCGTCATCATCATTACCCGGATAGCCACCAACAACACTTAAAGCGTCCGGCGCGAGTGCAAGAAATCCAACTGTAGCAAGCCTTCGCGCAACATCTTCGATATAAGGATTCAAACCGCGATTTTCATGAACGACCAGAACTGACGGAAACGGTCCGTCGCCCTTCGGCTGAACCAAATATCCGCGCATCTTGCCCGAATTCCCGCCCGGAGATTCGTATTCCACATACGTCGGCTTTATGCGTTCATCGGTAAACGAGATCGTTTGTGCTTTTGCATAATCAGGCAGCAATGCTTTTGCCATTGCAAGACCGGAAACGCCTCCTAAAAGACTCATTGCTCCTGCTCGTTTTAGAAACTCCCTTCGCCCCATGTCACTGTGGCAGTATTCGTCGTAGAGTTCGTAAACTTGCGCGTCGATATTTTCTTTTTTCATATATTATGCTCCTTTGATGCGGCGCGGATGAACAATGTTTTTCGTGATCGGATATAAACCTATCATATTTGCCTGCTGCCGATTCTCCAAATCGGTGTGGCGTTAAAAGCTGTGTCAGCAACAATATCCGGTTTCGATTCAATAATTACACTGAATCCTCAATTTAGTTTCCAAAAACTCATCGTTCTCGATTTCTCATCGAGCGCAAAAACGCTTTTGCTGTTTCAGCCCAAAAGACCTCGCCGAGTCCGCTTTTTTTTATCTCTTTTTTCTTATCGTATTTGACGCGTTCCGGATCGAAGAGTTTTTGAACTTCTTTACCTGTATCAACCTCATAAACAGAAACCACGTCACCGTATTTCAGGAGCAGTTTTCCATCCGGACTGAGCAAGGTATGTTCGACGTTGTACGGCATTTCCTGATGTACCTGATTCGGATCATGTTCGGGCTGATAGATCTTGAGCGGGACGGCAAAGAAAGTCTCTTTTGCAAAATTCCAAATTCCCGTACTTCCCAGACCGCTGTCGTAGAGAAAATTGCGATCGGGTGAAACTGATACACTCGGCGTAAAACCGACCGGTGCCTCAGCGATCAGTTTTCCGGTTTCGATATCGTAAAATTCGGTTCTTTCGCGTTTCTTATCGGTGCGGTTTACTCTACCGACGACGAGAAAATTGCGGTCTTCGAGAAATTTTATAACCGTAAATCTCTCATTTTCGTTTTCGCGGTTGGTCTCGTAAACCGGTGTTCCGTCTCCTGAAGTCTTGATCACTGAGATCTTTGAATCATCGGCAACGGCAATATATCTGCCGTCTTTTGTTTGATCAAAAAATCCAACGGTGTCATTAGAATTCGGAGATTCAAGACGGAATTCCGGCTCTCCGTTTCCGGCAATATCATAGATCCTCAGATTCTTATCAACCGAAACCGCCAAAAATTTGCTGCCGATGACTTTGACGAGATCATAATCACCTTCATCACTTTTTGCAGGAATCTCAAATCGCGGAGTTCCGTCTCCGTCGATCTCCCAGACAAAGATCCGGTCTTCGCGGGTCGAGATCAGATATTTTTCATCTATTGTGACTTCGGTGTATCTGAACGAATTGCGCGGCGTCAGATTCGGAGCCGTAAATTCTTTTTCGATGCTTCCGGTTTCGACGTCGCGAAGCGTCAGCTTGTCGCCCTGCCTGATATTGATATCGTTCCAGAAAAACTTTGTCTCGCCGGAACCCACCACGGCCTTTTTGTCATCATTGATCAGACGGTGCCATTTGTAGTCCTTTACGATAACCATATTCTTTTGCTGAAATGTTGCGGCATCCCACTTTGCGAAAGCGCCTGTATTATCGGTTTCTCCAAATGTGCTTATCTCGCCTTTAACTTCGTCAAACGCGACAAATTCTGTAGAAACATTCGGAAGATTAAGAACAGCTATTTGCTTCAGCGTATTCAGATCGCGAATCACCGCAGACTTCAATTTTCCGTCGCCTGTTTTTTCTGCCGTGATAATGAACTTCCCGGCGGGATCGACCACGTAAGGCTTGAGGAGTTCAAACATTTGCGGAAGGCCGAGAAGAACATATGTACTGAAAAAGCCGCGCGGTGCAAACTGCGGAATCTGATGAGAAACCGAATTGATCAGCTTGAAATTCTCAGTGTCCCAGATCTGAATATTTTTCTCGCCGATCAGCAGTATCCTCTTTTCTCCGATCAGATTGTACTTAACGATCCGGTCCTGACCGTTTGTAAAACCGATCTTCGCTTTTAGTTCAAGAATTTCATTGCCGGATGAAGCGGCGGCAACTGCCGATGCAGCGATCAAAAGCATTAACGCAAAAGCAGTTCTCATTTTCTATACCTCACCTGAAAATATGAATAAAAAATATCACATTTTAAGCCGCGGAATGAATTTTTTATCGGCGATATCTATGAGTGACCGGACGACGGCGCCCGACACCGATCGCATTTTTGGATACTATGAGGGTCGGCGGAAGCTGCCGGCGTTTGAATTCATTGGCCGGTGATTCGACCTTATTAAGGAGTGAATAAACAAGATCGGGATCATGCCCGGCGTCTATTATCTCTTTCGGAGAAAACTTATTCTCAAAATAAAGCTTTAAGATCGGATCCATCGCTGAATACGGAGGCAGCGAATCTGCGTCGAACTGATCCGGTGCTAGCTCGGCAGACGGTGCCTTGTCGATGATCACCTCGGGAATCACTTCCCGTCCGGCTGAATCATTGATCCTTCTTGCGATAGCATAGGCTTCGGTTTTAAAGACATCTCCGATGACAGCGAGTCCGCCGTTCGTGTCGCCGTAGAGCGTGCAGTAACCGACGGCTAGTTCCGATTTATTTCCGGTCGCTAAAACGAGACGGCCTTCCGCATTTGAGATCGCCATCAATATCAGCCCGCGAATACGCGACTGCATATTTTCAGCCGCGAGATTTTCGCCGCCTTTTTCGGGTTTCTGAAATTTGAGCTGTTTTAATAGAACTTCAAAAGCTTCCGAGATCGGTTCGATCCGCGACTCGCAGCCGAGATTTCTGACGAGTTTTTCAGAATCAGAAATACTCCCTTCTGAAGAAAATGGTGACGGCATCATCACGCACAACACGTTTTCCGCCCCGAGTGCTTCGCAGGCTAGTGTTGCGACAAGTGCCGAATCGATCCCGCCGCTGAGACCCAAGACCGCCTTTGTAAATCGATTTTTGTGCGCGTAATCGCGGATACCTAAAACAAGCGCCCGCCGGATAGTTTCGATCTCATCACCGGTGATCCCGCGTGCATCGGGTTTTCTGACGTCAAGTTCGACAGTTTCGACAAATTCTTCAAACGCCGCAGCCTGCAGAATGATATCGCCTTCTTCATCAGCGATCAGACTGGCGCCGTCAAAAATGATCCCGTCGTTTCCTCCGACGAGGTTTACAAAAACGATCGGTATCTTTTGGTCGTTTGCGCGGTGGGCGACCATGTCGCAGCGGAGTTTTATCTTTCCTTTATTAAACGGCGAGGCATTTGTCGAAACGATCAGATCTGCTCCCATTTCGATCAATTCATTTGTCGGATCATCATCATAGAGTCTTTCCCGCCAGAAGGTTTTGTCATTCCAAAAGTCTTCGCAAACGGCGATGCCGATCTTCAGCCCGTTGATCTCAAAAAGCTTTCGTCTGTCCGAAGGTTCGAAATATCTGGGATCATCAAATACATCATATTCGGGCAGCAAAGTCTTATCGGCGTATCCGAGCAATTCTCCGTCATGGATAACGGCAGCCGAATTAAATAGTCTTCTTCCGTCGCTTTCAAAGTTTTCGCGGATCGTTCCGATAATTGCGGTGATCCCTTTTGTTGCAGGAATAATGGCGGCAAGCGGTTTTGCACAGTCACGGATAATATCGTGATCTTGAAACCAGTCCTGAGAAGTGTATCCGTGCGTGACGAGTTCCGGGAGAACGACAAGATCCGATCCATCCTGCTTTGCTTTTTCGATCGCGCGCAAAATTTTAGCGACATTGCCCTCGATGTCGCCGTTTGTCGTGTTTATTTGTCCGATCGTAACTTTCATTTATCAGATCTTCGCCGAAGTCAGATCTTTCTTCAGACCTCAGACCCTGAGCGGTCTCTTTCGCTTTTTTTGATCATCGTCAGTCGGTTTCCGCGTTCGTTGTAGGAAACTTCGTCCATGATGTTATAGATAAACATCACACCGCGGCCGGAAGTTTTGAAAAGATTTTCGGGGTCGGTCGGATTCGGAATACTGTTTACGTCAAATCCTTCGCCTTCGTCTTCTATCGTAAAACTTGCCTTTTGAGGCGATATTTCAACGGAGATCTTGACGAGTTTGCTCGTATCGTATTTATTCCCGTGTTTTACTGCATTTACAAATGCCTCATCAAGCGCGACAAAGAGGTTAGACTGTTCAGGGCTGACAACCCCGAGCTTTTCAACGCGTTTCATCAAATAGTCCAGAATATCGTGCATCAAAACGATCGTACTCGGAACCTCAAAATCTATCTTTTCATGACGGTCAAGAATCGCTTCGCCGCGATCAATAAATTGCGCCTTATAATTGAGTGTAGTCTTTACGAGGTGGTTTATCTCCTTTTCGTCAAAACTAGTGCTGCCGTAATTCGCCAGGCAGATCTTGAACGCCTTGATATTGCTGCGGGTGGAATCAACAGCGTTAGGAAGACACTCAATTTCGTCGCCGTCCAGGTTGTCCGAGTCAACAAGATTTTCACCGTCAAGATCGGTGATCACCATATCAAACGTGCGGTCTCTGGCGATCGCGACCGCTTCATCGCGGCTGTGTGAAGATTCAACGGAATAACCCAGCGAAGTAAATTCTTTGGTCAACGCCGTAGCGAGATCATCATGATCATCAATTATTAATATTTTTCTGGACATTATTTAAGGGGAAAACCTGGGTTCTTGCGTCTTTACAAGCTTACGATAGAATAGTTTTCTTTGTTGCACATTTTACCTAGTAAAACCGGAAATTTCCATCCAATGGCCGATAAAACTTCCAAAAAACAATCTGAGAGCTTAAAACCTGCATCGCTTTCCGGTTATTCATTTGGAAAACGACTATCAATATATTTGATAGACATTTTTCTGTATTCGGTGATGAACCTATTGGGCAAAACAATTCGGTTTGATCTGAGCGAGCAAAGCAGTGAACATCTCGGCTGGCAAACGATGAAGCAGTTTACAAATGACAAACCGCTTTGCATTGCGGTTTTCTGGCATGACCGGATACTTTTGACAACTTACTTTTGGCGTTTCAGCAATTACGCTGCGATGGTCTCTGAAAGTTTTGACGGCGAGTATATCGCCCGCGTCTCCCAGCGATTCGGCCACGGAATTGCGCGCGGATCTTCAAGCCGCGGAGGAACAAGCGCACTTCGTAGGATGATCGGACTTCTTAAGAAGGAGAAATTTTCGCTGACACTTACGATCGACGGACCTCGCGGACCGCGTTATGAAGTAAAAGCGGGTGCACTTCTGCTTGCCAAAACAACAGGGGTTCCGATCGTCCCGATCCTCATCCAGCCACGAAAATTCTGGACGATGAATTCCTGGGACAAACTCCAGATTCCAAAGCCATTTACGACGGCAAAAGTATTTGTTGCAGATCCTCTTTTTATCAGCCGGGATTCGGATTCGGAGGAACTTGAAAATTCAAGGAAAGAAGTTCAGCGAATACTTGACGAATTAGTGCTGCGTGGGGAACAATGGCGCAACGGCAAAAATTAAAATTTGCGGAATCAAACCCCCAAAATTGCTGCAGCAGTATGATCTAAACACTGTTGCTGTGCTTGGAACTACATAACAAACTAACAGAATTTTACTCACATTTTGGGGAGTAAAAGCTTTGGGCAAAATTTACAAGGAGAAGAGAAAATGGCTCTTTTTGATTCGATAATTAGCGGAGCGGCTGAGAAATTCGGCTTAGGCGACAAAGCCGGGACATTGCTTTCGGCAATTTTGGCGTTGATCACAAACCAGGAATCGGGAGGATTTACGGGATTCCTGGACAAATTCAATCAGGCCGGATTGGGCGACAAAGTTACGTCATGGATCACAACGGGTGACAACGCTGAAATATCCGAGGAAGAAGTAGACGCAGCACTCGGCAGTGATGCGATCAAGACCATTGCGGATCAAACCGGTATATCAACCGAAAAGACTACATCTGCTATCGGTTATATGCTTCCTCAGGTTGTTGACACACTGACTCCGGATGGCGAAGTTCCTGATCAGGAAAGCCTGCTTTCGAAGATCGGCGGGTTTCTTACCGGAATTGGCGCAGCGGCAGGCGCGGTTGTTGGAAGTGCAGCCGGTAAGGCAGGTGATGCTGCAGAATCGGTAGGCGATGCCGCGGAAGACGCCGTTGAAAAAGGAAAAGAAGTTTTGGGCGACGCAGCGGGCGCGGTCGGTGATGCGGCAGGTGCTGTTTCAGGAAAGGTCGGCGATGCGTTTGATTCTGTCGGCGGCGCACTTGACGGAGACGGAGACGGCGGCAGTATTCTCAAATGGCTTCTGCCGCTGCTACTTCTTGGTCTGCTTTTGGCGCTCGGATTTATGTTTTGCTCAAAACCTCCGGCGACAACAACTTCTGACAGCGGTCATTCAAATGATGCCGAATCGCATTCGAATACTGAAAGTACTGAAACTGCCGGCAATTCTAATACCGCAGCGAATGAAAATTCCGCCGATAACAGTAATGCGGCGAATGAAACGGAGAGAACATTGGCGGAAGTATCGCTTCCGGGTGATGTTAAACTCCAGGCTTATCCGGGCGGCATCGAAGATCAGTTGGTCAAATTTGTTCAGTCTGACGAATACAAAAATGCGACTGACGAACAATTAAAAGACAAATGGTTTGATTTTGATGACTTAAAATTCAAGTTTGGAACAACCGAACTCGAAGATTCGTCAAAACGCCAATTGGACAACATCGTTGCGATACTGAAAGCATTTCCTGAAGTAAAACTTAAGATCGGGGGATACACGGACAAAACCGGCGACGATGCACGAAACAAAAAGCTCTCGGATGACCGCGCAAAAGCAGTTAAAGCGGCACTCGAAAAGGCGGGAGTTGGTGCTCAGGTTCCTGAAGCGGAAGGTTACGGAGAGGAATTTGCGAAAGTTGCTGAAGATGCATCTGACGAAGAACGTGCTCCGGACAGAAAAACTTCGGTTCGGCTTATTAAGTAATCGGTACATTTGATTCATCGAACGAAAGGAATTCGGCGCAGTCGAATTCCTCTTTTTGCGTCGGCCTCGTACTAAGGTGCAGCCGGGATGATTTCGGTTTCATTTCGCATGCACTTTTCAACATTAGAATCGTCCCTGAACCGGTTACCGATCAGCTTTTTAGTAGCGGTCTGCTAAACTACTTTTATGGAAATCCCGCTCCGGTATGGAAACACGCACTTCGATCTTAAGTTCGATCCAGAGCGGTTCGAAGTCCTCGGAACTCAGGAAAATTTACCCGCGCTCTCAGATCATGAAATCGGTGAAAAATTAGACAGCCCGATCGGCGAAAAGGTCGAATCTCTTTCTAAGCCGGGCGAGTCATTCCTCATCGTCGTTCCTGATGCAACGAGGGTGTCTGGCTGCGGACAGATCGTCAACCTGCTCGTCAGGCGTCTGATCGCAAACGGCACGATGCCGTATGAGATAAATATTATTTTTGCAACCGGAATTCATCGCAAAGTTACTGACAGCGAGAAAGAACGGATCCTTACCCCATTCATCGCGCAGCGGATCAAAACCCTTGACCATGATGCAAAAGATCTGATGCAGTTCGTCAGACTCGGCGAGACGATGGATGGAATCCCGATCGAGTTGAACCGAAATCTAATGGACTTCGACCACATTATCGTCATCGGCGGGATCGGATTTCATTATTTTGCAGGATTCGGAGGAGGACGAAAGCTGATCTGTCCCGGTCTCGCTTCTTCCAGGACTATCTCGGAGACGCATAAACTGGCCTTTGATTTTGACAAAAAATGTCGCCGCGAAGGAGTCGCAACCGGAGTCTTACACGGGAATCCGGTTCATGAAGCTTTTATTGAGATCGTCAAAAAAATGCCGCCATCTTTCCTGATCAATACGATCGTTGATAACAGCGGTGGGATCCTTGATCTTTTTTGCGGAGACTGGATTGAGTCACATGAAGAAGCGTGCCGGGAATTTTCCGCAAACCATACGATCAGAATAGGGGAAAAACGCAGTGTCGTGGTCGTCAGCTGCGGCGGGAGTCCGCACGATCTTAATTTGATCCAGGCGCACAAGGCATTAGAGGCGGCGGCATACGCATGTCAGGACGGCGGAAAGATCATATTTATTGCAAAATGTGAAAACGGCCTTGGTCGTGAGGATTTTCTGAATTGGTTTGACTCGAAGGACTCGTCGGATCTCGCTGAAAAACTTTGCATGAAATATCAGGTAAACGGCCAAACAGCGTGGTCGATCCTTAAAAAAACCGAAAGATTTGATATTGAGATAGTTACCGATCTTCCGGATGAAGAAGTCGAAAAAATAGGATTCCGGAAAGCCCTGAATCCTGCCGAATCGATCGCTCAGGTTTCGGGGAAACGCGGATACATAATGCCGTTCGGTGCAAAGTTTAAAATAACAACGGGCGGCTGATGCCGCCCGATCAATTCTTCATGATACTGTTCTTAACTTCCTTTTATTGAAAATGTCCGCGCGATCGAATCGGTTTGATTACGGAGTGTCCGCAAATTATCTTTAATTCCGGTAAATCTTACGACATAGACGGTCGTCGGGTCGGCTCTCAGAAAATAAGTTCTACCGCTCATATTTTGACCCGAGCGAACAAACTCATAATTGAAAACCTTCCCTTCGAGCGCCCCTGTGAAATTTTCGTCCTTACCGGCAACATATCCAGGAATAAACTGCAGTTTTTGCTCTTCATCCCTGATAATATCGGTAAAAGTATCATCCTTTTTTACACCTGACTTCCGGACCTGAAGATGACCTTCCTGTTTGTATTTATATACGTATTCAACATTCGGGCTATATTCCGAGGGTTTGACGGTCATTTTCCACGCATCATCCGGCAGCGTAAATTCATATTCGACATTCGGATCCGAAAATTTTACCTGACCGAATGCAGCGGCCGGCAAAAGCAGCAAGGCTCCAAAAAATGCGGCTAAAAAGGAGAGTTTCTTTGTGTTCATTTCTGTAAATCCTTTGGCTAAAAGTTATCTTCGAATAATTCTGATAACATCAAACGGAATGCTCGTTTATGATGGCAGAACGCCTGTACCGCGTTGTATTCTATTCCGAGTCAACACTTCTACATTATAGCTCACACTCTGATCGATTCAAGAAAGCTTACAAACTTATCAAAAACTTTTTCGTCCAATCGCGAACAGCCAGCGTCTTATATTTCAGAAATAATCACAAACACAACATCCCCAGCGGATCGAGGAATCAAAACGTAATGAATACGAAAACTGCAAAACGAGCGAAGTTACTTTCATTTTTTACAATATTTGCTTTGATCAGCCCGCTTTTGGCAATCCCGGCAAGCGCGAGAAACAATCAGTCCCAAATTATAAAAAGAGGTCTGACGGAGGATCAAAAGATCATTCATGTTCTTGACCGGCTTGGATTCGGCGCTTCACCCGGAGATATTGAACGCGTCAAAGCGATCGGCATCGGCAAATATATCGAACAGCAGTTAAATCCCGCTTCCATTGACAATTCTGCGGTCGACGCGAAATTAAAGAATTACGAGATCCTCACCATGAGCACTTCGGATATCTTTGCGAGATACCCGAACCCGGGCAATCTTCTCAGAATGCTTCAGGGAAATGATCGGAACGGCAGACAGGATCAGCGAAATGACAACGCTGCAATGGAGAATGACGAAAGGAACCAGCAGCAAATGCAGATGGAACGTCAGCAGCGCCGCCGCGAACTGCGCGAAATTTATCAGAAATATGACCTTCGACCCGCAAATCAGATCATGACGCAGATCCAGTCGTCCAGGATAATCCGTGCCGCCTACAGCGAACGGCAGCTCGAAGAGACGATGGTGGATTTCTGGGCAAATCACTTTAACGTATATTCAAGAAAAGCTGCGACACGCTGGTTTATCCCGAGTTACGAACGTGACGTACTTCGGAAAAATGCGCTCGGCAATTTTAAGGATCTCGTTGCCGGAACCGCCCAGCATCCCGCAATGCTTTTCTATCTTGATAATTTTCAAAGCGTTGCACCGGCGTCAAACAGTCGCGGCAATTCACGGCAGCAAAATGCTATGCGAAACGGATCGCTTCCGCCTCGTGCCCGCCAGAGACTGAAGGATCGGGGTATGACCGATGAGCAGATCGATCAAAGGATCAAACAGGCTCAAAACATGCAAAACCAGCGAAATCAGCGCGGAATTAATGAGAATTACGCCCGCGAATTAATGGAACTGCACACACTTGGAGTTGACGGAGGTTACACGCAAGAAGACATTAAGGAAGTTGCTAAAGCCTTTACCGGATGGACGATCTTTGATCCGCGGGGATACCGAAAAACAGCGGGAAATGAAATCCAGGGCAGAGAGGACCAGCAGGTTATTCGCCTCGCCCGGCAATTGGGGATCTCACCGAATACGGAATCCGGAAAGTTCGTCTTTGTAGACAGGCTCCATGAAAAAGGTCCGATCACGGTTTTGGGTCAAAAAGTAAATGAAGGTGGAATGAAAGACGGACTGAAAGTTATCGATATTCTGGTATCTCAGCCTGCCACTGCAAAATTCATCGCGAAGAAACTGGCCGTGAAATTTGTCAGCGACGAGCCGAGCGAGGCGCTTGTCGATCGTGTTGCAAAAGCATTTCAGAATTCAAAAGGGGATATCAAAACGACGCTGCGCGCCTTGTTCAGCGACCCTGAGTTTTTTGCGGAAGAAAACTACCGCGCAAAAATAAAAACACCGTTCGAATTGCTGGTGAGTTCTCTGCGGGCATTAAATGTTGAAACAAACGGAAGCAACGGATTGATCGCCCTTTTAGACCGTATGGGTGAACCGCTTTACGGTTATCAGGCACCGACCGGCTATCCGGACACGGCGCAGGATTGGGTGAACACCGGTGCACTTCTTGAACGAATGAATTTTGCGGTCGCACTGGCATCCAACCAAATACCTCAAACAAGAGTAGATCTTAAGCAGTTTGCCGGCACCACAACCGGAGCAACGCTCGAAAAGGGCATTGGTCAGATACTGAATGGCGAGATCTCGGATAATACGAGATCGATGCTCCTTAAGCAGATCGCCCAACCCTTACCCGAGATCAATCTTGAAAGTAAAACGATGGATGACGACGACGATCAGGAATTGATGAGAGATCAGCGTCCGCGGGTAAGAAATCAACAGGCAAGACTGTCAAAACCAAAAGGCGATCCTGAAGTTTTCAAGGTTGTCGGGTTGATTATCGGTTCACCGGAATTCCAAAGACAATAAGGCGGATCTGATCTATGCAGTTTAAGCCTGTAAAATATCTAAGCTTTGCTTCCTTAATTGTTTTCTGTTGTTTTTGGTTCGCAGCTTCAAACACAAAGACAAATGGACCAAAGCTGAACACATTGAAGGCGGACAATTTCCGGCTTGCCGCTGACTATTCCAGATCAAACCGCGGTCTTTCAATGCTCGTGATTCAAAACGGAAAGGTCGTTTTCGAAGAGTACCACAACGGACATTCGGCGCTAAAAACGCAGTTACTTGCAAGCGGTACCAAATCGTTTTCCGGCGTAATGTTCGCGGCGGCGATAGAAGACGGCCTGATAAAAAACTTTGATGAAAAGGTTTCCGATACGATCACCGAATGGAAGACTGACCGGCGCAAATCACAGATCACAATACGTGAGCTGCTAACGCTAACGAGCGGGATCGAATCCGGACCAAACGGCCGGCCTCCGAGTTACACGGAAGCTATAACCTTCGAATCGCGTTATGAGCCGGGTACGACATTTGAATACGGCCCTGTGCCTTTTCAGGTGTTCGGCGAACTGATGAAACGAAAGCTCGCGGCGCGCAGCGAATCAGTTCTCGATTATCTGAATCGGAGAATTTTTGAACCAATAGGATTGAGCGCGGGTAATTGGACAATGCAGGAGGGTCAGCCGAATCTGCCGAGCGGTGCATATTTAACAACCCGTGAGTGGGCAAAATTCGGAGAGCTTCTGATAAATGAAGGAAGATTTAACGGAAGGCAGGTTATTAAAGCGACACTGATCCGTGAACTTACAAAGGGTACAAAAGCCAATCCAAACTACGGACTGACATTTTGGCTGAACAAGTCTTCAGACGGCAGCGCAAATATTGCGGAAAGCGGAAACCGCCGCGGACAGCTGCTCAGACGGATCCTGAACTACACTCCGGAAACAGAACAAATAAGCCTGAAAGGATTCGGTCCTGAGCTATCCAATGATATTTTTGCGGCGGCCGGCGCAGGAAAACAGAGATTGTATGTCGTACCGTCTAAACAGCTTGTTATCGTCAGACAAGGAAGACAATCAAAATTTGACGACGGTGAATTCCTGAGACTTTTATTGTTGGGAAGAAAATAAACGAAGGCCAAATCGAATTAGGATGCGTCTTAGTTAGTAAGTTAACAAAAGACCCGGTAGGGTTTAGGAGCTTTACACGATGAACAGAAGGTATTTTTTGAAATCAAGCGGAATTGCACTTGCAAGCTTCGGACTCATGGGGGCAGCCCCGGAATTTTTGCACCAATTTGCGCATGCTGCGACAGACGTCAGACAAAACGGCAAGCGAAAGATACTGATCACGATCTTTCAACGAGGTGCGGTGGATGGTCTTAACATGATCGTGCCCCACGGCGAGAGTGAGTATTACGATCTTCGCCGGACGATCGCGATACCCAAACCGGGAAAAAATAACGGTGCGATCGACCTCGACGGGTTCTTTGGTCTGCATCCGGCATTAAAGCCGCTTGAATCGTTTTGGGCTGATAAAAATCTTGCAGTGATTCAATCGGCCGGATCGCCCGATAATACGCGTTCGCACTTCGATGCCCAGGATTATATGGAATCCGGAACACCCGGTTTTAAGGCAACCCGGGACGGCTGGTTAAACCGTGCTCTTCAGGAAAGTGAATCTCAAAAGACCTCCCCGTTTCGTGCGGTTTCGATGACCCGTCAGATCCCGCGGACGATGATGGGAAGATATCCGACGGTTGCCATGACAAACCTTGAAACCTTTTCGATCCGCGCCGGCGCATATTCTAACAATGTGCAGGGCGGTTTTGAAGGACTTTGGCAGCAGGAAGCAAACGACCGTTTAAGCGAGACCGGAAAGGAGACGTTTGAAGCGGTAAATTATCTTAAGGAAGCAAATCCCTCCCAATACCGGCCGGAAAACGGAGCACGATATCCGGCAAATGAACTTGGAAACTCACTAAAGCAGATCTCGCAGCTGATCAAAGCCGGTGTCGGACTCGAAGCGGCATTTGCAGAAATGGGCGGTTGGGATACCCATCGCGGTCAAGGCGGTTCGCAGGGTCAGCTTGCAAATTTACTGCGGGGGTTTGGACAGGCTATCGCAGCGTTTGCGACAGATATGGGAAGCAGAATGGACGACATCGTGATCTTGACGATGTCAGAATTCGGCCGTACAGCACGGCAGAATGGTTCTGCCGGAACCGACCACGGACACGGTAATTCAATGCTGGTATTGGGAAATTCCGTAAAGGGCGGGTCAGTTTACGGTGACTGGAAAGGACTAAAGACAAGTGAGCTTTATCAGGGGCGCGACCTTGCAGTTACAACAGATTTTCGCGACGTTATCGGCGAGATTATTTATCAGCATCTCGGAAACAAAGAGCTCTCCGGTATTTTTCCGCGTTATTCAATAAATCCTTCGAATTTCAAAGGTTTTTTGAGCTAAGATCCCTTCAATTAAGCAGCGTGGAAATGAGAAAAACCCGGTTTCGACCGGGTTTTTCAAATTAGGAAGAATATTAAGACTTCCTTAAAATAAATCGAGCGGCATTTGCGCCGCTCTTGGTAGGTCACCGAAAAAGGTGATCTGGGACAGGAGTTAAGCAGCGTCTATCGCTCGATAAACGATACTGCCGGGGGATAATAGAAAGGTCCAAAAGTCTTTAAGGTATTCGCGTCAAAATGTTTTCTCGCGCCGCAATTCAAACAAGCACGATAAGAAGCACTTCGGTTCGTAAACGGGCGGCTCAGAGTTTTATGCCAACATCCGAATACTTTGCCTACTAATCCGATCTTTTGACCAAAAGCCCCGTCTGTTTTATTTATGATTGCTTCTGCTATACGACCTTGATCTAAAATTGCTTCCATTTTTATTTCCTCCCCGCATTCAATTTCAATGCGTTATGTTAAATAGAACGAATATTGGGGAAAGTTTTGCAATATTTGAGATGAAAACGCGACAGATTAGTTGTCTTAGCGTCGTAAATCGTTACACACCATAACTTTAGTTTCCGACTAACGTTTAGCGGGTTTCTGACATATAATTGAGAAAATTCCGCATATTGAGGTGAATGGTGATCAAAAAGTTTTGCAAAACACTTGTGCTTTCGTTTGTCCTTGTCGCGTTTTCGGGTTCGGCTTTTGGTTGGGATGAGGTCGGACATAAATTGTCGGCATATATTGCCTGGGATCATATGACCCCGGCTGCCCGAAAAGCGGTTTCGGAAATTTTACTTAGTGCCCCGGAAGACTCCCATCTGAGCGTAATGTTCGATTCGTTCAATTCGCGTTCAAGAGAGATCAAGGAACGCGAACTGTTTATGTTTGCAAGTATCTGGGGAGACGTCATCCGAAACCGTCAGTTTGAAGTCCGGCATAAGAAATACAATCAACCGTCGTGGCACTATTCAGATATTTTCTGGAAGCAGGGAAACGGAAAGGCAGTAGAACTTCCCGACTTTAAAGGCGCCGGCGGACAGGCGGTTCCGCAGTTGTATGAGGTAGAGAAAACCCTTAGAAACCCGGATGCGAGCAAAGCTGAAAAAGCTATTGCTCTGGCATGGTTTCTTCACATCGGCGGCGATCTGCATAATCCGCTGCACAATGCTTCGCGTGTCACTGATACCGAACCGGAAGGCGATCAGGGTGGTAATTTAGTAGTGTTGCGCGAACAATCCCCGGAAGGAGGTTTTCGCGTCAACCTTCACAGCTTTTGGGATTCGATCATCAGCAATTACGTACCGCGAAAAAATGATGCGTGCGATATCGATTATCTCTCGCCGATCGCACGAAAGATCGAAAAACGGCATCCCTTCAGAACTATGAGCACAGATCTGAAAATCGGCGATTATAAACAGTGGAATCGTGAAGGATTCGGAATGCTCAATGACGTCGTGTACACGACTGAAATAGTAAGAAATCAAATGCCTTCAAAAAAGTATACAAAACGTACTTTTACGGTCGCGGAAAAACAAATCGCCCTCGCCGGTTATCGATTGGGTGAGACATTGAACAACATATTCGGAAATTAACCCCGATAAACGTATGAATTCACAAGACATATTGGAATATTTCGTCAACCGGAAGGATGCTGCGATCGAAATGATCAGCGAGATCGTTGAAATCGAATCTCCATCGTACGACGTGGAACGCAGTAAAAAAGCCGTTGACTGGATCGAAAATCAGGTCCGCGGGATCTCGGATAGTTTCGAGGTGGAACGCATTTATGCTGAAGACTTTGGTGACCATTTGATCGTCAGAGCGTTTCAGGACAGTGATCTCAGACCGGTGTTCATTCTAGGCCATTCGGACACCGTTCATCCGGTTGGAGCAACCACTCAAAACCCGACCCGCGTACAAAATGGAAAACTATTCGGCTGCGGAACATTTGATATGAAGGCGAATATCGTTGTAATGCTCGAGGTTTTTCGTATGTTTGTAAAGTATGGCCTGACTCCCGCCCGCCCCATAAATGTCCTCATCTCATGCGATGAGGAAGTTGGAAGCGATACCGGGCGAAAATACGTTGAACAGGAAGGGAAGAAGGCAGAATGCTGTTTTGTCTTTGAACCGTCTGCCGGCGGTAAAGTAAAAACGGGTCGGAAAGGCACGGGCAGCTATATATTAAAAACTCACGGAATTCCCTCTCACGCAGGTTTGGATCCGGAAAAGGGGGCGTCGGCGATTCTCGAGATCTCGCGGCAGATCGAAAAACTTCATTCGCTTACCGATTTTGAAATAGGAACAACGGTTTCCGTTGGAATGATCAAAGGCGGAACCGCGATGAATGTGATACCTGCGGAAGCGGAGTGTTCGATAGATGTGCGGTTTGAATCACTCGAAGAAGCGAATCGGGTCGAACGTGAATTGAACAATCTTACAGCAGTTGACGAAAGAGTTTCTGTCGAATTGATCGGTGCAATAAATCGTCCGCCGCTTGAGAGAACCGAAGGGGTCATAAGCCTTTTTGAAAAGGCTAAGTCGGTCGCACGCACATTTGATTATGATCTCGAAGAAACGCAGGTTGGAGGTGCATCGGACGGTAACTTTGTCGGAGCGCTTGGCGTCCCGGTTTTAGACGGTTTGGGAATTGCCGGTGACGGAGCACATACGTTAGAAGAATTTGTCTATGTTGACGATATTCCGAATCGCGCTTCCCTTTTGGCAAAATTGCTTTTGGAAGTTTAAGATTTACTCTTGATGACTGCCGGAAAACAAAAGAAAGTGCGCGCTCCCAGAAACCGCACTCTTGTATTGACCAAAGCCGAAGCTGCCGCTCTAAAAAAGAATCTGATTAAGGTCACTGAGCCCGCCAGAGTAAGCAATATAAAGAACAGGATCATCCATGGCGATACCTTCTCGGTATTAGAAAATCTTCCGGATGGAAAGTTTGATCTCCTGTTTTCTGATCCGCCTTATAATCTTACGAAAAACTTTGGAAGGAATTCTTTTAAGCAAACTTCGCTGGAAGCATATGAAGAATGGCTTGATTCCTGGCTCGGGAAATGTGTGAAGCTGCTAAAACAAACGGCTTCGATCTATATTTGCGGGGACTGGCGTTCTTCTTCGGCGATCCAGAGGATCGGAATGAAATATTTCACGCTCAGAAACCGGATCACATGGGAACGCGAAAAGGGCCGCGGTTCCAGAACAAACTGGAAAAATGCCTCGGAGGATATCTGGTTCTTTACAGTTTCGGAGGATTATTTTTATGATGTTGAGGCCGTCAAGATCAGACGTAAAGTGATCGCGCCTTACAAGGTGGACGGTAAACCGAAAGACTGGGAAAAAAGCAGCAGCGGAAACTTCCGAATAACGTCACCGTCCAATTTATGGACGGATCTTACGATACCCTTTTGGTCGATGCCTGAAAACACGGACCATCCTACACAGAAGCCTGAAAAACTTCTGGCCAAGATAATTCTGGCGAGTTCAAAAAAAGGAGATCTTATTCTTGATCCGTTTTTGGGAAGCGGAACCACAGCGGTCGTCGCCAAAAAGTTAAAAAGAAATTTTGTAGGGATCGAAGCAGATCAATCATTTTGCCTGATCGCTGAAAAGAGACTCGCGCTTGCTGAAAAGGATAATTCGATCCAGGGGTTTGAAGACGGGATCTTTTGGGAAAGAAACTCGCAGGTAAAGCGAAACAGCGATAATACCTGAAAATCGAAGATCAAAGGGAATTCGACCACACAATCTTATGTTATCAGATCTGGAAATCGCTCAGAAGGCATCGCCAAGACATGTTGCGGAGATCGCCGAACAGATGGGGCTAAGTGCCGGTGATCTGGATATTTACGGCAGCCCGTATGTCGGAAAACTTCGGCTTGATGTCTTAAAGAAACTCGAAAGCCGTCCGAACGCGAAATATATAGATGTCTCAGCCGTTACGCCAACACCGCTCGGAGAAGGCAAATCGACTACGCTTGTCGGACTCGGACAGGCAATGAAACACATCGGAAAAAGATCAGTAATAACCATGCGCCAGCCATCGCAGGGCCCGACATTTGGAATAAAAGGCGGGGCAGCCGGCGGCGGATTTGCGCAGGTAATTCCGATGGAGACGTTTAACCTCCATTTGACGGGCGACATTCATGCCGTAACCGCGGCAAATAATCTCCTCGCCGCGATGATAGATAACAAATTAATGCGCGGCAATCCGTTAAATATTGATCCCTACAGCATTACCTGGAAGCGCGTGATGGACGTTAACGACCGGGCATTGAGAAATATCGTTGTCGGACTCGGCGGAAAACTCGACGGCGGCGTGCCGCGCGAAACGGGTTTCGATATCGCGGTTGCGTCAGAGGCAATGGCGATACTTGCATTAACCACATCCCTTCAGGATATGCGAAAGCGTTTTGGAAGGATCGTTATCGGTTCGACAAATGACCGAAATCCCGTCACTGCGGAAGAGATCGGAGCTGCCGGTGCGATGACGGTTTTGATGAAAGATGCGATCCGTCCGACGCTGATGCAGACGCTCGAAAACACACCTGCACTCGTTCATGCCGGACCATTTGCAAATATCGCTCATGGCAACAGCAGTATTCTTGCAGATCTGATCGGTATAAAATGTGCAGATTATCTGCTCACTGAATCGGGTTTTGGCGCCGATATCGGCGCTGAGAAGTTTTTTAATATTAAATGCCGGTACAGCGGACTAAAACCGGATGCATGTGTTCTTGTTGTCACAGTGAGGGCATTAAAAACTCACAGCGGAAAATATAAAGTAATCGCCGGACGGGCACTTCCGAAAGAGATGCTCGAAAAAAACGTTGCCGATGTGGAAGCCGGTGCGGCAAATTTGAGAAAACAGATCGAAAATATAAAAATTCACGGTGTCACACCTGTTGTGGCGATAAATGCATTCGATACAGACCACGAAGAGGAAATAGAAGCTGTCAAAAGAATAGCGGTTGAAGCCGGGGCGATCGGAGCAGCCGTTTCGCGTCATTGGCAGGAAGGCGGCAGGGGTGCCATAGAATTGGCGGAAATGGTGGTTGCGGCTGCCGAAGAACCAAGTGAATTTAAGTTTTTGTATGAACTCGATCAGCCGATAACGGATAAGATCGAAGCGATCGCGACAAAAATATACGGTGCGAAACGCGTCAGATATATGCCCGAGGCGGCGAAGCAGATCAGGACGTACGAGAAAAACGGATTCGGAAACTTACCGATCTGTATGGCGAAAACTCACCTGAGCATCAGCCATGACCCGGAACTGAAAGGTGCGCCGAAAGATTTTGTTTTTCCCGTACGCGAAGTCAGGGCAAGTGTTGGTGCCGGTTTTATCTATCCGATCTGCGGAGAAATGCGTACGATGCCCGCGCTGCCTTCCTCGCCGGGCGCTGAGAAGATCGATATCGATGAAGATGGAAATATCGTCGGACTTTCATAGTGTTCGAGAACCGAAAAGGGTTTTTATCCGGGATCTTAGATTGGAAAACAAATTACTTTTTCATTTCCCGCGGGATCTCTTGTATTTGCCAAGTAAGAAACTCCGACCGAAGATGAGTAAATTTTATGAAACTAGCAACTTGGAATGTTAATTCGATCAATGTTCGTCTCGGACATATTTTAGACTGGCTGGCGGCAACCAAAACAGACGTCTTATGTCTTCAGGAGACAAAATGCGTTGATGAAAGTTTTCCGTTTGAAGCGATAAACGATGCGAGTTACAACGTTGAGTTTATGGGTGAGAAGTCTTATAACGGCGTCGCGATCCTTTCAAAAAGTGAAATTACAAATGTCAGGAAAAATATGCCGTACGATAACGACGAATCGCCAAAAAGGTTTATCGCGGCGGACATTGACGGAATTCACATCGTAAATACATATATTCCGAACGGCACAGAACTCTGGAGTGATAAATTCGAATTCAAACTGGACTGGCTTCAGCGCCTTCGCAGATATTTTGACGAAGAATTGAGTCCCGAATCGGATGTATTGCTGTGCGGTGATTTTAATGTAGCACCGGATGAGATCGATGTCTGGAGTGTGCCGCGCTGGGAAGGAAAACTCCATTTTTCGATCCCCGAACGAGCTGCGATGTATAACGTAAAGCAATGGGGTTTCACGGATCTGTTTCGCTCACTTCATCCTGAAAAACAGGAGTATTCCTGGTGGGACTTTCGGACAAACGCCTATCCGAAGAATCAGGGTTTGCGGATCGATCACATCTGGACATCGCCGTCGCTTACCTCAAAATGCAAAGATTGCTGGATCGACAGAGATCCGCGCGGATGGGATCGGCCGAGCGACCACGCTCCGGTCGTTGCCGAATTTGACTAGCCATTATGAATAATGATGCTCCGAAGCCGGATCTGATCCCGCTAGATTTCCGAAGAATTCCCGATGAAAGGGAACAAGTAAAGCGCGCAAATGAGTTTTACGCTGAGATGGATCGGCGCCGAACCGTTCGCGAATATTCAGGCAAAGACGTTCCGATCGAGTTGATCGAGAAGGCGATCCTGACTGCCGGAACCGCGCCGTCCGGTGCCCATATGCAGCCGTGGAGATTTGTTGTTGTTCGCGACACAGAGGTGAAACAAAAAATTCGCGAGGCCGCAGAAGCGGAAGAATTCGAAAGCTACCACAACCGCATGTCGGAAAAATGGCTGCGAAGACTCGCTCCGCTCGGAACGGATGAGCACAAGCCGTTTCTTGAGATCGCTCCTTATCTGATCGTCGTTTTCCGGATAAATTCGGTAGGTGAAGGAGAAGAAAAAGAACCTACTTACTACTCGCAGGAATCCGTAGGGATAGCCGTCGGAATGCTTCTCGCATCGCTTCACCGGTCAGGACTCGCAACGCTTACTCACACCCCGAGTCCGATGAAGTTTCTGCAGGAAATACTTGGCCGGCCAAAAAACGAAGTACCATTCGTACTCATACCGGTCGGGTATCCCGCCGAAAATGCAAAGGTTCCAAATCTTAAACGAAAAACCCTCGAAGAAATAATGGAGATCGTTTGAGTTGTTCTTATCAAACAAGCAACGGCTTGAGCAGCGCGGAATTTTGAAGCTTCTCCATCCGTGCCGGCAGTTCTTTCTTGAGTGCGTCCGAATTATCAACCGGATAATCGGTTTTAAGCGCTATCCCGATCTCGTCCGCCGATCTTTTTTCAAGCAAATTTTCCAGAACAAAAAGATCAAAATCGTCAAAATCTTCGATGCCAAGCGCATTCGGAATATTTGAACCCAAAACCCGCGTTTGGGAAAGGTCAAAGACCCAGTCGAGCGTTTTATCAAGCGGCGAAGCATCAGGATATTTTTCGCTTATCAGCGAAAAGATATTGTCCTTACCTTCAACGTTTAAAAGCAGCGCGAGAAAAAACCGCTGTTCCGGATCCGTAATATAATGGCGTCGGTTGATGATCTCGTTCAGCTTATCCTGATGGGCAAAAACCTTCGGAAACACATCGCTAAGTTCCCCGTGACGTTTTCTGACAACGTCCAAAAATCCCTCAAACCTGTCTTTCGGGGCGGCCAGATTGAACATCTGATCGATGTGATTTTGACTCAGGTATCCTCTTACGGTTGTCAAAATGCTGAAGGTCGATTGAAAATCCGCTTTTTCAAGCATACCGGTGATATGTTTATCAACATCCGGATGCTTCGAGCGGATGAGTGCGGTAATACACTGCAGTTTTTTGGTAGTGTTTGATTCCTCAAAAAACGGGTCCAGTGCCAAAAATGGTTTTCGGTAATCAAATTGAGGAAGATAAAGCGGACTCTTGTGGGTGCGGACAACGATCGTCACAGACGGCTGATCGAGATGGAAAAGCGAATGGATATAGTCTTTTCCCGCCCAGATCTCCTGAACGTCTCCGACGCTCAATATCTCGCACTGCTTTAGATTGATATCACCGACCTGCGCGAAAGTATTTACCCGTACTTTCGGATCGAATTCGTACCAGCTGTGGATACTCGATCCGTGCAAAACCTGGAATGCGCCGCAAAAGGCGTGCTGATGGATAGACGTAGTTCCTTCAAGCCAAAAATAGGTGTCTATATGAAACCTCGGAGAATTGTAGAGTGTGATCGGAGGATCGCCAAAGCGTCCCGGAAGATCTTTCTGATCCGGAAGATGCGTCTGACCGAGCGTCCATTCGAGAACTTCCCATGCGTTCACCTTTTCCGGTAAATTCGCTTCTTTCAATGCCTTTGCAGCGATCTCCGGGAAAAGTTCTTCATCGTAGTTTTTGTCAACCCAAAGATCTTCTACGGTTTTCCCCAGCTCTGAGAATATTTTCATAATTAATGCTCTCAACTAAAAGCAGGCGGCGCCGGAGGTGTGGTTGAACTTCCATCAACCGTTTTTTCCGTTCCAGCCTTGTTAAGCAGAAACATCATCGCTGCAAAACTGCCTATCACTCCAACGATCCAAATCAAAATAGAAATTCCGACAAGATATTCGGATAAAGCGGCGCCAAATTCTCCACTGACTGTCACGATTATCCCAAACAGCACCATCAATATAAATGGAACCATGATCTGCAGCACAAGTCCCGTGCCAAATATTGCAATCGCCCATCCTATAGGGCTCCTGTCATATTCCCCCGCGGTTTTATATCCCTGATAAGCAAAAATAAAAATCGCGATGATCGGAAGCAGGTAAATCAACGCACCTACCATGTCGAGTCTCCTTATTTTACTCGTAAATCGGTTTTACCAAACCCTGATAAACTACAAATGAACAAGAGTCACTTTTCAAATCTATTCAAAGTTCATCTTGAATGAGACGAATGTCCAATAAAATCCGACTTTATATTATCCTTTATATCTGCTATATTTTGCCCTAATCTCTTCCAAAATCGAAATCGCAAAGGAAACATTTTATGGCAACAGATACGATGACTGCTTCAAGTGGGTTTGGTGGACATCCCAAGGGCTTGTACGCGCTTTTTGCAACAGAGATGTGGGAACGATTCAGTTTCTACTCAATGCTCGCACTCTTTACCCTTTATTTACGGGATCCGGTCGAAGGTTTCGGCTGGACGGCTGCAGAAGCAACGAGCCTTTACGCCAACTACTTGATGTTTGTATATGCGAGTCCGCTGATCGGCGGTTTGATCGCCGATAAGGTCACCGGATATCGCAAAGCTGTAATGATCGGCGGTTTCTTCTTTATGGCCGGACACGGCCTGCTTTCGATCCCGGCAATTTGGGCAGTATATGCCGCACTGACCTGTTTGGTGATCGGTAACGGATTTTTCAAACCGAACGTTTCGACGATGGTCGGAAACCTGTATCCGGAAGGCAGCCATTTAAAAGACCGCGCTTACAATATCTTTTATATGGGTATTAATGTCGGTGCCTGGATTGCACCGATCGTTATGGAGATCGTAAAAGCCTATTTCGGTTTTCACGCCGCTTTTGCCGTTGCCGCGTTCGGAATGGTCTTTTCTGTCGGAATACTTTGGTACTACAGAAATATCGTTGAAGGATCGCCGGTGTCCAGCACGGACTCCGAACAGTTGGCCGATTCGGCTGCAACCGCCGTCGACGCACCGCCGCACGGTGTGAGCAGCCAGGACGAAGCTAACAAGGCAAAATCGAATCTGATGGATTCTGTGCCGGATTGGAAACGGATCAGCGCGCTTATCGTGATCTTTCTGATCGTAATCGTTTTCTGGATGGTGTTTCACCAAAACGGTTCGACTCTTACTTACTGGGCAGATGACAACACCGCTTGGAGTGTTTCGGGAACAATTTCAAATTCGATCAATCCGTTTTGGATCATCGTTCTGACATTTCCGCTGGTTTGGTTTTGGGGCTTCCTCGATAAGCGCGGAAAAGAACCGTCAACTCCGACAAAAATGGCATTCGGGATGACCCTAACCGGTCTATCGTTCTTTGTATTATATTTTGCAGCCACGCAGGGAGAAGGTTATAAGCCGACGGCTGCCGATCTTTCAACGGGTTCTTTCAGGATCAATCAGCGCGTTGTCGATAACCTTGCGGCCGAAGGCGTGCCAAAAGACGTTCTCGATAAGATCATGGCGGCAAAAGATGCCGAGGATAAGAATCTGATCAACGACGTTAAGTTTTCCGCGATGGAGGATGAAACTACAAAAGAAAAGATGACCGGAGAGGAGCATTTTATCGCAACGATCGACAAGGTTGCTCCGGGCGAAGGAACAAAGCACAAAGAAAAGTTCCTGTCGGCTTCTTATCTTTTCCAGGTCTCCCCGTTTTGGCTGCTCCTTGCGTATGCGATCATTTCGCTCGGTGAATTGATGCTTTCTCCGATGGGACTGTCACTTGTTTCAAAGGTGGCGCCGGTCCGAATGCGCGGACTCCTGATGGGAGGCTGGTTTGTGGCGACGGCGATCGGAAACAAGCTGACGATGATCGGCATTTACTGGAGCATTTGGTATCAATCAAACTTCTTCCTGATCCTCGGCTCGATGGCACTGATCATGGCGGTGGTGTTGTTTATACTCCTGAAACCGCTGAAAAAGGCAATGCCCGGAGTTTAGCGAAGAACTTCATTTACAAAAAAGACCGCAGAGAATCCTCTGCGGTCTTTTTTGTTCTCAAACAATTTGTAAATCTACGCGATCAGCTTTTCATAAATAATAAATGCGCCCAGACCCAGGCTGAAAATCCCTGCCGCGCCGAGAATCGTCTTATTTAGCACTGCAAACTTTCCTGAGGTCAAATGAAGCGGCAGACCTATCAAAAGACTCATGAGCATCATGCCTCCGATTGATCCAACACCAAAAATAAGTATGTAAATCAGCGCGACGGTTGGAGAACTGATCGTCGGGACGATCAAAAGCATAAGTGCCGCACTGCCGGCCAATCCGTGAACCATCCCGATCACGATCGCGCGCGGACTGAATTTCATAATATGGTGTGTTCCTTCTTCAGCGCCCTTTTCATGCCCATGAATGTGAACGTGTTCCCGCCCTTCGTGTTCGTGTTTGTGCACGTGGATAGTGTCTTTTTGGAATAATTTGCGAAGGGCGTTCAAACCAAGCGCTACGAGCATAACGCCGACGATCGCTTCGAGCTTGGCTTCCACACTCTCCGATATCTGAAGCTTTAAAAAGACAACAAGCGCTCCGATCAGAAGAAGTGAGATCGTGTGCCCGGCACCCCAGAAACCTCCGATTATCGTTGAACTAAAAACGTTTTTTCGTTCTGCGACGATCGTTGAAACGGCGGCAAGATGATCCGCTTCTACGGCGTGTTTTAAACCGAGAAGAAATCCTGTAAGGAGTAAAGCTAAAATTGATAATTCTGCGTTTGGTTCCATATTTGTTCAGTTATGATTGCTTTTCGAATCTTCCGTGAAATTGATCTTATCGCTGGCCTTGATCTCGCCGTCGATTCTCTGGATCGAATGTATCTTCCAGTTCTCCAGTGTTTCGGGAAAATCCGTCCGGAAATGACCGCCCCGGGATTCTTCGCGCCATAGGGCCGCTTTTGTTACCAATTCGGCGAGCAATACAAAATTCCGCGAAGCACGAGACAAGCTGGATCGAGAGATCTGGCGAAATTCTTTCAGAGCCCGCTCCAGCGATTCCCGGTCGCGCATGATCCCGACGCGTTCCCACATAACGCGCTTTACGCGTTTTCTTACCGCAGTAGCGATCTCGTCTGACTCCGGACGACGGACCTTCGCGGACGAAACTCCCGCACCGTTTTCTTTCTCCTCGGCTTTGAAATCTGAAATCTCAAATTTGAAATTTTTGCTATCGTCGTTCGCTGCCTTTCCGGAACGTGCCCCGAAAACCAGACCCTCCAAAAGCGAATTAGAAGCCAAACGATTTGCGCCGTGAACTCCGGTGCAGGTTACTTCACCTGCTGCGTAAAGCCCTGTTACCGTTGTTCTTCCCCACAGATCCGTTCTTACACCGCCCATACAATAATGCGAAGCGGGTGAAACCGGAAGAAGATCTTTCGAGATATCTAGGCCGAAATGTTTACAGGTGTCGTAGATCTTCGGAAAACGGTGTTTCAGAAAGTCCTCGCCTTTGTGCGTGATATCGAGATAAACAGTTCGCGTTCCGGTTTTTCTCATCTCGGTGACGATCGAGCGCGAAACTATATCGCGCGGTGCGAGTTCCAGACGCTCATCATAATCACTCATAAACCTTTTGCCGTGCGCGTTCCTGAGGATGGCGCCTTCACCCCGCATCGCCTCGGACAAAAGAAAACGAGGTGCATTTTCAAGATTGAGTGCCGTCGGATGAAATTGCACGAATTCCATATCTGCAACTTCCGCCCCGGCAAAATATGCCATCGCCATACCGTCGCCCGTAGCGACCGGAGGATTTGTTGAATGTTGGTAAAGCTGGCCAGCACCGCCCGTACAGAGGATGACGGCTTTTGCAAAAACGTCACGCGGGGTCTTGAGGATCGGATCAAGAAACCTGACGCCAACGCATCTTCCGCCGCTGACGATCAGACTTTCAACATGAGCAAAAGGCAGCAAATTTATCGTTTTTTCCTGTCGCGCGCGGGCGATCAGTGCCCGAACGATCTCTTTCCCCGTGGAATCCCCGTGAGCGTGCAGAATTCGCCGTCTGGAGTGCGCAGCTTCACGGGTAAACACTAATTTCCCGCCTTCGCGGTCGAATTCCGTTCCCCATTCGATAAGCTGCTTTATATACTCCGAGCCCTCGGTAACAAGCGTTTCCACTGCCTTTTCATCGCAAAGTCCGGCACCGGCGATAAGGGTGTCATCTTCATGAAGTTCCGCGTTGTCGTCATCTGACAGTACAACGGCAACACCTCCCTGTGCCCATTCGGTATTGGAATCGCTCGTCTTGGACTTCGTCAGCACCGAAACGCGCGCCCCGGTCCGGGCGAGTTCGATCGAGGCACGAAGTCCGGCGATCCCGCTGCCGATCACGATAAAGTCAGTTTCCAAAAACATTAAGAAAAATTTAACAAATTAAATATCAAAAAGCACCTTGATCCGATAAGACAGATCAAGGTGCTTTTCCAAGCTTTCTCCGTTTTACTTAAGCACTTTCGCCTTCGCTTTGCGGAATTACAAGTTCCTGTCCCGGATGAATCAGGTCAGGATTATCCAATTTGTCACGATTTGCTTCGAAGATCGACTGCCAGCTGATGCCGTATTTTGCACCGATCTTGCTTAATGAATCGCCCGATTGAACGGTATAGGTCGTAGAAGAATCTGAATCGGAAGCTTCTATTTTCAAAACCATATCACCTGAGCGGTATTCCGGATCGATCCTTGCATATTCGTCCCACAATTGCTGTTTGACGGCACCTGTTGCCTCACCTTCAATGCTGAGAAATCCATCGCCTTCGCTTACGTTCAAACCGTTTACACCAAGACTGTTAGCAAGATCAATTAAACTGCTATATTTTTCCATTAACATGATATTTCTCCTTTAACTCCTTACTTCTCTTCAGTTGCCTCATTTTTAACCGGTTTTCCGCCATTGGCTTCCTGAGCAGTTTGAATCGCCTCGGCCAATTTACCCTTCGGGTATGTTCCACGCATAGTTGCAGGAGTTGTCGAGGTATCGATTGTCAGCTTGTCAAAACCTTTTTTCTTAAGAGCCTCTTCGATTGTTCCCTTTAATGCAGAATCCGTTGTTGCGGTTTCGGGAGCAGGTTTAACTGTAACTTCGTTTGTTACCGATTTGATGCCCTCAACCTTCGCCAGCGTCTCAGCTTTGGATTTTGCAGCTTCATCAGCAACTTCGCCTTTGATGGTTGCGACACCATCTTTTACTTCAACGGTAACACCAGACGTAGTAGCATCTGCTGTGAGCGCGTCGCTTGCGGCTTTGCTTAGATCAGCATCGCTTTTACCACCACAGCCAACGATAAATAACACCGACAACACTGTGACGATCGTTAAAACTTTGATTTTCATTCTTTCCTCCTGAAAACTAACTAATTCCTTTTTATTCTAAGTAGTAAAAACCGGGGGCAACTTCATCAATAATTGCAGCAGAAAGACACAATTTTCTCTCACAATTCGTAATTATTGATTGCACCGAACTTACTTTGATATTGAACTTTTGTCAAATTTGTCGGCCTTAAATTTCACCGATCAGAGTTTGACAATCTGTTCGTATTCGGTCGCGATCTGCTTTGCGATATCAAAGGAATTATTGCCCGGTTTTATCACAAAATGCCATTCAGCCAGACAATAAAACTTTACTCTCTCGTCAAACAGCTTCCTTGCCCTTTCTTTATCTTTCGCAAGAGGTCTTTCAAAACGCGAAAGTCTGATGTTTCTCCAGCAGTGTTCAAAAGTCGATTCAAGCCAAATGCTCATGCAGTCATATTCTGAAATAATTTCTCGGTTCCGCTCCAGTGTCCAGGCGCCGCCGCCCAATGAAATTATACAAACGTCAGACTCCAACAATTCCTTTAAGCACTTTGTTTCGATCTCGCGAAAACCCGCTTCTCCGCCTGTGCTTATGATCGAAGCAGTCGAGCGGTCTTCCTTTCGCGCTATAAAATCATCAAGATCTTCTCTTTCTTTGCGGATCAGATAGGAGAGATGTTTGGCGATGGTCGTTTTCCCGACCCCCATAAATCCGGTAAGTATGATCCTTCGTTTTCCTTTGTCCATCAAGAATTTCGCTCGGTCAATTTGGCAATAACTTCAAAAAAATCCGGGAATGAAACGTTTACACATTCCGCATTGATAATCTCGGTTTCGCCTTCTGCGACGAGCGCGGCAACGGCAAATGCCATGGCGATGCGGTGATCCCCAAACGAATCAATCTTCGCGCCCTTCAGATCAGAACGTGCAATGCGGAATCCATCTTCGAATTCTTCGATTTCGGCGTTCATCCGCTTCAGATTATCAACAACCGCTGAGATACGGTCCGATTCCTTAACGCGGAGTTCTCCGGCATCCCTCACTTCCATTCCGCCCTTCATTTGCGTACCGAGAATTGCCAAAACGGGTATCTCGTCAAGTATATTTGCGATCAACTCACCATCAAAAATAAGCGGCTCTTCTTTTGTTAGAAGTTCTTCCGAATAATCTATGCGAATATCCGCCACCTTTTCGTTGTTTAAGCTTCTGATGTTTTCAATTTCGATCCGGGCACCGATCTTATTAAGCTCGTCGATAAAAGCCGCCCGGGTTGGATTTAGTCCGACATTCTTCAATACAATCTTTGATCCCGGCAGAACACTTCCGGCGACAACAAAAAAAGCCGAAGACGAGATATCAGAAGGAACATCGATATTTTTTGCAGCGAGTTTTGAGTTCCCGTCGATTGATACCCGATAAACAAAACCATTCTCATCTTTAATTATCTCTTCGAAGATCGCGGCTTCCAGATAATCAAACATCAACTCTGAGTGATTTCGGGAGGAAGATACCCCGGTTTTCGAGGGCGGATCAAAAATTCGGGTAACACCATCGGCATTCAATCCGGCCAGCAAAATCGCACTCTTGAGCTGTGCTGAGGCTACGGGAAGTGAATAGTCTATTGCAGCCAGCGGGTTTTTACCTGAGATCCTGACAGGAGGCCTCCCGTCCGCGGTCTCAATTTGCGCTCCCATTTTGCGAAGCGGTTCAGCGATCCGCTCCATCGGCCGTTTTGACAAAGATTCATCGCCAATTAATTCCGATTCGAAATTCTGACCCGCGAGCACACCTGCGAGAAGTCTCATCGTTGTTCCGCTGTTTCCGCAATCGAGCGGCTTTTCAGGCTTGTGCAGACCGGATTTGCCGGCGCCTTTAACAACGACCCTGTTTCCCGTACGATCAATCGAAACCCCCAATTCCATGAGACAATTGAGCGTGGCCGAACAGTCTTCACTCGTCGAGAAATTGTCGATCACCGTTTCTCCTTCGGCGAGCGCGGAAAAGATGGCTGCCCGGTGCGAAATTGATTTATCACCGGATAAATTGACTTCACCGGTCATTGATCCTGCTTTAATGATTTTCATTATTGCTAATTCTGCTTAATTTATTGAACTTCTATCTTCTTGACATAAACCTCAATAAAACGCAAACTTAGGACGAATCTACATAATAAATTAACCAGAATTATTTACGAAAGCCTTGAGCGAAAACCAAATGAAATTTTCGATCTCCAGTAAAATCGCAGATATCGATTCTGCTGTTGTCAAAACGGTAAGTTTTGCAAAAGAAATCGGATTTAACGATGACGCGATCTTCGGAATTGATATGGCGATGCGTGAAGCTGTTGCAAATGCGGTAAAACACGGCAATAGTCTGGATGAATCCAAATCGGTGGACATCGCACTGCGCGACCTGACGGACGGAATCGAGATCACAGTAAGAGATTTTGGCAAGGGTTTTGAGGTTGAGGACGTTCCGGATCCGACAAATCCCGAAAATTTGCTGAAGGAGAACGGCAGAGGAATTTTGTTTATGCAGAATTTTGTAGATACCGTTGAATGGCACAACCATCCCGATGGCGGTATGATCGTAAAAATGGTAAAAAATCATTGACCGGTTTTGTTTCGAATAGACTTTTTTGATAGATTTCGACTAATATTTGCATTCAAACGATTAAAAATAAACGAGGAGATAAAAATGGCAGATCTTAATATTTCAGAAAGACAGGCGGGCGACGTGACGATTCTTGACATGAGCGGAAAAGTGACGATCGGTGAGGGCAGCGTCGCACTTCGCAATACCATTCGCAAGCTGCTTGGTGAAGGCAAAAAAAATATCTTATTAAATCTTGGTGAAGTCGGATATATCGACTCAAGCGGAATCGGTGAACTTGTTTCCAGCTTCACAGCGGTAAATAAGGAAAGCGGAAGCCTGAAGCTTCTGAATCTCACACAAAAAATTCAGGATCTTCTCGCGATCACCAAATTGCTTACGGTTTTTGATACTTTTGACGATGAGGGCGAAGCACTTGCCAGTTACAGCTAAACCGTTGATTTGGCATTTTTGAGGTTTATAAATAAAAGGGATGAAAGATGGATAAAACATGTCTTTCGTCCTTTTATTTTTTTGTCCTGCAAAAAGCATCTTTGCCACCTGAGGCGGCATCTTTAGTTCAAGCAAAGACGCAATCCAGGCAATTTTTTTTAACCCCTTTTATACAATTTGCTTGAATTGTGTTCTTTGCGATCCCTGACCGCACGATTATCTGAACAGCGATGAAAAAAGTTTTAATATTTGCATTGATTTTAATGGCTTCGATAAGTCTTTCTGCTCAAACGGAAAACACCGGGATTGACCTGGCAAGTTTTGGAGTCTCAATCACACCTGACAAACGCCTTGTCACGGTGCTGACGTCTTTAGAGGCTGCCGGAATCGACACTCCGCTGACTCAGCAAGGAAGTGAATTCAGGGAAGAACTGCGCAGCAGTCTATCATCGGTAGATCCAAACCTTCGTCAGAAGCTGAGAAACTTCGTAGAGCAATACAAAAGACGGCACTCGGACGCAACGAGTGCGGAAGTCCTGGCGCCGTTTATTACCCTTGCATACAGTCTCTCGGATGCGCCGTCACTTACTCCGCCCGAACGTTCCATCGATCTGCCGGATGAACTGCTTGAAGTACTTGACTTTGCCGACCTCGTTTCCGAGTTTTACAAAACACGCGGAGTTTCGGCAAAGATCGATGAAACATATAAAAAGAATGCAATGTTGGCGAATGAACTTCGTCCGACCGCACGCGAAATGGTTCGGGAGGTTTTGGATTACCTGAACACAAGGCCGGAACTTCAATACGTCGAGCAAAAAAAGATCGGTAATCCGAAAAGACAGGGCAATAACACGATACAGAACGTTGAAACGAATGTCCGCGAAAGAAATTTCACGATCGTCCCCGATCTTCTTGCGCCAAAAGATTCCGTTAATTTCCTGAATATTCGAGACAAATACTATGCGATAGTTTCGCCCGGTATCGACCTGAGTTCTTCGGAAGTGCGTCGCGCTTATCTTCAGTTCGTACTCGATCCGCTCGTCTTAAAACACGCAAAGGCGATCAGCGCGCATAATTCATCGATCAGAGAACTTCTCGAAGAAAGAAGAAAAGCCGGTGCTTCTGTTTCTCCCGATGTATTTCTGGCGGTTTCACGTTCACTCGTAGCAGCGGCCGATATTCAGGAAGAAGAATTCCGTCGCACGCAGTTTGCAACAGCGCAGGCGCGCCGAAAGATCGATCTGCTAAAAGACGACAACGAAAAAAGAGCGGTCGTTGAAGAACTAAACCGTGTAAAAGCTATATTTGCAGATGAATCGGTCCTTCAATTATCCGAAAGCTACGAAAACGGGGCGGTGCTTGCTTTTTATTTTGCAGGGAAATTAAAAGGCTCGGAAGACGCCGGATTTGATATCGCAAATTCTCTGGAAAACTGGATCGTTGAGATCAATGCCAAGGCAGAGACAAACAGGATCGCCGAAAACAAGATCACAAGAGACAGAGCCATGGCCGAACGCGACAAACGCCGGACATCAACTATCGTCGAAACTACACTTGTCAGCAATCCTTTGACAGAAGACCTTTTGTCGATCGATAAGGATATCGATGCCAGAAAACTCACCGAAGCAGAACAGGCATTGACCGCACTTCTAGAAAAATATCCTTCGGGTGCGACGCGTATTTATTATTCGCTCGGGCGCGTTGCAAGCATATCGGCCGAAGACACAAAAGACGGCACAGAGGTTAACCGAAGACTGATAAAAGCGAAGGACTATTTTGAAAAGGCTCTTAGCGCCGCAACACCTGTTACGGACCGCGAACTGGTCACACTTACCTACGTTTCACTTGGCCGGATCTATGAATTTTATGATCAAAAGGAATATGCCGTGAAGATCTACGAAACGGCGATGAAGATCGGAAATGCGGACGGAGAGGGCTTCAAACAAGCGTTCGCAGCAAAACAAAAACTCGTCAATGACTAAATCATCGGGCCGGTCTCAGCTGGCCTGAACCAACCTCGGCTTACGGTATAGCTTGGGATACTTGATGGTTGCAGTGGCCAAAACGACCAGAAGCAGGAAGAAAAGCGAATTCGCATTTGTTCGCAGCGGAAAATCAAAAAAGCTGTGAATAAGGATCCCGAAGCAGCCGGCAAGTGCCCCGACTGCAACTCCCCGTCTGAACCGGTTTGCAGATTCTTTAATTGTTTTCAGACCATTTCTGAACAGCAGAAATACAAATGCGACAATGCAGAGAAATCCGATGATCCCGGCATCCGCAAAGATCTGCAGATAGTCGTTGTGCGCCTGTTCGACACGTAGATTCCCATCCCAATCGTCGTGCTTTGTAAATGCAACACCATAAGCCTCCAATCCGGAGCCAAGGATCGGATTTTCCTTTATCATTTCGAGGGTGACGCTCCAAAAATGCAGTCTGCCGTTTGTAAAATCGGGCTGGCTGACATCGCCGATACGGCGTACTGATCCCTCACCAAGCCAAATAACAGAAGTCAATAAAACCAGTATCAGTAAAACGCTTCCGCCTATCAGGGTCAGATTACGCTTAAGCGCGGTGCCTTCCGCCTTACCTCCCCCGTCAGTGCCGGGAAAACTGATATTTACCAGAACCAAAAACGCGATCACTCCAACCAAACTCAGGAATCCTCCGCGTGACCCCGTAAAGATAATTGCGATACCCATCAGGACAATTGCGATGATCAGCAGCAAACGCTTGTCTTTTTCGATCGAATTACCAAAAAGAAGACCGAGCGTCAGCCCTATGGTCATTTCCATAAGAGCCGCAAAATGGTGCTGGTTGACATAAGAGGCAAACGGATTGGCATAATCTACTTCCCGCATACCATAAATAAAATTTGGACTCGCAAGACGCTGCAATACACCTATAAATGCTATAACCGCACCAAAGATAATTATCGTATAAACTACTTTCCGCACCCGATCCGGGCTGTTGATATAGATCAAGGCAAGTGCAAAAAAGATCAGAAAGACTGAAAGTTTGAAGATCGCGAACTTTGTCGCTGTCGGATCCAGCGTCAGCGAACTTGAAGGATTTACCGAGAGCAGTTCCGAAACGGAACTGTCGCCGCCCAGCGGAAGAAGTTGGAACAACCCGATCAAGATCAATCCGAGTAACGGCAACTGCAGAAGGCTTGTGTTGATCCGGAATTCGCCCGACCTCCATATATCAAGAAACCAGAAAACCAGCGTCAGACCAAAAACCATTGAAAGGATCGCAAAAGTTCCGTTACTTACGGCACCAAAAAGAACCGTTGCAAAAACCGGAAGTGCGCACACCATAAAAAACATGACAGCACCTGTGATCGATCCTCTTTTTCTGAGTTTGGTTTCCATACGATTTTCCGGCAATGACTAAACGTCATAACCGCTCGGTTACTTCAGCGAAATATCATCAAACCATATCTTTCCGTTGATCGGACAGATAACGGATTCGCAGCCTTCCCTTATTAACCGGACTATCACGCCCTGACTCGCCTCCGGCGCTGTAAACGCCACTTCCATTTTTTGCCAATCTGCGTTTTGCGGCAAAGGATCGGAAGCTGAGATCACCGTTTGAGAGATCGCGTCAACAACTTCCCATTTTACGGTCTCTTTTACATTGACGTCCGATTTATAAAATATTTCCAGCACGTAATCTTTACCGCTTTCAACCGCAACGGTTTGAGAGATCGTGCGAAACTCCTCCCTTTTCGTGATATTGAAATTTATCAGCAAACTCTGTGACCCGCCGTGTTTCTGATCGCGGGCAAGATTTATCTGTGGCACCGCCCCGGCCGCTATTTCCCAATCGAATAGTTCCGGTTGATCGGTTCGCACATCTGACTCAAACCCGCCATTTGTGATCTGCTCAAACTTAACGGCCGCCTTATTTTTATCAGTGAGCTGAGATTTGATGGCAAACGCCATTTTGTATTTCTGTCCGTTGAGAAAATACTGAAGGATCCGCTCAGAATCCTGCTTAAAATCAGTTTTCAATCCGGACGCTGGAAGCGTTTTCCAAATTTCGAAGGCGTCCTCAAATTTACCCTCTTTTGCCAAAAACAATGCGAGCGAGGATTTCACCTGTGCTGAATCGCCTATCGTCTTTTTTACTTTTTCGATATCGCCGTCAAAGATCTGCCATGCAGTTGTTGCCGCCGGACTCGCAAACTTCGGATCATTGTCGACCGCATTCCGGATCATTCTAAATGCTTCGTCCGTTTTCCCGCGCCGCAGAAGCAGGTTGCCGAATGCCCACTTTACCTGAGCGTAGCTCGGTGCAAGGTCCATCGCACGTTTCAAATCCTTCTCTGCGGCTTCAACATCACCTGATCTTTCCCGCGACTTCCCTAGCGCAAGCCAAAGTCTGTAGTCATAAGGGGATAGCGACACGGCTTTTTCAAATCCGGCAAGCGATTTGGGGCCGTCTTCCGGAAGGAAGGATCGTTCATTTACATTTGCCAGCGCGAAATGGGTTTTGGGATCGTTCGGGGCCAAACCTATCGCCAGCTCGGCAACATCCTTTGTCGCTGCCTGTGTCGAGATCGTGTTTCCGAGCATCCACTTTATGCCGAAAACCAAAAATACCAAACACATGATCAGCAGGATCAAAAGAATGATCCTCGGCATCACTGAATCCAATTTAATGGTTCTGGTAGGCATATAAACTTTCTTCGGTAAATCAGAATATATCGCCGATCGGGTAAAGTCTAAAACTGGTTGCCGTCGATCGGCTCAATCTTGATCCACGCACGTTTAAGGCTCACATTTGCCTCTTTGCACACGATTTTTACTTCCTTGAGTCTTTCCGGATCAATTTCGCGAAACGAAAGAAGTATTTCTTCCACATTGTTCTCACTGCATATCTGCGGAAGCGAGCCGTTACCACCGTAAACCGGCAAACCGTGGATCACCTTGTCTTTCTTAAGCGGATCATCATCCAAAAACCCGATCGGTTTATACTCCCACTCAGGATTGTTTTCAAGTTCACGTAAAACCATCTCACCGCCGTCACCGGCACCGTAGATCAATGCACGGCGCCTTTTGCTGGACATCGGAGTCGGAAGCATTTGTCTGAACAGCCGAAATGTCATCCGGCTCGTCACCAGTGCAAGCAGGAGAACGATACCGTCAACGATAAATACTGCGCGCGAAAACTCCTGGAATCTATAGATAAGTAAAATCGATAAAACACTCAAAACGGAACCAAGAACAACCGCTTTTGTGAATGTCACAAAATCCCGGACACTCGTATAGCGCCAAATCCCGCGATAAACCCCTGTGATGAGAAACGCTCCTAATTTCAAGACGATCAGCAGCGGAAGTGTTTTGATAAACAAATTCCAATCACGTGTCGGTTCAAACACGCCAAACAGCAGAACGTAAGCAAAGTAGTACGCAAGCGTGATGAGCATCGCATCAAGCAATACTTCGAAAACGCGCCGCTTATGTGAAAGGTTGATTAGAAAACCATACGCCGCATCATTTTGAAGCGCGAGATCCTCACCGTCATCCTCATAGACCTTAACTTTTGATAAATAGACCCCGATAAATGCCAAAAGGATCGTCACCACAGCAACAAGCGCAAGACTCTGCGTGACACGAAGCTCCCGGACATAATAAGAAACTACACCGGCCGCGATGGCCAGCCCGTATAGCATCAAAACCGCAGTTCTTTCCGAAAGACCAAGGGCTACAAGCCGGTGTGAAGTATGATCACGACCGCCTTGAGAGGCTTTTCTGCCGGAGAGCTTCCTCAGAACGGTAACAAACGTGGTATCAAAGATCGGCACCAGAAGAATAAGTGCCGGAACAGCAAGTACCGAAAACACACCACGGGATCTTCCGCCAAAGTCATCATTCAGAAGCACGGAGCTCGCGATAAAAAACCCGATAAACATTGATCCGCTGTCGCCCATAAAGATCGACGCGGGATTAAAATTAAATGCGAGAAATCCGACGATCGCGCCGAAGAATGCGCAAACAAGAAGCAATTCCGCAGTCTGGCCGCTGCTGCCCAAAACTATCGCGAGTGTTATCGCTGCGATCGCAGAAATACCCGCAGCGAGTCCGTCCATGTTGTCCAGCAGATTTATCGCATTCGTTATCCCGATGATCCAGAATACGGTAAGCCAGATATTGAGGATCTCCGAATCGGTCCAGGGCAAAACCAGCCCGAAGCCGATCACAATGGCGGTCCCGATTATCTGTCCGATCAGTTTTTGGTAAGGTTTGATCTCCAGCAGATCATCAACAAGTCCGACGATGAAAAGAAAAGAACTTCCTGCCAGCACGATCCATGATTGCGACGTTTTTGGTACAAGCAGAAGATAAATTATTGCGGTTGTCAGGAATACAGAAACGCCGCCCATCAGAGCAGTCGGCTTTTTGTGCCACCGGTCTGCTTTCGGCTTTGCTACGTAACCCAACTCCCTTGCGAATTTTCTTACGAGAAAAGTCAGCGCCAGAGACAGCACGAAGGCACTCAGTGTAATAAAAATGGGATTAGAGATCATCTCATTCATATATTCGCAATTGACGATACAGATTCTTTACTGAGTAAGGGTTATTACAATAGAATTTATTTACAAAAGCAAGTGAAATAAAGGTTTTATGGGCTCACGAGATCTCTGTAGAGTTGTTTGATGTCCGTTACCAGTCGATCTTTTGAATACTCGGCATGAACAAATTCATAGCCTTTTTCTGCGAGATCAACGCGGAGAGTTTTATCTTCGATCAGACGTTTAAGCCCGCTTCGAAAACCGAGAACATCAGACGAAGCAACAGCAATTCCGCGTTCGCAGACCGCATATTCCCCGGACTCTTCTTTCTTTTCTCCTAAAAGATCTTTTACCCCGCCAACCATTGTTGAGATCACCGGTTTTTTGGACGCCATGGCTTCAATTAGTGAAAGCGGCGTACCTTCGTTCAGCGAAGTCAGCGCAACGATATCAAGTCCTGCGTAGAACACTTCGGGGTCATTTCTGCTGCCGGTAAAAATAACTTTTTCCGCAAGCCCGAGTTCAATAGAACGGGATTTAAGATCAGGACGAAGATTCCCGTCGCCGATTATTACGAATCTTACTGAAACGTCAGATTCGACTGCTTCGCCGAAGTTATGCGCGGCCGCCAGAAACATCCCAATATTCTTTATTTCGGTAACCCTTCCGACCAAACCTACAAGGAGTTCATCCTCCGTCGCTCCGATTTCGTGCCTGAATTCTCTTCTTGCTTCGGTTTTATTCCCAAACGGAGTCAGATCGATCCCAAGCGGGATTATCGCAAACTGTTCGTTATTCCCGATCGCAAAATCCCGGTGAATCTCCTCTTTCTGCTGACTGCTGATCACTACTATCTTGTCCGAGGCAAAACGGGCGAGCATCTTTTCTATAAACAAAAAGACCCGGGTTTTCGTCTTGCCGTAATAGCTGTGAAAGACATGACCATGAAACGTATGAACGATCTTTAATTTCCGCGGTTTCCCGATGATCGTTCCCGGCGTCAGCCATCGATAGAAGAAGCCCGCAACACGTCCGACAGTTCCTGCTTTGGCCGTGTGAGTGTGAACGATATCCGGCTTGTTTCGACGCAGTTCTTTGTAGATCTTCCACAGCGACGTAAGATCTTTCGGCGAAAGTTCCCGGCTCATCTCTTTGATAAATACCGGCTCGATGCCAAAGCCTTCCGCAAAATAACCCATGTCTTCTTCGCCTTCCGGTACCGTTCCGGTTACAAGAGTCGATTCGAATTCGCCATCGTCAAGAGCCGCGTTAAGCCAAACGACATGTCGAGCCGGTCCGCCAACGTTAAGTCTTGCGATGATTCGAACGATTTTCATATAGTGAGCTAACTGACCGGCTCAGCCGCGCGGACTGAAGCTTAATACCGGGCGTAAACTGCAGATTCGACAGTCAGACAGCCCGCTAAATAAAAACATAGGAACCCATTTGCCGGTTTACCCAAAATCGAAAGACAACTAATAGATCAAGTTTTATTGCTGCAGTGCTAAATCCCGGCAAATTCGGGGCGCTTACCCGAAGGCTTAGAATTTATCGATTGCAGGATGGATCTAAGAAATAAACTAAAGGCACAAACCAAAGCTCGGTGACAGGTACCATAAGTCCTGCATCCGTACTCGCCCGAGTGTTCGACAATCGGAAATAGTAGTAAGCGACCTCGATTAACAAACACCGTCAGACAACTCTCTTAGACTCATTCATTTTTCGCCTATTGATCGATAAACTCCTGAAACCAAAGCTCAAGCATCAGAAGTGTCCAAATCTGGTGAGTATGATCAACCTCGCGGTTCGTATGTTCTCTTATATATCTTTCCAGGATTTCAGGCTTTATTATCCCGCGTTTCGCAGATCTTTCCGAAAGCAGCGTCTCTTTTACAAAGTCTTTCATTTCGTTCCTGAACCAGTTTCCGATCGGAACGCCAAACCCCATTTTGCGCCGATAAATAACATCCCTTGGAACAAGTTTGGCGGCAACGCTCTTGAGCAGCGATTTTGTTTCAAACCGCCTCATTTTAATGCTTTCCGGCAAACTCGCCGCAAACTCGATAACCTTGTGATCCAAAAAAGGCGATCTGGCTTCAAGCGAATTTGCCATCGAAGCGATATCAACTTTTACCAGTAGATCATTTGGCAGATAGGTCATCTGATCCGTCAGAAGTGTCGCATCCAGAATACCCGAGCCATTTGCGGTCCTGAACCATTTGTCGAGAAACTCACTTGAGTGATTGTTTGCAACATCATCAATGAAATCAGAAGTGTATAGCGACTTTTTGGCGTCTTCGCGAAAGACGGTCACCCAACGGAAATAGCGCTCGGTTTTTGAGAGCGACGCTGCCTGAACAAATCTTTTCGCGTCACGAAACCTGCTTCGTTTTGCGTCGGACGTGGGGAGAAGACTGACCGGAGCTTCGACAAATAATTTTCGCGCCAGTTTCGGAAAGCGATGGTAGATCTCGGCGATCCGCATTGCAGCGTAACGTTCGTATCCGGCAAATGATTCATCGCCGCCGTCGCCGTTTAAGGCAACCGTAACTGACTTTCTGGTTTCTTTTGAAACGTAATATGTCGGGATCGCCGAAGAATCGGCGTACGGCTCACCGTAGTGTCTGACGAGTTTTGGCAATACTTCGAGGGCGTTAGGTTTAACAATAAACTCGTTGTACTCAGCGCTGACGTGTTCTGCAACCCGCCGTGCGTATTTGAGTTCGCTGAAATCCTGCTCCTCAAATCCGATCGAAAATGTTTTTACCGGAGTTTCGCTCTCCTGTGCCATCAGTGCGACGACTGTCGATGAATCCACACCGCCCGATAAAAAGGCGCCGAGCGGGACTTCAGAGATCAGCCTTAGTCTGGTCGCCTCTCGCAAAATTCTGACAGTTTCTTCCTCTGCTTCTTCGCGCGAAATTTTTATCTTTTTCGAAAAATCGGGCCGCCAATAGCGTCTGGTTTCAACTTCACCGTCTTTCCAGCGAAGCCAATGTCCGGGTTCGAGTTTACGGATTTGCTTAAACGCTGTTTGCGGCGCCGGAACACAAAGAAACGAAAGGTAGCTGTCGATCGCCGAATTATCGACCTCACGCGAAACATCCGGATGTTTAAGAAGTGCCTGAAACTCGGAGCCGAAAATAAGATCTCCGTTTTTCTGATGTGAATACAACAGCGGTTTTTTACCGACGCGGTCACGGGCAATAAAGAGTGTTTTTTCTGTTTGATCCCAGATCGCAAAGGCAAACATCCCGCGGAGATATTCCAAACAATCCGCCCCGTACTTCTCGTACAGGTGAAGGATCACCTCGGTATCGGAATTTGTGGTGAATTTATCTCCCTGCGCAACGAGATCTTTTCTGAGTTCCTGAAAATTATAGATCTCGCCGTTAAAAACGATCAGTTTTGTCTTGTCGGGATTGAAAATCGGCTGCTGCCCGCCTGCCAGATCAATGATCGAAAGCCTGCGCATTGCCAACCCCACATTTCCGTCGGCAAAAAAACCGTCTTCATCCGGCCCTCTATGAATGATCGCATCATTCATCGCCGTTAAAATTTCACGGCTCACCCTACGGGATTTTGTGTTTACAATTCCTACAATTCCGCACATAAGATCTTATTTCACGAAAAAGCTAGTAAACTTTTTCGCCGACAGCTGATGTTACTGAATTTCTTCTGAGTCTTTCATTGAACCGGCGATTCTCTACATCTCGTATCAATTTTTTGTTTTCACGTTTCTCCTGAACAAGTGTCCAACCGACTCCGACAAACATAAACAGAAACACCTGAATCTGAATCCGCTGGCGGTAGGCCGTTCCGATATTGCCCTGGAACAATGAGTACGCGAGCGCCAGCATCATGCTGAAGATGAGTATTCCCAGCGACTTTCGAAGATTGTTCTTGATCGAGTAAAGGAGTCCGATGATAAGAAATGGAATAGACGCCCACCAAATAATCATGTCTGGAGCAGTAATTAGATATGTTGTATTAAACAAATCCCATGGAAACGGTGCAAACATGACATACACAAATCCTACCGGGATTGCAGAAAGAGCCCCACCAGTAGTTGACACATCCGAGTCCTGACCAAACCCGGAATCAGCCCTTGCAGCCCCCGCCCTTGATCGCTCGATATTTTCAAGGCTCGCATATTTCGCAATTTCTGAACTCGCGTTTCCGGCAGCACCCAGGTAGGTAAGACCAACCCCGAGAACCGTCAGTACCACTAAATTCCTTACTATTGATTGATTCGATTTTCCGGTGCCTACTAAAAATGCACCGACCATCGCCGCCGAGATCATATAAAAAATGTAGAACCTAAGAGACTGGATCGCGACAAGAGTTATTATTAATGTTATAGCAGCACCGTAATTGAACTTTTCCCGCAAACTGAGGATCATCGTCATCGCAAGAACCAAACAAAATACGATGAGACCATCTTTGAGGAGTTGACTCGTCCAAATGATGAATGCCGGATAAAAGCCGACCAACAGCGCTGCAGTTAAACTTGCCCGATGATTATTAAAAATCCTCTTTACACAAATATAAACCAGCGGAACCGTTGCTGCTCCTATGACGGAACACACAAATTGCGCGGTCAATATATCCGCTCCAACAACCGAATATAGCCCGGCAACAAAATAACTCATTCCCCAGCCTATATTTTCTGTAAAGCGTATCAAAAGTTGGTCATCAACATAGCTGCTGATCCCAAACCATTCTTCCATCCGCCTCCTGCCGGCTTCATGGTACGTGGTCGAATCGGCAGAAAAGCGCTCTCGAAGCTCATAAAAATGAACCAGAGCACCAAAAACCAATCTAGCAAACATTGCCGTTATAAAAAGCCTGCTAAGCAGTAATTTTTCTTTTGGATAAAAATAACGCAGTAATAAAAGTGTAATTACAGATAGGATAGTTGCAACAACAACCGCCGCGTTTCCATCAGGAAATGTTAACGCAATGATTCCCGCAGCAATTATAAATGCAAGAAGTGCTAGTATCTTATCCATAAGACTCTGCTATCAAAAAGTCACCATATACGACTATGCCGTAAATTTTTCATATCATCCCGTTGGCTCACGTGAGAGATATATTTTTCGAACTGTTCGATCCTAGGCTATTCTTAAATTAAAGCTTTGTTAAACTCGATCTCTTTTTACAAACTTACGCACAACATCCGCAAACAACTCAGCACTTTTTGTCATTGAGTAATTTTCAACAACAGTCTTTCTCGCTTTAGCACCCATTTTCCGGCGCAATTTTTTATCATCGATCAGTTTATCAAAACATTCAAGCCATTGCTCTTGAGACGATGCGAGGAATCCGTTCTCACCGGAAACAACAACATCGCGGTTCGCTCCCATATCGGTACAAATCGCTGGAATACCCAACGCCATATACTGCAGCGCTTTTGCAGCACATTTCCCACGGGACCATTCATCATCCGGTGTCGGCATTATTCCAATGTCGATCTCTTCGGTCAGTTCTATCTCTTTTTCCGATGACCATTTCTTCCAGGAGTAAGGGACGGTTTTAAATGCCGGTTCACGATCAGAGATCACCCGAATTTCTATATCATCACGGCGCTTAAACAATTCAGCCAAAACCGGTTCAAATTCTTCAAGATGGTACTGTGAAGTCGAACTTCCGGTCCATCCGATTATGGTTCGTCCATTGTGATTCCGTTTTTCAGTTCGTGGCTTATAAAGATCCGTATTAATACTCGTAGGAACAACATAAACATTTTTATTGTGTTTAGCAGCGAAAGTGCCCAAATGAGAATTTCCAACCATGACTGCATCGCTCAGCATACATATTTCGGCCGTTTTCCCGGCAAACTTAAGCCATCCAAACCTACGGTTTGCGTTTGATGTATTTGTTAAATATATCGCATCGTCAAAATCAAAAATAACGGGTATTCGATACTTTTTTAGTGACCTTTCAAGATTGGCGGGCCCAATCATGCTCGCCGTTCTGAATAAATATACTGCGTCGTAATTAGAAACCCCGCGGATTTGTCCGATCCTTCTACCCACCGCTCGGATCATTCCGGTCGCTTTTCTAATCAAATGTCCGTCTTTGTAGAGAACATCGCGAAGTTTTGCATCGGTAAACGAAAAGTATTCGACCTCTATCCCAAGTTTATTCAGATATGGCTCCCATTGCTCGAGCCTGAATCGCTGACCGGGATTCGTATCATACGGGTCAAGCATGAGGGCACATATTGAAATCGGTTTTTCGGTCATCAAAACAATTGAAGTCTGATCTGAAATTTGGGGATCAAAATCGTTGTTTTTACAAAACGGACTGTATTTTCAGGAACTGACATTATTTCACCGTAAGCTCAGACAACGACTTTTTCCTTCTGCTACGATCGCACTATGAGTGCGTTTTATTATTATATGAGGAATCGGAACTACCTTTACGCCCGTATTCGGTAAGCACAGCCTCGCAATGTCAGCTCAATTTCCAACTATAAATTAAATAAGTTACCTGTAAATACTTTAGCGAAATCAGAGATACATTCCAAATGATAAAAAAACTTAGTAGTGTCCTAGTAATGCGCTGATTAATCTTCTCTGCGACTTTGCTTATTTACGGGACAAAAAAAGTTACCGCAAAGAAGCAAAGTTCAGTTGCGCGCTTTCTTTCAACCACACTATCAGGACACAAACAAAAACTTTCAATCTATTTTATTTCCAGAAGCTTCTTATATATCCGCCGGTAATTGACGCCGCCAACTTGTTTCAGATCAAAACGTTTTAATGCGCTTTTTCTGCAGGCGTCAGAGATCGTATCTTTTGATTCAAGAAGCGCTATCATTTGAGATAATGCATCCGCGTAGGTTCTCTCATCGAATTCCTCTATTATTATCCCGACACCGTCTTCTTTTGTGAATTCTGCAGTATCCCCAACTCCGCTATTGGCCAGGATCGGCAATCCCATAGCAAAATACTCGGCATTTTTTGTCGGTGAAGAAGATTTTTTCGAATAACACGCTTTGATGAACGACAAACCGAAATCCGCAGTGCTCAGATAATTCGGAATCTCTTCGGGGCGAACCTTCCCGATCCAGTAGTCTTTGTCTGAAAACCCCGCCTCGGTCAAAAGACCGGTCACTTCTTCTCTCGGGCTCTGTGTCAGGATCAGGGCAAAGGTATCAGGTCTTTTCCGTTTGGCAGCGGCCAGGAAATCTACCGTTTCCCGGGTCAAGTACCAGCCGCCAAATGCTCCGACATAAGCGACAACTAATCTTTCATTTAATCCATAGGTCTTGCGAAAATTATCCCGAAATTCCTGATCGACATTGCTAAAACGTTCGAGATCGACGCAACATGGGATCACTTCAACGGGCCGGCCATGCGTATCCTCACCCGTTTCTTTACTTTCCGGAAACAGTATTTCTCTGGCTTTTTCAGTTAAAATTACAAAACCGTCCGATTCTTTAAGAAGCCATTTTTCAACCCTTTTTACCGCTCTATATATAAGTCCGTTTTCTTTCCAGCGTCCTGCATCGGTATATTCCTCAGGGAAAAACCCCCGAATATCAAACAACAG
>JAWKHO010000022.1:0-63487 GCA_041394785.1 Pyrinomonadaceae bacterium | reverse complement strand
TTCCGCAAACAGTTGCCGATTTAAGCACAGGGTAATTCAGGGTGTCAAGAGTTTTTTTCAAAAAATGAAAAAAACTAGAAATGAGTGTATCCGCGGGAGATCAAATTCATCGATTTATCCCCGTCGATAAGTTCAATGGTGTCAGCGGTTTGCGTGGTTTCACCGATTATCGAAAATTCGCGCAAAAATTTATTTGAAATTTTTCTGGGATCCACCGTAAACAGGAGTTCAAAATCTTCACCGCCATTCAGGGCTTTGTCCAATTGAGCGGGGAACTCCGGTTTTAGTCTTTGAAGATGCTCGTTTACCGGGATCTTATCTGCATAGACGATCGCGCCGACGCTGCTTGCCTCACAAATGTGTTTTAGATCGCTTGAAAGCCCGTCGCTGATATCTATCATCGCCGTAGCCAGATAGTTTTCCTGCAGCATTTTGCCGTATTCCACCCTTGGCATCGGTGTAAGCTGTGTCGCAACGAGATCCTGTGTTACAGATTCCGGCGAAGTGTCGCCGCCTTCGAGGAGTTCGAGGGCCGTGCTCGCCCCTCCGAGTGGGCCGGAAACCATTATGAGTTCGTTTGGTTTTGCAGTCGAACGAAGTATCGCATTACCTCGTTTTACTTCACCAAGAACAGTAGAATCGATCACGATCCTGTCGGGTGTTTTTGAGATGTCACCGCCGGCAAGTTCCACATTGAATTTGTTTGCGAGCTCAAAATATCCGGAATAAAATTCGTCCAGAAAATTTGTATTCCAAACACGTTCCGGAACTCCAAGCGAAATCAGGGAATGAATCGGCTTACCTCCCATTGAAGCAATATCTGAAAGAGATACTGCTAAAGCCTTGTGACCAAGCTGTTTAGGTGTTATCCAGCGGAGCCGGAAATCAATGTCTTCTACCAAGAGGTCAGAGCTGACCAAGAGGTCTGAAACATCATCTTTCGGGAGAACAGCGCAATCATCACCTAAGGCCGGAAGGTTGAAGTTATTCCTCAGGCTCTTGATAAAATCGAATTCGGAACGCATATATATTTTATTGACACAAATCTATTAAACACTTAGAATAACGAGGGTGTAATTTACACAAAACTTTAACAAATTGTGAGATTCCAATGGCATATAAAGAAACAATAATACCTGAAAAGATTTTTTTCAAGATCGGCGAAGTGTGCGATTTAGTTGAGGTTCAGGCACACGTTCTAAGATATTGGGAAACCGAATTCCCGATGCTGTCCCCAAAAAAGAACAAGTCGGGACAGCGTACGTACAGAAGAAAAGACGTGGAAACCGCGCTCAGGATCAAAGATCTTCTCTATGAGGATCTTTTTACGATCGCGGGCGCGAAAAAAAGATTGCAGGCAGAAATGCGCGGCGGTGTTTCAAAGGAATCGGTTGAAGAATCGGCGGTTCAAAATACCGATGAAAGCGGTCCGATGCAGCGCGGATTATTCGGAGATGATGCTGAAACCGGCGTGGGGCTTGAACACAAAAGCGAATCCGGTGAACAGTTTGAGCTGGCCGAAGATAAGCGCGAAGCTCTGAAAACATTGGCTTCACAGCTGCTTGAATTACGCGCGCTGCTGAGCCCGAAAAATCCGCAGGATTCAGAGCACAGCCTCAGCAGTTCAAAACCGATTTGACAAAGGATTTGTTCGCCCTTAATCTTACAGAATTCTGACGGGGCGTAGCGCAGCCTGGTAGCGCGCTTCCTTGGGGTGGAAGAGGTCGCAAGTTCAAATCTTGTCGCTCCGACCAATAAAAAAAAGAGAGACTGTCGTCGCAGACAGCCTCTTTTTTTACTTGTTATATCAACCTACGTAAGAATCCTACATTTCTTCAGCTTCAATTTCTTCCTGATCGGCAACAGTTTCCGGAAACATTTTGTTTCGCAGCCGGAACACGATAAATTGATCGAAAAACACTCCGATCGCTCCCAATACACTTACAGTGATCCCGACAAACGGCTTTAAGAAAAGACTGTTTTCTCCAAGGTTTGACTCTTGCTGAAAATCAAAAAATGCACGGTCCAGCCAAAAAGTCTGAGTGATTATGAAAACTACAAAAAACAAAAGGGAAGTCCAGAGTGTCCACGATCTTCCGGTTTTCCACAGAACGACGTTTGCGAAAACGATGAGCACAACAAAAAAGATCCAAAGCGTATTCCAACTGAGACCCGCATATAGTTCGTAGTTTTCGACAACTGCGGCCGGGTTTCCAATGCTTTGAAGCCAGCTGTAACAGACAAACGTTAATCCAGTCATAACTAAAACTGCGATCGCAAGAATTCCCAGATATATTTTTGACAGCATATTTGCTCCTAAAAAGGGTGCATTAAGAATTTGGGGTGGTGAGATTCTACCACAAAAAGAAAAGCCTGAAAAAAGCCAAACCCGCGGCTTTTATCAGGCTGTTCAATTATCGTTTGCCGGGAGTTTTTCGCTACTTCTTCGCCGGTTTCACCGAGATAAATACGGTCTGACCGCCTCTTGAAACGAGGAGCAGCGCCGGACCGTCACCCGATTTTTCAAGTGCTTTACGGACGTCGGCAAGCGAAGAAACAAGCGTTCGGTTTATTTCGATCAGAACATCTCCGCGGCGAATTCCTTCCTCCGCCGCCGGGCTATTCGGATCAACCTCGGTTACTAATACTCCTTTAACTTCGGCCGGTATATTCAATCGCTTTGCGATCTCCGGCGTCAGAGGCTGGAGGCTTAATCCGAGTTTTCCGTTTTCTTCGTCACCATTCGGGGCACTACTCGGAGCATCGTTTTGTCCAGGCAGTTTTGGTTCGGATTGACTTGCCTGAAACTCACCGAGCTTTGCCTTAAGGGTGATTTCCTTGCCTTCCCGGATGATCTTCAGGGTAATCTCAGTGTCCGGCTGTGTCCCGGCAACTTTGTTTCGCAAAATATTGCCGTCTTCAATGGCTTCATCGTTGATCGAAACGATCACATCACCACGTTTTACACCGGCTTTTTCAGCTGCGCTGTCAGCTTGTACGTTGCTGACCAAAACTCCTTTTGTATCTTTGAGCTTCAGCTGTTCGGCGATTTCCGACGTAATATTTTGAATATTGATCCCGAGCATTCCTCTTCGGACCTTACCGGTCTTGATCAGCTGTTCCATTACGGATTTCGCCATATTGGACGGAATAGAAAATCCGATACCTATACTTCCGCCGGTTGGCGAGAGTATTTGTGAATTTATTCCGATCAATTCACCGCTTAAATTTATCAACGCCCCTCCCGAGTTTCCGCGGTTGATCGGAGCATCGGTCTGGAGAAAATCTTCAAAACTACCGTCACCCAATCCCGTCCTGCGGCCCTTAGCGCTGATTATGCCCGACGTTACGGTTTGTCCGATGCCAAGCGGGTTGCCGATCGCCAAAACGATATCGCCCACCAACACCTTTTCCGAGTCTCCCAGTTTCAAATACTGAAATTTTTCTCCTTCGATCTTGAGGACCGCCAAGTCGCTCGGAGGATCCGACCCGACGACCTTTGCTTCGTAAGTTTCATTGTTTTCAAGCTGGACGGTGATCTTTTCCGCGTCAGCGACAACATGGTGGTTTGTCAGGATCGTACCGTCTTCAGAGACGATCACGCCGGAACCGAATCCGCGTGTCGGCAGCTGGTTTTCTCTTTGTTCGGGAGCTTCCTTGAAAAAATCTTCAAGCGGGGAACCCGAAGTTGCCTGCCTCGAATCCTTTTTAACGATCGCAGTAATTCTGACAACCGCCGGCGAAGCTTTTTCTACAAGGTCGGCATAAGAAGTGCGAATTCCGTCAACGACGACGCGTTCCGGGGGAGCCTTGGGTGTTTCTGTTTTTGGCGCCAGATTCTGTCTGTTCATTAATCCACTGCACGCCGAAAAGATCGCAACCGAAATGACTAAAAGACCAAATAAATGAAGTTTATAAGTTTTCAATACTGCAATTTTTGACATTTGTAATTCTCCAAAATCATAGATGACCACTAAAATTCTACTCTAATTCACGAGTGTTACGAAATCATCCTGGTGGTACCTTTGATTTTACGCGTGTATTGTCAAAGAAGTTCAAATGTCCGGATTCCTGCTGACATTTCACGATTTTGCTGTTTAAAATAAAATTGGCGCATGAATTCGGAAATCCATACGCCAGCTGAGATCAGTTAAAATTCGAAATTATTTTTCTCTACGGAACTTCAATTCCGAGATCCTTACCGGCAAGTGTAAACTGCGGAGTTTTTCGTGATTTGATAAACTTTGCCGCGGTTTGAGAAAGTGCGGTTACGAGCATCGGCAAGACGATCGAAGCGTCGCTCGGAACGTAAGCCGTAAGCGCATTTTTCAGAAGTTCACCAAACATTTGCTTGTGATTGCCGTCGATCGAAGGTGTACGAACACCAAACGGTGCACCGTCGTTGCCGACAGCAATCGCATATTTATGTCCCCTGACACTTGTTCTGGTAATGTAAGCACTTACTTCCGAGGTGTTTACCATACTTTGTCCGCTGATATCTCCGAGCGTGATGATCCCCGAATTTCTTGTCCGCTGTGCAATCTGCATCATTTCCATCGTATCCTGCGTGCAGTCGAGCGTAAAATCAACTTTCTTTTCAAATCTGCAGCGGGCAATTCCAACGGCCAGCGGAGTTTGCGGAAGGTCCGGACAAAAGACCGGAACACGCGATTTGAATGCGGCGGTCAGAACACCGTCTTCATGGGCAATTTCTGCGAGTTCGCGTCCGACAAGATGAAGGAGTTCGCGAACAGAATATGAGCGCGAAAGGTCGAGTTGATTGATCACGCTGCCGAGCCATTCGTCAGCTTCCTGATACTCTTCCTTGTTTGAAAGTATATCGCCGATTCTTGAGATCTCAGCCGCTTCGAGTTCGGCATCACTCATGCTCGGATGCGCCTGATAATGTGTTCTTCCAAGCGTTTCATGAATGTCCTGAAATAAAACTGTGCCCGAAAGCACCAAAACATCTACAAAACGGTTTTTGATTATATATGCCAGAAGCCGTCTCAATCCGGCGGAAATAAGGTTTCCCGACCCGCATAGATACACTGTAACGTTGTCGTCGAGCATATCGATCCAGATGCGATGTGCCTCGGATAGTTGCTTGGCGCCGAATCCGGCACCTTCCATTTTTTCAAGCAGTCCGGCAACCGAACGATCCCGATCGACCGGAATTGGTCGCGTTGGAACGGTCAGATATTTGGACGCCTTAGATTTTTGCTTTGCTGCCATATAGTCTCCGTGATTAATAGTCTAAAAATTGCGATCGATTTAAACAAAGGTTCACTTGTATAATAAATTCGTGAATTTTTCAACTGGCTGTATTGTGTGAAATATGGTGATAAGGATAGCACATTTCAAAAGAGATATGTTGGCTTTTTTAAAAGCGAATCCCAAAAATTATTGTCTTTGAAATCAATCGTTTGCGGCACATAGATTGCCTATTGGACTAGTGGCTGAATGGATACAAAAACCACGGAAAATCACCTGACAGCCTAAAAACAACGCTGCTAAACGGTTTAGCCTATACAATGGGGATGAAAAATGACATCTTTTGTCAATCCCGTGATGACACATATTGTCATTTGTCTTTAAAATTCACGACCAAGCCCGACAGATTTCCTCATCGTGTTAAATACACCGAATCTTAGTAATCAAAAAAGTGTGTGCTGCGGGGCCCGCCATTACTCCCTTAGGAATACGAAAGCAGGACAAGAACAATAATGAGCCTTTTCAAAGATCTAATCGATGAGCTGAAAGAGGAGAATTTACTCGAAGAAACGATCGAGGAACACCTTGCCAAGAATGTCGACGATAACTCACTATCAGAAGAGGAAGATGTTCAAGCCAAACGGGTAGATCTGAATGCCGGAGATCCATTCGGTCACACGGATTCCGATAATGGACAAACCACTCTTGCCGCTGAGAACTTTACATCGGTTGAAATGCTCGACTATGAGCCGCTCGAACCGTCAGCTGATGAACTTCCTGAAACCTCATTCAGGATCATTGGCGAAACAAGCGATAACGATTTGGAGTTTTCTGAGCCGGAAACCACCGCCATTTCTGTTCCGGAACCGGAAGCCCTCTCTCTTGAGAGTATGGAACCTTCAGAAGCAGAACCAGAATTTCCTACTCGAGTATCCGCCGAAGAAACTGTTCAAATGTCCGGATTGCCGCTTGAAGAACCGGCTACAGCGCCAAAAGATATCTTGCCGATCCAGTTACCTGATCTCTCGCTGGAAGGCAGTTATAACGAAACTGAGAAACCTGATGCGGCAGAAGATAGTGAAGAATCGGAGGGAGAGTCCGATCAGTCAGTCATAGAAGAAGAGTCAGCAAAAGTACCGGAAACGAAAGATCCGGTTTTGGAAAAGGCCGAATATGCTCAGAGGCTGATAGACAACGTCAGGAGTCTTCAGCACGTCCAGCACATTCTTTCGGGAGTCCAGCGCGAACAAATGCGCGAAAAACCGGTCGACTACGATACGGTTCCCGTAAAACAGGCGCTTCACAAATTTGTCGATGCCGTCGAGAATTCCGATGAAGCACAATGCGCGACTACGGAGTCGCGACTCCACGAAGAGATAGGAAAATGGCATTCGGTGCTTTCTTCGCAGGATCGCAAAACCTCGGTGGCCCATCTCCGGCGCTACTGTGAGGATACGAATCCGCCGCTGAGCAGTGAAGCGGTTTCTTCGATGGCCAGGTTTTATAGAAATTCACCGTTTAACGAGGATGTCAGAAGTAAATTTGACCTCGTTGTTACACGATTGTTCTCCAAAAAGATCGACGGAGATAAAAGGCAGGCATTGATGCATCGCGATCAGATATTAGAAAGGGTCAAAGTACTGTACGCCGACTGGGCAAGTGTATCTCTCTACAACGACGAGAACGAAGATTCCGATATTATCTTGGCTGCATTCAAATTTGAAGACTTCGTTGCTGAAGTAAATAAAGTAAAGAGTTTTGACGAATTGATCAGAAACGGCTTCTTCAAGCGCATAAAAAATTTCAAGGAAAAACTCCAGGAGAACTTCTTCTCACCGCTTCTGATCGCGGTTGCCGTCGAATGCAACGTGTCGATCGGAAACCGATATATCGATCTAATCAATTCCGAGCGGAAAAAGGTAGATGAGCGCGGGCTTCGCAAGAAACGCGGGAAACCACAGGAAAAGCCGTCTGAAATTATATCCAAATTAGAAGATGATCCGTCGCTCGGAGAAGCCGGTTCTGGATTCGGCGGTGTGACAAAGACTTTGCTAGAAGGGAAAAGAAAGTGGTTTACCGGAGCTGCATTGGCCTCTTTTCTTTTGATGATATCACTTTTTGCTTTCGGTTCCTTTACGAGCAAGGAAGCGGAGACTGCCTCGATCAAACAATCGGAGGATGGGGCGGTTGTAAATCTGGACCGTTCTTCATTCAGCAACTATATCGAGTCTGCTCGAATAAAACAGGACGTATTCATCGGGGTTACTACATCGGCGTGGGATAACTTGCCGTACGCCAAAAAGGAAGAACTTCTGAAGAAAATACAGCTCGCCGGCGCTGACCGCGGTTATACGCAAGTTCAGTTGTCGAATAATAAAGGGGAGTCACGGGGGTTTGGTTCCGAATCCGGGATCAATGTGATCGAGTAAATTTATGTCGATAGGGGGACGAGCACGAAACGCTTTTTAACAAGTATTTTCAAAATTCTGCAGGAATAAGGAGCGTTGAAATCGGGTGAAAATATAAACAAATGAATGTATTCGAAAATTTAGTCGACGAATTGAAGGAAGAAAACCTATTGGAAGAGACCGTTATCGACACCTCTAAGGAACGTAGTGAACGAAAACCCGAAGACAGGGAGAATTCTATTGATATTCCGGAGCTTGAAAACTCCGCCGGCGAGTCTCTCGCACCCGAAAATGCGGACGCGTCCGTTGCGGAGGCCGGAAATAAATCTGAAATCTCGGAGATTCCTGACCATGATGCCTTAGCAGACCCGGAAGAATCTGCGCCGGAGAGTAGTTTTTCCGATGGTGATGCCGAATCGCCAAATGATATCCAAAGAAACGAAGGCGGAGATGAGTCAGTTTTTACAGGTGAAAGCAGCGATTCCGGCGAAACGGATGAAAACTCCGAAGAAGAAATAAAAACCCCTGAGATGATCGCGAAAGAGGCCTACGCTCAGCGGATGAGCGACGAGGTGATGAGTCTCGACGCCGTTGAGCACGTTGTCTCCGGGATCGAACGCGAACAGATGCGAACGGTGCCTCATCGGTATGATGTTGTTCCCGTTAAACAGGCACTTCATCTGTTTTTGACCGAATTCAAGACACTTGAATCGCCTGAACCGACCGAAGCCGAAGCGACCCTTAGGAAAGAGATCGAAAGATGGCATACATCATTGATAAAACGCGATGCCGACATTCCGACCCCGCTCGTTAGGCTCTATTGCGATGACAGCGGACTCAATACAAAATCTCTTGGCGCTTTAGCGAGGTTTTACCGGAATTCACCATTCTCAGAGAACGTCAGAAGCAAATTCGATCTTGTTATCACCCGCTATTTCACTGAAGAAGCGGAAGGCAACCGGCGCGAGATGAAACTCGAGCGGGAAGAATTGATCGAAAGCGTAACGAAACTCTATGAGGAGTGGTCAAGCGTTCCGGTTTATTCCGTTGATGAAGAAGATTCCGAACTCATTCTTGCTGCATTTAAGTTTGAAGACTACATAAGTGAGGCCAAAAAGTGCCGGACATTTGATGAACTTCTGACAAACGGCTTTTTCAAGAGAATAAAATCCTTCAAGAAAAAAACCAGCGAAAACTTCTTTGCACCGATGCTTATTGCGTCGGCAGTAGAATGCAACGTGGCGATCGGAAACAGATATGTCGATCTCGTCGAATTTGAGCGTAAAAAATCCGGGGCTGATATTCTTGGAAAACGTTACGGCGGTAAACACGATAAGTCCATTTCCGAAGCGACGAGCAAGACGCTGCAGCTGACTGATCTCTTAAAAGAGACGGAATCCAAACGGCGCCGCGAAAAGAATCGCGGAAAACTCGATGCGCTCGTTTCGGGATTCGGTTCAAAAGAAAAAGAAGAAAGGGATACAAAACAGTTCTACAAGATCGCCATGATCATATTTATCGCGGTAGGTATGGCGGTAACCGGCTATTTAACATACCGCGGAATTGTCGGTGATACCGTAACACTCACCGAGAGTGAGGAAAAGATCAGACTCGAGCGCTCATTCTTGCATAAATTCATCAAAAGTTCGTCGATCAAAGACGGGACTTTCTCCGGTTCTGTAACTCCGAAATGGAATAACCTATCGCGGGCCGAAAAAGAGGAAGTGATCTCCAAGATCGCGGCGTTAGGGAAGGTCAAAGGATACGAAAAAGTAGAATTGAAAGATGATTCGGGCAAGGTGATCAGTTCTACTGCAGGCGCGAAAGTCGAGTTTGCAAAGTAACCTGAAAATTGTGTCACCAAGTTTTAAAGTTACTGCCTACTGGTGTACTATCTTGTTTTTGAAATTGCGCAGCGTTGCGCGGTACAAACCATCGAGTGCAGATAATTTGACCACAATTTCAGGAGAATAAATGAACGCTAAACATGTACTGACATATGCAGCAGATCAGGGGGCGAGGTTTGTCTCAATACGCTTTACGGATCTTTTAGGAGCCTGGCATCACCTTACCTACCCGATCGAACAGCTTTCGGAAGATACGTTTGATGAAGGATTCGGATTCGATGGCTCATCGCTACGCGGATGGGCGGCGATCAATGAATCGGACATGCTTCTGGTTCCCGATGCGTCGCGCTGTTGGGTTGATTCGTTTGCGGAAGAAACGACGATCTGTCTGATCGCAAACATCGTAGAACCGATCACGAAGGAAGGGTACGGTCTCGATCCGCGCTCGGTGGCACAACGTGCTGAAAGTTATCTGAATTTTACCGGTATTGCTGATACCGTATTTTTTGGTCCCGAAGCAGAATTTTTCGTTTTTGATGATGTAAGTTTTCACAATGAACAGTATTCATCGGGTTACGATTTGAATTCCGAAGAAGGGCATTGGAATACCAGCCGGGTTGGAGACGAGATCAATCCGAATTTGGGTTATCATGTCAGGCCGAAAGGCGGTTACGTGCCGGTTGCTCCTACTGATTCGCTCATCGACCTTCGCAATACGATGTCGATGATCATGGGCGAGGTCGGTATTCACGTAGAATGTCATCACCACGAGGTCGCAACCGCAGGGCAATGTGAGATAGATTTCAGATTTTCAAATCTTCTTGCCACGGCTGACAATCTGCAGCTATTCAAATATATCGTAAAAAACACTGCGGCAGCGCACGGTAAATCCGCAACGTTTATGCCGAAGCCGATCTTCGGGGATAATGGCTCGGGAATGCACTGTCATCAGTCCTTGTGGAAAGACAATCAGCCGCTTTTCGGCGGTGATGAATATGCAGGGCTTTCGGAAATGGCGCTTCATTATATCGGAGGACTGCTGAAACATGCGCCTTCTCTGATCGCATTTGCAGCTCCGACTACAAACAGCTACAAACGACTTGTCCCCGGATACGAGGCTCCGGTTAATCTCGCATATTCGGCCCGAAACCGTTCGGCGGCAGTGCGAATTCCGATGTTTTCGGCAAGTCCGAAGGCAAAGCGGGTTGAATTTCGTCCGCCTGATCCAAGCTGCAACCCTTATCTTACGTTTGCAGCACTGCTTATGGCGGGTCTTGACGGCGTACAAAACAGGATCGATCCGGGGGCACCGCTTGATAAGGATATTTACGATCTTCCGCCGGAAGAATTGAAAAACGTTCCTTCACTTCCCGGATCACTTGATGCCGCACTTGAGGCTCTTGAAAAAGACCATGAGTATCTGCTGAAAGGAGATGTATTTACACCGGAACTGATCGAGCGCTGGATCAAGTTTAAGCGAACAAATGAGATCGAGCCGCTTCGGCTGCGTCCGCATCCGCTTGAATATTCGATGTATTATGATGTCTAAGTACATTAAATAGAATAATTACCCGGTGTCCGGAGAAAATCCGGCCGCCGGGTTTTTCTTTGTTCCATACTTCGCTACAATTTCTCTATGGAAGTTCGGCCGATAAAACTTGATGGGGATTCTGTAACGCTTGAGCCGTTAAAACACGATCATATTGAACCCCTAAGCAGATTTTGTTTTGATCAGTCGATCTGGCGTTGGTATCCGTATGCGATCAGGTACAAGGATGATCTGGAGTTTTATGTAAACGACGCTTTGGCACATCAGGCCCTGGGAACACACCTGCCGTTTGTCATTTTCGCGAATTCCGGGAAATCCGCCGTCGGCTGTACGCGTTTTATGAATATCGATGTCAAAAACCGCCGTGCAGAGATCGGATCGACGTGGCTTGATCCGAACTGGCAAAGAACATCGGTCAACACCGAAGCGAAACTGCTCTTGCTGACACATGCATTTGAAACTTGGAAATGCATTCGCGTTGAATTCAAGACAGACGCGCTGAATCAGAGATCACGTGATGCAATTTTGCGGCTTGGCGCGAAAGAGGAAGGGACACTGCGTCAGCATATGATCACGGAATCCGGAAGAATGCGGGATTCGGTTTATTTTAGTATTCTTGACGCAGAATGGGATAATATCAAGATCCGTCTTGCGGACAAACTTAAGAATTACCAATAGTTGAGGTGTAATTTTGACCATGGATAAGATAAGTGTAATTTGCCCATGCTGTGAATCAACATTGATGATCGACACACAAAGCGGGGCGATAATTTCCCACGAACAAAAAGGAAAGAAGTTATCGTCATTTGAAGATCTGAGGTCGGACATGGACAAGCGAAAACAGCTTACCGACCAGCTTTTTGCTCAGGAACAGCAATCGCAAAAAGACAGGCACCGGATCCTGGAAGAGAAGTTTCAGGAAGCAATGAAAAAAGCGGACAGAAATTCGACCGAGCCTTTCAAGAACCCGCTGGATATGGATTGATCTGCCGCCGGTATTGCGTCGAACTACAAAGCGGCATCCAATTACTTAGTATCGCGCTTTAAGTTCACGCTCGTAAGTGCTGTAAATACTGGTGTTGCACTGTGTACATTTATGAATGAAAATGTAAAGGAAAAAATTATAGTAGCGCTTGATGTTTCGACCGGCCAAGAAGCGAAATCGGTCATATCGGAACTGAAGGGTGAAGTTGGAGCATTTAAGATCGGACTTCAGCTATTTACTGCGTGCGGCGCAAACCTGGTTCGGGAAATCGTCGATGGCGGGACAAAGATATTTCTTGATGTAAAACTTCATGATATTCCCGTTACTGTTGCAAAGGCGTCGGTTGAGGTAGCAAGGCTCGGAGTTTGGATGTTTAACATTCATGCTTCGGGCGGAAGGGAAATGATCGAGCGAACGGTGGACCTGGTTTCCGAGACCTGTGAAAGAGAAAAACTTTTAAAACCAAAGATTATCGGGGTTACCGTTCTGACAAGCTCCGATAAAGAAACTCTTGAAGAGACCGGAATTGGAAAAAGCGTTGAAGATCAGGTTTTAAGTCTTGCCCGGTTATCACATAATTGCGGACTTGACGGCGTCGTTGCGTCGCCCAATGAGGTGGGATTGATCAGCCGGGACATCGGAGGTGATGATTTTCTTATCGTCACTCCGGGTGTTCGCCTCGGAGAAGTTGAAAACGATGATCAGAAGCGCGTAATGACGCCTGGCGAAGCGGTTTCTGAAGGGTCTGATTACCTGGTGATCGGGCGACCTATCTTAGATGCCGAAGACCCGAGGCAGCGGGTCAGCGCGATCATTGAAAATATCGAACGAATCTCTTCACGGTCCCGATCTACAATTAACTCCTGAAAGACTGACTTTATCTCGGGCTTGATCCTAAAAAATAACTATCTAATGAAATTGAAATCTGTTTTCAATTAGAGTATTATTTTGCCTGTAAGCTGCTAATAAACTTCGAATAAGATAGCTTTAGGATAAACGAGGGAATGATGACACTTGCGAACCTGCAGATCGGCACTGTTGCGAAGGTTAAGAACGTTATCGGGGATAATGCGGTTTCCAAGCGTTTGATGGAAATGGGAATTGTTCCGGGGGTGCTTGTGAGGGTAATAAAAGCCGCGCCGTTTGGTGACCCGATTGAAATACGCGTTCGCGGTTATAACCTCGCAATGAGGAGAAATGAAGCCGAAGCGATCGAAATAGACGAATAAATTCGCGGCCAACAATAACTTGAATACTTCAAAGACTCCAACAGCCCGATCCGAAGCGTCCGTCAGTCCTGACAAACCAGTCGTAATTGCCCTCGCAGGAAATCCGAACGCCGGAAAAACCACACTTTTCAACGCACTTACCGGACTTCGTCAAAAAACGGCCAATTACTCGGGTGTAACGGTTGAGCGCAAGGAAGGCAACTGGAAAATAGGCGGCCGGCAATTTAAGCTCATCGATCTTCCGGGACTTTACAGTCTTGATGCTACCTCTCTCGATGAGAAGATCGCCCGTGATGTTTTGACAGGTTCCCTGGACGGTCTCAAAAAGCCTGACGCCATCATTGCCGTCGTCGATGCGACGAACCTTGAAAGAAATCTGTATCTTGTCACCCAGCTTCTTGAATACGGGATCCCTGTCGTTATCGCTCTGACGATGGTCGATCTCGCGGAGAAACAGAATCTTGAGATCGATACGGAAAAACTCTCTGAAATGCTCGAGATCCCGGTGGTTGCGGTCAAAGCGGGGCAGAAGAACGGTGTAGAGAAACTGTCTGAAGAAGTTGTTACAACGGTCGAAAGCACAGAACCGCCAAAAACGCGTTGGCTGACCACCCAAAACGGATCTTCGTCAAATGGTAACGATGAGATCCATCTCAGTCTTTCTGACAATCAGGCCGCAAACAAGCAGATCTTTGCGAGATATAGTTTTATTTCGGAGGTTTATCAGTCTGCGGTAAAACCGGTTGACGAAGAGGAAGCAAATTTTTCGGAAAAGATCGACAGAATACTCACGCATAAGTTTTTTGGTTTGGTAATTCTGATCGCCGTTCTTCTGCTTGTTTTTCAAACGATATTTACCTGGGCGGCGCTTCCGATGGATCTTCTTGACGCCGGCTTCGGTGCATTTGGCGAATTTGTCGGCGACAGGATGCCTGCCGGGATCCTGCGCGATCTGGTTGTCGACGGCGTGATAGCCGGGGTAGGCGGAATTCTTATTTTTTTGCCGCAGATACTTCTTTTATTTCTTTTTATTTCGATACTCGAAGACACCGGCTATATGGCCCGGGCGGCGTTCCTGCTCGATAAACTGATGTCGCGCGTAGGGCTTCACGGAAAAGCGTTTTTGCCGCTGATGTCCAGTTTTGCCTGCGCGATCCCCGGAATTATGGCCACCCGGACGATAGAGAACCGTCGTGACAGACTCGCGACGATCCTGATCGCTCCGTTTATGAGCTGCTCTGCACGTCTTCCGGTTTACGCTTTGATGATCGCCGCATTTTTTGCGGGACAGACGGTCTTTGGATTTATCTCATTGGGCGCGGTACTAATGCTGGCGATGTACACCCTCGGGATATTTGTCGCGGTGGTTGTGGCATTTATACTCAAAAAAACGATACTTAAATCACCGCCGCCGCCCTTTGTAATGGAACTTCCGCCCTACCGTTTTCCGAATTTCAGAAGCGTGATTCAAAATATGCTGACGCGCGCCTGGCTTTTTGTAAAAAGAGCGGGAACCGTGATTCTTGCTATTTCTATTATCTTGTGGGCACTTATGTATTTCCCGAGAAGCGCGGAACCGCCAATAGAAAACGGTGAACAGAAAGCCGCAGTGCAGCTTGAAAACAGTTATGCCGGAACACTCGGACGAACAATTGAACCGGTAATAAAACCTCTCGGTTATGACTGGAAGATCGGGGTTGCGATCATTGCATCATTTGCTGCGCGCGAAGTTCTCGTTTCAACTCTCAGTATTATTTACAATGTCGGAGAAGACGCCGACGAAAACGATCCGGGCCTGATAAAGGCGATCCAGAACGCAAAATCCGCCGACGGCACAAAGGTCTGGACGCCGCTTACGGCGCTTTCTCTGATGGTATTTTTTGTGCTCGCAATGCAGTGTATGTCCACACTTGCCGTCGTCCGCCGGGAGACAAATTCCTGGCGATGGGTGATTTTCATGTTTACCTATATGACGGCGATTGCCTACATCGCTTCACTTCTCACCTACCAAACAGGCAGATTTCTCGGTTTTTCATGACGTTTGACTTTTTTTTGATCCGGTTTCTTTCCAACTCCCGCGGTCAATTCGGTAAATAAAGTAACATTCGGTATAATTGCCCAACTCATTTTTTTACAACGAATATTTGCTTTTTATTTTATGCCGAAACGTACCGACATACATAAAATCCTGATCATCGGATCGGGTCCGATCGTCATCGGACAGGCTTGCGAATTTGACTATTCCGGAACTCAGGCGTGCCGCGCTCTTCGTGACGAAGGGTTTGAAGTTGTTCTTGTAAACTCAAATCCTGCAACGATTATGACGGATCCCGAAATTGCCGATAAAACCTATATTGAGCCGTTAACGGTTGAAACCGTCTCCGAAATCATTGCCAGAGAAAAACCGGACGCGCTTCTGCCGACCGTCGGCGGTCAGACCGGTCTTAACCTTTCGATCGCCCTTTTTGAAGCAGGCATCCTTGCCGAACACGGAGTTCAATTGATCGGTGCAAATGTGGAATCGATCAAAGTCGGAGAAGACCGCGAACTCTTTCAAAAAGCGATGAACGAGATCGGGATCGAATCGGCAAAAGGAGACTTTGCACATAACTGGGATGAGGCCCGAATGATCGTTGAGGAAACGGGATATCCAGCAATCATCCGGCCAGCGTACACGCTCGGAGGAACGGGCGGCGGAATCGCATACAATCCGGAAGAATTTGAAGAGATAGTTGAACGCGGGCTTTCCGCTTCGCCCGTCAGCCAGGTTCTGATCGAAGAATCGATCCTCGGATGGAAGGAATACGAACTCGAAGTGATGCGCGATCTCAATGACAACGTTGTCATCATCTGCTCGATAGAAAACTTTGATCCGATGGGCGTTCACACCGGCGATTCGATAACGGTTGCGCCCGCACAGACGCTTTCAGATTTTGAATATCAGCGTCTGCGGGATATGTCGATCGCCTGTATCCGGAAGGTCGGGGTGGAAACGGGCGGTTCGAATATTCAGTTTGCCGTCAATCCCGAAAACGGCGATATCCGTATAATCGAAATGAATCCGCGTGTTTCGCGAAGTTCGGCGCTTGCTTCAAAGGCGACCGGATTTCCGATCGCAAAGATCGCCGCAAAACTCGCCGTTGGATACACTCTTGATGAGATCCCTAATGACATTACAAAGAAAACACCGGCCTCGTTCGAACCGACGATCGATTATGTAGTCACAAAGATCCCGAAATGGGCGTTTGAGAAGTTTCCGGGAACGGAAGATGTGCTCGGGACCCAGATGAAATCGGTCGGCGAAATAATGGCGATCGGACGCACTTTTAAGGAAAGTCTTTTCAAAGGGCTGCGGTCGCTGGAAGCCGTGAAACCGCTGCGTTTGCAGGATATCCCGGATCACGTACTTCAGCAGAAACTGTCGCGTCCGAATTCTCAAAGATTTTCATATATCACTTACGCTCTTCAGCACGGTTATTCGGTAAAGGAAGTCCACCGGTTAACAAAGATAGACCCGTGGTTTCTCGAGCAGCTTGTAGAAGTTATGCGTCTGCAGGACCGCATCGAAAACAGAAATCTCGACGATGTGCCGACCGAAATCCTGCGTTATGCCAAAGAGTATGCCTTGTCTGACCGCCGCGTCGCATTTTTGACAAATTCGACGGAAAAGGAAGTTCGGCAGCGCCGCAAAGATCTTGGAATTTTGCCGGTTTATAAAAGAGTGGACACTTGCGGGGCGGAGTTTGAATCCTTTACACCCTATTTATATTCGACGTATGAAGAAGAAAACGAAGCGGAACCTTCGGAACGCCGGAAAATAATGATCCTCGGTTCGGGGCCAAACCGGATCGGACAGGGAATCGAATTTGATTACTGCTGCTGTCATGCATCGTTTGCGCTTTCGGATGCGGATTTTGAAACGATCATGGTCAATTGCAATCCCGAAACCGTTTCGACCGATTACGACACTTCGGACCGTTTGTACTTTGAACCCCTGACATTTGAAGATGTAATGAACATCGTCGATACGGAAGAGCCCGAAGGCGTGATCGTCCAGTTCGGCGGACAAACGCCGCTGAATCTGGCGGATAAACTCAATAACGCCGGAGTTCCGATCATCGGCACGTCGCCGGATTCGATAGATCTTGCCGAAGACCGTAAACGTTTTTCCGCACTTCTCAAGGAACTGAACATACCGCAGCCGGCAAATGGAACCGCGGTTTCACCCGAAGAAGCAAAGGTTATCGCGCAGGAGATCGGATATCCCGTTGTTGTCAGACCGAGTTTTGTACTGGGCGGACGCGCGATGGCTATCGTCTACGATGAGCAGACGCTTGACGAATATATGCGGACCGCCGTTGATGCCTCTCCGGAAAAACCGATCCTGATCGATAAGTTTCTCGAACGCGCGGTGGAAATAGATGTTGATGCGCTTGCTGACGAAACCGCCTGCGTGATCGCGGGAATTCAGGAACACATCGAAGAGGCGGGTATTCATTCGGGGGATTCCAGTTCGGTTTTGCCGCCGCAGAAAGTTGCCGAAGAGCATATCGAAACGATCCGGCATTATACAAAAAATCTTGCCAAAGCGCTGAAGGTAAAAGGTTTGATGAACCTCCAGCTTGCAATAAAGGATGACCGGGTATTTATCATCGAAGTAAATCCGCGCGCATCGAGAACTGTTCCGTTTGTCGCCAAAGCGACCGGAGTTCCGCTTGCCAAGATCGCATCCCTGGTAATGGCCGGCGTAAAAACGCTTGCCGAATTCGATCTGCCCGAAGTGCTCGATGTACCTCATATTTTTGTAAAGTCGCCGGTGTTTCCGTTTAAGAAATTTGAAGGCGTTGATCCGATCCTAGGTCCGGAAATGCATTCGACGGGTGAAGTTATGGGCGTCGGCGAAACATTCGGCGAGGCATACGGAAAAGCGATGGAAGGTGCCGGAATTGCCCTGCCGATGAAGGGCAAAGCCTTTATCTCGATAAATGACGGCGATAAAGGCCAGGCCGTAATTCTTGCGCGCAGACTTTCAAAGATGGGATTCTCACTGATCGCAACATACGGCACTGCAAACCGTTTGAAGGAAGTCGGGCTTGAATGCGAAACGGTATTTAAGGTTAACGAAGGCCGCCCAAACATCGCCGACTACATAAAACGCGGCGAGATCGCCCTTGTTATCAACACACCGCTCGGGAAAACTTCGCATTACGACGAAAAAGCGATCCGGAAATCATCTCTGCAGTATAACGTTCCGACCGTAACAACGATGACCGGTGCGGAAGCCCTGATCGAAGCGATTTCGACAAAGATGAATGAAGAAAAGGTTAGCGTCCGGAGTTTGCAGGAGATCCACGACAAGAGATCGATCGTAAATTCGGCCTGACGTTTTTCAGAATATAAGTCTAAAAATTGACAAGATCTAACGCTGAGCATATCCGGCGTGATCGGGATTGAGAAAAGCTTAAAATCAATAATAGTAGTGTTAAGGTTTTGGTCTTGTTTTCGCTGCAGGTGGGCGTTCTTGTTTCCGGTCCCGAACTAAAGTAAAATTCGTTCAAATTCTCCGATAAGGTTCTGCTTTTCGTTTGATCCAAACGCCGGAACCGCTATATCCCCAAAAAATAGGAAAAAGTACTGACCAAAAAATATGAATAAGTTTAATAAAAGTGTATTTGTTTTTGCATTGCTTGCGGTTTTTGGAGCGAATGGTGTTTTTGGATTTCAGGATAAACCGGAAATTCCGGCGGATGTTGTCGAGAAGATCGCTGAGGCGGTGAAAAAGGACGACGATCCGAAGAAAGAGAAACCAAAATTTAAAAAATATGAAGATGTGATCACAAAGAAGGCGATCACAAAAAAGGGCATTTTTACGACCCATGAGGTTGATGACAAGCTCTATTATGAACTCGATCCGAAGCAGTTCGGCAAGGAATTTCTGTGGCTTGTTCAGATCGCCAAAGTCGAGACAAACAAAGGACTCGGCGGGCTCGAGGCATCGCGTCTGATCGTGCGTTTTGAAAGGCTCGGCGACGACATACTTCTGCGCAGTGTCGATCATGATCTCAGGGCAAAAGACGGTTCGACGGAGGAACTCGCCGTCCGGTCTTCAAGTATCGATGGAATAATCGCCGCGTTAAAGATCGAAACTTTTGGACCAAACGAAGCACCTGTCGTGGATATGACATCGATCTTCAAAGGGGATGTTACGGAATTCAGCCCAAAAGACAATTTAAACGCCGCTGCATTAGACCGCACTCGCGTTTTTATTACGTCGGTAAAGGCTTTTGAAAAGAACATCGAAACCCGCGTGCTGGCGACCTACAGACTCAAACCTCCGAGAGGTGCAGCTCCCGGAATGCCCTCTCAAGACCCGGGCACGGCAACCGCCGAACTGAATCATTCGATGGTTGCGCTTCCCGAAAAACTTATGCGTCCGAGATACTACGACCGGCGTGTCGGATTTTTTAACGGTTCGTATCTCGATTTTAGCTCGGAACGCAATATTGCCGAACGAGTCAGCCTCATCCGGCGATGGCGTCTTGAAAAGAAAGATCCGAATGCTGAACTAAGTGAACCGGTAAAGCCGATCATCTTTTACGTCGGCCGTGAAGTTCCAAAGAAATATCAACAGGCGCCGATCGAAGGTATTGAAATGTGGCAGCCGGCATTTTGAAAAGCCGGGTTTAAGAACGCGATCATCGGAAAACTCGCCCCCACGGAAAAGGAAGATCCGAACTGGGACGCGGAAGACGCCCGTTATTCGACATCCGCTGGCTTGCATCGAAACGCGCAACGCTTTTGGACCGCACGTTCAGGACCCGCGAACAGGTGAGATCATCGAAGCCGATGTCCGAATGTTTCACAACGTCGTCGCACTCCTCGAAGACTGGTATTTTATCCAGGCCGGCGCGAGCGATCCGCGTGCTTCAAAGCTTCCATTGTCGGAAGAGGTGATGCAGGAACTCGTCAGATATGTGGTCGCACATGAGGTTGGGCATTCGATCGGACTTCAGCACAACATGCTCGGCAATAACGCATATCCGGTTGAAAGCTACCGCGATCCGAATTTTGTTAAAGAATTCGGAATGTCTTCTTCGATCATGGATTACGCGCGTTTTAACTATATCGCCCAACCCGAAGACAATGCGATATATATTCCAAACCGTGTCGGGCCATATGATCACTTTGCGATCGAATGGGGATACAAGCAGTTTGACAACACAAAACCGATCAGTGCAGATGAAGCACCGCTCAATGCGATCGCAGCGCTGCAATTAAACGATGCGAGACTAAGATTCGGTTCGGGATTCGGCGGTGATCCGCGCGCTCAGACCGAAGATATTGGAGACGACGCGATAAAAGCGACGACATACGGTCTCAAAAATCTCGAACGGCTTTCGGGAATGCTTATCAGCGCAACTTCGCAAAACGGCAAGGATTTCAGCCATCTGAATGCGATGTATGGAACGCTTCTCGGCCAGATGAACCGGGAATTGGGACATGTTGCCGCATACGTTGGCGGGATCGAGCGCGACAACCTCGTCGCCGGGCTTCCCAGGGCCGACACGTTTCGGCCGACGCCGGTCGCCAAACAAAAAGAAGCATTGTCATTCGTCATCGAACACGGATTTCAAACAAAGCCTTTTCTACTCAACCGCGAGATAATCCAGCGGATCGGAATTGATTCGGTAGTTTCGCAGATCAGCAGTTCGCAAAGCTCGCTCATGAGAAGAGTTCTCAACAGCGGGGTAGTTGATCGAAACAGTAGTCTCGAAGCAGCCGGCTATCAGGTCTATCCGTCGGTCGAGATATTTGACGACGTTCGAACGGGAATTTTCGCCGAACTCTACGGGAAAGACAAAGCACCTGATGTCTTTCGCCGCAATCTCCAACGGGCGACGGTCGATCATTTGATCTCGGCGATCGATAAGAACGATGCCGGTTCAAATATCCCCGCAGCGCTCCGCGCACTCGGCGTTCAGGCCCGCACATCGGCAGATTATCGCGCGCTTTGCCGCAATATGCTCGTCAAACTAAAAGCCGATCTGGCACGAGTCTCATCAAAATCGAAAGACGAAATGACAAGGATTAATTACACGGATCTTTCGGAGGTAATAACTCAGGCACTGGCAGGGAAGTAAGCGAATTTGTACATTTTTTTCAGGCGAGGGGGTTCTCCTCGCCCTTATTATTGTTTTCACTAAGTTAAATACCCGGTTAGAACTGTAATCTCCGGCTGGCTTTTGTCTGAATCGCCAGCAGTCTGTTCCCAAAAGTTTTATCTTGCTTAACTTGCAATACTGATCTCTTAATACTTTTGACGAGTTAAGACCTGGTCTCTCGCGTTGAATTCGTAAGGATCTATAATTCTGCAGATTTCAATAAGGCTAAACAACGAAGACGATAACTGAGATAGTTATTAGAAATTCCGCGGCGTGACAATGGATTTAAAGTTGCTGGCATAGGCCAGATAAAAACAGGGATCTTAAGACTATCCGATATTTTCTCTTCATCTGGATATATCATGCCAAAACATGATATATTGTTTTATCACGTTAAAACATGATATATCGCATTATCGAGTCAAAGCGTGATGGTGAAAAGTAATGATAAGTGTAATTACCGGCGACATAATAAATTCAAAGAGTGCTGATCCTGTTCAATGGCTGGAACCACTCAAAGACGAATTAAATAAATACGGCCCGTCGCCAAAAGTCTGGGAGATCTACAGAGGAGATTCTTTTCAGTTGATCATTAAAGATCCCGGCGACGCGTTTCTGGCCGCCGTGAAGATAAAAGCCGCGATAAAGACACGCAAGAATCTGGATGTCCGTTTAGCGATCGGAATCGGCGAAGAGAAATACGATGCCGAAACGATAACCGAATCAAATGGCAGCGCGTTTGTATATTCGGGAGAAAAGCTCGAAACCTTAAAAAAGGAAAAACTAAACCTTGCGATAAAGAGCGACCGGGATTCATTTGACGAGGAACTGAATTTAAATATCAAACTAGGTTTGATCGCGATGGACAATTGGACACCAAATTCAGCCGAAGCCGTAAAACTTGCGCTGGAGAACCAAAATCTGCCTCAAAAAGAACTTGGACAAATGCTCGGATTAAAACAAAATACGGTAAGTTATCGATTGAAACGGGCGTATTTTGACGAAATCATGGCTATTAATGAACGGTATAGGATGAAGCTCGGAGAATTATTATGATCCTGCTGATCAAGCTGATCCTCGCACACCTCTTAGGCGATTTTGTCTTTCAGAGCCGTTCATGGGTAGAGGCAAAAGAATCAAAAAGACTCAAAGCCTGGCAGTTGTATGTTCATGCATTGGTTCACGGCGGTTTAGTATTTTTAATACTCTATTCTTTTGACTCGAATTCCGAAGCCTGGAAAATCGCGGTCTGGATCACGGCCATTCATTTTATAATTGACCTGGCAAAAGTCTCGTTTCTCGCAAGTGATAAACCGAAGTTTTGGTTTTTCCGAAAAGATAGAAACGGGAACCCGCCGGAACCAGATAAAATAACGCGTTGGTGTTTTGTGATCGATCAAATCGCTCATTTTTTAACCATCTATATTTTATGGATTTGTTTCGAGCATCGCGATCTCCCGTCAGAAATCTTTACAAATGAACGCTGGATTCTGCTAGCAGCCTGCGTCGTATTTCTTACTCAGCCAATTGCGATATTAATGCAGGTTCTATTCTCCCGATGGACGACACAAATGGTGGATGTAGAACAAGAATCGCTTGAAAATGCCGGAAAATATATTGGGATATTAGAGCGGCTTTTCGTATTTGCATTTGTTATCACAGATCATTGGCAGGCGATAGGTTTTCTGATGGCGGCAAAATCGATATTTCGCTTTGGGTACTTGCAGGAATCTAAAAACCGAAGGCTTACAGAGTACGTTTTGATAGGTACTTTGATGAGTTTTGGAATAGCGCTTTTGACCGGAATAATTTACCTGGAATTGATCAAGAAATGACGGCTTGTTACAACCGAAGTTGAAAAGCCGTAGTCTTGAAATACCCGATGCGTTTGGGCGACCTATTTCAAATCTGAACGTGAAACGTCGGATGATGTTTGGACGGAATTACGAAAAAATTTTAGATATGTTTTTCTTATGGAGAGATTTAATGAAATTGCGGTCAAAAAATAAAGAGATCGAACCAGCGAAAAGAATTTTCAGTCAAGCTTGATTGCGAAACGGGTACTAAAATCGATCTTAAAAAAATAATGCAAACACTCACAAAATCACAATTCAAACTTTTTCTTACTTGCCCGCGGGAGTTTTGGCTGGCGGGGCATCATCCGGAGGCGATCGATTCTGTTATTCCGCCGGATGCCGCTTTTCGGATCAGACAGGGATATGAGGTTGAGCGGATCGCAAAGAGTTTTTTACGTGAAAAGGGCGGCGTCGAATATGAGTTTCAACGATCCGTACAGACGGAAAGGCTGATCGCAAGATTTGATGTCTTTGTCGAAGAACCTGGAGACGGCGGGGCGCATATTTATGAGATCAAGTCTTCAAAGTTTATCGATCCGGCAGAAGGAAAACGGAAGGCGGACCGCGAGATGAGGCTGTACGATATAGGTTTTCAAGTTTTTGCGGCGCGGGAAGCCGGAATTAATTTAAAGAAAGCACATTTGGTGACTCTGAACGGTGAATACAAACTTCGCGGACAATTTGAGGTCGAGGAATTTTTTGTAGTCGAAGATGTTACCGAAGAAGTCGAAGCGCTTCAGGAAACGATCGCCGCCGAAATCGAAGCTGCTTTTGCTCTGCTTGAAAGCGGGCCCTCTGATAATTTTGAGAATCTATGCGATAAAAAACTAGAATGCGAGTATTTCAAATTTTCAAAACCGGATCTTCCGTATCCGACGATCTTTAACATCGCCTATCTTAAGAGAGACAAGGCTTCTGAATTGCTCGAATCGGGAGTGCTTGATGTTTTGGACGTCCCCGACGATTTTCAGCTTTCGGCAAAACAGCGGGATTTTGTCGATTTCGTAAAAGCGGGCGAAAAGCGGATCGATAAAATTGCGATCGAGGAGCGGCTCGGCGAACTGGTTTATCCGCTGTATTTTCTCGACTATGAGACGGTGAACCCTTCAGTACCCCAGTTTGAAGGAATGTCTCCTCTCCAGCAAATTACTTTTCAGCATTCGCTCCACGTACTGGAATCGCCCGATGGCGAGCTTCAGCATCACGAATATCTCTCAGACGGAAGCGGCATTCCGCCAAAAGAGGTTGCTGAACATCTTTCATCCGTGATCGGAGAAACGGGAAGTGTGATCGTCTGGTATAAGCCTTTTGAGATGGGGAGAAATCGCGAAATGGGCGAGCTCTATCCGGAGTTTGCAAAGTTTTTTGAATCGGTAAATTCACGCATTTTTGATCTTTATGAGATCTTCAAAGACGGTCTCTACCGCGACCCCGCGATTAAAAACAATTCGATTAAAAACGTTTTGCCTCGGCTTGTGCCGCACATGAGTTATGAGGAAATGGATATAAACAACGGCGGTCTGGCGATGTCGCTGTGGTATGACAATGTTTATAATGGAAAGAGCGAAAATGAAAAACTGAAAACGATGCAGGATCTGCGCGAATACTGTGCGCAGGATACACTGGCAATGGTCGAGATACTAAGAGTATTGCAATCTTTATAAATGCAGCAGACCGCCGGAGTTAATTGGCCGATCTTAAATATACACTGATTCAAAATAATTCCCGGCTTACGGCGGTGTCAGCGAAACACAAACGTTAGCCAGAACACAAGCATTTACTCCTGCCGTCGCACTTACCAGTTCGATATCACCGACCGCAGCACCTGCCGAAACACATACACCCAATCCAAGCGAGAGATTAAGCGAAAGCCCTGAAGGACAGGAGCCGGAGGCGATCGCCGGAAGGCACGCACACGGTCCGCCAAGAAGCGCGCAGGATGACGTACAGTATCCGCCTGTCGGCGTTGCGGCACTCTGAGCATTGGCAGCAAGGGGAGCGGTAATTGAACTGATCACCGGAAGCGCAAAAGCAGTGGCAATACCGATATTTCGGATCGCCTGACGCCGGTTGAACCGTCCGGTAAACTCTGAAATTTCAGGCGTTTCGGTTAGTAAACCGTTTGAAGCGAGTTCGTGAATAGCCAGAGAAATGACTTCTGTGTTGGAATCGATTTTTTTCTCACTCTTCAGGGTTTCGGTGAAAGACCGAAGGTCGTTTTGACCGTCGCAAAGTGACCAAACGGCGGAAGCCGGTGAATTCAGACAAAAGGCGCGGTTTGATCTTGTATCGTAAACCAGCGTTTCGCCTTTAACGTCCTGTGTTAGAAGTCCATCGACTCTGGCTTTCGGAAAGAATTCCGTGGGAAGGAAACTCTCGTTCATTGTAAACTCCTGTGGCAGATTCAGGTTTCCTGAAAGGAATATAATGTCATTTGCCCGTGAATCGGTTTCCGGAAGAATTTTCGGAAGATGCAAACATCGGAAATTCAATTTTTCAAACGGATGCCGATTTCGTGGGAAGCGGATGAGACCAGTTGTCTCACAAAAAAAGTATAGCACCATTGATCAACAGTGTTCAACAATTTGGGTGGGCTTAGTTTTTGTCAGTGAATTAAGAACAATCAGGGCTGTTAAGTTAACACATCTCTTTTAATACCTTTACCAGTTGGGCGGCGCTGTTTGGCTGTGCGAGTTTCCTTATATTTCGCTCCATATTTCGAAGCCGCCTCCTGTCCCGCGCCAATTGATCGATCTTATATCCTAGTGTCGGAAGTGTATTGCATTTTATGGCGCAACCTTTTTCGAGGAGGTGATCGGAATTTCTCTCTTCCTGTCCTGGTATCGGGTTTACGATTACAAAGATGAGACCTTTGGCGAGTGCTTCGGAGGTTGTTAAACCGCCGGGTTTGCCGACGATCAGGTCCGATGCAGACATCAGTTCGTCCATCTGTTTTGTATATCCGATCGGAAGAAATTTGACGAGGTCATTATTGAGTATTTTTTTCGCGATCTTATCGATCTTTGCTTTGAGTTTCTCGTTGCGTCCGCAGATCGCAATGATCTGAGACGGAGTTTCGATCTCGCTGAGAGTCTCGAGAAGGAGTTCGATATTTCCGACACCAAATCCGCCGGCGGATACGAGGATCGTCAACTTATCCTTTTCCAACCCGTGTTTTGCGCGCATTTCCGATTTATCTTTTTTCTCTGAGAAAGCAGGGTCGATCGGAATACCGGTAACCGTAATTTTCTCGGCCGGAATTCCGATCTTTGAAAGATGAACTTTTGTTTCATCGAGCGCCACAAAATAATGCTCATAATTATGACAAAGCCACATCGCGTGAGCGTCAAAATCCGTCACGACGATCGCCTGTTTTGTTTCGATCTTTCCTTTTGCGCGGAGCCAGGAAATGATCTCGGCCGGAAGAAAGTGGGTGCAGATCGCGATATCGGGCTTTTCTTTTTTGATAAGCCGGATAAAAGGCTGAGTGTTCAGACGGTCGAGCGCCAGCCGCCGTTTTTCGTTCTGCCAGGGCTTATCGAGCGATTCATAGATCCAGCCTAAAACCTCAGGCATCGAATTGACCATTTCGATGTATGCCTTGCCGTAAAGGCGTCTGAAAAGCGGATTTGTATATTCGAGCACGTCAATATTTTTAACTTCTTCGGCAGCTTTCTGATTCAGAATTTCTTTTTCTATCGCGTTTGCCGCAGAAACGTGTCCGGCTCCGACCGAAGCTGAAAGTATCAGTATTTTCTTAAACATATCTTTGTCTGATCCGACCGCTTATCTGAAAAAGTTGAGCGCAAAACTTATAGCTCGATGCTTTTGGAATTGTGAACTCTATCCGATCTGTCTCGCTATAACAGAACAGTTTTCCATCTTAACAAAAAAGCAGGAGATCAAGTCGGTTCGGCTGTGAATTTCCCGGATAGTTTAAGAACCAAAAGCGAGTTTAAAGCTGCTTTAAAGCAGCTTTAAAACACTTAAGCAGGCGCTTTAAAGCACCGCACATATGCTTTAAACATCAATAAATAGGCGGTGTTACGAATTTCTTCCGGACTTTTAAAGCAGGCGTTAGCTGTGTTTAAAGCAATTGATATTAAGTTTAAAGCAGTGTTTCCAGAGTTCATGTCTGCTTTAAAGCGGGCAAACACGTCGCTTTAAAGCAGCTTTAAGAAGCGGCCGGAAAATAAAACCGTCAAGATGGAAGCACAAGCATCAATATAGTATTCTGACAGTTATTTTTTTGTTTCCAAATTGTTTGCGGCTTGGGAAAGATTGGCGGCCATACGTTGCGAAGATGAGAAGTTCCGGGGAAGAAAGAGTTCCCGTATGGAAGCCGTTTGTTGATGCATATAAGAATTCGAGAAGTTAGGAAACTACGCTTTTGGCAGGTCAGTTGGATTTGAGCAGCAATTCTTCAAATAATTATGGTTCGGGTGTGACGCAGATGTTTTTGGCGACGTTTTCATTCTTTATGGCAAACGTTTTCGTCAAACAGCTCCCGAATATACATGTGATGGAGATCGTGTTTTTCCGCTGCGCAATCGCCGGATTTTTCTGCGGTTTTGCGCTGCGGAAAGCGAATGTTTCCTGGAAGGGTAACAACAAAACATTTCTGATCATGCGCGGTGTTGCGGGTACGGGCGCTCTGGCATTGTTTTTTCTGACACTTCACAATATTCCTCTTGCTTCGGCAACTACGATCCAGTATCTTTCTCCGATATTTACGGCGTTTATCGCGATATTTTTTCTCCGCGAAGAAGTAAAGATCCTGCAGTGGTTTTTCTATGCGCTGGCATTTGGCGGTGTACTGCTGATAAAGAACTTTGATCCACAGGTATCTTTATTCTATTTGATCCTCGGAATACTTTCAGCGTTTGGTTCTGGCGTTGCATACAATCTTGTCAGACGCTTAAAGGATACGGAACATCCGTTGGTCATCATCATGTATTTTCAGATAGTTGGCGTTGCGGCAAGTATTCCGGTTATGCTGTTTGTATGGAAAACGCCTGCCGGAATCGAATGGGTTTATCTTTTTCTCGTCGGCATTGCCTCGCTTCTCGGGCAGATCTTTCTTACAAATGCCTTTGCCCGGGAAAAAGCGGCGAGTGTGGCGATCATCGTATATTCGGGGTTGATCTATGCGATCTCGGTCGGATGGATCGTTTACGACGAGGTCCCGGGATTGTTTTCATTTGCCGGAATGCTTCTCGTTGTCATCGGCGTTATGGCGAGTGTAATTTACGGAAAACGCCGGCGCGACATTGAGAAGCTGGAGGCCGTTGTAGAATAGATTATGATCAATAGTGAAGAGACGTTCAGACGCATATTTAACGATTGCAAAACGATCGCGGTGGTCGGACTTTCCTCAAATTCAAGACGTCCGTCAAACGGCGTAGCGGCTTTTATGCAGGACATGGGATACCGCGTCATCCCGGTAAATCCGAACGAAACCGAAGTGCTCGGCGAAAGCTCCTTTCCGGCGCTTTCGTATGTTAATGAGCCGGTCGATCTTGTCGATATTTTCAGGCGGTCAGAATTCGCCGGTGACGCGGTTGACGAAGCCATTGAGATCGGGGCGAAAGCGGTTTGGTTACAGGAAGGTGTGATCGATGAACGGGCGGCAAAGCGGGCTGCCGATGCCGGATTGCTGGTCGTTATGGACAGGTGCTGGCTGAAGGAGTTTTACCGATATGGAAAGTAAGATCAGGGCGATCATTTTGACTGTCAGCGACACCCGCAGCAAGGATAACGATCTTTCAGGTGATATATTGGCAAAACTTGTTTTGGAATCCGGGGGCGAGATCATCGACCGAATAATTGTCAGTGATGATTTTGAAAATCTTTACGAAACGCTCTATTCGCTCACCGAAACGGAAGCAAATCTTATCCTGACAACGGGCGGAACCGGTTTCGCGCCCCGTGACAATACGCCTGAGGCGACACGCGCTGTGATCGATAAGGAGACGCCGGGAATTTCGGAAGCAATGCGTTATGAGACGATGAAAAGTACCAGATTCGCAATGCTTTCAAGAGGTGTTTCCGGGATCCGAAATGACACGATGATAGTAAATCTGCCAGGTTCGCCGAAAGGCGCAGAAGAGTGCTTTCAGGTGATAAGAGACATCTTGCCGCACGCTGTAAAACTGATTTCCGGAGATACAAAGCATTAAATATGAATTTCAGATCTGCAATATCAAGATCTCTTGGCTTATTGATCTTTTCGGCCGTACTCTGTGCTTCCGCAGTCGCTCAAAAAACTCAAAACACAGAGGTTTCGACTGAGAAAGAGATCCAAGAAGATGTCGCAGCGGCGCCGTGCAATAACAACGAAAGATTCGAGAAAGTTAAAAGTTTGTTTCGCTCAAAAGGTGCGCCAATTGGCGATATCAAAACCGAGGATTTTGGTCATGTTAAGAACCTTTTAGTTACCAAATCCGGTAAAACTGACGAGATAATAGTCGTCGGCGCACATTACGACAAAACAAGACGCGGTTGCGGTGCGATCGATAACTGGTCGGGTATTGTGGTGATCGCAAATCTCTATAAAACTATCAGGAATATCACAACTGAAAAAACGATAAAGTTTGCAGCGTTCGGAAAGGAGGAGAACGGTCTCGTCGGTTCGAAAGCGATGGCCGGTGCTATTCCAAAGTCCAATCGAGAACGATACTGCGCAATGGTTAATTTTGACAGTTTTGGGCTGGCATATCCGCAGATAATGAGAGACATCTCCGATCAAAAACTGATCGATCTTGCCGAAAAAACTGCCAAAAATATGGATTTCCCGTTTAGAACAAAACCGGTCAAAGAGGGAAGTTCAGATTCCGCCTCATTTCAGGCTAAGAACATCCCGGCACTTGGTATCCACGGACTAAACGACACGTGGCGTCATTATCTCCACACCCCGCTCGATCAGGTAAAAAATGTAAATAACGCCAGCGTCTATTCGGCGTACCTTCTTTCAATTAGTTTGCTAAAAGCGATCGACGCCGAAGACTGCGGTGCGTTTCGCGAACGAGCACTTTTTTAGACCAAATGGGAATAAGGCTTTTCTTCTTATGTTTACTGCTTGTGCATTTTTCGGGATGCGCGGAATTCTTTCGTGAAAGAAGATCCGCAGCGGACATAAAGGAGATCGAAAAACAGATCACGGCAGTAACCTGCACCGATTCCCGCAGAAATGAAGAGGTGAAGAAGCTGTTTATCAGCTCGGGTGCGTCCGCGGGGGATATTCACATCGAAAAATTTGAAGGAGGTCAGAACATAACCGTTGTTTTGCCGGGAATGACAAGCGAAACGGTTATACTCGGTGCCCACTATGACAAAACACGTTCAGGCTGCGGCGCTATCGATAACTGGACCGGCATCGTCATTCTCGCCAATCTTTACCGCGACCTACGCCAAAGCGATAATCAAAAAACTTATAAATTTGCTGCGTTTGATTTGGAAGAAAAGGGCCTGGTAGGTTCGAAAGCGATGGCGGGGGATATTCCGCCGGATCAGCGGCCAAAATACTGTGCGATGGTTAATTTTGACAGCTTTGGCTTTTCGGATACATGGGCACTTGAAAGTGTTTCGGACAAAAAGCTTGTCGATCTCGCCGCAGCGGTTTCAAAAGCCAGAAATGCTTCGTTTGATGTAAAGCGATTTGCGGGAGCGACTTCCGATTCAAAGTCGTTTCGCGATGTTGGAATTCCATCTATCACACTTTCAGGACTGGGAGACAATTGGCGAAAGTATCTTCACAAAAACGAAGATCAGGTAAACAGCGTTAACTCCCGAAAGGTTTTCGAAAACCTGAAATTCTCTGTCCAGTTTGCAAAAGAAATCGACCGGAGAGATTGCTCGTCATTTCGCTGATGCCCCAGCCGGCTAATCCTCTTCCGGAATTACTTCAAACTTTCCGGTTTCTTTGTTCCATGAAAGCGAGATGGTTTTTAGCGCATCGGTGATAGTACGATAATTATTTGCGTCTGATTCTACTATGGAATCATCCACGTAATCACAAAGCTCAAGATTTACGTTCATTACGGTTCCGCTGCGCGGCGGATAAAAATGCATAACGAGACCGCTGACCTTATCTCCGAATTTTTCTTTTTGCTTTACGTAATAGTCGTAAGCTTCGGAATCCGCGAAGAACATCTTTTCAGTCAAAACCGGCAGAACGTCTGATTTTACATCAACCCATTTACTCCCCTGTTTCTGAAGGAAGAATGTGTCGTAATCAAAACAGACGAAATCGTACTTGTAGTTTGAAACCACCAATGTCGGCTCACCTTTCTTAGGTTTGAACATCGCCATTTCAAAAAAGTATTCATCCGGATTTCCGTTTGGCGACATCAGATATGCGGCATAACCGTTCCTAACGTCAATAAAAGTATATTCGTCGGTTGGTTCGGGGATATCTCCCTCATAAGTTTTATATTGTTTAGGAAGATTCTGGAGATAATCAGAGATCTTCCAATCGCGTGTGGTTTGAGAACAAACCGAACCTGTCAGCATGATAAAAACAATAAAATAGCTAAAAATTCGCATTCGTTTAATTTTCTCCCCGGGATTTATTGACTGTCACGATTCTAAGACGACGAAAACCCCTTATTTTGCTGCAATCAAAAAAAGGCCGAAGTTAGATAACTTTCGGCCCGAAGCAAATAAACATGTTTAACGAACTATCTCGCTGACGATTTTCCCGTTGATCATTGTGCCGGTGCAGTGCGTTGTGTATTCAAACGGATCACCGTCGTACATAGCGATATCGGCATCCTTGCCTACTTCGATAGTTCCTATCCGCTTTTCGAGACCGAGGATCTTTGCGGCGTCTATTGTTATAGCTGCCAGTGCCTCGGTAAACCCCATACCGTTCGGAAGCGTCAAAGCCGCCTCAAAAAGCACCACGCGGGTCTTCGGTACATAAGTCTCATATCCGCTTTGAAGCGCAACGGTAACTCCGGCCTGCATGAGCTTCGTCGCATTTTCCATTGAAAGACTTTCAGTTTCACCACCGGCGCGGTACATCGTCGGATGGACGATTACCGGAAAACCGGATGCTTTTATCTCGTCCATAACGAGTTGGGCTTCGGACACCCCGTCGAGAACGAGTTTGATATTAAACTCTTTAGCGATCCGAAGGGCCGTCATAATGTCGCGCGCCCGGTGGACGGTGACAAGCAGCGGGATCTCGCGGTCGATCACTTTCTTGAGCATCTCGAGTTTGAGATCACGCGGCGAATCTTTCTTTGTTCCGTAACTCTGCGCTTTGATCAGGATTTCCCTGAGCATTGCAGCCTGCTTGGCCGATGTTCCCGGTGATTTTCCGCCGCTTTCCATCGAGCGGTCACCGATCGTTGCCGATATCATCGCGGTTTGGACGAGCGTCGCATCGTCGACGGTGTTTCCCGTGGTCTTTGCGATCATCGTTTGTCCCGAGATAAGGGCCGCAGGTGCGTGGCCCGTGTGGATGGTCGTAACTCCGAGACTGCGGATCCAACCGATCAGTTCCTCGCGGGCATTGTATGCATCGATCGCGCGAAGTTCTGGTTGAATAGGCGATGATCCTTCGATCTGCATCTGGTCGTGAGGCTGGTTCAGATAACCTGCCAGTCCGACAACCGTATGTGCGTCTATCAAGCCGGGAGTTACCACTTTTGCCGTTACAACCTTATAGCCGCTTGGGATCGCGATCGACGACGCCGGTCCTACGGCCGTGATCTTTCCATTGTTTGTTAATACGACCCCGTTTTTTATCGGTGCACCGGACATCGAATAGATCGTTTCGCCTTTAATCGCGACCTGTGCTGAAACTGAACGGACCGGAAAGAAAGCCGTAAAAAGTAGAAACGCTCCAACAAACAATGTGCTTATTTTGAATTGAGAATTTTTCATTATTGATGACCTCCGATATCTCCGTCGAAACAATCCAGGTGTAAATACCGGTCATTTCCGGCACCGTAACCGCCGACCGCCGTCAAATGATCCTTCGGATCACTTCGGTCAAATACCAGCTTTCCATCGACGAATGTTTTCTCCACCTTTGAATAAACACTGAGAGGATCGCCCGACATTACGATAAAATCCGCATCCTTGCCTTTTTCAAGCGATCCGATCCTGTCGGCAAGGTCGAGCATGATCGCATTTGCCATCGTCATGCCATAAAGAGCCTTTTCCCGTGACATACCCGATCTTACGCCGATACCGGCTGAACGGATAAAAACGCGGGAGTCTGTAATATAGTCATCGGTATGAAAACCGACGAGAGCACCCGCTTTTTCAAGTGCTGAAGCATTTTCCCATTTAATATCGGTTGTTTCGAGTTTTCCGCCGGGAGAATCGATCATAATTATCGAACTCGGAATTTTTTCCTTTGCGATCTCGTCCGCAACTTTCCACGCTTCGGAAACGTGCTGAAGAACGAGCCGGAAACCAAACTCTTTCTTTAGCCGTATCGCCGTCAGAATATCGTCGTGACGATGAGTGTGAAAATGAACAACGCGTTTGCCGTCGAGAACCTCTACCAGGGCCTCCATAGCAAGATCACGCGGTGGAAGTTTTGATTTATCGTTTCCTGCACTTTTAACCTTTTCCCGGTATTCCTGCGCTTTTATAAATCGTTCGCGAACAAGTGCCGCGGATTTTGCACGGGTACCCGGAAATTTTCCGCTGCTTCGTATCGGATTTGTACCGTTGGCGAATTTTATTCCGCCCATATATTTGTTGTCTTTGTCGTAGATCAGGAGATCATCTATGACATTGGCATCATCGCGAAGCTTGATATAAAGCGTCTGACCGCTGTCAAGATGGCCCGAACCGGGCATAATATTGGCCGTGGTGATCCCGCCCGCCTGGGCCCGCTGAATGCTGGCAGCTCTCACATTGAGCGCATCGAGAATCCTGACTTCAGGCTGAATCGGATCCGAACTGTCAGCTCCGGATCCCTCGCCGATGTGACTATGGGAATCGACCAGTCCCGGCATGATCACTTTTCCTTTAACATCGACGATGATCGTGTCTGCGGTAAAGACTCGGCCGGTGGCATCACCGACATCAACGATCTTTCCCTTGCTGATAAGCAGATAACCGTTTGGTATCGGGTTTCCTATGATCGGGATTATTCGTGCCCCGACATAAGCCGTCGGCATATCCTGTCCGGCGGCGGAAAACACGAACAGCAGCAGCAGTAAAGAACTACAAATATATGTTTTCATTGATTTCCTCGAATTGAATTTTTGAAAAGAAATGTATTGTTAAGGTGCAATGATTTGAGATTGATGTCAAGAATCGCGTACGAATTCGTGAACTTTATCCGGGTTGTCGTTGTGCGGCAGCGAGATCACAAATTTCGTCCCTTTTCCGGCGTTATTTGAAACATCGATTCTGCCGTCATGAGCCGTGATGATCCCGTAACAGACGGCGAGTCCGAGTCCGACCCCGTTGTCGGCGGACTTCGTTGTAAAGAAAGGATCAAATACCTTTTTCAAATCACTGATCTCTATTCCATCGCCTTCGTCGATGATCTCGACGGTCACATATTTCCCGACCGTCGCAGTGCGAACAAGCAAGGTTCCTCCGTCCGGCATTGCATCCTTCGCATTTATAAAGAGGTTTAGAAGTACTTGCTGGATCTGCCCGGAATCCGCGTTTACGGCCGGGAGCTGCTCAGAGAATTCGGTCTTTAACTTAAGCCGCTGAAATTGTCTATCAAAATTTGCGAGTCTCAAACTCGCTTCGATAATATCTTTTACGTTAACAGAAGCTTTTGCGGCCGGCCTGACACGCGCGAAATCCATCATGTCTGCCGTAACACGTTTTATTCGAGATATTTGCGTCTCGATCAGCTTTAGTTTTTCAATTGATCGTTCGCTGACGCGTTCATCCTTCTGCATCATTTGGATGAGCGATGAGACCGAGGCAAGCGGATTATTTACTTCATGGGCTACACCCGCAGAAAGTGTTCCCATTGCCGCGAGTTTTTCGCTCCGGATGAGCTGATCGTTGAGCCTCCGCATCTGCTCGATATCAAAAGCCATCTTTCGGCTCATTTCGTTAAATGATTCGGAGAGCAGCCCGATCTCATCATTTGTCTTTCGAAGCGTAACTTCCGCTCCATAATCACCTTTGGTTACGTTTACCGCTGCAAGCGTTATCCTTTGAAGAGGACGCGAGATCGTTCGGACAATAAGTAAAACAAGAAGCAGGTTTGGAACCAGTGCGGAGATAAGGCTGAATACAAGATACCTTCGCCACGCTTCGAACGTCATACCGTCATTAAAGGCCCACCAAACGATCGGGATCTGAAATATGGCAAAACTGATTATTGCCACAGTTGCAATGCTCAGCGCGATCTTGTAAGTGATCGGAAACAAACGGAACTGAGCAAGTGCGGTTTGAAATGAAAAAAGCTTAAAATTGGAAATCGCATAGGCATAAATCAGCACACCCGGCAGTGAAAGGATCGTACTGTAAGGCAAATACTCATAAACCCCAAAAAACGGCAAAACTATATTTGCCAGTGTTTTAAGTATGCCGGTTATAAAAAGTCCCCAAAGGATCGCGCCTACCTGCTGTCCTTTCTGCGTTCCCCGGTATTCACGGTACTTCCGAAACAATACTGCAGCGCCGTAACCAAAAACAAAATAAACATAGATCACAAATGCGTATGCGAGCGGTGCCGAGTCAAATATGAATCTTCCGTTTTCGAATCCGACCCGATACCACAGGAGCCCGAACAGGGCGGCCGGAACCAATATCAAGCCCGGAGCAAAAAGTATCGCGGCTTTTTTCTTTGGGGTTCTTGCATTTTCGGGAAAAACCCAGGCAAAGACGACAAGTGCACATTGCATTAAGAGAGCGATTACAAAACTTGCCGAAGCCCAGTGGTCCCAAATGAGGATCTCGTCTGTGAAGTTCCAGAAGATCAGGTCTTTTGTCGTCCAAAGCGCAAGAAACGATATAAATGCAGCGAAGGTCTGATTTGCACGGCTTCTCGGATCGGCGACGAATATATAGAACCCGAGAAATACGAGCAAAAAGAGAAGAAAAAGATGTAGCAGTACGAGCATCGGCAGACCCAGTCAGGAAAAGGAATCACGGTATTCTATCAAACATTTGACATTGTTCGATGTGGGATCGCGAACTTATCGGCCGGCTGTGCAAACAAAAAGACACAGCGAATTGCTGTGCCTCTGCAAAAACAAAAGAAGGCCGTTATCAATCGACGGTGAATTTCAGATTAACTCCGAAAATGTTTACGCGCTTTAATGTGTTTCCGGTGTTGTTCTGAAGCATATAGAAAAATTCGGCCGATGCGGATTTTGAAAGTTTTTTTCCGATTCCGGCCGATAACTCGTTTCTCGACCATTCTTTTTTTGCAAAATCATAAAACGGCTCGTCTGCTATAAACGGAGTTATTATTTCGCCGCCGTTGCTGTTTTTTATCGGGAATGCGACTTTTGTTTTATTTCGATACCTCGTTGAATCATTACGTCCGTGTCTTATTCGTCTCTCAAACCGATTCCGATTGCTTAGCGAGATTTTATCCCATTTCTTTTCACCGGTGATCTCGATCCTCAGCCGGTGTTCGAACGCTTTGCTGTTTTTTACGACCTGATCGGCAATATAGTAATAGCTCGGAGTTAGCTTAAAATGCTTGTTTAACTGCACATCAAATCCGAATCCGATCCGCTCACCGACAAAATGTCTCACGTTTTGGCCGACACGGAGCGTTCCCATGACAAACGGGGAAATAAATTTTTGCTTTTTCCCGTTACTGTCGGTCCTCGAAACAGACTTGAAATAAACTTTTGTTTCATTCCAAAACTGGATATCGCCTTCATTTGGTTCCTGTGAATAAACACATATAGACGCCGAAACAACGATCGTAAAAAGTAGCAGATATTTTCTCATTGGTGTAAGACTAACTTAACCAAGGTTACAGAAAAGTTACAGCAATGTGACAATGTCCTGAATTATTCCTTACTTAGTAACAATTCTTTAGCATCAGACGATCCTTAAAGACCGAGTATGAAAGCAGAAATAACCAATGAAACTCCGAATGCGAGCGGGAGTAATATACGCTCTTCGATTTTATCGCCCTTTTTTAACAGCCGGTGGAAAACTACAAATGCCGGGAGTGCTGCAGCTCCAACTGCACCGCCGATCGCCGCACCGAAGAATGCGCCGAGGATAAATATAAATACACCCGCAGTTCCCCCGGTTGCCATCCCCCATACTAGTCCGACAAACGGCATCAACAAAAGCATTACCGACCATGGGTATTTTTCGAGGTTTGAGACGATCTTTCCAACGAGCTTTCCCGAGAAATAACCGACGGTAGCAGCAACAGCGTTTACTAAAACCATGATCGCAATAAGCCAAACCGATTCACCCTTCATCACTCCGATGTCCATCAGCATTTTTAGAAAAACGGCGGCCGGAGGGAAGATTCCAAGCAGGAGACCGAATATTGAAAATGCTGATTCGGCGGACATCGGGTCTTTCATCAAACGGGCAGCAGCTTTTTCTTTCTCCGATCGATAGAGCGAGGCATCGCGGTTGAATTTAGCATTTGCGGCTAAGAGCACATTTAGTTTTTCTTCAGTAAGCCTGCTGTCGCTGTCAGCGATTTCATATCCTGAGTGGATTTTTTCAGGATCAATGGTTTTTGTTGTTCGAGGTTCCATGTACTGCTCTCCTCTTCTGCCGCGGGTTGTGATTGTGTGTGCAGATATTCCGAAATCAGCTCAAAAGCCTCCGCGTCGCCAATCAATTTAAAGAATTGAAGTGTGTGTTCGCCAAATTCAGACCTGTAGACAGTAGCGCCGAATATGGACTTGATCTCACCTAAAAATACAAATTTCGAATTTTTTTGATGTGAGATCAGGCGGGAAAGGTTGCGCCGTGAAAGGCAGACCGCTCCGACGTCAGCGCTACTGTGACCCGAGATTGAGAAGATCTCCGGTGTTGACAATTCGGTTTGCGGCAACGAAGCGGCGGTCAAGGCTGCGGTTAACCCGGAATATGATTCCAAGATGTCGCGAAAATTAAAGACTGCGCTGGTTGAATAATTGTCGGGAAGAAACCTTTCGAATTCCTTTTTCATTACATCGAGCGTTGACTCTCCAGGCAAGTGCGGCGGACCAGAGGCCGACTTTTTATTCAAAGTTAATCGATCCGTAACATAAGGATGCAACTGTAAAAGTGCAAATGGAATCCAAAGGCATGTAACGAGTAAAGCTTTCAACCAAGACAAGTTAAGGTTATTCCGATTTTTCAAAAAGAAGTGGACACCGTAAGGTGTGCCGCAGGCAAGGTAGATGATTATTACATCGGAAAATGTCATACGGCATTTAACGTTGCAACAATTGTGCCGTGTCGGATGCAAGTCTCCTGATAGTGTGCGTTCTATGTTAGAACTCAATAAATCTGGGAAGACATTGAAAAAACAAAGGAACAAGCGCGCTGTACGATGCGTAGAAAATTTAGCAATTCGCTAATTTTTGATCCGGGTTTTGCAATATGCAAAAAGGCTTTTACGGCTCGTCAACGGGATAGGCATTAAAAATGCAGATCTTTGGGAGGAAACGGGAATATCCGGGACCTCAAAAACGATTATCTATATACATACATAAATTCATAACAACAGGACAGGAAGAGATGACTAATAAAGCAAAAATAAGAGTAATTAAGAAGAAAGATCTTAAAGCCGTCAAAAAGGTTATTAAGAATGAAACAAAGGTGCGGAAGGAATCGGCGCGCAAGGCGGTTTCAAACGTTTCAAATTGGGTAAATGACTTTCAGAAAAGAAAACGTCATGAAACGAAACTCGCTATCGAGAATCTTTTTTCGAAGCAGCCGCAAACAGGCGGAGCGTAGAAAGAATTATTAACTTCAAAGAAAAGCAGTATTTAATTTAACTCCAAAGTATTAGATGACAGCCGGTCCAGCGGCTGTCTTTTTTTGCGGGTTGTAAAAACCATACCAAGCCAGTAAAATTTTGAATCTCACCTTTAAATCGGACGAGATTTTCGGGGAATGATGACGTTTAGCAGAGTGCGTTTAAAAATTTATGCAGGATAAAGTTGTAATTGTTACCGGAGCAAGTTCGGGGATTGGATACGCCGCTGCCCTCAAATTTGCAGAATTGGGTGCCAAAGTAATTGCTATAGGTCGGAACCAGTCAGCGCTCAAGGAACTTCGCGATGAATCGGTGGAGCTTCCCGGGAAACTGAAGGAACAACTGACGGATCTGCGGGAGACCAGTCAGGTTGATCGGCTTTTCACTTCCGTGATGGATAATTACGGCCGTGTTGATGCGCTGATAAACTCCGCGGGGATTATCGCAACGGGATCTTTATTTGATACCGAGTTGGACAGCTGGGACAAAATGATGGATATAAATCTCCGCTCAATGTTTTATATGATGAAAAAGGCGGTTCCATTTCTGACCAAATCTCAAGGCAATATTGTCAATGTTTCGAGCGTTGCGGGGACCCGTGCGTTTCCCAATGTTTTGGCTTATTGTGTATCCAAAGCCGGGGTCGACCAGTTAACGCGGTGCGCGGCTTTGGAATTGGCGCCAAAGAACATTAGGGTAAACGCAGTAAATCCCGGAGTTGTTGTCTCTAACCTGCATAAGCGCGGTGGGATGAATGAGGCTGATTACGAAGCGTTTCTTGAGCATTCAAACAGCACTCATCCGCTTGGACGTCCCGGAACACCCGGGGAAGTTGCGGATCTCATTTGTTATCTGGCATCCGACAAAGCGGCCTGGATCACGGGTGCGACATATGAAATTGACGGCGGCCGGGCGCAGACTTGCGCCAGATAGATTCTTAGATCTACTATGAAATTTCAACTTCTTCCAAGTACGATCGAAGACGGCGCAGTCTCACCTAAGCAGCATCTTTCATGTTTTATTGTCGATGATTGTGTTTCGATCGATGCAGGCAGTCTTGCGATGTCGGCAAACGCCATTCAAAGAGAAAATATTCGGGATATTGTTTTAACCCATGCTCATATAGATCATATTGCAGGACTCCCCCTATTTATAGATGATCTTTTTGCAACAATTGTAAAGCCGGTTGAAGTGTATGCAACGCAGGAAGTGATCGACGTTCTGCGCAGCGATATTTTTAACTGGAATGTATATCCGGATTTTTCGGAGCTTAGAAACGAGAACGGCGTAGTTCTGCGCTATCAGCCGTTTACGCCGGGGCAGAAATTCCATATAAAACACCTCACGTTCAAGGCACTCGGGGTTAACCACAAGGTCCCCGCGGTCGGGTTTATAGTTTCGGATGGAAATTCGACCTTTGCGATCACTGGCGATTCTTCAGAGATGGATGAATTTTGGGATACTGTTAATCGCGTGCCGGGTATTGACGCACTCCTGATAGAATGTGCATTTCCTGACGGTCTGAATGAGTTGGCGGAGATTTCTCACCACCTGACCCCCGGGCGTTTAAAAAATGAACTTGCAAAATTCGAGCACAAGGAATGTCCAATTTTTGTAATAAACATAAAGCCTGCGTACTATGATCAAGTCAGCGTCGAACTCGGAGATCTCCAAATACCAAATCTGGAAATTATGGAAGCGGGCAAAAACTACTCCTGGTGATCATCCTGCCAAAAGAGCCGGTTGAGTCCTTGAATGTTTGTTATCGCCAAAGGCAATAAGTTCGGCCCGTTCCGCCTTCTTCAGCGAATGAGTTTTCGACTGCGATCAAAAGTCGGATATCATAGACGCCAGCATCAGGGATCACATTAAACACCGGCGATGACATCAAAAAAGATCCAGACAAGAAAGCATTCAAAGGCGGGAATTAATCGCCGCTCGCCGTTCTGGTTTCCCGCGCCACAATATTACCTGATCTCGGCCGGTGTCGTGCTTTTATCGTTTTTCTTCCTGAGTTGGGTATTTATGGAGCCCGGTAATGAAATTCCTTGGGGCTCTGCCGGGTTTGTTGCGTTACTTTTACTGGCGGCGACCGTTTTTTTGCGCGAAGTGATATTAAAGAATGAACACCATAAATACCTAGCAGTTACCCGCCGTTTGGACCGCAACGTAAGAACCGCGACTTCAGCCGGCGCGGCATCGAAGAAGAAGTTCTCACTCGGAGTTAACGCCGATGTTCTTGAGAAGATCGAAATCAAGTCGAAGGCGGCCCAGACTCTAAGCAATCTGCCGGATGCCCATCTCGAGGTTTTTGAGATGTGTGAATCGTATCTGAACTTTACCGAAAGCGAATTAAAACGGATCGATATTAATTCTCCGCGTTTCGGGGCGGTTAGACGCGGGCGAAGACGGGTGCGTGAATTGCATCGGTACCATGTTTTGACCTGGGCCTCGGTTGAGTCTGACATCTATACACAAGCCGCAAAGGATTGTGATACAATTACGGGGAAAGTAGAAAATGCAAAGAAGGCTCTTAATGTACTTAATACGGCATTGGAGTTTTATCCGAGGGAGCCGGAATTATTGGAGTCCGCGGATCTTGTAAAGGTAACGATAGCATCAACAGAAATTTCTTTTCGTATTGCCGAAGCCGAAAAGGCGGCAGAAAACGGAGAACACGGTGTTGCGATCGGCAAGTACAAGGATGCTCTTTTCTACTTGGCAAGGGAGAATATGGAGAACCGCGACGTTGCAGAACTTGCGGAGAATATAAAGATCGAAATAGACCGCTTGCGAAAAATTGCCGAAGACTAGAATTAACAGGGGAGTCTTCGTAAATCCTGAATTAGAGGAAGTAACAAGAATAATGATAACTCAGAAATGTCCCAGATGCTCAAGCCGAAGAATCAGACAAGGCTACAGAGCGACGTCGATCTTCTCGAAATTGATTTTCAGATATAATTTATTATGCGACAACTGCAATTGGGTTTTCGCTGGTTTTGCCGTTCCCGGAACCGTGGAATACTCAAGATACAAAAATCATAAAAACAGAACGGCCAAGGTAGTTGATACGAGGAATTTCGAACAGATCAAGTCAAAATGAGATCCACATCATAGCATTTATTGATTTTCATTCATCAATCGTTTTACATACAAAGATACTATGCTCAGGGGAATAAAGTTCTTTCTCTTTACTGCGTTACTGAGTGGAACTCTCGTTTCTGCGGAAATTCGTGCACAGAACGATGAATCGCGTACCGAAAATCCCCCAATAAAATTACCGGAATCCCGGGATGTACCTGACCCCGATTCGCTTATCCATTCAGGGGATCTGATCGAAGTCGATGTTTTGGGGAGCACCGAATTCGACTGGCGGGGGAATGTTTCACCTGAAGGATTTCTGGGAGGTCTGAGTTTTACAAAAGAACCGATCTATGCTTTGTGTGAAAGTGAAGAGAACATAGCGCAGAAAATCTCTGCTGAGTATAAGAGTTTTCTAAACAACCCGAGAATCGTAGTCAGGATTTTGGATCGGTCAAATCGGCCGATTACCCGATTGTTCGGCGCGGTAAATTCTCCGCAAAGATTTAAGATAAAGCGCGAAGTATTTCTAAACGAATTGATTGTAATCGCGGGCGGGATAACTGAAAAAGCGAGCGGCGATATTAGAATTCTGAGAAGCGTCGACGCCAGTTGTGCGGGAAGATTCGAAGGTAAGTCTATCGACCGTACGGCAGAAAACGGGTTGCCGGATTCATCGCCGGACGAATTTGTCAAAATAAGCGATTCACCACGTTCACAAATTCTCACCATCAAAATATCTGACATCTTAAAGGGGAGCAGCGAATCGAATCCAAGAATACTGTATGGCGATATCATAACGGTACTCGAGGCAGAATCTGTTTATGTGATGGGAGCCGTTGAGAATCCGAGTAGGCTCTCTCTCCGGTCTGATCTGACTGTAACGCGTGCAATCGATTCCTCCGGCGGCCTGGCAAAAGGCGCTGAGGAGAGAAATATCACGCTTTTTCGCCGGAACGGAAATGGAACTGAGGTGATCAGAATAGATTTGGCGGAAATCGCTTCAGGGAGCAGTGAAGATCCGGTTTTACAACCTTTTGACATTATAGACGTCCCGGGCAAAGGCGGCCGCGGAAGCAAATATCCTCCGGTTATTCAACAGGAGGCGGCAGAGAGCATTGTCAAGGATCCGCCGCTGAGAATTATTGATTGAGACTTTTCATTTGCTTAATTAGGAATTCGGGGCGATTTGGTCTATATTGTTTGTTTTTACGAGGAGTCAGGTAAAGGAACGTATGGAAAATAAGCAAACAAGATTTAGCCGGCGCATGACGGCATTATTATGGCTAACGGCCGTGGCAATTGTAATTGGGGTTTTGATTTACCTTGAACAGATTGCATTGTTGTATGTATTGGCGACGGTCAGTTTGGTCGTTCTTCTTTTAGTGGTCGGGTTTTCCGATCTGAAGAGTGTCGATAGAGCAAACATACAGGGATTTTCATCTCCTGACGAGTAGGGAAACCGATGATTTCTAGCGGAAATTTCCTCGTTTGCACGGGAATTTTTACGGGAGAAGAGTCGTTTGCATTTTTCTACTAATTGTGGATAATCAAAGTTGTTCACCTCCCCGGTGAACACTTGGTCACGAGGGGTGAGGACTTGTGGCCATAGGGGCGACGGTGTGGGAGACGTCGCCCTCTTCATTTTAAATCGAATTGTCGGTTCAATCCTACCCCAAACTTGCCTGCTTCTTGACGTTATAAATAATAAGCGTATTATTCGGTTTTGAGCCAGATTACTGCATTGAGCCTTCATACGATCGGGGTTATCGATTCAATGATGGCACTTGTTTTGAATTATGGAGACCAAAACCAGCGGGCTAAAAAGTTGGCTACTTAAAGGCGTAAAGGATCCCGCAACATCCGATCCCAATGAGCGGACACCCGAACATGAACATCCCTGGTGGAAGGTAATGTGTTTAACGGGCGTCGATTATTTTTCAACACTTGGCTATCAGCCGGGAATCGCCTTTGTTGCTGCCGGCGCATTATCACCATTTGCGACGCTGGTACTGGTATTGCTGACTCTTTTTGGAGCTTTGCCGATGTACCGCCGGGTAGCCGAAGAAAGCCCGCATGGTGACGGCTCGATCTCAATGCTCGAAAGTCTGCTGGATCGCTGGAAAGGGAAACTCTTCGTTTTGGCGCTTCTCGGATTCGTTGCGACAAGTTTTATCATCACGATCACGCTTTCTGCGGCAGACGCGACCGCACATATAATCGAGAATCCGTTTGTTGAGGGAAACCTGCAATTCCTTAATCACAGGATAATTATAACTCTTATCCTGATCGGATTTCTTGGAGCGGTTTTCCTGAAGGGATTTAAGGAAGCGATCGGAATCGCAGTTATTATCGTTGCGGTTTATCTGACGTTAAACATCGTCGTTATTTGCTACGGTCTTTATGAGATCTTTGTTGTTCATCCGGAAGCGTTATCAAACTGGAACCGGCTGGTTTGGACCAACCCAAGCGTCAATGGAAATGCGATCGGCCTAATTCTTGCGGCATTGATCGTTTTTCCGAAACTGGCTCTTGGCTTATCCGGCTTTGAAACCGGCGTCGTGGTTATGCCGCTGATCAAGGGCGGGGAAAAACTATCGGAAGAAGACGAAGAATCGATTCATGTATCTAAGATCGATGAATCGGCATTGACCCCGAAAGCCGGAGAATTTATTGCAGGGCGTATCCGGAACGGCAAAAAATTGCTTACCGGCGCATCGCTGATCATGAGTGTAATGCTGGTCGGCAGCAGTCTTGTAACGTCGATGCTGATCCCTTCCGATAAATTTTTGGAAGGCGGCGAAGCCAATGGACGCGCATTGTCATATCTCGCACATTCGGGGTTAGGCGAGATATTCGGCACGTTATACGACCTTAGCACGATTACGATACTTTGGTTTGCCGGTGCTTCCGCGATGGCAGGATTGCTGAATATTGTTCCGCGTTATCTTCCAAGATATGGTATGGCGCCATTCTGGGCGCGTGCTACACGGCCATTGGTACTTGTCTTTACAGGCATTTCTTTTCTGGTAACCATTCTTTTCAGGGCGGAAGTTGATCCACAGGGCGGAGCCTATGCGACCGGCGTCCTGACGCTAATGGCCTCGGCCGCAGTTGCGGTTACGATATCCGCCTGGAAGCGTAAAGAGAAAAAATGGACTGCATTTCTCCTGATAACCATCGTTTTCGTTTACACCACAATTGTGAATATCATCCTTCAGCCGGAAGGATTGCAGATCGCGCTTCTGTTTGTTTTTGCGATCGTTCTGACTTCGTTCATTTCACGAGCCGCACGTTCGACCGAAGTGAGGATTGACGGTATCGAACTTGACGAAGTGGCAGAACGGATCGTCAAGAATATGTCAAAAGGTGCAATTAGGATCGTCGCCAACCGGCGGGAATCCGGCTCGATTGAGGAATACAGATTTAAAGAAAAGGAAAAACGGCTTGACAATCATGTTCCCGCCGACGATCCGATCGTGTTCTATGAGATCGATCTGGGAGACGCATCGGAATTTCGCGGAAAGTTGAAAATTCGAGGTGCTGTTATCGGCAGATACAAGATTCTTCGAACCGAGGCGCCGGCGGTTCCAAACGCGATTGCCGGACTTATGCTCCACCTTCGGGATCAAACAGGCAAGATACCGCACATATATTTTGGCTGGAGCGAAGGAAATCCATTTATGTATTTGATTAGGTACTTGCTTTTCGGAGAGGGCGATACCGCACCGGTAACGCGCGAGATCCTTCGGCAAGCTGAACCGGATCCGGAACGCAGACCGAATGTTCATGTCGGCGGTTAATTACTTCGGGAGAATTTAGTTTTCGGACTGATCGAGAAGCCCCGGATTTTGTTCGATATAGCAGGACCTGCAATATACCGGACGCCCCTGGGAGGGATAAAATGGAACGGTTGTGTTTGTACTGCATGTTGCGCAGCTGACTGCGACTTCGATCTTTTGGCACTTACCTCCGTTCTTCGCGTTCTTTATCGCGCGTATCCTTTCGTTTTTCGCGGTTTTGCACGGTTTACATCTTTTTGGCGGATTCTTTAAACCTTTTTCCATAAAGAATCGCTGCTCACCACAACTCCAGCTGAATTCGCGGTCACAATCGATACACAAAATTTCAATATCCTTAAAATCTTCCGCAGGGGATCCAGAAAGTTCGGAGCCTTCGGAAGGTTTGTTATCAAAATCAGACATAACTTGGTCATTTTGGAAACGGCGAGAGTAAAAGTATAGTAATCTTATCTTCCAATTCTTAACTCGAATGAATTTAAATAATTATAGAAGACTAAATACTTTGATTTTTTTTAAAAACTTATACCCATGGGTTTTTTGAGTCAAGTATTTGAAAACAGGCAGCAATTACAAAGAAAACCGAGAATATTATGAAAATCCTCGTAGTTGGTTCCGGCGGAAGGGAACACGCGATAATCTGGTCGATAAAAAACAGCAGGAAAGACGCAGCGATTTACTGTGCAAACGGAAATGCGGGCATTTCTCAGATCGCGGAATGCGTTGATATTTCACCGACGGATATCAGCGGGCTTGTAAAGTTTGCAAAAGAGAACGCGATCGATCTTACATTTGTAGGAGGAGAGACTTCATTAGCCCTGGGAATCGTTGACGAATTTGAAAAGTACGGACTGCGCATCATCGGAGCGTCGAAAGATGCCGCACGGCTTGAGTCGAGCAAAGCGTTTGCGAAAGACTTCATGCTGCGTCACGGAATCCCAACCTCCGCATACAAAATTGCCCGGTCTGCAGAGGAAGCGGCTGCGATCTTAAACAGCGGACGGTTTGGCGATGAAATGGCGCCTGTCGTGATAAAGGCCGACGGACTCGCAGCCGGAAAAGGCGTCGTCGTCGCTGAAAACCGGGAAGAGGCGCTTGCCGCTATCGATTCGATGGTATCAGGCGAACTAATCGATCCTGAGGCTGCAGGCACGATCGTAATCGAAGAGTGTCTGACCGGCCGTGAAGTTTCGGTTTTGATGTTTGCCGACGGCAAAAGCTATGCTCTGATGCCGCCGACGCGGGATCATAAACGTATCGGTGAGGGAGACACCGGCGCAAACACAGGTGGCATGGGAACGATCACAGATCCGGCATTGTTAACCTCCGCCCAGACGAAAACAATTATCGAAGAGATCATAGAACCTACATTAAAAGGAGCCCGTGATGATGGTTTTCCGTTTAAGGGAATCTTGTTTTTAGGGCTGATGATAACGGAGTCGGGGATAAAGGTGCTCGAATATAATGTTCGCTTCGGCGATCCGGAAACGCAGGCGATCCTTGTAAACCTTGAAACGGATTTTGTTGAAATTTGTGAGGCGATCGAAAATCAGAACCTTGCTTCAGCGCCAATTTCCTGGATAAGAGGCAGTTCTGCGTGCGTTATCATGGCGGCCAGGAATTACCCTCAAAGTCCGAAAAAAGGTGATACGATAAACGGCCTCGAACAGGCTGCTAAACAAGAGAATGTTGTAGTCTTTCATGCCGGCACGGCAAAAGACGCGGGGGGCGAGTTCAAAACCTCCGGGGGACGTGTGCTGGCCGTGACGGCAACTGCGGGCAACCTGTCCAACGCGCTGCATCGGGCATATAAGGCGGTAAATCTTATAAGTTGGGATGGAATGCAGTACAGAACCGATATCGGGAAATAGATGACAGAGCGCAATAAAAAATTCCGGTTTTACGATTTGATCATGGCGGCATTCGTGACCGTTATTCTTTGTTCGAATCTGATCGGCGTGCACAAAGTTTCATCGTTTAATTTGCCGGGTTACGGCGAATTTATTTACGGTACCGGAATTTTATTCTTTCCGATCGCATATCTATTTGGTGACATACTCACTGAAGTTTATGGCTATGCGAGGTCACGAAAAGTAATCTGGGCAGGATTCGGCGCAATGATTTTTGCCTCTTTTATGTCCGTTGTCGTAACTAATCTTCCGTCGGCATCGACGATGGATCCGGCACGGCAGTCGGCGATCGAAATGATCTTCGGTCAAACCCCGCGCATCGTATTGGCCTCGATGCTCGCATTTTGGCTCGGAGAATTTTCAAACTCATTTGTCCTGGCAAAAATGAAGATTCTGACAAAAGGGAAGTGGCTTTGGTCGAGGACGATCGGATCGACTTTCGCAGGTGAAGCGGTTGATTCGGTCGTCTTTTACCCGATCGCATTTTACGGTATTTGGTCAAACGGTCAAATCATTAGCGTTATGATCGGCAACTATTTTCTCAAAGTACTTTGGGAAGTCCTTGCGACGCCATTTACTTATAAGATCGTCGGCGCACTTAAGAATGCTGAAAATGAAGACTTTTACGATGAAGACACAAATTTTAGTCCGTTTACATTAGAAACTTAAAGAATATGTCGATTTATAAAGATCTTGAGCCAACTGAGTTTGACGAAATAAAGACCTACGAGTTGGATTCGCGCCCCAGTAAAGTTGCGATATCGGAATTCTCAAGGGCGATCGATGAAAATGACACTCTGAACGGGTTTCTTAATAAACTGCCCAATATTCTCGCCGTCCGGTCCATGCGCGAACTGGCCTTCAGGATCCGCAACGCTCGGGACAGTAAACATCCTGTAATCTGGGGAATCGGCGGTCACGTAGTAAAGACCGGACTGTCACCGATTTTTAATGATCTGATGGACCGCGGGTTTGTAACGGCGATCGCTGTCAATGGATCGGTTCTTGTACACGATACAGAGATCGCGATGGTAGGATTTACGAGTGAGGACGTCGATGCGTCACTCGGTGAAGGGGATTTTGGGGCAGCGAGAGAAACCGGTGAACTGTTAAACCGTGCGGCCGCATCAGGAAGAGAAAATGGGACCGGACTCGGTGAAGCTATGTGCGCGGAGATCACGGCTATTAACCCAAAGTACCGCGACTACTCAATTCTCTGTAAGTCATACGATCTTCAAATTCCGGTGACGGCGCATTTAACCATCGGAGCAGATATCGGACATTTTCACTCTTCGGCAAATGGTGCGGACCTGGGCGAAACTTCGCACAAAGATTTTAAACTCTTTTGTACCACCGTAAGGAAGATGAACGGCGGCGGGGTGTATATAAACTACGGTTCGGCCGTTACCCTTCCGGAGATATTTCTGAAAGCGATCACTGTTAACAGAAACCTCGGGTATGAGATCAGAAACATCACTACTGCGAATTTCGATTTTATCCAGCATTATCGGCCAAACACAAATGTCGTCAAAAGACCGACGGCGAATGGAGCGGGGAAGGGATTTGCCATCACCGGCCATCATGAGTTAACTCTTCCGCTGCTTGCCGCTCAGATCCTTACTCAATCATAAATTGCCCAATTTTCCGGTTTAACTTCTTCGATCTCAGGATTAATTCAATTCGGTCTTGACATCCTTTTTCTACCTGCGTATTATCGCCTTAATGAAAACGATTTTCAATTTCAGTACTAGCTAGGAAGTCATGACAATAAAGAATCCCGGAGACAAGCAATTAAACGTGAACGAAAATGTAAGCGTCTGGTTTTGCACGGGGTGCGACTCGTACCACGTAAAAGCGGGAGAGGTTGTTCTGACTTTTGAAAGCAGTGAGTTCTCAGAGTTTGTCAGCGCCAGTTGGGATTGCTTCTACAGAAATCAATCCGGTGTTGAAGCTCTGCTTTGAATCAGGTTTTGTGTTGCCAACCCTCTCCATTCCAGTGCAAAACAGGTAGACGGATTCCGCAAATTCTATCCTACCAAAACGGGTTGGCAGCACAAATCAGTATCGAAATTATAAAAATACGATTGAGCGATCATAAATCGAGGTTTAATATGTTCAGACATTTTCGGGTATTCGGAATAGTATTTTTCACCGCAGCGCTTTCATTGTCAGTTTTAGGGCAATCCGGTGAGGTAAACGGTGAAGTCAGCGATGTAAACGGCGCATCGATCGCCGGTGCGGATGTGACACTGCGTAACAAGCAGACCGGTCACGAAATAAAGACACAAACAAGTAGTTCGGGTTCTTTCACTTTTACGAGCCTTAGTAACGGTGCCTATGTTGTCAAGGTTGATGCTAAGGGGTTTTCATTTTCATCGCTGGAAATTTCGATTCCCGGGAACTCAACAGACCTGAAGGTAAGGCTTTCAGTTGGGAATATTAATGAAAAGGTGACGGTAACCGCAACCCGAACCCAAATCGCCACGACGGATACGGCGGTTCCGGTTTCAGTGATTGACCGAGAAGAGGTTGAACAGAAGAACGTCAACACGATCGGAGACATTTTTCGTTCTCTTCCCGGCGCTTCGACGGTAAACGAAGGGGCCTTTCAGGTCAGACCGAGAATCCGCGGCTTGGACAGCAATCGGGTGTTGGTACTCGTTGACGGAGAAAGGCTTAATAATGCAAGAAGTTCCACGAGTCAATCCGGGATCGAACCCGGGTTGGTCGAAACCGAACAGATCGAAACTCTTGAAGTTGTTCGAGGCAGCGGTTCGGTGCTTTATGGTACAGACGCGCTTGCCGGCACCGTCAATATAATCACAAAAGATGCATCCAGAAAAAGGGAAGACGGGTTTCGCTTTGGCGCAGTTTTTAACGGATACGCGAGTTCAAATGAGACCGGCAGGCGGGGAAGTCTTGCATTGGACGGTTCGAGCAGGTTCTTCTCGTTTCGAATAGCACAATCGCTTGAACGCTACGGTAACTATTTTTCGGGCGACCCCAGCGGAAATCAGATCGACGGCGTTAATGCTGACGGAGAAGTATTGAATTCCCAGTCACACGGCAGCAATACTCAAATCACAACGAGATATTTCTTCAGCGACAATAATGATCTGAAACTGAACTTTGAACGGAGACGTGCAGGCAATATTGGGTCACCGACGCTTGTCGGGGTGTTTAACGGATATTTTCCGTATTCAGACCGCGATAAATTCTCAGGTCGCTATGAGATCCGAAATATCAACAAGTATTTGGCGAACGTCTCAGCGAGTGCGTATTACCAAAAGCAAGAGCGTAACTTTTCCAATATTCTGGATGTCCCCGCAGCGCCTCCATTTTTCCCGGGCGAATATCAGTTCAGCGAGACGATAACAGATACAAAGTCAACAGGCTTTGATATTCAATCAAACTGGATACTGGGGACAAAGAATTTTCTCACCGCAGGAGTCAGCCTCTTCAGGGATGACAACAGCGACACCCGGTATCTTGAGATATTCACCGGAAACTACATGGTATTTCCGCCTGTTCTTGTCAGAAGCGAGGACTTTTCACCTAGTGTTCCTGATTCTCAATTTGGAAGCATAGCATTTTTTGCTCAGGATCAATTGCAGGCGACCGAACGGCTGAAACTAACAGGCGGCATCCGCGCTGAGAGATTCAATTCACGCTCCGAACCGACAACGGGATTCTCGCTTCCCGCAATTATTACTCAGGAATTAACACCGGCCGAAATTGACGGACTCGGACTTACAGGGTTTGACAGCGGCCTTGATGTAAATGAAACGACGCTGACAGGTGACTTCGGTGCTGTCTTTAAGGCTACTGAGAACATAAGTTTTACAGGCAGGATCGGACGATCTTACCGCGTTTCGAATCTTTTCGAACGTTTCTTTACCGGGGCGGGATCGGTAGGAGGATTTCTTGTTGCAAATCCTAACCTCGAACCGGAAAGCGGAATTAATATCGATACGGGTATTAAGTTCATTACCGCGAAATTTGCCGGCTCTGTATCATATTTCAACAATACCTATAAGAACTTCTTGTCGTCTGTCCAGCTTTTTGATGACAACGGGAATGCATTTCTTGCGTCCTCGGGCGGTTTATTTCAAACACAGAATATTGCGCGGGCAAGGATCCAGGGGGTTGAGGCGGAGTTTGAAATGCCGCTTAAGATCTGGAACGGGTTTTTAACGCCCAACGGGAACATCACGTACCTGCGGGGAGACAATCTGGATACAGATCAGCCTTTAAATACGATCACACCGCTTAAGACCTTTCTGAACCTGCGATGGCAGGATGAAGCGAATCGATTCTATGCCGATTGGTCAACGCGAATCGTGAACAAGCAGGACCGACTTTCGGTTCTATTTCTTGCAAGCAACGGCGGACCGGAGCCAGGATTCACGGTGAGCGACCTCGGCGGCGGGTATACATTCCGCCGTGAGAATTACCGGCTGAGTTTCAACGTGGGAATCAAGAATATCTTCGACCGTTACTATAACGAGCAGTTTGTCTTTGCGCCGGCACGCGGGAGATCGTTCGTTATCGGAACGACGATCGAATTTCACAATAAATAGTTAAGTGCGGGATTCTCAGCTTTTCACTTCGGCCGATCTGAATAGCTTCCGGAACCGGCACTTTTGAAAGACGGCGCCGGCGGCTGTTTCCGGCGCCGTCTTTAACGGAAAATTTATGCACGAAAACAAGGATAACAAGAGTTCACATCTGCAGGTTTGGTTTTGTCAGCATTGCAACGCGGTACATTTCAGGGCTGCAAACATAACCCTTGATTTTACGCGAAGTGAGTTTTTAGCTTTGAGCGACGCTATGCTCGGAATTCTCCGTGAGGATTTCACAAGTGAATACCATAGCAGAATAGAGGGATCCGTTGACACGGATGAAGTGCTCTTTAGCGAAACCATCGGCTGATCAAACAACCGCCGGCCGAGTTGGATCCTCCGAGGGGGGCAGTAGCTTAACCATTCTGTCGGAACTCAAATTGAATATGCCGCTAGACTCATTGCCCGAAAGGGACTACGAACAGGAAAAGACACCCGAAAGACGAATTTACGTCTGTGATCACGGCGACATTTGTCTGGAGACACGAAACTTGCGAACGGTCTTAACGCCTGACGCGTTTGTTCGGTTGCTTAGGAGAATTCACAAGAAGAATATGTCAAACATTTTTGCCCGCATCCGCAAGCGATCTTTTACAAGTGTTGCTTTGGCGGCCGGAATAATTTTTGCAGTCTTTTCTGCATCGTGTGCAGCCAAGAGCGAAAATGCTGCAGAAGTATCTAAAAGAAAGATCGTTACGGTCGGAGGTTCGGTAACTGAGACCGTATATGCGCTAGGTGCGGAAAGCGAGATCGTCGGGACCGATACTTCAAGTATTTATCCGGAAGAGGCCACAAAGCTCCCTCAGGTTGGCTATCAGCGTCAACTTTCACCCGAAGGTGTTTTGTCGCTGAAACCGACGCTGGTTTTGACTACATCACTTGCCGGAATACCGGCGGCGCTCGAGCAGATAGAAAATGCAGGAGTAAAACTTGAAAAGGTTCCTAACGATAACTCTGTTGAAGGCGCGAGAAATCAGATCATCCAGATCGCCAGGGTATTAGACCGCGCGGAAAAGGGAGAAGCGCTGATCAAAGAACTGGACTCGGACCTTTCACGGGCAAAAGCATGCGTCGATTCACTTGAGTCGAAGCCGAAGGTGCTTTTTATTCATGCCCGCGGGGCAGCGGTTGTAAATGTTGCGGGTACGAAAACTGCCGGGGATGAAATGATAAAGCTTGCAGGCGGAACAAATGTTATTTCGGAATTTGATGGTTATAAACCAATGACAGCCGAGACGATCGTTGCATCCTCGCCGGATTTTATTTTGATGCCGGAACGAAGCCTCGACAGTATCGGCGGAAAGGCCGGCTTGCTGAAAATGCCGGGAATTTCCGAAACACCGGCTGGTAAAAATGGAAAGATCATAACAATGGATGATCTGATGCTTTTGGGATTCAGCCCGAGACTCGGAAAAGCTGTAAACGAATTATGCGGGAAACTGCGCTGACACAAACCCGGAATATTGATGAGGATGCAAAGCGGCCAGTGCTCCCGGCGATCCGCTTTTTGACATTCCGCGGAGAATTTTTCGGGAAAAGAAATATTATTTTGGCCGGTTTGTTCGCGTTTGTTTGCGCGATCGTGCTGGTCGGCATCGGCGACGGAGCAGTGGCGGTCTCGCCTCTGCAAATCGTCAGCATTATTGCAGGAAAGCTTGGAATTGATATCGGCATCAGTTATGAACTCCGGCAGGAATCGGTGTTGTGGGCGATAAGGCTTCCGCGAGTCCTGCTTGGACTCTTGGTCGGTGCCAGTCTCGCAGTTTCCGGAACACTTCTCCAAGGCTTATTTCGTAACCCGCTGGCAGAGCCGAACCTGCTCGGGATATCAAGCGGTGCTGCACTGTTTGCTGTCGGTTCGATAGTTTTAGGCGAACGAATCGCCTACGGTATTTTCTTCGAGTACAAGGTTTTTGCATTGCCTGTCGCGGCTTTTATCGGCGGGATCGCGACGATCATGATCGTCTACAAGGTTGGAAGAAGACGCGGCAGTGTTGATACCGCTACTGTTTTGCTTGCCGGCATAGCTTTAAACGCATTGGCCGGCGCCGGTATCGGCCTACTTACATATCTCGCCGATGACGCGCAGCTTAGGAATATCACGTTTTGGCTGCTCGGAAGTCTCGGCGGCGCCACGTGGAAAAGTCTCGCAGTAATCACGCCGCTGATCGTGCTTCCGCTTTTATTGTTAAAGGATCTTTCGAGGAAGATGAACGCACTTCTTCTGGGAGACGCCGAAGCGAACCATCTCGGAATTGACGTTGATAAACTGAAGCGCAGGATAGTTTTTATTGTTGCATTAACAGTCGGTGCGAGCGTTTCGCTGACGGGAATTATCGGCTTTGTCGGATTGGTCGTTCCCCATCTTTTGCGCCTGACGATCGGCGCCGACCACCGAAATCTGCTGCCTGCTTCTGTTTTGCTCGGAGCAGGGCTGCTCATCGGCGCAGACTGGATCTCAAGGACGCTCGTTGCACCGGCGGAAATGCCGATTGGTGTGATCACAGCAGCGATCGGTTCGCCGTTTTTTCTATGGCTGCTTCTGAGGAAACGAAATGAGTCTTAAAGTAGATGGTCTGTCGGTAGTTCGGGGAGGAAAGCATCTTCTCCGAAACGTTTCATTTGAAGCCCGTTCGGGAGAAGTCATCGCGGTGCTTGGTGCAAACGGAGCGGGGAAGTCGACAATGCTGAAAACTCTTTGCGGTGAAATCAGATCATCAGAGGGTGAGATCTCGTTCGACGGGAAAGGTATCGACAGCTGGAAGATCGATGAACTATCAAAGATCCGCGGTGTCCTTCCGCAGAGTTTTTCGCTGAATTTTCCATTTCGCGTCCGAGAAGTTACACTTTTAGGCAGAACGCCGCACGTTGTATTTTCCGAATCCCGTCGCGATCATAAGATCGTCGCTGATGCACTGAAAATGGTTGAGGCCGCTGTACTGGCTGAGCGTTCGTACCCGACGCTATCTGGCGGTGAACGCCAGCGTGTTCAACTCGCCCGCGTCTTAGCACAGATCTGGGAGAAACCGCTGTGCGGGTCGCGTTATTTGCTGCTTGATGAGCCGACTTCGAGTCTGGATCTCGCACACCAGCACCTGACTCTGCAAACGGCAAGAAAGTTCGCAAGGGCGGACACTGTCGTCATAACGGTTTTGCACGATCTGAACCTGGCGGCTCAGTATGCAGACCGGATACTGGTTTTGAGGGACGGCAAACGGTTTGCCTTCGGTGAACCGAAAGAAATTTTAACGCCGGAGACCATCAAAGAAAGTTTTGGAATTGAAGTCTATGTAACGGATCATGCGAGAATTGACAATGTTCCGCTGATCGTACCGGTCGGAAGAGATCTTGAAAACGAAGTGGCGCTTTCTGTGAGCGCATAAATTGAAAATCAGAGGTAGGAAAATATGCAAACAGCAACAGAGATCGTAGATGATCTAAAAGAGCGATACATACAATTTATGATCGAAAACCCGAAGGTCCGGATCCGTGACGCAGCTTCGGAACTTGGAGTTAGCGAAGGGCAATTGCTTGCAACCGGGGTTGGTGAAAGTGTTGTCAGATTAAAACCCGAATTCAAGGAAATAATGCAGGAGCTGCACAAGTTGGGATACGTTATGGCGTTAACGCGCAATGACGAGATCGTCCACGAACGAAAAGGTGTTTACGAAAACGCTCAAACGGAATTGCCGCACGGAATGGCTTTATTTGTAAACCCCGATATCGATCTGCGGATCTTTTCAAAATGCTGGCATTTTGGATTTGCGGCAAAGGTTGAAAATCCGCGCGGAACTATGAGAAGCATTCAGATCTTTGATCAGGACGGGTCGGCGGTTCACAAAATTTATCTCACTGAAAAAAGCGATCTTAATGCGTATGAAGAATTAGTTGAAAAATTCAGAGCCGAAGAACAGCCGACTACGCTTGAAGTTACACCGAAACCTGAAAAGCCGGCGGATCAGCCTGATTCGGTGATCGATGTTGAAGGCTTTCGAAACGCATGGTCTGAAATGAAGGACACACATGATTTTTTCCCGATGATGGGCAAATTCAAAGTAGGAAGAAGACAGGCGCTGCGTTTAGCTGAAGAGAAATACTCCCGTGAAGTCCCGGCAGACAGCTTCAAGTGGGTTCTTGAAGAAGCCCGCGACCGGAAGATACCGATCATGGTTTTTGTCGGAAACGACGGCATTATACAGATTCACACAGGTGAGGTAGAAAACGTCTTGGAAGCACGCGGCTGGTTTAATGTGATGGATGAGAAGTTCAATCTTCACATAAATCAAGACGAAGTCGGTTCGGCGTATGTTGTCAGAAAACCGACAGAAGACGGTATCGTAACAAGTCTGGAATTATTCAACAGGCACAATAAAGACATCGCACTGTTCTTCGGAAAACGAAAGCCGGGAATTCCTGAAAAGGAAGAATGGCGTGAGCTTATCAACGATCTCCTCAGAAAGAACGGCATTGAAAACATGCAGTAAAATATGAACTTCCAAGCATTAAGTGTTATTATAATTCTATTTACAGCTATTGGCTATATTGGCTTTGCGTTCCTGCGTAAAGCCAAATCTTTCTCAGAAAATTCCCAATGCAAAAGCGATTGCGGCTGTCAGGGAAAGTCAGAGTGATCATAAATAAGATCACAGGTTTATCTTCCTGAGCCTGAGCGCGTTCAGAATTACCGACACAGAACTGAACGTCATCGCCGCGCTTGCGATCATTGGCGAAAGTAAAATACCTAATACCGGAAACAGAACCCCGGCTGCTATAGGCACACCGACGAGGTTGTAAATAAATGCAAAAAAGAGATTCTGGCGAATATTGCTCATCGTTGCTTCACTCAATTTCCTTGCCTTTAAAATCCCGAGCAGATCGCCCCGCAGTAATGTGATATCCGCCGATTCCATTGCGACATCTGTTCCGGTACCCATTGCGATTCCGACTTGCGCCTGAGCAAGTGCCGGCGCGTCATTCACGCCGTCTCCGGCCATTCCGACGATCTTACCCTGTGCCTGCAGTTCCTTTACTTTCCCGGCTTTTTGTTCGGGCAGTACGTCGGCGAAAACCGAGTCTATATTTAATTGCCGTGCCACGGCTTCGGCGGTTTTGGCGTTGTCGCCGGTCATTAAAATTACATCTATGTTCTGATCATGAAGTCTTCTGATCGCATCTTCTGCATTGTGCTTGATCGAATCCGCAACGCCGATCAGACCGGCGAATTTTCCGTCAACTGCTGCAAACATTACCGTTTGACCTTCGCCCCGAAGTCCTTCAACTTCATTTTCCTGTGACATCGGAATTTGAATGTCCATTTCGTCGAGCATCTTCTGATTGCCGAAGATAACTTTTTTCCCCGAAACCGTTCCCGAAATGCCCTTGCCGGTAAAAGATTCAAAATCTTCGGCGTTTTCAAGTTTTATCCCTCGTTCGTTTGCACCTTCAACTACAGCCTCCGCAACGGATGTTCGCTCGACCTCTCAAGTGATGCTACTAATTTCAATAGTTCTTCCTCTGAAATAGTGTCTCCGCTTTCCGGAGCCTGAGAATCTAAGGCTGTAACGATTTTCTGGAGCCTCGGTTTTCCCTCAGTTAGTGTCCCGGTTTTGTCAACGACTATAGTATCGACCTTCTCGAGGATCTCGAGTGCTTCGGCCCGTTTTATCAGAACACCATTCTTTGCCCCGTGACCCGTTCCGACCATTATTGACATCGGTGTTGCGAAGTCCTAAAGCGCACGGGCAGGCAATTATTAATACCGATACGCCAGCGACGAGCGCGTATACAAACGAACCAAAGATAAGCCAGACTATAAACGCGATAGCGGCGGTCAGAATTACCGCAGGTACAAAGTATGCCGAAACGATATCAGCGAGGCGCTGGATAGGGGCCTGAGACCGCTGCGCCTCACCGACCATTCTGACGATCTGCGAAAGGAGTGTGTCGCTTCCGACATTTTCCGCCTTCATTGTAAACCCGCGTTTACCGTTTATCGTGCCGCCGATGACTTTATCGCCGGAAGCCTTTTCAACAGGGATCGATTCGCCGGTTACCATCGATTCGTCAACCGATGTTTCACCATCAATTATCACGCCATCAACGGGAATCTTTTCATTCGCTTTGACTCTTAATGTGGCGCCGATCTGCACGTCTTTAAGCGGTATTTCCTCTTCAGATCCGTCTTCAAAAACAACCCTAGCGGTTTCCGGAGCAGCCAGAAGTTTTTTATTGCCGACGACGTCTGGACTTCTCGCTCGTAATTCCAAAACTTGACCGAGTAAAACGAGTGTAGTGATCACAGCAGCAGCTTCGAAATATACGGGAATAAGATTCGTATGCCCGGATCCAGCATCGATTCCGGGAACAATTGCGGCAGAAAAAGTGCACATAAGGAATAAATAAAAGCCGCACCTGTTCCCATTGCGATGAGTGTAAACATATTTGGGGAAACATTTCTGATCGAAGCCAAGGCTCTTCCAAAGAAAGGAAACCCGCCCCATGTGACAACCGGTGCCGAAAGCAGCAACTGAATCCAAACCGACGTTTTTGGTGAAATATACTGATGAAAATTTGGCAGCATTTCAGACATTGCCAGCGTGAAAACCGGTATTGTCAAAATTGCTGAGATCCAAAACCGTCTTTTCATATCGACAAATTCCGGATCCGGCCTATCTTCAAGCGAAATGATCTTTGGCTCGAGTGCCATGCCGCAGATCGGACAGCTTCCCGGGCCGATCCGGATTATTTCGGGATGCATCGGGCAGGTATATTCGGTACCTTCATTCGCGGGTTCATGTGTATCCTTTTTATTTTCTGAGAGATAGAGATTTGGATTCTGTCTGAACTTTGTTAGGCAGTTCTGGGCGCAAAAGTAATAGAGATTGTTTTCAAATTCAAAACTTCCGGCCGCGTTTTCGGGATCGACTGTCATTCCGCAGACGGGATCGATCTCGGCTTTCGGCGTTTGGGGTTTATCACGTCCTATCTGGATCGGCGCGGTTTGCTGCCTGGACAGAAATTTTTCTTTGCAGACAGCGGCACAGAAATAGACGGTTTCACCGTTGTACTCAACTTTTGCTGCGGCCGTTTCCGGCGTTACTGTCATTCCGCAAATGGGATCGATGTATTCGTTTGACCTGTTCTCCATAGTGATCTGATTATAAAACTTAATAGTTACTATCAAGTCAAGGAGGAAATCAATCAGCAAACGATTCAATCAAATGACAAACTGAATGCCCGGTCGGAATGCCATCTTTCATATTTTCCCAAGCCGCTTTGGCAGATTCCATCTTCGCTAGCATTTTTCGAAGACTTTTTATCTGCGCACGGGTTTCAGCGATCCGTGTTTCAATTATTTCCCTGACAAGCGGACACGGAGATTTTCCCTTATCGGATTCACCTAAAATCTCTGAAATTTCTTTCAATGTAAATCCCAATTCCTTTGCATTTGAAATAAACCGGAGAAGCGTAACATCCGATCCTCTGTAGATCTTATAACCGTTGTCTTCTCGCTGTGTTGGATTCAGCAAACCGATCTTTGTGTAATGGCGCACCGTGTAAACCGGAACGTCTGCTCTTTTTGCGAGAATACTTGCTGTAAGCATAATCTTTCGTTTACCAAAAAAATAAATCGCGGACTTTACGACCGCGATTACCAAAAAAATCTAAACACAACTGCGGCTAATCATCATCTTCGCTCGTTCTGATCCTGCCTTCTTCTCTTGCCTGGTCGATAACCTTGCCCTGCAGATTCTGCGGCAGCGGATCGTAATGTGAAAACTGCATATGATAACTGCCGCGGGCCTGTGTCATCGAATTGAGACGGCCCTGATAATCAAGCATCTCAGATAACGGAACATTGGCTTTGATCACCTGCTGTTTGCCGCGCATATCCATTCCGCCAACGCGACCGCGCCGCTGGTTGAGATCCCCCATAATGTCGCCCGAAACTTCCTGCGGACAGAAGACCTCAACTTCCATTATCGGTTCGAGCAAAGTCGGACGCGCTTTATCCATCGCATTTCTGAACGCCTTGCGGCCGGCGGCCTTAAACGAATGTTCGTCTGAATCGACCGCATGGTAACTTCCGTCAATAAGAGTAACTTTAAAATCCACCAACGGATATCCGGCGATCGCGCCGTTTTGGGCGGCTTCGACAATTCCTTTTTCAACTGCCGGCCGGAAATTCTGCGGGATCGCACCGCCGAAGATCTTGTCTTCGAATTCGAATCCCTGACCGTGCGGCAGCGGTTCAAACAGACATTTGCAGTCGCCGAATTGCCCGCGTCCGCCCGATTGTTTTTTATGCCGGCCCTGGACTTCGGCAGATGCAGTAATTGTTTCTTTATAGGGAACCTTTGGCGGATGTAGTTCCACTTCAACCTGATAACGTTTCCGCAGTTTTTCAACCACACTTTCGATATGCTGCTGTCCGGAACCGCTTAAAATAAACTCACTTGTTTGCGGATCGCGTTCAAACTTAAGACTGAGATCTTCTTCGAGGATCTTATGAAGCGCAACACTGATCTTATCTTCGTCAGCCCTTGACGCCGGTTCTATCGCAAACGCTACGGCAGGTTCGCGGTATTTTACTTCCGGATATATGATCGGCGCAGTTTTATCACACAGCGTATCACCGGTTTGCGTTTCTTTGAGCTTTACGACCGCGACAATATCTCCGGTTTGGGCCGAATCAACTTTTTCAAGCTCTTTTCCCTGAAGCACATGCAGTGCGCTGATCCGTTCATTCTCATCGCGAGTAGAGTTATAGACGGTCGCATCCGATTTTACGGTTCCGGAAACTACTTTCAGCACATTTATCCGTCCTGCGAACGGGTCGGCGATAGTTCGGAATACAAAAGCGGAAAATGGCTCGTCGTTCGAATATTTTCGTTCAACTTTTTCGCCCTTCATATCGTAGTCCGAATAACCGATCTCCTTCTCGTGGGTTGCCGGGTTTGGCGCAAATTCAACGACGTGATCGAGAAGCGTTGAAAGTCCAATGAGTTTTTCAGCCGATAGTGCGAAAACGGGACACAGCTTACTCTTGGCGATCGCTTTCGACAAATTCGGAATGAGGTCTTCTTCGGATAAAGTTCCGTTTTCAAAATACTTCTCGAGCAACACGTCATCGGATTCAGCAACGATCTCGATGAGCTTTTCGCGTGTCGAATCAACCACTTCTTGTTCTTCTGCCGGGATCTCGATCTCTTTTGCTTTTCCGTTTTCGTCATACTCATACGCCTTCATATGGACGACATCGACGACGCCTTTAAAATTTTCTTCTTTCCCGATCGGCACGGTAAACGGAACGATCGAACGGGCAAAAGAATCAGTAGCGGTTTCAACGGCGTGAGCAAAATCGCCGCGTTCTTTATCGAGTTTGTTGATCACCATAAACCGCGGAAGCATAAATTCATTTGCATAATTCCAAGTTCTCTCAGTTTGAACCTCGATCCCGTTAACGCCGTCGACAACTACGATCGCACAGTCTGCTACACGGCACGCCGGGCGTGCATGAGCGACGAACGCAGCATAACCGGGTGAATCGATCAGATTGATCTTTGAGTCTTTATATTCGAGATGGGCGAAGTTGTTATTGAAGGTTATTTTCTTATCTATGGAGTCCTCGTCATGATCAGTGATCGTTGTGCCATCATCTACTTTTCCCAGGCGGGGTGTTTTTCCGGCAACATACAAAAGTGAACTGACGAGCTGGGTTTTTCCTGCGTCGCCGTGTCCAATGATAGCCAAATTGCGCAAATTCTCAGTGCTAAATGCTTTCATGATCGGCAAAATTTCTCCTTTTTGATTTAGATTTCAATTCCAATACGGCGGGAGCCGTCGAAAATCGGCAAATGAATAAGGAAGTATTCAATTGATTGGTAAGAACTTAATTTAAACGACCATCCTGCGAATAGCAAGAGAAAGTTTTGGGCAAAAAACTAAGCAGAAAACGTTCTAAACCAGGCACGCATCGGAAAAAAGCAGCTTGCCCTTTACCAAAAGCTGTATGAATATATAGCAATCAAATCAATTCAAGAGGATCTATGGTTCTGAGAAAACAACTTCAAAAGACATTAGTTACCGGCTTTATTGTTTGGACTCTGCTGATTTCGGCGATTCCGCTGAAAGCACAGGATATCGTCGCGGTTTCCAGTATTACGGGCGGCTCGAGCGTTTTTGTCTTCCGTAAAAACCGCGCTGCGAAACAAAATTCGTTTGTTTCCAGAAAGAGTTCAAGAGCTAAGCGGACAAGAAGTCAGCGTAAAGCTACTGTCAGAAAAGTTGTGTCGAGTTCAAGGTCTGTTGCGAAATCTAACAGAAACCGCAGAGATATTGAAAAGGTAACGCCGCAGGCGTTTGCTCAGATCGAAATCAAGCGAAAGTCGGCTGAGGAGGCTTCGAGGATATTTGCCGGATTGGCCGAATACTATCTCGATCAGGAAGATGATGACAAGGCAGTACTGGCTTATGAAGAAGCGGTTAAGCTTGACGATTCGAATAAGGACGCAAAACTGGGATTGAGCGAAGTCTACACACGGCTCGGCGATGAAGCGCTTGAGGCAGACGAGTTTGAAAAGGCGAAGCGGTATTATGATGAGGCCCTTAAACTCGATGATAAGAATTCCTCTGCTTTTGCCGGACGAGGTCAGTATTTTGATCAAAGCGATAACGATGAAGAAGCGAAAGCACAGTATCTCAAAGCTCTCGAGATCGATCCTGAAATGACGCAGGTTAAAGCGCCGCTCGGTATCCTCTATTTCCAGGAAGGCGAGATAGCAAAAGCGGATGAACTGATCAGCGCCGCACTTAAAGGTGCTGAAGATAATGCAGAAACGCAGTATTTTCTCGGCCTGATAAGATACAAACAGGGTCGCGACGCTGAAGCAGAAACGGCTTTGAGGAAATCGATTTCGATCGATG
>JAWKHO010000021.1:0-66120 GCA_041394785.1 Pyrinomonadaceae bacterium | reverse complement strand
CCTATACCGGCGGGGGCATGATCCTTGGAAACCTGATAAACCCGTATTTCCCGAATAATTTGAGTTTGTTTGCGGAACACTTGTTTACGAAGATCGGCGGCAATTTCGATGTCCCGGTCGGCGGAGAATGGTATCCGTACACGGGAACGCAGCTTCTGACGCATCTGACGGTCGCACTTATCGCGATGTTTGTCGGTTATGTCCTTTACAGACCGCGGAATAAATATCTTCCGGAGAAGACCACGTTTTTCCTGATCTTTTCGACGATCCTGCTGATTTGGATGTTCAAATCCAAACGGCTTGCGGAATACTTCCCGCCGTTTGCGATCCTGTTCTGTGCGTTCAGCTGGAAATCTTTTATGAGATCTACGGAGCCGCAGCTGCCGGAAGACTTCCGGCGCGAGATCGAGCCATTGCTCGATTCCGAAAAGACAACGGAAAAAGGCGAGCTGATCAGTTCTATCAAACAGGCCGTGCCGTGGGTTTTGGGAACCGTGTTGGTCTTTACGATGTTTTACAATTACGTTGGAGTTAACCTTAAGCCGTTCGGAATTCAGCAAGAGGGCCTGATCACAACGATCAAAAAAAATCAGACCGACGACAAATATGTTGAGGCGATGGAATGGGCGAAAGCAAATATTCCGGCAGGAGAAAGAATATTTAATTGTAATTGGGATGATTTTCCAAAGCTGTTTTTCCTCGATACGACGCATACTTATGTTTACGGGCTTGACCCGAAATATCTGCATTCGAAGGACAGCGAACTGTATCGGTTGGTAAAAGAGATCACCGGCGGAAAAATTGACGATCCGGGTCCGATCATCCGCGATAAGTTTGGCGCAAACTATGTTTTTTCAGATGCTGCCGAAAATGAAGAATTTATTGCAAAGCTCCTCGAAAGCGGTTGGGCTGATAAGGTTTATGAAGACGGGGAAGCCTATATTCTCAAGATCCGCGCTGAAAAAGGCGACCCGCCGGAAGAATCCGATGTTACACCCGATAACCCGGAAGAAGCCCGGGAATTAGAGGAGGCTGAAAATGCCGAAGAAGGAAATACAGTAAATGCAAATCAAAATACGAATGATGCGCTGCTTGAGGAAGTAGATGACAGCGATCTAGATGAAGAAGACTATCCTGAGGAAGAAGAAGAGGAGAATTCAAATGCGCCGGCACCTGAATAGATCAGCGGTTACGATCATTATTTTTATTCTGGCGGGTTTGATCTCGGGCTGTTTTGGTGAAGAACCCGACCGGACGTCTCAGAATAACGCGAACGTAAATGTTCAAAATACGCCGGACGAATTCAAGCAGAAATTAGAGGCTCTCAAAACGGCCGATTTTGACTATATCTTTACGTTCAGACGAAAAGACGGCGAAAAGTTTGACTCCGAAGATAAAAGCATCTTCAAAGCGCATACCTTTCGCGCAAACCGACGGCGGTTGTCGAACGACGAAAAAGTTTTGTTTGTCGGAACAAACTATGAGATCGAAGAAAAGGATATGAAAGTGCTCAAAGAAAGATTCGATTTCGAAGACTTTTCAAAATCCGAAGAACAGATCAAAAAAGAAGCCGAAAAAAATCAGAACACAAAAACCGAAGAGAACGGTAACAAAAACGCAAACGAATAAGTCACAGGAGTAACGATCTTGGCGGACAAAAAATCGCGCAGTAAACGAGGGAACACTGAACTTCGAGAAACCGCCCGCCGGGTTTTCATCGATCCTTCTACGCCATCATTTACGACCATCGCGCGCGTTGTTTTTACGACGCTTCTTATTCTCATTCTCGCCTCCGCTATTTTTACGGCGATCTATCTTCTTAGTTTTCTGATCCTTTTGATAATCGTATCGATCTTCGTGGCTTATCTTTTCGACCCGCTGGTCTCATTAATCCGCCGCCCGTTCAAATCGCGAAATATAGCTCATCTGATGCCGCGTCCGGTCGCAATCGTCATTTCTTACGTGATCGTGTTTGGAATACTCGGAACCGCGATCGCCTATCTCGCTCCGATGATCGGAACACAGATCAGCCAGTTTGCCGAGAACCTTCCGAATTACGCGGGCTTTATTCAAAACTGGCTGGACGCCGTCAACTCGCGTTATGAAAGGCTGATGATCTCGGTCGAAGTGCAGTCTCAGATAAACGACAGGATAAGCTCGATCGTCAGTGTATTTACCGGCCAGATGACAACGCTTGCCGGCGTTACGGCAATAAATATTCTGACATATCTTCCATGGCTTCTTCTTGTTCCGGTTCTGGCATTTTTCTTTCTTAAGGACGCGGCGATGTACAGCAACCTCTTCCTCCGTATTTTTCCGGAAGGACGCTGGCGCGAACGTGCAGATCTGCTGCTGAAAGATGTAAATAAGACGCTCGCCGCATACACGCGCGCACAGCTTTTTTCATGTTTGCTGATCGGTTCGATGTGCACGCTCGCCTTTACGCTGATCGGACTCGATTACGCACTTCTTTTAGGAGTGCTCGCCGGGATCCTCGAATTTATTCCTCTGCTTGGCCCGCTGACGATCGGGATAACGGCAACGGCCATCGGCGGATTTTCAGATGATCCGTGGCAGGCTTTCTGGGCGGCTCTTTTTCTCATCATCCTCCGCTTAACCCATGATTACGTGACTTATCCGAGGATCGTCCGCGAAGGAGTTCACATTCACCCGCTTGCGGTTATTTTGTCCGTACTGGCAGGTCAGCAGATAGCCGGAGTTCCGGGGGTGTTCCTATCGATCCCGATCGTTGCGATCGTCGCCGTGCTTTATAAACACGTGCTGCAGTATAGCGGTCGGAAAGGTCTGTTCTCAGATCTCTTTCCAAACGAAAAGATCATCCGCCCCGAGGTCGGCTATTCCAATCTCGAAGACGATCCGGAGATCGAGATAAAGCACTAAAGTTTTATCCGCAGGCCGTCTTCAGCTGTGATCACCGGAGATTTTGGTGAGAACGCGGCGATCTCTTTTTCGATATCAACGTCGTCCCATTCCGGATAAAGGTGAGTTAAGACCGTCTTCTTCGCATTCGAATACCGCGCCAGATAGATCGCTTCGGATAATTCGAGGTGTTTTTCGACGGGCTTGTCTTTTACAAACGAACATTCAACTACAAACAGATCGGCATTCTTTGCAAAGCTTCCGATGGCTTTTGAAAAACCCGTGTCTGAAGTGAAGACGATCGATCTTTTTCCGGAATCGCTGAGCCGTATTGCCCGGCTTTCCGGTGTGTGTGGAGTATCAAACGAAACCGCTTCGAGGTCTTCAAGTATCCGGAATTTTTCAAGCGGCTCGACCTCAACAATCTCGACAGGGAACGGCTGATCGAGAAGGCCGTAATCATTCGTACGGTCGATGTTTTTAATAAGCTGTTGCAGTCCGGCTGGTCCAAAGATCTTCAGCGGTTTTCTGCGGTTTTGAGTTTCACGAGCGTATTTTGTACCGAATAAGAACGGCGCCAGTCCGCCGCAGTGATCGAGGTGAAAATGCGAGATCCAGATCGCATCGAGCTCTTTCCAGTCGAGTTTTTCCGCGGCAAGCCGGTGGATCGCTGACGGCGAAAAATCCAGCATCAGCGAGCCCTTTTCGGTTTCAACCCAATATGCAGAACTGGTCCGAAACGGATGCGGAACCGAAGTTCCGGAACCGATTACAATAAACTTCATTTTAATAAAAGGCAGAAACCCGACAGTTATGGAGGGTGCTCTGGTTAAAATTCAATATTCGGCAAGAATGATATGCACAAGCGACCTCACTGTAAATAGAGACGCTCGTTCCTGCCTGACACTCGCGCAGGATAAAAACACCCTCCATTACTGTAGCTGCCTCGGTTTCTGCCTAATTTTCAAAAACGATCTTTCCGTTAAAGATCGTATAAACCGGACGGGTTTCGAGTATCTCTGCGGCCGGGATCGTCAGGAGGTCCTTTGAATGGACCACAAGGTCCGCGAGTTTTCCGACGCCGATCGTTCCCTTATCTTTTTCAGCAAACTCGGCATACGCCGATTCATAGGTATACGCGCGGATCGCATCCTCCATCGAAAGCTTTTCCTGCGGCTGCCAGCCGCCGGCCGGGTCACCCGCCTCATCCTGACGCGAAACAGCGGCATAGAGCGTAAGATAAGTATTCAGCGGCTCAACCGGTGAATCGGTGCCGAATGCCACGTGAACTCCGTAAGACTTAAAAGTATGCCATGCATACGCACCGAGCGTTCGATACTCGCCGAGACGATCCGGTGCCCAGCGTTTATCAGTGATCGCATGCGTCGGCTGCATCGAAGCGATTATGCCGAGATCACGGAAACGTCCAAAATCGGAAGGTGCGATGATTTGAGAATGTTCGATGCGGTCTCTTTCTGAAGAATACGTTTGCTTTCGGTCTCCCATCGTATTGTCCGCCTGACTAAAACCTTTGAGAGCGATCCTGTTTGCATTGTCGCCGATCGCATGAAGTCCGATCTGAAATCTCGCCTTCTTTCGCTCGACGATCATTTCGATCATCTTTTCTTCAGGCATTCTCGGAATTCCGCTGTTTCCCGGATCATCGGAAAATGGAGCGAGCATCGCGGCCGTCCGCGAACCAAGTGTCCCATCTACATAGCCTTTTAAGATCCCAAGTTTTAAACGCGCATGATCTACCTTCAATTTCTTAAAATCATCGCGCTGTTTTATTAAAGTCTCGAGCGGCGTTTCAAAATTCTGCCAGACAGCGACACGCGCCGTCAGTTTGTCCTCTTCGAGCAGCCGCCGATAATGCGGGATCGCTTCATAGTCCGATCCGCCCTGGACGCTCGTCAATCCGAATTTCTTTGCTTCAACAAGCGCCAGCTCGATGCCCTTCCGGATCTCATCCGGCGTCGGATCCGGAACGATGCGGCCGACCAAACCCTGCGCGGTTTCCTTTAAAACTCCTTCGGGTTCGCCGTTCTTATCAAAAACGATCTCACCGCCAACCGGTGCCTTCGAATCTTTTGTCACGTTTGCCAATTTGAACGCAAGCGAATTTGACCACGAAATATGTCCGTCAACTCGCTGAACAAACACCGGATTATCCGGCGAAATTGCGTCTAGATCAGCACGCGTCGGAAGTTTATTTCCCCAAAGCGTGTGATCCCAGCCGCGCCCCAAAACCCATGCGCCTTTTGGAAGCTCTTTTATCTTTGCGGCGATCCTCTGTTTTGCTTCTTCAACCGTTTTCGATCCGTTCAGATCGACGCGCAAAAGCGACAGACCGACCCCGACAAAATGGATGTGGGCATCGTTGAATCCGGGCGTGACGAGTTTGCCTTTCAGATCGATCTCGCGTGCTGCGTTATATTTCTCGCGAAGCTGTCCGGTGTTTCCGACGGCTACTATTTTGTCGCCATCGATTACGACCGCCTGATATATCGTTCCGTTTTCGTCGGCGGAAAATATCTTGCCGTTATAGAGCAGAAGCGAAGCCGTCCGTTTTGTCTGCGGGAAGACTGCAAACGAAAAGACAAAAAGAGAAATAAGTGAAAGAGCAAGACTTTTTCGGATCATTATTGGTTTTCCTTTTGGTTTGAAGTAAGTAGATTCTATCGGATTTTTGGCAAAAGAAAAATGAGGGGCGCAGGCTGCCGGCCTGCAATACTCACCATGAGCGAACAGTTCCTGATCATCTGTGAAGATAACAAAGATAATTCGAACGCAGTGGCGTTCGCTGCAGGCTGGCATCCTGCGTTCTGCAGGAGGCGCGCCGAAGTGCGCTTTTAAATCGCTGCGCAATTTTCATATAATCAAGACTTAAATCATCCAGGAGCAATTATGAATACACAAACATTCAGTTTTGATACCACAAATGGTGCGACGACCGCTTTTGTCGCAAGACCCGACGACACGAGTGAAAACACAAAAGCCGTAATTTTGATCCAGGAATGGTGGGGACTCAACGATCATATAAAAGATATCGCGATCCGCTATGCAAATGAAGGATTTATCGCGATCGCGCCCGATCTGTACCGCGGCAAGCTCGCTGCAGATCCGGAAGAAGCCGGAAAGATGATGGCTGACCTTGCGATCGAAGACGGATTGGAAACGATCAGAAATACCGTTGAAGTATCCCGCAGAGCTTTCGGCAATACCCATTTCGGAATTACGGGATACTGTATGGGCGGTACGTATGCACTGAGAGCGGCATGTGAAGTAGAAGGAATCAGCGCGGCGGCACCGTTTTACGGCGACATTCCGGATGAGGAAATACTTCAGAAACTCAAGGTTCCGGTCGTTTTTATTTCGGGCACCAAAGACGCGTGGATCAACCCGGAAAAGGTTGCCGGACTCGAAGCCGCAGCGGATAAATATGATCTTGATGTCGACTCCGTTGTATATGAAGCCGATCATGCGTTTTTTAACAACACGCGTCCGGAAGTCTACGACAAAAATGCCGCTGACGACGCCTGGGCAAAGGTGATCGGATTTTTTAACGATAAACTTTGATGGAATTAAACATTCAGTTTATCGATGCCGATTTTGATATTTCTGAAACAGAAAATGCATCGTGGAGTCTTTCGGCTGACATTTTGATCGATAAATACTGGTCAGGCGAATCTGCGCCGCGTGAAAGACAGTCCCGGGTAAAACTCCTCTGGTCGGATAACGCGCTGTATGTCCGCTTCAAATGCTCGCAGTTTGAACCGCTCGTGATCAGCGAAGATCCGGATCCGACCAAAAAAACAAAAGGACTCTGGGATCGCGACGTGTGCGAGATCTTCATTGCGCCCGACCCCGTTTTTGTTGACCACTACTTTGAATTCGAGGCGGCGCCGACCGGAGAATGGATAGATCTTGAAATAGAAAAAACCGGCAGCAAACGCAGCACATCTTTTGATTACAATTCCGGAATGACATCCGCCGCGCAGATTTCCGGCAATGAAATTATCATCGCGATGAAACTGCCGTTTGCAGCATTATCAAAAGTGCCGGTAAACGGGGATGCTTGGCGGGGCAACTTATTCCGGATCATCGGTGAAGGATCAACCCGAGGTTATCTTGCGTGGTGTCCGACAGAAACGGCGGTTCCCGATTTTCACGTCCCTGGGAAATTCGGAAAATTTCATTTTGTTAAGTGATCGGTGTTCAGAATTCTCCGCAATACGCTAAACGACCGATCGAAAAGTGCTTACTTTTCGATTCTCTGTCAAAAGTTTCCGTGAAATCCTGTAGAATGACAGATATCAATTCGAGGTGATTTTTTTATGAATGATGCAATTTTAGAGACAGCCACGCTCGGGGGCGGATGTTTTTGGTGTATCGAACCGATCTTTGATGATCTTGTTGGCGTCGCCGACGTTGTCTCCGGATACTCGGGCGGAGAGACGGAAAACCCGACCTACACCGAAGTTTGCTCGGGAGCGACCGGACATGCTGAAGTAATTCAGATCAAGTTTGACCCCGCTGCGGTTTCGTTTAAGGAGATCCTTAAAATATTTTTTGCCGTCCATGATCCGACAACGCTGAATCAGCAGGGAAACGACATCGGAACACAATATCGTTCGGTGATCTTTTATCACTCAGAGGATCAAAAGAAGACCGCAGAAGATGTGATCCGGGAGCTCAGCGGGGAAGACATCTGGGATTCACCGATCGTTACAGAAATTACAGAATTTGAAAAATTCTACGACGCGGAAGATTATCATCAGGAATATTTTGCGAATAACCCGACTCAGCCTTACTGCGCCGCGGTTGTTGCACCAAAGGTCGCAAAATTCAGGAAAAAATATTTGGACAGATTAAAATCGTCCGCTAACTGAGCGCACGAAACCTAATTACTTTTTATCCGTAAAAGCCTGTAAACATATTCGAGGAGAAAATCTTATGCGACTTTTACGGATGTTTTTATTTTCAGCCGCCCTGCTTTTATTTACATTCCCGCTTTTTGCCTGTGCACAGGAAGTTTTCAAACCCGCGAAAAGTGATTCCGCTTTACTTATATTAAACAAGAATGAGGCGACGCTTGTGATGGTCGACGGCGAAACACTGGAAATAATCGCCAAGATCCCGACCGGAGATTTCCCACACGAAGTGATCACATCACCTGACGGCAAAATTGCCTACGTTGCAAATTACGGAAATCAGACTCCGAATAATTCGCTTTCGGTTATCGACCTCGTCGAAAAAAGCGAGATAAAGCGTGTTGATCTCGGCGGCTTGTGGCGTCCGCACGGCATCGTCGAGGCCGGCGGGAATATCTACTTTACCTCCGAAATGAGCCGCACGGTTGCTCGCTACAATCCGCAGAAGGATGCGGTTGACTGGATCATCGGCACCGGTCAGTCTGCCACGCATATGCTTGTTTTTACTCCTGACAAGAAAAAGCTTTATACAGCAAATATAGCCTCAGACACGGTTACTGTGATCAACCCTGCCGGCGGAGCGTCGCCGCAAAACATCAGGCAGATCCAGGTTGGGAAACAGCCGGAAGCGATCGACGTTTCCCCGGACGGAAAGGAACTCTGGGTTGGACAGAACGGTGACGGAAAGATATCGATAATCGACACGGCCACTGATAAGGTAATTGAAGATATTTCGGTCGGAAAGGTTCCGATCCGTATAAAGTTTACGCCGGACGGCTCAAAAGTTTTGGTTTCCGATGCTTCCGCAGGCGAGCTCGTCGTTGTCGATTCAAAAACGAGAAAGGAGATAAAACGTGCAACGGTTGGCGGAACTCCGGTCGGCATCCAGCTTCAGCCGGACGGAAAACGGGCGTTTGTCGCGTTAACACAGCTTGATACGGTAAAGGTTTTTGATCTTGAGACGATGGAATTTATCAAAGACATAAAGCCGGGAAATAATCCTGACGGAATGGGCTGGGCAAAATACCGATAATAATTTTTGCGAAGCCCCGGCTAATGAGGTGACCCTAAAACTGTAGCGCCACCGTCCCGGTGGCTGTCGCGGCGGCATCTTGCCACTGCAGGCGCGGCAAACAGCTTGGCCCGGCGTGAGAGCGAGACGCTCTCATGACAGCCGTCGGGACGACGGCGTTACGCTTTTGAGACTGACTCATAATATTTGCCGCCCAGAATCCCCGAAAATAAGGTCTTAAAGAAAATTTCACAGGTTTTTCAAGACACAAACCCGCGATACCCGGATAATAGGCAGCTATGGAGGCTGCTCTATGATCAGAACTTTGACGTTTCTCTTTTTTGTGTCTTTTACTTTTATTTCCCTTTCGATATCACTCTACTCTCAAACTACACCGCAGGACGAAAGTCTTGCTACTATTCCAATGCCTTCCGTAGACTATGAACCGGGTCCTGATCATCCGTACGGAAGACTGAATCCGGAAGCTCCGCCTGAAACAGCTGAGCTCGGTTTTCTTATCGGAGAGTTTGATTGTGAAGACCGGATCTTCAACCCGAAGGACAATAAATGGTACAAGATGAAAGTTTTGCGAAAGGCGGAATATATCTTAAACGGTTTCGCTATCCAGGACAGGAACTGGACCCCGATACTAAACAGCACAAATATCAGGGCTTTTGATCCGATTTCAAAAAAGTGGCAGATAACTTACTTCAAAACGCCTTATTCCACCGGCGTATGGAGCGGCGGGAAGGAAGGTGAAAATATGGTCTTTCTTCAGGAGGGTAAAAACACCATCAGCCGGCTGACCTTTTTTGACATCGGTACAGATGGTTACAGTTGGAAAGCCGAAACCGTTACTGATGAGACCGCAAGAATAAACTGGGAGTTTACGTGTAAACGGCGAAAATAAATTTGTAAATCAGGTAACTACATGTATAAAAAAACGATTTTCATTTTGACTATCTTTCTCTGTATTTCTGTAATAAATGGTCAGAATAACGCTTCGCTTTCTGCAGATCATGAACCAAATCCGGCTTTTCCGTTTGGAAGATTAAACCCTGCAGCGCCGCAGGAAACCGCGCAGTTTTCCTTTATGATCGGTGAATTTGACTGCGTCGACGAGATCATCAATCCACAGGACGGAAAGTGGGTTAAGTTTCCCGCAATCTGGAACGCTAAATACTTTCTGAACGGTCAGGGGATCATCGATCAATACTGGAGTCCGCAGTTTTCGACCTCAAATATCAGGATCTTCGATCCCAAGGAAAAGAAGTGGAATGTCACCTTTTTCAGGATGCCGGGAAGTAACTCGGGTGTATGGTCAGGGACAAAAGAAGGTGAGAGCATGGTAATGCGTCAGGGTACTGACGAAAAAGGAAGCCGGCTGACATTCTCCGGCATTTCAGATGACGGGTTTAAATGGATCGGCGAATCGATGACAAACGGAAATCCGAGTCCGTTTTGGAAATCCGACTGCAAAAGAAGACGATAAAAAAGCACGCGCGAAAACAGGTTTTCGCGCGTGCTTTTGTTCGGATCATCTTTAAAATTAATCGTCTGTTTCGGGCTCCATTCTTCCGCCTCGCGGCGTTTTTGAATACTCGGAGCCCGGAAGCCATTTCGGCATTTCGGTTTGATTTGAAATACGCAAACCCAGTATCCCCATCATATCCGCCACTGTTTTTGCACCTTCCCAATGCCAGTTTGCCATAACGTCATCCGTCGGCTGATGATAGTTAACCTTTTCCCAGGCTTTGATCTTTGCAACCAATTCATCTTTTGTACCGGCCGGTGCTCCCATAAGCATCAGAGCCGGGACGCCCCGCTGTACAAACGAATAGTGATCAGAACGTGTGAACACCTTCTCTTCCGGCTGCGGATCAGGGATCATGCTTATCCCGTAAGATCTTGCAACATCGTCGAGCATCGGTCCAAGGGTTGAATGTTCCGCCCCGAAACCGACCATATTTTTTACAGGACCGTAAACTTCCGTCCCGATTCCGTCCAAATTCAAATTTGCTGCAACCTTATCAAGACTCCAGGTAGGATTATCGGCCCAGTATTTTGAACCGTATAGTCCGTACTCTTCCCCCGTTACCGCGAGAAATATCATCGAGCGTTTTGGTTTCGGATCCATTTTTGAATATGCTTCGGCAACCGCGAGCATCTCAGCCGTTCCGAGCGCATTGTCAGCCGCGCCGTTGTATATATTGCCGTTTTCGAGGCCATACGCATCGTAGTGCGCAGAGAACAATACGGCTTCCGATTTAAGGTTGGGATCCGAACCCTCGATGTATCCGACAACGTTGCTGCTTTTGCCCGATGTACTCTCGTATTTTGTAACTATCGAAGCTTTTTCCTTCAAATCCACCGATACAAAATCTTTGCCTTCGGCTTTTGCCACTGCCGACTTAAAGTCGATATCGGCTTTTGCAAAAAGTTTTGCGGCCGTCTGTTTACTGACCATCATCATCGGCGGTACCGTAAACGGAGAAAATGCAGCAGCCTCATTTGTCAGCGAAACCTGACGCCTTCCGAAATAATCTATGTAGGTTTCGGTACTGTCATCTTCCCTTCCATGGCCGACGATTATGATCGCCTTTGCCCCGCTGACGATCAGCGCCTGATAGATCATCAGGTTCGAATTTGAAGATTCCCAGTTTTCTTTAGAAATGCTCGCCGGCGGTCCGTCGATCATCACAACTGCCTTGCCTCTCACATCCGCCAGCGCGTTCGGGTTTGATTTGACATCCATCAGATGCAGACCATAGCCGATGAATAACATGTCGGCCTCCACGCTGCTGTCGGTCTTCTTAAACGGCAGCGGCACAAAACCGTAGTCTTTGCCCAACTTGAATGTATTATCACCGGCCTGAAATTTTGTTTCATCACCAAAAATCGTTTGAGTAAAATCGATCGGCTGCAGGTAAGAGCCGTCAGCACCAAGCGGTTTTAAACCGAGTTTTTGAAATTGATCCGCGATCCAGTTTGCCGCTTTATCGCCGCCCGGCTGCATCGTACCGCGTCCTTCCATTTCGTCGGCCGCAAGTGCATTTGTGTAACTTTTGACCGAATCGAGCCTGATGTTTTTAACGAGTGCCTGTTCCGTTTTTGAAAGCGAAACATTCTTGACCGGTGTCCGCGCTGCAGTCATTTGGGCAAACCCCTGAATGCTCAGCATGCCGGCGAGCATAACGAGTGCGACTGGCTTCTGCCACAGATCTTTAGAACAAAATTTCATTTATCAACTCCTGAAAAATCTAAAATGTTTACTTATTATCTGAATCTCTGATGCTTAAAAGCACGGTCAGGTAAACCGCATTGTTTTTACGCGGAAGTTCCCGAAAGGTTTCTTTGCGAACTGCAGTCGAAGACGTGCGCAAAATTATTCCGCCGGTACGAGTCTTAAAATTCGATCGTCGTTTTCAGCAGGGCGGCCGCGGCCGTCACGGTTTGAAGTTGAAAAATAGATATACCCATCCGGTCCTTCGGCCATTTCGCGGATCCTGCCGAAATTCCCTTCCAAAAGATTCTCTTGTCCGATGACCTTTCGTCCGTCCAATTTAACGCGAATTATTCTTGTTCCGCGTAGACAACCGAAGAAGAAATTTCCCTTAAACTGCGGGAACTTATCGCCGTTATAAAACATTCCGCTCGCCGGTGCACATGCCGGTGAATACTCAAGAAGCGGGGATTCCATTCCTTCTTTTTTCTCGTTATGGCTGATCTCCGCCCATCCGTAGTTTTTTCCTCTTTCGACAATGTTTACTTCATCACCGCCGCCGCCTTTGCCTTCAAAATAGCTCGGACCGTGCGAGGTTTGAAACATCAGGCCGGATCCTGGCTGCCAGGCGAGTCCCTGGGCATTGCGATGTCCGATCGTCCAAATTTCCGGACGGTATTTTTCATTATTAACAAAGGGATTATCTTCGGGCACGCTGCCGTCATCATTCAGCCGAAGAGTCTTGCCGGCCAGTGAATTTGTCTTTTGCGCAAGATTCCAGTCTGTCGCATCGCCCGTGGTTACATAAAGTTTTCCGTCCGGTCCGAAACGGCTCCTCGTTCCTGCATGATTCGGTGCGGCAGGGATCTTATCGATAATGATCTTGTCCTGTGTAAGTGCCGAACCGTCAAAAGTATATCTGACGATCTTTACGTGTTTTCCGTCACTGTTATATGCATACGCCAAATAAACAAACTTATTCTCGCCAAAATCCGGATGAAGCGAGATATCCATGAGTCCGCTTTCGCTCGAAGGCTCAACATCGGGAACTTTAAAGATCACCGCCTCGCGAAGTTTACCGTTTTCGATCATCCGGACGCGGCCCGGCCGCTCGGTAAACAGCATGTTTCCTTCCGAAAGGAACGCAAATCCCCAAGGAACTTCGAGCCCGGCCGCAATTGTTTCAACCTTAAACTTTGTTTCCTTTTGATCGAGTTCAGAAACGGATACGACCTTGTTCTCTGCCAGCCCTGTAGGCGCGGATGACGAACAAGCAAGCGAAGATACGGCTGCAATAAACAAAAGAGAAATTATTTGCTTCATAATAACCTCGGCTAAATATTTGAATTTTATATATTGTAGCAAAAGAGAAAATCTCAATGCATATCGCCTGCCATGCGAGAAAGAAAACGGCCGGCTTCCGAAGAAACCGGCCGTAAATGCTGGAAACACAACCTTCGTGTATTTCCGGATTTTGACAGTGATCTATTTTCCTCCGCCTGCGAGTTTTCCGATAAGGGTAAACAATGGCAGATACATCGAGATAACGATCGAGCCGATCGTGATACCCAAAAACGCAATGAGTACCGGTTCGATCATCGCAAGAAGATCGGCGATCGCGGAATCCACTTCATCTTCATAGAAATCGGCGATCTTTCCTAACATGGCATCCATAGCACCGGTTTGTTCACCGACGCCGATCATTTGGCCGACCATTTCAGGAAATACCTTTGTTGCCTGGAGAGGCTCAACAAAGCTTTCACCGCGTTCGACGCCCTCTCTAACTTTCAGGATCGCATTTTCGATGATCACATTGCCCGCGGTTTTCGCGGTTATTTCAAGCGACTGCAGGATCGGTACACCCGAAGCCATCAATGTCGAAAGAATTCTCGAAAAACGCGCAACGGCGATCTTCCTCAATATGCTTCCGAAGATCGGGAGCTTAAGAAGCAGTGCATCGATCTGATGCCGCCCTTTCGGTGTTTTGTAGTAGAAGCTTGTTCCCACCGAGCTGGCAATTATCGTCACGAGCAGCGCGAGTCCGCCCCAGCCGGCGAGAAATCCACTGATCATCATAACGATCCGCGTTGGAAGCGGAAGCACTTCACCCGGACCGAGCAATCCGAGAAATATTTGCTCAAACTGCGGAATTACAACAACCATGATCGTCGCAACCGCAGCGATCGCTACAACCACAACTGCAGCCGGATAGATCGATGCCGAAACGATACTTCGCTTCAGCTTTACAACTTTCTCGATCAAAGTAGCAAGACGCTGGAGAATAAGGTCGAGCACACCGCCCGTTTCACCGGCTTCAACCATGTTGGTATAAAGCGCGTCAAAAACCTTCGGATGGCGTGTCAACGCATTTGCCAGGGTTGACCCCTGTTCAACTTCCTCCCGAACCTGATGCAAAACGTCCTTAAAGAATGCGTTTGGCTGCTGATTCGCCAGAATATCAAGACACTGAACGAGGGGGAGACCGGCGTCGATCATTACCGAAAACTGACGTGTAAAGATCGCCAGTTCCTTAGCCTTGACCTTCTTTTTCGCACGGCCGAGTTTTGGAATACGGATCTCCCGTCCTTTCTCCGACGCCTGGGTCATCGTGATCTTTTCACGCTTAAGAAGCGCCTTCAGATCATCCTGACTCTTTGCTTCTCTTTCACCCGTAACTAACTCGTTCAGGCGGTTTTTTCCTTTATAAGTAAATGTTGGCATTGCTTTTTAATAGCTCCTGTTTGATTGAATTCTTAGCGAACCGGCGGACGGGTTCCGATAGGACGGCCCTTCATATAAGGGCTTGGATGGGTTTTTCCCGGCTTTGCGGAATTGCCCGGCTGCGGCCGTGTTCCAACGTATGAGTCGTTTGTCCCGGCGCCGCGGTCGATCAGATTTCTTAATTCATCTGCGTTTGAAGTTCTCTGCATCGCCTGTTCAAGCGAAATCTTCTTGGTGTGATACAAAGTTGCGAGTGCCTGATTAAATGTCTGCATACCGTATTTGTCCTGACCAGTCTGCATCATCGAATAGATCTGGTGGATCTTATCCTCACGGATAAGATTACGGATCGCGGAATTGGGTACCATAACCTCCATCGCCATGACACGGCCTTTGCCGTCTGCTTTCGGCAGAAGCGATTGACAGAGTATTCCTTCAAGAACAAGCGAAAGCTGTGTTCTGATCTGTCCCTGCTGACCTGCCGGAAAAACGTCGATGATACGATTGATGGTCGAAGAAGCTGAGTTTGTGTGAAGGGTGGCAAATGTTAAGTGACCGGTTTCTGCGATCCGGAGAGCCATCTCGATCGTTTCGAGATCCCGCATTTCCCCCACCAGAACTATATCTGGATCCTGCCGGAGTGCGGTGCGAAGTGCGTCGCTAAAGCCATGTGTGTCTGAATTTACTTCACGCTGATTTACAACGCATTTCTTATGTTCGTGCAGAAACTCGATCGGATCTTCGATGGTCAGGATATGTTCGTGACGGTCCTGATTGATCTTATCGACCATCGATGCAAGAGTAGTCGATTTACCGGAACCGGTCGGACCGGTTACAAGTACAAGCCCGCGGGGACGATTGCACAGTTCTTTAACGACCGACGGAAGTCCGAGTTTTTCAAAACCGAGTATCTCATAAGGAATTGCGCGAAAAACTGCGCCTACAGAACCCTTCTGGTTAAAAAGATTTGCACGGAAACGCGACATTCCTTTCAGACCGAATGAGAAATCAAGTTCCAGATTTTCCTCAAACCTGTGTTTCTGCTGATCGGTCAAAACCGAATACGCGAGGCGTTTGGTTTCATCCGGTGTAAATTCCGGATAATCTTCCATTGGAGTTAAATGTCCGTGAACGCGAACCTGCGGTTTGCTCTTCGTCGTGATATGAAGATCGGAACCACCCAATTCGGTCATCTTTTTCAGCAGTTCAGGAAGTGTGACCTGAGATTGCGCGCTTAGTTGTTCGTTTAAGTTCATTTTAGTTCTCTACTGACATACGTCGTTATTGACCGGGGAGAGAATTGGCAAATACATCTTGCCGCGTTAATCGTCCTTTTTATTCTTCGCCTGCTGAACCACCGGTTCTTTACCATTTTGTAGAGAAGCCAGTACCTTCTCAGACTGCTCGACGATCTTTTCGGATTCTTCCTTTCTCGCCTTTGTGGCAAGACTGTAAATACGTCCGTTCGCTTCGGTGAAATAGAATGTTTGAGATTGCACGCTGTTGTTTGTATCGGGCGCTTTTGCGACCACGACATAAACCTTTTTGCCGGCAACCTCTTTTTCAAAATCATTTTCCACCCAGCCGTTTTCGCGGATCATCCGGTCGATCACGGTTCGTCTGAGTGTCGTTGTCGAAACTCCTCCGACCGTGTTGTTTCTCCATTCGGAAACAGATTTACCAACTGCGGGGCCGACGACGGTCAGGGATGCAGAACCGATCTGAGCACCGTTTACGCCGTCAACGTTAAATTGAACGACGTTATTAGTGACCTGATTCTGAACCCATCCTAACGGAACCGGAGTGCCAGTCGGCAATACGTTCGCACCGGACTCGTTGATGATCGGACTTACGCTGAGACTTGCCACGTTTGATGTCTGTCTGTTTTTCGCTGCTCGTTTTGCTTTTGCCAGCCGGATGCGCTTCAATCTGAGCGCACGCTTGCGGCGGGCGATCGCGTTGCTTTTGGCTTTTCGTGCGCGATATGAACGCCACCATTTCTTTGAATATTTTCTAACGCGTGCTTTTCTCTTAACCGTGCGGCGTTTTGCGGTATAGCGTCTTACTTTTTTATATCTTCTGACGCGGGAATTACGTTTCTTGGTCGTCCGCGCTTTTCTGTACCGGACCTTGGACGTTCGGTATTTCCGGCGCGGTTTTTTGGAGCGTTTTGCCTGGCGTTTTGTTCGGTATTTTCGATATTTGATCGCACGTGTCTTCTTCTTTATTTTCCGCTTCTTCTGAATGATCGAAGCGGCTTCGGCATAATCTGTAGCCATCGGGATAATAGTTCCCAAAGCCAAAAATAAAACCAAAGATAAGATAATTGCTCTCAACATAATTCCTCCAAAAAGATCCTACAAAACAGTTTCCTTAATAACTTCTTCTATCGTCGTAACGCCATCACGGATCTTATGAAGACCCGATTCGCGGAGCGTTATCATTCCCAGTTCCTGTGCTTTCTTTCGCAGCTCGATAGCACTCGCACCAATGAGGATCAACTCCCTGAGTTCGTCGGTAACTTCCATTACCTCAAACAGACCGACACGGCCTTTGTATCCCGTTCCGTTGCATTTGTCGCATCCTTTACCCTTATAGATCTCGACGGTTGAAACCTCATCCTCTTTAAACCCGACCTCGATCAAAGCTTCCGCGGGTATATCCTGAATCTCTTTGCACTTTGAACAAACGCGACGGATAAGTCTTTGAGCCTGAATGATGTTCACACTGGTTGCTACGAGAAACGGCTCGATTCCCATGTTTACGAGTCTTGAGATCGTCGAAGGTGCATCATTTGTGTGAAGCGTCGAAAGGACCATATGACCCGTTAGTGCGGCCTTGATCGCGATCTCCGCAGTTTCAAAATCCCGGATCTCACCGACGAGGACGATGTTGGGATCCTGACGGAGAAAAGATCTGAGAGCGGCGGCAAAATTGAGTCCGATCTGCTCTTTCATCTGCACCTGATTTATTCCGTGCAGGTTGAATTCGACGGGATCTTCCGCCGTCATAATATTTGTTTCGGGTGTGTTGAGAGACTGGAGTGCGGAATAGAGCGTATTCGTTTTACCGCTACCCGTCGGACCGGTTACGAGAACCATACCGTAAGGCTTTTCAACATTACGCTTAAATATCTCCAAACTGTGCGGCTCGAATCCAAGCTTTGTCATGTCGAGCATGAGCTTGTCTTTGTCGAGAAGCCGGAGAACCACTTTTTCACCAAAAAGGGTCGGAAGCGTTGAAACACGAAAATCAAGCTCTCTCGACCGGTCGTCGATCTTTACTTTGATCTTTATGCGGCCGTCCTGCGGAAGCCGCTTTTCAGAAATGTCGAGTTTCGACATGATCTTCAGACGCGAAATCAAAGCATCCCGCATTTTCATCGGCGGATGCATTACATCGTAAAGGATCCCGTCGATCCTGAAGCGGATACGAAAGTCCTTTTCGTAAGGCTCGACGTGAATATCGGAAGCACCTCGGCGGAGCGAATCGACAAGGAGAACATTTACCAATCTGACAACCGGAGCATCTTCGCTTGCACGCGCGAGTTGAGCAAGATCGATCTCGTCATTTTCCTCAACAACCTCTACATCTTCACCGTCGACCGCGTGCTGATTAAATTCAAATTCATCGAGTGAAACATCGAGGTCTGATTCAGAAAGCCTGAGATCACCTCCTGCGTCGCCAAAAGTCTTTTTTGCTCCATTTCCGTTCGTCGCAAGGCGCGAACTCAGCTTGTCAAAATCGTTACTAAACTCTGTGTCGGCCAGATCCAGTTCTTTTGAGGCACCATAATAGTTTCCGACAGCGATCTGGATGGCGGCTTCCGAAGCTATGACGGGTTCTACATTGAGCCCGGTCATAAACTTGATATCATCCATCGCAAAAACGTTCGTCGGATCGGCCATTGCCATCGTCAGAGTTGCACCGACTTTTGATATCGGAAGGACTGTGTATTTTACGGCAACTTCGTGCGAGATAAGCTTGATGGTCTCATCATCTATCTCAAAGAGTTCCAAATTGACAGACGGAACACCGTATTGCCTGGACAGAACTGCGGTGATCACCTCATCAGAAATTATTCCGAGCTTGATGAGATTCGAGCCGAGCCGTCCGCCATTACTACGCTGATAATCGAGGGCTTCCCGCAGTTGCTGCGGCGATATTAAGTTTTCACGGACAAGGATTTCTCCGAGTTTTGCTGACATCTATTTTACCTTAAGCTCCGTTAAGTATAGTGAAAATGAGGGTTTGAGAGTTCATGTAGCACAGCAGTGGAAGCTCGCCAAACAGTGTTAATCACTGTTAAATAAAGATGATATATGTTGACTATTTATATGTCAAGAAACTTTTTTGACAGATTCGCGGAAATATTTGATCGAGTTTCGGTCAATTTGACGATCAGAATGACCGGGGAATTTATACGGATGAAAAATAAAAAAACGTCCGGTCTTTTTATGACCGGACGCTAAGAAGAAATTTTACTATTTCTCGTCTTGCCTGATGTAACTATAGTTTCTGCGGCTTCAATTTTTCGGTTGTCGTCAGATCCGCAACCATCGCATCGATGTCGGTTCGAAGCTTATGATCTTTCGGAGCGGCTTTGAGAAACACGTCAAAATAATTCAGACTTTCCTGTTTTTGAGCTCTGCTCTCATTGATCGCGCCGGCGGTGTATAAAGACAACCCGAGATAGGCTAATATGTCCGGATCGTTTGACGTAAACGCAAGTGCCTTCTTGAGTTCCGCTGCCGCACCTTCATAATCACCCGCATACATCAGATATCTGCCGAAATTCAGTTCGGCAGCACCTTTCTTGGCCTTGTCGGTTTCGATCTCAAGGATACCGTTTGTCAGATTCTTAGCTTGTTCAACTTTTGAAGGATCCGCAACTTCAAGCTGGGCCATGATCCTGATCACATCTCGCCCGCCGTCGAGAGCATTAAGAATATTCTTCTTATGGTTTTCTTTTTCGGATACCGCAGCTGCCGGTGCATTTTTGAGCATTACGTAAGACTTGTCGAAATCACCGAGTGCCGTCGAAAGATCTTTTGTCGCTTTATCTTTTGCAGCCGATTTCACAGCATTGTCGCTGCTTCTGACGTCCGAATTGTAATTGTCAACCGCTCTTCTTTTCATTGCGGTCGCTTTGTTGTTCAGCAATACCGGAACACTTCCGATAAATTCCGGATCGGCCTGAATACCCTCTTCATATTTAGCGATAGCGAGTTCCATATTTCCGCTGTTGTACGCAGCATTACCGGCATCCAAAGCAGCCTGAATTATCTTGGTTTTCTCAATGATCTTCGCATTCTTAGACTCAACATCGGCAACGATCTTTTCATATTCTGCCTGAGCAAGTTTCTGCTCCTTGGTCGGTCCGCCCGATCCGGGAGAGTAAGCAAAAGCATTCCAAACTTCTACTTTTGAAAGCGCCTTGCCATCACCCGGTTCAACTGTGATCTCAGCTTTTTCACCCGGTTTTATCGGCAATGTAACCCGTGCACCGATCGCCGGTCCGCTTACGGTCAACACATAGCTGCTCTCAGCGGTTAAACCCGTTAGTGAGAACTTCCCTTCCGCGTCCGATGTTGCAGACGCGCACGGCAAATTAGCAGATTCAGTAAAATCTTTAAGGTTGTAACACGTAACGGTCACTCCCTCTAAGGGCGTCGTCGAATCTTTTTTGACCTGAACTACACCATCTATGCTCGTTGCCTGAGCAAACGCGACGATACTGCCAAAAGCAAGTATCCCAATAATCATCATTAAAGACACAAACCGATTTATGCGAAACATCAATATCCTCCAAAAATTACGGTACAAAAGTAATGTTACAACCGCTCCCTGAGATGTCGAAACCCCTACTCCCGTTGTTATGTTTTCGTTATTTTAACTCATTGTCAGTTTATTTTACAAAAGACTTTCTGCCCCAAAACACCCAGAAAAACAAAATTAAGGGCGATCCCGGGTCCAGCTTAATTCGCGAAGCGAGTTATGTTATTCTTTGCCTTCAAAATACCATTGAACAGACGGATCGGGAGCAACTAATGACAAAAAGAATCTATAATTTCAGTGCCGGACCGGCAACTTTGCCGACGGAAGTACTCGAGCATGCGCAGAGCGAACTCCTTTCGTTTAACGGAATTGGGATGAGCATAATGGAGATAAGCCATCGGTCAAAGCCTTTCGACGCGGTGATCGAAAGCGCCAGATCCGGACTGAGACATCTTCTGAGTATTCCCGAAAATTATCAGATCCTTTTCTTACAGGGCGGCGCTACACTTCAATTTTCAATGATCCCATTGAATTTTCTGGGTAAAGACGAAACTGCCGACTACATTGTTACCGGCGCCTGGGGTAAAAAGGCAGTAAAAGAAGCAAAACGTGAGGGCAGCGTTGCCGCGATCTACAATTCCGAAGCAGACGGTTTCAGATCGGTCCCGGATCCGGCCGAACTGAGCTTTACGTCGAATGCGAAATACATGCACTATACGTCAAACGAAACAATTGAGGGCGTTGAATTTAAGACCGATCTGGACGCGGGCGGAATTCCCGTTGTCTGCGATATGTCGTCAAACATCCTTTCAAAACCGATCGATATCGAAAAATACGCCATGATCTATGCCGGTGCTCAAAAAAACATCGGGCCTTCGGGCGTAACGTTGGTAATTATCAGAGACGATATGCTTCTAAAGGTTCCGGCGGATCAGCACACGCTTCTTGATTACCGGGCAATCGCTGAAAAAGATTCGATGCTCAATACGCCAAATACCTGGGGCATATATATTATTGACCTTGTTTGCAAATGGCTTATCGGCCGCGGCGGACTTTCAGAAATGGCAAAATACAACAGTGAAAAGGCCGCGGTCTTGTACGAGGCGATAGATTCAAGCGACGGCTTCTATTCCGGACATGCAGACGTTTCAGCAAGATCATTGATGAATGTTACGTTCAGACTGCCGGATGAGGAACTCGAAAAACGGTTTGCAGATGAAGCTGCGAAAAATGAATTTGACGGATTAAAGGGGCATCGAAGCGTCGGAGGAATCCGCGCATCGATCTACAACGCATTTCCAAAAGAAGGCGTATCAGCTCTGGTTGAATTTATGAAGGAGTTTGCCGCCAAGAATGGCTGACCGTTTACGCAGAGCCTGCTAGACAAATACTCCGTCAAAGTTTAAGACCAGTAAGGCCAGTCCGATAAGTGCTTTTTCAGCGTTAGGCCGCAACAGTCCTCTTGCACGGGCATCACGGCCGATCTTAGCGATCTTTTCGGTCACTTTGCTCAAGCCGCTAAAACCGGGCAGGGATTGAACTTTACTTGTTACGGCCTGGTCGATCCATTCGATCCCTGGTTCGTCACCAAACAACATGGCGATCGTGTAATCCGTAATATCTTTCGAACGGACGCCAGAGCCGACCGGGTTCCAAAACTTTTCAACAACAAACCGCGCGATCTTTTGTGCATAATCGCTTTTTTCAAGTTCGAGACGCGCGACGCTTCTGTAAAAATGCGTGTGAACCGATTCTTCCCTGACGATCCCTTTAAGAATATGAGTCAAAACCGGATGATCCGCCATTTCGATCAAGCGCCTGTAGCTCTGTGCGGCAGAAAGCTCATTGATCGTTCCGTATGCCATATGCGCGGCTGTAAAACTTTTGCCCACACAATTTGTCATCAGCGTTAGGGCTCTCGCGTAAAAATGATATGAACGGGATACACTTTCCATTACATCTGCTTTCCAGGTTTCGGGCGTATCAATTCCGGCTTCGTTCAAAAAACGATTGATCAGTTCGCCATGCGTGATCTCTTCTACTCCCCAGCGTTCCATAAACCGGCCGATCACTTTGTCTTTCCCGGTCGGTGTGTGCAGGAGTTCCTGATGATACATATCTGTCAGGATCTCGATATCGCGCATGTAGATAAGAACGGGTACAAACTTCTTGTCGAACGAGTGGTCCTTTACCTCGTGCCACGGAATTTCACTGATAAACTCAGGTGTCAGTGCACGCGGCTGCTTTTCGTACCAGTCCAGAACATCTTGATTTGTTTTGAAGATCATTATTATCGTATTCGCCAAGTCGGCTGCTTAGATTCAATGAATATATCAAATTTCGGCGAAGTTTTCTGCTCAATCAAATTTGAGACAAACAATAATTAGTTTGATGAATCTTTCGAACCGTAGTTTTTAATTACTCTCCGCTCTCACAAAGACACGTAAAATGATACGATATTACCATTCCAATTTTCGAAATAATTATATGAAATTAACGATCGCGATCCTTCTCGGATTTGTAACATTTACTGCTATTTACGCGCAATCCGGCGATCTGTCAGCGCCGGGTGAATCAAAGCTTAAGAATATTCGGCAGCTAACTTTTGGCGGAGAAAATGCCGAAGCGTATTTTTCTTCAAACGGTAAAAAACTCATCTTTCAGTCTAAGCGGGACGGGCGCGCCTGCGATCAGATATACACGATGAATATCGATGGTTCTGATACAAAAATGGTCTCGACCGGAGACGGCAGAACGACCTGTTCGTATTTTTACCGGAAAGATAAAGGAATTCTATATGCTTCGACACATCTCGGACACAAAGAATGTCCGCCGAATCCTGATTTTTCGCAGGGTTATGTTTGGGCGATATATCCTGAATACGATATTTTTGCTGCTGACAAAAACGGGAAAAACGTAAAACAATTGACCAATTCGCCGGGTTACGATGCCGAAGCAACGGTTTCTCCGGATGGTAAAAAAATAGTATTTACGTCAACGCGCGACGGCGATCTGGATATCTATACGATGAACAGAAACGGCAAAAACGTTAAAAGACTGACGACCGCGCTCGGTTATGACGGCGGCCCGTTCTTTTCGCCTGACGGGAAACAGATCGTTTACCGTTCATATCACCCGAAAACTGAAGCAGAAATAGCACGTTATAAAGACCGGCTCGCAAACGACCTGATCGAGCCGAACAATTTTGAGATCTGGGTGATGAATGCTGATGGAACAAATAAGCGTCAGATTACAAACCTCGGCGCGGCATCTTTTGCGCCGTATTTTCATCCAAGCGGCAAAAAGATAGTGTTTTCATCAAATTACTTCGCCGATGATGCGCGGAAAAGAAATTTTGACATTTTGATGGTAAACCTTGACGGTACTGGACTTGAAAGGATCACCACATATGAATCATTCGACGGATTTCCGATGTTTTCGCCCGACGGTAAAAAACTTGTCTTCGCCTCAAACCGGAATGCAGAGACTCAGGGCGATACGAATGTATTTATTGCAGATTGGGTGGAATAGTAGGTTCACTGAATTTTCGGTTTCAAGATCCCCTATTTGAATAAAGAAAGAACTATGAAAAATGAGATTCTAGTTTTAACGCTTTTAATATTTGCGTTTTCAATAACTGCTTTGGGTCAGGAACCGGTAAAGTTTGATGAATTTGGGAAACTTTATTGTGATGATCTACTTGCGCGTCTAGACCCTTTTGCGATGGAGATCAATAACAGTGCAGGAAAGTCGTTTGGCTTTGTTGTCGTTTATGAAGGCAAATATGGCAGCAATGAATATGATAATAATTCTAATCCAACCATTCTGCCAATGGTTGGGGAAGCCCAGATGATGGGCGAAACTATACGAGAATATGTCGTTGATTCCCGCGGAATTCCCAAAAACCAATTAATGATCATCAGCGGCGGGTTTCGTGAGGAACACGTTGTAGAACTCTGGCTTGTATCCCGATCCGGAACTATTCCCGATATTACACCTACTCTTGATAACATAAACTACCGAAAAGGTAAACCGGTAGGAGTTTGTGATGGATTTTAAAAAAGTTTCTTTGATCAGCGTTGTACTACTTTTTATCTCTATAAATACTTCCGCCCAAAATGCGGAAGCAGAGATCCGGCAGATCCGCAAAACCTACACCGATCTCTCTGAAAGAATTGCAGAAACCGAAAAAGACGAAGAATCCGGCAAATATTCTGATCTTGCGGTAAACGAACTCGTCGTAAACAAACTCGATCGAAGCTGGGCGGCGGTCGGGAATTTCCGGATCACCTATCGTTTTTATTATCAAAACAAAGAAGAAGAACCGTATCCGACCGAACTCGTAAAGGTTACGAGAAATGCTGAAGTTGCGGCGCGAAAATATGCCGAAGAATTTGTGTATGACAGTTCGGGAACTTTGATCTTCTATTTTGAAAGATCGGACGACGGTGATGCACCGCTTGAACGCCGGGTTTATTTCGCAAAAGGAAAACCGATACGGATTATCGAAGATAAAGCCACACGCGATAAATTTACAAATGATGATCTTTCGAAGATCGCCGAAATTCTCGAAAGAAGTTCAAACGCCGGCGAAATATTTATACATTCGATCAAGGATTAAAAAATGAAAAAGCAATTATTCATTCTGCTGTTTCTCCTTATTTTTGGGCTTACCGCTTCTGCTCAAGTTCCGGAGCAGAGCGAGACAGAAAAACAGCTTCGGGCACACGTTTCATATCTCGCTTCCGATGATCTTGAAGGAAGGCGGACGGGCGAAAAAGGTGCGACTTTTGCAGCGGGGTATATTGCAAACATGTTTGCAAGCTACAAACTGAAAACCGGGGTGATAAGCGGCGGCAGCGGAAAGGAAAAGGATAGTTTTCTTCAGTCTTTTCCTTACGTTTCGGGCGTCGAAGCCGGCGAATCAAGCCTTCTTCAGTTCAGCGATACCAGAGAGATCACAGATATTTCACTCGGCAGAGATTGGGCGCCTCTCGGTTTTTCTCCGAATGAGGAGATCCCGTTTGCACCCGTCGTTTTTGCGGGATTTGGAATTTCATCTGAAAAACTAAAATACGATGATTTTGAAGGGCTCGACGTAAAAGACAAGATCGTTTTGGCTTTTGACGGAACTCCGGACCACGATAATCCGCACAACCAGTTTTTTCTTTTTAACGCCCACGCGAAGGCAAACGTCGCCAAAGAAAAAGGCGCAAAAGCGCTGATCCTCATTTCGCGAAGCGAAAAGTTCGCAGATGACAAGCTCGCTCTCAGTTTTGATCAGACGCTTGGTGAAACGGCGATCCCGACGATCGTAATATCACGACAAACGGCTGCGAGATTTCTCAAGCTGAAAGAGGCCGATTTGATCAATGAAGAAAATACCCTGAATAGTATCGCCAAAGGCGAAGCAAAACGCGTTTCATTAAAGATCCGAAGTGAAGAACCGCTGCTTGCAAATATCAATGTCGATGTTAAGAAAACAGCTACGGACGCATATAACGTCGTCGGAGTTCTCGAAGGAACCGATCCGAGATTCAAGGATCAGGTGATCGTGATCGGAGCTCATTATGACCACCTGGGTCATGGCGGAAGCGGAAGCCTCGACGTAAATTCGAAGGAAATTCATCATGGCGCAGACGACAATGCATCTGGAACCTCGGCACTTCTCGAACTCGCGCGACAGTTTTCGGAAAAGCGAGGCAATAAGAGAACGATCATGTTTATCGCCTTTGGCGGCGAAGAAGAGGGTTTGCTCGGTTCGAAATATTTTGTAAATAACCCGACGGTTCCGCTTGAAAGGATCGTTGCCATGATAAACATGGACATGGTCGGTCGTCTCAAAGACAAAAAACTGACTGTCGGCGGGATCGGAACGGCAGCAGAATTGCGCGACCTTGTAACAAAAAAGAATGAGGTGATTCTGCCGGTTTATGTTCCGCAAACGAACGGAAGCGCAAGTTTTGCACCAAAAACGGAATCGGTTTATCGCTTCGATCTTCAGCTCAACGAAGACGGCTTTGGACCGTCAGACCATTCCTCGTTCTATGGAAAGAAAATTCCGGTGCTGTTTTTCTTTACAGGAACGCACAGCGATTACCATAAACCCTCGGACACGGCAGAAAAGATAAATTATCAGGGTCTTGAAAAGATCGTTAATTACGTTTCGGATATTGCAAATTATTTGGATCAGCATACGGCGAAACTCACCTATTCAGTCGCAAAAAGCTCGGGAATGTCCGGCGGAAGACGCGGTTTTAACGTTTCGCTCGGAACCGTTCCGAGTTATGCTGACGGTGACAACACAGGACTTGTTCTTGACGGCGTCCGCGATAAATCGGCGGCGGCAAAAGCCGGAGTAAAGGCCGGAGACAAGATCATAAAATTAGGCGATAAAGATATTCGGAATATTTCGGATTATGTTTTCGTTCTCGGCGAGATGAAAGCGGGCGAGGAATACGAGATCGTCGTGATGCGCGGAAAAGAGAAGGTGAAGCTAAAGATCATTCCGGATGAAAGATAGAGATCCGTGATTCGCGCGTTGCTAATCGCTTCCGTCGTTTTTTGAAATGCCGAAATAATAGGCCCACCAGATAAACAGAATCTGGAGCGGGATCCGGAAAAACAGATATCGTGCTCCGTTTTCCATTCCGCCCAGTTCCACTTCTTTCACACTTCCCGCAATATTTGCCGGAAGGATCATAACAAAGAAAATGATCAGCATTACCGCGGTCAGTTTTGCGCTCCGTCTCCACAATAAACCGATCACCGCAAACAATTCGCAGACGCCTGTGAAATAAACAAGTTCGCGTTTTGCGGGAATAAGATCGGGCATCATCTGAACCATCAGATCGGTACTTGTAAAATGCGTGATCCCGGTCGCGAGGAGCATCAGCGACAACGAAAGTCTTCCGATAAAAGAAAGCGAATACTTATCTTTCAGAAGATACCGGTTTATCGCAAAACACACGAGAAATGACCCAAGCAAAATGATCAGAGGTGCCATAATTTAAATTAAGCACAAAAACGCTTATTATCTAAATTCTACAAAATGGTAACTCAATAGATTTTATGCACAAAATAAATTTTGGTAAGTTTCACGGCTTTGGCAATGATTATATCGTGATCGAGAACGAACAGCTGTCTGAAATTCGTGACCTCGCTGAATTTACACGCTCGATCTGCAACCGCCACACGGGTGTCGGCGGGGACGGTTTGGCACTGCTTGAAAAACTCGACGGATCCGAAGCTGATTTCGGTTGCCGGATTGTAAATCCCGACGGAAGCGAGGTGGGTTTTTCCGGAAACGGAACGCGGTGTGCCGTCGCTTATCTATATTTCAATAAACTCTGGCTGACAAAAAATCTTCGACTGAAAACGCGGAGCGGCACAAAAAATTATGAACTCTTGGGCCGCGAAGGAAATACTTTCCGGTATCTCGCGGAGATCGGAAAACCTGCATTTTCAAGCGACCAGATTCCATTCATAGCCGAAGAAAAGATGGATTCGGTTGTAAATTTTGACCTGCAGCTTTCAGACCGGACACTTCCTGTTACCGCTCTCAATGTCGGAAATCCCGTGTGCGCCATCTTTGTCGAAGATTTTGAATTCGACTGGAGAAAGATAGGCAAAGAGATCGAGAATCACAAACAGTTTCCGGAGAGAACAAATGTCGTATTCGTCAAAATTTCAGACCGTTCAAATATCGAGATCCGGATCTGGGAACGGGGCGCAGGTGAAACTTCTTCGTCAGGCACATGTTCGATCGGTGCGGCGGTTGCGTCAGCTTTTACTGATCGAACCGAAAGAACCGTGGCAGTTCATGCAGAAGGCGGAACAACGGAAGCTGTCTGGCGCGATGACGATGAAATGCTGATCACCGGACGGGCCGATCTGGCCTTTTGCGGTCAGTACTCTTACGGAGAAGACTAGCTTTTGCGCCGACTGTCCCGAGAATTTTTTGCCCACGAATAACGCGAATCGGCGCGAATTGAAGAAGATAAATTCAATCTGTTCCTTCATTAGTGTAGATTCGTGTTATTAGTGGGCAAACTTCCCGAATCGATATATAAGCTCTAAAATGAGCGCAAATATTAAAAGTGTTACTTGATATGCTATTCCTGTCTGCGCAAATTCGCGTTATTCGCCGGCAAACTTCCTGAAACATTATGAAAATTCTAACGACGATCGCACTCCTGCTTACCTTTTCATTTTCGATATCGGCCCAGAATCCGTATTTCCCAAAAACACTGAATATGCGCGAGCGCGCTGAAGTGATCGACCGCTGGCTTGATGAGCGGATCGACACCGTTCTGCCAAAGATCATGCGGCGGTCAGGTATCGATATGTGGGTGATCGTTTCCCGCGAGTATAATGAAGATCCCGTTTTGCGGACATTTCTTCCTTCCACCTGGCAAAATGCCAGACGCAATACGATGCTTGTTATATACGATCCGGGAGGCGGCAAAAAGCCGGAAACTTATGCGATGGCGCGTTATGCGGTCGGAAAGAGATTTGTAAAAGCCTGGGACGCAGATAAGCAGCCGGATCAATGGAAAGCGCTGGCCGAGTTTATTGCTCAGAAAAACCCGAAAAAGATCGGCATCAACCGCTCGGAATACTTCGCTCTTGCGGACGGAATTTCCTCAATGCAATACGATCAGCTGATGAATGCACTGCCCGGCGATCTCAAATCGCGTGTGACGTCGGCCGAAAAACTGGCGATCGGATGGCTCGAAACGCGAACAGAAAGCGAAATGGCCGTCTATCCCATGATCGTCCGGATGGCTCATCAGATCATCGCTGAAGGATTCTCAGAAAAAGTTATACAACCCGGTGTCACGACAACCGACGATGTCGTCTGGTGGTATCGTGACAGGATCCGCGAACTGGGTTTTACAACGTGGTTTCATCCATCGGTTTCGATCCAGCGGAAGGATCCGGAATCGTTTGAACATCTTCGCGCCTTTTCCGAACGTCCCGAGGATCAGGTGATCCTGCCGGGCGATCTGCTTCACGTCGATTTTGGTATTACATATTTGCGTCTGAATACCGATACGCAGCAGCATGCCTATGTATTAATGACCGGAGAAAAGACGGCGCCGAAATTTCTGAAAGATGCCTTTGCGCGCGGAAACCGGGTTCAGGATATTTTGACGGGAAATTTCAAGCTTGGCCGTTCGGGAAATGAGATACTAAAGCTGTCGCTTGAAGGATGCAAAACTGAAAATATCAATTGCTCGATCTACACGCATCCGATCGGTTTTCACGGTCACGCTGCCGGTCCGACGATCGGTTTGTGGGATCAGCAGGGCGGTGTTCCGGTAAACGGAGATTACCCGCTTTATGAAAACACCGCTCATTCGATCGAACTCAATGCTGCAACATTTATAAATGAATGGAACAAAGAGATCAGGATAATGCTCGAAGAAGATGCTTTTTTTGACGGCGAGAAAACTTACTATATCGACGGAAGGCAAACGGAATTGATGGTGATCCCAAGGGAATTAACGCCCAATAATTAAGGCCGTTCGGCGCCGTACAAAAATCTCAGTGCTTCGGAGAACCTCCTTCCATATGCTATTTCTCCGTGGACGGCGCAGTCTTCTATCAGCATTTTCAAAGAGTCTTGGCCAAAACCTTTTTCCTCTAGTATTTTTTGAAGTTTCAAAACATCCTGCACCGCCTCATGGCTAAGATCGCCTTCAACACAATCAGGACGTGCCTCCTCATTTGTCCCGACGCCGATATAGATCCTTTCAGGAAATGACTTCACCAGAGCTGCTTCCTTCAGAATCCTGGCTTCATCAACATAAAACGAAGGACTTTCCAAAAGCAACCTGCCAAACACGCTTGGTTTTTTGATCGCCGTATAAAGCGAGATCAATGCTCCGTAAGAAGCACCGCCGAGTCCCGTATTTTCCGCTCCTCGTTTGACTCGATAATTCTTTTCAATAAATGGCATCACTTCCCCGGTCAAAAAATCCGGATATTTTGCACCCTGAGGATCTGGAAGCGGCGGAGTTAAATATTCGTCAAAATAAGGAAGATATTCATTGGCGCGTTCGCTTCGGCCGGCGTTATCGATCCCGACAATAATTACCGGCTCGATCTCGTCATTATCAAGAAGATCTTTATACGTTTCGTCAACGCCCCACTCCGAATTCTCGCTCTGCGCTGTTTGTATCTGAAAAAGATTCTGACCGTCGTTCAGATACAATACGGGATAACTCTTTTCCCGATCTCTGTCGTAACCGGGCGGAACGAGGACGCGGATCGTTCGCGTATTACCAAACACCTCACTTTTCAGCTCGTGAAAACGCAGATCGGCTACTACCGACCGCCGTTGTGAAAATGCCGGCACAGCAATAATAAGTACAAACAACAGAAATAATATCTTTTTAACTGCCATCAAATCTCTTTGACAATATCACGTATCGAAAACAGCACTATAACTGTGAAACGTGCTTCTGACGCTTAAACAATTACCCCGCGAAAACTTTTACGATGGATCAGTGTGGCGCCATGGATTCGGAGCGCTTCAAAGTGCGCCTTTGTTCCGTATCCGGCATGCCGTTCGAATCCATATTCCGGATACCGGCCGCAGTAGTCTTTCATTAAATTGTCGCGGTAAACCTTTGCAATTACGGATGCGGCGGCGATCGAAAATGAGATTGAATCGCCTTTTATGATGCCTTTTTGGGGAATGGAAATGTCTTTGAGTTCGAGCGCGTCGATAAGAAGAAAATCGGCGGCGGGTTTAAGCCGGGAGACGGCAAGCATCATCGCCTTTTTGGTAGCCTGAAGAATATTAATCCGATCGATCTCTTCTGCCTCAACCTGTCCCAATGCGTAACAAAGCGCACTTTGCCGGATCTCTTTCGCGATAATTTCGCGCTTCTTCTTTGTGAGTTTTTTGGAATCGTTCAATCCGCCGGGAAGCGGTTTCGACATATCTAATACTACGGCTCCGGCGACCACCGGTCCGGCCAAACATCCGCGTCCGACCTCGTCAACCCCTGCGACAAGCTTAAAGCCCTCCGCATGCGCTTTTTCTTCAAACGCCAGACCAATGATGTTTTCTAACGCCATAAACGACAAATCAGTACAGCAAACTTCAAGTGGGCAGCGCTTCCCGATCCAAACTTTAGATCGCTGCGCCGCCCGCTACCGTTCGTTATACTGATGTTCTTTGAAAAACCCGGCTTCTCTATTTCTTAGGCGCCGCTTTCTTTTTCTTCTGACGCATATCGCGCTCGGGAATACGAGCCGCTTTTCCGCGCAGATTACGCAAATAGTAAAGTTTTGCGCGACGGACCTTACCATAGCGAAGTACTTCGATCCGATCGACGATCGTAGCATGAAGCGGGAAGATACGTTCAACGCCAACGCCGAAACTCATCTTTCTTACCGTAACTGTTTCGCGAACTCCGCCGTGCTTCCGCGCAATGCAGATCCCTTCAAAAGCCTGAAGACGTTCCTTGTTTCCCTCGGTAATTCTCACGTGAACACGAACGGTATCGCCCGGCTGAAACGCAGGAATATCATCGCGTAATTGCGGTTTTTCTATTGAATCTAATCGGTTCATTTTTTTCTGCTAAGCGACGGGATTTTCAAGTCGGATCTTATGGATCCTCCGTCACTTTTCACTCCTATCTAATAAATCTTGTCTAATATCTTTTGTCTTTCTGAGCGCACGATCCTTTCGCCATTTTTCGATCTCACCGTGATTCCCGCTCAGCAGCACGTCCGGAACTTCCATTCCTCTGTATTCTCTCGGTTGCGTATAATGGGGAAAATCAAGCATCCCGTCCGAGAAAGAATCATTTTCCGCAGAAGTCTCACTCCCCAATGCATTTGGCAAAAGCCGTATAATTGCGTCAGCCAATACGATCGCGGCCGGTTCCCCGCCTGACAAAACGTAATCTCCGATAGAGATCTCATCGGTTACAAGCGCCTCGTTGACTCTTTCATCAACGCCTTCATAGCGTCCGCAGATCAAAATGATATGCGCTGCCTCACTTGCCAAACGATGCGCCGCCGCCTGCCTGAGCGGTTTCCCCTGAGGGGACAGCAAAACGACATGAGTCCCTTCAGGATACTCTTCGCGTCTCGTGCTTCCTGTTAAATTTTCAATAGCCCGGAATATCGGTTCGGGCTTGAGCACCATTCCGTCACCGCCGCCAAATGGACGGTCATCCACCTTGCGGTGTTTATCCGTAGTCCATTTCCGAAGATCGTGAACACCAACTTCAACAATCCCGGCAAGCCGCGCCCTACGGATGATCCCGAAATCAAAAACTTCGGAAAAGAATTCGGGAAAAATTGTCAAAACATCGATCTTCAGCATTTGCTCAGGATCCTTACCTAAAAATCGAGCAAACCGTCAGGCGGATCAACCTTGATCAGCTTATTTTCAATATCGATCTCGACGGTTATTGCTGCTACAAACGGGATCAAGTAGTCCTTTTTATCTCCCTTTACTACCAGATTTTCGTTCTCACCTGCGCGGTAGACCCCGGTAACTTGTCCGAGATGCTCGCCGCCTAAAGTTTCAACTCTGCATCCTTCAAGATCCCAGTCGAAGTATTCTTCATCTTCGAGCTCAACCGCTTCAGATTCCGGAATGCAAACCGTTAAATTTCTGAACGGTTCCGCAGCCTCGATCGAATCAATACCCTCAAACTTCAGGATAACGCGGTCTTTCTGAAACCAATAATTCTCGATCCTCGCTTCAGCCGTTTTCCCGTTTTCGCCGACAATAAAGACTTCATCAAGTTCTTCAAAACGTTCAGGAAAATCCGTCAGGAGTTCTGACGAAAGTTCTCCCCGCAGTCCGCGCGTTTTCAATATTCTGGCGACCGCGACAAGTTCTGATTCCATCGTATTGGCCATAAACCGCCGATTTCAAATATCCCTGATTCTGCTACCGGTCTTCAACGATCTGCAGATTAAACCGCTTCTTATGCTTCTGACCGGCAAAGAACAAAAGTGAGCGGATCGCCTTAACGGTTCTGCCGCCCTTTCCGATGATCCGGCCCATGTCGGATTCGGCCACGCGCACTTCGATCGTCGTGGTCTTTCCTTCGGAAAATTCGGCGATCTCGACGGCATCTTTGTCGTCAACCAAATTGCTCACGATCTTTTCGACAGCGTTTTTCATAACAATAAAGAAGATCAAAAAAAAACGATTGCTCGCAAAATAGACAGAAAAGCAAACCGCTATTCAGCAGCCGCTTTCGGCTCTTCCTCAGCTTCCGCAGCTTCAGTATTATCCGATTCAGCCTTTGCGTCGGAATCATCTGCCGGAGCTTCCTCAGATTTTGCGTCTTCAGCCGGAGCAGCTTCTTCTGCTTTTTCTTCAGCGGCAGGAGCTTCGTCTGCTGGCGCTTCTACTGCATCTGCTGATTCATCAGCAGCGGCTTCTGCTTTCGGTTCATCAGTAGCGGCTTCCGCTTCTTCGACTTCATTCTCGGCAGCTTTGGCAGCTTCAGCTTCAGCTTTTGCAGCAGCCGCTTTCTCAGCAGCTTCTTTAGCTGCTTCTTCACGGATCGCATTGGCTTTTTCTTCTCTGGCCTTAGCCTCTGCGGCAGCTTTTGCAGCTTTTTCCTCAGCGCGTTTCTGATCACGCGCAAGCTGTTCTTCCTCGGTCAATTGAGGATTATTTTTGATCAAACTTGCAACCGTTTCCGAAGGCTGTGCGCCTTGTCCGATCCAATATTGGATGCGGTCGTGGTTCAATTTTACTTCCGGGGGATCAACCATCGGATTATAAGTTCCGAGGTTCTCCAGATATTTACCGTCACGCTTCGAGCGTTGTTCCTTAATGATCACTCTGTAAAACGGTTTCTTTTTCGCGCCCATTCGGGTCAATCTGATTCTTAACATAATTTCCTATTCTTAGCTCACTATCGTTTTTTTCTTTTCTTCTTCTTTCCTCGCTGCTTTCTTTTCAGCCTTTTTGTCAGCGAATCTTTCGCTTCGTCATATTGATTGTCAAAATCCTGTCCGCTGCCGCCGCCAAACATACCGCCAAGACCGCCGGGCATTCCGCCTCCGCCGAGCATGTTACCCAGCCCTCCGCCGAGACCGCCCATCATCTTCTTGCCCAATGAACCGAAAAGTCCGCCGCGATTCATCTGCAGCATCATTTTCTTCATTTGTTCATACTGGCGAAGAAGTCCGTTAACGTCTGCGATCGTCGAACCGGAACCATTCGCGATTCGCGTCTTCCGGCTGGCATTTATAACCGTATGATCACGGCGTTCCTGCTTCGTCATCGAATCGATGATCGCTTCGGTGCGCTTCATCTGCGCTTCAACTTCCTCTGACTGCTCATCCGATAAAGACATACCGCCGGTCATTTGCTCCGGAAGCATCTTCATCAATTTTGACATCGAACCGAGTTTCTTAAACTGCCCAAGCTGACTGCGAAAATCTTCGAGCGTAAACTGATTGCTCGCCATTTTCTCAAGCTGAGCCTGAGCTTCCTCTTCATCGACCTTCGATTGAACCTCTTCGATAAGCGACAAAACATCGCCCATTCCGAGAATTCGCTGCGCTATCCGGTCCGGATAAAAAGGTTCGATCGCGTCGTATTTTTCACCGACGCCGACAAACTTGACCGGCTGGCCGATGACCTGCTTGATCGAAAGAGCAGCGCCGCCTCGGGCATCGCCGTCCATCTTGGTCAATACAACGCCCGAAATTCCGATCCTTTTATGAAATTCTTCGGCAGATCTTACGGCGTCCTGTCCGGTCATTGCGTCTGCAACAAACAAAACTTCCACCGGATTGGTTTCCGCTTTTATTTGTTCGAGCTCGACCATCAGGTCGTCGTCGATATGCAGCCTTCCGGCAGTGTCAATGATCAGCGTGTCGTAACCGACTTCCTGCGCGTGTGTCATCGCGCCGCGGACAAGTTTTAACGGATCGTCCGTTTCCTTGTCCTGATAAACATTTTGCCCGACTGCTCCGGCAACGACCCGCAGCTGCTCACGCGCAGCCGGACGGTAAACGTCAACCGAAACGAGAAGAGGTTTGCGTTCCTGATTCTCCGCAAGCCACTTCGAGATCTTACCCGTCGATGTCGTTTTACCCGAGCCCTGAAGCCCGACGATCATCACGACATTCGGGATCTGCTTTGTAAAAACGAGTCTTGAACTCGTTCCGCCAAAAAGATTTACGAGTTCGTCGTAAACGATCTTAACAACCTGCTCATGAGGCTTAAGATCTTTCCAAACTTCCTGTCCTTCGGCTTTTGCACGGACCGCTTCGACAAAGTCTTTTGCGACCTTGTAATTAACATCCGCCTCGAGCAGCGCCATCCGAATCTCTCTTAAAGCCGCGTCAACATGTTCCGGAGTAAGCTTCCCCTGACCACGTAAGTTCTTAAGAGATTTCTTTAACTTATCGGATAACGATTCAAACATAAAAACACACTTCCGCCTTGTGAGCCGAAACTATAAATACTAGTGTTTAAGGGCAAAAGTGTCAAGGAATGAGGCCCAAAAGTGTGTGCGGCAGACAAGAGAAATTCTTGTAAAAACGGGCATTGGATGTCAGCAAATCACTGCGCTTATATAAGTCTGGTGATCGCAGCTTTTACATCTTCCACATTTACACTCAGGATACATTTCGGCTCGGCAAATTCTTCACAAACATAACCGGGGCAAGGCTGACACGAAAATTCCTCATAGACTATCTCATTTGGAGCATCTGTCCACGGTCGCCAGTGATCGCGGTTTGACGAACCGAAAATCACCACGCTCGGTGTTTTTACCGCCGCCGCGATGTGCGCTATTCCGGAATCATTTCCGATGAAAATTGCAGACCGCGAAGCGAGTGCGGTGATCTCCGGGAGTGTAAGGTCGTCAAATGTAATGACTTCGGCTTTTGACAGATCTTTAAGCTTTTCCAGAACCGTGCGTTCTTTTTCTGTCCCAACAGCAGCGACCCGAAATCCCTTCTCGGAGAGAAATTCGGCGATCCGGGCAAATTTTTCCGTATCCCACTGCTTTGTAGCAAAGGCAGCCACCGGATGAAGCAGAGCGATCGTTGAATCCGAAGCTGACAATATTTCTTCACCCTCGATACTCCCTAAACTCCCCGCAGCAGATTCTGCGTTAACAGCGCCCGATTCGTCTATACCATTGCGCCTTTGCGTCTTTGCGGTAATTTTTCTTATCAGCGAAGACGAGGCATTTTCTGTTACAGCCAAAAACGATTTAGGTCTTTCTTTTACCGGAACGCCGACAAAGCCTAAAAGCGCAAGCTGCTGTTCTGCGGAATGCGTCTTCTCTTTTTCCCAGAAGTCCGCGGAGGACGAAAGAAGATGATTGTATAGAAATGAATACCTGTAGTTTGAATATCCGACCCGATGTTTTGCTCCGCTCGCGCGGACAAAAAATGTCGCGGTCGTCCCGCCGTGAAGATTAAACGCGACATCATACTTTTCGCTGCGCAGCTTCCTCGCAACAATCGCGCGGTCTTTTGCAGATTTCGAAACGGTTATGACATTATCAACGGCGTCGAATCCGTCCATAACCGGAGCCACCCAGTCTTCAAGTAATATATCGATTCGCGCCTTCGGCAGGAATTTTCGCAGCGATATCAGCGAAGGGGTGGTTAAAACGGTATCACCGATCGAACGCAGGCGTACAACCAAGATTCTTTCGGTTTTCTGCCAGTCAATTTCCATCGCAGGCACAGTTGAGCAGACCGCCGTTTGTGCCCGGTTATCTGCTTGCTTCCATTTAATCTTCCCTTTTTGCTTCGTCGACCAGCATTACCGGAATATCATCGCGAATCGGATAGACGAGTTTGCATTCAGGGTTAAGGCATTTTAGACCGCTTCCATCTTCTTTTAGTTCAACTTCCGATTTACATTTCGGACATCTTAGAAGCTCCAGAAGTTCAGGACTGATCGACATATTTGTTGCTCCAATCTGTGGCATTAGACTAAAAACGATTTTAGCGGAATGGCATTCGTTTGCAATCTGCGAAAACTAAAAAGGACAAGAGATATGAGTCTCTCTTGTCCTTTTTGATCAGGTAATGGCAGAAGGCGATTATTCTGCCGCTTCCACTTTCGTCCCGCACTCCGCACAGAATTTGGTTCCCGGAGCAAGTTCAGCCTCGCAGCCGGTGCATTTCATTTTTTCCTGTTTGGAACCGCATTCGGAACAGAATTTTGCACCCTCACGCAGACTCGCACCGCATTTTACGCACGGAACTTTTACCACTTCCATTTTGCCGCCGCACTCTGCACAGAATTTTGCATCTGCCAAATTCGGCTTGCTGCAGCTCGGACATGGAACGGTTTGAGCCGCTTGTGACTGACCGCCTCCCTGCTGCTGTCCCTGTCCTCCTTGCTGTCCGCCGCCAAATGCGTTGACCATTTGATTTCCGACTGCGAACCCCGCACCGAGTCCGGCTCCGAGTCCGGCTCCGCCGCCTTCGTTCTGTGCCGCGTCGCGCATCGCATCTGCTGCCTGAAACTGAGCATATTTGTTTACGTCGCCCAATGCGCCCATCGAAGCACGTTTGTCCAAAGCTTCTTCAACTTCTTTCGGAACGCTAACATTTTCAACATAGAATTTTGTAACTTCGAGACCGTAATCCTTAAAATCATCATTGATCTTGCCGCGAATAATGTCGCCGATCTCTTTGTACTGAGCGGCCAAATCAAGCGCGGGAATTTTCATCTCGCCAAGCGCATCGGTAAATTCGGTAACGATCGCACGTTTTAGTTGAACGTCGATATCTTCAGTATCAAAATGAGCATTTGTTCCGGCAACTTCTTTGATAAACGTCTGCGGATCTGCAACACGCATCGAATATGCTCCGAATGCGCGGAGGCGAACGATCCCGAAATCATTATCGCGAAGCATTATCGGATTCGACGTTCCCCATTTCATATCCGTGAATTGTTTGGTGTTGACAAAATAAACTTCCGATTTCATCGGTGAATTGAAACCGTGTTTCCATGCGCCGAGTTTTGAAAGAATCGGCGTGTTTCCACCGTCGATCGTGTATTTACCGGGCCCGAAAACATCGGCTGCCTGTCCCTGATAAACAAAAACTGCCGCCTGGGATTCGCGAACGATCAGCTGTGCTCCGTTTTTTATTTCCTGACCGGCAACCGGAAACCGATAGAGGATCGTGTCCTTTGATTCATCCAGCCATTCGATAACCTCGATAAACTGATTCAGCGCCGCTTCTTTAACTTTGTCTAAAATGCTCATTTTTATCTCCTTTAACTGCTAACTAAAACGAGAAACAACTCCTGCAAGTTCACCAATTTTACAGATTGACGGATTGTTCGCGTTGTAATTGATTTGTTTATAATAGTTTCTCAGATTCAAGAATTATATGCGATTAGCCCGTATCTTTTCAATTATTTCTTAGCTTTTTGAAGATGACGAGAAAAACCACAATTGATAACCCTCCAATTGCATCCAGAATCACGTCATAGATCGATCCCGTCCGGGACACATTAAAGCTTTGATTAAATTCATCGATCGATGCCGTTATGATCACTGCCGCGAATGAAAATAAGAACCAGTTGTTTTTGAAAATTTGAATTCCTGAGCTCCAGAATGCTCTTGATGCCAGAAATCCAAGTATCGCGTATTCAAAGAAATGCGCGGATTTTCGAATGTAAGAATGGTATAAACGGAGGGATTCGTCTGAAGCACCAGGAAAAATAATCTCAAGAACGGGGCGGATAAACCGTGAAGTTTCCGACATCGAAGCCTGCGAAGACGACATAATTAGTATCACGGCTGTCCAAATCAAAAACGGCGCGTAACGAAATAAACGTTCGCGCCACTTTTTTTGAGAAAAACTGCTCAAATCTGCCGGTTCCGGAACCACTACATACCCTGCAAATTATTCATATTGTTCATTATTACCGGAACCATACCGATTATCGCGATCACGTTACCGAGGATCATCAGTGCCAACGGCAGCCAGCCGGTTTTATGCATTACGCAAAAGATTATTCCGGTGATCGGCTGGAAGAAAATATTGAGTACTCCCCACAACGCACCGCCTGTCTTGAACCCAATGACGACCAGCCAGATCCAGCCGATCAGGGCGATCAGTGCTCCGATCAGAATTACACCCAGTCCAACGATCTGCATTATTTCCATTTCGAATCCTCCTGAAGTTTCCAAAGAAAAAGCAAGCAAAGCATAGCTGAATTCGTTTTTGAATTCAAATATTCCTTACTTGCCGTATGGCTCAAGTAAACAGAAATGCTTAGACAGATGCTCCCGAGACCACCTCGATTATCTCATTCGTAATTCCAGCCTGCCGGATACGGTTCATATTTAGTGTCAGCGAATCGATCAATTCACCGGCATTCTTCGATGCAGAATCCATTGCGGTCATCCGCGAACCCTGCTCCGAGGCAACCGATTCGAGCATTGCCCGGTAGATCTGTGTTTCCACCTGCTTCGGAAGCAGCTTGCCGAAAATATCCGCCGGCGGCTGTTCATAGATATATTCAGCCTGTGCACCTTCGCTTTTTTCGGTTTCTGCCGGTTCGATCCGCGGGATCGGAAGCAATTGTTCAAGCTTTACCGTTTGCGAGATAACCGTCCTGAATTCCGTAAATACGATAAAGACCTTATCGAGTTCGGTGTCTTCGGTAAACGTCTTTATGACCATGTCCGAGATCTCGCGCGCATCAGAAAGCTTTACCTGCCCTTGTCCGGTAAGCCCGACGTATTCGGCGGTAAATCCGATCTCACGGCGCTTGAAAAAATCACGTCCTTTTCTTCCGACGGGAATCAGCTCGGCATTCTTTCCGGAATTGTCTTTCAAAAAATTCGTCGTTGTCTTGATCAGATTGGCATTAAAACCGCCACACAAACCTTTGTCAGCTGTAACCAAAACGATCAGATAACGCTCATCGCCGCGCTCATCAAGCAGAGGATGCGAAAATTCGCCGCTTACCTTCGCACTGAGACCGCCGAGAACCTCACCCATTTTTACTGCATAAGGACGTGCTGCAGTTACACGGTCCTGGGCACGCTTTAACTTAGCCGCTGCCACCATTTTCATGGCTTTGGTGATCTGCTGTGTGTTTTTGACGGATTTGATCCGTCTTCTCATGTCTAAAAGACTTGCCATAATTCAACTTAAGAGTCTTTGCTCCGCTTGAGATCCGCTGTTTTCAGATCCGGAAACGCAAATGTCACTTATGCATTTGCTGCGGAAGCTTGCCCTTCATCATCCTTTGACCAGCGGGTGGCTTTGAAGTCCTCAACCGCTTCCTTAAGTTCAGCCGTCAGATCATCATCGATCTTTTTCTTGTCGCGCAAATTCTGCATTGTCGAAGGATTCGAATTCTGCATAAACTCAAATAATTCCTTCTCAAAACGATTCAGATCTTCTACTTCAACATCGTCGACATATCCGTTCGTCGCGGTCCAGATGATAAGTACCTGGTTTTCAACTTCCATCGGACGATACTGACCCTGTTTAAGGATCTCGGTGAGCCGTTTTCCGCGTTCAAGCTGCGCCTGAGTGGATTTGTCGAGATCAGAACCAAACTGCGCAAATGCCGCGAGTTCGCGATACTGCGCAAGGTCGATCCGTAGCGTACCGGCAACCTGTTTCATCGCCTTGACCTGCGCCGCGCCGCCGACACGTGAAACCGAGTTTCCAACGTTGATCGCCGGACGGATACCCGAGTTAAACAGATCCGCTTCTAGAAAGATCTGACCGTCGGTAATAGAAATTACGTTTGTCGGAATATATGCCGAAATATCGCCGGCCTGTGTTTCAATGATCGGGAGCGACGTAAGACTTCCGCCGCCGCGTGCTTCTGACATTTTTGCAGCACGCTCAAGCAATCGTGAGTGAAGATAGAAAACGTCTCCGGGATATGCTTCACGACCCGGAGGACGTCTCAAAAGCAGCGAAATTTCGCGGTATGCTGCAGCCTGTTTTGAAAGATCATCATAGATCGTCACGGCATGACGGCCGTTATCGCGGAAATATTCTCCGATCGCAACACCAGTATAGGGAGCGAGATACTGCATAGCCGCGGGATCCGAAGCCGTTGCCGAAACAACGATCGTGTAATCCATCGCGCCGTATTCTTTTAACTTTTCAACAACCTGCGCAACCGTTGACCGTTTCTGGCCGATCGCAACGTAAACACAGATTACGTCTTTACCTTTCTGGTTAATTATCGTATCGATCGCAACAGCGGTTTTACCGGTTTGACGGTCGCCGATGATAAGTTCACGCTGACCGCGTCCGATCGGAACCATCGCGTCGATAGCCTTGAGACCGGTTTGAAGCGGCTCTCCAACGGGCTGACGATCGATAATTCCGGGGGCTACTCTCTCGATCGGATTGAATTCATCGGTGATGATCTCGCCTTTTCCGTCGATCGGATTTCCAAGTGCGTCCACAACGCGGCCGATCATCGCATCGCCAACCGGAACACTCATGATCCGTCCGCTGCGTTTTGCTTCGTCGCCTTCTTTGATCTTTTGGAAATCTCCGAAAAGTACGGCACCAACCTTATCTTCTTCGAGATTAAGCGCCAATCCGCGAACGTCATACGGAAATTCGAGAAGTTCACCGGCCATAACCTTTTCGAGACCGTAGATCTCGGCAATACCGTCTCCGACCTTGATAACGGTCCCAACTTCGGCAACTGTCATCGTTGCGTCAAAATTTTCGATTTGAGAACGAATAATTTCGTTTATCTCATTGGCTTTTATTGAATCCATAGTATTTGCACGATACGTAAATCGCTGTTCGCTTTACGCAATTCGTTTTTAAATTTTTGTCTCGCTAAATTCGTATTTCAGATTGGCGTGATGCGAACCGCGTGTCGCGAATTACGCTTCCCCGAATCACCTCTTGATCATTTCTTCTTTTAATAATTCCAATTGTGTTCGGATCGATCCGTCGTAAACCGTCGAACCGACTCGGGTTATTGCCCCGCCGATAACACTTTCATCAATCTCAAAATTTAATCTGATATCGCTTCCGCCGGTTACCTTTGCAAGACTCGCCCGAAGCTCGGATCTTTCGCCCTCGGAAAGTTCGCGGGCTGAAGTTACGGTCGCGGAAACCACACCGTTTCTTGCTTCAAGAACGGAATCAAGCGTTTCATTGATCGTGCTGATCTCTGTCAGCCGATTATTCCTCAGCAATACGCGCAAAAAGTTAGCCGTCGTTTTTGAAGGGTTCGTTTTTGCGATCAGCGATTCTAAAACCTTTTCTTTGCTGTTGTGAGCGATCGCCGGATTGTAGAAGGCACTGTGAAGATCCCGGTTAGAATCAAACATCTCCTGCCAGGTTTTAAGTTCAGTCTTAACCGTTTCGGCATCGCCGGCGGTCGTTACAACATCCGCAAGTGCGCCTGCATATCTTCGGGCAACAGTTTCAACACTCATCTACTTCATCCCTCCGATCGACTGAATGTTTGCTTTCACAAGCTCGGTATCTTTTTGATCGTTCATCGCGTTGCGGATCTTTTCTTCAGCACGTCTGATGCTTTCATCTGCCGACAATCTTCGAAGCGTCATCCGCGCCTGCTGCGTCTTTCGTCTGATCTCGCTTTCAGCTTGTCCTTTCATGCGGGCGATATCGGTCTCGGTTTCTTTTTGCAGACGTTCTTTTTCAGCCGCGGCTTCTGCTTCGGCATCTTTCATTTCCTGAGCTTTTTCCGAATCAACCTGGGCAAGCTTTGCTTCTGCATCAGCTAAAACCGTTATAGCAGCCTGTCTTTCTTCCTCAGCTTTGATCAATTCCGCACGGATCGTTTCCCGTTTGGCTTTAAATCCCGCGCTCAGCGGTTTCTTGATGAGATATGCAAAGATCAAAACAAAAACCAGCAAATTGAAGAACCGCCAGGCCTCAAAGCCCGGATAGTTCATATAGGTTTCCCAAAAATGAACAAACTTTGACCAGCCCGATTCACTCTGCCCATCGGCCGCCGCTTCCGCGAAAAGAAATATCAGATTAAATAAAAAAGCTAACATATAAAAAGAGTCAAAATTCGATGAGCCTTAAATCCCAATCCTTACGAAGTTTTCAGCAAATTCGAACTGATCTGCTCTGCCATTTTTTCCGATTCAACCGCGATCATTTCTTCCGCTTCACTGACCTGTTTATCAAGATCCGCGTTTTCCGTTTTAATAAACTCCGCGATCTCTTTCTTAGCGCTGTCAAGTTTGGACTGCTTGAGAGACATCGCTTCGCCCCGAACTTTTTCGATCAGTGTGTAGCCTTCGGAACGCGCATCCTGCAGCGACTTTGTATATTCATCGCGTTTTGCCGCGGCCTCATCCAGAATTCCCTGCGCCTCGCTTGATTGTCCGCCTTTACTCCGCTCCCTTTTTGTCAGGATCTCGTTAATAGGACGGAAAAAGGTCCGGTTCAGGATCCAGATCATTACCAGGATGAGGACAACGTGAACCAACAGCGAACCATCAGGTATAAGTTGGATTTCTGCAAAAGCTAAGATAAACATAAACTGAAAAATCTTTTAGGTTTAAAGAAACCAAAGTTCTTAAATAGCAGGCACACAAATGCGCACCTGTGCCCACAAAAGAGACAAGAATATCACGCGTATTTTGGGTGGTCAAGCGGGGTTCGGCAGTCAGATTTAACCGATTTTTTGCGCTCCCAAAAGTCCTTAATAATGAGTAAATTACTTGACACTTTTTTATATAAACGCGTAGTTTTGTCCAAGAGAATAAATTTAATACCCATTTAATCTTTTTAAGTGGGGGCGAATCCGTTCTGGTGGGCGGCACGGTCTTCAAAACCGTTTGTGAGATTGCGAGAGTAAGCTTAGGTGGGTTCGATTCCCACACGCCTCCGCCAGCGGATTAAATACCTCATAAAAGGAAGTAGATTTTTTATGGCAGCAAAGGCACACTCAAACTTCATGACGGAACAGGAATTTAAGGATCACACCAAACAGATCACGATGCGCGTGGTAAGTTTGGTTGAGGAACTCCCAAACAATCAAAAGGCTCACATAATCGGAAACGAACTTCTTCAGTCATCCGCATCGATCGGTGCAAATTATCGGGCGGCTTGCAGAGGTAAATCGACCGAGGAACTTATAAAACGTTTGGGCGATGTCGAATCCGATGCTGACCGGACACTTTACTGGCTCGAAATACTTGTCGAATCAAACATCGTGCCCGCTCTGAAGCTTTCACAACTAACTGAAGACCTGAACGATATCGTTTACATGACGGCCTCATCGATCCAGGCTCTTCGGGCAAAAAGAAACTAGCCTCATCGAACTATGTCGCTCAACCCTAACCTCACTTTAGGTGTAAAAAATGAAAGAATGGATCTCACTAAACATGACTCCGGGGATCGGTCCGCGGAAAGCTACTCAATTACTGGAAAAATTCGGATCAGCAGAAAATGTTTTTCACGCGCTTCGCAGCGAACTTGAAAGTCTGCGTCTTAAACCCGGATCGATCCAAAGTATTCTAAAAAAGGAATTTCACGAAAAATCCGAAGCAGAATTTGAGCGCGTCAAAAAGCTCGGCGGGGATATTCTCGTGCTCGATGACGGGAGTTACCCGCACCTTCTTCGCGAAATAAGCGACCCGCCGATCACGCTCTACGTCAGAGGAAACTGGCGCGAATGCTTTGAAGCGCCGAGTATTGCGATCGTCGGATCGAGACGTTGTTCGACGTACGGAAAAAACTCGGCTGAAATGCTTGGGCGTGATCTTGCCGAAAACGGTGTTTGCATCGTGTCAGGATTTGCGCGCGGAATCGACTCTTCCGCACACAAGGGCGCGGTCGCTGCAAAAGGGAGAACTATCGCCGTTTTCGGAACGGGTATAGACGGAATCTATCCAAAGGAAAATAAAAAACTTGCCGAAGATATTCTCGATACCGGCGGCGCGATCGTTTCTCAGTTTCCACTCGGCACGCCGCCGCTTAGGGAAAACTTTCCTTATCGCAACAGGATCATAAGCGGATTGAGTTTTGGCGTGCTCTTGATCGAAGCATCCGAGCGCAGCGGTTCACTGATCACCGCCCGTCTTGCGTCTGAACAGGATCGCGAAGTTTATGCATTGCCGGGCAACATAACCTCTAAAACTTCCTTTGGAACAAATTATCTGATCAAATCCGGCGCAAAACTGGTCCAGCACTGGCAGGACGTGGTTTCCGAATTTCCGGCGGAGATCTCGGCGGCGATTTTGCCGCCAAAGATCGATGAAACCAATACCGCAAGAGAACAGGACAAAATACCGCAATCACTTTCAGCGGCCGAGCGTAAAGTTTTCAAGATCTTGAGGGCCGATCAGCATCACCACATCGACTATCTGCTTGAATCGAGCCGCTTGTCGTTTGGCGAATTAAACAGCGCATTGATAAATCTGGATCTGAAGGATCTGATCCTGATCCTGCCAGGAAACAATTACGCAAAGAAAGCATGAATGGTCAAAAATGATGACAGTTTTGATGTGCGGAAGGCAACTCACCTGCCGGAAAATCCATCCCGGATCCTTAACGGTTTGGTGAATTGAGCCGAAATGGTATAAGTTGAAAAAAAGTTTGACAATGAATTTTTTTTGTTTATAAATGTCAGACTGTCGGATGTCTGACATATTTTTTTGCGTCTTAACGGCGTTGAAACGAGTTGTAAAAATTAATGAGTAAAAATTTAGTAATAGTAGAATCGCCTGCAAAAGCGAAAACGATTAATAAGTATCTGGGCGATGATTACAAGGTAATGGCGTCAATCGGCCATATCAAGGATCTTCCCGCAAAAGATCTCGGCGTTGATGTTGAGAACGATTTTGAGCCCACCTATGAGGTAATTCCCGACAAGAAGAAACGGAATAATAAGAAGACCGTCGCCGATCTGAAAAAAGCTGCAAAAGCGGCCGAAGCGATCTATCTCGCAGCTGACCCTGACAGAGAAGGCGAAGCGATCTGTCAGCACCTTTCGGAAGAACTCACAAAAAGAAACAAGAAACCGGTTTACCGGGTGATGTTCAACGAGATCACGAAAAACGCGATCCAGGACGCTTTTAAAGTTCCGAAAGAAGTAAATGAAAATCTCGTAAACGCGCAGCAGGCGCGCCGAATTCTCGACCGCCTCGTCGGTTATCAGGTTTCACCGATCCTCTGGAAAACGGTCGGAGGAAGACTTTCTGCCGGTCGTGTTCAAACGGTTGCGGTGAGGATGATCGTTGAACGGGAACGCGAGATCGAGGCGTTTAAGAAAACCGAATATTGGTCGATAATCGCAAACCTTGCCGCCAGTCTGCCGCCGAGTTTTGAGTCAAAATTGCGAACGATCGAAGATAAAACGGTAAAACTCGGAAAATTCGATACAGATCTTAAAAAGAGTGAAACTCACGTCAAAGATGAAAAGTCGGCAACAGAGATCGTCGATGAATTAAAGAAAGAAGATTTTGTTATCGAAGAAGTTAAGAAAAAAGAGGCAAAACGCAATCCCACGCCGCCTTTTATAACTTCAAAACTTCAGCAGGACGCATCGCGCCGTTTCGGTTTTACGGTAAAACGGACGATGACAGTTGCACAGAAATTGTACGAAGGCGTCGAACTTGGTTCCGAGGGAGCGGTAGGTTTGATCACATATATGAGAACGGATTCAACCCGGGTCTCTGACGACGCGCTTGAGAACGTCCGCGGGTATATCGGCGGCGAATTCGGCGAGAAGTATCTCCCCGCAAAAGCAAAGAACTACCAGACAAAAAAAGACGCGCAGGACGCACACGAAGCGATCAGGCCGACGGATGTAAACCGCACACCGGAAAGTCTGGAAAAACTTTTGACACCGGAAATGCTCAAGCTTTACACACTTATCTGGCAGAGATTTGTCGCTTCGCAAATGACTCCGGCTCTTTTTGACCGGACAACGATCGACATAAAGGCCGGCCGCTACGGATTTCGCTCAACCGGTTCAATTCAAAAATTTGACGGGTTCTTAAAAGTTTATCAGGAAGCTCAAAGCAGCACAGATAAACCCGATGACGATAATGACCGCGCGTTGCCGGCAGTTGAGAAAGGCGAAAAACTTAAGCTTGAAGATATTGTTCCGAATCAGCACTTTACGGATCCGCCGCCGCGATATTCCGAGGCGACACTGGTTAAAGCACTTGAGGAACAGGGCATCGGACGTCCGTCAACATACGCTGCGATCATGACGACGATCCAAAGCCGCGAATATGTTGAAAAGATCGAAAAACGGTTTCATCCGACCGCTCTTGGAACTACAGTAAATGACCTGCTTGTCGAATGTTTTGACGATCTTTTTAATACGACCTATACGGCGCGTATGGAAACGAGTCTGGACGATATCGAAGACGGAAAACTGAACTGGCGCGAAGCGCTTCGCGGTTTTTACGATCGTTTCTCGAAAGAGCTCGAAGAAGCAAAAGAAAATATAAAAGGCAAGAAAAAACAGGCGATCCCGACCGATGAAATTTGCGAAAAATGCGGTTCCGGGATGGTGATTAAATTCGGACGTTACGGGCAGTTTCTTGCCTGCGAAAAATATCCTGAATGTAAAAACACCCGCGAAATTGCCAAAAAGGGTGATGCCGAATCCGAAGAAGAATCGTCTGCGGAAACCGAGGAGATCCCGCCGTGCGAGCTTTGCGGAAAGGAAATGAATTTGAAACGCGGCCGCTATGGGGCGTTCTACGGCTGTACAGGTTATCCGGAATGTAAAAATATCCGGAAGATAGCCAAAGGAGATCAAAAACCCGTCGCACCTCCGGTCGAATTAGACGAGGAGTGTCCGAAAGACGGCGCAAAACTTGTCCGCCGAACCGGGCGCTTCGGAGAGTTTGTCTCATGTTCGAATTACCCTAAATGTAAATACATCCAGCAGGAAAAGATCGGCATGAAGTGCACCCGGGAAGGCTGCGGCGGCGAGATCGTGGTCAAGAAATCACGGCGCGGCAAAGTGTTTTACGGCTGCAGCGAATATCCGGAGTGTGATGTAGTGTTTTGGAACAAACCGATATTCGAAAAATGTCCGGAATGCGATGCGGATTTTGTTTTGGAGAAATATACAAAACGGGACGGGACGACACGCTATTGCAATAACGAAGAATGCGACTATAAGATCTCTGTCGAAACCGAGCCTGGAACTTCTGAAACTGAAACGCGGGAAGCAAGTTCGGCAAGCTGAGGCTGAACTTATCCCGCCATTATTCGTTTAGGAATTTATGCACGAAAATATAGAATTTCTTCAGGCTTTTCTCAAGAATCCGTTAAAAGTCGGGGCGATCGCTCCGAGTTCACCCGAACTCTCAAGAAAAATGCTCGAGGATGTAAACCCGCGGGTTGAATCGATCGTGCTCGAACTCGGCCCAGGCACAGGTTCATTTACAAAACTGATCGGCGATCTGCTGCCGGAGAAAGGATGCTATCTCGGCGTCGAGCTCGACCGAAATCTGGTGAAGTGTCTGCGTTTGAAATTTCCCGATATCCGGATCGTCCGCGGAAATGCGTATAAAGCGTTTGCGATCCACCAGCGATCCGAACTCGGAAAGGTCGATTACATTTTGTCCGGTCTTCCGTTTGCGTCAATGCCGGGTCCTGTCAGCATAAAGATATATGAAGAGATAGCGAGGTTTATGGATCTCGGAGGCTGCATGTTCAGAACCTTCCAGTATGCCCACGGATATTATCTCCCTTCAGCGATAAAGCTTCGCGAATTTATGAAAAAGAGATACGGGGCGGCTGAAAAAAGTCCTCTTGTAATCAAAAATGTTCCTCCCGCGTATACTCTTACCTGGCGGTCATGATTCTGCCGAATCACGCCCGAAAGTTTCGGATCTTGTCCGAAATCCCGAATTTTATTGAAACCTTTGAATTGGCTTCGCGGTATTAATCTGTTATATCTAGCTTAATTAACACCAAAAAACTTATCTTCAGGAGAAATCTATGTTACGTCGTAAAACGCTGATCGTACTGTCTTTGTTTGCACTTTTGCTGCCGGGCGCCGTGTTTGCAAAACCCGTCAGGAAGGAGATCTATCAGGCTTCACCGGAAGTGATCGAAAAGATCAAGGCCGAAGGAATGGGCGAGAATTCCCAGGTAATGAAGACTATGAGTTACCTTACGGATGTTATTGGCGGAAGATTAACAAATTCCCCGAGCATGAAGCGCGCAAACGAGTGGACGCGCGATACGATGGCAAAGTGGGGAATGCAAAACGCTCATCTCGAAGCATGGGGACCGTTTGGCAGAGGCTGGACGCTGAAAGAATTCTCGGCGCAGGCCGTCTCGCCGCAAGCGTTTCCCGTAATCGCGTTTCCAAAAGCCTGGTCTCCGTCGACAAAAGGTGAGGTCACCGGCGACGTCGTTCTGCTTTCCTATAAAACCGAAGCGGATCTTGCCAAATATAAAGGCAAACTCAAGAATGCGATAGTTTTCGTTTCGAGTCCGCGTTCGCTTGAAGCGGATTTTGACGGAATGGGTGCCCGTTTTACGGATGCCGAACTTCTGGCGATGGCAAATGCCCCGGATCCGGCAAGAAGCACAGGAGGCGGTTTTAATCTCTCGCCCGAACGCATCAAGCAAATTCTCGAAAGCCGTGCGCTGACGATGAAAGCGCTGAACATGCTTATCGAAGAAGGTGCAGCGGTGATGGTCGATAATAGTTCGAAAGGAAGCGGAGGAACGGTATTTGTATCCGGCGCAACCGTCGCCGGTGATCCGCCGAAATCCATTGAGGACCTTTTCGGCCGGCGCGGAACAAGCGCCTGGGATAAGGAAGCGGAATCAAAAATGGTCCCGCAGATGACAATGGCTACCGAAGACTACAACAGAATTTCAAGAATGATCGGTTTTGGTGAAAAAGTCAGAATGACGGTAAACATTCAGACCCAATATCATGACGAAGATCTGATGGGCTATAACACGATCGCCGAAATTCCCGGAACTGATCCGCTTCTCAAAGATGAGATCGTAATGCTCGGTGCTCACCTCGATTCATGGCATGGCTCGGGCGGTGCAACAGACAACGCTGCAGGTTCTGCGGTCGCCATGGAAGCTGCACGAATACTTCTGGCAACGGGTCTGAAACCGCGAAGAACGGTGCGGGTCGCACTTTGGAGCGGTGAAGAACAGGGATTGAACGGATCCCGGGAATATGTTGCAAAGCATTTTGGTGAAATGCAGGGCGGCGGCGGAAGATTCGCAGCATTGACCGGAGCAGGCCCAGGGAAACTGGTTAAGAAGCCGGCGTATGAAAAGTTCTCGGCATATTACAATATGGATAACGGAACCGGTAAATTCCGCGGCGTTTATCTGCAGGGAAATGCGGCGGTTGCACCGATCTTCCGTGTCTGGCTTGAGCCTTTTGCAAAGATGGGAGCTTCGACGCTAACGATGCAGAACACGGGCGGAACGGATCATTTATCATTCGATGCGATCGGACTTCCCGGTTTTCAGTTTATTCAGGATACGATCGAATACAGTACGCGGACACACCATTCGAATCAGGATAATTATGACCGGATCCAGGCTGACGATCTGAAGCAAAATGCGACGATAATGGCTGCCTTTGTTTATCAAACCGCAATGATGGACGGCAAGATCCCGCAGAAAAACACTGAAAAACCTTAAATATTTCCTTTTTGAGACGCAGAATGATCAGTTTATTCTGCGTCTTTTTCTCTTCCCGCCAAACTTATCAGATCCCGGCGTTAACCACTCGATCTCTCCTGACTTTTTATTGACAGACCAAAGAGAAACCTGTTAGTTTAAACACTGTTGGCGCTATCGGTCGGCGGCAGCCAATTTCCTGAAAATCTTCCCGATGTTTTGTAAATAACTATAGGTAAGAAACTCATACTGTACTCCCTGAATTCCCCAAGGTCGTTTCATCAGCCTTTATATATCTATTACTTTCTGACTATTTTGCGATTATGAAACCGGTCAAATTTCTTCAAATAGACACAGTCGGAAGTCTCAAAATGCGGGATCTGATCCCTTTAACGCGAATTCAGTTTGAGAATGAAGGCGTGAGCTTTTTTGAGATTACGACCGAGCTGCCAAAACAGGAACCAGCGAAAGAAAAACCCGGCCCGCAGCGATATCATCGCCAGGTAAACCAGCGATATGACTTCTCGCTTGATGATCTTCTCGCGGATACGGTGGAAAAATTTCAGACCAATACTGAGATCCCGGACACAGATCCCGCAGTCTCACAAAAACTCGAATCAGATCCGGACAATTCCGGAAAAGAAAAGCTTTCGATCGTTAACCTTGCAAAGGAATCTTACAATGGAATAGAAACCGAATTTTCGGTCGAAGACGCCAAGGTCGGAGGCAAACCGACACCGCCGTGGGTTTTGCTGATCGAAGACGACTCCGTGATCGCCGGTTTTCTTGTACATCTGTTATCGAGGCGCGGATTTGAAGTGCAACTCGCCGAAGACGGCAGAAAAGCAGCCCGCATGTTTGACGAGATACCGCCGCCGAATCTTGTAATTCTGGATATCATGCTGCCGTTTATCGATGGATTTGAACTGATCAAACGGATCCGCAATAAGTGTGAATGGAATGATGTACCGATATTGATGCTGACCTCAAAAACTCAGGAGCAGGATATTGTCCGCGCTCTCGATGACGGAGCCAATGACTATATGGTCAAACCGTTCCAGTCACGGGAACTTATCGCGCGGGTCGATCAATACATCAGTTAACGGGTTTAGGTGAGACAAACCCAAGCGAGCTCAGCTTTTCGACTGTAATGTCGCCGGCCGGGCTCGTTTTGTTTTTATAAAGCATTATCCTTTCGACATACTTGGCAATAACGTCTGTTTCGAGATTTACCGGATCTCCCTTTTTGAGTGCGGCGAGATTTGTCATCTCCCAGGTTTTCGGGATAACGGCAATATCAAAATAATCATCCGTCAACTCCGCCACTGTGAGAGAAATTCCTTCTACGGCGACAGAACCCTTAAATACGATATACTGACCGATCTCCTCGGGATACGAAATACGCACGGTCCAAAAATCGCCTTTTTTATCAGCCTGTAGGAATTTTCCGGTTCCATCGACATGTCCCTGAACTATATGCCCGCCGAGACGGGTCGAGGGTGTGACGGCCCGTTCTAAATTTACTTTCGAACCTGACTTTAGTGATCCGATCGTCGTGCGGTCCAGAGTTTCCTGTGAGACGTCAGCCGCAAAGTTGTAGTTAGTAATATCAAGCGCTGTCAGACATACTCCGTTTACCGATATCGAATCGCCTTCTGCGGTTCCGCGCGTAACCACATCCGCATTGATCTCGATCCGTGCTCCGCTTCCGCCGGATAGAAGCGATCTGACCGTACCCAATTCTTCTATTATTCCTGAAAACATTTGCAAATTTCCCTTTCTAACAAATTTATCCAAGAGGATGATCTCGTGTCCAATATACGATAGCAAAGCATAATAGGTGCCGCCACCGGCCTTTTCGGGTCGATCGCAAAAACAAAAAAAACGAGTTATTGAATAATATCCATAAATTATTACAAATAAAGGATTTGCGGATATCCAGATTTATGTTAGCATTTTTCTACACCAAATTCAGGAGTTGAAACAGATGCGAAATGAAAGGGAAAATACCGGTTCACCTAACCGGGAGGTCGTTCCAAAAGCGGCAAGTGAAAACCTGGTAACTCAGGATTCATCAGATGAAACACTCGTATATGATCTGATAAAAAATCGTGCGATTTGTTTGAATAAAAGCGCTGCTCTCGTTTGGAAAAGCTGCGACGGTTCAACAAACATAGAGACGATAAGAAAACGGATCGAGATCAAGCTTGGTTTTCCGGTTTCCGAAGAGTTTGTTAAATTTGCACTAAACCAGTTAAGCGGCGAAGGACTTTTGCTCTGCGGCGAAACTTATTCGGATATACCGGGCGGTCTTTCGCGGCGAGAGGCCGTGAAAAAGATCGGATTTTCTACAATGGTAGCTCTGCCGATCGTTTCTGCGGTCGTCGCACCGAAAGCTGCTTATGCCCAAAGCTGTGTAAATCCCGGCGGCGGCGCTCCCGGCACACCGGGTAACAACGCAACGATGTGCGCACCTTCGGCCGCAGCTTGTGTGCCAACATGTACAACGGGCTTTTTTGTCGCGGGCTGCTGCAGCGGTATGGGAGTCGTCGGACCGTGTGTACCTTTCGGTGCGCCTCCCAGCGTCAACTGCACTTGTCTCTGCGCATAATTGGATGCAAACCGTAAAAACCCCCGGCAGCGCCAGATATTCGCAACCGGGGGTTTTTGTGTCAGTTCGCTAATATTGATGGAATCGATCTAAAACCAAGGCTTCTTGTTGGTTATATAGGTGTGGACAAATTCTTCATCAGATTTTGTCAGATACATGATCCCTTCAACCAAGCCGATGACGCTGATGACCATCGGGAGGAAGAACAAGAATCCGCAGCTGATCACTGCCAGGACTATCGCCACAACCTGCCCGACAAGCATATAAACGCCTTCCTGATTGTATCCCAGCACAAATTTGTGAACACCTAGTCCGCCGAGAAGTATGCCGCAGAGTCCGGCGGCAAGTTTCTTATCAGCGCCCGGTATCGATCCGGATTGTCCGGAGGGAGCAGATTGCATTTGCTGATTTTGATAATTTTGCTGTCCAAATTCACCAGGAAGAGTGCTGCCGCAGTTCCTGCAAAAATTTTCCAAACCCGTATTTTCCGTGTTGCAATTCGGGCATTTTACAATTTTTGTTGCCATAGATTCTCCAGTTTTTCTACTTTATCTTCTTAAAGTGATAATTATTCAAAACCAAATTTTTGTCAATTTATCTTGTCGCGGTGGTTTTGACGAATTCGGATCAAAATTTCAAGTCACACAGGAAATCTGAACGTCTTTTTCCTAACCAAAGTTCGCGCTTGAGTCTTCTGTATTCTCCTCAAATGTATTGTTGATAACTCCATCAAGCCACATATTTGAAAGTTTCTCCTGGATCGAGTTTGCACGAAGTCTGTCATTCAAATTCTTAAAATCCACAAAATCAAGATTCTGATCCTGATTAAAACAGGAAAAAACAAAAACCTCTTCGCCGGTATGCGGATTGACATGACGCTGAAGACATTGTGCACAGATCTCTTTCATCATGCATTGCATCGGAGAGTTTATCGATCCGATCGCCGTATGCTTTTCCTTGAGATACGGTTGTAAAGTGGAGTATCGCGCTTCTTTTACACCGTTCATCATGCGGTCCGAACCGATAACGATCATCCGGTCAACGTCCTTTAGACTGACGGTCTGTTCTCCGAGTTCACCTTTCGCATAGGCGATCATTGCCTCGACGATATTTCCGCGGAAATGCGCGTCCTGCGGACGGTTAGGGGTGATCTCATCACCAAAATCGGTCGCCCAGATTATCTGATCCGTGTTTTTCTCGATCTCTTCCCTCTTAAACAGGTCGACGCCGTTCTTATATCCGGCGAAATAGATCACTTCGTTATTATTCTTTCGCATAGCTTCGGCGATCGAAAACAGTACCGCATTTCCGAGTCCGCCGCCTGCAAGCAGGATCGTTTCATTCTCAGGTATCTCCGTCGGCGTTCCGGTCGGTCCCATTACTATCACTTCTTCGCCTTCCTTCAGAAACTGACAAAGCCGCGACGACGTCCCCATTTCCAGGACGATCATTGAAAGCAATCCCTTTTCTTCGTCAACCCATGCGCCGGTTAATGCCAAACCTTCCATCATCAGGCGTTTGCCGTTAATTATTGGTGCATTGGTCTCAAAATTCTGAAGACGGTAAAATTGCCCGGGTTCAAATTTCCTCGATTGCAGCGGTGCTTTAACAACAACATCGACGATCGTTTCTGTCAGCCGTTCTACTTTTACGACATATGCCCGCAGCTGTTCATCAAGCACTGCTTTGAGTTTGCTGAAGATCGCGTCCTTTTCGATCTGTGACAGATTTCCTTGTTCCCTTAACTCATCTTCAAAGATCCTGACGACATTTGGATAACCCTTTTTTGCCGAAGCCATTGCTTTCACAACGTTTCCCGCAAAAACCGGATGATTGTCGCCATAATAGGAAATAAATTTCCCGTCTTTTTCGTATGAGGTAAAAAATCCGCCTTTGGATTCTTTGACATGGAGCCCGCCGTCGCCGTTTCGCTCAACTTCATGCGCTTCAAAATACTGGCGCCATTCATCGAGCTTAAAGGTGCCGGGAAATTCTTTCTCGTAAATAACATTCGGTGCCGTACCCGCTGCAACGCAAACGGTTCGGGCCGGCATTCTGACGGTTTCGCCGGTGGAATCAAATCTTCCGGTCTCTTCGTTGTGTTTCAAGCGTTCAAAAATGAGCGCTTTTACAGCCCCGCTTTCATCCGGAACCGCTTCCGTCGGCGTCATAAGTTCAACAAAATCGATTCCCTCTTCAAGCGCCTTCTGAACCTCTTCGTGGTTCAGCCGATAGGCCGGAGAATCCTGCAGACGTTTTCGATAAACGAGCGATACACCGCCCCATGAACGGATCAAAGGAACAAAGTTCGGCTCCTCACCCGCTTCACGCGCTCTTTCCCTTTCTTTGCGGATCTCTTTCGCGTGGACGATGTATTCGGCAAGAACCGTCTTTTCTTCTTCGTCAAACTGTTTCCAGGTTTCCTCTTCACCGACATTTCCGGAGATCTCTTCAAATTTCTCGAGGATCTTTTCAACCTGGATCGGATAATATGCAAAAAGTTCTGTTGCCGTGTCGATACCGGTCAGACCACCGCCGATCACAACAGCCGGAAGCCGCATCTGGAGATTTGATAAGGTGTCTTTTTTAAACGCTCCCGTAAGCTGAAGGGCCATGAGAAAATCAGAAGCCTGTCGAATTCCGCGGATCAGGTTATTTTTCATCTTGACGATCGTCGGACGCCCGGCCCCGGTGGCGATCGCGATGTGATCAAAACCAAAATTCCACGCATCATCGATCGTGAAAGTTCCGCCAAACCGCACCCCGCCATAAGCGCGAAAACGCTTGCGGCGCGAAAGCATCAGCTGGAGCATCGTTAAAAAGTTTTTATCCCATCGAACCGTAATTCCGTATTCCGAAACCCCGCCGAAGCCTGACAGAATTCTCTCATCAAGGTTGGCTTTAATGCTTTCGACGCTCTTGACCGGCTTCGGAGTTTCGGTGCCGTTTTTACCCGTCCATATATCATTGAGCGGCTCGATCTTCAGCCCGTCAACGCCGATCACTCCAAAACCTTCATTTAATAAATAGTGGGCGAGAGTATAACCGGCCGGCCCCATTCCGACGACAAGAATGTTTTTCCCGTTGTAGGGCAGCGGATAGGGACGCTTGGCGTTTAGCGGATTCCAGCGCGTCAGAAGTGAATAGATCTCAAAACCGTACGGCAGATCCAAAACGTCGGTCAGCGATGCTGTCTCGGCAAGCGGAATATTTACGGGCTCCTGTTTTTGGAAGATACAGCCCTTCATACAGTCGTTGCAGATTCTGTGTCCCGTACCGGCGCACATCGGATTGTCGATCGTCACCAGTGCCAGCGAAGCGATCGAATCTCCCTGCTTTTTCATCAGGTGCATCTCGGAAATCTTTTCATCAAGCGGACATCCGGCTGTTTTGATATTTAGCGGATTTTTCTGAATATTTCCCTCACGATCATGAAGACCGGTGGAACATGAATCTTTGCCGCGTTCATGACAGATCAGACAATAATCGATCTCGGCAAGCGCGTCGCGTCTTGTACCGCGGTAATCGGTCAACCCGAATCCATCCCGCCTTCTCATCATTTCATCGGTACCGCGAAGAGATTCGGGGATTTCGGGGTTTTTCCGGGTAATGTGAACCAGATTCTGGTAATCAAGCGGATGAGGTGTTCTGAAGGCATACCATTTCTTCGATTTCCGGTAAAACTCGATCGCCGACCAAATCTCGAATATACGGAGAACCGCTTTTACCTGAAGGAGTTCCCCTGTCGAATCGATCTCGGTTACAAATCGTGAGAAAACTGTTCCGAACGTGTCATCTTTCAGCTTATCGTATGCCTTGTTGATCTTATTCAGCGTTTCCCGGATCGCAGGCGTGAGCTCAAGATCTTTGGTCAGGTGTTCTTCAGCGTCCGCCAACCTTGAAACTATCGAAGCAGTTGCCAGTTCTTCATCATGGATCAGGACTTCGGCAAACTCAGCATTTCTTAGCTGCCTGATCGCTTCGGTCAGTTCAGGTTCTTTATAACTATCTAGAGCATCTTCCTTGAAGGCTCGTATCGCACGACGCTGAACAAAGAATTTGTATTTCCAGATCGGATCATCCTTGATTATTTCCCGTTCAAGCTCCTCGCGCTCTCTCGAGATGCCAAACATTTTTGCAACATATTCAGACAGAAGCGGCGCTGCATCAGTCAGGATCTTTGAGGCTACTTTCGGTTCATACCCCTCACCCCTCCGCTCGATATATGCAGTCAAAGCCTGATGTAAAACCGGCTCTTTTGTTTCAACTTCCGAGTAAAAGTTCTCTGCCAACTCTTTAAGCCGAAACGCATCAAAAAGGTCTGAATAATTAAAGCCCGGGATCCCTAGTTCAAAGTCGTTTCTGGTTGAATCGTCTGTATTTAGATTTTCCTGATCTGAAGTTCGAATCATATCTGATAACAAATGCCAAATTTTTTATTAAACGTAATTGGAAAATATAACATTTGACCAACTCCTTAACCAATCACGGACGGTCTTCCCGGTGCCCGGTTTTTTTGCCTAAAACATCAAAAAAGTGTATATTTTTCGGGTACTTGGCTTTGTTTACGTTAGGAAACATGTGTATATTGAGTGTTTGAAAGAAATTCGGATTTTGTTTCTTTTTTGACAGGAATCCACCCGGACGCTCACATAATTTTGCATTAATTTTAATAGAGGTTTTATTTTTAGTATGGAACGAGATGAAAGGCTCTTGCCGCTCCCTAATATAAACGATCTGCAGACCACTAACAGAGAGCAGGATTATCCCGGGGGTTATCCTCCGCCGTACGACGCTGCCTTTGGCGATAAGCGCTCGATCATGGAATATCTCCACGTGGTTTACAAGCGGCTGCCGTTAATTCTAGCCCTAACTATACTCGCGACGGCAGTTACAGCATTTTATATGTACCGCAAGCCATCACAGTATCAGGCAACTGCTGAATTAGAAATCGAGCCGCCGAAACAAAGCGCCGTTGGTGTAAATATCAATCTCGGAAACGACTACAAATATTACAATACCAAGCTCCGTCAGCTCTACAATCGTGATCTGATGTACGATGTTGTCCTTCTTAAGAATCTGTATAAGAACCCTGATCTTCTGAATAATCAGAACAATAAGGGTGTTTTCGCTACAATTAAGTCGATATTCGCAGGAGAAAAACCGCAAGACTCAAAACAGGGCAACTTAACCGTGGTTTCAGGTTCAGATCAGGCAGCAACCGGCGATGATCAGATCGTGTTAAATCCGGAAGAAAAAGCAAGAGCCGATATGTATGCCGGGAGTCTTATGATCGGAATGCAGGTCGAACAGGTTGAGGGAACAAACCTTGTGAGGATCAATGTAACCAATACCAATCCGGAATTGGCTGCGATAGTCGCAAACGGGGTGGCCGAGGTGTTTAGGAAGCAAGAGGTCACGCGGGAAACCCAGCAGTCAAGAGCGATCTATAACGATCTGCAGAAATCTATTGCAGATCTTAAAACGACATTGACCAAGCAGGAAAATGAGCTGATCGCATTTATGAAAAGTAATGATCTCGCTCTCATCGGTGAATCAGGCACTGACCTTACAAGCGGAAGACTGAACGCACTGAGCACTCAATGGCTGAGTGCAATGGACGACCGTCGAAAAGTGGAAGTTGCTTACAATACTGCGGCTAAATCCAAAGATCCGGGATCACTTCCTCAGGATCTGGTAAATAGTGAAGCTCTTCAGATCGCGAGACAGAAGTTTCTCGAAGAGCAGGCAAAACTTCGGGACAAATTACGCGAGCTGGACTCGCAAATCGATGCGGCAGAGGCAAACCGAAAAGAACTTTTGGTCAAGTACACACCTGAATACGTTGAAGTAAAGAAGATCGCAGCAAAGATCGAGGATCTCAAAAGGTCGCGCAAAGAGGCAGAAGCGAACGGTGTTGCAAAGATCGAAGATGAGCGCAAAAAGCTCGAAACGAATGCAACGCAGAACCTGATGAGCGGGCTTCGGGCCCAGCTCACAGCCGCACAAAACCGGGAAAGTAAGATCCGCGGCGAATATCTTGCTGAAGTTTCAAACGCTAACGTTCAGGGTCAGGCGGCTCGCGAATTAACTACTCTCAAACGCGAAATAGAAACAAATCGCGGACTCCTTGACAAGTATGTCCAAACGGAAAAAGAACAGGAGCTCGCACTCGCAAGCAATACGCCCAATAATATTCAGGTTTCAACAAAAGCAGTATCGGGAACGCTTGTCGGTCCTGATCGAAACAGGAATATAGTTCTTGCGTTCTTGGTTTCGCTGGTGGGCGGCATAGGTCTTTCATTCCTGCTCGATTATCTTGATGATTCGATCAAAACGTCGGACGATATCGGACGCAATCTCGGGCTTCCGACACTGGCGCTGATACCGCATCAGGATGCGATCAGCAAAAAGCAGCTCGGAACCGGTTCGGACGGTGACGGAGCGGAGAATGTTCATTCGCTTGCTCTCATAGCACTTCAGGACACACGTTCACCTGTCGCTGAGGCCTATCGGCACCTGCGTACATCTTTGCTGTTTTCGTCGGCCGGAAATCCTCCGCAGGTAATATTGGTAACATCCTCTCAGCCTTCCGAAGGGAAAACAACGACTGCGATAAATACAGCCATAACACTGGCGCAGTCAGACGATGAAGTTGTTATTATCGACTGCGACCTTCGCCGGCCGCGGCTTCACAGCCATTTTGGCATGAACAACACACACGGACTGACAAACTATCTTTCAGGTGATAAGAACACGGAAAACCTCCTGCAGCCGTGCCCTGATCTTCCAAATCTGAAGATCATTTCAAGCGGACCGATCCCGCCGAATCCTGCAGAGCTTTTGAGTTCAAATGAGATGAAGAATCTGCTTCAGTTCCTCAAAGGAAAATATAAGCACGTCATCATTGATTCACCACCGGCGATCTCCTTTACGGATTCAGCCATACTTTCGACAATATCGGATGGTGTGGTTTTGGTAGCGAAATCAGGTTCGAGCTCGATTCACCTGATGCGGCGTTTCAAACAGCGTCTGGCAGGACTCGGAACGAGGATCTATGGTGTTGTTCTCAATGGTGTTAAGCCTAACTCGCTTGAATATGGATACTACGGTTATGACTATGCGTACGACTACTACTCGGTAGACGACGAATCAACTCCGAGACTCGGAGAGGATTCTGATCATATTCTTGATGAAGGATTTGACGAGGACGATTCGATCCATCAAACGAGGGATTAGGATCCGCTCATTTTGAATTCACGTCCCGGGATCAGAAATGATCCCGGGATTTTTCATTTTAAGCCGGCGGCAAATAGTCGGCTAGAGCTTCATTCCAGGTTCGGAGCGGTGGAAGCCCGAGACGTTCCGAAAACAGACAGCTCAAGGCTGAGTTTTTCGGACGTTTAGCGGGTCTTTCGAGATCGCTTTCGGAGATTCCGCGTACCAGATCTTCATTCAGTCCTCTGATCCGGCAAATCTCTTTTGCGAAATCGCTAAAACTCACCGGGTTTCCGGAATTAGCGACATGATAGAGAAGCGGAAGATCGAGTTCGGTCAATTGTCTTAAACGAACCGCCAGATCATCGGAATATGTCGGAGTTCCGAAAGCGTCATGTATAGCTTTGATCGAATGCCCTTGATCCAGAAATGAATGCATCGTGCTTAAAAAATTTGTGCCGCCGTTTCCGAATATCCAGCCGCTTCGGACAATAATTGTTCTCGCATAGGCCTTTCGGGCAAGAACTTCGCCCTGATATTTTGCAAGGCCATAATATCCGATCGGGTCGGGGGTATCACGCTGGTCATAACAACCGGACTTTTCACCGCCGAATACATAATCGGTTGAAATCGTCAGAAACGCACAGTTAATTTCCTTTGAGGCCAGCGCCAGATTCTCAACTCCCGCGGCATTTACCGCATAGCACTCATCCCGATTGGCTTCAGATCCGTCAACATCAGTGTATGCCGCACAATTTATTACTGCGTCAGGACCGGTGTCCCGCAGCACTTCAGACACCTGATCGCGTTTCGCAATATCAAGCTCCTGACGCGTAAGCGCTGTGACATCATCCTCCATTTCCCGGCAATGTCTGAAAACGGAGCGGGCAACCATTCCGTTTGCTCCGGTGATCAATATTTTCATGTTTATTATTGCGGAATTATTTATTCAGACGGCGCATTTGCTTCAGGAGCGTTTCAGCGGCCTTTTTAGGATAATCGATATTCCTTAAAAGGATCGTATCGTCGTTCTCATTTGCGTTTTCGATCTCAAGATTTCCAAATCCAAGTGCCCGCTGAAAAAAATTTGCCGATACGGTCACATCCTGAATTATCCTCAACGGCACGTTTCTCGTTTTTTTCGAAAGCAAACCTTCATCGATGCATATCTTTGAATCTGTAAGCGTATAGCGCACCATTTTTTGTTTAACGTGAAAATAGGCAGGGATCAATAACAGGCACAATCCGGCAGGTATCGAAAACCAATAAGGGATCTGGTAGTTGATCAATTGGCTCAGAAGTCCGAAGATCGCTACAACAAAAAAGGCACCGATCGCAGCAAGCACATAGCCGATCTTGACGAACAAGAGGGTCGGTCGGAGAGAAAATATATGTTCTTCCTCATCATCGATCTCTGCCGCCGTCGTGTTTCGCGCTGCAATTCTGGTCTCCTCTTCCGGAACTTCGCTGAATTTATTACCGCACTTAAGACAAAAGATCGCTTCGTCTGAATTTTCCGAGCCGCATTTTATACAGTACATAGTTTTCTTTCGGAATGATACAGGATTTCAATTATCTAAACAAAAAAATGCGGCCAGAAAACTGACCGCATTTTTACGCGACGAAAGAGGGAGATTAGGTTCGCGTTATCTTGTTACAAGCCTCATCCTGCCGTCCGGCAGTCTTACTGTCATAACCTCAACTTCAACCACCTCGAGCGACTTCGGCTCCTCTTTTTCGAGCTCGGCAAGCTGTGATTCTTCGATCTGTTTTACGTCTTTTACATAAACCGGGTTTGAGATCTGTGTGTATCTGGATGAGATCCGGCGTACATATTCCCGCGTCTCCCGATACGGCGGAACCTGCCAGCCGTATTTCATAACAGCTCCTTCACCGGCGTTGTATCCTGCCAAAGCCAGCACGACGTCACCGTTAAACTTATTGAGGAGCCATCGCATATATTTAACGCCTGCGTCGATATTCTGCTGCGGGTCGTAGATTCTCGTTACACCAAATCTGCGCGCTGTTGCCGGCATCAGCTGCATCAATCCGCTTGCGCCTTTGTGTGAAGTAGCTCTGAGTTTGAAAGCCGATTCCTGATGCATTTGCGCGTATATAAGCAGCGGGTCGATATTGTATCTTTTGCTCGATTCAACGATATATGAATCGATCGTCGCATCGCCTGTAGTAAAACCCTTTAGATGCGGTGATGATCCCATCCTGAGTATTTGCGACGAAGCACCGGTAGTTCTGACTCCGTTTCCTCCTGCAGGATAAAGTTTCGTTTCGTTTTTAGCAGACGATTTTTGCGAGTTTACGGGTTTTGATGAGACGATCGGCTCGACGGTCGGCGTGACGACCCGAACACCGTCTGCAGTATCAAAATTGTCAAAAACGCGGGCGCGGTTTTGAGCAATTGCGGAAGTTCCGAGAAGAAGAGTTAGTGCGGTTAAAAGAATGGTCTTTTGCATGAAAAATTTGCCTTTTCAGTGTGGATTAAGTTTTTTTGGAAGGGGGGCAGCCAAAAACTCATAAAAGATTACCGGCTGCGGGCGCGTCAGCTATTCGCGTCCAATATATTAAAAAACGCAAAGACATAAAGATTCCACAAAATGTTGGTGTTTTTTAAACATTTTTTATCATTAATTTGGATTTGTGTAAAAGTCACTTCGCGGATTTGTGAAAATCGTTTATCTTTATTGGCAATGCTTTACCTCTCTCAAATGCTCAGGCGCTCCGTATTTAGCCTTGAAGGCGAGGAAATCGCTACGCTGAAGGATTTCGTAGTGCGATATGGACAAGAAGAATATCCTCCGGTGATCGGGATCGTTGCGCGTTTCAGAAGACAGCTTTTTTTTATTCCGAGAAATAAGATCAAAGAAGTCTCAAACGGCGGTGTCCGAATGAGAACCGATGTTCTCGACCTCTCATCGTTCTCCCGCCGCGAAGGAGAGATCCTTTTGGCAAAGGACGTGCTCGATAAACAGCTGATCGATATCGACGGTAAGCGAGTTGTAAGAGTAAACGATGTCCAGCTTATCGAAACCGGAAATGAATGGCGTGTCACGGGAGCCGATGTAAGTCTGAAGGGGTTCATGCGGCGTCTTATGCCAAACGGATTTTACGGAAGCAAACGTCCGGTTGAAGTGATCGATTGGAAAGACGTCGGATACCTCGCAACGGATTCGAAAACCGTAACGGTTCAGCTCAAATCATCAAAAGCAAAACTCTCCCGTCTTCATCCGGTTGAGATCGCCCAGTTGGCCGAAGCTCTTTCGCCGATCCACAGAACCGACATCGTCGGCTCGCTGGACGACGAGATCGCCGCAGATACGCTGGAAGAAATGTCTACCGAGAATCAGGCGCGCGTTTTAGAAGATCTCGATGAAGAACGCGCGGCTGATCTTCTTGAAGAAATGTCCCCGGATGATGCGGTCGATGTTCTCGAAGAACTAGATGATGAGAAGGCGCGTGAGCTTTTTGCGCTGATGGAAGATCATGAGAAGGTCGATGTGGCAGAACTTATGTCGTATGACCGCGACACAGCCGGCGGTTTGATGACCACTGAATTTGTCCTGATCCCTCAGGATATGACCGTAAAAGAAGCGGTCGCCCACTTACGGGAAATGGCCCAAACCCCGCACATGGTTTACTACATCTATGTAACGGAAAACCGCGATTCGAAAAAGCTTGTCGGGATAATCACGCTTCGCGGATTGATTCTCGGTGAACAGAATGAAAAGATCCGCGATTTTATGCGGCCTGATTTTCAGTTTGTACGCCCGGACGAACCCTCAGAAGAAGTTGCCCTGAAGATAGCCGAGTATAATTTGCTGGCGCTTCCGGTTCTCAACGAAGACGGTGAGATCCTCGGAATAGCGACGGTCGATGATGCGATGGAAATATTGCTCCCCAAACGATTCGATTAGCCCCTGTCGCATTTTCCTGTTTGTCCGGTAATTTTGTTAAATGCATGAATACATAAAACCGCTCGCTGAAAAATTTAAAGAAAGTGCGGTTCCTGAAAATGCCCCTCAGATGAAAGCTTATATGAAGGATCGTTTCGAGTTTTTCGGAATAAAAACTCCTGCGCGAAAGGCGATCTCAAGAGAGTTTTTTTCCGCCCATGGAATTCCGGATCATTTTGATCTCGAAGAAATAGTCTTCAACCTGTTTGAACTTCCCCAGCGCGAATTCCACTATTTCGCGATCGACCTCTGCGGGAAGCTGAGGAAAGAATGGAAGATAGGATCCATGAAGCTTTTTGAGAAAATGGCTCTAACGAGATCGTGGTGGGATTCAGTTGATTCGATAAATATAGTTTGTATAAAACCATACTTCGCAAAGTTCCCTGATCAGAGTGCGGCAGTCACGCAAAGATGGATAGATTCTCAGAATATCTGGCTGCAAAGACTCAGCCTTATTTTTCAGCTCAGGCTGACAAATAAAACCGATCTAAAAATTCTTGAGCGGAATATCCTGCAGCTAAACGGATCAGAGGAATTTTTTATCCAAAAGGCGATCGGCTGGGCCTTGAGAGACTACGCAAAAACGGACCCGAATTGGGTGCTGAAATTTGTCCGATCTCACGATCTGAAGCCACTCAGCCGCCGCGAAGCGCTTAAGCATATTGCGCCAAATCCAAAAACCTAAATTGTCGGGAATAAATACTCCGAAATTCCCAATCATTAAAGTATGCCCGGCAATTTTCGCAGATTCTTCTTGTCTTTGCGGTGCGAAAACTGCTAAATTCGGTTTTTAATCAATTAAGTACAGGAGTCCCAAAGCTATGAAATTCAAAGTTGTTTTGTTCGTCGCACTTTTTTCGCTGCTGGCATTTTTTGTTTCTGCAAACGTCAACACTCCGAAGAGTGATTTTGAGATCGGCTCTACGATCGAGAATTTTACAATGCCGGATCCGAATGGAAAAGATCATTCATACAACGATCTGAAAGGAACGAACGGTTCGCTGATCGTGTTTCTTTCAGCTCAGTGTCCTGTCGTTAAAATGTACAACGACCGCATAAACGCGCTGGCTGATGAATACAAGGCGAAGGGCATCAATTTTATCGGTATCTATCCAAATCATACCGAGTCGGATGAGTGGGTAAAAGAGCATTCTTCGGCAAATTACAAA
>JAWKHO010000020.1:0-72643 GCA_041394785.1 Pyrinomonadaceae bacterium | reverse complement strand
GGGTGATGAGATCGAAATTCTTGAATCACCGGAGACGCTTGTTGCTTCAGTCGTGTTTGTACGTCAGGAAGTCGAAGAGCCGGAGGTTGAAGATGAAGACGCAGAACCGGGTATCGTCGGCGAAGATGAAGATGAGGCCGATGGCGAAGGTGATGACGAAGCGTCGGATGACGGCGAGTAGTTTGAATCACCGCTGAGCACTGAAGGCTGAGCATGTTTTCTCAAAAAGGAAAAGATCCGGACAATTCGAACGACCGCGACAATTGGCTCTTGGTCGGACTTGGAAATCCGGGACCGGAATATGAGAAAACCCGTCATAACCTGGGCTTTATGCTTGTTGATCGGATGGCCGGAGAACTCGGCATTCAGGTTAAACGCGAAGAATGCCGTTCGCTGATCGGGCAGACAGTTATTGACAATCGAAAACTGGAATTCGCTAAGCCGCTTACATTTATGAATTTAAGCGGCGAGGCGACAAATTGCCTTGTAAGAAAGAACGAGCGCAGTTTGAAGCGGATGATAGTTGCGGTTGATGATCTTGCACTGCCTTTTGGGTCGATCAGACTCAGAGCGAAAGGATCGGCCGGCGGTCATAATGGATTGAAGTCGATTATCGCCTGCAGCGGAACTCAGGAATTTATTCGTCTGAGAATCGGGATCCAGCCTGATTATCCGTTAACAAACACAAAGAAATTCGTGCTGGATAAGTTTTCAAGAAACGATCTTGAGATCGTAGAAAAGATATTGGAGCGGGCTGCAGAGGCGGTTCGTCTCGTTGTTTCCGACGGAGTTGAAAAGGCGATGTCGGAAGTAAACCGGATCGGGTCGCACGACCCGAAATCTTAATTTACCTGCTTACTTCATTTAATTGTGAATGAGGTTTGAAAGCCGAAAGGAGGAAAGAAATTGGCAAATAACAGAGTATATGAAGTTATGTATATTGCGGTTCCGGATGTTAAGGAAGACGTAATTGCAAAACTCAATGAAGAGATCATCAAGCTTGTTGAAGATGACGGCGGTTCGATCGTTAGCACCGATGATATGGGAAAACGTCGAATGGCTTACCGGATCAAGAAATACACCGAAGGATATTATTATCTTTTTGAGATCGAAGATTCGGGCAAAGCGATCGCCGAAGTTGAAAGACGGATGCGTGTAAACGATAAAATCATTCGTTACCTGACGGTCCGCGTTGACGAAGAACGCAAGACGGCTGCGAAAGTCGAAGCAAAACGAAAGTCGGGTAAAAACGGAGATTCCGAAGACCGGTTTAATGGAGATGAGGAGGAGTAGAGCTATGGCAAATGAAGAAAAAGAAGAAGTAAAATCAAAAAGCGAAGCTGGCGAAGATTCAAAAGCTGCTCCTGCGAAACGTGAATCCGGTTCGGATTCGAAAAGATCGGGCAGTGACCGGGATGACCGTTCACGCGGCAGTGATGACCGCGGGGACCGCAAACCGTACAGACGTTTTTACAGACGCCGTCAGAATCAGATCGTTCCGGCATACGTTGACTGGAAAGATGTTGAATATCTGGAACGCTTTATTCCGGAACGCGGTAAGATCATGCCGAGACGGATCTCCGGTGTAACAGCGAAAGATCAGCGAAGGATCGCACGGGCGATCAAGCGCGCGAGAGTTATGGCATTGTTGCCGTATGTTTCAGATTGATCAGGAGGATTTAAGTTATGGCAACAACAAAAATTTTATTACGCGAAGATATTGACAATCTCGGCGGAAGAGGCGAGATCGTTACTGTTAAATCGGGTTACGCGCGAAATTTTCTTTTCCCGCGCGGCTACGCGATAATGGCCACAAAGGGCAACGTCAGACAAGTTGAACAAGAGAGAACGGTTCTGCTCAAAAAAGCGGCTGAAGAAAAAACTACGGCCGAAGCACAGCTTGAGCAAATGAAATCTCTTTCATTTACTTTTGAACGCAAGGCCGGTGAAAGCGGTACGCTTTTCGGTTCGGTCACATCGATCGATATTGCCGATGCACTTCAGGAAAAAGGTTACGAGATCGACCGGCGCAAGATCACGCTGAAGAGTCCGATCAAGGAAGTCGGAGATTATACGATTCCCGTCAAACTTCACCGTGAAGTGACGCTCGAACTTCCGATCGTTGTCAAAGTTGAAGGAGAGGCAATTCAGGAGCATCTTGAAGAGCCGGCACCGGTTGAAGAAGTTCAAGAGGCGGAAGAAACTGCCGACGAGTAATCTGAATCAGCGGTTCCGGGACGACCTTTGTTTGTTCAACGGGATTGCAGTATTATCTAAAGACTGCGAACTTTTTATAAGTTTGCAGTCTTTTTTTCTGCAAAGAAAACGGTTAGAATTTCATTACCAAAACAGCTTTCCAATCCGAAAAATATGGCGAATTCGAATCCGAAAATGATGCGTGAGCAGTATCTGGAAAAACCGCTGCCCTCAAGCGAAGAAAGCGAACGCGTGATTTTAGGGGCGATTTTGCTCGACAATGCTCTTATTTCTCAGGCCGTCGAACTGCTCGGCGCTGAAGATTTTTATTCACCGCGAAACCGCTGGGTCTATCAGTCGATGGTCGCACTTTTTGAAAAAGGCGAACCGATCGATCCGATCCTGATCGGAGAGGAACTGAAGAAAGTCGGGCAGCTGGATCCGATCGGAGGAGTGGCGGCTGTAACAAATCTCACATATGGTTTACCGCATTTTTCGAATATCAACGAATACGCGAAAGTTGTTCACGAAAAAGCGGTGACAAGAAATTTGATAAAGGCGTGTAATCAGATAGTTAGTGAGGCTCTGGCTGAAGAAGAAGACGCCCGATTGGTTCTGGATAAAGCGGAACAGATGATCTTTGCGCTTGCTGATGAGCGCACAAGACAAGGATTTTCTCACGTCAAGCCCGTTGCTGAAACGGTTCTGGCAAAGGTTGAGGAATACGCAAAGCGCGAAACCCATGCATTGACGGGACTTGCTACGGGATACCGCGAACTCGATGAAATGACTTCGGGCCTGCAGAAGTCTGACCTCATTATCGTTGCCGCACGGCCTTCGATGGGTAAGACCGCGCTATGTCTCAATATCGCTCAAAATGCAGCGGTACAGGAAGGCGCGACGGTCGCGGTTTTCTCGCTCGAAATGTCAAAAGAGCAGCTTGTGATGCGTATGCTCAGCTCGGAAGCAAGGGTTGACGCCCATCGTTTCCGAACCGGATATCTGACACGTGAAGAATGGGGAAGACTTGCCGGCTCGATCGGTACATTGTCTGAGGCGGGTATTTTTATAGACGATACCGCCGGAATTTCAGTGCTGGAAATGCGGGCCAAGGCGAGAAGGCTGGCAGCTGAGCAGAAAAAACTCGATCTCATCGTTATCGACTATATGCAGCTTATGTCGGGTTCGGGACGCGCTGAATCGCGTCAGCAGGAAGTTTCGAAAATTTCGCGGGAATTAAAGGGCCTCGCCAAGGAACTGGATGTTCCGGTGATCGCACTTTCTCAGCTATCTCGCGCGCCGGAGGCAAGAAATCCGCCCCGTCCGCTGATGTCTGATCTCAGGGAATCGGGTTCGATCGAGCAGGATGCAGACGTTGTCGCATTTATCTACCGAGAGGAATATTACAAACCTTCGGAAGAAAATGCCAATGTTGCAGAAATCCTCATTTCAAAACAGCGGAATGGTCCCACCGGAACCGTGAAACTGGCATTCTTAAAGGAATTTACGAGGTTTGAGAACTATTTTGGAGAATGATCAATGAGTAAGGATCTGCGATTTCCGATCGGTCAGTTTGAAGGTGACTTCGACGTGACGCCTGAGATAATAACTTCTTTTATCAAAACTATCTCTGACCTTCCTGCCAGGCTGAAGGAAGCGGTAGAGGGGCTTGATGACGCTCAACTCGACACAGAATACAGACCGGATGGCTGGACCGTACGACAAGTTGTTCATCACGTTGCGGACAGTCATATCAACGCTTTTTGTCGGTTTAAGCTTGCGCTCACAGAGGATCTGCCAACGATCCGTCCTTACTATGAAGATCGCTGGGCGAGGCTTGCCGACAGTGATCTGCCCCTCGATGTTTCTTTCAGGATAATTGAGGGCGTACATTTTCGTTGGGCGACGATCCTCAAGTCTATGAGCGACGGCGATTTTGCGAAACGACTGATCCATCCCGAGTCGGGTGAGTGGCGGCTCGATAAATTTCTCGGACAGTATGACTGGCATTCCCGTCACCACACTGCACACATTACCGACCTCCGCTCAAGAAAAGGCTGGTAATTTTACTTTTTCTCAGCGGCGGTACACAGATTATACGCCGACCTGTAATTCTAAATGACCTCGGAAAACACACATCGTCCGACCCGAACAGAGATCGATCTGGATAATTTGGCGTTTAACTTTAACTCCGTCAAAGAGTTTGTTGGAGATGACGTCAAATATATGGCGGTCGTAAAGGCCGACGCATACGGACACGGGGCCGTTGAATGTGCCCTAAGACTCGAATCTGCCGGTGTTGATTGGTTTGGGGTCGCGCTTCCGGAAGAAGGAATTGAACTCAGAAAGGCGGGTATCGGAAACAGAATTTTGTGTCTGGGGAGTTTTTGGCCCGGTCAGGAAGAGGATCTGCTTGATCATAAGATTACGCCCGTGATCTATCAGATCGGACAGGCTGAACTGTTTGATTCTGCCGCCGCCGCGCGAAACATATCGGCGGAATTTCATCTTAAGATCGATACCGGAATGAACAGGATAGGTATCAGGTACGACCGCGTCGAAGAATTCGCGGATCGGCTAAAACAATTTGAAAACATTAGTTTAGAAGGTGTAATGACGCATTTTGCCGCGGCAGATGATCTGGGTGAAAACGAATTTACCAGAAGTCAGATCGGGCGTTTTAACAGATCGGTCGAGTTGCTGGAGAATAAGGGGTTCAAACCCGTTTTTAAGGACTTGGCAAATTCTCCGGCGAGTGTCGCCCATCCTGATTCGTATGGAAACATGGTCAGACTCGGCGGAGTATTATACGGATTAGGAGACGATATTTTGCCGAAAGAAATTCCGAATCCGGCATTAAAGCCGGTGCTGTCAATGTATTCGGAGATAGCTTATCTTAAAAACGTCCCGGCAGGTGAAACTGTCGGCTATTCAAGGACGCACATGGTCGAACGGGATTCTGTGATCGCTTCGATACCGGTCGGATACCATGACGGGTTTCGGCGCGGACTGTCAAATAGAGCTTGTGTTCTTGTCAAAGGACAGCGCGTACCGGTCGTCGGAAGGGTTTCGATGGACTGGACACTCCTGGATGTGACAGATGTTCATGATTGCGAGACCGGCGAAAGGGTGACATTGATTGGCGTTGACAAGAATGAAAAGATCACTGCTGCTGAACTTGCAAGGTCGCTCGAAACGATCTCATACGAAATAACCTGTGGTATAAGTAGAAGGGTCGAGCGAAGATTTTTACCCGCCCGGACTCAAGCGCAGTTTTCACAGGAATAAGACCACATAAAGAGAGAACAAAATATGAATTATCCGATAGACCTGAGTTTTAAGATCCTGGCGCTCGCGAGCCAGATTTACATCCGCGATGCAAACGGAGCGATGATCGGCTATGTCAAACAGAAGTTGTTTAAGCTGAAGGAAGACATTGGGGTTTTCGCTGACGAAAGTAAAACGCAGCTGCTGTTTAATATTAAGGCTGACCGGATCATCGATTTTTCCGCGTCCTACCGGTTTACGGATGCATCCGGCAACGTGCTCGGGTCGATAAAACGTAAAGGGATGCGTTCGATTCTTAAGGCTCACTATATGATCTTTGATTCGAATGACCGTCAGGTTATGGAAATTCATGAGGAAAATGCGTGGATAAAGGTGATCGATGCGTTCATCGGAGAAGTACCCATCCTTGGAATGTTTTCCGGATATATCTTTAATCCCGCCTATTTGGTCTCACGAATGAACCAGGAGACGATCCTGCGGCTAAAAAAAGAACCCGCATTTCTTGAAAGTAAATTCAAACTCGAACCGCAAGCGAAGATCGAACCCGAAGAAGAGACGATCGTTTTGCTTTCCGTATTGACCATGACGCTGCTTGAGCGGGCAAGAGGCTGATCTATTCAGTACCACTGGTTTTCGCTTCGAGGAGTTTTGCGAGTGCTTTCTTGTCAATACCTTTGATGTGCAGATCGCGCTGCGGAAATGGGATCTCGATGCCTTTTTCGCCTAACGTGTCATGCACACCGAGTGTTACATCACTTTTTACTACGACCCATTGTTCACTGTCGGTCCACGCTCTTAATTCGAAATCAAGGGAATTGTCGCCAAACCCGACAAAAATTGCCCTCGGTTCCGGATCCTTTAGGATGCCGTTGTGAGCGACAGCGACATTTGTCAGCAGTTCCATAACGTGCCGCGGATCGCTCCCATATGCAACCCCGACTCTAACATCGATCCTTCGTTGGGTATCGGATAAAGTCCAGTTGGTAACTTCCTCAGAGATCAACTGACCATTTGGAACGATAATGTCGGAACCGTCAACGGTTCTCAAAACACTTGCGCGCAAACCGATCTGCTTGAGATCCCCCTGGTGAGTACCGATCTGTACGTAATCTTCGACCTTGACAGGACGTTCGAACAGCAGAATAAGACCGGATACAAAGTTGTTTACGATGTTCTGCATACCAAAACCGAGTCCGACACCAAATGCTCCGGCGAGTATAGTAAATTTCGTCAGATCGATTCCCAATGCTGCGATCGCAATAATAAAACCTGCAACAAGAAGTGAATAGTGAAGAATTGTCGACATCGCATAGGGCACCCCGCCGGCCAGGCTAAAGCGCGAATAAACATCTTCCTCGAGGATAAATCTGACAGCCCGGGAAAGAGCGAATGCGAGCCAGATCGTGACACCAAAAATGATGATATCGCTTAACGATACTGCTATCGAACCGATCTCAAGTTCGGCAGTGAGAAAGGAAGTCGCATACTTCAAGACTGTGTCGTATATTGAAAAGATCCGAAGTGTTATCAAACCCCAGGCAATTATCGCCAGCCATTGAATCACCCTAAAGGTTTTGAACTGGAGCATACGCCGGTGGGTTTTCACCATATTCAAGAGCGAAAGCGGGCGCAAGCGGAATGCAAAAATCAGGAGACTTTCAATGATCTGGACAGCTGCGTAAAGGACAAGCGCGGCGTAAGCGGTACGAAAAATTCCATTTCCGATCACCGAAGAAAGACTCACCAGACCAAAAATATTTGCCAGAACGGCGATCGAAAACAAGACCAGCACGACCGGAATGATCTTCCTGATCATCGTAAAAATTCTCCGATGCTTTACCTGAATACGATCGGAAAGTCTCTTGGATCTCAAAAACCAGATGAGAAAAATAACGGCGCCGAGGATCTCGAGCAAAAAGAGAACTCTTGAGACAAAAGGCAGAGAGGCAGTTATTTCACGGATCCGGTCAACAAAGTAAAAGATCATCAAAGCATTCAGGATCGGAAACATCGGCGGATCGAGAATTCTTCGTAAAAATATTATTCCCGGAATCAGGGCGGCACCGCCAATAAGCGCTGTAAGGATCCTCGGAGCCTGCGGATAAAGCTGTCCGCTGAAAATTATCGTCAGGATGAGTGCGCTGGCGATCGGAAGCTGGAAGACCGTGAAAGCCCGCTCGAGCTGCGGTTCATTTTCGATCCATGGACGCATTCTCTTCCGAAGCCAAAACAACGATCCTGCAAAAAGTACGAGCAAGAAGCCATGAAGAATGAAATTGTCGCGCTGGCGCGAAAAATAATCACTCAATGTCGCGATCTGTTCTGAAACAGAATTCCTTATCTCGCTTGATTGTGCTGTGATCGAGCTTTCTTTCTGCCCGACGAGCCAGATCGGAGGACTATCTCTGACAAAAAGGTGAGAAAGCGCTTCTTCCCGCACTTCCTTGATCGAGCCAAGAATGTCATTGATGCGGGTTTCCTCTTTGCTGACCCGCGACTGGAGTGTCAGCAATTCGGCTCGCCTCTCTTCGACAAGTTTTCGCGTCCCGCTGATCGATCGTAAAGTCGCTTTGACTTCTTCTATGACGACTGCGGGAATGTCTACCAAATTTGTGTTTGAGTTGCCGTCGGTAGAGCTTTCCTGTGTTGATGTAAGCGTGCCAAGCGTCTTTCCCCATTGATCATTTAGATTTTCTATCTCCCTCACATAGTTGTCGAGTGCACTGATCTGCGAACTGAGGTCTTCTTTCCATACAGGGATGTTCTTTGAGAGTCCGTTCCAGTCCTGTTCTACGTTCCTCAATGTTTCCAGTGAAGGTCTTGCTGCCAGCAATTTTGTGGTTTCGGAGACCCGCGAATCGAGTTCATTTTTCAGTTTCGGAAGATCGCTTTCGATAACCTGTATGCTCGGACTTTTTCCCAACCCGTCTCGTATCTTTCCTAGTCTCTCAGCTGTGATTTGCGACTGCTCGGACACGGCGCCGACCGGGATCGGCGTCGGGATAGGAGTTGGCGTCGGAACCGGCGAACTGCTTTTTTCCTCCGAATTGCTTTCGGCCGATCCCGCATCCTGGGCGAACAAGGTAACGGCGAAAGCTGTGACAAAGAAAATGATCGCTGAAAATATGGCAAATTTGATAAAGGTTTTTGTTCTGAATTTATTCATTAGGAGAAACGTTTTGGTTTATTAAAAAAATCGTCCGAGTGAAAAGTAAAGTTTTCTGCGCCCGCCTTCTCCGAAACTTCCGCCGACAAAAACCGGACCGACCGGAGTTTCTGAAAGAAAACCGGTTGTGATACTTTGACGGTATTTCGCCGCTCCGAAGCTTCCAAATGCCGATCCGCCTTCATACCATGCTCCAAAATAGATCTTGCCGCTGACATATGATGAAAACGAATAGGTTTCGCGTAGAAATCCGATGCCTCCGCGAGCAAAGTTGCTTCCACGGAATTCTTCGCTTCCATAACCGCCGAGGCTGAATAAACCGCCGACAGGGAATTGCTCAAGCGGCGGAGCCGTTTTTCCAAAAGTGGTGCCGCCTGCCCCGAAGCCAAAGAGAACATATCTTTCATTAAGTTTTCGGAGTGCGATAAATTCAGTTTCCGCCTGTGCAAAGCCTTGATCAGCACCGGGCGACTTGAAGAAATAGTCTATCGAACTGACCGACCTGATCCCGTTCGTCAGGATCTGAGCATTATCCGCACCGTCGTATTCATGGCGAACCGATGCGACGCTAAAACTTCCGCTAAGTTCGGGAATAAGCGGGCTTCCGATCCGGCGTGTCACCTGCTGCCGGCCGGTCTTAAACCCTACCCTAACCTCGTTTTCGCGGTTGAACGAATATCCCAGATCAAGGCCGATGCTAGATGTTTTAAATTTATATTCTGCGAGTCTGTCTCCATTTTCAAAAAGCGCAACCCTGCGGCTTTCAAAGGCTGCATTCGGTGCCGCAAAAAAACCGCTTTCGCCGAACGGACGAAAATACTCCGTCTTAAACAACGTCCTCGACCCGATGCTGAAGTCATTCCGCCACTCTGAACCAAAAGCGCCGAGATCAAAATAGGTGAACCGACCGCGTCCGTTAAAATTAGTATTGTCGGATTCCGCGTTGTTAACTTCAACCCCGACCTCCAAAAGAGCCCGTCGCTCGGTTCTTTCCTTGGTATCGTAAACTCTGATCCGCAAGCCGGTTTCATCGTTCCTTTTCGCAAGTTCATAACCCAGACTGTCAAATCTGCGGGTACCCGTAAGTGCCGTCAGGTCACTTTCAACCTTGGCCTTATCCAGTTTTTGATCGGCGAGCGTTACACTCAGTTTTTCACGAAGGATCTCCCGCTCTTTTGACGTTTCCGCCCCTTCCACTTCGAGGAAATTTGTCGTCGGCGCAGGATCCGAAATCTGCCGCGCGCGTCTGGCGGCGAGATGCTTGTTCCAATCCTCTTCATTAAGTGCAAGACTTTTTAGCAGACCGGCCTTTTGATTGGCGCCCATATAGCCGAGTTCGACGATCTCCTTGCCGTCTCCGTAGTTTGAAGAACTATATTTGCCCAGATCGGGTGCGATTATAAAATCTGCCTCACGGAGACTCCGGCGAGAGTTTTCCGCCGATGCGACGATAAACGTCTGCCCCAAGACCCCGATCAGGTTATCCAGAGACGAACGGTCGCCCGCCTGAGTTTCGATATTTACCACGATCACGACATCCGCTCCCATCTTCTTTACAAGATCGGTAGGTATATTGTTGAGGATGCCTCCGTCGGCGAGAATTTTACCGTCGATCTCGACGGGTGCGAACACGGCCGGTATCGCCATTGTCGCCCGCAGCGATTGCTGGAGCGAACCGTCTTTAAGTTCAACTGTTTCCGCATTGATCATATCGGTCGCGACGCAGCGGAACGGTATCGGAAGATCGTCAAAACTTCCAATCTCGCTGTAAGGAAAGAACAGATTATCGATCAAGAGACCGATCTCATGACCGGGATTGAGACTTCCGGGCAATTTGAGCGATTTTGCATTTTTTCCGCTGAGCGTCAATGCACCCGGAATATTGCGGCGATCCTGTTTTCTTCTGAAACTTAGTTCTTCATATGACGGGCTGCCCTGAAGGAGCTTTTCCCAGTCAAGATTTTCGACAAGCTGTTCCATTTCCGTCGGCGTTTTGCCGGTTGCATACAGCGATCCGACCAGTGCGCCCATACTTGCTCCGGAAACATAATCGACCGGTATCCTGTTCTCTTCGAGTGCTTTGAGCACGCCGATATGCGCAAAGCCGCGGGCGCCGCCGCCGCTCAGTACGAGTCCGACCTTAAGACGCGTTTTTGGTCTGCTGTCCGGAGTCGGTGCCGGCGTTTGACCGATCGCTGTGATCGCCGAAATGCCGAAAATAATCGTGATTAAAAGTGTTCTCATTTCTTTCGCCAACTCACACAGAATTGAATCAGTCTCGTAAACACCTATGTTAACAAGAAGAAGCACCATTAGTAACCTCCGCGCGTAAAACGCAGATCAAACCGGCGAAGACAAATTTCCGCCAAACATAGTGCTTACAGTAAATAATATGCTAAGAAGATTATATGCCGGAAACCGTTGCAAATTGATTCGGCTTCCGGTTTTGGTATGAAAACACAAATTGATCTAACTAAAAGAGCTTCAGCTTAATGGTCAGGAATTTTTTCGGATTCTGGCGAAAATCATATATCAATTTCGTGCCTTCGCTCGAAAGCTGATTTATGTTTGAAGTTGTTTGATTGAGATTGTTGTAAAGCGTTTCGTCGGTGACGAGTTTGCCGATCGTGCCTTTGCCGGCGCGTGCATCGGTGAGGAGGGCTTCAAATTTTTCTGCCGTCGAATTGAGTCGTGCGATCGTGGTTCTCGTATCTTCATAGAGCCGGTCGTCTTTCAGAAGTTTTCCGGCAGTGCCGTTCCCGGCATTAAGCTCTTTGGCAATTGCCTGTACGTCCGATGAGATCTGGTTGAGGTTCTTTATCGCCGGTTTCAGATCGTTTAGAGCAGTTCTGACATCATTGATCGTTGCCTTTGTATCGTTGTAGAGCGCTTCATCTGAAAGAAACTTGCCGGCAGTTCCTTTTCCGTTTCTGAGATCCGTCGAAATCTGCTCGAGCTGTGCGACCGTTTTGTTGAGATTGTTGTAGAGCTGGGGGTCGTTCAGAAGCTTTCCGGCGGTTCCGTCACCCGATTTCACACGGTCAAGAACGGTCTGGATCTTCATCATTGAAAGCTTGGCTTCACCGATCGTCGAATCCAGATTCTTGTATAGAGATTCATCATTTATGATCTTTCCGAGTGTTCCGTCACCCTGATTCGCTTTATTAAGGATCTCATTTGTCGGAATTGCGAGCTTATTTATCTGCTGCAGAAGATCATTTCCGGTTTGCGTAAGTTGGTTTATTGATATCGCTGCACTCGAATTGAGAACGTGGTTCGGCATTACGGCGTCACCTTCCGGTGTTCCCGGGGTGATATTGATCATTTTATCGTTTGCCAGAACGCTGGTTGCGACAAGCTGTGCCGTTGAATCGGTTCTGACACGTTCGGTGATCGGCTTTCCGTCGAGCATCGGGCTGACGCTGAAGAATGCCTCGATCTTTGCGTCTTCGGGACTATCAAACGGAAGGAGTTTTACGGCCGTGACTTTTCCTATATTGACACCGGCCAGCTGGACCTCAGCACCTTCTCTCAGGCCGTCGGCATTTGCAAACCGTGCTTTGAGAGTGAGCTTTTTCTCGAAAGGATTAAAATCTCCCGTTGCATTGAGGATCAGGAATCCGAAAACGAGAAGACCGATCAGAACAAAAATTCCGACACGCAGCTGGCTGAATCCTAAATTTCTTTGGGTTGGAGGCATAATTCAAAAATAATAAACTCGTTATTAATCAAGTCCGATGATGTTCTTATTTTCCGTTTAGAAAACGGCGAATATAAGGATCATCTGTCATTCTCAACTCTTCTTCCTTACCGCTGAAGATCAGCTTTCCTTCCTTCAACATAATAATTTCGGTGTTGATCAAACACAAACGCTCACCTTCTTCCTCAAATACTACTTCATTGTTCTCATCCAGGATCGCATATTCGGAGGAAAGATATTCAAGATTATTCATTTCGTGGGTCACAAAGATCGAAGATACGTCCTGAATGTCCCTGAGTTTTATTGCGAGCTCGCAGATCGTTCGGGCGGTTGGCGGGTCCAGACCCGCTGTAGGTTCGTCAAATAAAACGATCTGCGGATCTCCGACGAGTGCCCTTGCGATCCCGACGCGCCGCCGCATTCCGCCCGAAAGCTCCGAAGGCATTTTGGCGATGGCGTCTTCAAGGTCGACAAAGCTGAGCATCTGTTTGACTTTTTCTTCTACGATGTCTTCGGCGATGCCCTTTTCGTGAAGCCTATAGCCGACATTGTCATAAACCGGGATCGAGTCAAACAGAGCACCTTCCTGAAAGACCATTCCGATCTTGTTTCTGACCTGCATCATTTCTGCTTCGGTGAGATAGGTAATGTCTTCGCCGTCGATCAGGATTTCGCCGTCGTCGGGTTTTGTTAATCCGAGGACAAGACGAATGATCGTCGATTTTCCGCTGCCGCTTCGCCCGAGTATGATCTTTGTTTCCCCGCGCCGGACTTTGAAGCTAACCCCGTCGAGGATCACCTTGTCGTCAAAGGCGAGGTGGACATGTCGAAATTCGATCGCCGGAACTGCCCGGTCTGCCTGAAAAAACGCGTCGGCAGATTCGCCGGCGGTTGATTGAATTTCGCCGCCGATATCGGCAGTAACTTCTTGTTCATGCTCGTCTAAAGACATTTGGTATGCGCAGTATTAATCCAGCAAATGCTGCAGGATCCTCGACAAAAAGAAATCTGAAATAATTACAACGATTGATGACGTCACAACTGCGTTGGTTGTCGAACGTCCGACGCCTGCAGTTCCGCCGTCTGTGCTCAACCCTTTGTAGCAGGCGATACTTCCAATAATAAGACCAAAGAAAAGCGGTTTGATAATTCCGCCGATCAGATCGCCGACGGTTACGCCGGTTCTCACCGAAGTCATAAAGACATTATAGTCCAGACCGAAAAGCGTTTTTGCGGTGATGCCGCCGCCGATGATTCCCATGACATCTGCCGCTACAGTCAGTACCGGCAGCATCAGAATAAGCGCAATTATCCGCGGTGCGACAAGTTTTCGATAGGGATCTGTTCCAAGTGCACGCATCGCATCGATCTGCTGCGAAACGACCATCGAGCCGAGTTCTGCAGAAATTGCCGATCCGATCCTTCCCGAGACCATCAGTGCTGATAATACCGGGCCTAATTCGCGGATGATCGTAAATGCAACGAGCCTTCCTGTTTGGCTTTGTCCGCCGTAAAAAGCCAGAACGGTAAACCCCTGTAGCGTGAGTACTGCACCGGTAAAAAATCCGGTGAGCAGGATGATCGTCAAAGAACCAACGCCGATCATGTCCATTTGTTTGACGGTTTCCGCAAGGTAATAAGGCCTTTTAAAAAGCCTTACGGTTGCGTAAAAGATCAAATAAACAATCTCCTGAAGTTCGAAGAGAAATTTTTTGAGTGGATTCATCCGCGCGTTGTTAATTCAAATCCCGGGGCGATTTAGTAGTCGATCAACCAATTATTTCGGCCGGTGCTGGGCCAATAGAACGACATACAGGATCAGAAGTTAGCTTACAACGAACGGGATAAAACGACAACAAAAAGCCGGTCAAAAATCGACCGGCACTTCGAAGTGAAACCACCTCAATTAAGTTGCAGCATTATCAAATATCGGATCCTAAACAGGCGGCCGCGGCGGCGCTCCGTCGTTGTTTTGCGCACCGTTTCTGCGCATGCGCCTGTTCTGAATTCGTTTCGGCAATTCTTTGCGCCGCTCCTGTCTTTCGGCGAATTTCTTTCTGAATTCGCGGAATTTTTTCAATTGCTCGATCGTCAGAACTTTCCGAACCTGAAGCTCATGAAACGTATTGATCCTGGTCATTTCAGCCTGTGCTTCGGAAACCGCCCGGAGTTTTTCGCGGACTTCAGTTTCATCGACGTTATCGGCATAAACGGCAATATCGAGTGCGTTTTTAGCTTCCCGAAATTTTTCTCCGGCTGCTTCCTTTTGCGGACGCGTTTCCTGATTGATCCGGCGGATCTCGATCAACTGATCCCGCGAAAGACCGAGTTCGCGCATTACCTGATTACGATTGGCATTTGGCGGTCCGTCGTCGAGGTCGTTTGTAAATTGCTGTCGTGCCTGTGAGAAAACCGAACCGGCAAAAAGCCCGATAATAAAAGCAGCAAAGATAAATGTTTCTTTTCTCATTGAAATATTCCTCTGAATTCCGGCTATGAACCGATCTCACTAAAAATGTCGCTCAATCTAAGCTCTTCGGATTCGTCTATCGCCATTTCATTTGTCAGGCGAGGCGCTTCATTAAATACCGGTGCAGCCTCCTTATTTGACCTGGGCATTGATGACGGCTTCTTCGAAGTGCTTTTTACGCGAACAGGTACGGAAGACCGTCGCGCGCTGTTTCGCGAAGCCCGCTTTCCGCCTGAAGAAACGATTGACGGCTCAGCTGCGGCAGTTTCGCTTTCCGATTCACTGACGGGAATCTTGCTACCTGGATCTGAAATATCAGCGGAATCGGTCTTGTCTTTTGAAGCCAACTCTGTTTCATCGACAACAACCTTTTCACTCCCGGATCGCTGATCAGAACTTTGAATCCGCGTCACTGCAACATCATTTCGCCCGCCGGTTGATCCACCGAAGGCAAACCATGCAATTCCGGCAAACAATGCGATTGACCCGAATGCTGCCGCAGTTTTGAAAAAGGCCGGCGACGATCCGAACATCGTGCGGAGACTTTCGATCCATGAACGATCCCCGTTCTCTATAAAGTCGGCTGCATTGTTTTGCTTTCCGAATAAAGAACGCGAGATCTCCGGTGTCGCCGCTCCTGCAAACTCGGTATCGCGCCAATTTTGAATCGACGCGCTGACAGAACTAAACGCTGCCAGTTCGTCCCCGCAGTTTGCGCAGTCATCCAAATGCCGCACAAAGGCCGTCAGTTCTGTCTCCGGCAGTTCGTTATAAAGATACGAGACCAGATCTTCAGTAAATCCGCAGTTTGGATTTGATTTTCTGCTGTCCAACATTTTCATCACCTTCTTCAAATTTAAACAACTTCGAGCGGAGTCCGTTCGAGTTTCATTCTCAATTGCTTGAGCGCCGTGTAAAGTCTGCTTTTTACTGTACTAAGTGGTATTTCCATTGCGTCCGAAATCTCCTGAAATGTCATTTCCTCAAATTCCTTCATAACGACCACCTGCCGCAGATCTGCCGGCAGTGCTTTTACCGCAAGCCGAACAGCGCGCATACGCTCGTCCTTTTCCGCAATGCGCGACGGCGAAGTCCGCGCCGGTGCCGTAAACATCTTTTCCTCGGATGATTCGCTCTCATCAAAAAAACTTTCGGCACGCGTTTTCTCACGACGTTTTTTTGTCAAACACTGATTTACGGCGATCCTGTGCAGCCAGGATGAGACCTTTGCTTCGCCGCGAAATTTACTGAGATTTTTATATGCCGCAATAAACGTTTCCTGCGCGGCGTCACTCGCTTCATCCTCACGGCTTAGCATGCCGAAACAGAGCGCGAAGATTTTCCGCTCCCATCGTTTCACGATCTCACCGAAGGCATCCGGATCACTTCCTACTGCCAATTCGACGATCTGCTCATCCGTTAAGTCTGAAACCATATGATCTCAATCCCGGTTAACAACTTACGAGTTGATCAAAAATATAACACCACGGTACTTATTTCCAAGATTAACTCATTTGCGCTCAAAACATTAGACGCACGAAGTTTCGAAAAAGTCGAAAACAGGGCAATTAATGATCGGCGATCTAATCCTTCCGGGACAGCGTTCTTGCAGACGGTCAACTTTATCGCCTATTATTCAACGAAGCAGAATAGGAGATAATTTATGAATGTAAATGTTTTGCCGGGAGATTCCCTGGTCGAAAATTTTCGAAAAACCGGGATCGATGGCGAGATCATTGTCTGTCGCGAGTGTCTTGTTGACGGCGATCTTTCAGGCGATACGCTCGAGGAATTTTGGGAAGTGCGGGAAAGGTATCTCGGTTCTTATGAAACCAAAGATGATCAAATCAATTATTCGGAAATGGTCGCCGGTGAATTTATAAAGCTTTGGAATATCGCAGATGATAACAAGGTCCACCTGTGGTTTGAATATGAACTGTTTTGCCAGGTAAATCTGTGGTTTACGATCTGGCTTTTAAGAAACTCGGCGGCAGAATTCTATGTAGTTTACCCGAAGATCAAAGGCGAAAACCGGTGGGGCGGATTCGGAAATAACGATCCCGATGAGTTGAAGCAATGTTTTGACGACAAGATCAGGATAAATGATGATGACCTTTATCTTGGAGTTCAACTTTGGGAATCGTTTCAGAAGAAAGATTTTGAGAAATTGATATCGCTCGGTATGACGGAATCAAAGGCATTTCCGACACTTCAGGAAGTTTGTGAAGCCGCCTCTGAGATCGAAACAAGACCAAAGTCGGTGATCGGGCAGATCAAAGCCGGCGGGAAAGATTCCTTTGGCGATATATTTAAAGAATTTTGCAAAACCGAGGGAGTTTACGGTTTCGGAGATCTTCAGGTTAAGAAGATATTTGATGAAATGGCAGAAGCAGAATGATCATTTGCCAAACCATCCTTTCCGCCAGAAATAGCCGAGTAGCGCTGTAAAGATCACAAACATCATTCCAAGGGTAACAAAATAGCCGTATTTTGTTTCAAGAAGCGGCATATTTGAAAAATTCATCCCGTATATTCCTGTTAGAAGTGTGAGAGGAAGCATCGTTGCCGAAATCAGGGCAAGAAATTTCATCACATCATTGGTTTTGTTGGCGGTCACACTGAAGTGAATCTCAAAAAGACCGCTGACGAGATCCCGGTAGTTTTCCGCCATGTCGGCTATCCTCAACAGGTGATCGTGTACGTCGCGGTAAAAGGGAAGTATCGCTTCCGGAATTTGGGGAAACTCGCCGTGTGAGATACGGTAAAGCACGTCGAGCTGTCTGGTCGAGATTCTTTTTAAACGAGCGACACTTCGTCTGAGATCCATTATTTCTTCGAGGATCTCATGATCGGTGGTTTGATCTAAATAAACCCGATCTTCGAGTTCATTGATCGCCGTGTCGAAATCGTCAACGATCGGCATATAATGATCGACGATCCTGTCCAGGATCTGGTGGAGCAGAAATGCTGCGCCCCGATCGAGTATCCTTGGATGTATCCGGATATATTCCTTAACGCTGTCGATGCTGACAAATTCTTCGTCGCGGTTTGTAACAACATAATTATGCCCGAGATATCCGTCCAGCTCTTTTGTGATAAATTTTGCCGATTGCATTTTGGTTTTTACACCATGGACAATAAAAAACAGATAATCGGAAAATTCTTCAACCTTAGGCTGATTTCTTTCTTCGCGGCAGTCTTCAAGGGTCAGATGATGAAACTTAAAAACGTCAAGATACAGACTTTCGGCAGCTGCGAGTTCTACTTTGTTCCGGACGTCGAGATCGACCCAGATAAGGGATTCTTCGTCTTTTAGCAGCTCCGGCAGATCTTCAACCGGGACGTTTTCCCGGAGTTCACCGGATCCTTTTTTATAAGCAAATATTTCCATAAAAGTGCTGTGTGCGTATTGGTTCGGATCGCTTAGCGAGCGCAGATTACAATCGTTGAGTAGTATTTCACATAATGATAGTATCCCAAATAAGATACAAAATCAGCCACCATGCTTCTACCTCCGGGCGAAACGGAATTCGCCGGCCGAAGAAAATCTATGAGTGAATTAAAAGTCTTCATCGCGGACGATGTAAATGACGAAAAACTTGCACCCTTGCGCGATGCCGGAATCGCGGTTGTCAAGGAAACCAAGCTTTCACCTGAGGAATTGATCGACCGGCTAAAAGATGCAGACGGTGTGATCGTCAGAAGTGCGACAAAAATTACGGCGGAAGTAATGGATGCATCGGAGAAACTTCGTGTGATCGGTAGGGCCGGGGTAGGGGTTGACAATATTGATGTGAAAGCCGCCACGAGCCGCGGAATCGTTGTGATGAATGCACCCGACGGTAACACGATAACGACTGCCGAGCATACATTTGCGCTTCTTGTTTCGATGGCCAGGAATGTTCCTCAGGCACACGGGAAACTGCAGTCGGGGATCTGGGACAAAAAAAGCTTTGTCGGCGTAGAACTATACGGCAAAACACTCGGACTCATCGGGCTTGGACGCATTGGCAAACATGTGGCCAAAATCGGAAAGGGTTTTGGAATGAATATTCTCGCATATGATCCGTTCGTGTCTGAAGAACAAGCAAAGGAAATCGGGATAGCGGTCGGTGGTTTGGATGAAGTATTGTCTGCCGCCGATTTTCTCACGATCCATACACCGGTTACGGAAGAAACACGCGGAATGATCGGGAAGGAAGCGTTTTCGAAAATGAAGCCGGGGGTGCGGCTTGTCAATTGCGCACGCGGAGGTTTGGTTGACGAAGACGCGCTGCTTGAGGCGATCGATACCGGAACTGTTGCCGGTGCGGCGCTCGATGTCTTCTCGGTTGAACCGCTTGCCGAAGACTCTCGGCTTTTGAATCATCCGAAAGTTATTACAACGCCCCATCTTGGCGCGTCGACAAAGGAAGCACAGGAAGGAGTTGCTTTTACGGTCGCCGAGCAAATGCGCGATTATCTTCTGACGGGTGAACTGCGCAATGCGGTAAACGCTCCGAGTCTTGCCGCAAACGAATTGCGTTCGCTCCAGCCGTATATCGATCTTGCCGGACGGCTCGGCCGTTTTCAGACTCAGGTGCTCGGAGATGAAGGCGTGAACGCGGTTGAAATAGAATATTCCGGCGGGCTGGCCGAAAAAGATGCTTCACCCGTTACCCGGGCGTTCTTATCCGGACTGCTTGAGAATATCTCGTCGCGAATAAATGTCGTAAACGCCTTACACATTGCCGAAGAACGGGGTATCAGCGTTACAACGAGCTACAAACAGGTCGAAAAGGCTTCAAATTTTGATATTAAGAGCAAGGTATCCGCCGGCGGAGCCGGGCAGATCGCCTGCGGAAGGGTTTATGCTGACGGGGAGGGAAGAATTACGCAGATCGGTGATTTCTCGATAGAAGCTGTTCCAAAAGGATTTATGCTGTTTACAAAAAACAAAGACGTGCCTGGTGTGATAGGAAAACTCGGAACCCTCCTCGGCGAAAACGGAATAAATATTTCGCGGTTCTATCTCGGCCGCAACGAAAAGGGAGGCGAAGCACTGGCCGTTATCGAACTCGATTCGAGCCTTGAACCGGAAGTGCTCGAAGCGCTCCGCAATGTCGACTCTGTTCTTACGGTGAAACAAGTAAAACTATGACCGAAACTGCGGCACAGACAATGGCCGAAGATAACATTACTCTGAAGGTTTCTAACGTTTCAAAACGGTTCGGAGATTTTTCGGCTGTTGAAGATCTCAGCTTTAATGTAAAAGCGGGAAGGGTTTTTGGCTTTCTGGGGCCGAACGGAGCCGGGAAAACCACGACAATCAGAATGATCGTCGGTATCACGATCCCGGATGAAGGAGAGATCAGCCTTTACGGAAGCAGGATAAGTCAGGAAGTGCGCGACAGGATCGGGTATCTTCCCGAGGAGCGCGGCCTTTATAAGAAAATGAAGGTCAATGATCAGCTCAGATATTTTGCTGCTCTCAAAGGCGTTTCGCAAAAAGAAGCGGACAAGAGAATTGATTTTTGGCTTGACCGTATGAAGCTTTCGGAGTGGAAGCTCAAAAAAACGACCGATCTTTCAAAGGGAATGTCACAGAAACTGCAGTTTATTTCCACCGTTCTTCATGAACCCGATTTGCTGATCCTCGATGAACCGTTTTCCGGTCTCGATCCGGTAAATGTCGAATTTATGAAAGAAGTTATCGCCGAGATCAAATCTCAGGATAAGACGATAATTTTTTCAACGCATTTGATGGACACGGCAGAAAAACTCTGTGATGACATTATTTTGCTGAACAAGTCGAGGAAGGTGATCTCGGGGAGTCTTCGCGAGATCAAAGAAAGCTACGGGAAAAATGTTATATCGCTGCGCTGCAAAGGCGGAGACAATGTGCTTGAAGATCCGGAGATCGTTTCAAACGTCATTAGCCACGCCGACGTAAAAGAAGTGTTTTTAGCTGAGGCTGCTGATTCTCAGAAGCTGCTTGAAAGGCTGGTCACAAGCGGTGCGGTGATAACAAAGTTTGAACTGATCGAGCCGAGTCTGAACGACATATTTATCGAAAAAGTAAGCAATTAAATAAGAGTGCGATGCAGAAATTCTTTGCGGTATTAAAACGCGAATACAAAAAGGTTGTATTTACCTGGACTTTCGTCATTACGACGCTGCTTCTTCCGTTGATCGCTGCCTTATCTTTTGTGCTTCCGATGCTCATTTTTACGATCGAAGGCGACTCAACGCGGATCGCCGTCGCCGATCCGACCGGCAAGATCTACGAACGCCTCCGAGATAATCTCTCTTCCGAAAAAATAATGGAGCGCGCGAAAAAAGCGGCGGAAGATTCGCTAAAAAATATCGATCCGTCTCAGGAAGCTCAGCTAAAACGGGCATCCGAACAACTCGGCGGGAATTTTACGTTTGTTGAGTACAACGCAGCGGGCAAGGATCCGGAGCAAATTAAGAACGAACTGAATGCTCGTGTTACTGCAAAACAACTTGACGCCTACCTTTTGATCCCGAACGATCTCGATGGCAAGGACGCAGAGATCGAGCTGTATTCACGAAAAGCCGGTGATTTTATCGTCAATTCGACGCTTGAAGATGCGGTAAACAGCGCGGTCAGGTCGCAGCGGCTCGCTGACGCAAATATTAGCGAAGAAGCTCTCAATTTACTCAGCCGGAAGGTCGGTTTTGTAAAAAAATCGATCACAGAAACAGGAAAAGAAAAGGAGGATGCGACGAGTCCGTGGGCCGGTTTTATAGTTGCATTGCTCATATATGTCGTTTTGCTGGTTTATGGTCAGTCAATAATGTCGGCGATCGTTGAAGAAAAAGAAACAAAAATATCTGAAATTCTGTTTTCATCCGCGCGTCCATTTGAACTTTTGATGGGAAAACTCGTCGGTGTAGGGCTCGCCGGTTTGACGCAACTGAGCATTTGGATCGTTTCGGTACTCGTCCTGCTGGCATTCGGTTTGGCGAGTCTGGTAGCAAGCGGTATCGAGATCGAAATGCCGTATATCACCCCGCCGATGATCGTTTATTTTTTTATCTTCTTTCTGCTTGGATATTTTATCTATGCAACTATTTATGCTCTGATCGGGTCGATGGTCACAAATATGCAGGAGGGTTCGCAATTCGCACTTCCGCCGGTACTTGTGCTGATGCTCGGTTTATATTTTTGCTTTGCCGTTGTGCGGGATCCGAATTCGACTCTCGCATTTTGGGTTTCGATCGCTCCGTTCTTTGCACCGATCGTTATGCCCGTGCGAATCCTTGCGGAGATCCCGCCGTTTTGGCAGATCGCGCTTGCGATAATACTGAACATAGTAACAATTCTCGGTTTAACCTGGGTTGCGTCCAGGGTTTACCGGGTTGGAATGCTGATGTACGGAAAGCGCGCGACCATTCCTGAAGTTTGGAAATGGATCCGGCATTCATAAAGTATGCTCCTGATCATCATCGATGCGGTTATTACCGTCATTTTCGAAATTGTACTTGAATTTGTTTTCGGCTTTATCGGCGAGTTTCTATTTGAACTCGGGATCGAGAAATTTGGCGAGAAGATCTCTTCCAAATCAGGACTTTATGAACTGCTCGTCATCGCCGGCCACGTTGTTTTCGGTGTTATTCTCGGGATCGGAAGTACATATCTTTATTCCGACATGGTGATCGAGAACGGCATTTTGAAAATAGCGAATTTTATTATCATGCCGGTGATATTCGGACTTTCAACCTGTTTTGTTTCGTGGCTGATGGAAAGATCGACGTCAGACAGAAAGCTTTTCAACGCCGCCGAGTTTGTCGCCGGTTTGTGTTTTGGCATTGCTTACATCGGCTCAAGAGCCTTTACTAACCTGTAATTTCGTCAATCAATGGAAATCGAGAAAAAATACCGGCTGTCTCCCGAGAATTGGGACCGCGTAAAGTCCGATCTCAGCGAGATCGGCGCCGAATTTATTGCCGAAGACTTTGAAGAGAACATACTGTTTCATAATGACTTTCTTGAAGAAAATAAAGCGTTACTTCGGCTCAGAAAGACAGGACGAGGAAGCAAGCTGACGTTTAAGCAGTTTGTCTCTTCAACCGGAGGGGTCAAACAGCACGTCGAACACGAGTCGGAGGTTGAAAACCCTGAAGAGATCGAAAGAATTGTCGAAAGTCTCGGTTTTGAGAAAAGAATGGTTTATGAGAAACGTCGCCTGATCTGGAAGTTTAAGGAAGTTGAGATCGTACTTGATGAACTTCCGTTCGGGCTATATATGGAAATTGAGGGCGCATTGATGGCGATCGCCGAGGCTGAACTATATCTCGGGGCCGAGGATTTCGAGACCGAAGAGAAGACTTATCCGGCATTGACAAAAAATCTTGGCGAAAGGGCCGGACGAATGATCGAAGCGCGTTTCGGGAATAAAGACGATTTGACCCAGAATAACTGAGAATTTTTCGGAAGAAATGGCCGCATCAAGCAACTAACCGTGATTTCCGAGAAATATGATTTGCGATACTTGCTGAACCCGGCAGTTTTACAGGATCAGGAAAATTTCCGCCGAGCCCCTAAGTTGCAAAAAAGATAAATCATCTGATTTTCAGTGAGCATCGAAAAAGTTTTGCCGAAACACTGGTTGTTAAGATATTATCGGTTGACGTAGGAAAGGAGGAAGGAGTTATGACAAAACATTTTGCAGGTATCTTGCTTTTCACTTTTATTGTCGGCGCGAGCGTTTTGACAGCCGGATTGTTTTATTCGCCGCAGAGTCATAATGGAGAAATCAAAATTAATGATGATCCTTCGGAATACGGCTACGGCAAGAGAAAGTGCAGATTTGATGTTGACCGGCGATATGGCGACAGATTCGGACTTTCTGCAAACGTAACAGGAGCAGTATTTGATCCTGAAACCGCGTTACTTACGACCTCGCACCAGCCGGACGGGCGGCTTAAAAACGCAGCAGTTCTTTATTTTAATTTTTATGTCAAAGACGCATCGGGTACTCGTTTTCTTGGGAGAGAAAGGGTTCCTTCAGAGGCAAAGGCATCAGAAGTAGCGATCAATTCGTTCAGGATCTTGGATCAATTAAATTCGTATCAGAATCTATATCTGATAACTACCTATGAATCAACAGATGCAGAAACTACAGGGTTTTCAGATAACGCGTTTCATGAAAGGTCGGCGATTCCTGTTTTGCTGAGACATTAACGCAACCCGCCCGACAAACATAAAGAAACTTCAAATGGTTCGATCCCTGCAAATGGGAATCGGACCATTTGAATTTTTAAAGTCCTTTCACAGATTTCCGTAAATTAAATTTGGCAGGCTAATAGTTCGGGAATAAATGTAGACGGGTGGGATATAGCAAATTACAAATCCTTCGCCGAAAATATTGTCAGAGTGCAAGTCAATCGGTTATCATCGTTCAAGGAAGCTAAGGAGTTGAAATTATGACAAAACACATCGCAGGCATATTACTTTTTTCTTTTATAGTCGGAATAAGCGCCGTAGTTGCGGGTTTGTTCTACGTAGCTCCGCAAAAGACAAATTATTTTTCTTCATACAGCGACGGCGAATATTGTAAGCGTAAGAAAAAAAGACGTCACAGACACAGAAAACCGAGAAAGCCCAGATTGGAAAACGTCGGACCGGCGAATTTTATGGTGACAGACGCGGTTTTTGACAAAAATACCGGGTATCTAACAACTTATCATTATGTTAAGGACGTCCAGTCGCTTCCGGAAAGAAAGGCTTTTGTCTATCATTTTTTCGTGAAGGACGAAGCCGGAACACAGTATCTGCGTTCAGAGAGAGTCTGGACCGGTCTTGGATCGCCGCGTCTTGTCAGCAGCTTTGACTGGTTGTCTGAACTCGACAAATCTCAGAATGTATATGTCATGTCCGGATTCAGCATGTCTGAGCCCGAGTTTAATTCGAGTTTAGCAGTGCCGGTTTTGATAAAAGATAATAAGTAGCATCCTCTAAAACATTTGCAGATTAGTTTGCAAGTTTGAAATCAACCCGCGTTCTTCAACACAAGATTGAGGGAACGGAACAATTTCAAACTTGCAAATTTTTTTGCTCATATTTGGAGGAATAACTATGAAAGGTCTGCATTCACTACGCATTGCGTCATTAACGGCGCTGATCACATTGATCTCTCTTCTTTTAAGTGCCTGTCCGGCAGAGCCGGTTTCGCAAAGTAAATATCCCGCCGATGCAAATACGGAAAACACAGCGGCAAATTCGAATACTGCTTCTGATTATGCCCCGGGAGTAGAACTGGCCTCCGCCGAAAATGAAACACCGTATGACGGTCGCGCAGGCAATAGATACGCCGAAATTGCCGAAAATCCGTTTTACGAAACAAAGCGGGCTCCGCTTTCAACCTTTTCAATTGATGTTGATACGGCTTCGTATTCGAATGTCAGGCGATATATAAACTCCGGCATCCTGCCGCCAAAAGACGCGGTACGGATCGAAGAACTTGTAAATTATTTTGAATATGACTATCCGCAGCCGATCGGCGATGTTCCGTTTTCGGTAAAAACCGAGGTGGCGAAGGCACCGTGGAATTCAAAACATAAGATCGTTCAGATCGGCCTCCAGGGAAAGACGGTTGCGCTAGATAATCTTCCGCCGTCAAATCTGGTATTTTTGCTCGATGTATCAGGATCAATGGAAGAGGAGAATAAACTCCCGCTTCTGAAAAACTCGCTTAATCTGCTCGTTGATCAGCTTTCTTCAAAAGATCGAGTAGCGATCGTGACCTATGCTGGTTCGAGCGGTTTAGCGCTGCCATCTACAAGTGCCGCCTACAAGAATGCAATCCGTGACGCTCTCAACCGGCTTGAAGCCGGCGGTTCGACAAACGGCGGCGAGGGTATCGAACTTGCGTACAAAGTTGCCAAAGAGAATTTTATTCCGAATGGAAATAACCGCGTTATTCTCGCAACTGACGGTGATTTTAACGTCGGGCTGGACAGCGACGATGAACTGGTAAGTCTTGTTGAAGAAAAGCGAAAAGGAAACATATTTCTTTCAGTTTTCGGATTCGGCAGTGGCAATCTGAACGACTCAATGATGGAAAAACTATCGAACAAGGGCAACGGCAACTATGCTTATATCGATTCCAACCAGGAAGCGCGAAAGGCCCTCGGCACGCAGGTGGCCGGGACGCTTTTCACGATAGCCAAAGACGTGAAGATACAGGTCGAGTTTAATCCTGCACAGGTTGCCGGATACCGGCTGATCGGCTATGAGAACCGGGTGTTGGCAGACCGCGACTTCAATGATGACAAAAAAGATGCGGGAGAGATCGGTGCCGGAATATCCGTTACAGCACTCTATGAGGTCGTGCCCTTTGGCGGGAAGGTTGAAAATCCGGGCATTGACGAGTTGAAATACTCGAAAGTAAAGCCCTCTGATTCGAATTTCAACGATGAACTGATGACCGTAAAACTCCGTTACAAAGAGCCGAAGGAATCGAAAAGCAAATTACTTTCGATAGGTGTGCTTGATTCGAAATCGCCGATCGAAAATGCTTCGGGAAATCTGAAATTCGCAGCGGCCGTAGCCCAATTCGGTTTGATCCTTCGGGATTCAAAATACAAGGGAACGGCGAGTTTTGAAAATGTAGCGGCGCTTGCCCGTTCCGGTAAGGGAAATGATCTTAAGAATTACCGCCGTGAGTTTATAACTCTTGTTGAAAAAGCAAGAAGTCTGAAACGGAGCAGTTGATGACATGAATTTTTCGTAAGAGTCTCAAGACGCCGGAACTTTTCCGGCGTTTTTTTTATGCAGCAGGTTGAAATTCGTGAACTATCCGTAAGCTCAAAATTAAGCAGCCGGCGATTTGCGTCCGGCGGGTGTGATGGCGCTATCTGTATTTTTTCTGAACTCGCCGTCATTTCCGGGATACTATTGCGTAGCCTTCGATTTCAGGTATAGTTTGCAAATAGCCGATTGGTAGTTTCGAAGGACTCAGGGCGGAAAAGATCTGTTTCGCAGCACTGACTCCGGATGATTCACCGAAAAAGCTCTTATAAAAATATTGAAGGTAAAAACAATGGAAGATCGCAGCGCTGAATCGTGGTTTACAAGTTTTGCAAAGTTTGTCTCAAAGTTTACCGGAAGTCCTTATGCGTTCGGCGGAGCAGTTCTTATCGTCATTCTTTGGATCATCACCGGACCCGTATTCGGTTTTAGCGATACGTGGCAGCTGGTCATCAATACCGGAACAACGATCGTTACTTTCTTAATGGTTTTTCTAATTCAAAACACTCAGAACCGGGATTCGAGGGCGATTCAGATAAAACTTGACGAACTCATCAGATCGCATCAGGGAGCGCATAATCAATTGCTGGATCTTGAGGAACTTGACGAAAAGGATCTCGAAAGAATTCAGAAAAACTACGAGAAATTAGCGCGCGACGCCCGCAGAAGGATCGATGCGGGCGGATCAGATACCGAAGCAGACACCGAAGCTCAGGATGACGGCTAGTTGGACGCCTGCCGTATTGTGTGACGGTAAATCACCGTATGCTCACCGGTTATTGTTCTTGTCTTTGACGTGTCCGATTATTTCTTCTGCGAGCAGATCCGGGTCAAACGGCTTTGTGTGATAGGTCTGATAACCGGAGTCGAAGGCCAGCGTTTTGCTGGAAAGGGCCGTAAAAGCACTCAGGGCGATGGCCGGTATTTCTGAAAACCTCGGATCGCTTCGAATTTTTTTTATCAGAAAATAACCGTCTTCATCCGGCATACCGAGATCGGAAACTATGACGTCCGGCAGGTCACGGCCGGAACGATTCAAAATATTCATCGCGTCTCGCGCTGACGAACAGCTTTCGACACTAGCGTTCAATTCAGAAAGAAAAATCTCAAGAACCTCGCGCGAGTCTTCATCATCTTCAACAATCAGAATTTTTATACCGTCAAGAATTCCGGCCTTTGTGTCCTTCTCGTTTTCATTTTGTTCGCTGATATCGACTATCGACTGGATAGAGATTGCCGGAAGAACAACGGTAAATTTTGCTCCGAGTCCTAATCCGGCACTTTCTGCTTTGATCGTGCCATCATGCTTTTCTATCAGGATCTTGGCGATCGAAAGACCGAGACCGAGCCCGCTGAATCGACCGGCTTTTTTGCTTGAGCCTTGCTCAAATTGTTCAAAAACCGTCGGAAGATTTTCCGGAGCAATACCCTGACCATTATCTTCGATCACGATAGTAACCGTTTCATTTGAGTCAAATGACAGATCGATCGATATCTTTCCCGGATCATCGGTAAATTTTATGGCATTCGTCAGTAGATTTGTAAACACCTGGGAAAGTCGGTCGGTATCACCATATACTTCTACTTTTTTTACATTGAATGAATAATGCAGATCGATATTTTTATCATCAATTGCGGGTTTTTGAGAGTTTATAACGCGGCGGACGATCTCAACGATATCAACCGGGAAAAGCTCGAGCTTTAACTTACCGGACCGAATGCGTGCCGAATCTACGAGGTCTTCTATCAACTTCGCTTGCGAACGCGCGCTTCGTTCGATCGTTTGAAGCGCTTTCGCTTGTTCGGTTTCACCAAGTTTCCTGGTTGAGAGTATTTGAGTCCAGCCGAGGATAGAATTGAGCGAAGAACGCAGCTCGTGAGAGATAACTGCCAGAAAATTATCCTTTGCCCGGTTTGCTTCTACTGCTTCTGCGCGGGCATTTTTTTCTCTTTCATAAACGATATTCAATTCTTCCGAAGCCATTTTCTGATCGGTGATCTCCCGCAGGCTGCCGGTCATCGTTTTTGGTTTTTGATTTTCGTCAAATATCGTTTTTCCCCGGGCGTGAACCCAGCGGATATTTCCGTCACTGCGTACGACACGACAATCAACCGCGTATTCATTGTCGTCCATGCGTGATTTTGCCAGTGCCTCTTCGATCATCCAGAGATCATCAGGATGGATAGCATGAACAAATTCGGCAGGCGGGATTTCGTCGCCTTCAGAAGTTATATCAAGAAGTGTCCGGCACATCGGTGTCGAATAAATATCGCTTTTCCCAAGATCCCAAAACCACAATCCGACGCGCGCATTTTCCGCTGCAAAAAGATACTCGTCACACCTCGTTTTAAAGAAGTTTTTTTCTTCTTCTGCTTTTGTTATATCCGTCGTGCAGAAGAAGATCTCAGAGATAATGCCTTCTTCGTTGTTGATGGGTATTAGTTTTAACTCTACGAACCGGCTCTGGTCCTTGTCTGAAACGAAGAGGATTATAGTTTCCGATGTTTCTCCATTTCTGGATGCTTGCAGCGAATACCGGAAGTTTTCGATATTTGTGAAATTTGTTTGCCAGAAGGGGAGATCGACAAATTCCTGTCCCAAAAAGAGCGAGGAGTTTGTGCCGATGTCTTCAAATACTTTTCCGCCGAGTTCTTTAATTACTCCGTCAACATCGAGTTTTCCGTAAAATGCGAAGAGGTCGTCGAATAACGATTCGACAGGTAGATGGTTAAGGTAATCCATATCTCTCATTATACAGCGCCGTGCAAGCGCTAAAATCTTCTCAATTGACAGAGTGAAATCTGTCAGCTATTAAAAAAAAAGACTGCACCAAAATCGTTTCTGGTACAGTCTTTTTCGTTCTGGTTCCCACCTGTGTCGCCGGTCAAAGCTTTTCAAAGATTAGGTAACCCTTCGCCCACTTATCATTCTAACTACGAACACTGCCAATGCTACAAGTAATAGAATGTGTAAAAATCCGCCAAATGTGTTTGTGGTTACGACGCCTATAAGCCACATAAGTAATAAAATCATTATAATTGTCCAAATCATTGCGTTCCTCCTTGTATCCTGAAATTTAACTGCCTACGGTTCTCTAATCCAATTTGCGTGCCAAAACGCATAACCTGAATGTTATCAACGAGATATATTATTCGTGATACATCCGTGGTACAAGGAAAGGGTTGAAAAGTATCGAAATAGTATCCATTTGATACGAAATGTCATCGAACCTTACAACCCGGGCATGTATGGAAGTAATACGAGATACTTTTGATCAAAAATGTCAGGCTGTAATTACTTTACTTAGGCCATGTTTCGCCGAACCGGTTTCATGGAACGCAAATTGCACCAAGCATAAAAAAGTATTTGGAGTAATAATTGGAGGACTTATGAATAATAAAAATGAAAACACGGGAACTGCTGCTGTTAAAAGCAAACTGGCGATGGTAGAAGAGAAATTTGATAATACAAAGGAAAAGGTATCGGATAAGCTTTCCGCAGCGGCCGGTAAGGTCCACGAGAAATCAGATTCGGTGCAAGATTATCTGGACACAAAAACCGATAACGCCGAAGATTTTGTAAGAGAGAAGGCTTACGAGGCGGGAGACTTCACACATCAAACGATCGAAAAAGCCAACAAAGCGGGACACCGGGCTGCGGAGGCCCTCGAGCATTCTTCTGAATATGTAAGGAAGTTTGACGTGATCGAGGCTAAAAACAATGCGATCGACACGGTGAAACGGAATCCCGAGATCGGAATTGCGGCGGCAGGTATCTTCGGACTGGTGTTCGGCTGGTTGATCGGGAGAAGATCAAGATAGGATCGGCGCTAAGTCATCGAAACACGGACAGTTTGGAAAAGGCATGTTAGATATGACACCTTTTCCAAACTGTTTTTAAATAATATATTAAAACTACATTCAGATCAGTTTTGCGCTGCTTTTTATCTTATGCGAAAAGTTTTGGTTATCGACGATGATGTATCGACGCTGGAGATGATGCGATTTCAGCTCGAATCGGAGAATTTTAAAGTTTCTACAGCCAATAACGGAAAGATCGGACTTGAGTTTATAAAAGAATCTGGTTTTGATCTGATCCTGACCGATTTAAACTTACCGGATATAGACGGTATTGAAATGGTCAGGCGTTCGAAAGAGACGTCGCCCGAAACTGAGGTTATCATGATCACCGGCGATGGTTCTTCAGCAAAAGCGGTAGAAGCAACAAAAGCCGGCGCATTTTATTACGTTGAGAAACCTGTGGATTTTGAAGAGCTCTCCATCCTTATGGAAAAGGCCTTCGAAAGAAAAGAGCAGGCAAATCAGATCAAAGAACTCCGCGGCAAGCTGACAAATGTCACCTCATATAAAGGCATCATCGGCGGCAGCAAGGCAATGCAAAACATTTACGAACTTATCGAAAATGTTGCCGATTCAGACGCTAACATTCTTATTCTTGGCGAATCCGGAACGGGAAAAGAAGTGATTGCAAATGCGATCCATTACAAAAGTCATCGCATGAAAAATCCTTTTGTAAAAGTAAACTGCTCTGCGCTTCCCAAGGAATTGATAGAATCCCAGCTCTTCGGTCATGTCAAAGGTGCCTTTACCGGCGCGAACAAGAATAAAGATGGTTTGATCGGGAAAGCAAAAGGCGGCAGTTTGATGCTTGATGAGATCGGGGAAATGCCCGCCGATCTTCAACCGAAACTACTCCGTGTACTTCAGGAACAAGTTTATTATCAGGTTGGAAGCGATGAATCACGCGATGCGGATTTCCGTCTGATCACGGCGACAAACCGCGATCCCTTTGCAGCAATTGCTGATGGAAATCTGCGCGAAGATCTTTATTACAGGATAAATACAATCGAGATCAGGATACCGCCGCTGCGCGATCGGGTAGACGATCTGCCGATGCTGGCAAAACATTTTCTTTCTATCTATTCCGAAAAGTATAACAGCCAGGCCGAAGCATTTTCTGACGGCGCTTACGATCAGATGCTCAAACATCACTGGCGCGGAAACGTCCGCGAACTGGAGCATGCGGTAGAGCGCGCCGTTTTATTATCCAAAAGCAAGGTAATCGAGAGTCTGGATATCGGTGACAAGGCCATGAGCGCCGCGTCCGGTACGAATGCTCCGGTTAAGTCGGTATTTTCGGGCGCGTCATTTTCGGGTGAAGAGAAAGATTCGTCAAGCGGTATTCAGGTATCGTCTGAAACGAAGACGGAAGATGAATATTTCAAAGAGATCGGTAAGGTGATCATAGAAAATCTTTCGAAATTACGCGATGGCGAAGACGACAAGGATGCTGCCGACGTTTTCGCGCTGATCGAAAGCGGCGTCGTTTCCGCTGCCTTGAAAAAAACCGGCGGCAATAAGCAGGCAGCCGCAAATTTACTCGGACTATACAGACCGAGATTGTACGGAATGATCAAACGTCACGGAATAGACGATTGATTCCTTCCTTTATTCATTTTTTTGGATATTACTATCTGACCGATCGATTGGGATCGGTTGCCCCTATTTAAAATCCCCCGGATCTTGATAAATTCGATCCATCTTTTGTACGAAATCTTTTCGGTTTTCCTCGAAACCGTAATATTTTCGTACGTTCATTTCCTGATATTCAGCGGCAACCCCAAACGGCACAACGTTTGCGTTGATATACATTTATAGATCGGGTTTTTTTAATCCTCAACACTGGAAACGCAGGCAGATCTTTAGAAATGGAAGAGCGAAACAAAGATGAGAAAGAACACTATCCGAAATTCACCAGAATTAGCTATCTCTACGTCGCGGGTATGTGCTTAGTGTTGACCGTACTAGCCGTTTCGTCACAAAAAGGATTTTGGAGTACCGGAGCAGCTTTGATCTTTGGCGGACTAACCACGATTTCGATCTTTTATTTGTACCGGCAAAATGATCGCTCAAGGAATTTCCGGAGCGCCTTAAGCGCTGAGACTGACGATCAGAAAGTTGATGAAGACCATCTCTACCTTACGGAGCTTGAAATGAATGAAAATACAAAAGAAATCAACAGCGAACGAGATCAATTTATCTCCATTGTCTCGCACGAACTCAGAACCCCTCTGAATGCAATCTCGGGATGGACGCGGATCCTTCGGAATTCTCAAATAACGGATGAAACCCGGGAACATGCGCTTGATGTGATCGAAAAAAATATTCGAACACAATCACGTCTGGTAAATGAGCTATTAGATTATTCCCAAGTAGCCTCGGATTCCGTGGACAAGAAAGAAGATGAAATAAGCTATTCCTCGATCTTTGAGAAAGCTGTTCAACGCGCCAGGACCGCAGCTGAGAGAAAGAATATAAGTTTTGAGAAACAAAACTTGCTCGAATCGGGAAAAGCTGTCGGCGATTCAAAAAAACTCGAAAAAATGTTTCTGAATGTGCTGCTAAATGCCGTTAAATTCACGCCGCGCGGGGGAAAGGTCTCGGCTACGATCCAAAAGGCAGGGGGGAAAATTCGCTTCCGCGTGGTGGACAGCGGTGTTGGAATCGAAGATAAGAATCTTAGTGAAATTTTTGAAAAATTTAGTCAGGCCGATTCCTCGACGGCACGAAAATACGGCGGTTTCGGATTGGGACTTGCGTTTTCAAAGCAGGTTGCAGCGCTGCACAACGGAGAAATTAGTGCGGATAGCGCAGGGAAAGGGAAGGGGTCGGCCTTTACCGTCGATCTTCCAATTGACGAAACGGCGATCGCTAAATGATGACTTCATTCAAAACCTCACTAAGCTCTGTTTTGTAATCACACCAAAACCGTACCAAAAGAATACAAACCTGCCATCCTTCAAATTAGGATTGAATAGGCTGTGGGTCTCATGTAAACGTTGTTACTACTATGTTTACGGTGACACAACGGCCTTCGGCATACCTCTTGCACTTACGAATTGCATATGAAAATGGATAATTCATCAGACAAGCCATTACAGCATTCATACTGGAGGTTTAACATGAAAAACTTATGGACAAAATTATTTGGAGCGATGTTGGTACTCGCTTTCTTTGCGTTTCCGTACCAGACGGTTGAAGCCCAAACGAGAGCATACCGGGTTTCAGATCAAAATGTGAAGCGTCTATTAACCCGGATCGAAACAAGGACGGATACATACAAGAGAGATATGAACAAAGCTCTTGACAGGAGCCGTTTCAACAACACTTCGCGCGAAGATCTCATATTCGACTACATCACCGATTTTGAGAATGCGACAGATCAACTGAAGCAGCGATTTGACGCGAAACGTTCTGTCGATTCCGATGTGACCAATGTTCTGAATCGGGCGGCAATGATCGATCAATTTATGAAATCAACAAATCTTGCGGCAAGGTCTAAACAGACTTGGGGTTATCTCAAAACTGACCTTCAGACGCTATCCAGATATTACAACGTTACATTTGATTGGAACGCGGCTGTTCAAAACGGAAGTACGGTAACTGCGCAGCCTTATCGTGTGTCTGACACCATGGTCAAAGGTCTGTTAACAAGGATCGAAGCCCAAACGGATGTTTACAAACGACAGATGAACAATGCGCTCGACCGAAGCACGCTGAATAACACGGAACGGGAAGACGAAGTTTTTAACTACATTACCGAATTCGAAAATTCGACCGACCAGCTGAAACAGAGATTTGATGCAAAAACATCGGTCGCAGCCGATGTTGAAAACGTGTTGCTGCGAGCCAGTTCGATCAATACTTTTATGACGCGGAACAGACTGACAACCAGATCTGAAAGTTCATGGAACGATATCCGGGCAAATTTAATGACCCTCTCAAACTACTACAACGTTGCGTGGGATTGGAACAAAGTTCCGGTCAACACAACAACTACAGCTTATACGGTAGCGGGAAGGAGTGTTCAGGATCTGCTTGCGCGTCTTGAATCAAAAACCGATGTTTATAAACGGGAAATGAACACCGCACTAGACAGAAGTGTTTTAAACAATTCACAGAGTGAAGATTCATTCAATGCTTATATCGACGAGTTTGAAAATGCAACGGATCGTTTGAAGCAGAGATTCGACAGCAACCAATCGACAGATACGGATGCGGAGAATGTATTAAATCGAGCGGCCTACATTGACGCGTTTATGCGCGATTACAGATTTACGAGAAGTTCGGAGACGCAATGGAGATCGATCCGTTCTGATCTGGACACATTGTCAAATTATTATGCGGTAAGTTGGAACTGGAACCGGCCGAATCAGGCGAGTGAGTTTGATTCGCGTCTGACAGGGACGTACAGGCTGAATACGGCATTGAGCGACAATGTTGACCGTGTGGTTGAAGCTTCGATCAAACTTTATCCGCAAACTCGTGAGAACAGGGTTGAAAGAAGATTGAAAAATCGTTTGATGTCGCCCGAAATGCTGGCAATTGAAAAACGAAATACCGATGTGACGGTAGCTTCGAGCAACGCCCAGCAGATATCTTTCAAGGCTGACGGGATCGCACGAACTGAAAGTGCGGCCGGAGGACAAAATGTAACTGTTACTGCCAACACAACATATGACGGAGTTTCCGTTAACTATGTCAGCGACAGAAACAATGATTTTTACGTTAATTTCATCCCGATGGACAATGGCCGTCTGAAAGTACTGCGCAGAGTTTACCTGCCTAACAACGAAGACATGGTGACGGTTGCCAGTATTTACGACAGGACAAATTCGAGTGCGAATTTCACCATCGTCGGCAGCAACAACAATGCCTCAAGCAACGGCAGATACGATCGTAACGATTTTATCGTTCCGAACGGAACTCAGTTGACTGCAGAATTGAATTCCTTGATTTCGACCAAGGCTTCGCAGGATGGTGATCGTTTCACGATGAAAGTTACATCGCCCTCCAGATTTGACGGAGCGATAATTGAAGGCCGTGTGTTAAATCCGGAACGTTCAGGTCGGATTTCGGGAAGAGCGAATCTTTCGCTTGATTTTGACACGATCCGTTTGAGAAACGGAAGAACTTACCGGTTTGCCGGTTTGGTTGAAAACGTCACTCTGGCCAGCGGTGAGAAAGTTACCGTCAACAATGAAGGCGCGGTTCGTGACAATAACCAAACGAGTAAGACTGCAAAACGTGCCGGAATCGGTGCCGGTGTTGGCGCAATTCTTGGTGCAATTCTTGGGGGAGGTGACGGAGCTGCGATCGGTGCCGCAATCGGTGCCGGAGCCGGAGCCGGAACGGTTATTGCACAGGGGCGTGATGATGTTGAAATGGGTGAAGGGAGTCAGATCTCTATAACCGCATCAGCGCCGGTTAATGCAAGTATTAATTAACCGTTGATTTGGCTATAGACGAAGCTGACAGGGTGGGCGAAGGTGTTCACCCTATTCTTTTAAGCGAAGATAGCAGACAGTTGATAGATGGAGGCAATCATGAAAAAAACTGACGAAGAAAATATTCCAAACATAAAACGACAGGGCTGGAGTGCAAGAGAGATCGTCGAACAAGCTGCTAACGAAGAATCAGACGACGTTGTTGAAAAGATTTCTGAGGGCGATAAGGCGAAAAAGAATGAGGAAAAGAGAAGTTTAGTCGATATCCTTTTCCCGCCTAAACGGTACTCCGGGCGGGAACGTGAATCTTCGGCCTTAGGATCTGAAAAGACCGGCAAGGAAGTTGAGAATCAGTAAATTTAAAAGGAGAGATCTGATGACTGACGAAAAACTCGAAATTGATGAAGCAAAACGGATGCAGGATTATGAACAGGTCAAGGCGTATGTGGGATCGGAAGTAAAAGAAGAGATCGCCGCAAATGCCGCCCGTCACAATAGCGACGAGGAAGAACGCGCACGAAACATTTCTGAAGTTCTGCAGCACAAAGCTGTCGACGAGATCGAGCAAACAAACAGGGAAGTTGATCGCGGAAGATTCGTAGCTCGCATTTCGCAGGTCGTCGATTATCTGTTCTTCCTGGTCTACGGACTTTTATCGATCCGTCTGTTGCTGGAGCTTTTTGCCGCACGCGAAAGTGCCGGGTTTGTAAAGTTTATAAAGTCGTCAACTGATTTTCTTTACCAGCCGTTCGCCGGTATCGTTCCGAGTCCGGCGGTTGAAGGAGGTTTCACTCTTGCTCTGCCGATCATTCTGGCGATTGTCGTTTACGGACTGCTCCATTTAGCAGTCAACGGACTGCTCAGAATCTTTGCGCACAGAAAGACAACCGTATAGGAATTGCGCCCGCATCCGAAAAACATTGTGAAATGGATTTATTTATTGCACAATTAGGGCATTCAATTCATCAGGGTTCAACAATCTTATTCAGAAGGAGAGAAAACTATGTTTCATATTCTTGGACAGCTTATTGTCGGTTTGGTAATCGGGGCGATCGCACGATTTCTTCTGCCCGGCAAAGAAGCGATAGTCGCAGGACCAGTAGGTTGGCTGATAACGGCATTGATCGGTATGGGCGGAGCGATAATAGGTACTTTATCGGAAGAGTGATTTGGGGAAGTGAAAAGTATGCCGCGGGCTGGATCATGTCGATCATCGGCGCTATGCTTCTTGTCGTTTTGGTTCGAATGATCACCTAAAAAAAATGAATATATTTATATCTAGAAGGCTCTGCATCAGCAGGGTCTTTTTTCATTGGAACGCTCGAATCCCCGTCCACATGTATGCCAAGAAAACGAAAACTACCGATGTCCCGGATTCTTATGTATATTTCCAACGCTTGCAAGGTGGTGCGGGCAGAAATACGAACACTTTGGCGAAAAAAAAGACCTCGCAAAATTGCGAAGTCTTTTTTTCTTTTGAAACCGGAGGAAGGGATTACATTCCCATTCCGCCCATTCCACCCATTCCGCCCGGCATTCCGCCGCCCATCGGGCCGTCGCCTTCTTCTTCAGCGTCAGCGATCATCGCTTCGGTGGTCAGCATCAATCCTGCGATCGAAGCAGCATTTTGAAGAGCTGTGCGTGTAACTTTTGCCGGATCAATAACACCAGCTGCCACGAGGTCTTCAAATTTTTCAGTAGCTGCATTAAAACCATAGGTGTCGCTGTTTTCATTGCGGACACTTTCAACGATCACTGCGCCTTCTTTACCGGCGTTGTTAGCGATCTGTCTCAGCGGCTCTTCGAGAGCGCGTTTAACGATCGTTACACCGATCTGTTCGTCAGCATCGTCACCTTCGGTTTGGAAGCTGTTGAGAACGCGTGATGCACGAACTAGCGAAACACCGCCGCCCGGCACGATACCTTCTTCAACTGCAGCGCGGGTTGCGTGCATTGCATCTTCAACACGTGCTTTCTTTTCCTTCATTTCGGTTTCTGTAGCAGCACCGACTTTGATAACTGCAACACCGCCAACCAATTTAGCAAGACGCTCCTGAAGTTTTTCGCGGTCATAATCCGAAGAGGTTTCTTCGATCTGTGTGCGGATAGTTTTCACACGGCCCTGGATCGCATCACCTGCACCGGCGCCTTCAACGATCGTCGTATTGTCTTTGTCGATCGTAACTTTTTTGGCAGTTCCGAGATCTTCAAGCGAAATGCTGTCAAGCTTAATGCCGAGATCTTCGCTGATAACTTTACCGCCCGTCAGGATGGCAATGTCTTCAAGCATAGCTTTGCGGCGGTCTCCGAATCCGGGAGCTTTAACAGCAGCTACGTTGAGCGTTCCGCGAAGTTTGTTTACAACCAATGTTGCGAGTGCTTCACCGTCTACGTCTTCAGCAATGATCAAAAGCGGTTTGCCGAGTTTTGCAACCTGTTCGAGAATCGGAAGAAGATCCTTCATGTTGCTGATCTTCTTTTCGTTGATCAGAATGTACGGCTCATCAACAACTGCTTCCATTCTGTCAGGATCAGTAACGAAATATGGTGAAAGATAACCGCGGTCGAACTGCATACCTTCAACAACTTCAAGTGTGGTATCCATCGTTCGCGATTCTTCAACTGTGATCACGCCGTCTTTACCGACTTTTTCCATCGCCTGAGCGATGATCGTTCCGATCGTCTTGTCGCCGTTTGCCGAAACCGTTCCGACCTGAGCGATCGAATCGCCCGAAACCGGCTGTGAAAATGTTCCGATCTCTTCGATAACTTTTTCAACTGCTTTGTCGATCCCGCGCTTAAGAGCCATCGGATTTGCACCCGCAGCAACGGTGCGGACACCTTCTTTGAAAATTGCCTGTGCCAGAACCGTAGCGGTTGTCGTACCGTCACCGGCAACATCCGATGTTTTGGAAGCGACTTCACGAACCATCTGAGCGCCCATGTTTTCGAGCGAATCCTTCAGTTCGATCTCTTTCGCAACGGTCACGCCGTCTTTTGTGATCGTCGGCGAACCGAATTTCTTGTCGATAACTACGTTTCGTCCCTTCGGACCCAATGTAACTTTTACTGCGTCGGCCAACTGATTCACACCGCGAAGGATCGCAGCTCTTGAATCTTCACCGTGTATTACTTGCTTTGCCATAATTTTTCTCCTTTTTACGTAATTCGTCTTACGTAATCAGTAATTCAATAATTGATCTTGTTTTGAAAATATTCTTCTGTGCTTCGATCGGTACAGCTAACTGCTTACCGCGAATCGCGCGGCAAATTTAGCTTGCTGCTGAACCCGCTCGTTCGATGATTCCGAGGATCTCGTCCTCTCGCATCATCAGAAATTCGTCACCATCGAGAGTGATCTCAGATCCGCTGTATTTGCCAAAAAGCACGCGGTCGCCTTCTTTTACGTCCAGCGCCTGACGGCTGCCGTCTTCTTTATATTTACCTTCACCAACTGCGATTACCTCACCTTCCTGCGGCTTTTCTTTTGCCGAATCCGGGATGATGATCCCGCCGGAGGTGGTTTCAGTTTCTTCAATGCGACGAACGATCACACGATCGTGCAAAGGTTTGATTGTTGTAGCCATTTTATTTGTTACTCCTTCTATAAAGTTTGGTACTTTTATAATAAGATCTACGAGTGATACGGAACTAAATCCGAACTTTTTAGCACTCTTTGTCTATGAGTGCTAGTATCGTAAAACCATCCTGTGTTGTCAAGTATAACGGCGGCTTTTGCAGAAAATCTGATAAGAGGTGTATCAAGTTTAAAATGATTGTATCTGAGATCAATGTATTTCCCGTCAAATCCCTCGGCGGTGTCATGCTCGAAAGCTGTAAGGTCGAAGACCGCGGACTGCAAAACGATCGAAGGCTAATGCTTGTCGATGAGAAAGGAGATTTTCTGACACAGAGAGAGTATCCGAAAATGGCGACAATAAATTGTGAACTGCTTGGGGACAAGATAATCGTTTCCTCTGAAGGAACCGGAAAGATTTCTATACCTATGCAGTTTGAATCCGCAAAAACAGTCAGGGTCAGGGTATGGCAGAGCGTTTGTGAGGCGATCGAAGCCGATCGTGAAATAAATGACTGGTTCAGCGATCAGCTGGAAACAATTTGCCGGCTGGTAAGAATGCCGGAGGAAACAAAAAGGCAGATAAATCCCACTTTTAACATGGGAAACGAGATCGTCAGTTTTGCAGACGGGTATCCACTTTTACTGATTGGTGAGAGTTCTTTATCTGATCTGAATCTCAAGCTCGAAAATAAGATACCGATGAATCGATTCAGACCGAATATTGTTGTATCCGGTTCAGAAGCGTTCGCCGAAGACGATTGGAAAAAGATACGGATCGGGAAAACAGTTTTTCGTATCACAAAACCGTGCGCCCGTTGTGTCATTACGACGATCGACCAAACGACGGGCATTCCGGACATCAAAGAACCCTTGAAGACGCTTGCCGGATTCCGGAGAGCATCGATGATCTATCCAAATAAATTTTCTGAATTCGGCTTAAATAAGAACGATGTTCTTTTTGGGCAAAATCTGGTAAGTGAGAATTTTGGAAGTGAAATAAAGCTCGGTGACAAGGTGGAACTCATTTGAAGTTAACCCAGCGGTTAAGTACCCCGCCTCGCCGCACTCTTTAGCGGTTTTTCATCGTATGAAGCGATTCGTTTTGAAAGCGTATTACGGTGGATCCCCAAAACTCCGGCAGTTTTAGTTATGTGATCGTTATTTCTTTTAAGGCACTCCTGGATAAACAGCTTCTCAAATTCAAACATCGCCTCGTCAAGCAAAATGCGCCCGTCCAGCATTTCTTTTATTAATGCTTCCATCTGCTTTCGCATCTTCATCAATTTCTATAGTTCGGTTCCGGTTAAAAGTCTATATGCTTCCAAGTACCGCCGCGTGGTTGCTTCAACTATCGCCGGCGGCAGTTCAGGCGCCGGCGGCAGCTTGTCCCAATCCAGTGTTTCGAGGTATTCACGAACAAATTGTTTGTCAAACGAGGCCTGGGCCTGTCCAGGTGAATACTTTTCCGCCTCCCAAAAACGGGAAGAATCCGGTGTCAGGATCTCATCGATCAACAATATGTTCCCGTCGCCGTCAAGGCCGAACTCAAATTTTGTGTCTGCGATGATGATACCCCGGTTAAGTGCATATTCGCTCGCCGCCCGGTAAACATCCAGAGTCCGTTGTTTGAGAACGGCGGCAGCCGTTTCTCCGATAATTTCAGAGAATCTCTCTTCACTTATGTTCTCGTCGTGTCCGCTTGCAGCTTTTGTCGCAGGCGTAAATATTGGTTCCGGCAGTTTTTCACATTGCCTTAATCCTGAAGGAAGTTTGTGTCCGCAGATCTCGCCTGCAGCCAGATAATCTTTCCAGCCTGAGCCCTCAAGATATCCGCGAACGACACATTCAACGGGGAATACTTTGGTCATTTTCACAAGAGACGAACGACTGCGAAGTTCGGGATGCCTTTGAACCAATTCAGGCATTTTATCAAAGTCTGCTGTTATCAAGTGGTTTTCGGCTATATTTTCCAGTTTTTCGAACCAGAAAGCCGATATGTTTGTTAAAACCTCACCTTTCCGCGGAACCTGATTGGGCATTACACAGTCGAACGCAGAGATCCGGTCGGTAGCAACAAGAAGCAGTTCGTCGTCGTTTACCTTGTAAACATCGCGAACCTTTCCCTGGTGAATTCTTTCGAGACCGGCAATATTGGTTTCCGAAACAGTACCAGCAGTCATAGTTTATATGCAGTAGCGCGAAGTCGTTCGCAGGATCATTTTTTTGAGACCCTTCTAACATAATATGTATCGCATTTCAGGTAAAGACGAGACTGGCGTAACCGGTTCTCAATTGAGGTAAAATCATAGATGTTGAAAAAAGTTTAACAATAAACAAACTTTTTACTTCACATTTCGAAGCAAAACGTGCATAATAATCCGTGGAGTTTTGTGCAGGATGCCCCGCCATTCCCGCTCACGCAGCAAACATCTCATTCGTAACTAAAATGTCGGCCCGACATACTTCCTGAACCTCACCATAAACCCAATTGCTACAATCCGGATTTTTAAAATGAATATACAAATGAAGATTTCAACCTTATCCAAAAAGATCATGGGGAACTTATTTGCGGTTTTTCTCGGTTTCTCGAATGTACTGGCGCAGATGCCCGCCGTAAGAGCGCCGCGAGCACAGCCCGAGATCCCGCCCGAAGATTTTACCTGGTGGTACATAACCTTGTTTATTCTGGTGCTTGCATTAGCTGCCGCGATCGGATGGATGTATAAGCGAAAAAGCGAAGCGGCGGTAATCAGCGAGAAACGTACGGACGCGCTCGACTGGGATGATTCACTAGACGCAAAAAAAGAACTCGAATGGTTTAAGACGATCTCAAAGTCTCCATCAAAGAAAAAAACGTCGAAATTTCCGAAGGGGCTTCCTCAAACGAGTAAGGTCCTGTCCAAACAGACAGCGAAAACGCCTCAGCCTTCAGATCTTGAACTTAAGGAACGCCGTCGTAAAATGGAGAAGATCGCGTTTGAAAAGCTTCCGATACGGGGAATTCGCGAACTTGAAAATGCTCCGTTTATTGAGCCGCTTCCAATGTCTGATGATCAGGGACTTTTGAGTGCAATCGAACAGGCTCAAGATGAGTATGAGGAAGATCCGCAGGTAAGAGAACTTGCGCTGCGGGTACTTGCGAAATTCAAGACGCAAAACTCGATCGAAGCTCTCTCTCAGATCGCTATGTACGATCTGTCATCCAATATACGTTCAAGTGCGGTTGCTGCACTTGCAGATTTTGACCATGAATCAGTTTTTGAGGCGATTCTGCTTGCCTGTGCTGACCCAACCAGGGAAGTCAGGGCCGCAGCCGCAAGGTCGCTTTTCCGTTTAAGCTTTAGCAGAGCCGAGGCCTGGACGAGGATCGCAGAATGCGGTGATGAATTCCGTGTTGTGCAGGCTGCAAGAGCGGCAATCGAAAGCGAACTCGTTGACAGATCGATAAACCGTTTGGTTGATGATGATCACGGTCATGCATATGAGGCTTTTGCTTTGGTAGCATTACTTGTCAAAGCCGGCGAAACAAAAGAGATTTTCGAGGTAATTGAAAATCAAAGCGACCGCAAAGTAAAACTTGCGATCCTTCATTGCCTGAAAGTGCTGAAAGATCCTTCAACACTTCCGGATCTTTATACTTACATCGAAAGAAATTCGCTTCCGGAAGATCTCAGCAACGCTGCGAACGATGTTATCAGGAGTTTTGATATGGTGCCGGCATAAAACAAATCCGGAATTGGAAAACAAGGGAGTTACGAAGTAATATTGACAAATACTTCGTAACTCTCTTGTTTTAAATGCGGTTAAAACTAGTTACCAACCACAAACCGACCGGTGACCAGCCAAGCGCGATCGCGCAGCTCGTGGACGGTCTCAATCGCGGTGTCGATGATCAGGTGCTTCTCGGGATCACCGGCAGCGGCAAAACTTTTACTATCGCGAATGTGATCAGTGAAACTCAGCGTCCGGCGCTTGTACTGGCGCATAATAAAACGCTTGCCGCGCAGCTCTATCAGGAGTTCCGGACATTCTTCCCGCACAACGCCGTCGAGTATTTTGTTTCTTACTACGATTATTATCAGCCCGAGGCTTATGTTCCGGCTTCGGATGTCTATATCGAAAAAGAAGCTACTGTAAACGAAGAGATCGACAGATTGAGGCTGAGCGCGACGCGCGCACTTTTCGACCGCCGCGATGTTATTGTTGTCTCAAGTGTTTCATGTATTTATGGTCTTGGTGATCCGGATGCATATTACGGAATGCTCCAATTCGTAGAACCGGAACAAAAACTTGACCGCGAAGAATTTATTCGGAAACTCGTTGAAATGCAGTATGAACGTTCAAATATTCAATTTGAACGGGGGAATTTCCGCGTCCGCGGCGATATTGTCGAACTCTATCCGAGCTATCAGGACGAAGCGTACCGGGTTGAATTCTGGGGTGACGAAATTGAGGGAGTTTATACGATCGATCCCCTTCTCGGAGAAGTTCTGGTGAAACACGAAACACGTGTTCCTATATATCCAAAAACCCACTATGTGATGTCGAAATCAACGATCTCGCGGGCGATCAAAACGATAAAGGAAGAGCTCGAATGGTGGGAAGAAAAACTGATAAAAGAAGGCAAGATCGTTGAATCTCAAAGGCTTCACCAGCGGACGATGTACGATCTTGAAATGATGAAGGAGATGGGATATTGCCATGGCGTTGAGAACTATTCGCGGCATCTGACCGGAAAGAAAGCGGGAGAACCGCCTCCGACGCTTTTAGATTATCTGCCGAAAGATACGATCATGGTGATCGATGAATCTCATCAATCCGTTCCGCAGCTTGGCGCAATGTATAAGGGCGACCAGTCCAGAAAGGGAACCCTGGTAGAACACGGTTTCCGGCTTCCGAGTGCGAAAGACAATCGTCCGCTGAATTTTCAGGAATTTGAAGAGCGGATCGGTCAGACGATCTATGTTTCGGCCACACCGGGTAATTATGAGCTCGAAAAAACTGAGGGTGAGATCATCGAACAGGTGATCCGGCCGACCGGGCTTCTCGATCCGAGGATCGAAGTGCGACCGGTAAAAGGTCAGATCGACGATCTTCTCGAAGAATGCCGGAAACGCGCGGAACTCAATGAACGCGTTCTTGTAACAACGTTAACCAAGAAGATGGCTGAGAATCTCGCCGAATATTTCTCAGAGGTCGGCATAAAAGTTACGTATCTTCACTCAGACATATTAACTTTAGAGAGAATAAAGATACTGCGCGATCTGCGCCGCGGTGAGTTCGATGTATTGGTTGGGATCAACCTGCTGAGAGAAGGTCTTGATCTTCCAGAGGTTTCTCTGGTTGCGATCCTTGATGCCGATAAGGAAGGATTTTTGCGTTCCGAGCGCTCATTGATCCAAACTATCGGCCGCGCCGCAAGAAATGCAGACGGCGTTGCGATCCTTTATGCAGATAAAATCACCCGATCAATGAAACTGGCGATCGATGAAACAAAAAGGCGGCGAAAAATTCAGGAAGAATACAACAAAGAAAACGGCATCGAGCCGACAACCATTATTAAATCGATCGAAGCTACACTAGTAACAGCCTATGAAGCTGATTACTTCAAAGTGCCTCTGGAATTTGATAAATACGAAGAATATTCACCGAAGCAGTTAAAAGAAATGGTCGCCGGCCTCGAGAACGAAATGCGGGAAGCGGCCAAAGAAATGAAATTTGAAAAAGCTGCTGAGATCAGGGACAAGGTAAAATATTTAAAGGATAGACAGCTTGAATTAGGGTAAAACCGATGCGAATAATCAGGCAATTTTTGATCTATTTGAAATCCTCACTTTGGTTTGTGCCTGGATTGATGATACTTGCCTCGATCATTCTGGCTCTTCTTCTGGTATTCGCCGATTCCAACCTAAACAATGAGTTGCTTGCCAGATATCCGCGAATTTTTGGTTTTGGCGCGGAAGGGTCGCGGGGAATGTTGACGGCGATTGCGGGTTCGATGCTGACAGTAGCGGCACTTGCTTTTGCGATGACCCTCAGCACTATATCTCAGGCTTCAGCGATGTATTCTCCGCGTGTTCTGCGGAACTTCATGCGTGACAGGATAAACCAGTTTATTTTAGGTTATTTTGTAAGTGTTTTTGCTTATTGCCTGATCGTTCTGGTGACAATAAGGGGAGCAGATGAAATTAAATTTGTACCGTCATTAAGTGTGATATTCGCCTTATTTCTGGCGGTCGGCGGCATCATCGTACTTATATATTTTATTCATCATATCGCTGAATCTCTTGAAGTTACCAATATTGTTAAAGCGATCGAAAAGGAAACGGTTTTCGTCATCGATAAGATTTTTCCTGAAAAAATGTCTGCCGAAGACGATGACCGGGAAATTGATCCTTCGATACATCGACCGGAAGAAGCTGATTGGCACAGTATAAAATCAAATTCAGACGGATACATTCAATACACGGATATCGACGGATTAGCGGACTTGGCGCATCAGCGTGATTTACTTTTTAGAATCGAATACGGTGTCGGCCAATTTGTTGCCGAAGGTACGAAACTTGTGTCGGTTAACAAAGATCCTGAAGAGGATCTGACTAACGAAGTAAACAATCGGTTTAATATTTTTCGGTACCGCACGATCGAGCAGGACGCAGGTTATGGCGTCCGTCAGATCGTCGATATTGCGTTAAAAGCACTTTCGCCCGGTGTCAACGACACAACAACGGCAATAATATGTATTGACTATCTTGCTGTTATTGTGAGTAAGATCGCTCAGAGAACAATGCCTTCATCTGTACGGATTAAGGACGGAGAGCTAAGGGTCCTGGCAAAATCACCCGATTTTCAACGATTTGTTGAAACCGCGTTTGACCAGATTCGAATAAGCGGGAAATCTAATTTGGCTGTCTTTATAAGGTTACTTAAGGCACTTTCAATAGTCGCTGAAAAAGCGGGCTCGAAAAAAAGGATCGATGTGGTGAAAGAGCAGATCATTCTGACAAGAGATTTTGGAAATGAAACCCTGCAAACCGATTACGAAAAAGAAGTACTTGAGAAACTGGTTACAAGGGAAATAAAAAATATTGGTATCGAGAGAGTTTAATGATTACAAAAGAAAAAGACATCGAAGATTATCTGGTGGACGCCAGCAATATGAAAGGCGGAAATGCCGTTAAAGTATTTATCCCGGTTGATAAGGACGAAGTTTCCGAAATTCTAAAGGAAGCGTATGAAAATAATGTATCGGTAACGATCTCCGGCGCCAGAACCGGAACCGTCGGCGGTGCGATCCCGTTTGGCGGCGTTATTATTTCGCTCGAAAAATTCAAAACGCTCGAGATCGCGAAAGGAGAAAACGGCGGAACTGCGTTTGTCGGTGCCGGAGTTCCGCTGATCGATCTGCAGAAGGCAGTTGATGCCGAATCGCTCTTTTACCCGCCGGATCCGACGGAATGGAGCTGTCAGATCGGCGGGACCGTGGCGACTAATGCGAGCGGAGCGAGAAGTTTCAAATATGGTTCGACACGAAACTACGTTGAGCGTTTGGAAATCGTCTTGCCGGATGGAAGGTTGCTCGATTTGAAGCGCGGAGAAGCGTTTAGTGAAAACGGCGTAATTGAAATCAAAACTACGGACGGCACGAAGATCGCCGTCAAACTGCCTTCGTATCTGCAGCCCGATGTCAGAAAAAATACAAGCGGATATTTTTCGGGAGAAAAGATCGATGCGATCGATCTTTTTATCGGAAGCGAAGGAACGCTTGGAGTGATCACCGGAGTTGAACTCAGGCTATTGCGAAAACCAGAAGGCTTTCTCAGCGGCATCGTATTTTTTCGGGAGGAAAATGACCTGCTCGGGCTGGTAAATGAAGCGCGAAGGAAATCATTTGAAACACGAAATAACCGCGATTCCGGATCAGATTCTGAATCGTCGGTTGATGCGGCGGTGCTTGAATATTTTGACGGCAAATCGCTTGAATTTATTTACGAAAAATTTCCTGAAACACCGAAAAATATGGCCGGTGCAGTATTTTTCGAGCAGGAAACAAATGAACGGAACGAAGACGAATTATTCGAGAAGTGGAACGAGATGCTCGAGAATAACAATGCCGATATCGAGCAATCGTGGTTTGCCGTAAACGAGCAGGACCTTGAAAAAATGCGTGCATTCAGGCATGCGCTTCCGGTTTCTGTCAACGAAAGGATCGTAAAATATAAGCAGAGAAAGGTCGGAACCGATATGGCGCTGCCGGATGATAAATTCGAATCATTTTTGAAGTTTTACCAGACCAAGCTTGCCGAAAGCGGACTCGATCACGTCATTTTCGGCCATATCGGCGATAATCATCTGCACGCAAATATGATCCCAAAGAATGACGAGGAGATGACGGTTGCCCGGAATTTATACGGAAGATTTATTGCTCAGGCGGTAATGATGGGCGGAACCGTCTCCGCCGAACACGGAATAGGGAAATTGAAGTCGAAATATCTTTACGTAATGTACGGAGAGCGGTATCTCAATGAAATGGCGGAACTAAAGAAAGCGTTTGACCGTAAAGGTATCCTGGGACGCGGAAATATTTTCGACGCAAAATTTCTCGCGTAGCCTCGTCAGAATGTTTCAGGCACTTCAACTTTCAATTATTTGTTACAGATTCAGGAGATAAAATGAAAAATAGGTTTACGATTTTATTGTCATTGGTTTTGCTGTTATTTGCAGTTTTGGGATGCGGATTGACCGATCGTTTGACGGGTTCGAAAGACGACAGCAGTTCAACCACAGAATCCGGTGAGACGACCACCTCAGATTCAAAATCGGAATCCACGGGTGAGATCGTAAAGGTGGGAATACCCGAGTGCGATGAACTCGCCACCTATTTAAACGACAATGCCGAGGAGATCGGAAAAGAATCGATAGTTGTCCGCGGGATCGTAGAAATGTACAAGCAGACGATCTTCAGTAACCTGCGGGACAGTGTTGATAAAATGAATGACGAAGAAAAGGCGAAATTCGGCGAAAACTGTAAAAAAGCACTCGAAAATGTAAAAAAACAGGTGAAACCCAAAGAATAACCGGGTATTAACCGATCAATCATAAAAGAGGCAGTGTCCGATCCGGGCATTGCCTCTTTCGTGTTTGCGGCGGATTGCGTTGGCATATAAAATACAACGCTTTACATAAAATAGTTTTGGGATGCGAATAAAATATGATCAAAGCACTACTTTTGGATTTTAACGGCGTCGTGATAGATGACGAACCTATTCAGATGGAAGCGTACCGGGAAATACTTGTCGATGAAGGGATCGAACTTACCGAAGAAAAATATCTCGCATGTCTTGGGATGAACGATGCGGTTTTCCTTAAGACGATCTATGAGCGCGAGAATAAAACTGTTTCAGATGACCGCCTTTCTGAACTGATCGATGCGAAAACGGCGAAATGGAAAGAAAATATCGAGAAAAATACGCCGCTTTTTGACGGTGTCGGGGATTTCATAAGACGGATGGCAAATGATTTTACACTCGGGCTTGTCAGTATGGCGAGACGGGTAGAGATCGATCACGTACTCGAAAAGACAGGGTTAAAAGATAGTTTTGCAATCGTTGTCAGCGCCGAATGTGTCTCAACAGTTAAACCGGATCCTGAATGTTATCGCGAAGGATTCCGTCTTGTGGATTTCTATCGCACATCGCTTGGAAAAGCGCCATTGACTCACCGGCAGTGCGTTGTTATCGAAGATTCTCCTCCGGGAATCTCAGCCGGACGAAGCGCCGGATTGATGGCTCTTGGCGTGACAAACACTGTCGATGACAAGCAGCTCCGCGCGGCAGGCGCGCAGGCGGTAACCGACAGCCTGAAAGACTGGTCACCGGATTCGTTTCGCCGCGTTTTTGTTTAATATTTCCCGTCATCAATGTATGATTTAGTAAAAGCAATAGTTTGAATAATTTGGAGAAATATTATGAAAATTAATCCCGATCCGCATAAAGATGGCTTTGAACTTCAACCGACAAACAACGTAACGGCGGAACTTGCTGATCTCGCCGGTGCTCAGGCGCTTGCCGTTAAACTTGAAGGACATAAGATCAATAAGGACGCGATCAGCGTGTTTCTTGGGCAGGAAGGTCTGGAAAAGATCGATCTGACGGGTGAAAATCACGGAATGTACGGGTTTATCCTCCGAAGCGTGCAGCATCTTTCTCACGAATGGCAGATCCATGAATCAGCCCAAAAGGCACTTGAAAACGGAAAGGTTTTGATCAGCGTTCAGACCGATGGTTCCGAGGAACAGGTCTCGCATGTGGTTAATGAACTAAAAGACCATGAGGCCGAGGGGATAGTGTTTTGGGGGCCGCTGACAACAAAGAATTACTAACGACCAATTTTGCGCCGGCAGTATCTTTTTAGAAATAATTTATGGCAGACCATCTGGTAACGATCGAAGACGCTCGCGAAGATCTTCTGACTTGTGCGGTGTACCTCGCAGAAAATATCGGCAGCGGCGAGGAACGCGCCGCGGCTATCGAGAAGATCATTTCGTATTTTCTCGAAAGAGCAGACGTTGACACAGCTGCCGAGATCGCTGACTCGCTGGATGATCCTTTTGTCAGAGACCGGCTTCTGGCAGAAGTTGTTTCCAAGTGTGCCGAGGTCGGCGATGACGATTATGCCTTCCAACTCATCGAGGCGATCGACGAAGAATCTACAAAGGATAGTGGGATCGGAAAGATCGCGGTACAAAAAGCAAAAAAAGGGCAGTTTGATGAGGCTTTGACGCTCGCCGCAGACCTCGATCACTCGTCGGATGTTTTTGGCGCTATTTCGGTATATCAGGCAGTCTTAAGCTCGCCGCTCGAAGCCGAGAAGACGCTGGAAAAAGTTGAGTTTGCAAGTTCGAAATCGTCGGCGCTTCAGGAGATAGCGGTATTCCAGCTGCACAATGATGATGCCGCCGGCGCGGTCATCACCCTTGACCGCGCATTGTCTGTAGCGGACGGGATCGGGTTTGATGAAGACAAGTTCAGGGCTTTGCTGGCGATCGCCGGTTCTTACACCGAAGCCGGCGAAGGCGCAAAAGCCGCAGCGGCACTGAGTGCTGCACGCGGCGTAGTTGAAGGGATCGATGGCGGACATGCGGACAATCTGTTTGTAAATATCGCGATCGGCTATCTAAAAGCCGGCGATATTGATGAAGCCGACAGCACGCTCGATCTCGTTGAAGATAAGGCGCAGATCGCCGACTGTCTGACCGGATTTTCACAGATATTCAGGCTTGAAGGCGACAACGAAGAAGCGCTTGAATCGCTTGAAGAAGCCTACGCGATGCTCAAATCTCAGACAGAGCGGGAGATCCGGAATACAAAAACAAGGATCCAGATATTTGGAGCTGTTGCGAAGGAGTTTGCAGAACTCGGCAAGGTCGAACGTGCCCTGGAGATTGCACACGAAAATCCCGATAATCAGACCAAAAATCTCGCGCTGACCCAAATCGCACAGATATGTACCGAGAGCGGCGAAACAGAAATGGCAAAAACTTCCGTTAGCGGGATCGAACCCGAGGCTCAGCGAATTCCTGCGCTTATCTCAATAAGTGATATTCTGACCAAATCAGACAACAGGGATGAAGCACTTGAATATCTTGTCGAGGCCTCTGACATGGCCGCCGGAATCGAACAATTTGTTTTTCGCTGCGAACTTCAATGCGGGATGGTCCGTCGTTTTCATGCACTCGGAGAGACCGAGGCGGCGCGTCAACTTGCTTCGTCGGCCCTCGAAAGTGCCCGGGAGATCCGCGGTGCAGCCAATCGGTCAGTGGCGATCGCTGACCTGTCTGATATCTATCAACAGCTCGCCTACGAACTTTCCGAGGAAGACAAGGAAATAATCGATACGCTCCTCAGGACTTCGGATTGGTAAAGGAAATCAGCCTCCAGTTATGACCGGATCCGCTAAAAGTCCAAATTACGGACCGCATATCTCGCTATTCGCCGTGCAACTGATGTTTGGCTCGGCACCGATACTCGGAAAATTCGCCCTGGAAGCGTTTCCGAGTTTTGCGATCGTCGGATTCCGCGTCGGATTGGGAGCGCTTGCGTTTTACGTCCTTCAGCGATTTCGGGGAGGTCTAGCGCTTGAAAAGACCTCCCATTATCTCTATTTCGCAGTTTTCGCGCTCTTTGGGATCGTTCTTAACCAGCTTTTGTTTTTTACAGGTCTTTCGCTGACTACTGCGACGAATACATCGCTGCTTGCAGTCTTGATACCGGTTTTCGCTATCCTCGTTAGTGCGCTTGTCGGGAACGATACACTGACCTGGCGTAAGATCGCCGGTATTATCGTTGCCGGCTGCGGCGTTATCTATTTGATCGATCCGACCAAGGCGAGTTTTTCGTCCGCGACAACACAGGGCGATATTCTTGTTCTGCTCAACAGTCTTTCTTACGCCGTCTATCTGGCAATATCAAAGAAACTGATCAGTCACTACGGATCGCTGAAGTCGATCACGTGGCTGTTTTTGTTCGGTAGTGTGGCAAACGTTCCGATCGGATTGTTTTCGCTGCAGACAGTCAGCCTTTCGGAGGTAAGCCTGAATGCATGGCTGGCTCTGGCAGGAGTTGTGATCTTTCCGACGATACTTGCATATTACTGGAATACCTGGTCGCTTGCCCGGGTTGAACCTTCGATCGTCGCGATCTATGTTTATCTGCAGCCGATTATTGGAACGATCCTCGCGATCACCATTCTCGGTGAAAGATGGAATCCGAGGCTTTTCGCGGCAATGGGATTGATCTTTGCGGGTGTATTTCTTGTCACCGTGAGGAAGAGATCGAAGCAAAAGGTACTGCCCGCAAATTGACGGAAAACGTGATCGGGACGATTCAGGCCTGAAAAGCGATTTCGCCGTTGATGATAGTCAGCAATACTTCTCCTTTGCTGCTGACAGCCGTCAAATTGGCAGTTTTACCCGCTTCCAGACTTCCAACCTGATCTTCGATCTTTAGCAATCTCGCGGGGTTGCGGGCTGTCATCAGCGAGATATCGCAATCTGAGAATCCGAGAGCACGCATCAGTTGAATGGAGTCGAGTATCGTTATCACACTGCCCGCGATATTGCCGCCCGAATTTTGAGTTCGGCCCTTTGAGACCGAAATTTCTTCATCCCAGACTTTGTATTCACCGTCTCCAAGCCCCGTGGGAGCGATCGAATCGCTGATCAATGAGACAGAACCGGGAGATTTCGATTCTACCGCCAGTCTGAGGACCCGCGGATCCACGTGTGTCCCGTCGGCAATTATGTCAAAAGTACACTTATCGCTCAAAAGTGCCCAGCCCGCAACCCCTATTTCACGATGGTGAATTCCCGTCATTGCGTTGAACATGTGCGTAAAATGATTTGCTCCGGCATCTGATGCCGCTTCGAGAGTTTCTACCGCGGCATTCGTATGACCGATCGAAACGATCCAACCATTTTTCCTCAGCGTTTTTATCAGCGGAATGCCGTTTTTGATCTCCGGTGCCAGGGTTGTCAGGTGGATGCCTTTGATTAGTTGAGGAAGCGCGATCTCGTCCGCGGCTTTGTCGAAATGTTTAAAATATTCAGACCGCAGTGCGCCGCACATCTTTCCGTTTGCGTAAACGCCTTCATAATGAATTCCAAGGATCTGCGCAACGGGAAGTTCGGATTGCACGGACATTACTTTATCGATCTGACTGATCGTTCTTTGATAAGAATCATCAGAATCGGGTACTACCGTTGGAAGCCAGCCCGTTACGCCGTTTCTTGCGAAAAAGCGCGCGGCTTTGATCAGTTCTTCGGCAGTTGCGTTGTTTATGTCAACTCCGACCGCTCCATGGTTGTGAATATCAATAAATCCGGGGAATATTGTGGTGCCGGGAATGCTGATCGTTTGATCTCCATTTGACGGGTGATCGGAGATCTCGGCGATCCGGTCGCCTCGGATCAGGAGGGAAGTTTGTCTGATTTCTCCGGGAAGCGCAATGTCAGCTCCGGTAAGAAGGATACTTTTCATAGATCATAGATCTGCCGGGAAATCAGCGAACCGCTTTGAATTTTTCTTCCCGCTCCTCAAAGTTTTCCTTACATAATTTTACAAATTCCTTAGCGATCGGTGAGAAATATCCGCCCCGAAGCCGAGCCAGACCTAAATTCCACTTTATTTCGGCTCCTTCGATCCAAAACGAGACCATTTTACCGTCTTTAACATCTTCGGCCGATCCTTTTGCACCTGCGATTCCGACACCCATGTTGTTTTCGACCATTTTATTGATCGCTTCCTGTCTGGAAAGCTCCATTGCGACGTTCGGTTTAGCGTTTGCCGCATCAAAAAAATTGTCGATCATCCTTCTCGTGTTGCCGCCTTTTTCCCCGAGGATCAGCTTTTCACCGGCGAGACGCGCCGCGCTGATATATTTCTCGCCCGCCAGCGGATGGCTTGGATGGGCTATCGCAACTACTTCGTCGCTGTAAAGCAGCTGGGTCTGAATATTCGGAGTTTCGATCGGGAGCGATACAAATGCGATATCGGTTTCGCCGTGCAGGATCTTATCAACGAGAGTCTCACTTGTCCCAGAACTTACTGAAATTTCCGAGTTTGGATAAACCTCTTTTAGTCTTTCAAGGATAATCGGCAACTGGTCCGTGGCAAACATCGCAGATGCCGATCCGATCCTCAATCTGCCGTGTTCGGCACCGGCAATTTCATGCAGTTCTTCAAGCGCTGAATCATGTTCACGGAGGATCCCGCGGGCCCGATTCAACAGACATTCTCCGGCCTCGGTGAGAAGAACACGTCGCGGCGTACGTGTAAAAAGCGGCAGCCCGACCTCCTTTTCCAATTGACGGATTTGCATAGAAACGGCAGCCTGAGTGACGTTCACACGCTTCGCACCCGCAGTAAATGTCCGTTCTTCTGCAATTGCTACAAACGCTTTTAATTGTTTAATTTCCATGCAATTATATGAAGTCACTCATGAAGTGAAATTTTGATGGATCAGCTCGTCTAGTAACCTCTCCGACGTTTAGAAATACTAAAAATTTCTTATAATTACTTTGCTTTGAAAAGAATTTGATTATATATCAAGTAACAGTGAAATAGAAGCCGTTTTCTTGTGGTAAACTCACATTTCGCCGATGGCACAAATGCGGAAAAACAAGTCGATCAAATTTTCCTCACACGACCTTTATCTCGGAGTCGACGGCGGCGGAACAAAAACGCATGCCGTTCTCCTGAACTCAAAAAAGGAGATCGTTTCAGAAGGTTTTTCCGGACCGTCAAATCCTTTGAGGGTAGGGATAGAGACGGCAGTGAGCAATATCCAGTCTGCAGTTATCTCGGCATGCGACGCAGCGGGTAAGAATCAATCTGATATTGTATGTGCGTCGATCGGACTTGCGGGCGTCAGGCGTTCGGATCTTCGCGAACAGATACGGCAGCGTGTTAATCAGAGGTTGGGATTTAAGAGCGTGACGGTTGTGACCGATGCGGAGATCGCTCTTTACGGCACTACGCTGGGGAAAGCCGGGCTTGTCATTATTTCGGGCACGGGATCAATCTGTCTCGGAAAAGACGGCAAGGGAAACACTGCCACCGCGGGCGGTTGGGGACCTACTGCCGGAGATGAAGGCGGGGGCGTAACTATTGCAAAACAAGCACTTCAGGCTATCGCCAAAGCGCTTGACGGACGGGGGCGGGCAACGAAACTAAATGAAGTAGCAGCAGAATATTTTCGCGCCTCGACTCCGGAAGATCTGATCGTCGCGATCTATTCTCCGCAGATGGATAACAGAAAGATCGCAGGCTTTGCGAGATATGTGATCGAAACCGCCAAGGAGAATGATGAGATCGCCGTCGAAATAATAGCAATTGCCGGTCATGAGCTTGGTCTGGCGGCTTCCGCGGTTATAAAAAAGCTAAAGATGCAGAGGAGAAGCGTTCCGATCGGGACGGTGGGAAGTATTTTTAAGGCGGGAGAACTTCTCACGACGCCGCTGATCGATACGGTTCACATCTGTGCACCAAAGGCTTATCTGGTCGAACCCGAATTACCGCCGGCGAATGCTGCTGCCATAATGTCGTTCAACGAATATTGCAAATGAAAAATCCGGTTACCGAAAGCGAAAATCCGAAAACCCGAAATATCGATCAGGTTTCAACGATCGAAGCTCTCAGGCTGATAAATAGTGAGGATAAGAAAGTTGCGCATGCCGTAGAAAAAACTTTAGGAGAGATCGCTGAAACTGTTGATAAGATTACATTAAGACTTTCTAACGGCGGTAGGCTCTTTTACGTGGGAACCGGCACCAGCGGACGACTTGGAGTTTTGGATGCATCGGAAATTCCGCCGACGTACGGCGTTTCTCCCGGGGTTGTCCGCGGAATAATTGCCGGCGGCTACGATGCGCTCCATAGTGCTGTTGAAGCGTCTGAAGATGATCATAATGCGGGCGCTGAAGACCTTAAAGACGCAGGTTTAAAGGAAGGCGATGCCGTTATCGGGATCGCCGCTTCCGGAAGGACGCCTTATACGATCGGCGCAGTTGAATTTGCAAAAAACCTCGGCTGTTTTACCGCCTGTATATCGTGCAATCCTGATTCTCCGATCGCGGAAACCGTTGATATAGCAATAGTTGCCGAAGTTGGAGCCGAAGCGATCACTGGCTCGACACGAATGAAAGCCGGGACTGCACAAAAGATGATCCTCAACATGATCTCTACCGCTGTCATGATAAAGTTGGGGTATGTATCCGGCAACCGGATGACAAATTTGAAGCCGAAGAATTCGAAACTGGTTGAACGAAGCGTGCGTATACTAATGCAGGAATTGGAGTTAACATTAGTTGAAGCAGGAGAATTGTTTGGACAATCCGGACAGGATCTGAGAGTAGCCGTCGTCATGGGAAAAACAGGCGCTTCCCGTGCTGAATCAATTTCAAAGCTTGAAAAATGTAATTGGGTTATCAAATCAGCTGTCGCCGCGATAGGAAAAGAGCGTTAATTTTTTGACCTGCAACTCTTTCGCTCCGTTAGGTAACATAATCGTCATGAATAAAAATGGTTACGGCCGTCGGGCCCTCTTGTTGTTTTGTGCATTTCTTTTCATCTCGTCGGTATTTTCATCGATATCATTTGGACAGTATTTTATGGTCGATATCGAGCGGAATTCGGCGCGTTCGGATATCTTGACGGGCGGGAAGATCGAAAAAGCGGAGTTTACCGCAGGACGCAGCGAATTAAAGCTGACGGTAAATGTGCCGGCATTTCAGATGACCTTGTGGCAGGATGGGAAAGAAATCTCGACTTACAAAGTCGGGGTCGGGCTGAAAGACTACCCGATCTACATCGGTAAAAGACCGATAAAAAGCGTTATCTGGAATCCCTCCTGGATACCGCCTGACAGCGAATGGGTGGCTCCGGAACTGCGCGGGAAGGTGATCTCTCCGACCGATCCGGCGAATCCGCTTGGCAAAATAAAAATTCCGCTCGGTTATAATTACCTTATTCATCAGGCTAAAGGAGTGCAGGATCTGGGAAATCTCGTCTCCCACGGTTGTTTGCGCGTTATGCGCGATGATCTTTACGAATTGAACGACCGAATTATTGCCGCATATTCGCTCGATGTCTCCGTTGAGCAGATATCAAAGGCGAAAAGATCGAAAGAGACTTTTATTGTCGAACTTTCAGAGGAGTTACCGATTGAGATCACTTATGACACGGTGGTTATTGAAAAAGGAATTCTGCATATTTATCCTGATGTTTATGACTATAAGAAAAACGGGGTAAAGATCTTACGGGATGAACTGAATGCAAACGGGATAGAGAACGCACAGATTCCCGATGCAACCATCGAAAAAATGATCGGGTTGGCTAAACCTAAGAATCAGTACATAATTAGTGTCGAAAAGCTTCGTGAAGGGGATTATCTTAGCGGAAAAGTCGTTCCGGTACTGGATCTTAAAACGCCGAAAAGACCTGTTCGCCGGAAAAGATAAGGCCTCCCGATTTAATCGCTCTTTATGTTTTCCGGGGCATATTCCCAGTGCCAGGGTTCAAAAAAGTAGGGGACGAAGCCGAATTTTCCAGCATTTTTAACCAACCACTTATATGCGGGTGTTTCAACCTGTATGGCACGATTAGAGTCTTTTGATGTAACGGGTTCGCCTCCAACGTAGATGTCCAGTGCCCGTCCTGTAAAATGCGGACTGTTGACAGCGATCTGAGCCCGGCCGGCATTTGGCTCTTTTTTCCGCAGCGAAGCCTGATATTCCGGAGAGCGAAACGAAGAAATGATCTTCAGATACTTCTCGTTACTGCTTAAGTTTTCCTCGCTATCTGTTTGTAAAGTAAGAACTTTATCATTGATCGCAGCAGCTATCATATTCTTATAGGCGCGATAAGTTTCTTTTTCAACTCTAAGCAGATCCCGATCACGCGTTTGGTCAAAAAAGTCCGAGATCGGAGCGGATCGCAGGCTTTCTTCCGGTGCAACTCTGATCGGCCGGATCCTTTGGGATTGCCAGTGTTTGATAAAAGAGAGAAGCGTGTTGCGGTCAATAACGCCGTTTGAAGCAATGCGGTTTCTTCTTTGCCACGAAGCAACCTCTTCCGCAAACTCCTCAGAATCCACATTTGCTTCAGTTTTCAGGGTCTTGCGAAGCAGATCTGAGTACAAATACCATCCGACCTGCGGTTTCCGTCCGAACGTCCATCTGAGCGAATTTTTAAGTTCGGAATTCCTCGAAGCGGCGATTTCCATATCGTCGTCAGAGAAGTTTTTTGCAAAATCATGGAGATCCACCCGTGAGTGGGCCGCCGCAGAGACCAATACCATCAAGATGACCGCAAAAAGACCAATATTGATAGGTTTCTTATTCATATCACTGCCTAACGTTCTGTGCCGCGAATTAATGATGCCGCTACCTTGCAATAATATCGATTTATTTGTAACTTTTGCAATTGCAATAAAAAATTCTAAAGGATAAGAGATAAATGAACCCTGGCTGGACATCAAATACTGCCCTCGAAATAAAGGATGACTCGCTCTATATCGGCGGCGCTGCGGCAAAAGAACTTGTTGAAAAATATGACACTCCGCTATTCGTTTTCAGCGAAAAACGGATAAAAGATAACATCAGGCATCTTATGAATATAGAAGATGTAATTGATTGTAAACTAAAGATTTGTTATGCGTCGAAAGCCAATTCAAATCTTGGAGTTCTTGGGGTTGTAAAAGACGCCGGGAGCAGTATCGAGGTGAATTCAGGCGGGGAACTTTTTATCGCTCTCAAAGTTGGTTTCGATCCGGAGCAGATAATATTTAACGGAACGAGCAAAACCGAAAAGGAGATTGCCGAAGCGATCAATGCAGGTATCTATGCGATCCAGGCCGATTCGTTCTATGAAATCGAACTAATAGAAGAGGTCGCCCGCGAACTTGAGAAAAAAGCTAATGTTTCACTCCGTTTAGTGCCCGACATCGAAACCGAAACACTTCACGGTCTGCAAACAGCACTTTTGATCTCAAAATTCGGAATGATGCCGGAAGAAACGCGTCAGGCGTTTAGGAGATGGAAAGCAGACGACGAGCATATCAATCTATGCGGTATACATCTTCACATCGGATCCCAAAACCCAAAATCTCAGCCTTATGTTGCGGCCCTCGAAACGCTTTTCAGCAATTTGGTCAAGATATATGAAGAGACCGGCCAGAAGCTCTCGCATCTCAATTTGGGAGGAGGATTTCCCGTAAATTACCTTCGCGATGATACTAATATTGCGGATATTAACAATGACCGTAAGGAATTGTTTTCCGCTGATCTTAAGCCGGCCGAGGTTATTCGCGAGGCTTGGGAAACCGTTAAGAAAATAGCAGATGAAGCAGATGCTTCTCATCTCCTCGAAAATTTTGAGCTCCTTATCGAACCGGGGCGCAGCATCATTTCCGATGCGGGTGTTTGTCTTACAAAAGTAAGAAACAAAAAACAAAGACCGATCGGTGCGGCCGTAGATCCGGATTCAAAATCGGATCCCGCGCAAAAACTTACCGACGAATGGCTCTTAACCGATGCGGGATTTAACCTGCTGCTTTCGATGGAAACTTACAAATGGTATTACCATCTGATCTCGGCTGACCGCCCCGCTGCTCTTCATCAGACCCCGTATAAAGTTGCCGGTCCGCTTTGCGACGGCGGCGATGTATATTTTGATATTGAAGGTGAAAACAGACTTCCGAACTACCGCTTATTACCTGAAAACATTGAAGTTGGGGAAGTTCTGGCACTGCTCAACAGCGGGGCTTATACGATCGCTCAGATGTTTCAATATAACGGCCGCGAACTGCCCGCCTGCGTCCTAGTGACTGAAGACGGCGGACACCAGCTTGTCAGGAAACGAGATACCTACAAAGACCTGATCACGAATCAGATCGAGAAAAAAGCCGTTTGATCAGAATTTGAAATTCTTCATCAAACGGCCATGCCAATGTCTTTTTAAGCCGATCAGATCAGCATCATTGCCGGATTTTCAAGCATCGATTTAAATGTCTGTAGGAATTTCGCCCCGGTAGCTCCATCTACGACGCGATGGTCACAAGACATCGTGACGTGCATGATATTTCTTGTCGTGATCTCACCGTCTCTGACAACCGGCGTCGGTGTAGATGATCCAACTGCCAGAATAGCCGCTTCCGGCGGATTAATGATCGCCGTAAATTCCTTTATTCCCATCATCCCGAGGTTTGAGATCGAAAAAGTTGCACCGGTATATTCGTCGGGCTGCAGTTTTTTGTCTCTGGCACGCGCGGCTAACTCCTTGACCTCGGTTGAGATTTGAATAAATCCCTTCTTGTTCGCACCGCGGACGACCGGTGTTATCAAGCCTTCGTCGATCGCTACGGCAACTCCGATATCCGCATCTTCATAGAATCTGATCTTTTCATTCTGATATGAAGCATTTACAAACGGGTGTTTGACCAGGCTCATCGCTGCAACCTTAACGATAATATCGTTTACGCTGATCTTTTCGGGTGCGATCGACTCATTGACGGCCGCCCGCAGTTCAAGCACGCTGTCCATTTCGATCTCGGTAGTCAGATAAAATGTCGGGATCGGGCCGATCGATTCACCAAGCCTTTGCGCAATTGTCCGGCGCATCGGTGATGTGTTTTCATCGCGATAAGCGGAAGCGCCGGCCACTTCAACCGAAGAAACAAAAGAATTCTGGGTTTGTCCGCCGCCGGTAAGAGCCTTTTCAATATCACGCTTAATGATCCTGCCGTTTGGTCCCGAACCGCTGATAGACTTCAGATTGACATTATTCTCCGAAGCCATTCTTGCGGCGATCGGTGAGACCAGCATGCGGCCGTTTGACGATGCGGGTTCGGTTTTTGGTTTTTCGTCTTCGGTTTTCGCGGCTGTTTCCGAAGGCTGCGCCGCAGATGAAACTTCCGACGTCTCGTCTGATTTGGCATTATCACCGGAACCCGAGCCGTTTGAAGCACTCTCACTTTCAATCTCTTTGAGAAGCTCGGAGAAATCTTCGCCTTTCTCGCCGATTATTCCGATCGATTGTCCGAGTTTTGCATTCTCACCAGCGGGAACAAGAATTTTTAACAGCGTACCGGGTTCAAGCGAAGTCATTTCCATAGTCGCTTTATCGGTATCCACTTCGGCGATCGTTTCATTTGCTTCGATCGAATCGCCTTCTTCCTTCACCCAACTCGAAATCTGCCCCTCTTCCATCGTCGGAGAGAGTTTAGGCATTAAAATTTTGTTAGCCATAATTATTATCTCAGAGTGAAAAAGTTGAAATGTGAAAAAGTTCTTACGCTACAAATAGAATCGATCCACTTTTTCACTTTTAAACTTTTTCACCTCTTAACCTTATTTTCCGCGATCATTCGCAAACGTTCTTCTCTTGTCTTTTTTCGTTCGTTGTAGCCTTTTTCGCCGTACGGCTCTATTTTCTCGAGCCATAGGTCTTCCAAACATTCGAGATCTTCCCGGTAATCGTATTCCGGGTTTTCACGCGGAAAGAGTTCTTCCAAGATCTCGAATGCGAATTTGTTTTCGCCTAATTCGTTCCAGTCTTGCTGCAGAAGTTTCTCTTTATGCCCGCCCATTTTGAGCTGAAATTTCTCCCGATTTAGTATTCCCGGAAGATTCATCGAAGATCCTACAAAGACCTTTTCATTTGTCACATTCCGGATCTGATAAATACCCATTGCCGGCGGGTTTAGTTTGTAATTTTGTTTTAGTTCTTTCTTGTCCAACTTTTAAAATTCTCCGCAGCAATCATAAGCAACCGTTTTGTGCTTATATAACCCCTTGAATTTCACTTCTTCAAATTTGACTGTTGACTCTGGAATTGGGATATCTGCCCCATCCGGAACCATCCAGATTTGAATCCTACTTTCATTTATGTATCCGCCATGGATAAATACGAACCGGTTTGTATCTGAGTAGCGATCGCGGATTTTCATCGTTATCATTCCGCGCACATGAGCTTCATATTGACCGTAATAGCACTCTTTCCCGCAAAAGAAAACAATTGCTGCTTTACTTAACGGGTCGGAGTCCATTTCATTGAACAGCATGTCAAATCGCGCCGACCGATCTTCACTTGATGTCCGTTCTGAACCGAATTCGTCAACGAGCCGAGCCCGAGAATCTAATTTTGTGCTGCTATCAGCTTGACCAAAAACACTTTGACAAGCGATCACAGCAAAAAAAATCAAAATGAAAATACACGTTTTCATAAATAACAAACTTCTTTGATCCCTTCTATGATCTTCGGAACACTTGGCAGCGCCAATTCTTCCAAATTCTTCGCATAAGGCATCGGAGCTTCCGCCGTCGAGATCCGTTTGACCGGCGCGTCGAGATAGTCAAAGGCGTTTTCCATCACCTGATGCGAGATCTCAGCGCCGACAGACGCGAACGAATGCGATTCTTCGGCGATTACCAAACGATTTGTCTTTTTGACCGAATCGACTATCGTGTCAATATCCAGAGGTTTTATCGTCCGCGGATCGATAACTTCAACCGAAACATCAAATTCCTTCTGCACCAGTTCGGCGGCTTCGAGTGCAAGCGGAACCGTCATGGAGCGTGCAACGATCGTGCAGTCTGAACCTTCGCGTTTGACGTCAGCGACACCGAGCGGGATCGTAAAGTCATCGTCCTCCGGCACTTCGCCTTTTAGGCCGTACATTCGTTCCTGTTCGAGGAACATAACCGGATTGTTATCCCTGATCGCCGATTTTAGCAGCCCTTTCGCATCGGCAGCCGTTGACGGCATAACTACCTTCAGACCCGGGAAATTTGCGTAAAATGCTTCAAATGCCTGCGAATGTTGCGAAGAAACCTGATACGCCGAACCGTTTGGTCCGCGGAAGACGATCGGAACATTGAATTTTCCGCCTGACATGTAATACATTTTCGCCGCATGGTTTATTATCTGGTCGGACGCGAGAACGGAAAAGTTCATCGTCATGAATTCGATAACCGGCCGAAGACCGGCCATCGCCGCTCCGACCCCAACAGCGGCAAAGCCGAGTTCGGTGATCGGAGTATCAATGACGCGTTTGTCACCGAATTCCTTCCAGAGCCCGCGCGTGACCTTATAAGCCCCGTCATATTCGGCAACTTCTTCGCCCATGATGAAAACGTTTTCATCCCTTAAAATTTCTTCACGCAGAGCTTCATTCAAAGCATCGCGGATAGTAAGTTCTGCCATAATTTCTGTTGGTGAGCGGTAAGCAGCGAGCTGTAAACAGAGTTTATCTGTCAAGGCTCTTTTTTAATCCATAGGTTACCGCTAAACATTCATCAATCAAACTTTGCGCCGAATTGTATTTAATCTCCGATAAGTACTTAATTCTAAGAGCGATCTCAAGTTGTGTATTTAACTCGTTTAAGGAGCCGATCGAAATCGCAAGAGAATTCTTAAATTGCATTTTTGATCTGCCTGCCGCGCCTTCAGCAATATTCGAAGGAGCGGAAATGGCTGCTCTTCTCATTTGCGAAACCAAGCCGTAAGCTTCCAATTTCGGGAAACCAGCCGTAATTTCATAAATCATTTCAACCAATTCCATGGTCTTTTGCCATGCAATCAATCGTTTGTGAGGTTTGTCCATTTTATAAGCCGGCTGCATTCGCGCTCAGTTTCTACTGCTTACTGCTCACGGCTCACCGCCTTCTTCCCCTTACGCATAAACATCCGTAAAGAGTTCTGCTTCATCCGGATACGGACTGTTTTCCGAAAATTCTACCGCCTCGTCAGTTTTTGCTTTAGCTTTTTCGAGAATTTCGTCAAAATCCTTGTCCGTAAAGACTTTTGCGTCTTTTAAAGAATCCTGGAAGAGAGCTATCGGGTCACGTTCCTGATATTTTTTTACTTCTTCCGTTGTGCGGTATTTTCCGGGGTCGCTCATCGAATGCCCCATAAAACGATAAGCGCGAATTTCAAGCAGCGTCGGTCTCGATTCTTCTCTGGCGAGTTTGATCGCCCGCTCCGTTGCGTCGCGGACCGCCATAACGTCCATCCCGTCAACAAACTCGCCGGCCATGCCGTATCCCTCAGCTTTTTTTGCAATGCTCGAGATCGACATCGCCCTTTCCTGCGAAGTCCCCATTCCGTAGCGGTTATTTTCGCAAATATAAATTATCGGAAGATCCCAAAGCTCAGCCATATTCAGCGATTCATGGAAAATGCCCTGATTTACAGCAGCTTCGCCAAAAAAGCACAGTGTGACACCGCCGGTTCCCTGATATTTTTGCGCAAATGCCATTCCGGTTCCGACTCCGATCTGACCTCCGACGATCCCGTGGCCACCGAAGAAGTTCTTCTCTTTCGAGAACATATGCATCGAACCGCCTTTTCCGCCGACATTTCCACCGGCTTTGCCGTAAAGTTCGGCCATTACTTCTTCAGGCGAAATTCCCTGAACCATCGCCTGCACGTGGTCTCTGTAAGATGTGATGACATGATCCCGGTCTTCCAGAAGCATTTGGGTGCCTACCGAGATCGCTTCCTGTCCGATATAGAGATGACAAAATCCGCCGATCTTTCCGATCCGGTAAACTTCGGCAGCTTTTTGTTCAAAAACCCTGCCGAGCACCATCTGATAAAGCATTTCTCTTAAGAGTTCCTTATCCAGCTTTTTGATCGCTGAGATCTGTGATTTTCTGCGTTTTTGATATTCTGCCTTTGCCTCTTCGACGTCTACGATATCGGTTACTTCCGAGCTTTTGCCGGTGCCGTTTTTCGAAACCGGTTTAGAATTCTTTTTTTGTTTTGTCGTACTTGCCAAAATTATTCTCCCTGTTTACAACAATTTGGAATAAATATAGGTGTAAATTACTTAATTAGAACAGATGAAAAAGTCCGAACTTAAAGTATAGATTAGAATTTGCTTGAAAGGCAAAATGAGAAGGCTAGAGAGTTTGGCAGCGAGAGTGGTAGAATTTCTTTCAAAAGTATTTATGGATAAGATCATCGCGCAAAGAACTGTCTTTCTGCTTGCTTTAATCATATTTCTAGGGGCGCAAAATGCGTTTTCCCAAAACCCGACAAAGTGGCGTCTGGAATCGGCTTCGAGCGGAAAAAGTCTGAAAGCCGGAGACACCTTCGACGCAAAACTGCATGCCGAGGTTGAAGAGGGCTGGCATTTATATTCGCTCGTTCAGCCGAAAGGCGGACCGATCGCGACCACTGTCAAACTGCCCGAGGATTCCCCGTTTGAAATAAACGGCGAAGTTACCACGCCAAAACCGATCACCAAGTTCGATCCCAATTTTGATATAGATACAAGCTATTTTAAGGATCGGGGAGAATTCGCGATCCCGCTTAAGGCGAACGAGGATATTGAGGGAAGCCAACTAGCCGTTGATGTCCGGTTTCAGCTTTGCAACGACAGACTTTGTCTTCCGCCCAAAACTTTTCGTGTTACATACTCAGGTTTTGAAGATGTCCGAAAAATCGGCGCGCAAAATAAAACAGACAAACCCGGACTGATCGCAAATTTTGGTGATAACACAACCGATCAGCCGATATGGTCTTTTATCTGGCTCGCGATCACTCTCGGCGCACTGTCTCTTCTGACGCCGTGCGTTTTCCCGATGATCCCGATCACGGTTTCGTACTTTACAAAGAATTCGGCAGGAAGCCGCGCAAAATCGCTAAAACTTGCAACTGTCTATTCGGTCGGGATCATTGCCACCTTTACTCTCCTGGGAATGCTTCTCGCGTTCTTTGTCGGAGCAGCCGGGATAAATCTTTTTGCCGCAAATCCGTGGGTAAACATCGGGATCGCAGCGATCTTTTTGTTTTTTGCGTTTAATCTGTTCGGGTTTTACGAGATCACTGTGCCGAGCAGCGTTTTAAATAAGCTCGATAAACTGACCAGAACAAAGGAAGGCGAGGGAAGTGCATACCTCGGTGCACTTTTGATGGGACTGACTTTTACGATAACTTCGTTTACCTGCACCTCGCCGTTTGTCGGAACGATCCTCGTCTCAACTTCGCAGGGAGAATGGCAGCTTCCGCTGATCGGAATGCTTGCGTTTTCGACCGTGTTTGCGCTTCCGTTTTTTGTGCTCGCTCTTGCACCGCAGCTTGTTTCGCAGCTTCCAAAATCGGGCGGCTGGCTGAATTCGGTAAAGGTCGTTATGGGCTTTCTGGAGATCGCGGCCGCGATGAAATTCTTGTCGAATGTCGATCTTGTCTGGACATCGATGTTTAAGCGGTCGGCGGACGCGATGAATTATGGAACGATCTTTTCAAGGGAAGTCGTGCTCGTAATATGGGTTTTGATCGCCATCGCGATAGGTTTATATATTCTCGGAGCATTCAGATTCAAGCTTGATTCTCCGCTCAAGAAGATCACTCCGGTAAGAATTTTGCTTTCGATCGGATTCCTTGGTCTGGCTATTTATTTGGTAACTGGGATACTCGGACTAAAACTCGGAGAACTCGAATCGTTTCTTCCGCCGAAGAATGTAAGTTCGCGTTTCAATGTTTTGGGTGATAAGGACGCTGAGTTGGTGTGGATCAAGAATGACCTTGAAAAGGCACTGCTGAAAGCGAGAGCGGAAAACAAGAAAGTATTTGTCGATTTTACGGGATATACGTGTACAAACTGCCGATGGATGGAGGCAAATATGTTTCCGGTTCCAAAAGTTAAACAGGAACTCGAAAAATTTGTTCTCGTCAGTCTATATACCGACGGTGACGGTAAGATCTACGCCAGGCAGCAGCAATTTCAGGAAAAAACCTTCAAAACGGTTGCACTTCCGTTCTATGCAATTTTTGATTCCGGCGGCAAACCGACTGCGACGTTTCCGGGATTGACGCGGGATCCGGAAGAATTCGTAAAATTCCTCAGGGAATCTAAGTAGATCGATCTGGTATGAGCCATTATTGATGCCCGGTATCAGCAAAATTTCTTGCTATTTGAATTGCTTATGACCGGGCTTAATTTCGCCGGATTCCTGTGCTAATCTAATTCCCGATGAAGACAATTAAAATTGACAAGCTTATCGAAGGTCTTTGCGATATCCCGGACAGCGATTTTCACTGCGACCCCGTTTATCAGTTTCTTGCCGATAATCCGATCGACATCGATTCGATCTCTAGATATTTTTTCTGGAGCGAGCGGTTTTATACGCGCAATCTTATTTTTAAAGATCACCGTTTTGAATTGATGGCGCTTTGCTGGGAAAAGGGTCAATCTTCGCGGATCCACAATCACGCAAACCAAATGTGCTGGATGACCGTTCCGTTCGGAAAACTCCGCGGACAGAATTTCCGCGTTGTTGATATCGTTGAATCTCAGGGGTACTGTAAACTCGAAAAAACCGACCGTTTTGACCTTTCCGATTGTTTGGCTTCAAAGGTGGAACTCGAAGAACCCGTTCATCAAATCTTAAATCTTCCGGAATTTGACGATCGCGCGGTCAGTCTTCATATCTATTCAAAACCGTTTGATACGTGTCTTTCATATTGTGCCGAGACAGATCGGTTTTCCGAAGTTAGTCTGAACTACACGAGTATTGACGGCGTGTTGTGTTCGGATATCGTGCTTTAGCCGATCGCTTTTGGAAACTTCCGGTTTGCTTTTTTGACGGAATCAAACTAAAAAGAATTATGGAAGTTATCTGGGACAAACACGAAGAAACCTCTCCTATTCTGTTCAAACGAAGCGCCGCCTGGCAGGGACTTCAGATTTTGCACCACAACGTATTGGCCGGTGAACTTCTCGAACACGTTCAGAATTCTCACGAATTCAACATCACTTTAGCCGGAAATCTGCGGGTAGAAAAACAAGGCGCAAACGGCAGATCAAAAGTCCATTATTCCGGACCGGGGAATCTTTGTCTGACGCCTTCCGGACAGCCGATGAAAGCCCGCTGGAATGATCGCGTTGAAAATCTGGCGATCATGGTCAAACCCGTCTTTGTCGAACAGATCGCGCTTGAAAATCAGTTTTCCACGGGGTTTGAGATCGAATCGGTCCACGGGAAAAAAGATCCGCTTGTTCAGCAGATCGCTTTAGCGCTGCTCGATGAAATTTCCGGCGCCGAAAAAACCGATCAGCTTTATGCAGATACATTGTCGCAGTCATTGATAATTCATCTTTTGAAGAATTATACGACTACCGGATTTTCGGAAAGGGAAGTAAAAGGCGGATTATCGGGATATAAGCTTCGCCGCGTCAAGGAATACATTTTAGAAAATCTCGATCAGAATCTGACTTTGGCAGAACTCGCCGAAACGGCAGAACTCAGCCGTTTTCACTTTTCGCGCGCATTCCGTAAGGCGACGGGAATGACGCCCCAGAATTTTCTCATGCAGCAGAGGGTCGAACGGGCGAAGATCCTGCTGGCCGATAAAGAACTTCCGATCGTCGAAGTGGGTCTGCAGGCGGGGTTCAAAAATCAGAGTCATTTCACCACGCTTTTCCGCAAGTATACGAAGCTTACGCCAAAAAACTGGCGGCAATTAAGACTTGCCTAGACGTTTGGCGCAATCTCACAACTTAACAGCAATCAGACGAAAGATTTGTAATTCCCCTATTTCTTAAACTTTCCGTAGTTAGAAATTCTATGGAGGTATAAGAAATGCGTTACTTTTTGTTATTGGTTTCGATCATCGTATTTGCGGCTGGTGCATCGGCACAGATTGAACTTGCTGAAAGAAATTTTGAAGAGGCTGCCAAACTCGCGAGCCGGCAGAAATACGACAAAGCGACCGAGCTTTACGAAAGATCACTGCAAATTGCCGAAGCAAGCAGCGGAACCGGTATAAAAAATCTTCTAGGAAAGATCCACTACAATATCGGAGTTTGTTCCTATAGATTAAGAGAGTTTGCGAAAGCCGAAGATCATTTTTCAATTGCTATCGTTCTTGATCCGCTTCCCAATAAAAAGAAGTTTTTTGCTTTATCTCTCGCCCAAATAGAACTTGGCAAAGTTTCAAAAGCAAAGAGATCGCTGAAGACCGTTTTAAGGATCGACAAAGAACACGGAGAAGCCTGGTTTGAACTCGGGATGATATATTTGCGCGAAAGTTCTATCGAGAAAGCAAAAGGTGCATTTTTAGAGTCTGCGAAAACCGAAAGTATCCGTCGGTCAGAGGCCGTTAACAATCTCGGTGTTATTTTTGCGATGGAAGGCGATCTCGGTTTGGCCAAAGCCGCTTTTGAAAAGGCATTTTTCTTATCGGGAAACAAACTATTTACGGCAAAAAGAAATTTCGATTTCTGCAGCAGACATTCGGCGGAGCCTTTTGAAAAACTGGTGTCCGGTCTGTTCGTCGCAAACGGAAGAGGGGAAGTAAATGGATAATGAAACCGGAATTATGGCAATTCTTAAGCTATATGAACTGAGACGCGAACCGGAAATGCGAAATGCGCGAAATTGGTATTTCACTGAATTTTCGCCTGAATCTGCAATGGATATAGTGAATCTCTATCGCGCTGGCGAAAGGGCCAGCGCGTATTTCAGAATGGTCGTTTCTTATTGGGATATGGCTTCGGGATTTGTGCTAAACGGCGCGATCGATGAAAAATTGTTTTTCGCGGCAAATACCGAACATATTTTTGTTTACGCCAAGATCGAACCTTTTCTGGCCGGGGTCCGCGAAATTTTCAGAGAGCCGGATTTTTTTGAGAATCTTGAAAAACTCTGCAAGCAAATGCCGGATTATGAACAAAAGCTGGAAGGAAGGAAAAGACTTGCCGAGCTATGGAAAATCGAAAGTTCCTAGGCTGATGATTTTACCGACGTATTCCTGAGGTTTACCAAAAGCTGTTTTGTAATCGGAATACGGGCATTTCGATAAGCAAGCAGCAATGCGCCGACGGCCGGAGAAAATTCGGGTTTACTAAAAACTGCAGACGGAATTTCGGCGGAAAGTTCTTTCCTGAATTGTTTCTGAAAAAAAGAATTCTGAAATAATCCGCCGACTCCGCACACCTTATAGTCTTTTTTGAACTTAAGCTTTTTTGCCGCGCCATTCACATTCGCAGTCAACTCACGGATACCTCTGAAAATAAGATCACAAAGAAATTTATCGCCTTCAAAGCCCTTATCCAGAATTTTTTCCGCAAAGGCCGCGATCGTATCGCGAGAGATCTCGTTGTTATAGAAAGCATTTGTCAGCTTACGAATTCCGGAAACGCAGAAAAACTCAAGGACCATTTTTTCAAGACCACAGTTTTTGATCGCCCCGTCCTGTTCTTTGATCGCTGCGCTGATCACTTCCTTTGCCAGCCAAAATCCACTGCCGCCATCGCTGAATAAAAAACCCAAACCGCCCGCTCTCGCCGTCTCGCCGCTTTGATTAATTCCAAAAACGATCGAGCCGGTTCCGGCGATGACTACAATACCGGGTTCGCCTCCGGTTGCTCCGATGAGTGCTGTCAAAGCGTCGTGTCCTACCTCGATCATCTTTGCATTTGCGGCTTTTTTGACGGCTGCTTCTCTATGATCTGCTCCGCCCGTGAGACCAAAATAAATGGAAGAAAAACTTATACTTTCAGCCTGCAGACCGGCATCTACAAGGGCGCTGCCGATCGCTCCACTTATGGCGTTTTTCAATTTTGATTCGCTTTCCGGAAGTTTACCGTGATCGATCGCACCGCCGAGCCCTTTTCCGAGAATGTTGCCGGATGCATCAGCGATCACCGCTTTTGTCTGAGTTTGCCCGCCGTCGATACCGGCAAATAATTCGGTTTTCATTGAATTATCGGTTGCGTCCGAGTTTTTCGTGCGACGAAACCCATTGATCTGCGACGACAGCACTTCCGAGCGATAATTCACCGCACAAAACAGTTGCAGCCACTATCTCGGCAAATTTGTTGACTTTATCTTTTCCGTAACAGCCCAAAAGTTCAAGACATTCGCGCTGAGTGGGCAAACCCGTTCCGCCGCCGTATGTTGCGACGATCAGTGCCGGGATCGTGATCGAATAATAATAATCGCCGTTATTCGTGATCTCGGCATATGCAAGCGCGGCAGACGATTCAGCGATATTTGCCACGTCTTGTCCGCACGCAATAAAAAGCGCCGTTATTCCATTTGCTGAATGTGAGCCGTTATTATCCGAACCCGCAATAAAGGCGCCGAGCTGCGAACGAAGCCGCGCTTCAAAAAGCTGTTCGCTCGTTACGTGCATTATTTCCTGGAGCGCGATCTTTGGTACCGTCGCTTCCGCGATCACCTTCTTACCGCGTGTGTGAATGCGGTTCATCCAGGATGATTTTTTGTCGGTTGCGATCCCGCCTTCGAGTTGGTAGGTTTCGATTCCCTGATACTCTGACATGATCCAGTCGCACGCCGCCTTTGTCGCTTTTCCGGTCATATTCTGTCCGGCGGCGTCGCCCGTGGTGTAGTTAAAACGCAGATATAGAAAACGACTGGCGGGGAACTGCTGTATATCCCGCAGCTTGCCAACATTCGTTGTTGTTTCGGCGCATTCTTTGATCGTGGAGAAGTTCTCATTGACCCAAACTCCGAATTCTTGCGCTTCGCGTGCGCTCGGAAACCGGAAAACAGGTGCTCTCTGCATCGCATCATCGACTACCGTAACATTAACACCGCCCGCTTCATGAAAGAGTTTCATTCCGCGGTTATAGCTGGCAATCAGAGTTCCTTCGGTCGTTGCAAGCGGTACATAAAATTCTCCTTTCGCATGATCGCCGTTTACCAAAAGCGGTCCGGCAAGTCCGACCGGAACTTGCGCAGCGCCGATAAAATTTTCGGTGTTCCCCTGTACGACGGCAGGATCGATCGAGTATTTTCCGATGTGATCCAATTCAATGCCGGTTTGCTTTTTCACAAAATCACGCCGCGCCTCGGCAGTTTCGCGTGTGTAGTCGTTGTCGCTATTTCGTGGGATTTTTTTCGTCATAAGGATTTTTCCGATGGAACGCAAGCTGCCAGCTTGCACAAACGCGAAAGCGTTTGAAAAAAGTTAGCGATGAAAACGACGCTGAATTTATTCGAGACGCCGTTCGCGTTTTTCAAGCGCGTGCAAGCTGGCAGCTTGCGTTCCATTTATACACTTGTTTCATTCATCCACTCCTGCAATTTCTCCACATCTTTTTTAACAGTTCTCGACGCAGCAAACAGAACCAGCATCAGAAGCGTGCTCAACACCGGCACAACATACATTGCCGAGCGCAGACCCGCTCCGCGAAAAGGTTCCAGCGATTTCGGATCGAGAAGTTTTACTCCGGCCGCGATCGCTGCCTGGGCAGTAAAATAATCACTGACAAGACCGATGATGTACGGTCCGAGCGAGGCACCGAGAAGATACATTGCAAGAAAGTAAACCGCCATTGCAGTGCCGCGCGAGGCAGGTTCGGTGATGTCCGTGATGGTTGCATAAACGATCGAATAATAGAAATACATCAGCGAAACACTAGCCCCTATCAGAAACGCAAATTTTATCGCTTCACCGCCGGAAATTCCTATAGAAAAGAAGAGAAAGGGAACTGACAGAAGTATGGCCAATGTCGCTATGAGCAGTGCGCCGTCGGCCCGTTTCCGCTTTGCCCAGTCGCCGATAAATCCGCCGAGAATTAATCCGGGAGCAGCAAGAATGCCGTAAATCACCATCGCGTAGTAATTTGCCTGTGCGATGTCCAGTC
>JAWKHO010000019.1:0-85502 GCA_041394785.1 Pyrinomonadaceae bacterium | reverse complement strand
AACGGACTGTAAAAATTGGTCGTCGAATCAAGCGGCTTTCCGTTGACTTCAAGAATGAAATCGCCTTCCCCGATGTCAATTCCCGGCGAACTAAGGGGTGATCTCAACTCGGGGTTATAATTCTCGCCGTTGTAAATTCGCTTGATCTTATATTTTCCGTTTTCTATAACAATGTCCGCGCCGAGCATGCCAACCCGAACCGGATCTTCACGCGGAACGTCGCCCGCACCCGAAAGGTATGAATGTCCGACGGTCAGTTCGCCTCCCATCTGCGCGATCAAATATCCCAGATCTTCCCGGCTTCCGACGTATTGGACCATCGGCTGATATTTTTTATAGATCGCATCCCAGTCCTGCCCCTGCATCTTCGGATCGTAAAAGAATTCGCGCTGAATACGCCACGTTTCGCGGAAGATGTTTGCCCATTCCGCCTTCGGATCAACTTTCATTTCAAGCTGTGAGACATTGATGCCGCCATCGCCGACTTTGGCGGGTGCGTCTGTGCCGACGATCCCCCATCTGTTACCCCGCGCTCCGTACAAAAGTTTTTTATTGTTCGCCGAAAGCGTGTAACTTGTGATCCCTTCTAAAAAGGGAACTGCCGCATTTGCCGGGACTATAAATTTCTGCAGCCGGTATGCACCGATGGCCGGTACGAGTTCCTGATAGAAAAATGTACCGGGTGTGCCCGACTTCAGATTACTGTAATCGCCCGGTGCAACCCGTGCCGATAAAACCCTTTGCCGGATCCCGTCAAAATCAATGCGAACCGAGGTATCAGAAGACTTTGGTTTTGCTGTTTCATTTGCAGCAGACGCCGGTTTCGGAAGCGGTTCATCTCCTGTTTCAGGCAGAAAAGGGGAGGGCTCATCATTACTTAAAACGACTACATAGACCGATTGCTTCATCGTTCGGTCCATCGAACTCATATCCAGCCAGCCCGATCGCTGACCGTAATCGGTGCTTGCCAGAAAATAAAGATATTTGCCGCCTGTATCAAAAGCCGGAGAACTCGAATCGGCCATTCCGTCTGTGATCTGATAGACCTTTTTCTCAGCAACTGAATAAACAAAGATCGCCAGCATTCGGTTTTTCAAGTTTTTCGAATAGGTGATCCATTTTGAATCCGGAGACCATGAAGCCTCAAACGAATTTCGAAACGGATTGGGATATTGATCCGTATCCGCTTTTGTGGCGGTTCCGCTCTTCACATCGAGCGTCCACAAATTTTCGTGATTGTCCTGCATTAGCATCAGTTCGCCGTTTGGAGACCACGAAAGATTTGAAAAGTAAGCGTTAGAAGGTAGGTTGATGACCCGCGGCTCGGTCAATCCAAGCGGATCGCCGACCATCATTCTGTATTCGCCGCTCGCATCCGAGAGCCATGCTATCTGTGTACCATCGGGCGACCACGCCGGATCCCGTTCGTGTGAGCCTGAAGCATTCGTTAAATTCCGGTAATCTCCGTTTGCCGCAGGAACCGTAAAAATATCGCCGCGTCCTTCAAAGGCTGCGCGGACGCCGGTAGGGGAAAGTGCGGCGCCGCGGATCATAGCGCCGGCATTCTTAAATTGCGTGCGCGTCATCGGCAATTCGTCAGTGACGCGTATGTCTAGTTGTTTTGATCGTCCGGTTTTTGTATCGATCAGATGTATATATCCACCCTGTTCGTAAACGACAGCATCTGCTCCCGATGAGGCGTTCATAATATCGAAATCGTCATGGTTCGTTACTTTCGTCAGCCTTTTCGAACCGGTATCATAGGCAAAAATATTCGCGTTAAAATCGCGGTCGGAAATGAAGTAGATCGTATTTCCAACCCACATCGGCATGGAATCATTACTGTTAGACCATGGCAGTTTTTCGACGGAGTTATTTGTCAGATCAATAACTTTTACAGGATTGACCCGTCCGCCGCGGTAATGCCGCCAATAACTTATCTCGTTAAACTGCGGGATAAACATCAGCGGAAATTCCTGATAAGTGAATTTGTTCCCGCTTTGCGAATACGAACCGGCGACAGCCGACGGAAGCGGGAGCGGCTCGGGTTCGCCGCCTGCAGCGCCTACTTTCCACAGCCTGAAGTAAGCGTCCTGCGGGGAATTCTCCCTGACCGAATTAAAAGTTACGAATCGCCCGTCCGGTGTCCAACCCGTAACGCGGTCCGGTGCGGGATGATAAGTCAGTCGCTGAGGGTTTCCTCCGGCACTTGGCATTACGTAAATATCGGTATTTCCCGCAAAGGTTGCGGTAAAAGCGATCCGCGAACCGTCAGGCGAAAAATACGGATCAGTTTCCGTTCCGGGTGTTGCTGTTAGCCGCTTTGCCGTTCCGCCGTCTCGCGAAACCGACCAAAGATCACCTGCATACGAAAAAGCGATCATGTCACGGCTGACCGAAGGGTGCCGAAGAAGACGGGTCCCCTGCGCTATTGCCGTGCCTGCCGAAATGAGCACGAACAATACGATAGGTATCAAACTTTTTAACATAGCTAATTTGTATCTAGAAGATAGGGCTTGAAACCCGGACGGAAACATCCGGGTTTCAAGGAAAGGGATAGATCGCGCCTATTAAAATTCGAGTCTGAATCCGATCTGTCCTTCACGCCCCGGCAAAACCTGCGTGGTCGTTCCGAACGGAGTAACCGGATTTAGATCGGGGTGCTGTGTCGAAACGGATCCCGGATTCTGACGATTGAGCAGATTGAAGAACTCAAACAGAAACTGCGCCTTAAGACGTTCGCCCAGATTGAAAGTCTTTGAAACCCGCATGTCGACATTTACAAATGCCGGAGCCTGAAATGCGTTCTTCCCGGCAAGAATGTCTCTTCCGACAAAGAATCCGTCACCGTCAGGATCAGCAACAGCGATCGGGCTTCTGCTAAACCGGAAACCGCTTTGGACTCTGAAAATCCCGCTTAACTGCACCTGCCAGGGAAGATTTACAAGACCGTTTGCCTGGAAGATGTGATCAAGCGCCAAACCGGAGTCGCCTTTATCAAGATCGGGTCCGTTTGAAAATGTTCCTGCCTGAGCTACAAAGTTGCCGTTTGTCGATGTAAACGAGCCGTTCGCATTTGTCGCGCCGGTTCCGGGTTCAACTACAACCGGAACAGTTCCGACAAAGCTGTCTGACGGCAGACCGTTTATGGAAACAACATTGTCAGTGGCTTTTGCATAGGTATAGCTCGCCCCGAATAAGTATCGGTTACTCAATCTCTTGTTTACAGCTACAACTAGTGCATCGTATTTTCCTTCGAAGAACGGACCAAAAGTTCGAAGCTGATTTGAGATCGCCGGATCGATCGCCCGAAGACCGACACCTGCAACACGAGTAGCATAGGAAAGATTGCTCTTTCTCACGCCCAGAATGTTGCGGATGTCTTTATGGTGGTAGTCTGCTTCGATCGCCAGATCTCTTGTCAACTCGCGTTTAAAGCCGACGCTGAAACCCATCGTGTTCGGTGTCTCGAAGGTGCCGTCAACGGATGTTGGGGTTGGCGCCGGAGGAAGGATCGGATTAGCCAAAACGCCGAACGCTCCCCATTGAAAATATCCGGGTGCTTGTCCGATCGCGGCGGCGGCCTGGATCAGATATTGTTCCGGTGTCAGGCCTGAAAGAGCCTGAATATTACTGATGTTGATCACCGCATTCGCCGGTATCGGAGCGTTGCCCTGTGCGACCACGCGATTCAGCCTGTCAACTCCGATATACGGAAGTGATGGTGCAAGCGGACACAATGCACCGGTTGCGATGATCTGTGCATCGGTCAAACTGTTTGAAAAACATCCGCCGGGGAGTCCGACTGCAAGGGCGAGACTAGATACCAAAGAAGGCGATCCGTAAAATCCTCTCGGGAAATATAAGCTCTGACCCTGTCTCAGATCTGCGCCTCCGAATTCCGGAACCAAACGAACAAGCCCCAGCCTGAACTGATCGTAGAAAATCCCAAAGTTTCCTCTGACAACTGTCTTGTCATTTATGGCCCAGGCCGCGCCGAGACGCGGTGAAAAGTTGTTCTTTGCCTTGAATTCGGAATCGTAATCCCATCGGACGCCTAAATTCAGCGTGAGACGGTTGGAAATCTTCCAGTCATCCTGAACCCATAGCGCGTTGTAATCGTTCTTCAGATTGATCTGACTGTCTTCCGGTGTGACACCGCCCTGATCGAGGAGCAGAAAGATACCGGCATTGACCGGACCGTAGGTAAGAAAGTCGTCGATCGTGTTGAAAGTTTGATTAGTTTGAACCCGCGGCACCGTACCGGTGACACGCGTTTTCATAAAATTCCATCCGAACTTTATATCATGATCGCCAAACAACTTATTTCCGCTTACGGAGAATGTAGTATATTTCTGCAGCGTTTCGGAAAAGGTATTGGCGTTTCCAAATTGAGTTTGCGGAAGATTTGAGAAGAACGGGCTGTTGTTGATGTTGCTGTTTACAGCCGTAAAAAAGCTCGACAAGGTTGACGGCCCGCCTTCAGGGTGCGAAGGTTCGGTGCTCGATGGTTCGTCTCTGTAACCTGCCCTAAGCGTCAAAATAAACGGATTGCTTTGATCACCAAGCAATACCGTATCACCGAACGCGAGCAGCAGGTTTCGGCTGCCGAGGGTGTTTCTCGATGAAGGTAAAGACGAAGAGCCAAAAGGTAAAAAGTCTTTTACTACACCGTTTGTGTAATTTATTTCCTGACTTAAAGAATGACGTCCGAGCTGTTCATTCAGCTTGAAAAACGCGCGGGTTTCCCTTGTAGCGTTTGGTAAATTGAACTGGTCTTCCTGATTTCGCAGCAAGCCGAGGATCGTTTGCGCCGCCGCAGTAGTACCGAGATTCGGATACTCGAAATCTAGAGTCCGGTTTTCAGTTATCCGTTCTACAGATCCGAAGAAAAACACTTTATCTTTTAGCGGTTTAAAGAATTCGGTTCCTTCACCGAACCCGGGATTGATAAGCGGTCCGCCGAAGGCAAAACTGTAGTCAAATCTGCGAAGGTGCGGAGCATCCTGACCGGCGGTGAGAGAATTTGACGAATCGAATGCTTCATTTCGGTGAAACAAGGATGCGACACCATGGTATTCATTGGTTCCGCTCTTTGTGATCACGTTTACAACCGCACCCGACGCCTGACCGAATTCGGCTTTGAATCCTGTTGTTAAGACCTGAAACTCGGCGATCGTTTCCTGATTAAACTGAGCTGCAGGTCCGCCGTTTACAGTGTCTTTATTCGAATGTCCGTCGATCAGGAAGTTGTTGTTGCCGCTTCTTTCACCGAGGATCGGATTGGCATTGTCACCAGTAGATTGGCGATTGATCGCTGTACCCGGAACGAGTTGCAGGAGGTCAAGATAATCTCGTCCGTTTACGGGTAGTTCCTGGATCTGCTCCGGCGTTACGGTCGAACCGGTTGAAGAAATGCTCTCATCGACAAGTGGGACTTCGGAGGTAACGTCTACGACATTTGTGATATCGCCGACTTTCAGCGCGACATTATAGACCGCCGTGCGGTTAAGCGTCAGCTCTATTTTGGAAGTCCGTGTGGCAAAACCGGTATGTGAGAATTCGAGCGTATAGTTTCCGGCGGGTAATGCAACGATCCGGTAGACGCCTTGTCCGTCTGCAACAACAGTGCGTTCTGTTCCGACCGTGTCACCAGTAACCTTTACCTGTGCACCGGCGATCGCTGCGCCGTTAGAATCGGTTACCGTACCTTCGATAGTTGAAGTTGTGGTTTGGGCAATTACGCCGACCGAAAAAATCATTAACGATGCATAGACGCATAAGTTAATTAAATATTTGACCTTTTTCATTTGTTCCTTTCGACCTCCAAAAAGTTAGAAAATAATTCGAGTTGCTGCTCAGTTTAAAAGCTTTTGCCTGATGTAAAATCCTGTGATCAGCCGGAGCTGATATTTTCGCGATACCAGCGGGCGCCGTCGCTGTCTTCCTTGTCTGTTTGTTCGAGTAGTTCGAGAGCGCGTTTCGGCTGGCTGTGTGCACAAGCGACGAGAAGCGCATCGATCGCGGCGATCGGCGCGACATAAGAATCGAGAAATGATGTTCTGACGATCGGTGCAACGATATATTCATCGCAATATCTGGCGATCGGCGTTTTGTCTCCGTCTGTGATCCCGAATGTCGGAACTCCCTGTTGGCGGGCTCTCTTGGTTGCTTCGATCGTTTCACGGAGACCCTGACCAAAACTTATCGAGATCAGCAGGTCTTTTGCAGTAAGGATCCGCACTTTATTCTGGACAACACCCGTGCTTCCGGTCGGGGCTTCGGCATCAAGTCCGACCCTTACCAAACCGTAAGCAAGCGAGGTTGCCAAAGATTCGGCAAAATCGATCCCGACCACGATGATCCTTCTTGTTCTGTGGATCTGCTTTGCAAGTTCAACGATCTTGTTCGTATCCAGCGTGGCTTTTAATTCGTTGAGGTTTTCGACATCCTGTTCCAGACTGTGCTGAACATAATCGACGACACTGCTCTTTTTATTGACCGCCGCTTTCATCGAAGTGTACGGAGTGATCTGCGTTACAAAATGATCACGCAAGTCATGGGCAAAATCGGCAAATTTTTCATAGCCCATTGCCTGGACGGTCCGGACGATCGTTGAAGAATCTACGCCATAGCGTTTCGCCATTTCCCGGGATGAGAGAAAAAACGTTTCTTCCAGATCGCCGACGATCTGACGCAGCAGTCGTTTTCTGCTCGCGCTCAGGTTTGTGCGGGATTCAAGAAATCTTGCCTCGAGCTGGGTTGTGGCATCGGAAACGCTGTTGCCGTTTGAATTCCCCGTGCCGTTTCCTTCGCTGGGATTTTCAGATGAAGTACTCTTTGCCATATCTGACTATTAATAATCTCCGGTAAAACTTGAGGTGGGATAACCGAAACTTTCCGTTTTTTTCAGTGCCGCTAAAAATTCAACAGCGATGATCCATTTTTGGGTTCTTGGCCGCAAAAACGGAATCGAAAATCGAAAAATTCTGCATTAAGTGATGCATTTTGCTTAAAAGTAAGCGAATCTTACACAGTTTGTTGCATTGTGTCAATAAAATAATGTAGATTTACACTGTTTGATGAATATTTTAGATATTTTGCAACAGATCGTGTAGCACATGTTGTGTGGATCAGCGCGAGATAAGCGGTTATATTGATAAGGAGCAAATGAGCTATGCGGTCGTTCATACGGCGGTTAGGAAGGATCTTAGTGCAGTCAGCGGCACTGCTCGTCATCGGTTTTGTATTTTTCGGATTTTCACCAATAAGCCGTGCATATACAGAAAATGATGCAAATGCGCAGGGATTTCGAGGAAAATCTGACTACCAGGCAACGATCCGAATGCTCGATACCTTTATTGAGCGTGAGATCAAAGATAAGTCGCTGCCCGGTTTTGCAATTCTGCTTGTCGACGATCAGGATATTGTCTGGCAAAAAAGTTATGGTTATTCGGATCCGCAAAACAAGGTCCCGGTTTCAGAGAACACAATCTTCCGGGTCGGATCCGTTTCCAAGCTCTTTACCGATATTGCTGTTATGCAGCTCGCCGAAAAGGGCAAACTCGATCTCGACGCACCCGTCACAAACTACCTGCCCGACTTTAAACCGAGCAGTCCTTTTAAAAGACAGATCACGCTCCGTCAATTAATGTCTCATCGTTCCGGCCTCGTCCGCGAAACACCGGTCGGCAGTTATTTTGATTCGAATGACGCATCACTGAGCGAAACGGTGAAAAGCCTCAATCAGACCGCATTGGTTTACGAACCCGAAACCCGCCAAAAATATTCAAATGCCGGGATCGCGACCGTCGGATATGTACTTGAAAAAACGCAAGACGAAATGTTTGCGGAGTATTTGAAAAGCAAACTCCTCGATCCACTCGGTATGAAAAACAGCAGTTTTAAGCCGACGCCGGAAATCAACCGCGAACTGGCGAAAGCGGAAATGTGGACCGTGTTTGGGAAAAATTTTCCGGCGCCGACATTTGAGCTCGGAATCGCGCCTGCCGGCAGCATGTATACGACAACTTCCGATCTCGCAAAATTCGCCAGCGCGATCTTTGCGATCGATAAAAATACAAAAGACTCGTTTCTTTTAAAGGAAACGCTTGAGCAGATGTGGACGCCGCAGTTTGCGCCCGCGGGAAAGAAGACCGGCGCCGGTTTGGGGTTTTTTATTTCGGATCTCGAAGGACACCGGAAGGTTGATCACGGCGGAGCGATCTATGGTTTTTCTACCCAGTTTAGTATTTTGCCCGAAGACAAGCTGGGAGTTGTCGTCGTTTCCACGTCGGATTTTTCAAACGGCGTGACGACCCGCGTCGGCGATGCAGCCCTGAGCGCCATGCTCGCGGAAAAGGCTGGGAAAAAGGTTGAAGATCCGGGGGAAACCACGCCGGTCGACGGCAAACTTGCAAAGAAATTGGCCGGGAGATATGTGAGCGGCGAGAAGTCTTTTGATCTGATCGAGCGCGGCGGCAAGCTTTCGATATTCAATAATGCCGGCGGATACGAAATGCGGCTACGCATGCGCGGCAGCGAACTGATCGTGGACGACAAATTCGCATTCGGTATTCCAGTAATCCCTGATCCGGGATCAAACAGCATTACCGTCGGAGGCGAGAAATATGTCCGCATTGAAAAGAAGAAACCAGGAGCCGCTTCACAGCGCTTTAGAGGGCTGATCGGCGAATACGGACCCGATTACGATATAACTTACATTTTCGAACGTGACGGAAAGCTCTGGGTTTTGATCGAGCAGTTTGAATTCTCGCCGCTTGAGCAGGTTTCCGAGAACGTGTTCAATTTTCCAAAACGCGGATTGTACGACGGAGAACAGATCGTATTTAAAAGAGATAAGAACGGCCGCGCGACAGAGATGATCGCAGCGAATGTTCCCTTTAAAAGGAGAAGCGTCGGCCCCGGCGAAGGATCGGCTCAACTCAAAATAGATCCTGTCCGGCCGGTAAAGGATCTGATCGAAGAAGCGCTTGCCGCGTCGCCGCCGGTTGAGAAAGGAGAGTTTCTCGAAACCGATCTTGTCGAACTGACTTCGCTCGATCCGACGATCAGGCTGGATGTCCGCTATGCGACAACAAACAATTTATTCGACAACGTTTTTTATTCGCAGCCGCGGGCATTTTTGCAGCGCCCGGCTGCCGAGGCGGTCGCGCGGATAAATCAGCGATTGAGAAAAAAGGGCTACGGATTGCTGATCCATGATGCGTACCGTCCGTGGTACGTGACAAGAGTATTTTGGGACGCAACGCCGGAAGAAAAGAAGATCTTTGTTGCAAATCCGGCTCAGGGTTCGCGGCACAACCGCGGTGCGGCGGTAGATCTTTCGCTTTTTGATCTGAAGACGGGGAAACCGATAGACATGGTCGGAACGTATGATGAAACGACCGACCGTTCGTATCCGAATTATCCCGGAGGAACTTCGCTCGAGCGCTGGCACCGCGAACTTTTGCGCGACGCGATGGAATCTGACGGCTTTGCGGTGTATGAAGCCGAATGGTGGCATTTTGACTACAACGACTGGCGCAGATACCGGATAGGAAATCAGCGGTTTGAAGCAATAAACTCAGGCCGATAGTTGCAAGCGTGTTTCTATCGACAAAACTCATAATAAAATAAAACTGAAAGAGGCTAATTGAATGAAAAAGGTATTTTTGCTGATCGTGCTGCTCGTTATATCAAAGGCGGCTGTTGCTCAGGATGTAGACAAGATAATTCAGGAGAGACTGAAGCTGGAACCGGTCGGTTCGGCGATCTCGGCGGCGGTAGTAGATGAATCCGGGGTGAGGTTTTACAATACCGGAACTGTTTCGAAAGCGGCCGGCGCAAAAGCCGTCGATAAGAATTCGGTCTATGAGATCGGGTCGATAACAAAAGTCTTTACCGGGATCCTGCTTGCCGAGGCGATAAAACGCGGCGAGGTAAAGCTTGATGATCCGATCTCAAAATATCTTCCCGAATCGGTCAAAGCACCGACCTTTAATGACAAAGAGATCACACTCTTTGATCTTACAACTCACGGCTCTTCGCTTCCGAGTTTAACCGATGATTTTACTCCGAAGGATCCGCTGAATCCTTATGCGAATTTTACGATCGAGCAGCTGAATGCGTTTCTCGGCCGTGTAAAACTTCCGCGCGAGATCGGATCAAAATTTGAATATTCAAATATCGGGGTTGGGCTCCTCGGGCATATTCTCGCTCAGCAGGCGAAGATGAGTTATGAAGATCTGGTAAAAACGCGAATCCTGAAACCGCTTGGTATGAACGATTCCGCTATCATCTTTACGCCTTCGATGAAATCTCATCTGGCTTACGGACACGATGCCGAAGGAAAACAGACCTCAAATTGGGATCTTCCGGCGATTGACGGCGCAGGTGCTCTTCGTTCGACCGCCGCTGATATGGCGAAATTCTTATCTGCCAATATGGGACTTACAAAAACAAAGATCGACGATTCGCTGACAGAGGCGAGGAAGATCAGAAAAACTTATGAGACGCCGCCGTTCAGAATAGGTTTTAACTGGATAACGAGCGTTTCGGGCGGAAGGGATATTGTCTGGCACAACGGCGGCACGGGCGGCTACCGTGCATTTGCCGGCATCGATCAGGCTGCTAAGAAGGGTGTTTTTGTCGTGACAAACGGATCGGCGAGTGCAGATGACATAGGTTTTCATATTCTCAATCCGGAGGTTCCGCTGCGAAAGATCGAAAAGCCGCGGACCGTGATCTCGCTCGGCGAGGATGTCCTTGAGAAGTATGTCGGAGAATATGAACTCGCTCCGAATTTGACGGCAACCGTGACGAGGGAAAAAGGACAGCTGTTTGGCCAGCTTACCGGTCAGCCGCGTTTTGAGTTGTTTGCCGAAAAAGAAGATCTGTTTTTCTTAAAGGTTGTAAAAGCGGATATTCAGTTTGAAAAAGACGGGAGCGGGAAAGTTACGGGTTTTATCCTTTTTCAGGACGGAAAGAAGACTCCGGCGAAGAAAATAAAATAGAGCTCGAAATGTGTTTTTATAGCCGTAAGACGATCCTAAAAAAGCAGATCCGGTTTTTACCGGGTTTGCTTTTTCAGAAATCCCTTTAGAAATTTGATCAGCGTCGGTTTTTCATCTTCGCCGTCATAGCCGACGAGTTCGGCATACGCCGAACCGCTGATCTTTTTATCGTTTCGACTTCCCGTTACCGAGCATGCACCTTCCCAGTAAACGATCATCGTAGTAGCACGTGTATCCAGTTCCTGATCTTCAAGATAAGGTATGATCTTCAACTCGGTTCCCAGTTTTTCAACTCTTATATTCCATCCGCTCGGATATTCCGTACCCGTCCTTGCGCTTTTCCAAGTTCCCAAAATTTCGATCGAAAAATCTTTTGCGTCAAGATAGACACACTTTCCGGATCTATCGATAAAGGTCCCGTGTGACAGGCGGCTCGGTTTGTTCTCTTTGTTCCGGAATTGATAGATCATCAGTTCACAATCGTCTTCGAGCTGAATACTGAACCAATCCCAGTCCCGCTGATACCACGTGCCGAACTCGCGGTCCATCCAGGCTGAGCCGGAAAAACTCTGCGAATGTCCGTTTTCGCTGAGAGTGCCGTCGATCTGCATCCTCGTATATGAAAAATGAGAAGACCGTTCCTTTCTTACAGCATCCTGATCGGCACTGCGGTGACCATTCAGCGCCGGCGGTTTCGTGCTTCGAACTGTCGCTCTGAAAATGATGTCATTCCCGATAGAGGCGTGTAACTTGTGAGAATCACCGCAGCCCGAAATTTTCCAGTCTCCGATCGAAAGTTCAAGCGCTGTTGTGCTTGCCGAAGCCGGAATATCAAGCGGACAGCTGAAGCTTTTCAGGTCTCTGAAATAGAACTTTTTATTTTCTATGTCAGTGATCGCAAAATGCGCCGCGTACATCGGATTTGCGAGCAGGCGGAGCGGCAGAAAACTGAGAAAGTCATCGTCGGTTTGCCGTTTAAAGAAGACCAGTTCAAAACCAAATCTTTTGCCCGATTCGGTCTTGCAGTGCCCGGTGTAGTACCACCACTCTGTTTGAACATTTTGATGCGCGTAAATATCCTGCGGAAACGAGATCATATGAGGTTCAATGGTTGTGGAGAGATCAAGGGGTTTTCCGCGCAAAAAATAGGCGACGCCGCTGAGAAATTTTCCGGCTCCGTATTCAAGGGATCTGAAAGCCGTTTCATATACCGAATATCGCGTCTTTTGTTTGATAGTTAGCATATTTTCTGTATCGGAAATTTTTATTCGTAGTCGATCGCCTCGGCAACTTCCAGATCCGAAGCTTGTTTTGCCGGTACCCACGCTGAAAAAAGCGCGACCAGAAGCACGACCGGAATCGATAATGCGATAAGGAAAAAAGGAAACCGCAGAGGCAGCGTAAAACCGGCGATCGCGACGATCGATATTCGGATCGCACAATATGCATTTATAGAACCCGCAAGGATTCCCGTGCATATTCCCACTGCCGAAATACAAACCGATTCAAGCAAAATCATTTTCCGGATCTGTTGGCGCAATCCGCCGATCGCTCTGATCACTCCGATCTCTCGTTTTCGTTCTGCAACGGAGATCACCATCGTATTGATCAGTCCCAACCCGGCAACAAATATCGCAATGACCATCTGCAGATAGTTCAGCGTAAAAAACTGGTCGATCAGTTTCATCACCCAATCCCGGTATTCTTCCTCGGAATAAATAAAAGCCTTCTGCTCGCCGGCGATCGTTTTCTCGAGCGCGGCTTTAAACTTCGCCCGGTCGGTACCGGGTTTGAGGTCGATCAGGATGTAATCGAGCGCATCGTCGTTCCAGTATTTCTTAAAGAGGTTTCTTTCCAAAAAAACGGTGCCGAATTCCGACTGGTAATAATCGAGAATTCCCAAAACCTTTCGCGAGATATTACCGCCCGGACTTTTTAAAGTAAGTGTATCTCCCAGCTTTACGCCGAAACGGTAACTAAAGTTTTGCGACACAAAAAAACCTTCGCCGTTTTCCATTTCCTTTTTTACACTTACGGCATTGCCCTGATCGAGCATATCGGGATTTTGCGTTATCCATCTGTCCATATCGTGCGCCAGAACAGCAACATCATCGCCCCTGTAATTCAGCGTTGTGATCCTCAGGTTTCCGATCGAAGAAACGCCGTCGAGCGCACGGACCTTTTCCGAAGTTTCTTCGGAAAAATGATAAACGCGCGAACGAACCTGATCGGATGTCGTGACAAAGATATCCGCGCTTGCGGCCCGGCCCAGATTGCGCGTAAGTGCGGCCTTTTGACTTTGAATGATCGTTCCGTTTGAGTAAACAAATGAGAGTCCGACCATCAGCGCACCGACCGTAGCCGTGGTTCTTCGCGGTGCACGCGACATCGAATCGACGGCGATGACACCTTCGATTCCGAACAACCGGCTCATCAGCGGCCTGAGGATAAACGCGCCAAGTCTTATAAATTTCGGCAGCATCATCACCATTCCGATCATCAGGAAGAACCAGTATGAAAGCTGGATCGCGATGTTGATGTCCGGATCGACAAAACTTGTCAATGATAAGGCGATCAGCACAAAGATCAACCCGATGAAAAATCGCAGGTTGCCGGAAAGCTTCTCGCTTTTTCGCGCTTCGATGTTTCTGAGCGCCGCTATCGGATCGAGTCTTGCTGCTTCGCGCGCAGGAACCAATGCGGCAAACAGCGATGAGACGATTCCGGTCAGGAGTGCATATAAAATGTAATCAAGTCGAAGCGTTGGAAGCGAAGTTGATGTAACGAGTCCGTATGTCGATTGCGTTACCGTACTCATAACCTCCGTTGCTCCGATCGCCAGAAAATATCCGGATGCGATACCTAGCAAAGAACCGAAAAGCCCGAGGATCACGGCTTCCCCGAGAAACATCAAAGTTATCTGCCCGCTCTCGACGCCAAGAGCGCGAAGAACCCCGATCTCTTTCCAGCGCTGATTTACATTTATATAGAAGCAATTAAAAATTATAAAAACTCCGATCGTCAGCGCGAGAAAGCTCATCAGCGACATTCCGAAACTGATCGAAGAAACCGAGTTTTCGAGTCCCTTTCCGCGGCTTGACGGGCGTTCTATCCTGATGCCTTCCGGAAGTTTTTCCCGCAGGCTCGTTTGTACTTCCTCCACCGGCACACCCGGCCGGGTCATGATGTCGATCCGGTCAAATACCTTTCCTCGTCCGAAAACATCGCGGGCTGCATAAACATCGAGAACGGCGATGTTGCCGCCAAAAATATCGGCAGCTCCGCTCGGTTTAAAAAAGCCGCGAACAACAAACTTCTTTTTTTCTTCGCTGACAAAAACTTCGAGTACGTCGTTTTCTTTAACACCATTCCTGTCGGCAAAACTCCGTGAAACGGCGATCGAATCAGGCTTATTGATAAAAGCCATCGGATTACTGATCGAGACATCCTGCTCCGCGACGATCTGTGAATGGAGTTCGAGATCGCTCGCGGTATCGAGACCGATTATCAATATATTTTCGTTTTTTGAGGTTTTTGCGATCGTTTCGATCACCGGTTCGGCAATCTTTATATTCGGGTCGGATCTTATGGTTTCGAGATACTCTTCGGAAAAACCGGTTTCGCCTGCCGTGATCTGGAGAGTGGATTTTCCGGCAAGTTTTTCAACCGTATTTTGAAGCGAATCTGTTAACGTCAGATTGGCGGTGATGACGGCAAAAAACGCGCCGATCCCGATCGAAACACCGAGAAGCGTTAACGCAAGGCGCAGCTTATGGTTCTGCCATTGCCGCAGTGAAACCAAAATTAGCGCACCTACCACAAATTCTCCTTGCTTTAGTAAATTAAACTGTCGGTCAGCCGCTGTCGCCGGCGATCTTTCCGTCTTGCAGCGTGATCTTCCGCTCGCAAAAACCTGCGGCAAAATCATCGTGCGTGACGAGAACGACCGTTGTATTGAGTTTTTTGTGAAGTTCTTTAAGTCTGATCAGAATACTCTCACCGCTCTTTGAATCGAGATTTCCCGTCGGTTCATCTGCAAGCAGAAGCGGCGGATCAAAAACCAGGGCGCGCGCGATCGCCACCCGCTGTCTTTCGCCGCCGGACATCTCATCCGGAAGATGGTCTTTTCTGTCTTCGAGTCCGACACCCGCCAGCATTTCCTGTGCACGCAGATCGCTTTCTTTTTTTCCGATGCCCTGGAGTCTTAAAGTTAGTCCGACATTTTCAAGAGCGGAAAGCGTCGGGAGCAGGTTGAAAGTTTGAAATATCATCCCGACTTTCCTGCGCCTGATCCGGGTCCGTTCGTCATCGTCTGTCTCGGAAAGATTAGTATTGTCCAGGAAGATACTGCCTGAGGAAGGTGAATCCAGACCGCACATCAAATTGAGGAGAGTTGATTTACCGGATCCGGAGGGTCCCATGACGGCTACGGATTCGCCGCGCGCGATCTCAAAAGAAACATCATCAAGCGCCGCGATATCACGGGCGCCGCCGTATTTTCTTGTTACCGCCTCGAACCGGATTATCGGGGTGTCGTCCATCGCAAAAACGTGTTGCAGGGATCGCGTCAAAAATTATTGCTAAGTTATTCGAGAAACCCGCATTTGTCAAAATTAACAGCGGCCAAAGTGCTGCAAAACCCCGAGCGGCCGCTGTGATATACTTTGCCGAAAAAATATGAAGAAATATCTCTTATTGATCATTCTCGTTCTGTCTGTGGTTTCATGCAGAACCGGCAGTGCGACCGAAGTTGAGCTTACCGAGGAGATCGCATTACAGCAGATCATGCAGCTTCAACGAAAATTCGTGATCGCGGATAAGCGGGGCGAAACAAAAGAATATGAGAAATATTTGCTCGATGACTATTCGATAAGCCTGCCAGACGGGAGCACTTTAACGAAAAAGGAATTTTTAGAGGCCTACAAAAAAGGTGAGATCAGGTTCAGCTCGGTCGAGATCGAAGACTTGGATATCAAGCTGCTCGATAATTCTGCTCTCGTTACAGGAAAATTTATTGTTGAGGGAAAACTAGGTTCCACGGATCTTAAGGGTAAATTTCTGGGAGCGGGCGTGTTTCTAAGACGCGGTGAGGAATGGTTTTTCGCCTATGAACATCTGGGCCCGAAAATTCCCGATACGAAATAATAACTGCGAAATAATAACGGTGAGCGGCAACAAGTATCAGACAGATAAAATCCTTGGGGCACTTTTGCTTGCCGCAGTCGCGATCTCATTACTAAGCTGCGGTGAAAGAAATATCGGGATCAGCAGTGAATCACTGGGCACAAGAGATGTTTTGTGGAATTCCTGCAGCCGATCGTGCAGTCCGGAAAATGCCGATCCCTTCTTTGATCAGGGTGATTTTGAGAACCGACTTCGAAAAGCCGGACAGGTTTCATCAATACTCGGGAAGCTGGGCAATTCGCGGAGTAAATTCATAAAAAGCGGCGATCCCGCAGAACTTTTCCCGACAATCTATTTCTATACAACAAAACTCGAGTTTGAAAAGGTCCTCAGCGGCCGTTCTGATCTCCCCGTCGAAAAACTGGAAATGATCATCAGTTTTTACGATGCTTATCAGCACAACCGTGATCTCTATGAAAATGGCGGACCCGACGCTGTTGAAGACCACTGGAAAAAATATTATTCGGGGGCGGCAAATTTTGAGCGATCGATGGAGCCAGAAGCGAAATACGAAAAAATGACCGAAATTCTTTTTGACGGGGTCGACGCCCACGTATATTATGACCTGCCCAGATTTATTCGCTTTTATACCAGGGATCGCGGTGAAGATCTCTCTGCATTAAAAAAAGAATACGATACTTTCAACAAGGTATTTTCCGACGCGGCTCTCTCAGCAAACAAAGATATTTTGGCAGTGATATTTAAATCGGAGCCGCCGGGTGAAAGAAACGAAGTTTTTAAAACCGGCGCTTCGTACATGATCGTTGCAAGAAACCGCTCATGGAATCTGGGTATCGGTAGAAAGCCGCTTCCCACAAAATTATCTCAGCCGGTTTTGCGCCATAGTGATGCATCAACCACCTATTTTCCCGAAGACATCCGCAAAAACGGTATTTGCCGGAAAGTGAGATCGAAAAGAGAATGCGAGGCTGACGGATTTCGGATATTTAAACTGACCGATTAAACTAACACGCAGTTATGTATTTAAAAGAGTTTTCAACCACGGTTTTAAGGGCTGTATTTGCTGTATTCTTAACCGCTTTGGTTTTTGTTTCAGGCTGCGGAAATAGTCCAACCGCCGTCGATGATCCGGAAGTGCCTGCGGAAACAAAAACAGAAAACCGCGGCGAAGAAATAATGGCCGAATACCTGAAACGGAACTCCTCGCCATATCGGAAAAGCCGCGTCCGTTTGACGGTTGAGAATGATGACGGAAAGAAAGAAGTATATGTGCTTGAAACCGCCCGCAAACAGATTGATGACGAAACCCGAACCCTGACGCATATCGTCGAACCTGCAGAAGATGAGAATATCGCGACGCTGACCATAGAGAACAAAGGTAAAGAGACCGTAAACGTAAACTATATCTCTTCGCGCGATCAGTTTCGCGAAAGCGGCACAAACAAAATGTTTTTCGGCGGACTGACATCGCAGGAACTCCTCGGGGAATGGGACAAGTACAAAACAAAACTCATTGAGGAAAAAGAGGTCGGCGGACAAAAGGTATTCGAGCTTGAAAGCACCCTGAAACCAAAAGCTTCTTCGGTGATCAGCCGCATCGTCTCAGTTTTTTCGGCCGATGATTATCTTCCCCGCGAACTCCATTTGTATAATTCGGACGGCAAAGAGATCCGTACTTTTCAAATTACCGAAACACGCGAAATTGCGGCACGAAAATTCGTAGCCAAAACTTTGATCACCAATCATATTTATAACTCAAAGATCACTATCGAAGTTCTTGAAATGACCTTTCCCGAAGGTCTTCCAAATGAGATCTTTGAACGCGATCATTTAAAGGTTCTTGCTGCAAAATCATCCTGAAGAAGAAATGTGTATTTGCGATAAGAGCAAAAGTCTACATTGCGAGCGTCTTCGGTAAAAGTTCAAATTTACAATTCCAGATAAAGGCGGGATTAAAATCATTACAAAGGAAAACAATTCAGATCGACGGCTTTTAGAGAAAGACTCTGAAGGTGAAGACGTAAAGGAGCTTCAGGAGCTTTTGAACGAATGGATACTGCGTGTTGACGGAAACCACGAAAAGCGCTTCGTGGAACCCGACGGCGAATTCGGTTCAAACACGCTCGAGGCCGTCAGAAGCTATCAGGTTTCAAACTTTCTCCCAAGCGACGGAAGAGTGGGTGAGTCTACCTGGTCAGCGCTGCTCGGACTCGAAATGTTCAACTGTTTTGATCTGCCTAAACCATTTGTAAACGCACCGAACGAACATCAATGCTGGGCCGGCGCCACGGCCATGGTTCTTAAACAGGAAAGGGCAAATACGAAACGGCCTCCCGGCGTTCAGTTTAATACGCTTCATAGCGGACAGACGGGAAGCATCGAAAATTCGCATGAGAATATGCAGAGATTCGCACTCGCGCACAATCTGCAAATGCTGAAAGCCGATGCGCTTACCTGTCTTCAGCTTGTAAATCTGCTTGATCAGTTTGGCCGTTTGATGCTGAATATTCGGGGCATAAATCCAAACATGCAGCCGGGAAGAGCCGATGACGGTCATTTTGTAAACCTCGTCGGCGCCCGCGGAAACGGTCAGCCGAACGGAACTGCTATCACGATCTACAATCCCACAGGAGGTTATTCCGGCGGACGGGTTGTCACTGCGAGTTATCATCAGTTAAAGGCGCGGTTTCCAAAACTGAGCTATCAGGTGTTTTATACATTCGGGAACATATCGAAACCGATCACATAGCTGCCGGATTTATCAAAACAGAAGATATGGTTTGAATAAAGAGAGGCTGTCTGAAAACAGTAACGCCACCGTCTCGGTGGCTGTGGCTGCGGCATCTTGCCGCCGCCAATGCGGCAAATCGTTAAGCCGCATGAGAGCGAGACGCTCTCATGACAGCCGTCGGGACGACGGCGTTACTGTTTTCAGACAGCTTCCACATTTTAAACTGCAGAGCTTTTGATCTTAGTTTCATTTGCTCCCCGGATACACGGTTCGATATTATAAATTTTTCAAACGCATCACTTACTAAAAAATAAACCGAAAGTCTTGAGGCATATCCTGCGATATCGCGGATCCGTGCCGGAAAACGGGAGGAACCAGATGAGGAAATTATTGCTTGGGTTTGCGATCTTTACGGTGATGGCAGCCTGCGTTTTTACGCAAAACAGAAATGACGACAATGCCGAGCTGATCGCCAAAAGAAACCGGATCGAAAAGGAGCTGCAGGATATTGCGATCGTTGACCGAAAAGTGATGGTTCCGATGAGAGACGGAAAAAGAATGGCGGCGGATATTTACCGTCCGAAAGACACATCTAAAAAATACCCGATAATTTTTTCCCGAACCCCTTACAACTTTAATTTCTGGGATGTCAGATTAGGTGCACCGCGCGATATGACGACGATCCTTGAAGCCGTAAAACGCGGCTATGCGTACGTTGTGATGAACGAACGCGGTCATTTTTTCTCTGAAGGAAATTACGACATTCTCGGTGCACCGATCTCGGACGGTGATGATGCGATCAAATGGATGTCATCGCAGCCATGGTCAAATAAAAAGGTCGGCACGATCGGCTGTTCGTCAACGGCAGAATGGCAGCCCGCGGTCGCTTCTCTTGGAAATCCGGCATTTACGACGATGATCATGCAGGGTTACGGAGCGGGAATCGGCCGTGTCGGTCCGTACTATGAGCAGGGAAACTGGTACCGCGGCGGCGCCGTTCAAATGCTCTTTATCGCCTGGCTTTCTTCGCAGCAAAATCAGGTGCGTCCGATGTTTCCGGCAAACACCTCTCAGGAAGATCTGATACGTGTCTCAAGATCGTTCGATCTGGCGCAGCAGGCGCCTTCGGTTGACTGGTCAAAAGCGTTGCGGCATCTTCCGACAATGGACATTATCAAAGCGGTTGACGGACCGAACGGGATCTTCGCCGACGAAATGCCGGTCGATACGGGCGGGGCGATGATCAAGAGAACCCCGAACGATCCGGCCTGGTATAAGGGCGGACTGTGGCATGACAACATGAGGGTCAATATTCCGGCATTCTGGTTCGCATCGTGGTATGACGTTTCAATTGGACCGAACATTGCGGCATACAATCACGTGCGAAAAACCGCCGATCCGGATATTGCTGACAAGCAGTATCTTGTCATTGCTCCTACGCTCCATTGCGGATACACACGTGCTACAGAGAATACGGTCGTTGGAGAAAGAAGTATGGGCGATGCACGGCTTGATTACGGTGAATTGACATACGGCTGGTTCGATCATTTCCTGAAGGGTGAAGACAATGATGCACTGAAAATGCCGAAAGTGCGTTACTTCACGATGGGAAGCAACAAGTGGCAGACCGCCGACGAATTTCCGCCGAAAGATGCTTCGCCGGTGAAGTTTTATCTCGCAAGCAGCGGCAAGGCGAACACATCACCGACCGATGGTAAACTCGTTTTATCCCCGCCTTCAGCAGATTCGCCGGACAAGTTTATCTACGATCCGATGGATCCGGTACCGTCATACGGCGGAAATGTCTGCTGCACGGGAAATGCTGTAAGAGGCGGTTCGTTTGATCAAAGCAAGATGGAAGAGCGCGACGACATTCTCGTTTACAGCACGGATGTGCTCAAAGAGGGGATCGAACTCACGGGAAATATCGACGTCACGCTTTATGTTTCGTCAGATGCGAAGGACACTGATTTTACCGTCAAACTGATCGATGTTGATGAACAGGGCCGTGCCTACAATCTTGATGAAACGATCCAGCGCATGAGATATCGTGACGGGTATGACAAACCGGAAGTTTGGATGGAAAAGAGCAAGGTCTATAAAGTGAAATTTCAGCCGATGGTAACGAGCAACTATTTCGCGCCCGGACACCGGATCAGGATCGAGATCTCGAGCAGTAATTTCCCGAGGTTTGACCGCAATCTGAATACCGGCGGCAGGAATTACGACGAAACAAAAGGCGTCGTCGCAAACAACGCGATTCACCATTCCGCGCAGTATCCGGCAGAGATCACGATCTCGGTTGTAAAGCGAAAATAGCGTGCGGAAATGCGGCTAACTGAGTGAAGAGGCTGTCTGAAAAGCGTAGCGCCACCGTCTCGGTGGCTGTGGCTGCGGCATCTTGCCGCCGCCAATGCGGCAAATCGTTAAGCCGCATGAGAGCGAGACGCTCTCACGACAGCCGTCGGGACGACGGCGCTACGCTTTTCAGACAGCCTCTTTTTTATTTGATCACAATTTAACGGTAGAAAACCGGGACCGGCGGAATTACGTCTTGTCCGGAGCAAAATTATCTTCCACAAACACGACCTTGTCGCTATACAGTATCTTATAAAATCTTTTTGCCAGACGCGTATCGAGTTTCTTCAGCAATTGATATTGCTCAAGCGCCGCCTTTTTATTTCTGTCCAGCAGAAATGCAAAGGCAAGATTGAAACGTGTATAAGATAGTTTCGGATCGAGCTCGATCGCCCAGCGAAATTGCCTTATCGCATTTTCGATCCTGTTTTTCTTCATATATGCCATTCCGAGGACATTGTGAACCGTAGGATTATCCGGGAATGTCTTACTTGTTTCCTCAAGCAAAGTGATCGCTTTATCGGCGTTGTCGGTTTTCATTAAAAGCAGTGCAAATGAAACTCGTGTTCTCGGTTTCGGTTCAAAGCGCTTTTCGAGCGATTCAAAACATCTGATTGCCTTCTTGTCTTTGGCGATCGTTGCTCTTAATTCACAAAGATGTGTCTGGATCTTGAGGTTTTCCGGTTTTAATTTTGCGGCGTGTTCTGCAGGAGGAAGCGACTTTCCGAATTGTTTCAAATGAAAATAGGCCACACTCAGATTGAAATTTGCGGTCGCAAAATCCGGCTCCAATTCGAGAGCTTTCAAAAAGTAAACCGCTGCTTCTTCGTATCTTTCCTGGAATACATAAAGACCGCCGAGCGTGTTCAGAACGAGCGCGTTTTTGCTGTTCGATGTTGCGAGTTTTTCGTAGATAGATACTGCTTTTTCAACTTCGCCGTTTCTCCAAAGCGCATCGCCTTTTTCCATCGTTTTTACGAGACGCGTTTGTTCAACTGCACCGGAGACGTTTTTTACTTTAGACAGCGGTTTTTGAGCGGTTGTTTCGTTTGCGTTGAAGAGTATGATCACTGCGCTCAGCAACCCGGCGATCAGTACATTGGCTCGAACTGACATTAGTCCTCCTTATATTGTTAATTAGGCAGCTTATAAACTATGTGGTATTTGCAGGATTGTCAATTTTTCCGGAAGGCCGTTTACTGTGCTTCCGCGATCCTAATCGGCTTTCGGTCATTGCATAGGCCGCATTCGTCCGGTCAATGGTTTTTCCAAAAGGCAGTCTGCAGGACATGTTCCCGGATTGAATTCTCCTCGGGTTTTATTAAGAATTAGCAGTATGAGAGCCGTAATTTACGAGAAATTCAAAGAGCAGCCGGAGCTTCGCGAAGTACCTGATCCTGCGCCCGGTGAAAACGGTGCGGTAATAAAGGTTGAAGCGTGCGGTATTTGCAGAAGCGATTGGCACGGCTGGATGGGAAATGATCCTGACATAGTTCTCCCGCACATTCCCGGGCATGAGCTTTCGGGCATCATTGAAGAGACGGGTGCCGGTGTCAGAAACCGGAAACAGGGTGACCGCGTTACGGTCCCGTTTGTTGGCGGTTGCGGCAGCTGTCCGCAATGCGCAAGCGGCAACCAGCAGATCTGCGATCATCAGTTTCAGCCCGGGTTTACGGCGTGGGGTGCATTTGCGGAATTTGTCGCGATCGATTATGCCGATGAGAATCTTGTCAGGCTGCCTGATGAGATCGGTTTTGTCGAAGCGGCGAGTCTTGGATGCCGTTTTATCACGTCGTTTCGGGCGGTTGTTCATCAGGCAAGGGTCAAAGAAGAAGAATGGGTAGCGGTTCACGGCTGCGGAGGCGTAGGACTTTCGGCGATCATGATCGCCAAAGCGTTTGGTGCAAAAATCGTCGCGGTCGATATCGCTGATGACAAACTCGAATTTGCCCGATCGATCGGCGCTGACCAAGTGGTCAATGCAAAGAACAGACAGGTGACCGAAGCCGTTAAGGAAATTACAGGCGGGGGTACGAATGTTTCGATCGAAGCACTCGGAAATCCCCGGGTTACAATTGATTCAATATCGTCGCTCGCCAAACGCGGGCGTCATGTTCAGGTCGGACTTCTCGAAGCCGAAGACAAAAATACAGCGATCCCGATGAATCTCGTTATTGCCAGCGAGCTTGAGATCTATGGAAGCCACGGAATGCAGGCTCACAAATATCCGGAAATGTTTGACCTCATAAGTCAGAAAAAACTTGAGCCTGAAAAACTGGTGGGAAACACTGTAACGCTTGAGGAGTCGATCGAAGTGCTGACAAATATGGATAAGTTTGAAAGGACAGGTGTAACGGTAATTGACCGTTTCCGGTGATGTCACTCAATTCGGGTCCGATCTGATCGGGTCTTGAAGCTACTGTAAGTCGACGTATATGACGTATTACGCGTCACTTGCGAATTAATACGTCATGTTTTACGTGTAATAAAAGTATTAGATTTGATATAATACGCCAAATATGGCAGATTCGGGATCATTCAAGCGTTTAGACGTCATATATGGCATATTATGAAGATCGATGATTCACATTCGGACGAAGCGATACTAAAGGAAATCGGCGAACGCATTGCGCGCTACCGGTTAAATGAAAATCAGACTCAGAGTTCCCTTGCTACGGAGGCCGGTGTATCGGAACGCACACTGCAAAGAGCCGAAAACGGACAAACCATTCAGGCGACGAGTCTGATCAGGATCCTGAGAGCACTCGGATTGACAAAAAACTTAGAAGCACTTATCCCGCAGCCTGCCGTAAGTCCGGTTCAGCAGCTAAAAAGGCAGGGCAAAAAACGAAAGCGCGCTTCTTCCGTTTCAAATCAATCGAAAGAGGAGATCCCCTGGTCATGGGGTGAAAACGAATGACGATCGCACGTGTCAACCTGTGGGGACGGATGATCGGTGCTGTCAGCTGGAACGCCGAAGAAAACAAAGCAAATTTCGAATACGAAGCAGAATTTACCAAAAGCGGCATCGAGGTCTCTCCGCTTGAGATGCCGCTTTCGTCAAAAATATATTCGTTTCCGTCGCTCGCGTTTGAAACGTTTCACGGTCTTCCCGGAATGCTCGCAGATTCTCTTCCCGATGGTTTTGGAAATGCTCTGATCAATGCCTGGCTTGCAAAAGAAGGCCGGAATCCTGCCGGCTTTAATCCCGTAGAGCGCCTTTGCTATACCGGTGCGCGGGGAATGGGAGCGCTCGAATATGTCCCTTCGACCGGGCCAAATCCCGCAAAAGCAAACGAGATAGATATAGATTCTCTCGTAAAACTTGCCCGTGAAATTCTCACATCAAGAGAGAATTTTCATGGTTCTTTTAATTTAAGCGAGCGGGAAAATTCTCTTCAGGAAATTCTTCGTGTCGGAACATCCGCAGGCGGGGCGAGAGCAAAGGCGATCATTGCCTGGAATCCCGATACCGAAGAAGTCCGCTCTGGACAGATTGACGCGGGTTCCGGTTTTTCATATTGGCTGCTTAAATTCGACGGCGTTTCGGGGAACAAAGATAAAGAACTCGAAGATCCGGCGGGTTCCGGACTGATCGAATATGCCTACTACAAAATGGCAACCGCCGCCGGAATAAAGATGAGCGAATGCCGTTTGCTTTCCGAAAACAGCCGCAACCACTTTATGACAAAGCGTTTTGACCGGACGGACAACGGCGAGAAAATTCACATGCAGACTTTCTCAGGTCTGGCTCATCTTGATTTCAACCAGGCAGGAGCACATTCCTATGAACAGGCGCTGAGAACGATCAGGATGCTCGGAATGCCGATGCAAAGCATTGAAGAACAATTTCGCCGGATGACATTTAATATCGTCGCCCGAAATCAGGATGATCACGTCAAAAATATCGCCTTCCTCATGGACAAAGCCGGAAACTGGTCGCTTTCGCCGGCTTTTGACATGACTTACAGCCATAACCCAAACGGCATCTGGACAAGCAGACACCAGATGAAATTAAACGGAAAGCGGGATGATTTTGAACTTGAAGACTTCAAAACCTGTGCAAAAACCGTTTCGATGAAACGCGGACGCGCAGAAGAGATCCTCAAAGAGGTACAGTCGGCGGTTTCAAAATGGCCGGATTTTGCCGAAGATTCGGGCGTCGATTATGAAACGGCCGTGAAGATCGGAAGATCTCACCGGTTGGATCTTATGTAAAGATTTCCGTTTCACAATCCCGTACCGATTCCCGGTGCAAACTATTTAGTCATCGCCACATCGGAAAACTGATCACTAAATCAAAGCCGTTATACAATTATCAATTTGAACAACTCCGGACGGGTCTGCGTTAGAGATAAAAACAGACCGCTTTTTATGAAATACAAACAATACCCATTTTTGATCACGGCCGTTCTTGTCCTCACAATGGCTTTCCTGACAGGCTGCGGACCATTTATCCAGAAAATAGCAGGCGGCGGCATAGAACTTGAATCGCTAAAGGAAAAGAACCCGGAAGTTGTAAGCACCTTCAGGACGGCGAATGAAAACGGCAAAAAGGTTCTCGTCATCTTTGATGCCGCCTGGTGCGGTTACTGCCGGAAGTTTAATCAGATAACGATGAAAGACCGCGAGGTAAGAAAAACGCTTACTGATTTTGAAGTCGTAAATATCGATGTCGACCGATCTCCGGAAGCGATGAAAGTATTTCAAAAAGCTTCAGGCGGACAAAAGATCGGCGGAGTTCCGACGCTGATGATCTTCAACTCAAACGGAACTCACAAAGCACGCGTCACGGCTTACTACAAACCTCCTAAGTTTAACGATTTTTTGAAGAAAAATTCTTAAGCAGCTGCCGCTTCCCGCAAACTCACATTGCGAATACCTATGATCTAAAAACTCAGTACCGCGAACGTCAGTGAGCTGCTAAATCATTTAGAAGCTGAAATTAGACCATGCTGCTCACTGTCGTTCGCGGTACTGATTTTTGAGTCTTTTCAAATCCAATAAGTAGTTTCCCGATCAACTACCAATTCGTCAAAAAAAACCGGAGTATCAGGGAAATACAGCGTCACAGGTAGTTTTTCCGTTTTCCGGTTTATGCGCTTCGGCAAATGGATCTGTATTTCTGCGTCGGTTAAAAGCAACACGACTTGGAGACACATTTAAGGGAGAACGAGAATGAGCAGACCGTTATTGGCAAAAGGAGCAAAAGGAAATCACGTTGAAGAGCTGCAGAAACTATTAAACAAGTGGCTGATCAGCGTTGACGGCGAAGACGCACTAACGCTCGAAGAAGACAAGGATTTCGGAACCTATACAAAAGAAGCCGTAGAAGATTTTCAGCACGCAAAATATCTTTACAGGGACGGGATCGTCGGACCTTTGACCTGGGCAGCATTGCTCGAAACAGAAAAGTTTAACTATTTTGATATTCCTTCGACGCTTGTCAGAGCGCCGGATCCGTATCGCTGCTGGGCGGCATCAGCTGCGATGCTTCTTAAAAGAGGATCGCCGCTGCCGAAGACACCCGGCGTGGATTTTGAGACGCAGCCAAGCGGCATCGTCGGCGGTATCGGAAATTCGCACGAGAATATGAAGAAGTTTGCCGATTATCACGATATGACGATGATCAAGGCCGAGCACTTCAGTTGTCTTCAGCTTGTCACCGAACTCTACAGATACGGAAGACTGATGCTGAACGTCAAAGGCGTCAATTCAAACATGACAGCTTCAAATCCTGAAGACAGTCATCTCGTTTTGATGATCGGCGCGCGCGGAAGCGGCGAACCCCGCGCAACAACGATCACGATCTACAACCCATCAGGCGGCGGCGGGAAAATAACGAGCAGCTATCATTATCTAAAGAGCAAATATCCGAAGCTTACTTATCAGGTTTTCTATACGCTGAACAACCGCTCGACGCCTATTTAGATCCGAAAAAAAACCTGATAGATAAACAGATTTCCCGATCTGCGAAATCAGTACCGCGAACGACAGTGAGCACCGTAATCATTTTTCATCTCGAATTTGATTGAGGCTGCTCACTATCGTTCGCGGTACTGATTTAAATTCCAATCTTGCTGAATGAATGACCATTCATTATAATGCTCACAAACAAATTTAAGTTAAGAGTATCGAAGGAGATCTATGTTAAAAGTCGAAAAGGCCGCTGTTTTGGGAGCGGGAACCATGGGCGCGGCGATCGCTGCACATCTTACAAATGCCGGAATTCCGACGCTTCTTTTGGACATCGCACCGCAGGAAGAAGATGCAAAGGATAATGATCAGCTTGTAAAACAGATGTTTGAAGCGGCGAAGAAATTAAAACCGGCGCCGTTTATGCGTCAGGGAAATGCGAATCTTATTGAGCTCGGGAATTTTACCGACGACATGGAAAAACTCAAAGACTGCGATCTTGTTATCGAAGCCGTCGTTGAAAGACTCGATATCAAACACAAGATCTTTTCCGAAGTTGAAAAGCACCGCAAACCCGGTTCGATCATCTGTTCGAACACAAGCGGCATCCCGATCAGCGAGATCGCCGAGCCGTTTTCAGACGACTTTAAATCACACTTTCTAGGTACGCACTTCTTTAATCCGCCGCGCTATATGAAGCTCGTCGAGGTGATCCCGACCGAGTGGACAAACGGCGAAGTAGCCTGCAAGATCCACGGATTCATGGATCGCCGTCTTGGCAAAGGCGTCGTGCCCGCAAAAGACCGGCCGAATTTTATCGCAAACAGGATCGGCGTTTTTGGAATGATGGTAACGATCCACACGATGATCGAAATGGGTTTGACGCCGACGGAAGTTGACCAGATCACCGGCAAAGCGATCGGACACGCAAAAAGCGCGACGTTTCGAACTTCCGATCTCGTCGGGCTCGATGTAACTGCGCACGTTACGCGAAATCTATATCCGGCAATTCCCGATGATGAAGACCGCGACATATTCAAAATGCCGCCGCTTATCGAAACGATGCTCGAGAAGAATATCCTCGGCGATAAAACCGGCGGAGGATTTTTCAAAAAATCAACGGATGCTGAAGGAAACCGCGTGATCCTGGAACTCGATCTTGATACATTCGAATACAAACCGCAGGAGAAAACAAAATTTGCGAGTCTTGAAGAAGGCAAGCAGATCAGCGATGAAGCAAAACGCATCAAGAAGCTCTATTGGAGCGATGATAAGGTCGGCGAGTTTTTGAGAAAAACTTCCGGCCGCGTTTCACGTTATGCAGCAAACAGGATCCCCGAGATCGCAGACACGATCGTCGAGATCGACAACGCGATCAAATGGGGATTCGGCTGGGACGTCGGCGTATTTGAGGCGTGGGATGCGATCGGCGTGAAAGAATCGGTCGCACAGATGAAGGAAGCCGGCGAAGATGTTCCGGAAAGCGTTCAAAAAATGCTCGAAAGCGGGGCGGAAACTTTCTACAAAAAAGAAGACGGAAAGAAATTCTATTATGATCTTGTCGGCGGCGGATACAAAGAGATCGCCGCGCAGGACGGCGTGATAATTCTCGACACGGTGAAAGAAACAAACGGCGTTGTGAAAACAAATGCCGGTGCTTCTTTGATCGATCTCGGAGACGGCGTTGCGTGTCTCGAGTTTCATTCAAAAATGAATTCGATCGGAGGCGACACCGTTCAAATGATGAACTTCGCTTTTGACGAAGTTGAGAAGAACTTTGACGGCCTCGTGATCGGAAACCAGGGCGGAAATTTTTCGGCCGGCGCAAATATCATGATGCTTCTGCTTGCCGCCCAGGAGGAAGAATGGGACGACATAAATATTATGATCGCCCAATTCCAGAAGACGGTGATGCGAATTCGCTATTCGCCAAAGCCCGTCGTTACGGCACCATACGGGATGGCTTTCGGCGGCGGATGTGAAACGACGATCCACGGCGACAAAGTTCGCGCAGCTGCTGAAACGTATATCGGACTCGTTGAAGTAGGCGTCGGTCTGATCCCGGCCGGCTGCGGTACAAAAGAGATGACGATGCGCGCGATGGACCGCGCAAAGGCGACGCCGGATGCCGATCCGCTCGCGTTCTTAAAGAGTACGTTTGAAATGATCGGGATGGGCAAGGTCGCGACATCCGCGCAGGAAGCGCAGGATTGGGGGATCTTGAGACCTTCGGATTCGATCTCGATGAACGGAAACCGGTTGATCGCCGATGCAAAACAGGAAGTCTTGAATCTGGTCGCATCGGGTTATGTCCAGCCTGTTGAAAGGACGGACATTCTCGCGCTCGGCGAACAGGGACAGGCAGCGATCAAACTCTCGCTTCACATGATGCTGAAAGGCGGTTTTATCTCCGAACACGATCAGCTGATCGGAAAGAAACTCGCGAAGGTTATGTGCGGCGGAGATCTGAATCATACGTCGTACGTTTCCGAGCAGCACCTGATCGATCTCGAAAGGGAAGCATTTTTGTCTTTGTGCGGTGAACCGAAAACGCAGCAGCGGATCGCGGCAATGCTCAAGACGGGTAAGCCTTTGAGAAACTAAAAAAGGGTTTTACCGCAAAGGACGCGAAGGTTTGTTGGGGCGGCGGCTTGTCCCCGCCCAATGAGCCGAATGGCGAAAAAACGGTTTAACAGCAAAGGTCGCAAAGAGCGCGAAGAAGAAAATTGAAAAAAGGTTCTTTCTTACTTTGCGGCCTTCGCGACCTTTGCGGTTAAACTTCTTACCAATCTATGACAACACGATCCGAAGAATCAAAGATCACCGTCGAAGAACGCGGGCACGTTTTGCTCATCGGGCTAAACCGTCCCGAAAAGCGGAACGCTTTCGATGTTCAGATGCTCGGTGAACTTTCGGCAGCATATACAAAACTTGAAACTTCGGAGCACCTCCGCTGCGGAGTCCTTTTTGCGCACGGCACGATGTTTACGGCCGGACTCGATCTCGCAAATGTCGCACCGGCGGTTGCTGAAAGCAATGGCGTCTTAAAGTTTGACGAAGATTACGCAGATCCTCTCGGTCTTCAAACCCAGAGGACAAAGCCTCTTGTCGTCGCGGTCAACGGAAAATGTCTGACGATCGGGATCGAATTGATCCTCGCGGCGGATATTTGCATCGCAGCCGAAGACGCGTCGTTTGCACAGATCGAAATAAAACGCGGAATCTTTCCTTTCGGCGGCGCGACCCTGCGGTTTCCCGAACGGACGGGTTGGGGAAATGCGATGCGCTGGCTTTTAACGGGCGATGAATTTGACGCCCGCGAAGCACTGAGGATCGGTTTTGCGCAGGAAGTTGTCGCGAATGAAAAGCTTTTGGACCGCGCTTTCGAGATCGCCGAAACGATCGCCCGGCAGGCTCCGCTCGGAGTTTATGCGACGATAAAATCTGCGAGAAAAATGCAAAACGAAGGATTTGAAGCCGCTAAAAAAGATCTTCAGCCGCAGATCCTGAAACTGTTTGAAAGCGAAGATGCAAAGGAAGGAGTACAGTCTTTTCTGGAACGAAGGGACGGTGATTTTAAGGGCAAATAGAAGAACGGGCAAATCTATAAAATAAGCGCAGAAGAAAGTATAAAAAATTTGTTTCTGCCGAAAGATCAATGAGCGATGAAATTGACGGCCTGATCTCAAATATTCGCGAGATAAACCGCGAGGTTGCAGAAGTATTCGGCGGTCTTTCACATTCACAGCTAAACTGGAAACCGGATAAAAACAGCTGGAGTATCGCGCAGTGTCTGGAGCATTTGATCGTTACAAACGATCTGTATTTTAAGAATATTGAAAAAGTAGCAGACGGGACGCATCGGAATAATTTATACAGTGCGGTTCCGCTTGTACCGGATCTTATTGGCTTCGTTATGAAAAAAGTCTTGAGTCCGGAGTGGAAGTGGAAAGTCAGGACACTTAAAATGTTCGAACCTTCATACAGTGAGGTATCGGAAAAAGTTCTGAAGGATTTTGAAAAGAATCAGACCCGGTTTATAGAATTGCTCGATAAAACGAGAGCAACGGAATACAAAAAGATAAAGGTTTCAGAGCCGGTTGGCCCCGCGGTAAATCTGAGGTTGATCGATGCTTTTGAAATTCTGGTCGTCCACGAACGGCGTCATTTTGGTCAGGCTAAAAGAATTCTGGAATCCAGGGAGTTTGAGAATGAGCAGCGAAGTCGATAATTTGATCGCCAATGCAAAAAGCATCTCGGAAGAAGCACGGGAAACGTTCGGCGGTCTTTCAAAGGAGCAGCTGAATACTAAACCGAGCTCCGTAGAATGGAGTATTGCTCAGTGCTTTGATCACCTTAACACCGTCAGCGAAATGTATCTTCCGCAGATCGAAAAAGTTGCCGACGGAACGCATGTCAACAACTGGTTTAGCGCGATCCCGTTGATCTCCGGAAAGGTCGGCAGTTTACTAAAAAGCGCGGTCAGTCCGGATGCCAAAACGAAGCGAAAGGCACCGCCATTTTTTGTGCCGTCCCAAAGCGAGATAACCGAAACGATCATCGGTGATTTCTGCGACGTTCAGGAACAACTGATTTCCTTTATGAACGCGGTTAGAGATCAGGACATAAGAAAAATAAAGATCCCGACGCCGATAAGTCCGATGATAAATATCAGGCTTGACGACGCTTTTGAAATTCTCATTCTTCATGAAAGACGGCATTTTAATCAGGCAAAAAGGGTGCTGGAAGTAGTTGAGAACTTAAGGTGAGGGAATTATCGGTTATCAGTTATCAGTACTGCGAACGATAGTGAGCACCTTAATCTTATCCGGTGCTGAACAGGATAACGGTGCTCACTATCGTTCGCAGTACTGATTTTTAGGGTCTGGCCGGATTTGATAATAATGCTATTTGATCCTGCGTCGAGCAGGATAACGGTGCTCACTATCGTTCGCTGTACTGATAGGGGATTCCAGATAGAAATGGGTGAAAGTTTTAATTCAAGGATCGATCGTATCAAGTTCAACTTTTTTCCCGCTTACCGCGGTACGGGAGCGAGGATCGTTTCGATCTCCGAAGATTACCGCAAAATCCGCGTTAAAATCCCATTGAACTGGCGGACGCGGAATTACGTCGGAACGATCTACGGCGGCAGCATGTATGCCGGGATCGACCCGATCTATATGCTGATGCTGATCAAGAATCTCGGGCCGGAGTACATCGTCTGGGACAAGGCCGCAAAGATCCGTTTCAAACGTCCCGGAAAAGAGACGCTGTTTGCCGATTTTCATTTGACCGATGAAGAGTTGAAAGAAATTAAATCGATACTCGAAACTGAAAAATCTGTGGACAGGATCTATAATGTCGAATTAAAAGATAAAAACGGCAATGTTTGTGCACTGATAGAAAAAACTTTGTATATTGCGGGGAAGAATTAAAAATTAAATGTTTACTATCGGGCAAATCGCAGACGCAAATTCCCGTGTCAAAAGCGGAGCGGATTTTCCGCAGTTAGTACGAGATCTCATCGCCCTTGGGATAATTGCAAATGATGTTTTTGTAAGCGACGGCCGCGCAGTATATTTTGGCGAGAATGGGGACAGTGTTGAGACTGCCGCTTGTTATCCGGCGCTGGATATTGCCGCCACCAGCGATCCCGGGAAATTCCGTGAGTATCTGAAACTCCATCAGCAGGGAGAAACCGATTTTCCGACCTTTTGCCGTCATTCAGCCGAAACCGGGGTTAAATATTGGAGACTTGATTTTGCAAAAATGACCTGCACTTATTTTGATAATACGGGCGCGATTGTACTGGTTGAAAAGATTCCGAGCATATAAAAAATACAACATTTTCCGAGCAAATGACCGATCTTACAAAATTTGCGTTCATATTCGATATGGACGGCACACTTGTTGACAACATGCATTTTCACACGCTCGCCTGGCAGAAAATGCTTGCGGAAAACGGAATTCAAAACGACGGTCATGATTTTCTTGTTAAAACAGCCGGGAAGACAAACCGTGAGATCATTCCGTCTTTCTTCCCGGAACTTTCCGAAGCAAAACTCCTCGAGCTTGGAAACCGGAAGGAAGAGATCTATCGTGAGGTCTTTTTACCCGAGCGTAAACCGATCGCCGGTGCGGTCGAATTTCTCGAAGGATCTCAAAAGCTCGGGATTAAAATGGCAGTTGCAACCGCGGCACCCGTGGCGAATATGGAGTTTATTCTTGACGGACTTGAACTTCGAAAATACTTTGATGTGATCACAACTGCCGCGGACGTTAAAAACGGAAAACCCGATCCGGAAGGATTTCTTATCTCGGCGAAAAATCTCCGAGCTGCTCCTCAAGATTGTCTGGTCTTTGAAGATGCTTTAAATGGATTTGAAGCGGCGCATCGTGCCGGCATGAGGGCGGTCGGCATTGCGACCGTGAATTCTGTTGAAACGATCATGGAGCTGCCGTCGGTGATCGCAGCACATCCGGATTTTCAGAATCTATCGCCGCAAGAACTGATTGCGGACCTCGTTCCACAAAGTGCAAAAGCAAAATAAAAAAACAGGAAGGAAATAGTATGAAAAAATCTTTATTTTTGATCGCTTTCGGTTTGTGTCTTTTCTCATTCGGCTGTGATGCCACGGGCGTTCCCGTTGAATTTGCAAATGCCTGCGATAAGGCAAATGATGATACGACGATCGAGGTCACGGGATATTTCAATAACTCCGGAAGCGCGATGTGTTCGAGCAGCGGCAACGGACCGATGCGTTGTCCGATAAACTTTGTCGGCGAGCCAAACGGCGAAGACAAGATTATTCGTGCCGAACTCGATCTCGGAAGCGGAGCAAGTTCGGTTGAAAACGTCGAAGGCGAGGGTTTGAAGATCCACGACAAAGACGGTGCGCTTATTGACAACAAGCAAAAAGTCAAAATTACGGCAAATGTAAATTCGGTAGACTACGGTGATCCAAAGCTGCAGAATTGTTACGTCGTTGTCAAAAAGGTCGAGAAAGCACAGTAGAAAGGGAAAGAGTGGAAAGGTTGTAAAGGTGAAAAAGAACTTATCCCGGGCTTATCGAGTTTTCAATGAAATGGGAAACATCTACCTGTCGCTAACGCGACGAAGATCTGCAAAATGTTCAGTGTTTTAAGAAAAAAGGCGGTTGATCCGGAACAACCTTTTCACCTTTCCACTTTTAAATCTTTTTAACTTTATATGAGATGTGATTGGGCAAAAAACGAACTCGCTGTCGATTATCACGATAATGAATGGGGCGTGCCGCTTCATGATGACCGGATGCTTTTTGAGTTTCTGATCCTCGAAGGTGCGCAGGCCGGTTTATCGTGGGATACGATCCTTGCCAAACGCGAAAATTACCGCAAGGCTTTTGATAATTTTGACGTCCTGAAAGTGGCAAAATACGGAGATAAAAAATTCGAACAACTGCTGCAAAACGCCGGAATTGTCCGCAACCGTTTGAAAATAAGATCCGCCGTCCAAAACGCAAACGCATTTCTCGCCGTGCAAAAGGAATTCGGGACCTTTGATAAATACATCTGGAGCTTTGTCGGCGGAAAACCGCTGGTAAATAAATTTAAGAAAATGGGCGACGTTCCGGCAAAAACCGAGATCTCCGATCAGATGAGCAAGGACCTCAAAAAACGCGGATTCAACTTTGTCGGTTCGACGATCTGCTACGCATTTATGCAGGCGACAGGAATGGTTAATGACCACGTGGTTTCGTGTTTTCGCTTTGATGAGCTAAATCAACCGAAATGGAACCGTAGGGGCAGCGGCTTGTCCCTGCCCGTGAGCCAATCGGCGAAAACAATCATTAATTCTCAAATTGTTGGAAACATCACGCATTTTTCGCTATCGCTCATTGGGCAGGGACGAGCCCCTGCCCCTACAATTGTTGGTAAGATCGAATTATTCCCGATTCAAGGCAGCACAATTTATGGCTGAGTATATCTACATAGACAATTCAAATGTCTTTATCGAAGGCAAAAAGATCGCCGCGAAAAAGGGAAAACTGAAACGGAATACCGATTCGAACTACCGGCTTGATTTTGGCGAGCTCTATGATTTTGTTGCCGAAAGCGATCCGAAAAAGATCGCGCGTGCTTTGCTTTTGGGATCGAGTCCGCCGGATAGCGACAAGGTTTGGATGACGGCGAAAAAGGTCGGTTTTGAGGTTTTGGTGATCGAGCGGAATGTCGAAAACCGTGAGAAAAAGGTCGATACGGGGATTGTCGCCGCGATGATCAAGGATGCGTACACACGCGTCAGCCGTAAAAACGACACGGTCACACTTGTCGCCGGCGACAGCGATTATGTTCCGGCCGTGCGTATGCTGGTAAAAGACGGATTTCACGTAGAAGTAGTTTTCTGGAGCAGCGTTTCGCGGGAACTGAAAGAAGAGGCGTCAAAATTTATCGAGCTCGATAAGCATCTTGAGACGCTGAAATATGACTAAGCTCCAACTGTCAGAACACGGATGAAATACCCCATCACGCAAGCAATTAGATTCCTGCGGCAGAAAAAAGTAGATTTTGTGCCGCATCTTTTTGACTATGTCGAAAAAGGCGGCACTTCGCATACATCGGAAGTATTGGGCGTGGATGAACACGCGGTGATCAAAACGCTTGTTTTTGAAACGAATGACAAAAAACCTCTGATCGTTTTGCAGCACGGCGATAAGGAAGTATCGGAAAAGAATCTGGCGAGACATCTAGGGGTAAAATCAATTTCGCCGGCAGACGCGGCAACCGCGACAAAACTCACCGGTTACGTTTTCGGCGGCACATCGCCTTTCGGGATCAGAACACAAATGCCGGTGTATGCGGAAAGTTCAATATTCGAACTTTCAAGGATCTTTATAAACGGCGGAAAGCGCGGTTTTCAGGTTGAGATCGATCCAAAAATTTTGAAGGTCGTCTTAGACATTGAAGAAGTAGAAATAGGGATCGAAAGATAAGACAAGTTGTATGCCCGCTCAAACTCAAATCTGCTCAAATATAAGATTTTGATCAGATAGAATAAAATGGCAACAAATTTCTTTGATATATTTGTGTCCATTGGCGTCGATTCGTGGCTAATTTCTTTTTTTTCGCGCCTTTCGCGTTTTTCGCGGGCGCAATCTTCCACTGTAATTCCGCGAATCACGGGCACCCTCAATCACTGTCGGGTTTCTGCCTGATCTATGGGCAATTTTTGTAATTTATGTTAGCTGAAACAGCAGGGACAGAAGCGGGACTTAATATCGAAACGATCGAGATCATACTTCTCATCGGCGCGGTTGTGGCAATTATTGCCCGCCGTTTTAAGATCCCTTACACGGTAGGCCTCGTTGTCGCAGGGATCGTTCTCGCGCTTTTGCCGCTGGGGATCCAGATCGAATTCAGCAAGGAACTCCTCTTTAAAGTGCTGCTGCCGCCATTGATATTCGAGGCTGCGCTTTATATTCACTGGAAAGAACTTAAACGCGATCTCCTTCCGGTGGTCACGTTTGCAAGCGCCGGAGTATTGCTTTCAGCCGCCGTAACGGCTTCGGCGATGCATTTTATTATCGGCTGGGACTGGATAACCTCTGCGCTTTTTGGCGTTTTGATCGCCGCAACAGATCCCGTGTCGGTGATAGCCACATTTAAGGAAGCAAAGGTCGAAGGACGTCTGAGGCTGCTTGTTGAAGCGGAATCACTTTTTAACGACTCAACCGCAGCGGTTGCGTTTGCGATCGCTTTGGCATTTGCAATGGGACAGACGATGGCGGCCGGGACTGCGGCTTTGGCAATGTTTTTGTCCGTGATAGGCGGTATCGCCAGCGGTCTTGTGATCGGATACATCTGCTTGTGGATCGCCGGACGAACGACCGATCATCTGATTGAGATCGCTTTGACGACCGTTGCCGCGTTTGGTTCGTTTTGGGTAGCCGAGCAGTTTGGTTATGCCGGTGTCCACTTTTCGGGTGTGCTTGCTTCGATGACAGCCGGACTACTAGTCGGAAATACAAAGGAGCTTGGTTTTGTAACGGAAAAAGGCGATGAATCGATCGAAGATTTCTGGGAGTTCGCCGCGTTTGTCGTAAATTCGATCATCTTTATCATCTTAGGAATAAATGAGGCGTATCAGGATTTTGGCCGCAGCGCTTTGGCGATCGGGGTGGCGATCGTTGCGGTATTGGTAGCGCGGGCGGTTGCGATCTATCCGATCTCGGCGGTTTATTCAAAGTCGCGCTGGAAGATAGATCCTGAACACCAGCACATAATGTTTTGGGGCGGTTTGCGCGGTGCACTGGCATTGGCTCTTGCGCTCGGAATTCCGGACAGCGTGCCATTTAAATCGGAGATCCTGACGGTAACTTTCGGCGTAGTGGCATTTTCGGTTTTTGCGCAGGGTTTGACGATGACGCCGCTTTTGAAGAGGCTTCGGCAGCTTCCGGATCTTGAGGTCGAAGTTAAGGATTAAAAAATTACTTCGGACAAAACGACTTAAACCGTCAACTTCCCTCTGAATCCTCTGGCTGCGTAATAAGAATCAGCGCCATTGTGGTAGGTGAAAACCGTATCGTAACGCCGGTCGCAAAATAGCGCACCGCCAAGTTTTCTTATGTCGTCAGGCGTTTTTACCCAACTCGATGTTTTTAGATCAAATTCACCAAGCTTTTGCAGTGTGCGGTATTCATCCTCAGTCAAAATTTCTATTCCCATTGCTGCCGCGACATCAACCGCGCTGTTTTCCGGCTTGTACTTCTTTCGCGCTTCAAGGGCTTCACGGTCATAGCAAATACTTCTCCGCTCTTTCGGGCTTTCGGCCGAACAGTCAAAGAAAATAAACTCTCCGGATTTTTTATCAAAGCCGACGACATCGGGTTCACCGCCAGACTTTTCCATTTCACTAAGCGACCAGAGTTTTCCGGCGTCAGACTTAAGCTTTTCTTCCAGATCCGACCACTTCAGTCCTTTGTGGCGATCCATATTTTCTTCAAAGCGCTTTTCCAGAACGCCGAGCAGTTCTTTGCTTTGTTTTGCCGGAAGTTTATTTTTCATAGTACTTGTTCAGCTTCATAGATCATCTTGGCCAACTCGCTTTCGAGTCTGTCAAAGTTTTCTTCGTTTTTATCCACCGCAAAAGCTTTTACTTTTCTGCATTCGTCAGCCGTTTCAAAAAGTTGTTTGAAAACGATCTTTGTTTGATTTGCGGATACTTCTTCAAACGCTGCAACAACCTGAAAAAGCGGTTTTGAAAACCGTTTCCATTCGATAAGAACAGGTTTTTCTATTCTGGTAAATTCACACTCATTCGGATAGTTTCCCCTTTCAGGTCCGTGCATGATGAACTTCCATTTTCCGCCCACTCGGAAATCAAACTCATTAAAGGTGTTTGTAAAATCGGCGGGTCCCCACCATTCTTTCAAATGCCGCGGATCTGACCAAGCCTCAAAAACCGTTTCGACCGGGGCGTTGACGATTCGTGAGCTTACAATTTCATGGTCCGGCGAAGCCGAAATTATCTCTGAAGTCATAATCTTAACTGCAGCTTTTGATCAGATCTATAGTCCGAAGTGAAGTTCCATTTTGCAAATCATAATGTTCATTGTACACGCGCGAAAATTTCCTTTCCTGCGGTCTGAAATACCATGATACAACTGTCAGGACGAGCAGCAGGAGCGGCGGAAATATGTAAGTAAACGGGTCACCGATGACGATATGCGAGATCATTGCGCCGGACATCGTGAAGAAAAAACCCGCGTACGCCCATTCTTTCAGCAGCGGAAATTTTGGCACAAGCACCGCTATAACACCTAAGATCTTCCAAACACCGATGACGGTCATTAAATACAGCGGAAATCCTAAATTTGAGAAGTTTTTAACCTCGTCATCCATTCTGATCAATTGGACAATTCCTGTAGATGTCATGCCTAAAGCCAGCCAAAGCGTGGCGATCCAATAGATTATTTTATTTGTCTTTGACATATCTACTTTAATTTACCGACAACCTCCTGCAGCAGGTTGTGCGCCATATTTACGCCTTGTTTGAACGGCAATTTGAGCATTTGATCCCTGAGTTTGTTAGATCTGTAAACAACGTGCATATCTAATTTGCTCGTTTCGTCCGTCAGTTCTTCAAATTCGAGGAATTCAAGTTGGACGTCAAACGGCGAATTTTCCATCTCGAACGTCCGCTTGATGGTTTGGTTCTGTACAAACGCATGGATAACACCATTAGCACGAAACACGATGTTTCCTTCCGAATCTTTTGTTTCAAACTGAAAACCTCCAAGCTTTTTGTTTTCAAGTTTCAGCACTTTTGTTCCCATCCAGCGTTCTAAGATCCGCGGATCTTCATACGCCCTAAAAAGCAGTTTCACCGGAAGGTCAAATTCTCTCGTAATCGTAAGTTCCTGTTTGCCGTCTTCTGCATGAACATTCGTTTTCCGATTCATATTATTCTTTATTGTATTCCTTCATAACAGCTTCAAGTTTATTAAACCGCTCATCCCATATTTGGCGAAATGGTTCAATAAAATCCGCAACGTGCTTCAACTTTTGAGCATTCAGATGGTAATAGATCTCTCTGCCGTTTTGTTCCTGCTCGAGCAGTTCGCATTCAGTAAGTATTTGAAGATGTTTTGAAACAGTCGGTCTTGCGGTATCAAAATTCGAGGCGATCGCCCCGGCGGTCATCGATTGTGAAGCAACCAGGACCAGAATTGCCCGGCGTGTCGGGTCTGCTATTGCCTGAAATACGTCTCTTCTTAAATTCATTGTGTAGCCACCTGACTACAAATATACATGAAGTCATTTAACTACGCAAATACTACTTTTTGGAGTACACGGCGAGAAGAAAAAAGTGAACTAAGGCTTCGGAGCTTTTGTCCTGCTATATCGCGTTTTGGATCTTTTCGCTTCTGAGCCAGATGCTGAACCAAACCAGTATTCCGAAGATCACCGGAAAAATTACGTTAAACGCCGGATCGCGGTGGATAACGTGACTTGCCACTGCTCCGCCGAGCCAACCAGTTAACAAGATCGCTCCGATAAAGGTTGTTTTTGGAATCGCAAACAAGATCGCTGTGACAAGCAGAACGATCCCCAGATAGAAAACCGCCGATTCGGGATAACCCAGTTCTTTAGCGCCGTTTACAGCCATTTCCGTCTGCAGAAGATTCATCATCGATCCCATCAGAAGATTTAATACGATCAGTCCCTGCAAAATATAAGATGTCCATAACCGGACCTTTGAAATCTCTTTGCTCATTACTCTCACTCCTTATCTTTCCGAGAAAACTTCGTCCAAACCCTCCATCGCAGTTTTAAATCCTTCTTCAAAGCCCATTTCGATGATCTTTTCAAGGTCGGACAGCGATTCGTGTTTGATCTCAATATACACGATAGTCGAGCCGTTTTGTCCGGAAAAATTCACATCCCATACCGAGCTTGGAAAATCTTCATTAACGGTGCCTTCGCTATCACAAAATCCGTCAATCTGTTTAAAATTGGTTTTCGGTGAAATCGAGAGATACTCTGCCCACGCCCAATGTTCTTCACCTTCAGGGCCGACCATTGCATATAGTCTTTTCCCTCCTTCTTTGAAATCCATCGATTTGGTACGCGATTTCCACGGTCTTGGCGCCCACCATTTATCCAGAAGCTCCGGCTCTGTCCAGGCTGCCCAGACATTATCGCTTGAAGCAGCGAATTCGCGTTTAACCTTCACCGTGCTATTTTCTTTATCTACAGTAAATTCCATTAACAGATCACTTTTCATCTCTTTTCTCCGCTTTTAAATTTGCCAATACTTCGTCAAGCTGTCCGAAACGGTCTTCCCACATTTCGCGGAATTGTTCTAACCATTTTGCGACTTCCCTGAGTTTTTTTGGCTTTAGTTCACAAATCCTTTCCCTGCCGACCTGAGTGATATCGATGACATCGCACTCCCAGAGAATTTTTACGTGCAGTGAAACCGCCTGCCTGCTCATTTCGAATTTCTCCGAAAGTGCATTTACGTTTTGCGGTTCACCCGCAAGCGTTGCAAGAATGTCTCTCCTTGTCGGATCCGATATTGCCTGAAATACATCTCTTCTTGTTTCCATAACAATGATGAGCAAGTATTTACTTGCATATGGCGTCGAATTATACACGCAAGCATATGCTTGCGCAAGTTAAAATTACATCGAAATAAATTTCCTTGTTTTTAGCCTTTACTAAGTTATCCATAGGATTGTTTGACTTTGATATTTCTTCTGTTATTAAATTGAATTCATTGCTTATGAGATTTAAGTCGGGACAAAATTTAAAAAACACCCTTAAAATGGCAATCTCAGACATTCTCGCTATTGCTATTATTGTTTTTGCATTGGCAGATATTAGTGTCCTTCAGGCATATCACGGCAACGAGACGTTAGGAATTCCAGCCGAACATCATCAAACACAGGAAAGTAACTGTGCTCAAGAAAATACACGTAAGAGTTTGGATGAGCAGCGAACGGATATCATTTCTAGACACGGTGATCAACACGAACCTGATGGCGGCTGTGCCGGAGAAGCAGAATGTTTAGCGGGATGTAGCCACTCAGTAATTGGTTTTTTTGTGTTGAATACTAACGACTTTCCCGAAATTATTTTAAGCAAAAACTCAATCATCCATGAGGAAACAGATTCTAAATCTGCCCCATCCGATATCTTTCACCCGCCCCAGAAAGCTTAAATTTTCCAGATAATCTAAGAAAAGTATGAATCCTTAGTCTTTCAACAGGGATTCGTGGATGAATTGCGTACTCTGCTGAGTATCGAAGGGAAAATTTAAGAAAAAATGAAGAAAGAAAAGAAAGGCTCTGTAGGAGCTGCCGCCAGACTCATGTTAGCGGTCATAGTTTTTCAACTCTCCTCAAATGCCCAGACTACTGGCGCTAGCAAACCGGAGATAATTGTAAAAGATTCTGTTGTCAAAATTGATAAGCCAGATAAAGGAAAAGCAGATATTCAACTCACAAAATCAGTTGTATCGGATTTCTATAGTCAGGATGAAGGCATTTCTTTGGGGGAGATACTCAAGAGATGTTTCGAAAAAAACGGAGAGATTAGAATTGCCTTATTAGAGGTAGAAAAAGCACAGGCACGTCTGCAACAGGCAGGTCTGCGGCTGAATCCGACGCTTGAGGTCGAGCAATCTTCGGGCAGATTTGTCGGTTCGGCAGGCGACGGCGAGTTGAGTGTCGGGTTTGCATTACCTTTAGATGTCTATAATCAACGCGGCAAGCGTATGGAATTGGCAAAAGCCGATATTGCCTTTCGGAAAGCGGAACTTTCCGCCCTGAAAAGACGGCTTTTAGGACAAGTTTTAATTATTTATTCTGATGCTTTGGCGGCTTTGCAGGAGTTAAGTGTTTTAGAAGACTTGCTCGAACTCGATATGCAGACGACGCGATTTGTGCAGATCCGCGTCAATGAAGGGGAATCTTCTCCGCTTGAATTAAATCTTCTGCAAACGGAAGTCGAAAGACTTCGTTCACGCCGGAGTCTGGTCGAAGGAAGATTGCAGGCTTCGCTTGCCAAACTGAGATTTTTCGCTGGAATGAATTATCAAGAGCCGCTTAAACTGCGTGAAGACATCAGAGTTGCTACTCTGCCGAATTTGCCCGGAACACTCGAAACCGCCTTTTCCGTATCTTTAAAAAGCCGTCCCGAAATTCGTCTTGCCGAACTCGAAGAAAATCTCGCCACCGCCGGATTGCGGCTTATCCGCTCACAGAGCAAACCCGTTGTTACCGCTTATACACGATTTACACAGGGCCGTGCCGGATTCGACGACCCGCGTGGCGAGTTCTTTCAAAAAGACCGTAGTTTGACCTTCGGAGTAGCCATCGGTCTGCCCGTTTTTAATAAAAATCAGGGAGCGAAAGTCGAAGCTAAAATCGCCATCCGGCAGGCTCAGGAAAAAAGAACTTTTGCCGAGCAGATCATTAAATCGGAAGTAGCGGCGGCTTTTCGCCGGATCGAAGCGACCAATGAGGCTTTTTCAAGACTCGAAACAGCCGTTCTGCCGCGTTCCCGCAAAAATGTCGAAACAATTCGGAGCGTCTATGAAATCGGTGAACTGAAAATCACCGACTTGATTAACGAGCAACGTCGTCTGCTCGATGCCAATCGTGATCTAACCGAAGTTTTAACGGAGCGATATCGCGCCAACGCCGATCTTTTTATTGCACTGGGAATTGATTTTTAACAAGAAGAAAGTTGAGAAAAAATATGTCGGAAAATAAGAAAATGTCAGAAGAAATAAAAGGCGATGATTGGGAAGCAGTAGAATCCGCTTCGCCGGAAACCGAAAATGAAACTGAAATCGAAAATGATTCAGAGCAAATAGTCGAAACAGATAAAACTGTCGATGAGGAAGTAAATACCGAAAAAAGCAAACGCCGATTCGTGCCTTGGTTGGTTGCTTTCGCAATTATCGGGATTGCGGCACTGGCGGCAATTCTATTGATCAGTTCAGCCAATTCTGGGAACGATAAAACCGAAGTAAATGTCGAAACTGAAGCCGATAATCACAATGAGGAAGAAGCGGGACGCGAGGTAAAACTCGATTTGGAACCACTAAATGCGGCGAATATCGAAATTGAAGGCGTTACGGTTCGCCCGGCAGTCGCTCTTTTGAAAACGACCGGAACGATCGAAAACAATCCGCAGCGAATGCAGAATGTTACGCCGCTGGTCGGCGGTCGCGTCGAACGGATGAACGTTATGGTTGGCGATTATGTATATCAGGGAGATTTGCTTGCCGTTATTGCCAGCCCGCAGGTTGCCCAAATGCACGGCAAAATGCATGAAGCCGAAACAAAACTGGAAATTGCCGAAAGAAATCTGGAGCGGGTGCAAAAGACTGAAAATCGCGTCGCCGTTTTGCAGACAAAAGCTAAACTCGACGAAGCCGAAGCAACTTTAAAAAGGGTCAGGCTGTTGACCGAACTCGAAGCCGGAGCGGGCAAAGATTTGATTGCGGCGGAGACGAGCTATAAAACAGCGAAAGCCGAATACGATTTTCAGAGGAATATTTCGCTTAATAAAGAAATTCAGGAAGCGAGAGCCGAAGTCGAAACATCACGAGTGGATCTGCGACACATCCGCGACGAGATGACTTCGCTCGGTGTCAAAATCAATTCGCACCGAGCCGATAACCATAACCGGAACACATCGCTTGTTTATGTCAACGCCCCGGCATCGGGAATGGTTACGGAACGCCCCGTCAATCCGGGTGCGGGCATCAGTGCCGGGACGACGCTCTTCGTTTTATCGGATCTTTCAAGCGTTTACATCATCGCCAATGTGCCCGAAGTACAGATGCCGCAAATCAGGATCGGGACTTCCGCCGAGGTTACCTCTCCAGCTCTCGGAAACGAAATCTTAAATGCCCGCGCTACCTATATTGACCCGAACTTAAATGAAGATACACGCACCGGCAAAGTTCGTCTCGAAGTTCCAAACAGGGGCGGAAAATTGCGTGCCGGAATGTTCGTCAATGTCGGTTTTTATATCGCCACCAAAACAACCGACGGCGAAGAAGAATTGGTTGTGCCGTCCGAAGCCGTTCAACGCGTTGGCGAGGAAACGGTGGTGTTTATTCCGAAAGAAAACGAACCGGGTGCTTTTAAAGTCCGCGAGATAAAGGTCGGCGGCGAATATGAAAACTACACACGGGTAATTTCGGGTTTAAAGATCGGCGACAAGGTTGTAACAAAAGGTAGTTTTACTCTTAAAACTGCTCTGCAAAAAGGCGATTTGGGAGATCACGGACATTAATTCGATTTCGGATTTTAGATTTTGAATTTTGGATTGAAGGAAAAGAAAGATGATAAACGCACTTATAAAATTTTCGATTTTGCAACGGCTGATAATTTTGCTGCTTGTGGCAATTATGTCGGGAGCGGGGATTTACAGCCTCTTGAATTTACCGATTGATGCCGTGCCGGATGTAACGAACGTACAGGTACAGGTTTTAACCGCCGCACCTTCTTTAGCTCCTCTGGAGATCGAACGGCAGGTTACGTTTCCGGTCGAAACGGCGATGTCGGGTTTGCCGGATGTCGAGGAAATCCGTTCGGTTTCAAAATTCGGCTTGTCCGCTGTAACGATTGTTTTTGACGAATCGGTTGATATTTATTTTGCCCGACAGCTTGTTTTGGAGCGCCTGTCGCAAGCCCGCGAGCAGATTCCCGAAACAATCGGTTCGCCGGAGATGGGACCGATTTCAACCGGACTCGGCGAGATTTACCAATACGAGTTAAAAGCCAAAGAAGGAAGCAGTTACGATGCGACCGAGCTTCGCACGATACAGGATTGGAACGTCCGAAGACAGCTTATGGGAGTTACGGGCATCACGGAAATAAACAGCTTCGGGGGCTATAAAAAGCAGTATCAGGTGCGGCTCGACCCCGATAAATTACAGTCTTACGGATTGACCATCCGCGATGTCTATGAAGCAGTGGCGGAAAATAACAATAACGTCGGCGGGGCTTATATCGAAAAAAGTGCGGAGCAATATCTTCTACGTGGTATAGGCCTAGTCGAAAAATCCGAAGACATAAACAATATCATCGTAAAAACCGGACGTGAAGGCGTTCCCGTGTATGTGCGGGATGTCGCCGAGACGGCCGAAGGAGCGGCAGTTCGGCAGGGAGCGGTAACGGCGGACGGCAAGGGCGAAATTGTTGCGGGAATCTCTCTTATGCTCAAAGGTGAAAACTCCCGTGAAGTTGCCAATAACATTAAGGAAAGAGTCGAGGAAGTTAAGAAAAGTCTGCCCGAAGGAGTTGAGCTCGTAACTTTTTACGACCGCACGGAACTGGTTGACCGGGCGATTGCGACGGTTGAAAAAAACTTAGTTGAAGGGGCAATTTTTGTTATTGTCGTTTTGATTTTACTTCTCGGAAATTGGCGGGGAGCATTGCTGGTGGCAACGATAATTCCGCTTTCGATGCTTTTTGCGGCAATTTTGATGCGGGTATTTAATGTTTCGGGCAATTTGATGAGTCTCGGGGCATTGGATTTCGGGTTAATTGTTGACGGAGCTGTGGTGATGGTCGAAAACGCCGTTCGGCGACGTGCCGAAGCACAGCACGAAAACTCAAGCGAACCGCCTGAGCGAACAATACTCGAAGCCTGTCAGGAGGTCACCCGTCCGGTCGTTTTCGCCGTGGCAATTATCGCCATCGTTTATCTGCCGATTTTAAGTTTGAGAGGGATCGAAGGAAAAATGTTCGTGCCGATGGCTTTGACAGTTATTTTCGCTCTGCTCGGCTCGCTGATTTTATCCCTAACTTATGTTCCGGCAATGCTTACTTTTGTTTTGAAGGGCAAAGTTTCCGAAAAAGAAAGTTTTTTGATTCGCTGGGCTAAGAAAATTTATAAACCCGCCTTTGGTTTTACAATGCGTTATCGTTCGCAAGCTCTAGCCGTGGCGGTTGCCCTTGTGTTTATTTCTGGAGCGATTTTTCCATATTTAGGAGCGGAATTTATCCCGCGTCTTGATGAAGGCGATTTGGCAGTGCAGGTTCAGCAATTGCCGAGCGTATCCTTAAATCAATCCATCAAAACTGTTACGGAAGTCGAAAAGGTTCTGATGGAATTTCCTGAAGTTCAAACGGTTATCTCGAAAACAGGACGGGCGGAAGTCGCCACCGACCCAATGAGTATTGATTTTTCCGACCTTTACGTTGGGTTAAAGCCGCCCGATGAATGGAAAACTACTAAAAACAAAACCGAACTCGTTGAAAAAATGTCCGAGGCTCTGGAAAGAAAAGTGCCGAACGCACAGGTGAGTTTCTCCCAACCCATCGAACTGCGGGTGGCGGAACTGATTTCCGGTGTGCGTTCCGATGTCGCCATCAAACTTTTTGGCGATGACCTCGATGAATTAAAGGAAAAAGCCGATGAAATTGTCCGCGTTGTGCAGACGATTCCCGGAGCGGAAGATGTCAAAGCCGAAGCGACGAGCGGTTTACCGCAACTGCAAATCAAACCCGATCGGGCGGCGATTGCCCGTTACGGTTTGAACATTACCGATGTCAACGATTTGGTTGAAACGATCGTTGCCGGGAAGGAAGCCGGACAAGTTTTTGAAGGTGAACAACGCTTTGATCTGGTCGTCCGTCTTGAAGAAGATGCCGGAAAATCGGTTGAGACGGTCAAGAATTTGCTATTAACTGCTTCGAATGGCTCGCGTGTTCCGCTTTCGGAAGTCGCCGGAATAAAACTCGTCGAGGGAGCGGCACAGATAACCCGTGAAGATACACGGCGGAGAATCGGAGTCGAACTCAATGTTCGCGGGCGTGATATTGCCAGTTTTGTCGCCGAAGCACAAGAGAAGATTGAAAAACAAGTTAATTTACCGCCCGGCTATTATCTGACTTGGGGCGGAACATTTGAAAATCTGCAAAGAGCATCGGAAAGGCTTTTAATCGTCGTGCCAATCGCACTTTTCCTGATTTTTGTTTTGCTTTTTACAACTTTTAATTCCATCAAACAGGCACTCCTTATTTACACCGGAATTCCTTTTGCCGTTGTTGGCGGAGTGTTCGCACTGCTTTTACGGGGAATGCCTTTTTCGATTTCGGCGGGTGTCGGTTTTATCGCTCTTTTCGGTGTCGCCGTTCTGAACGGCGTGGTGATGGTTAGTTATATCAACTACCTGAGAAAAGAAGGAAAAACCGTTTTGGAAGCAGTTAAAGAAGGAGCTGAAACCCGGCTCAGACCGGTTTTGATGACGGCACTTGTCGCAAGTCTTGGCTTTATCCCGATGGCACTCGCCACATCAGCCGGAGCGGAAGTTCAACGTCCACTTGCGACGGTAGTTATCGGAGGTCTGATTACTTCGACACTTTTGACTCTGCTGATCTTACCGACATTATACGCCTGGTTTGAAAAAGACCCGGGGGGGTGTCTTTGATATTGAGGAAGAATAGATTATGGAAAGAAAATTAATTGTCGCAATCGTGCGTCCGTTTTTACTGGATAAGATCGTGGTAGCACTTGAAAACATTGAAAAACTCCCGGGAATTACGATAACCGAAGCAGAAGGCTTCGGTCATCGCTTGAGAAACACTCTCGATGATGCCCTGAATCCGTTTCATCCGAAAAAGCAGATTGAAATTGCCGCTCCGGTTGAGATGGTCGAGAAAATTGTCGAGGTGATTCGCAAAAACGCGCACACCAGTATAAAAGGCGATGGGATAATTTGGGTTATTCCGGTTGAGAAAACAATTGTTATCTAGGAGAAAAAATGGGTTCTGTACATGGACACCCCGAGATTTCAGCAGCGGGGAAAAGTAAAAAAAAACTGATTTTAGTGTTTGGATTAACGGCGACCTATTTGATCATCGAAGTGGTGGGAGGGCTGTTGACGGGTAGCCTTGCACTCCTAGCCGATGCCGGTCATATGATGACTGATGTCGCCGGACTTGCACTAGCTCTTCTGGCTATTTGGTTCGCTGAGAAACCCGCAACACCAAAAAGAACCTATGGATATTATCGATTCGAGATACTCGCCGCCCTAACAAATGCTGTGATTTTGATAGTAATTTCTGTCTTTATATTATATGAAGCTTATGAACGATTCTTAAACCCGCCGGAAGTTAAAAGCGATACTATGCTCGTAATCGCCATTATTGGACTCGTTATAAACTTAATCGGAATATGGCTTTTATACGATAGTTCAAAACAAAGCTTGAATATGAAAGGAGCATACTTCGAAGTATTTTCCGATATGCTTACGTCAATTGGGGTGATTGTCGCGGGTCTAATCATGATGGTGACAGACTGGTATTATGTGGACCCATTGCTATCGGCAGGAATCGGACTTTTTATTCTACCCAGAACGTGGAAGCTTTTGATGAGTGCTGTGAATATTCTACTCGAAGGAACACCGTCAGATGTAAGTATTGCACAGTTGCGCCAAACACTTGAGAAAACAGAGGGAGTTATTGAGATTCACGATCTACATGTTTGGAGTTTAACATCTGGAGTAAACGCGATGAGTGTTCACGCGGTATTGTCGGATGATTCGGAACATGATGAAATATTGAAACGAGTTCACGATAAATGTGTCAGCGATTTTAAATTCTTCCATATAACGGTCCAGACCGAACGAGGAGATTTTGCAGCACACGAGACACATTTGTAAAATTGACTCAAAGAAAAAATAATGAACGAACCATCACAAATTCATAACTTGAAAACCACAAGTACCAACGAACTCCTGCCGTATCTTGCGTGGATCATCGCGCTCGTCGCAACCGTCGGCAGCCTTTTCTTTAGCGAGATAATGGAACTTCCGCCTTGTGTTTTGTGCTGGTATCAGCGGATCGCGATGTATCCGCTTGTATTTGTGATCGGTACCGGGATCATACTAAGAGATCCGCGTCTAAAATTTTACGCACTTCCGATGTGTCTCGCCGGGCTTTTGATCTCTGCATATCACAACATGCTCTATTACGGCTTGATCTCCGAAAGCATCACGCCGTGTACGCAGGGAATTTCTTGCACGTCGCGGCAGATCGAATGGTTTGGATTTATCACGATCCCGCTAATGGCGCTTGTCGCGTTTTTATCGACGGCCGTTTGTCTGATAATTTATAAGACAAAGGAGAATACAGTTAATGAGTAAGGAAGTAAAAATATTGGGAGCGATCGGAATTGTTGTGATCGCGGTTGCGGCGATCGTTGCATATTCCTACCGCAATTCGGCAGCGCCGACGGTTTCAAATGCGCCGAATGAACCGGTGTCTTCAGCTATAAATTCTGAGGCGCTTATCAGAGAAGACAGTTATTCGCAGGGGCCGGCGGATGCGAAAGTTACGGTCGTTGAATTCCTCGATCCTGAATGTGAATCGTGTGCGGCATTTGGACCAATAGTAAAAAAAGTGCTCAAGGATTATGACGGAAAGATCCGGCTTGTTATCAGATATATGCCGCTTCATCCGAACTCGCTTTCGGCGGCAACATTTATGGAAGGCGCCGGCGAACAGGGAAAATACTGGCAGGCGATGGACAAGCTATTTGAAAAGCAGCCGGAATGGGGAACAAGACACGGACCTCAGCATGGCGCTACTCAGCCAGATATAACGGTGCTGTTTAAAAAATATGCCGCGGAATTGGGTCTGGATATGGAAAAAATGAATGCCGCTTATTCAGAAAATAAATATGCGGAAAAGATCGCACGCGATAAATCCGACGGCGAGAGCATCGGCGTAAGACAAACTCCGACGATATTTGTAAACGGAAACAAACTTGCTCAACTTAGCGAACCGGCGCTTAAGTATATGATCGATGAAGAGTTGAAAAAATGATGCTGCAAACCGGCAGCTGTAACTTTGATCAGGCGATCTGCGAAACTATTTTGCTTTCCGGATCGCCTGAATTATTTCATCATCGGCCCCTATTTTTCTCAGTTCCTGTTCTGTCTCGCCGGTCAGCGTAAAATCCAATCCGCGGTTTTTGATATTGCTGAGAAGTATCTCTTTCTTTTTCGCTTCCGGGAAAAGAAAAACGTCATGTCTAAGCGCTTTACTGATCGCAAACAAGGAAAGTTTCTTAGCACTGGTCTCTTCGGAGAAGATATCGTTTAATCCTTCTTCTTCACTTTTCAGCCGATTGCTCAGGTTGTTTTTCGCTATCTTATTATCCGGATCGATCTCGAGTGTTTTGCGCCAGTCTGCGATCGCATCTTTCCATTCATCGGACTTATAGAAAAACTCCGCACGCGAAATGTACGAGTTAACGTTTTCCGGAGCGATCTTTACGACCATGTCGTAATCGGCACGGGCGCTTTTGTAGTTGCCGTCTAGCATCGAATTAAATCCGCGTTCCTCATACGCCTTAATATTATTCCGGTCGAGTCTTATTATTTCCGTGAGGTCGTCGTTTTGGAGTGAATTGTCATTTTGAAGCGAAGCCCGCCGGAAAAGCAGATCGATCAATTCTTCGGTCTCGAGGTCGATCGGACACATTATTGCTTCCGAATAGTCGTAATACGCGTCCCAAATATCGTTATTTTCGTAATGCGCTTTACCGCGATTTGCCTGGGCGCGTGCCATCGTTGGATCAAGGATCAAAGCCTTTGAGTATTCGATGATCGCCCGGTCATAGTCTTTTTTCTTAAAGAATTCATTTCCCGATTCGAAATATGACTCAGCGGTTCCGCTTCCCGGATCCGGACGGAAACTCGCTTTAACCGTTTCAAGAAAGGCGGGGGTAGCACCGGATTCGATAAGAAGTTTTTTGATGTCGTTGGTGAGCGGAGACCTTATTTTCCGGGTCTTGATCTCTTTTGTCAGAATGTCGATCGCTTCAGTTTTGTTTTTAGGATCTTTACTGCTGTTTTTTGTATTTAAAACGGTGATGATCTCAGAAAAGGAAAGTGGTTCTGTTTGAGCTTCCGCGGTCTGCAAAGTCACAGCGGTCATAAGAATAATCGCGATCAGAAAGTATTTTGTTTTGTTGAACATATTCGGCTCCGGGACAATTTGAAGTTACTTGTCTGGAGATATATGCGCAAAACGAATAGAAAAAGAGACAAGAAAAATCAGTACCGCGAACGATAGTGAGCAGCATAGTCACAATTCCGGTTAGACATGATTTCGCTGCTCACTATCGTTCGCCGTACTGATCGGATGATAAAAACTTGGATAATTTCGGAATTCAAACTAATATCATAAGTCGAACTCACATTCGGATTAACATTAAGCTAAGGATGGTTTTAACCCGACATAAACCATCATTCCTGAGTACTTTTTTTATTAGAAGTTTTTACGGCTCCGCCGCCCGATGTGCGGAAAAGCTGTGCTTTTCCGCACACTAAACTCAAACCGAGGCTGTGCCTCCAACCTCACAAATAAAATTTCAAGAGACAGCCCTCGCTTTGGCAGCATCATTAAAATGCATTTTCGATCAATAACGAGAAGACGCTAATACAGAAAGTGCACTATATTCATCAAAATCCGGTCCGGGCGAATTTGGGTGGAAATCCGGAAGATTATCTGTATTCGAGCGTGAGGATCTGGAATCGGAGATCTTTAGAAGTCGAACCTTTGAAGGTAGATTTCGATAAGATCGAATGGAGCGAGGCTTAGCCCCATCTTTGGCAGGGAATTTGACAGAAAGGCTCAGCCTTTCCTCAAATCGGGCGGCGGAGCCGCAAATTTGGAACAAACTTTTATAGTTGGCATCTTTTTTAGAATTTGTATATCATATAAAAAATGAATGACCATTCACTCAGTTTAAAAAGCAGGAACAAATTATGAAAGAAGCAGTAATTGTATCGGCTGTCCGGACGGCCGTCGGGAAAGCACCAAAAGGGACGTTGCGTAATACGCGGCCGGACGATCTCGGGGCGACCGCAATTAAGGAAGCGGTGAAAAGAGCAGAAGGTCTCGAAGGCGCGATGATCGATGACGTGATCATGGGATGTGCATTTCCGGAGGCGGAACAGGGTATGAACGTTGCGCGGACGTCGGCAATAGAAGCAGGTTTGCCGGTGGAAGTTTCGGCGATGACAGTAAACCGCTATTGTTCGTCGGGGCTTCAAACGATCGCGCTTGCGGCAGACAGGGTTCGCACCGGAGGAGCTGATGTGATCGTTGCAGGCGGACTCGAAACGATGTCGATGATCCCGATGGGCGGAAATGTCGTTCGTCCAAATCCGAAAATAGTTGAGAATTACCCCGACTATTATCTGAACATGGGTTTGACCGCCGAAGCTTTAGCAAACAAATATGAGATCTCGCGCGAAGAGCAGGACCAATTTTCGCTCAATTCGCATCTGAAAGCGGCGGCGGCGATCAATGAAGGAAAATTCAAGGACGAGATCGTTCCGCATACCGTTTATGTTGACGAAGTTGATGAAAACGGACGCGCGCGCCGGAAGGAAGTTGTGTTTGAACAGGATGAAGGTGTTCGTTTTGACGCAACTATCGAAGGTTTACAAAAGCTGCGTCCGGTCTTTCATGCGAAAGGCAGCGTGACAGCCGGAAGTTCTTCGCAAATGTCTGACGGTGCAGCGGCCGCAGTTATTATGTCGGCTGAAAAAGCTTCGGAACTGGGGATCAAACCGATGGCCAGATTCGTAAGTTTTGCGACCGCCGGATGTTTGCCTGAGGAAATGGGAATCGGACCCGTCTATGCGATCCCGAAAGCATTGAAACTTGCAGGATTGTCGCTCGACGATATCGATGTGATCGAACTCAATGAGGCTTTCGCCGCGCAGGGTTTATCGGTAATGAAGGTTCTTGAAATGAATCCCGCAAAGGTAAACGTCAACGGCGGTGCGATCGCACTTGGCCATCCACTGGGATGTACGGGTGCAAAACTTACTGCAACGATCCTCCAGGAAATGAAACGGCGCGACGCAAAATACGGAATGGTAACAATGTGCGTCGGCGGCGGAATGGGCGCTGCAGGAATTTTTGAGCTGATGAATTGATCGTGTCGGCTGTCTCCGGCGTTTGCAGTCGGTGTCTGAAGCCCGGTGTCAGTAGCCCGACCGTTAGGGAGGGTTCCCGCGGTCGTGACGGATTTAGTTCTTTAGCAGGGTTCATGGTTTTTAAGGTATTGTGATCGAGACAAGACATCATATGGAAGCCCTCCCTAACGGTCGGGCTACTGTCACGAAGCTCTGGACGCGAGATACGGTTTCGAGACTCCAAGAAACACGCTGCTGATACTTCGAGTGATAAATAGGTAAAGAGAGGATTTTGATAATTATGGATGCACAGATGGAAAAAGAATATGTAAAAGGCGGCGCGTTTTTGATCGAAGACCGCGATCCGCAGGAGATGTTTACGCCGGAAGATTTTACGGAAGAACACAAGATGATCGCTGAAACGACGCGCGAATTTGTCGATACGGAAGTAAGACCGCAGGTCGAAGCGATGGAAAATCATGAATGGAATGTTGCCCGTGATCTCGTCGCCAAAGCTGGTGAGCTCGGGCTATTCGGCGCCAATATTCCTGAAGAATACGGCGGATTGGATCTCGATCAGGTTTCGGGCGTTTGTGTTGCTGAAATGATGGGCCGCGCAGGCGGATTCGGAACAACCTATGGTGCTCATTCATCGATCGGACTCCTGCCGATAGTTTATTTCGGTTCAGACGAACTCAGAAAGAAATACATCCCGTCGATCGTATCCGGCGAAAAAGTATCGGCATATTGTCTTTCCGAAGCGGGTTCGGGATCAGACGCCCTCGGCGCAAAATGCGTCGCGAAGCTTTCTGAAGACGGTCAGCATTATATTCTCAACGGCGAAAAAATGTGGATATCGAACGGCGGATTCGCGGATATTTACATCGTCTTTGCAAAACTCGACGGCGAAAATGACAAGTTCTCCGCATTTGTCGTTGAACGAAGCGAAAACTGCCGCCCCGGTTCGGAAGAACACAAAATGGGGATCAAATCTTCTTCGACAACTCCGCTTATCCTTTCGGATGCAAAAACACCGGTTGGAAATCTGATCGGCGAGATCGGTGACGGAGCAAAGATAGCCTTGAACGTGCTCAATGTCGGACGCTTTAAACTCGGTGCTTCGGTAACTGGAGGCGCGAAACTCGCGATTCATGAGGCTGTCAGATATGCGAACGAACGCGAGCAGTTTCAAACCCCGATCGCAAAATTCGGCGCTATCAAACACAAACTCGCCGAAATGGCGATCCGTACGTGGGTTGCCGAAAGCATCACGTACAGAACGGTCGGAATGATCGATTCATTGATCGGTGACGGTTCGGACTACAGCAAGAAGCTGCGTTCGATTGAAGAATACGCGGTAGAAAGTTCGATCAACAAGGTATATTGCTCGGAAGTGCTCGATTATGTGGTCGATGAAATGGTGCAGATCTACGGCGGCGCAGGTTATTCGGCCGATTATCCGGCTGAAAAAGCTTACCGCGACGCACGGATCAACCGAATCTTTGAAGGAACAAACGAGATCAACCGTATGCTCATCCCGGGTATGCTGCTAAAGCGCGCGATGAAAGGCGAACTCGGTTTGCTCGGCGCGGCAAAAGCTCTGCAGGATGAAATTCTGAATCCGCAGATCTCTTTTGAAGAAGAAACCGGCTTGCTCGAAACAGAACTAAAACTTGCCCGCAATGCAAAAAAAGTTGCGTTGATGGTATTGGGAAGCGCCGCGCAGAAATATATGGCGGGAATCAAAGATCAGCAGGAAATTCTGATCGGCTGTGCAGATATCATCATGGAAGCTTACGCGATGGAAACCACCTGTCTCCGGGCTAAAAAAGTTGCCGGCAAAGACGGTGAAGAGTCGGCTTCAAAATATATCGATGCTGCAGGAGTTTTCTGCAACGATGCGATCCAAAGAGTAGAAGCAACCGCAAAAAATACGATCGCCGGTTTTGCCGAAGGCGACGAACTCAAGATGATGCTGGTTGCACTCAAGCGCTACACAAAGAACAATTCACCGATCAATACCATTGCGGCGCGTCAGAGGATCGCAGAGACTTTGATCAGTGCGAACACCTATAACTTTTAAGTAATCGTTATAAGTAAAAAGTCAGCAGGTATTAGTTAGTCGGGACGGCAGGGTGTAACTCCGTCCCTTTTCTTGTGTTTTTAACACACTACATTCGTTACGGTTGATACTCTTTATACACCTTCAGTTGGTGTTTTCTGATTTTCACGATTGCGAGGTCTTAAGAGAGGGCAATGCCGGAACAAGGATCAGGCTTCAGATCGCAGAGTGAAACCGGACAATAGCATTCCAGTTAGGTGATAGAGACCCATACTAAAAATTCCGCAGGGAAAATCCCCGTTGCTTAATCCCCTCTATGATTTACGGCCTCTTGGTCCGGTCATAGAGGGTTTTCGCGTCAGGATACGTTTACTAATCAACCTTTCAAAGTGCTATTATTAACTGTGGGGCAGTTGATACCAGTTTGGCCGCATCATATTTCATAGCATTTCGAGAGATATATTACATATGGCAGATATAGAAGCATACAAAGATAAGTTTAGTGAGAGCGGACGGAGGGTGCTGGAAAACGCACTTGATGAGTCAAAAAGTCGGGACCAGAATTTTATTTCGGTCGGGCATATTCTCCAGGCGCTCGCCAGCGAGGAATCCGATCTCTTCAACGATACGATGCTTGAACTGACGGTCGATCCGCGCTCGGTAAGACTGCTGATCGAAAAACGTGTGGACAGCGGCGGCCAGCACATGGGTTCGGGTTTCAAGATCGCACCCGAAACTACGGATCTTTTTAAGAGGTCGATGGACCGAGCCCGATCTCAGGGGCGCCGCGTGATCGATGCCTCGGACATTTTCTATGTCTTGTCTAATGATGAGCGCAGTGTCTTAAACGACATACTGCAAAATCTCGGAGTGGGTCACGAAGAACTTGCTCAAACTGCGAGAAAGAAGATCCGCAAGCGTGAAAAGGAAGAAGAGAGCGTTCGCAGAAAATATGAACTTCCTTCTTATCTGAAGCATTTTGGTGTTTCGCTCAATAAAATGGCACGGCAGGACAAGATCCCGCCGGTGATCGGACGTGAAAAAGAGATCCGGCAGATGATCGAAATTCTCTCGCACCGCGAGCGTTCGAATTCTCCGATGCTGGTCGGTGAACCGGGAGTCGGAAAAACGGCGGTTGTTGAAGGACTCGCGAGACTTATCGAACTCGAACCGGAAAAAGTTCCGCAGCGTTTGAGAAATTCGCACATCGTTCAGCTCCAAATGGGCGGAATGGTTGCCGGAACGATGCTTCGCGGGATGTTTGAAGAAAGAATCAAAGGCGTAATCGATGAAGTAAAAGAAAAGAAACACATCATTTTGTTTATCGATGAAGCGCATACGATCATCGGAGCGGGCGCGGCTTTAGGCACTTCGTCGGATGCGGCGAATATGTTCAAATCGTCGCTGGCACGAGGCGAGCTGAGGATCATCGGTGCGACGACGTTAACCGAATACAAAGAATACATTGCCGAAGATGAAGCTCTTGCGAGACGTTTCCGGCAGGTGAAAGTAAAAGAACCTTCGATCGCCGAAACAAAAGAGATCCTTCTCGGCGTGCGTCCGCGTCTTGAGAAAAACTACTCGGTGACGATATCGGACGAAGCGATCAACATGGCGCTTGAGATGTCGCCGAAATACATCCGCAATCTTCATCTTCCGGATAAGGCGATCGGGTGGCTCGATACGGCTTCGGTAAAGGTTGAAATAAATGAACCGAGCTCGATGGTCGTAAAACCCGAACACATCGTCGATGTCATTTCGCAGGAATCGCGTATTCCGAAAGATATGATCTACCGCGATACGACCGACCGCTTTTCGCAAATGGAAGCGGATCTCGGAAAGCGGGTTGTCGGTCAAAAAGCTGCTGTTAAGGCCGTTTGTGAAAGACTGCGTTTGAACAAAGGGCCGCTTAAGGAAAACCATTATGCGCCGGACGGCGTGCTGCTCTTCCTCGGTCCGACGGGTGTCGGAAAAACCGAACTCGCCAAAGCCGTTGCTGAATTTATGTTTGGCGACGAAGAAAAAATGGTCAGGATCGATATGTCCGAATACGGCGAGGGAACGGTTGGGATCGAAAAATTGATCGGTATGCCTCGCGGGATCGTCGGTTCTGAGCGCGGCGGTGTTCTCACCGAACAGCTTCGCGAAAATCCGTATACCGTGCTTTTGCTCGACGAGGTAGAAAAAGCAAATCCGTATCTGATGAATATCTTCCTGCAGGCATTTGATGAAGGTTGGCTGACGGACGGACGCGGAAAGAAAGTTTATCTGTCTGACGCGATCGTCATCATGACATCAAATCTCGGTTCGGAAAATTTCAAAAAGTACGAAAAACCACTCGGCTTTGGAATGAAATCTTTCGGCGACATGAAAGAGATAAAAGGCGATGTGATGAAGGCTGCTGAGACGCGTTTTTCGCCGGAATTCCGCAACAGGATCGATGAGATAATCGTCTTCTCGCCGCTGACGATGGATGAAGTTAAAGACATCGCCAGATTGTATCTCGCAAAAGTGACCAGACAGATGGAAGCTAAAGGCAAATTTATCGAAATTACCGAAGAAGCCGTCGATCTGATCACCTTAAACGGATACAGCCCGGCATATGGTGCGCGGTTCTTAAAACGCCATATCGATCAGAAGGTCAAGCTTCCGCTGACCGGTCTTTGGAAAACAGCGAGTCATTTTGTCGTCGAAGCAAGCGGCGATGAGATCGTCGTCAGACCACAGGATACTTTCAGCCTGAACTGATCGGATTCAGAAATCTTGTCATAAAAGACTTTAGCGATTACTATTTCGTTAAAGTCTTTTTCTTTGGAGAACAAAATGAACTCAACTTCCCGCAAACTCACTTGTTCCATAGTTTCAGTTCTATTCATATTTTTTGCTTCAGCGACGCTTTCTGCGCAGGATCTTTTCATGAAATACGAGTATTTGATGGATCTGAAGGACGCGACGCAGGCGCCGGAGTTTCAGGAATTCCCGCGTGTTGAGTATCCGGACTCAGCGCGGAAAAACGGAGTAGAAGGCACATGCAGCGTGTCCTTTACACTTGCCGAAGACGGAACGGTCAAAAATATAGAGATCAAAAGGAGCCTTTCGCCCGATGTTGATGATGCGGTAAAAACAGCGGTTCAAAAAATGCGGTTTACTCCGGCAAAGAGAAACGGCACTCCGATCGCCGTGACGATGGGTTATGATTTTATCGTCACTGCAACATTTGATGAGCGCGACAGTTCGGTCGGTAAGCCAAAGATCACGTTTCAGCCCGAGCCGGTTTATCCCGAAAAATACCGTGCTGATAAACTCAAGGATAAAGTTTACGTAACAGTTTTATTCAACGCGGACGGCACGCTGAAGGTAGTAGGCGTGAGCAGTACGATGCCGAAGGAGTTTGACAAAGCGGCGATCGAATGTGCAGAACAGATAAAATTTGAACCGGCGGTCCATAAAAAGAGCAAAAAGAAGATCACACTGAAAATGATGATCGAGATCAAATTTAAGCCGTAACAACTTCACACGAACGTTTTTGCATCGAAGGCAAAAGCTCTGTAAAAAAGCATTAAATAATTATCACGAATTTCTATGATAAAAAGCGGACGGATATTTTCTTTAGTTGTTTTGTTGTTTATTGGCCTGGCGCCCAAAGGTTTTACTCAAAACAACTTCAACGATAATGACGAAACCGAAAAACTTGCAAAAGCAAATGCGGTCGTCGGGAAATCTGTAAATTTACTCGGCGGAGACCGGTATTTGAAAGTAAAAACAACGATCGGAGAAGGCAGGTTTTCGCAGCTAAAAGATGGAATTATCGTGTCTTTTCAGTCTTTTATAGATGTTATCGTCCATCCGGATAAGGAACGAACCGACTTCACCGAACAGGGCTCAAAGATCGTCCAGGTAAATACGGGAGAAACCGGATGGATCTATGAAGAATATCTTGAAAGCTTCCGCGATCAGACAGAAAGCGGGATCGAGAGTTTTAAGAAAAGCCAGCGAAGCGGATATGATTACCTCCTTCGCGGCCATTGGAAGGACGAGGCCGAGCTGAGTTATGCCGGAAGACGGCCGGCGAGTCTCGGAAAGAGAAATGATGTCTTAAAACTGACTTTTTCCGATGGATTTGAGGTCGAATATGAATTCTCGGATGAAGGGTTGCCGATGAAGACCATTTACCGGCGTTTTGATTCTGAAAAGAATGAGATCACGGAAGAGAACCGTTATGCGCGGTTTATCTCGTATCAGGGGATCATGACACCAACCGTTGTTGATCATTACACGGACGATGTTCAGGTGTACCGCGTCAATTATGAATCGGTAAAATATGACCAAAGGATAAATGAAGAGATATTCAAAAAGCCCGATGATCCGAAGGTGTTGAGGAAAAAGCTGAAGCTCTGATCTTTTTGAACTTAAAATTTGTATCATCAAAAAAAATAGCCGGACTTCGCATCCGGCTATTTTTTTATTTATTTTGATTGGTTTTACACAAAAGCAAAATCAAATTGCTCCTGATGGATCGTCGGATCGCCCGTCAGATCGACCACTCCGAGATACTCTTCGATCTCGTCAAAGATCTCACGTTCGCCGTTGCGCATGATTTGGGCAACTTCCGGATGGACGCGCAGCGTTGTCTGTCTTACGTCACTCAAGCCTTTTGAAAGCCGTCTTGCTTCATCAAGAATTTCATAGCAGACCGTCTGTGCAGATTTGACCCAGCCTGCTCCTTCGCAGTAACTGCACGGTGAGCAAAGTGTGCGTTCGAGCGACTGCTTGACGCGTTTTCGCGTCATGATGATCAGACCGAAATCGTTAAACGAAAGAACCTTCGTCGGCGATTTGTCATTTGACAGACGTTCCTGCAGCGCCTGAAGAACCTTATTCCGGTTTCTGCGGTCTTCCATGTCGATAAGATCGAGAACGATTATCCCGCCGAGGTCGCGCAGACGGATCTGTCTGGCGATCTCATCCACGGCTTCCATATTCGTTTTTGTGATCGTATCTTCAAGCCGCGCGTTTCCTTTGCCGACAAATTTTCCGGTATTGACGTCGATCGCGATCAGCGCTTCGGTTTGGTTTATCACCAGATAACCGCCCGATTTGAGCCATACGCGGTGTTTGAGAGCCTTGTCGATCTCTTCGCTTACGCCGTAAGTTTCAAGGATCGGCTCGTCAAGCGTATGGAATTTCACGCGTTTGACGAATTTCGGCTGGATCCTGTTTACAAATTCGACGATACGCAGATATTCCTCTTCGGAATCCACGCGGATCGCCGTAAATTCATCCGAAAGATGATCCCGGAGAAGCCGTAAAATGATGTCGAGATCCTGATGGATTACAGACGGAGACTTTCCTTTCTCTGCGTCTTTCTTTATTTCCTTCCAGGTATTGACGAGATAATTTGCATCATCACCCAGTTCCTCTTCGGTTTTCCCGGTACCGGCCGTTCTTACGATAAAACCGCCTGATTGGATCTTTCTGTCCGAAACAACCTTTTGCAGAACGCTGCGAAGCCGACTTCTTTCCTTGCTCGAACCGATCTTTCGTGAAACGCCGAGATGTTCGATCGTCGGCATATAGACGATATATCTTCCCGGAAGAGCGATGTGCGAAGTGATCCGAGCGCCTTTTCTTGCGATAGGTTCTTTGGCGATCTGAACCAGAACGTCCTGACCTTCATGAAGCAGATCTGTGATCTTAGGCTGTGAGCGGTCATTGCGTCTGCGGCTTCCGCGTCTGCCGCTTCCTTTTTTCTGAAATTCGGCATCGGCAATTTCGCCTTCGGCCGTAATCGGTTCGTCGATCTCCGTGGCTTTATAGCTCTTGTCGGTGTGCGTCTTTGAATCCGTATCCGGCGGCGTTGACGCATTAGCAGTTTTCTTATTACTCGTCCGCCTTCCGCCCCGGCTTCCGCGCCGCGCGGCCATCTCAGCGATATCCGGTGATTCGGTTACGCTCGCTTCGGCATCTTCCAAAACTTCTTCTTCCTTAGCTTTTTTGGATTTTGAAGAGGTCTTTCTGGAAGAAGTTTTTTTCGACCGCGAACTGCCGGACCTTGAAGATCTCTTCGAAGCCGTGGTCTTTTCTTCTTCAGCATCCGGTTCGCTCTGTTCGCTTTCCGTATCGTCGGCGGATTTTGCGGCTGTTCGCTTACCTGCTGCCGGTTTTCGTGATCTGCTGGTTCTCTTTCGCGGTGCCCGTTTTGAAGACTTCTTGGAGTCGGTTTCTTCGTCTTCATCTGCGATCCGTTCAAACCCGTTGCTTTCAACGTCAACAGAATCGATCAATGAGCCGACTTCAACCTCGTCCGTGCTTTCCATATCAAATTCGATCGAACGGACCTTGTCCGTGATCGCTTCCTGCATCATCGCGTCTTTCAGCATTTCGCCCGTATCTTCATCTTCATCGACGATTCTCTCGAATCCCGAATCTTCGATCTTGAGATCCGAAGCATCTAAAACATTCTCGCGTTTTGCAGGTTTATCATCGCGCGACCTTCTGCGGTCACCGCGTTTTGATTTTTCTTCAGTTTTGTCGTCGGATTCTTCCTGAGTTTTCTCGTCTCTTGCGTCATCCGCTTTTTTTGAGGATCTTCCGCGTTTTCTCGAAGACTGACTCTTGCGCTGGCGATTGTCAGAACTCTTATCTCCGTCATTATCGGCCGGATCTTCTTCGATCTCCGCTTTTTCCTGTGCGTCATCGATCTTCTTGTCGCGCTTGAGCCGCTCCTTGTGGATCACGTCAGTAGCCTCGCGGTCGGCCTCGTCAGCGCTTTTCTGTTCTTTGGATTTCTCCATCACGATGCGTTCGATCTCTTCTTCCTCATCAAAGAAATCCGAAACATAGAGAAACGCATCTCTTTCGAGTCCGATATCGACAAATGCAGACTGCATTCCCGGTAAAACCCGCTGTACGCGGCCTTTATAAATGTTTCCGACTACACCGGAATTATCTTCATTTCTTTCGATATAAAATTCTGTAACTCTTCCATCTTCCATGATGGCGATTTTCTTTTCGCGTCCGTTGACGCTGATGATCATTTCTTTAGACATAGATATTCCTTCATTTTTTAAAAGGATTTTTAATTTGGTAGGTTTGCCGGATCGTTTTTGGTGTTAAAACGGATGTTTTCAGAAGCGAAAACCTGTTTTTACCGGAAAGCAAATTAGATAAACTGAGTTTTTACAAACCGGGATCTCATTTTTGGTAATCCATGAAATCCTTGTTACTTAAAACGAAGTGGTTTTCGAAGACTTCCGAAACCAAACGGATTTTGAGCTATTCACGTAGGAATTCGTTTGTAAAAAAGCAACTTTTGCTTTTTGGCTGCGGGGAGCTACTAATTAACGTTTAACCGTGCTTCGTACCCGCGTAAAACTTTCTGACAAAACTAACTATAAAATCTTTTTTGTAACTTGTGTATTTGCTTAAAAATAAATCTTTTAACTTATTCCGCAAACCAAAATCAGTATAAATGTTTTTTTTTGATTGGTAAACGCAGGATCAAACTATTTGTTATCGCAACTGGTTTGCGATTTAGGGTTTTACCGCTACCATTAGACATATGAGTTGTGCCTAAAATTCTTGGAATGGGTGCGTTTGGTCATTTGATCTGAGTAAAGGGTATCTGCGGGCAAAAGAGCGAATTTAGCTTTGAATGAAGCCTTGAAGACTGTCTTTTGCCGCACAGCGGCAATAAGAAACTAGCCAGATGTGAAACATCTGGAATTGTTGCACGAAATCAACCGCGCTGAAGGCGCGAAAAGAGAGTTATGGCCGGCCGGCGTATCTGGCGCATCTTCAATGCGCAAATCGATTACCTATATTCCAGAGGTTTCACCTCTGGCTAATTTCTTAGAGCCGCTTTGCGGCAAAGAAGTCAACTTTTGAGTCAGCCACTCACCTTTGAAAAATGGGTTACTTTTGAACTTTACCGAATCTTTAATAATTTTTCGTTAGTTTCGCGAAAAAACAAATATTTATGGAAGTCTATTTTCAGATGCTCAGCGACCCCGAAGGTCTTAAGGAAGCGTGCGAAGGTTTCAGCCCGGAAGAATACATCGGCTTTGACACCGAAACCACCGAACTCGATCCTTTTGACGGCGAGATACGTCTTGTTCAATTGAGCAACGGAAAAAATACCGTGGTGATCGATCTGAATCTTTTCAAGAAATTTGGCGATCTGAGAAAGATCTCCGAACTCGATCCGCTTCGCAAAATTCTTTCCGCAAAAAAACCCGTAAAAGTCGCGCACAACGCCAAATTTGACGCCAAATGGATCGCGCATCATCTCGGTGTCGAACTCGGCGGAACATTTGATACATTTCTCGCGAGCCAGATCATTTCCGCAGGTGATCAGGACCGCCGGCATAATCTCGCCGAGGTGGCGAGTTTTTTTCTCGGAACCGAACTCGACAAAAGCGAACAGGTAAGCGATTGGAGCGCGGAAGAACTCTCCAGATCGCAGGTTGAATACGCGGCAAAAGACGCGGCGACGATGATCCCGCTTCGCGAAAAGATCTCTGAAAAGCTCCGCGAGGACGGTCTCGAAGGAGTTGCCGAACTCGAATTTGCGTGTGTTACGCCGATCGCCGTGATGGAGCTCAATGGGTTTTATCTTGACGCGGACCGCTGGCGTGAGCAGCTCGAAAAGGTAAAGGCGCAGCAGGACGATGTCGGGATGGAGCTTCAAAAACTGCTTTCCGCAGGCGTCGCGCAGGCTTCGCTTTTCGGAGTTGCGGAGATAAATCTCAATTCCCAGCAGCAGGTTACCGACGCGCTGAGGAATCTCGGCGTTCCCGTTACGGATTCGACGCGCGGCTGGGAACTTCAGCCGCTGGCAAATGAATATCCGGTCGTTGAAAAACTGCTCGAATACCGGAAGATCGCCAAATCGATCTCGAGCTTCGGCGAAAATATCCTCGAATTTATCCGGCCGGAAACAGGGAGGATACATGCCGATTTTCGTCAGATCGGTGCACCGACCGGCAGATGTTCCTGTTCAAAACCGAATCTTCAGCAGATCCCGCACGAAAAAGAATACCGCAGATGTTTTCGCGCGGAAGACGGAAACAAGCTGATCATTGCCGATTATTCGCAGATCGAGCTTCGGATCCTTGCCGAATTTTCAGGCGACGAGAATTTTATTAACGCGTTTAAGTCAGGCGAAGACTTTCATGCCACGGCAGCAGCGCAGGTTTTCGGCGTTAAGCCCGAAGAAGTTACGCCCGATCAGCGGACATTTGCAAAGCGTTTGAATTTCGGCGTTGTTTACGGGATCGGTTCGCAGAGATTTGCAATGATGACCGGCGTTTCGCAAACCGAGGCCGAAGATATCTTAAGAAAATACTTTACGACCTACCGCGGACTCGATGAATGGCTCCGCGGGGCAGCCGCGCGTGCAAGAGATGAGCGAAGCGCGAGAACCGCATCAGGCCGCCTCGCCCGTCTGCGTTTTGACGAGACCGACCGCCAGCAGACCGCTTCTGCACAAAGGTATGGTAAAAATATGCCGATCCAGGGCACTTCCGCCGACATATTAAAACTCGCGCTCCGCATCCTTCACGACGCGTTTCAGGGCACCACGGCGCGTCTTGTAAATATCGTCCACGATGAGATCGTTATCGAAGCGGCGGAAAGCGAAGCGGAAGAAGCGGCAAAGAAACTCGAAGCCTCAATGATCCGCGCGGCGGAGGAATATATCTCGAGGGTTCCAGTTAAGGTTGATGTGATGATCTCTGATGAGTGGGCAAAATAAAACGGAGCTCAGACACACAAGTCACACAGCTCCGTTAAACAGATCTCTATTATTCTAACTCGCTACCGCTTCGGTTTGATCCTCATTTACGACATACATAATTCTCGTGCAGTTTTCGCACGTGTGGATCTCGCTTGTTGTTTTGAGATCGACGAGGATCTGTTTGCGGAGTTTCATAAAACAGGCGCTGCAGGATTCGTCGATTACTTCGGCGACGGCGATCCCGTCGCGGCTTCTGGTTACGAGGCGGTCATAGATCGATGCAAGCCGCGGTGAGACTTCGGCAAAAACCCGTTCGCGTTCTTTCTTCAGACTTTCGAGTTCGGTTTTGTTGTTTTCGAGTTCGGTGTCGAATTCGGCCTGCGTCTTTTTCCAGTTGCCTTCGAGATTGTTTACTTCTTCGGCACGTTCTTCCAAAGTTTTTTCGGCCGCTTCGTAGATCTCCATATTTTCGAGGATCTCGGTTTCGTGTTTTGAGATCTGTTTGTTGATCGAATCTATCTCGCGCATGGCGGCTTCGTATTGTTTTTGATCCTGAGCTGTTGTCAGGTTGCGGTTGGCGCGTTCGAGACTCGATTTTGCTTCGGCAATATGAGCCTCGAGCTCGGCACGTTTTGCGCGGGCCGCATCGCGGTTTGTTTGAATTTCACGTATAGAAAAGGCGTGCTGTTCGAATTCTTCTTCGAGGTTTGCACGCCTTTCATTTGCAGTTTCGATGTTTTCGTTTAGCTGCCGTATTCTGGTGTCTGTCTTTTGCAGCTCAATTAGGGTACCAAGTTCTGACTTCACTATTAAAAAAACTCCTTCAATTTTTCGGTTGGTTCTATAATACCTTACTTCAACTCAAAATTAAACGCGGCGGCCACCGCAATACCGGGTCTTCCGCATCATCCCAGAAACGTTTCGAAATGTTTCTGCAAACCCCTCAAATTAAAAGAGATCCGATTATTATCACCGTCGATCGAGAACCACTGGGGAACATCGTCAAAACGGTGAAGCGCCAGTTCTTCGGTCTTTTTTGCAAATCCGAAATGGCTGATCCGTGCACATGCCAGCGCTCCCGCTCGCATCACGCCGTCTCCCGGGCTTTGTGTCCAACCTGCCTCAATGCTCAAACATCTCACACCCTGCCGCAGATTGAGTACCGATCCCGAAAGGTTTGAATTCCCGAATTTGAAGGAATGTTTCTCTTTTTGATCGATCGTGATCTTTGCGCCGTGATTGTTAAATGCAAAAACGATCTCGAGTATGCCGTCAAAGAGCCACTTAATGCTTTCGCGGCGGACTGCGTCGTTTGTCGTGCGCAGCGCAAGATAATCGGCAAGCTCGTATCGCCCCGTCATTTTGGCCTCGGCGATCGCTTTTTCCATATCCTGTGTCCAAACTTCATTGAGTTCGTTCATAGGTTTGAGAATAAAACCGGAAGCGGATTAATGCAATTTCGTGTTATTATCTTTGCAAAATAAGACCTGCGCTTTTACGTCATGAAGAATTTAGCAATACTACTTTTCATACTCACACTCTCTATTGTCTCGGTCTCGCAGGAACGAAATGTGACGATCTCGGCAAAATCCACCGACAAACCTTCACCCGTTTCAAAAAAATTAGACGAAAAAGAAGAATTTGAGAACGCGATAAACCAATCGCTGGCCGGGGAGAGGATAAGCCTGCTGAAGAAGTTTCTCGAAGATTTTCCAAAATCCGAAAGAAGGATAAGAGCGCTCGAGATCATCGTCGGTTCGCGTGCCGAGCTGGCGGATGAAAAACTCCGTTTCAGCGATACCGAAGAAGGTTTAAGGCTTTTCCGGCTTGCCGTTGAGGAAGCGCCGGTTCCGGTTTCGGACAAGCTTTTTTCGGGTCTGCTCGTTAAGTTTCCGTCAAATTTATTTTTCCGCGGTCAGCGGGAAGGCGGGATCGAGATCGCCAGAATGATCGAGGAAAAGGTCGGCGACAACCCGGCGCAGCTGCTCGGGCTCGCAACATTTTATCTGAGCGTTGAAGATGCCTATGACGCAAAAAGACTCGCGGATAAGGTTATCGAACTAAAGCCGGAATCGGCAGCCGCATATCATACGATCGGTTTCGCGAACCGTCTCGATTTCAATCCGGAAGCTGCCGCCGAGGCTTTTTCAAAGGCGCTCGAGATCGAACCGGAATCCGTTCAAACAAAGATCAATCTCGCCGAAATGCTCCGTGCGCTCGGAAAACCTTATGAGGCGAATTCGATCTATCGCGGAATTCTCGAAGCGGATCCGGCGAACGCAAACGCACAGACCGGCCTGATTCTGACGCTTTTTGACGCCGAAAGAATAGACGAAGCGGAAGCCGAAATGGCAAAAGCGCTTGAACAGAATCCTAACAATCTGCTTTTGCTGACGGGCGCTGCCTATTGGTACGCGGCGCACAACGACGGGGAAAAGGCCGTTGAAAATGCGCGCAAAGTGCTTGCATTTGAGCCGCGCTATACGTGGACATATATCGCGCTCGCCCGCGGTCTTGTTTTAACCGGCGACCCGCTTTCTGCGGAAGTGATGCTGCTTACGGCGCGTCAATACGGAAACTTTCCAACGCTTGAATACGAACTTGCCGCAACGCGCATGGCAGCGGGGTTTTACAAGGAAGCCGCCGAAGGACTGCGAAAAAGTTTTACGGTTGAAAACGGCGTATTAAAAACAAAACTCGGCGGACGGGTTGAGGTCGAATCGGAAGATTTTATCGATCTGCTTGCGCGTGAACGGCGGGCGGGCATTTTTCAATATACTTCGGCGGATAATGCGCGTGATTCCCTGAAATTGAAAGAGCTGCTCAAATTGTCGCAGGAGATCGATTCGGATTCGACGGATTCACAGATTGAAACCGCGGCTGATGAATTTATCAGCGGTGACGACAAGATGAAGATGCATCGTCAGCTTTTTGTCGCAAATGCGCTTCTTGAAAAACGAAAAGCGCTTCCGAAAGTGCTGGAGATCACGCAGAATGCCGTCTTTGGCGTCGAAAATGCGCTTGATGTGACGACCGCTTCGGCGGCGATCCTCGCAGACGAACTTTACGAAAGCCGGAAACTCGCAGCGGCGCGTGGCCAGACGATAGTTGTTCCGGAAATTCCGAGACAAACGCTTTCAAAGATCGTCCGCGGAAAGATCGAAGAGATCGCCGGATGGACGCTTTATCAGCAGGAAAAAACCGATGAAGCGATCTTAAAGCTGAAGCTCGCCAATACGGTGCTGCCAAAAGACAGTACGTGGTCGCGTTCCACTCAGTGGAAACTCGGAACGATCCTCGAAGCCCAGGGCAAAGAGCAGGAAGCACTTGAGGCATATCTTAAGGGTTACTCGCCCGAGCATGATGGAAGCGTAAGAAAGATCGTCGTCGAGAATCTTTACATGAAGCTCAACGGCAGTCTTGACGGACTTGAAGAGAGGCTCAATAAGAAAACCGCGGAAGGTCCGCGAACGAGTATATTTACAAACAAGCCGATCGCTGAGACCACCGAAAAGCCGGCGGAAAGTGCGCCCGAACAAGATCGCGAATCGGTTGAAACAAACGAAAAATCTGCACCCGCTTCGCTCGATTCGAGCAATGTTCCGCGGCGCGTGCCGATCGTCAGGTCGGTTCCCGTGAGGACGATCCCGCTCGATACCTCAGCAAATGAAGTAAAAACGGATACAGATTCAAACGCCAAACGGCCGGAAGAAATTCCGGTAAATGATCCGGACACGGCGGATCCTGCGTCCGGTACAAAGACGACCGAAGCAGATAAGATCCTGAATCCCGAAACCAATATCGCGGTTCTTCCTCCTGTCCCCGAAAAAACAACAAATGAGGTTACTGATTCTGAGGAAAAAGCAGCTGTAACCGAAACGAAGAAACCTGCCGAAACCCGATCTTTGGTGGATAAGATCCTCGATCCGAATACAAATATCACAAAACTTCCGCCGGTCTCCGTGGAGACGAATTCCCAGGGTCAGCCGAGAAAGAAACCCGAAACCGCGAATCGGCCGGACGGCAGTCTTTTTGACCCGGTGATCATTCAGGTACCGAAAACGGCAGAGAAAAATACCGGGGAAAAACCTGCCGAAACTCCGGCCGATGAAGCAAAGGAAACGGCAGAAGAGATACTTCCTGAAGAAAACGCGAAAAAACCGGACGAAGTGACTATCGATCCTGAAACAAAGAAAAACGAGTCGGATGCGAATGAAAACAATCCGACAGCTTCACTCGAAAGACCGCGGATCGTTCCCGGGACCGAAGTTCCCGCCGCACCGTGCAAAATAATAATGGCGCAGGATGAAGTTTCGATCACGGCAGACGGCGGAAGTATCGGTCTGCTGATCGGACTAGATGATCGAAATGCCGATCTTAAAAAAATAAAAGCGGTTTCCGGAAGTCCTGAAAACATCGAGATCCTTTTTGAACCGGAGATCGGGGTTTCTTCCGAGCGTGCATTCTTTATCATCAGATCAGTAAGCCAAAACGTCGGGATCTTTGATGTTACATTTGAATCTCCGTGCGGAAAGAAAAAGCTTTTGGTTACGGTCCGCTGACCGAAAGTCTCAAAGATTTGACGGTCTAAATAGAATTTAAATCGATAGCGACATATTTTTTCAACGTCGGGTAAGGACTGCCTTTTTAAGTGTGTCAGTTTTGAGTCATTGAAAATGACGGATAGCTTGCAGCCCGCGGCGAAAGCCGCGGGAAAGATAGTATTATTCTGTTTTAGCCATTGAAAATGGCGACAGAAAAAATCAACCCCCGCGGTTTGATCAGCCTGATTTAATTGAGTTGAATATCCCTAGGGTTTGAACCATGGGATTTCGTCTTCGGTCTTGCCGAAGAAAATCATCTATTGATTATTTTGAACGTGATCGTTTCTTTTATTCGCCGAAAAACCAATAAAACATGAAACTTTGGGTTCGAATCGTTATCGGAGCAGTTTTAGGCGGAATTTTTTCGGGCGGTCTCGCATATTTTGTCTGGTATTTTCTTCTCGTAACTTTTCACACCAATACGGGTCTTTTTGACCAGCTTGTCATCCCGATCGGTACTCTGGTCGGTGCGATATATTCTTTTGCCGGCGGCGGGATATCCGGCGGGATCATCTCCTGGAAAGGATTAAAGATCCTGCCGGCTCTGCTCACCGGCGGCTTTATAACTATTGCGATTCCCGCCCTTATTTTCGGCACCGCCCGGGATGTCGAATTTGAAATATGGCTCTGCGTACTGAGCAGCTTTCCGATCGGCGCGCTTGCCGGATGTCTCGTCTCCCTTATCAACCGAAAGATCTCCAAATCTGCGGACGATTAGGTTTTTGAGTTACTTTCTAGCGACCCGTAAATAAATCTGTTAGATTCTTTTTCAATGAAAGAAAAGAAATACCGCAGCGGTTATGCGGCGCTGATCGGACGTCCGAATGCCGGAAAATCTACGCTTCTAAACTATCTCGTCGGGGAAAAGATCGCCGCGGTTTCAAACAAACCGCAGACGACGCGGCACAAAATTCAGGGAATCGTAACTTCCGAAGAAGGACAGATCGTTTTTGTCGATACACCAGGTGTTCACAAACCCGGTTATCTGCTCAACCGCAGAATGATGTCTGCTGTGCACGACGCGATCCTTTCCGTTGACGTCGTGGTGCTGATGCGCGACGCTTCGGTTTCAACCGGAAACGGCGACAAATTTGTCCTCGATTTGGTCAGGAAAAGCGGAAAAAAAGCGATCCTAGTATTAAATAAGATCGACAAAATAAAAGACAAAGCAAATCTGCTTCCGCTGATGGATTTTTACTCAAACGAACACGAGTTTGAAGAGATAATTCCGGTCTCCGCACTCAAAGGCGAGGCGATCGGGATTCTTCTCGGCCAGATTACAAAACACCTTCCCGAAAATGAGCCGATCTTTGCCGAAGACGAAATGACCGACCAGCCGCTGCGGATCATGGTTGCCGAAATGGTGCGCGAAAAGATCCTCGAAACGACCGGCGAAGAGATCCCGTATGTAACTGCCGTGATCACAGAGCTTTATGACGAATCGGATCCGAAAGTAACGAAGATCTTCTGCGCGATCTACGTCGAACGCAGTTCGCAAAAAAGCATTATAATCGGAAAACAGGGCAAACGGATCAAGGATATCGGGATCCGCGCGCGGGCCGATATCGAAAGGCTTGTCGGGAAAAAGGTATTTCTTAAAATTGTTTGTAAAGGTCGTAAAGGACTGGCGGAATCAGGAACGCCAGCTCGATGAACTCGGCGTTGTCGATTAGCCCCCGATAGAAACCCGCAATAATAAATGAACAACACGGAATTTTGGTTTGCAGTAAAGATCACGGCCGATCCGCGAGCGGTGGAGGCGGTTGAATTTGCGCTCAACAGTTTGGATTCGCTCGGAACCGAGATCAACAACCTCCGTAAAGACAGCGATGAAGATGTCTGCGTGGTCGGATATTTTGACCGCATCATGGGAGATGAGGAGATAAAGAGTGAACTCGCAAGTGCGCTCAAAGCTTATGATCTGCGGCACGAAATGATCAGACATATCGACTCAAACGAGGTCGAGGATCAGGATTGGCTAGCCGAATGGAAAAAACACTGGAAACCGACCGAGACCGGCAAGTTTATCATCGCACCGCCCTGGGAAAGTATCGAAGGAGCTACGAAACACGTTATTCGCATCGAGCCGAACATGGCGTTTGGAACCGGAACACACGAGACGACAAAACTCTGTCTTAAAGCTATCGAAAAATACTACGCTCCAGGAATGAGTTTTCTCGATGTCGGGACCGGAACCGGAATACTCGCGATCGCCGTTTCCAAGTTGTCCGAACAAACTTCTGCAGAGATCATCGCCTGCGACACCGACGCAGATTCGATAAAGATCGCCAAAGAAAATGCCGTTCTCAACGGTGCCGCAGAGATCGAAATCTTTGAAGGCGCGATATCAGAAGATACAAAGGCCTGTGATCTTGTGTGCGCAAATGTAACCGCCGATGTGATAATTCCGATGCTTTCGCTTTTGTTTCAGAAATCGAAAAAGCTGCTGGTTTTATCGGGGATCCTTGCCGAGCAGGAAGATGAGGTTCTGACCGAAATAAAGAAATTTCAAAGCGCGCCTTCGGAAATAGAAAAAGACGGCGAATGGATCTCGGTCGTTATCAGAAGGGACGGAATTCCGGCGGATTAGTTTTCAGGTCTCGGTGCGCTGGCTTCGCGAATATCACCGTCATCGGCGATACTGAAAGCGGGTTTTATCGGCTGAATTTTCTTCTTAGAGTTTCCGATCCGCAGAGTCGGAGGCATCGAGGAGGCGAGATCTCAAACGGCGAAAGCGCTTCGCTTCTTTTCAGGATCGCACCGCCGCGTCCCGCTACCCACAAACTCGTACCGCCCCGGTATTCGATCGTTTGAAGAGAATTGCTCGTGATATTCGGCTGTATCTGCCACGTCTCACCGCCGTCCTTTGTCCGGATGACGCGTCCGAGCGCTCCGACCGCGATCGCATCACGGCTTCCGTAAACCTGAATGTCATAGAGATTTACATTCACCGGCGATTCCATATCCTGCCACGTTTCGCCGCCGTCGGTTGTTCTGAGTATCGTCCCTTTGGCTCCTACCGCAAAACCGAGTTTGTCTTCGTAAAAATCGAGCGCATAGAGATTTTCGCTGAGATTTGTTTTTTTACGTTCCCACGTTTCGCCGCCGTCAGAAGTTGTCAGGATCGTGCCGCCGTCACCGACAACGATGCCGCGCTTTTCGCTGAGAAACGAAACACTTTCGAGCCATTCCCTTGTACCTGAAGCAAGCTTTTCCCAGTAAGCTCCCCGGGTGTCAGACCTGAGAATCGTGCCGTTTGAGCCGACCGCAAAACCGATATTTTCGCTGACAAAATCGACATCGAAAAGATCTTCGGTCGTTCCCGAGATCCCTTTACCCCAACTCGCGCCGCGGTTATTTGTCCGAAGCACCCTTCCGTTGTTTCCGACGATAAATCCGATCTCGGCGTCGATAAAGGTGATCGAATTCAGAGTCTCTTCCGCGCCGGAGTATACCTGGATCCACGGGCTGCCGCCGTCATTCGTCAGCCAAAGCCTTCCGCGTGTGCCGATCGCCCAGCCGATATCCTTGTTAAAAAAGAACATGTCGTTGACGTCGTCGCGTCCTCCGATGCTCAAACGCTGCCAGCTGTAACCGCCGTCATCGGTCCGAATGATCAAACCTTCGTCGCCGACAGCCCATCCCGTGTAATTATCGGTAAAAAACATCGAAACGAGTTTCGGATTTGTCCGGACGTTAAACGGAAGCCACGTATTTCCTTTATCCTCCGTAAGCCAGACTTTTCCGTTGCTGTCCGTCATAAAGCCTTTTTCCGAATTGGCAAAATAAAGCGAAAGCAGATCTACGGAGCTGAAGATGTTTGTCTTTTTCCATGTTTCGCCGCCGTCGCTGCTTTTTACAACGCAGCCGCCAAAGCCGATCGCAACGATCTCCTGTCCCGACAAAAAAACAGCATCAGACATCAAAGACTGATCGCACGGCTCGGTTCTCAGCCAGTTTTCGCCGCCGTCTTTGGTCGTAATTACGACGCCGTTCTTTCCGATGGCGATCGCATTGTCGCTATCAAAAGCGGAGATCTTTATCAGATCGGAATATGTCGGAGTTGTTTTTCTCGCCCAGGTTCGTCCACCGTCGGCCGAACGCAAGACGGTTCCGTTTGTTCCGGCGATCCATCCTGAAGTCATTCCGTCGCCGCTGAAGGTTACCGAATAAAAGTGTTCCTTAAATTCATTTGGGATCTCGGCCCAGTCTTTTCCGCCGTTTTCGGTAAAGAAGATCGCGCTTCGCGAACCGACGACAAAAGCATTTTTATCGTCTTTTACAAAAACCGCCGAAAGCGATGTTCGGACCGGCGCATCCTGTTCTTCCCAGTCAAAGCCGCCGTTTTCGGTTCTGAGAAGTGCGCTGTCTGCGCCGACGGCGTAACCGACCTTTGACTGCTTTGCAAAATGAATGGCGTTTAGCGAATTCCCCTGCGGAAGCGGGTTTTGCCAGATCCAGCCGGAAGATGCATTGCCTTGACCGATCAGCGGAACCGCGGACAGATACAAGGCACATGCAAAAAAAGCCGGAATAAAAATTCCGATTTTTCTTTTTCTCAGCTTGTATCCGTTAAAACTCACAATCACATTTCCCGGACGCCAATATCCAATATCGCTTCGTCTATAAAATCTTCGTCAACCCTTCCCAATTCTGCGGTCCGTCTAGCGATATCATCGGCGATCTCCTGAATCTCGTGTCCCGAATGACCCTTTACCCATTCCCACGAGATCTTATGTTTTGCCGCCGCATTCTCGAGACGCTTCCACCAATCGTGGTTTGTCTTCTTGCGAAAATTCCCGAGCATCGTCTCGACGACATATCGCGAATCACTCAAAACTTTTACCTCACACGGTTCGGACAATTGAGCGAGTCCGATCTCAGCTGCCGCTATTTCTGACTGTTGATTTGTCGCTTCGCCCAGATATTTTGCAAACCCGCGCCAGTATCCTTCGTAACCGAGTATTGCGCAAGCCGCTGCGCGCGGTTTTATCCGTCCGTTTCCGAGAGAAGAACCGTCGCATACGATCGTTACTTTTTTCATATCTTCAAAGGATCGCAGGCTGCCAGCCTGCCCCCTGCGTCATCAGTAAGCCGCTTAATTAATCTCCAAAAGCTTTTAATTTTCCGCTCCAAAACTTCCCATATCTCGCTGCAACGGATCGCAGGCTGCCAGCCTGCTCTTCCGTTATCAGTAAGCCGCTTACTTAATCCCCAAAAGCCTCTTCTATCTTCCGTTCAAGCAAGGTCCAGATCTCGCTGCTCCCGTCACCGATATACGCGGTTTTCCGTAATATCTGCTCTTTTGTGATCCCGTTCTCTTTCCAGCTTTGTCCGTTGTTGTTTATATTCTGAAAAACCGGAAGCACGCGGTCGATCGCCCTTGCAAATTTTGCCTCGGCCGTGTCGCCGTTTTCAAACTCATCCCATAGCTCTTGAAATTCTCTTTCCGTTTCTTCCGGAAGAATACCGAAGATCCTTTCTACCGCCAGCAATTCGTCTTCTTTCGCCGCCGCCTTCGCCGCTTCATCAAAGAAAATAATGTCTCCGGCATCGATCTCGCCGATGTCGTGTACAAGCAGCATTTTTACAACGCGTTCGCGGTTGATCGATTCATTGGCAAATCCGCTGAGGACGATCGCAGACAGTGCAACCTGCCAGCTGTGTTCGCCGGAATTCTCATAACGGTCGAGTCCGACCGGTTTTACTTTTCTCGTTACGGCTTTTAATTTTTCAAGTTCGAGGATAAATTCGAAGCTTTTTTCAAGGTCGTTTTTCATAAGACATTCCCGTGTTAATCAGCTTCGACCGTGACCACATTATCGACATATCCTTCAAAGGTATCGTCGTGTGAGATGACGAAAAGCTGATCAAAGGTTTGATTTTGCGTGATCCGGCTGATCTGTTCGGCCAATCCTTCGCGGCGTTCGGCGTCCATATTCATCGTCGGCTCGTCAAAAAACGCCATTTTGATGTCCGATAACTGCTTGAGAAGCGCGAGTCTTACGGAAAGTGCAGCAACCATCTGTTCGCCGCCCGAAAGGTTTTGAAACGGCCGCTCAAAACCGTTTTCTTCAAGCACTATTCCGTAATCATCCGCCCATTTCAGAGTCCGCTCGGCGTTTCCCATTATGTCACGAAACATCTGATTTGCTTCGATCGAGACGTGATGGACATAATTTCGCGCAACCCGCGGCGCCGCTTCTTTCAGCGTAGTACGGATAAACGCGGTGATGTCGCGGATCTTTTCAAGCCGGTCTTTTTCCTTAAACTCGCCGATCAGCGAATTGCGTATCTCTTCGAGGCGTTTTATTTCGGATTCAAGTTCATCCTTTCTTTTATTTGCGTGTTCAAAATTCAGTTTTGCTTCAACGGATCTTCGCTCGATCGCGGTTAGCTCCGCTTTTTCAAGCGCAAACTTTTCGGAATCAAAATCCTTTGTTTCTTTTTCAAGTTCTTCAGCAGCCGCTTTTAAATTCTCTTCTGTTGTTTCAAATTCCTTCTGCGCAGAGTCGAGTGCCTTATTCTTCTCTTCAAGCGATCTTGCCGCCGCTTCGTTTGCAACATATTCGCGATGAGCAGCCGATGTTTTGTCGCGCAGATTTGAAAATTCTTCCCAATTCGAATCGAGATCCTTGTAGGTTTCAAGCTGTTCAACTTTCAGTTTCCGGTCGCTTTCGAGTCTTTCCAGATTGCTCTCGATCTCTGTGATCTTTTCTCGTGCCGAAATTTCGCGCGTCGTTTCGCGCCGGAGGATCTCTATCCGTGCTTTTGGATTCTGAAGATCAGCAAGTTCTTTTTCAACGGTTCTTAGTTCCTGCGAAAGCTTTTCAAGATCTCTTACGCTGCTTTTGATCGATTCTTTTTCGTCTTTTAGCGATGTGCCTTCGGCCGCGATCTCGGATTCCCGCTTTATCAGAGTCTGCAACTGTGCGCCGAATTTTTCGGCGGCGCGGGAGGCCTGAAGAGAAACGGCAAGTTCTTTCTGTTCGGTTTCGAGTTTTTCTATTTTTGATCTGGCACCGGAAAACTGATCCTTCAAAAACCCTTCAAGCGTCTGTCCTTCCTTCAGATTTAAACACTTTTCCGAAAGTATCGGGCAGACGTTATTTTTAACCTCCGCCTGAAATCTCTCGTCGCTGTCGAGTTTTGCCCTGAGATCTGCCAATGATTTTCCGATCTCATCAGCCCGGTTTTGCCGCTCTTCGAGAAACTTTGCTTCTGCGCTTTTCTCTTCCGCTTCGGATCTCAACTGCTGATTTTCACGGTAACGCTCGCGCAATCGGACGATCTTTTGATCGAGGCTTTTGAACTGATTTTCCGCCGAGCGGGCTTCGGCAATTTTATTGCGAAGCGTTTCCTGCTTTTGTTCAAGCCCGGTCTGCGCTGCGGCTTTTGATTCCAATTCGCGGATCTCGGCATGTGCTTCGGCGATCTTTTTGCGGTCTTCTTCCGCCGCTTTTTGTTCGGCTTTCACATTTACAAGCGCCGTTTCGATCTTTGACAAATCCGTGCGGAACTTTTCGCGTTCGATCCTTTCGCGTTCAAATTCCTTAAGCTTTCCCAGCGCCTTTAAATGCGCCTGATATTCATCTTCGAGTTCCCTGATCTTTGCTGACGCCGCTTCGGCCTGCTCTTTCCCGCTTTTCGCGTTGACCAAAACGTATTCGGCCCTGGCCGTTTCGCTTTTCGCTTTTTCAAGCGAACTTTGCAGGCTTTGGATCTTTGCCGCTGTTTCTTCGAATTTTGAGACTTTCTCTTTTTTGTCCCTGAATTCTTTATCGAGCGTCAGATGAGATTCTTTTAAGGCTTTTACTTCTTTACTTTGTTCTTCGAGATCCTTTTCAAGTTCCTCAAAACGAGAAACTTCACCTTCGGAACGCGCGATCTTTTCACGTGCTTCGATGATCCTCCCATCAACAAAGCGTGCCGTTTCGATCAGTTTGTCAGAACTTTCCCGGTATTCTTCAACCTTTAGAAGTTTGTCGAAGGCGCGTTTTCTTTCGGTCGGCGATTCCAGAAAGATCGCCGTCAGCGTCCCCTGCGGAACGCCGATCGCACGACGGAATAAAGATTCGAGATCGGTTCCGGCTTCCGCACCGAGGTGCTGCCAGAGAAACCGCATTACCTCTTCCTTCTTGTCTGCAATACGGGTTTTGAGCCGCGGATCGTAAACATAATAGGCCGTTTTTGTATCGCGGTGGACGAGATATTTTCGTCCGTCAAGCCCGCTTTCAAACGTCACTTTTGCGACTCCTTTTTTTGCGCCGCGTCTTACAAAATCGTCCTTTTTATAATCGAGAAGATCAAAAAGTGTCCACGCAACGGCTTCGATAAGCGTGGTTTTCCCCGCACCGTTTTCGCCGATGATGGCCGTTGTTCCGCGCTCAAATTCAAATCTGGAACTCGCGTGAGATTTGATATCTTCGAGCTCGATCTTCGTGATATGCATTGGTTGATTTTAGTTGAATTTCCGTTAAAGAAAAACCTAGGCCGAATTTCTTCCGGAATTGATGATCCCGAAAGAACAACGGATCACCAGATCCTCGTAGGTCTTCTCCGGATCTCCAGCGCCTTCGCGGATCTTTGTCAGCGCAAACTGCTGGATCGTGGTCAGCGGCAAAACAATCTTTTCGCGCATCATTACCGATTGCTGCGAAACCGGAAATTCGGTCATAAACGTCGGCTTTGCCGTTACGATCGCGAGATACTTGTGCGTCAAACCATATTCCGCTTTTATCTTTTGCCAGATCCCGCCGTACTTTTCATCGTTTTCAAGATGAGCTGTCAGCGGAAAATAGGTTTTCTGCATCGCCATTTCGCAGTTGTCGATGAGCGCACGGAAAAACGCATTATCGCGGTAAAGTTTTGTAACCTCATCGAGTTTTCCGAGATTATCGATCTCGGCGATCGCCGTTCCCACTCCGTAAAAACCCGGAACGTTCTGCTTCATCTGACTCCATGCACCGACAAACGGTATCGCCCGTAGCGAATCGAGCGTTAGCTTTGAATCGGCTCCGCCGCGTTTTGCAGGACGCGATCCGATATTTGTCCGAGCGAAGTATTTCAGCGGGCTGACGTTTTCAAGATATTCGAGAAATCGCGGATCATTTTTTAGATCCGAATAAGCATCAAAACTCGATCTTGCAAGATGCTTCATCAGTGTTTCCTGATCGGGTGTGAAAGTTTCGTCCGAACGCGAAAAGATCGAACTGTAGATCCCGGCATTTAAAAGCTGTTCGATATTGTAGCGGGCAGAATCGATCGTTCCGAAATTGGATGAAACCGTCTGACCCTGGACCGTAAGTTCGATCGCGCGGTCGGAAATATTTCTTGCCATTGAGGAAAAGAACTTATGTGTTTTTCCGCCGCCGCGAGCCGGCGGACCGCCGCGTCCGTCAAAGAAGATGACATCGATACCGAATTCGCGCGAGACTTCGGTGAGTTCGTCTTTTGCTTTGTAAATCCCCCAATTTGCCATCAGATATCCGCCGTCTTTTGTACCGTCTGAAAAACCGAGCATGATCGTTTGGGTATTGCCGCGCCGACGGAGATGTTCGCGGTAGATCTCGTTACTGTAAAGTCTGCGCATCGTTTCGGCGGCATTATTGAGGTCATCAACCGTTTCAAAAAGCGGGACGATATCGATGCTGAGTTCCTCACGTTTCCATCCCGCGAGCAAAAACAGACCGAAAACCTCGATGACATTTAGCGGCTTCTGGGCGTGCGAGATTATGTACCGGTGGCAGCCGGCCTCACCGTTCACCTGCTGGATCTCTTTGACGGCTTTGAGATTCTGAAATGTGTCGCGCGTCAGTTGATCATCAAATACGTCGATATCGATCGCGGTTTCGATGTTAAGCAGTACACCGATCTTATCGTCATCTTCGAGCGACAAAAAATTATCGGGCAAATGATCGGTCAGATCCGTGATCTGCTTGTAAATGTTCCGGTGGATCGAACTGTCCTGTCTGATATCGAGCGACGCGAAATGAAGACCGAAGAGATCTACCTTGTACATCAATTCCTCTATAAGTTCGATAAACAGACCGTTGTGTTTTTCGATGATCGTTTTGCGGATATCTTCGAGCGAACGAATAATTGCTTCTTCTGTAAGTTCCGGTTTTCCGGAGTTGAGATATGCTTCGCTGTATAGCCGATTTTCGAGTTCGACAAGAAGATCCTCGACCGTTGAGAAGGTTAGCCGCCTTTTGATCTGTCTGACCTCGGAATGATAAAGACGAAGGATCGCAGAACGGAGCGCTTTCGCCACTTTTACGGTTGTATCGACAAGCACAAAGGGGTTTCCGTCGCGGTCGCCGCCGGACCAAAAGCCCATTTTTACAAGGTTTCCGGTTTTCAGAGCATCATCGGGAAACGTGTGGTGAAGTGTTGTTACGATATTTCCGATCGCGTGGTAAAAAACGTTTTCAAGATACCAGATTAGGCTCGCCGCTTCGTCATAAGGTGTCGGTTTTTGCTTTTTAAGAAACGGCGTCCGGCCAAGCTGCTCGAGAAGCGTCTTGATTTCGTTTACGTCGTTTTCCTTAATCGCCGCCGCGAGATCATTGATAATTCCGAGAACAGAGCCCGGGTAAAACTGCGTCGGATGCGCCGTTAAAACGAGCCGCACATCGAATTTTGTCAGCTTATCGGCAAGCTCGCGCGTTTTTCCGTTTTTTATAATAGCGTTTTCGAGATGCGTCAGCGTACCGCTGCCATTCATATTGTGAAGCTGGTCAAACGAAGCATCCTCGAGCGCGTCAAACAAAACCACCTGTCTTTCGGCATATTGAATAAACCGGAAAAGCAGATCGAGTTTGTCGTTTTCGGTTTCAAGCGACGTATTGTTGACAAAAAAATCGTCAATGATCTGTGCCGGGCTTTTACCGTTTTCATATCCTTTTTCGCAGGTCTGATTAAAAAGCGAAAGGAGAATCCCCGTGTTTTCGATCCCGTGAAACGGAAGCGAAAGAAACAGACTGTTGTAAAGCTGAAACCGGATCGCGACAGTATTTTCAAACTTTTCGATCAAATCGCGCTGAGTTAGAGTCATAGAAAAATTGTAATATAGAATTTGATAAATTTCAGATTTCAAATTTGAGATTTCAGAAGGGGCGTGGATTTCAGATCTCAGATTTCAAATTTCAGATGGGATGGTTTAGATCCGAGATCCCGACTGTGAGATCTGAACTTCTATATCTGAAATCTGAGATCTCAAATCTGAAATCTCAAATTTGAAATCTGAAATTTAACCTCTGAAATCTCAAGTCTGAAATTTGAAATCTACCTCAGGAGCACCTCACATGAAATACAAACGATTTGAAGAATTACCGGTTTGGAAGGATTCGATCGAATTTGCAGTTAATGTTTTTGATCTTGGCGAAATGGCAAGAGCGGATTTTCAGGGACTCGGGGATCTGAAAAACCAGCTTGAGCGGGCCGCTGTTTCGGTTTCAAGCAATATCGCCGAAGGTTTTGAACGCGGGACGACAACCGAACTTATACACTTTTTGTATATCTCCCGCGGATCTTCCGGCGAATGCCGTTCGATAACACATATTTTAGGAAAACTGCCCCGGTTCAGTAAATTTAAAGAAAAGATCTTAGATCTGCGGAACCGGTCAGAAAGAATAAACAAGCAGCTTTACGGCTGGATAAACTCGCTGAAAAATACAGAAATCAAAGGCGAGAAATTCTTAACCGAACAAACCCGGAAAGCTTATCTTGAAAGACAGGATCTGATCGAATTCAATAATGAAATGGCCGAGTGGCGCCGGGAGTTTAATGAGAAATTGAAAAGACAGGAAGCGGAAAATTATGCTGAAAGGATGAGAGAAGAGTGACGAGATGATTTCAGATCTCAGATTTCAGATTTCAAATTTCAGATCGTAGTTCTGAGGTCATATACTGTAGATTCAGGAGTCAACTAAATCAGGATTGAATTAAATCAGGGGTCAATAAGATCAGGAGTCAACTGAATCAGGAGTCAATTAAATAAGAGTATTAGCGTGTATCTGAAAATTCTATTTTTGAAACCAGACATTGAAATTTCTGATGAGGATTTCGAAATACAAATCTGGTAATCGGAGTTACGAGATCTGATATCGGCAATTTGAGATCTTAAATTTGAGATCTGAAATTCTTCCCGTTTCTGAAATCTCAAATTTGAGATCTGAAATTGAAGTTTTACGTTATGACCAAAGCACAAACGATCGGCGAACTAAAACAAAGCGGCTACTTTTCACGTTCCGTAAAAGACGAGATGCGCGAAAACCTGATCGCAAAACTGCGTTCCGGCGAAAAGCTGTTTGACGGCATTCTCGGATACGAGGAATCGGTGATCCCGCAAATAATAAATGCGGTACTTTCAAAGCATAATGTCATATTTCTTGGTCTTCGCGGACAGGCGAAGAGCCGCATTATCAGGCAGTTGACAGAATTTCTGGATGAAGAGATCCCGATCATCGCGGGTTCGGAGGTGAATGACGATCCGCTTGATCCGCTGTCGGCATACGGCAAATCGCAAACCGCGCTTCACGGCGATGAAACAAAGATCGATTGGATCTCGCGGGAAAACCGTTTTGTCGAAAAGCTTGCAACTCCCGATGTAACGATCGCCGACATAATCGGCGACGTAGATCCGATAAAAGCTGCAAAAGGCGGACATCTGCTTGCTGACGAACTAACCATGCATTTTGGTCTGCTACCGAGGGCAAACCGCGGGATCTTTGCGATGAATGAATTGCCGGATCTTGCCGGGAAGATCCAGGTCGGCTTGTTCAATATCATGCAGGAAGGAGACGTTCAGATAAAAGGTTATCCGGTCCGATTGCCGCTCGATGTGATGCTTGTCTTTAGCGCAAATCCTGAAGATTACACGGCGCGCGGAAAGATCATCACGCCGCTTAAGGACAGGATCGGCGCCGAGATTCAGACACACTATCCGAAGGAACTTCATCTCGGGGTTTCGATCACAAATCAGGAAGCCTGGACGCAGCGCGAAGGATTTGAAGAGCATAAGCTTGAAATACCCGAATTTATCAGCGAGATAATCGAGCAGATCGCTTTTGAAGCGAGGGACGATCAGCGTGTTGATAAACGCTCCGGAGTTTCGCAAAGGTTTCCGATCACCGTCCTGGAAGCAATCGTTTCAAACGCAGAAAGAAGAGCACTACAAACCAAAGAAAAGGATCTTGTTCCGCGAATCTCCGATGTTTACTCGGCCCTTCCGGCGATGACCGGAAAAATGGAACTTGAATATGAAGGCGAGCAGATCGGAGCTGAAAAACTCGCCAAAGATCTGATCAAACGCGCGGCCGGCGTGATCTTTGAAGGCTTCTTTTTGGGGATCGATTTTGAGCCGACCGTCCGCTGGTTTGATGAGGGAAATAAAATACTGCTTTCCGACACGGCATCGGCGGAAGAATGCGTGATGCTTCTCGAATCTGTTCCGCAGCTTATTGAATCAACACTTTCGCCGCTTGCGGTCGACAAAGATGACAAGGCGAACATCGTTTCGGCGTGTGAATTTGTACTCGAGGGTCTCTATGCAGAAAACAAGATCTCGCGCAGCGAAGATGGCGGATTTGAAGCTGCAACAAAAGCAAAACGAGACCGGCGCGGGATGATCTATGAAGATCTCACGGATCTTGACAGCTTTTAAACGGAACACAGGCTGCCAGCCTGCAATGCGCGTCACCACGCGCAAGCTGCCTTGAATATGTTCGGGGATGACCAAGCATTTCGAACGCAGTGCGTTCGCTGCAGGCTGCCAGCCTGCGGTCCTTGTGAGCTGAATTATAGATAAACAAATAGAAAAACCGTGATGAAAGATCAAATTCATCACGGTTTTTCTCTGCCTCGCGCCCTTCAATTAAGGCCTACGGTAATATTTTCTCTTTTTCTTCTTATCTTTCGGGTTGATCCCGTAAGAGTAAACCGCCGCGCTTCCGGCTCCGACACCTGCTCCGATCAGGGCGCCTTTTTTACCGCCGATCAGCGCACCGAGAATTGTTCCGGCGGCTGTTCCGACGCCGATGTTGATAAGGTTGCGGTGTTTGTCGTAGGTGCTCTTCTTCTGGTTTTGTTTGTAGGTTTTATAGGTTTTTCCATTGTAATAGCGTCTGCTTGTGGTTTGAGCATTTGCCGCTAAAGGAACCATTACCGCCATGAGCGCGATCGTCATAAATGTTGTTATAAATTTTTTCATTGCTTTTTCTCCTTTTTTGTACTTCCTGGGGAGGAGAGCTTATTAATTTGCAACGTAATTGTGCGTTACGGATTTACGATGAGCCTGATCGTAAATCGCGTTGTCGTTTGATTTTGTACTTAAAAAGCCGGGATCGTGCTCTAAACTGTGGTAATACAACAGTTTAGAGCCACATAAGCGACGATATCTTGACAATTCTTTACCTTGGAAACCGCTTGGATCGACGTTAAAAAGAGGCTGCCTGAAAAGCGTAGCGCCGTCGTCCCGACGGCTGTCATGAGAGCGGCTCGCTCTCAAGCGGCTTAACAATTTGCCGCATTGGCGGCGGCAAGATGCCGCAGCCACAGCCACCGAGACGGTGGCGCTACGCTTTTCAGACGGCCTCCTAAAAGGTTTGAAACGAATCCGGTCTGATCAGTCTTTCGGGTTGATTCCGTAAGTATATGCGGCACCTGCACCTGCGCCGACACCGGCACCGATCAACGCCCCGCGCTTACCGCCGAAAATTCCGCCCAGTACTGCTCCGGTTCCCGCACCGATCCCAATGTTGATGAGATTTCGGTGGCGACTGTAAAACGAACTGCGGTACGGCTGACCGTAGTAATAACCCGAATCATACGGGTCATCATAGTACGCGTATGACGGATAGCTTTCGGTATAGGTCGAAAATACCGGTGTCGGGTAGCTTTGATAATTGTCGTAATAACCCAGGTTATTGCTGGTAAATACGTAACTATCGGGGTATCCGAAATCGTAGCTGTTGTTTACGTAGTAAATGTCGTCATCATACGGTGCGTTCTGATAACGGACGTTGTAAACATAATTGACGCTTCTTTGTCTGTCGCGTCTGACGTTGCGAGAATATCTTACGCGGCTCCGGTTTTCGAGATTCCGGTAAATTCTGTTTGCTCTGCGGCGTTCTGCTCTTTGGTAAGCTTGCGCTGCGGCACGCCGGTAAGCGTTTTGTCTAGCTCTTTGATACGCTCGCTGACGCATAACGTTGTAAATACGCAGCTGCGCATTTCTTCGTGCAATTCGCTCCCGTGCTATTCGGTATGATCCCGGCGCGATGCGTCTTGTTACGCGCCGCTCAACTCTTCTTTGAACTCTCTGCGGTGCCCTTCTGTAAACGTTTCTCTGCCGTACCCGTCTGTCATTACGGACAGCGGTATATCTGTTCGAATTTCTGTTAAAACGCCGTTCGGGTTGCCGGCGGTTGTTTCGGCGCGGTTTTTGTTTCTTAAAGCGCTTGTGTTGTTTGGACTTTCTGA
>JAWKHO010000018.1:0-95405 GCA_041394785.1 Pyrinomonadaceae bacterium | reverse complement strand
ATTTGATCGCGCAGATGGGAGGCGAACTGACCGTTGGACATTCATACCTTTCGGGTGCGGGCGACGTTCCGCGTGAAGATCCGGTTCGGGTTGGAATGCTCGGCGCGGACATTGTTATAGAAAACGGAAAATATAAGATCAAGCGAATTTACAACGGCGAGAATTATAACCCCGAGTTGAGATCACCCCTTAGTTCGCCGGGAATTGACATCGGGGAAGGCGATTTCATTCTTGAAGTCAACGGAAAACCGCTTGATTCGACGACCAATTTTTACAGTCCGTTTGAAAATACGGCAAATCGTCAGACGATCCTGAGAATAAACGACAAGCCGACGCGCGAGGGTTCGAAACTCGTGACTGTGATTCCCGTGGCAAGCGATACCGGACTGCGGACTCGAGCCTGGGTCGAAGACAATCGTCGTCTGGTGGACAAACTTTCGGGCGGCCGTCTGGCTTATGTCTGGATGCCGAATACGGGAATGCCGGGCTATACGTCGTTTGTCCGGTACTTCTACGCGCAGCAGGATAAAGAAGGAACGATCATTGATGTACGTTACAACCAGGGCGGTTTTGTCGGCGATTTTGTGATCAACCAGCTCGAAAGAAAACCGATGGGTTATTTTACGCTGCGGGACGGAGAGCCTTTCACGTCACCGATCTCCGGAGTTTTCGGACCAAAGGTGATGCTGGCAAATGAAACATCGGGATCTGGCGGCGATGCTCTGCCATTCTTTTTCAAGCAGCAAAAACTCGGCACGCTCGTCGGAAGACGAACTTGGGGCGGATTGGTCGGCACACTTGGCGTTCCGCCAACGATCGACGGCGGCGGAATAACCGCTCCGGCTCTGGCGTTTTACAATCTTGGCGGGAAATGGGATGTCGAAAATGTCGGTGTCGCGCCCGACATCGAAGTTGAAAATACTCCTGCCGAAGTAATGAAAGGACACGATTCACAGCTTGAGAGAGCAATAGCGGAAGGTTTAAGACTGCTCGAGAAAGAGCCGGTTAAGCGAATGCCGCGCCCTGCATCGATAGACCGGACGTCAAAACCCGGAGGGAATAAGTAATGATAGAGCGGGAGAATAGAATGAATTTAAGAAAGGAATTTAGCCGCAGATTTACACAGATGAACGCGGATGTTCGGAAAAGAGATGAAGATCAGAATAAAATCACAAAATATCTCGTGTTTATCCGCGTCTATCTGTGGCTAAAGATTCTTAATTTGAATTCGACAATGAGACCGCGGAAAGTCCTCTTAACGACGTTTGTTTTCTGCGTACTTTTAGCGGGTTATTCTGCGGTTTTTGCGCAAACCGCGCCGGTTTTCAAAGTTACCGCAGAGACACTTATCCCCATGCGTGACGGCGTACGATTAAACACACGGGTATATTCTCCAATGCGCACGGATGAAAAATTCCCGATCATCATTATTCGAACTCCGTACGGTATCGGTAATGCGTCGGTAGAAGGCATTGCGGGCGCAATCCCCGAACTTGCAAAAGAAGGTTACATCATTGTCCAGCAGGACATCCGCGGAAGATTTAAGTCGGAAGGTGATTTTGTCATGCTCCGCCAGCCGCGCGATAAAAACGATAAGAATGCGATCGATGAAAGTACCGACACCTACGACACGATCGAATGGCTTTTAAAGAATGTGCCGAATAATAACGGGCGCGTCGCATTGACGGGAACGAGCTACGGCGGCTGGCTGACGGTTATGGGAATGCTTGATCCGCATCCGGCACTAAAAGCAGTTGCGCCGCATGCATCACCTGCCGATATGTGGCTCGGCGATGATTTTCATCATAATGGCGCCTTCCGTTTGAGCTACGGATTTGAATTCACATACATGATGGAGACCTCTAAAGAGGTTGTCAGCCCGACGCAGGTGGTCAATAAAAACGACGCCTATGAATGGTATCTGGAGCTCGGGGCATTATCCAATGTTGATCCGAAATATCTCAAAGACAAATATCCGACGTGGAATAATTTTGAAGAACATCCCGATTACGATGCGTTTTGGAAACGGCAGGCATTTGCTCCCTGGCTCGATCGCGTTACGGTTCCGACGCTGAATGTCGCCGGCTGGTGGGATCAGGAAGATTTTTACGGTCCGATCAAGATCTACGAACTGCTCGAAAAACACGATTCGAAAAATATGAATTTTCTCGTCGTCGGTCCGTGGAATCACGGCGGCTGGTCGCGCGGTGACGGAGATAAGCTGGGAAGAATAAGTTTTGGCAGTCCGACGGCGGATCATTTTCGAAAAGAAGTAAGGGCTAAGTTTTTTGCACACTATCTGAAAGACAAAGCAGATCCGAATTTACCCGAAGCGCTGACGTTTCGAACCGGCGCAAACGAATGGATCCGGCACGACGATTGGAATCCGAAGGAAGCAGTGGTCAGGAATTTGTATTTTCGGGCAGACGGAAAATTATCTTTTGACGCACCGACATCGGGTGCCGAATATGACGAATATGTTTCCGATCCCGCGAAACCGGTTCCCTATCGTCCGCGCCCGATATCGCCCGGCATGGGCGGCGCATGGCGCATATGGCAGCTGGATGATCAGAGATTTGTCGACAGTCGCCCCGATGTATTGACATGGTCAACCGACCCGCTTGAAGAAGACATCACCGTTTCCGGAAAAATAATCGCCAATCTTTTTGCGTCGACTTCCGGTACGGACAGCGACTGGATCGTAAAACTGATCGACGTCTATCCCGACAATTTCAAGGAAGATCCGTCGATGGGCGGTTACCAACTGATGATCGCGGGAGACGTTTTCCGCGGACGATACCGAAATAGTTTTGAAAAACCGGAACCGATCCCGGCGAATTCGGTTCAAAAATATTCTATCGGATATCCGGCAAATGATCATACGTTCAGGAAAGGACACAGAATAATGGTTCAGGTTCAAAGCACATGGTTTCCGGTGATCGACCGCAACCCGCAGAAGTTTGTGCCGAATATTTTCAAAGCAAAAGATTCTGATTTTCAAAAAGCTACGCAGCGCATTTACCGTGCGGGAAGGCAGGCTTCGCATGTCGCGCTGCCGGTGATCGATTAGGAAAAGCAGCCGGGGACAAGCCGGCGAGATATTTTAAACGTATGACCGGTAACTAAGGAAACTGGTCAAAAGCCATATTTCAGCCGCAAAGCGGCTAGAAGAAAATAGCCAGATGTGAAACATCTGGAATAAGAACAAATGATTTGCGCATTGAAGATGCGCCAGAAGCGCCTGTCTTCTCGCACCTTCAGCGCGGTTATGGTTGGGAAACATTTCCAGACGTTTCACATCTGGCTACTTTCTTGTCGCCGCTTCGCGGCAAGGAAAAGAGCTTTTGAGACGGCCCTTGGCAAGTAATAAATAGGAAGAATTGCAATTTTACCAACAATTGAAGACTTCAATGACATATATTTTTAGACGAATTTCCACTGCAGCACTTATCTTCCTGCTTTTATTCGGCGTCTGCATTCGACCAACCGCCGCGCAAAACAATGCGGCGGAATACGACATCGTTATCCGAAACGGGCGTGTGCTTGATGGTTCAGGCAGCCCCTGGACGGCGGCCGATGTGGCGATCAAAGACGGACGATTTGTAAAGATCGGAAGGATCCCGGGGAAAGGAAAACAGGAGATCGATGCAAAAGGAAAATACGTCACACCAGGCTGGATCGATGTGATGGATCAATCGGGGCATGTACTTCCCCAAAACGGTCTGGCGGAAAACAAAATATTTATGGGCGTGACTACAGCGATCGGCGGTGAAGGCGGAACCCCCGTCCCGGCAGAAAAGATCACCGAGTATTTCACCGGTCTTGAAAAAAGCGGCATCAGCATAAATTTCGGCAGCTATTTCAGCGAGACGCAGGCGCGCGTTGCCGTGCTTGGAATGGATTCGCGCGAGCCGACACCGGAAGAACTCGAAAAGATGAAGGCGATCATGGAAACCGCCATGAAATCGGGTGCCATGGGAATGACTACTGCTCTGATCTATCCTCCGTCCAGCTATGCAAAAACTGCGGAACTCATCGAAATGGCAAAAGTTGCCGGAAAATACGGCGGGATCTATGCCAGCCACATGCGCGATGAAGGAAAGGGTCTCGTTTCGGCAGTAGAAGAAGCGATCGAGATCGGGGAAAAAGGCGGACTCCCGGTCGAGATCTTCCATCTCAAAGCGGCTTATCAGCCGGGTTGGGGAAAACTGATGGATCAGGCAGGAGAAAAGATCTCGCAGGCGCGCGAACGCGGCGTTGATGTTGCAGCAGATATTTATCTCTACACGGCCGGCGGCACCGGACTCGAAGCGACGATACCATCCTGGGCATTTGAAGGCGGCGCAGAAAAACTCCTTGAACGTCTGAAAGATCCGAATATCAGAGCGCTGCTGAAAAAGGAACTAAAAGAAGGATCACCCGGCTGGTGGAACATCGTCGAAGCTTCCGGCGGCTGGGAAAATGTCGTTCTTGTAAATGCGCGCAACAAGGACAATACGAAATATGAAGGCAAGAATTTAGCGCAGATCGCAAAAGAAATGAAAAAGGATCCGGCAGACGCCGCCTGGGATCTTGTTTCGCAGGGCAGCGGCCGGGTGATGGCGATCTATCACATGATGAGCGAACAGGATATCGCCACAGCTCTCAAATTTCCCTGGACAAGTATTGGAAGCGATGCGGGTGCTTCGCTGAAACCGGGCGTTGTGGACGGTTTGGGACTTGCTCATCCGCGGTCATACGGTAATCATCCGCGGCTGATCGCTTATTACGTAAGGGAGAAAAAGATTCTTTCTTTGCCTGAGGCGATCCGAAAGATGACGTCCTGGGCAGCAGCGCGTATGCGAATCGATTCGAGAGGTTTGATAAAAGAAGGTTTATGGGCCGATGTCGTGATCTTTGATTACGACAAGATCCAGGATCGCGCGACGTTTGAAGAACCGATGCTGAGCCCGGTCGGGATCGATTATGTCCTTGTTAACGGCGTTGTTGTTTCTGAAAACGGAAAGCACACCGGAGCGAGACCCGGCAAAGTGATCTACGGACAGGGCCGCGAGATCAAATAGTTCTAATTTTTGACAGTAAATATTTAATAGCGGAATTCTGCGGTTTTTGAGGCAGGAAACAAGTGTGGTGCCGCAGGTGTATCTGGTGCGGTGTGGACTCGTAATTTTTTGAGAAGGAATAATGATGAATAGATTCAGACGAAAAAAACTAACAATTATGATCCGGCGATCATTAATAAGCGTCGCCGTTTTGATCGCCGCTCTTTCGGGTACGCTCTATGCGCAGACGATCGACGTTAATAAGCTCGCTGCCGAACTTCAGCCGGATATCCGGCGAATGATGATCGAAGGACAAATTCCTTCGGCAACGATCGCGCTGGTTTCGGGCGATAAGGTTATCTGGACCGGTTCGTACGGCGAGTCAAATCTTTGGGCGAGAACACCAGCAACGATCGACACGGTTTATCTTATCGGTTCAACCTTCAAAGCGATGTCCACTGTTGCCCTGCTTCAGCAGATGGAAAAAGGGAAATTCAAGCTGGATGATCCCGTCAGCAAATACCTGGATTTTAAGATCGAAGGTGATGATCCGAAAAACCCCGTAACTTTTCGTCATTTGTTTGCTCATACATCCGGTCTGACCGGAGATTTCGGTGCGGTTCCCGTTTGGAGCAATACCGCTCCGATATCGGTAGATGAGTTTGTCCGAAAATCATTAAAAGTTCACGAACCGCCGATGACAAAGGTCGAGTATTCAAATGCGGCTTTTACGCTCATCGGTTATTTCGTAGAGAAATTCTCCGGCGTTCCGTACAGACAGTACATCGAAGAAAACATATTTAAGCCGCTTGAAATGACAAGCACCGGATTCGACCCAACGCCCGCTATGGACGAACGTCTTTCCGTTCCTTACGTGGTAAACCGTGATACCGGAAAACAACAGCCTGCTGTACGTATCAAAGCTGCGGTTTATCCGGCCGGAATAACGTACGGCACTATCCTCGATCAATCCAACTGGCTGATCACAAATCTCAACGGCGGTGTATTTAAAGGAAAACGAATTATCAGCGAAGCGACATTAGATCAGATGATGACCCGTCAATATGATCAGTTCAAAGGCGGGATCGAAGGGATCTGGGGCAACGAAACTGCAGGTTTCGGATTGACCTGGTGGTCGCAGGTACGTGATGGCGATCGCTATTTTGCCCACAGCGGAAGTCTGGCGGGTTATACGGCATTTTTGTTGGGAAACCGCGATAAGAAGTTTGGCTTTGCAATCCTCACAAACGGCAACCGTGCGCATCCGCACCTTTTCAAACTGGGAGACCGGGCGATCGATCTGATGAAGAAACACTCAGGCGACGGAAAAACTGCGGCTGTTTCACCGGTTTCAAATTGATGGCGCAATTAACCAGGGTAAAGTTTTGAATTGCATTACTAATTTTCAGGTGCTCCGGATAGCTTTCCACTAGCTAAGGAGACTTTGTGAAAACTGGATTTGAGTGCTGAAAGCACGCTGAGAAAATAGCCAGAGGTGAAACCTCTGGAAAATGAGTGCAGGATTTGCGCATTGAAGATGCGCCAGAAACATCCGTCTTTTCGCACCTTCAGCGCGACAGGTATTTTTGGGCATTTCCAGACTTTCACATTTGGCTATTTTCTCCCTGCCGCTTTGCGGCTAAGAAAGGACTTTTGGTACAGGCTCTAAAGCTAGCAGCAAGTTATATATCAGACGGCTGGCATTTTTACATATATTTGAGGGAATCAATGACAAATCTTCTTGGGCGAATTTTTACTGCATCACTTATATCCTTGCTTTTATCAAGCATTTTAATTCTGCCTATCGCTGCCCAAAATTCGGCCGAATATGACATCGTGATCCGTAATGGCCGTGTACTCGACGGCGCCGGGAATCCATGGATCGCAGCGGATGTTGCTATCAAGGACGGTCGTTTTGTCCGCATCGGAAAGATCGGCGAAAAAGGAAAGCGCGAGATCGATGCCGCCGGAAAATATGTCTCGCCGGGGTGGATCGACATGCTTGATGCGTCAGGACGTGTGTTGATAAACAATCCTCTTGCCGAAAGCAAACTGCTGATGGGTGTCACGACGGGAATCTCCGGCGAAGGCGGTACTCCGGTTCCGGCGGAGAAGATCGGCGAGTATTTCAGCGGGCTTGAGACAAACGGGATCAGTATGAACTTCGGCACTTACTACAGCGCCACGCAGGCGCGTGTTGCCGTTTTAGGACAAGAAGCTCGTGATCCTTCCGCAGAAGAACTTCAGCAAATGCGTCTGATCGTCGAGACGGCGATGAAAAACGGCGCTCTCGGGATCTCGACGGCACTTATCTATCCGCCGGCAAGTTATTCAAAAACCGATCAGCTCGTCGAACTCGCAAAGGTTGCCGGGCAATACGGCGGCGTTTATTCAAGTCATATCCGCGGCGAAGGAAAGGAACTTATCGAATCGATCGAGGAGGCGATAGAGATCGGAGAAAAAGGCGGCTTGCCTGTTGAGATCTATCATCTCAAAGCGGCTTATCAGCCGGGCTGGGGAACGCTGATGCGGCAGGCGGGTGAAACGATCGAAGCCGCACGCGCACGCGGCGTTGATGTTACAGCGGATATGTATCCCTACATCGCCGGCGGAACGGGACTCAGCGCTGTTGTTCCGGCATGGGCGTCGGAGGGCGGAAATGAAAAGCTTCTTGAAAGGCTCCGCGATCCGGCGGTCCGCACAAGACTTAAAAAAGAAATTCAAAGCGGCTCACCGGGCTGGTGGAACATCGTTGAAGCGGCCGGCGGCTGGGAAAATATTGTTCTGGTCTATTCCGGAAATAAAGACAACGAAAAATTCGAAGGAAAAAATCTTAACCAGATCGCGAAAGAACTGGGCAAGGACCCTGCCGATGCGGCATTTGATCTTTTGCTGGAAGGCACCGGACGGGTTTCAGCACTCTACTTTTTGATGACCGAATCGGATGTAGAAACAGCGATGAAATTTCCGTGGGTAACATTTGGCAGCGACGCTGCTGCTTCACCGACATTGGTTGACCCGAATACCGCAGGAAACGGACATCCGCGCGGATACGGAACATTTCCGCGGATCATCGCCGAATATGTCCGGAAGAAAAAGATAATTTCACTTGAAGAGGCGATCAGGAAAATGACATCGGCGCCCGCAACGCGTCTGCGGATCGCAGAACGCGGAATGATCAAAGAAGGATTGTGGGCCGATGTCGTTATCTTTGACTACGAAAAGATACAGGACAATGCGACTTATGAGTATCCGTTCCGGACACCGTCAGGGATCGACAATGTGATCGTCAACGGTGTTGTAGTTGTTGAAAACGGAAAACACACCGGAGCAAAACCGGGCAGAGTAATTTACGGGCCGGGCAGAAAGAACTGATGAATGCTGTATCAGAGAAATCCATAAGTATCCGCGATATAGAAACGAGCGGAGAAATGCGCGATGTTGAAGCGCTTCAGCGCGAAGTTTGGGGTGTTCCCGATCTCGATGTCGTGCCGGCGTCGCAGCTCGTCGCCGCGCGACATTCAGGCGGAACTCTGATCGGTGCTTTTAACGGTGAGACAATGATCGGATTCGTTTACGGATTTGCCGGATTTGAAAACGGAAAACCGGTGCATCATTCGCATATGCTCGCCGTAAAACAGGAATACCGCAATTTTCATCTCGGATACCAGTTAAAACTTGCGCAGCGCAATCGCGTTCTCAAGCAGGGTATTGACTTAATGACGTGGACGTTCGATCCGCTTCAGAGTTTGAATGCGTACATCAACTTCGGAAAATTCGGGGTCGTTTCCGATCGCTACTTTGTAAATTTTTATGGTGAAGACGCACCGAGTTTTCTCCACAGAAACGGGACCGACAGGCTTTGGGTAAGCTGGCTGCTTTCGAGCAAACGTGTGCATGAAAGATTAAACGGAGCCGGACCTAGGATCGACCGTGAAAATTTACAGCCGATGATCGAATTGGGAAACAATAATGTTCCGCTGCGCGGTGATCTGAGCGAAAACGCAGATCAGATCCTTTCGATAGCGATCCCGAAAAATATCGGTGAGATCGAAAAAAATGACCCGGCTCTTGCTGCCGAATGGCGTGAGGAGACGCGCTGGGCATTTACAAAAGCACTTGCTGCCGGCTATCTCGTTGAAGAATTTGTGCGGAGATCAGAAGGCGAAAATGAATACGGAGTCTATTTTCTGAGCCCGGGAAAGAAGATCGAAGACATCCCGTGAAAAACGGAGAATCGAAAAACAGGAAGACGATATGAACGAAACAAAAAAAGAAACGAAACAATTGTCCCGCCGCGATGTATTGAAGTTTTCTGCAGCAGCCGGCGCGGGAATCATCGCTGCACCGATGCTCAATTTTGGAAGATTCAGTCTTTTTGCAAATTCGAGGGCTGAATATTCAACTCATGCGATCGACCTGGTAAATGAATCCTTGGTCATGGATATGCTCTGCGTAATGACTCTGGATTTTACAAAACAGGCGAAGTGGTTTAACGATCCCGAGAGTTTCACCGACGACGACCTCAAACCCTGGAAGGAATCGGGGATAAATATCATTCATCCGGCGATCGGAATGGGCGGAATGAATTCCTATGCAAACGTGCTTGAATTCTTTGCATTCTGGAACGGATTTATCGCAAACCATGACGAACATTTTATGCGCATTGACAGTGCAGCCGATCTGGACCGCGTGAAAGCTTCCGGAAAACTTGGCGTAATTCTCGGTCTTCAAAATTCCGATCAGTTTCGATCGCCAAGAGATGTCGATTTTTTCCGCGGGCTCGGGCAGCGGGTTTCGCAGCTAACGTACAATTCGCGTAATTTTATCGGCAATGGATCTACCGAACGCAGCGATGACGGGATCTCGGATTTCGGTGCCGCAATTATTGCGCAGATGAACAAGGTCGGAATGGCGGTAGATGTATCACACTGCGGCGATAAAACAACACTCGATGCATTTGATATTTCGAAAAAACCGGTTCTGATCACGCATTCAAACGTTCGCGCGCTCGTTGGCGAACATCCGCGCTGTAAAACCGATGATGCGATCAAAAAAGTCGGAAAAGCCGGAAGCGTGATGGGGATCACCGGCGTTCGGATGTTTGTAAAAGTCGACGAACCGACAACCATCGAACATGTCCTCGACCATTTTGACCACGTAAGAAAACTGATCGGACCCGAACATCTGGGTGTCGGAAGCGATATCGATCTCTACGGCTATGATTCGATGCCGCCCGAGGATAACAAAAGACTTCGCGCGGGCTACAAGGGAAGCTACGGTTTCCGCGAAAAGATCGACGTTGAAGGACTCGATCATCCGAAACGGATGTTTGACCTGACCGAAGGATTGATCCGCCGCAAATACAGCGACAGCGATATCAGAGGAATTCTCGGCGGAAACTTCGCAAGAGTTTTGAAGGAGATCTGGACTGTTTAAGCCAAAGTTCATTTACCTTTCGTTTAGAAATCGTTCGGATTTAGCCTGCGAAGCGGGCGTCATATTTTAGCCCACGGTGCAAACCGTGGGGAAAACATATTTGTTGAATTGGAGCCATTGAAAATGGCGGCATTGGGGGACTATGTCGTGGTTTTCAACCACTAGACTACGAGATTGAAATTGCCCCGCAGTTTGCACTGCGGGCTACAAAAATATCACCGTCTTTGACGGTTCGAATCGGAATTCGTTAGCTGGTTCTCAGGAGGAAACATTATGAAATTTCAAAAACGGGCAAAAAACCTTGTCTTTCTATTACTGATGCTGTTGATAGGCTCGGTATCTGCATCAGCACAAACCGCATCGCTTGAGGGTCTTGACGAGTATATCGAGAAATCGATGAAGGAATGGAAAGTTCCCGGTCTGGCGATCGCTGTGGTCAAAGACGACAAGGTAGTTTATGCAAAAGGATTTGGCATCCGCGAAATGGGCAAGGCAGCTGCCGTAGATGAAAAAACGATCTTTGCGATCGGTTCGTCTTCAAAGGCGTTTACGACCGCCGCACTCGCCATGCTCGCCGATGAGAAAAAGCTCAAATGGGACGACAAAGTAACGCAGTATCTTCCGGACTTTCAGCTTTTTGATCCTTACGTGACACGCGAAATGACGCTCCGTGACATGGTTACGCACCGGATCGGTCTCGAACGCGGCGATCAATTGTGGTATGCAACGCCGTACAGCCGCGAAGAAATTTTGCGCCGGGTCCGTTTCCTCGAACCGTCATCAAGCGTCCGCTCACGCTTTGGATATCAAAACATCATGTATCTCGCCGCCGGTCAGGTAGTTCCTTCAATAACAGGAAAGACCTGGGACGACTTTGTTGCCGAACGCATTTTTACGCCGCTCGGGATGAAGGACAGCAGCACGAGCATCTCCGCACTTTCCGGATCGAATAATGTTTCCACGCCGCACGTCGAGATCGACGGAAAAGTTACACCCGTTGCCTGGCGTAAGATCGACAATATCGCTCCGGCGGGTTCAATAAATTCAAACGTTACCGATATGGCGCAGTGGATCCGGCTGCAGTTGGCCGGCGGAAAATTCGGCGGAAAACAACTGATAAGCGAAGCCAATATCAACGAGATGCATACTCCGCAAACGATCATGAGACACGAAGGTCCATACAAGATCTTTTATCCGGATGCACATTTTATGAGCTACGGAATGGGTTGGTTTTTAAGCGATTTCAGAGGAAAGAAACTCGTCGAACACGGCGGAGCGATCGACGGAATGCGGGCGGCAGTAATGATGATCCCCGAAGAAAATGCAGGCGTCGTGATACTGACAAATATGAACGGATCACTTCTTCCGCAGTTTATCTCGTACAGGGTCTTCGATGCGCTGATGGGTAATGAACCGCGTGACTGGGCCGGAGACGGATTCAAAGCATATTCACCAATGCTGGCAGCGGCGGCAGCTGCACAGAAAAAGGCTGAAGATGAAAGGATAACGGGTACGACACCTTCTCTTGATCTTCAAAAATATGCCGGAACTTATCAAAACGAAATGTACGGCGATGCCGAGATCAAATTCTCCGGCGGAAAACTGACAGCGCATTACGGTCCGTATTTTAACGGAGATATCGAGCATTGGAATTACGATACATTCCGCGTGATTTGGCGTGATGCCGTTCAGGGAAAAGGATTTCTGCAGTTTAGCCTGAATCCGAAAGGAAACGTCGCTTCCGTAACGTTTCCGGGCATGGGTGAATTCAAACGGCTGCCGGAAAAGAAAGCCGAAGCTAAAAAATAGGAAAGGAAAACAAAAATGAATCGAAAAGCTAAAGCCTTATATAGTTTGACCGCAGCGGTCACGATCTGTCTGTTGATTGTCTTATCTGTTTCCGCGCAGACCGCGGTAAGCGATCAGCAGATCACCGAAAAAGTCAATGAGTATATGGACGCGGCGGTCAAAGTTGAAGGCTTTAGCGGTTCGATACTTGTTGCCCGAAACGGTAAGCCGATCGTCAGCAAAGGCTACGGAATGGCAAATATCGAGCTTGGCGTAAAGAACACGCCCGAGACGGTTTATCTTCTGGGTTCGGTTACAAAACAGTTTACCGGGATGGCTATTGCAATGCTCCAGGAACGCGGCAAGCTAAGCGTTGATGATCCGCTTTGTAAGTTCGTCGATGACTGTCCGAAGATCTGGGAACCGATTACGGTCAAGCATCTGCTGACGCACAGATCGGGGATAAAAAATTACACGGATCTTCCGAATTTTGCAAAGACCGCGATGGTTCCGATGACGACTTCCGAAATGACGGAATTCCTGAAACCGATCCCTCTTGATTTTGTACCGGACGAAAAAAATTCTTACAGCAACTCGGGATATTTTATGCTCGGCGTGGTCATTGAAAAGGCATCCGGGAAAACCTACGCCGGGTTTTTAGAAGACAATATTTTTACACCGCTCGGCATGAAAAACAGCGGTTATGACGATCCGCTTCGGATCATAAAGAATCGCGCATCCGGGTATACACGCCAGGCGGGGAAAATGAATAACGCTGCATATCTGGATATGAGCCTTCCATACGCAGCCGGATCTTTGTATTCAACAACCGGCGACCTTTTGCTCTGGGATCAGGCCCTTTATACCGAAAAACTCGTCTCGAAGAAATCTCTTGATGAGATCTTTACGCCCTCAAAAAGCGGATACGGATACGGCTGGGGAATCGGAAAAAGGTTCGAACACCGGACGATCTCTCACGGCGGCGGGATCTTTGGTTTCTCAACAAATATCACACGGTTTCCTGACGACAATGTAGTAGTAGTCGTTTTGACAAATATTCAGGGTTCGCCGGCAGGCAGAGTTTCAAATGATCTCGCGGCGATCGTCTTTGGCGCAAAATATGAGATCCCGAAAGAGCGGGTATCAGTCGCCGTCGATAGAAAAATATTGGAGACATACACCGGTAAATACCAGATAAAAGAACCGAATCTTCTGATCACCATATCTATCGAGGATGGAACGCTGGTCGGAGATCTGAGCGGCATTGCCAAGTTTGGACTTTTGGCGGAATCCGAATCGAAATTCTTTTCAAAGGATGCACCCGTGACAGTTACGTTCAACAAAGATGCCGAAGGAAAAGTATCGGGTTTGACATTCGTTCAGGGCGGAGCCGTGTTGCCGGCTGCGAAGATCGAATAGAAACAGGTAGCGGGATTCAAATGGTCTTTGAAAATTGAGTGTTCCGATGGATTGGTAATCTGTCGCGTTCGCGACAAGTTGAATTTAGCCGTGTGTTTCAACACACGGTATTTGTAAGAAGAATTTTTTGTCGCGTCAGCGACAACTGAATTCAGTTGTCGCTGACGCGACAGGAAAATGTTAGTACCCTGACCGTGCAATAAATTGCACGGCTAAATTCAGTTTGTCGCTCGCGCGACATCAATCTAAATCGATCGGATCACCAAATTTTCAAAGACCATTAGATACACAAACAATTAGTTGCTATAGAGACAAGTAAGAAACGTTATGACCGGAGATCAAAAATGAAACGATTCGGAATATATGCCGCTCAAATTCTCATGCTGATAATCCTGGCCGCGATATCACTTTTCGCCGCAGATTACGACATTGCGATCATCGGCGGGCGTGTGGTCGATCCGGAAACGGGACTAAATGAGATCCGGAATGTTGGGATAAAAGACGGACGGATCGCCTCGATCACAACAGAAAAGATCACCGCAGCAAAAATCATTGACGCCAGGAACCGGATCGTCAGCCCCGGTTTTATTGATATGCACGCGCACGGTCAGACAATACCAGCTGCACGTATGCAGGCGATGGACGGCGTAACGACGGGGCTTGAACTCGAAGCCGGAATGCTGCCTATTTCTGACTATTACGATCAGGCTGCCAGAGAAGGCCGTCCGATAAATTATGGCGCTTCAGTAAACTGGGCAAATGCCCGGATCGCCACTTTTCTGGATCTTAAACCCGATCATTCGCTTGATTGGTTTTTTGCAAGTTTTAGCAAACCGATCTGGCAAAACTCGGTTTCAAACGCTGCACAGCTGGCGAAAATATCAAGTATGGTCGAGCACGAACTCGATCAGGGCGGGTTGGGAATTGGTTTTTTACTGGGTTACGCCCCGGGAACCGAGCAAAGAATATTTTGAGATCTCAAATATCGCTGCAAAGCGAAATTTGCCCACTTTCACACACGCGCGTTTTCTATCGATGCTCGAGCCAAACAGCTCGTTTGAAGGGATGGCCGAAATAGTTTCGGTTGCTGCCGGAACAGGCGGCCGGGTGCACATCGTTCACCTCAATTCAATGAGCTTGCGTGATATTGATGCGATCGGAAATATGATCTTAAACGCCCAAAAACAGGGCCTCCGAATTTCTACCGAAGCCTATCCTTACGGAGCAGGTTCAACCGGGATCGGCGCAGCAATGTTCAAGGGTCCGAATTGGAGAGAACGAACCGGCGGAATGACAGCTGCGAATTTTGACGTTGGCGGCAAAAGACTTACGGAAGAAGAATTTGCGGATCTTCAGAAAAATAAACCTGAAACAGAAACCATCATCCATTTTTTAGACATAACAAAACCCGAAGATCTCGCAACGTTAAAAAAATCCGTTTTGTTTCCTGGCGGAGTGATCGCGTCTGATGGGGGAACGTGGTCCGTAGGAGATACGCGGGTTTCAAAGGATGTATTTCCGATCCCTGAAAATGCATGGTCGCATCCGCGCGGAGCCGGAACGTTTGCCCGTTTTCTAGGTCACTATGTGCGCGAAACCAAGGCAGTTTCATTGATCGAAGGGATCCGGAGAGTTAGTTACGGACCTGCGCGGATCCTGGAAGATTCGATTCCGCAGATGAAAAAGAAAGGACGGATTCAGATCGGCGCGGATGCTGACATTGTCGTTTTCGATCTTGCGACAGTTTCGGACAGAGCAACGTACGCAAAACCTGCTCAAACGTCGGTTGGATTTGATTATGTGATCGTCGGCGGTGTGACGCTGGTCGAAAAAGGAGTATTGGATACGAAGGTTCTTCCCGGAAAGCCGATTCGAAACAAGATAATTCGATAATTTGTTTGAAGCCGGTTTGCAGACGCGCCGGAGTCCGGGAATCGGAGATATTCAATAGCGCCGGGATGTGAATCCCGGAATAAACAACGCAGCGGCGTTTGTACGCTTTACGTGTCCTGTAAATCGTTTATAAATGGACAGATTCAAGCAGCGTCGATGTAAACATTTTACTTATAATGGGAATACTTAAAAAAATTCTAAAAATTGCGGGGATCGCTCTGATCACGGTGATCGCTGTTCCGCTGATCGTTGGTCAGATTTTAAGGCTGCTCTCGCCCGTCGAACCGCCGCCCGGAAAAATGGTCGATGTCGGCGGATACAAACTCCATATAAACTGCGTCGGTCCGGAAGGAACCGCCGGCGAAGATCTGCCGACCGTTGTCTTTGAAGCGGGCGCGGGAGTTACATCAGCCGTTAATCACTGGATCCTCGATGGAGTTTCAAAAACGACCGAAGTATGTGTTTATGACCGGGCGGGAATCGGCTGGAGCGATGAAAACAATTTGCCGCGCGATGCAAAGACCGTAAATGAAACTCTGCACACACTGCTCGATAAGGCTGGTGTGAAAAGGCCGTTTGTTTTCGCCGGACACTCGATCGCCGGTCTTTATATGCGCGATTACGTTGAGCGCTATCCCGACGAGGTTCTCGGTTTGGCATTTCTTGATCCGAGCCACCCTGATCAATATGAAATGTTTGGTTTTACCGGAGAACAGAGAAAGGAGCTGGACGATTCGGTTGTTTCGCAAATATCGATGGTCGATTGGCTTATTAAATTCGGAGTTTTCGAAGTTTATAATCCGCTCCTTAGTGAACAGGAAGACCTGCAAACATATCCCGCGAAGATCCAAAACCAGCTTGTTTACCTTTCTAAGAAATCGGCGAGCCACAACGCATTTCTTGCCGAACTACGTGATTTTGACAAGGCGGCAAAGCAGGCTGCTAATAACAAGTCGCTCGGCGACAGTCCGGTAGTTGTTATTTCCGCTACAAAAAAATGGGATAAGGCGGCACTGCCCGATTTCATTTCGCCCGAGAAAATGCAGTCGGTAATGGCAAAGATGCACAAAGACATTGCTGCGCTTTCGGTAAACGGAAAGCGGATCGAGATAGATTCCGCAGATCACATGGGCATTATCACGAACAAAGAAAACGCGGCAAAAGCCGCAGCGCAGATAATCGGCATCGTCAGAGAAACACAGGAAAAATACAAAAATCCAGAAAAACGCAAATAGGCGGGAAGCTAAAGAGCAATAAGGACAAACTTTTAAGAACGTGAGGCAAAAGACATGAAAAAACCAGCAGCTTTAATACTACTCATTTTAACGATCTCATTTTTGATCATCGGTCAGGCACCAAGCGAAAACCAGCCGGTCAAAGAAGCAGAACCGGAACAGCCGAAAACAGAGACTTCCGATCAAACCAAAACGCCTCCGAAAGGTTTGGACAAATTGACCGCGGCGGATGTGGAAGCATTTCTTGACGGAATCATGCCGCAGCAGCTCGCGACAAATGATATCGCCGGCGCAACGATCTCCGTCGTAAAAGACGGGGAGATCCTCTTTGCCAAAGGATACGGCTATTCCGACGTCGAAAATAAAAAGCCTGTTTTGCCGAATGAAACGATGTTTCGTCCCGGCTCGATCTCAAAGCTTTTTACATGGACAGCCGTCATGCAGCTTGTCGAACAGGGCAAGCTCGATCTCAATAAAGACGTTAATGAATATCTGGATTTCAAGATCCCCGAAGCATACGGGAAACCGATCACGTTAAAAGACATTTTGACGCATACGCCCGGATTTGAAGAACAGATCAAAGATCTCTTCACATTCGATAAGAAACCTTTCGATCTCGGTGAATACGTAAAAACCCATATTCCGCGTCGGATCTTCCCTCCCGGCACAACGCCGGCTTATTCGAATTACGGAACAACACTCGCGGGCTACATCGTCCAGCGCGTTTCCGGACAGCCCTTTAATCAATATATCGAAGAGCACATTTTTAAACCGCTCGAAATGAAAAATTCGACCTTTGTTCAGCCGCTTCCTTCCGGTCTTGCACCGAAGATGTCAAAAGGATACCTGCTCGGATCCGGTGAAGCTCAAAAGTTCGAGGTCGTCAATGCATATCCCGCCGGAAGCTTAAGCAGTACGGCAGAAGATATTGCTCACTTTATGATCGCTCATCTTCAGAACGGCCGGTATAAAGAAACTCAGATCTTAAAACCGGAAACCGCAAAACTGATGCACAGCCGTCTTTTTGCTCTCGATGATGCTGCAAACGCCATGGCTCATGGGTTTTACGAGCAGACCGCAAACGGTCACCGGATAATCGGTCACGGCGGAGATACCGTTCAATTTCACAGCAATATGCTGATCATTCCCGATTCAAACGTCGGACTGTTTATCTCGGTAAACAGCTCGGGAAGAAACCAATCTCCGACCCGCGACGTCGTGTGGGATTCTTTTCTCGACCGCTACTTCCCTTACGAACCGGAAAAAACAGAAACCCTGAAAACCGCAGCAGCAGATGCGGCTGCCGTCAGCGGCTCGTACTACGGAAGCCGCCGTGCGGACGGATCGCTTTTCAGACTGCTCGCAATTCTTGGCGAAGCAACCGTTTCGGCAAACGAAGACGGCACGATCTCGGTCTCGATGTTTCAGGATCTCAACGGACAACCGAAGAAGTTCAGAGAAGTTGCACCGATGAGATTTCAGGATGTGAACGGGCAGGAAACCATCATTTTCAAACCGGACGCAAACGGCCAGATGCAGATGATCATCGGATATCCGTTCATGGTATTTAAGCGGATCGGGTTGTGGCAAAACGCGAAAGTGATGCTTCCGGTTGTCGGGATCTCGCTCGGAATAATGCTGCTGACGCTGATCCTTTGGCCGGTCTCGTGGTTTGTTAGAAGACATTATGGCAAAAAGCTCGAGAATACCGGCGTTGACCGGCTGCTGCGGGTCGTCGTCCGGCTGATATTTCTGATCGATCTCCTCTTTTTGGCGGCTCTGGTGTATCTGGCGATGTCTGCGATGACCAATCTGGATATGCTGAGCGATTCGGGCAATATTTGGTTCTACATGGCCCAGGCGCTCGGGGTGATCGGTGCTCTCGGCACGCTGGTTGTAATTTACAACGCGATTCGAACCTGGATGAACAAGGATCGGGGGATCTGGATGAAACTTCAGGCGACGCTATTTGTGCTTGTTTGTTTCGGCTTTCTTTGGATCGTATTTGCCGGAAACTTACTTAGCTTTACTTCGACATATTAACTATTGAAAGGAGTATGGATCGCCGGCCGAAACATGAAATCCGTGCCGGCGGATCTCATAATAAATTCTTAGCGAAGGATCATGAAAATATGAAACTCAAATTAGAAAAGCTGGAGTTACGCGAAATCGGAATGCCGCTAAACGCGCCATTTGAAACGAGTTTTGGAACCTCATTTAAACGCCGCATATTTATTATCAGGGTTTTTGACCGTGACGGCGCCGATCGGTTACGCGGAATGCACGGCTCCCGGCGATCCGTTTTTCAACCACGAAACGATCGAAACCGCATGGACGATCACATCAAAATATATCGCACCGATTCTTGCAAAAAATGGGGCAGACCGTGCTGCGGATGTTTCCCGCATACTCTCGCCGATCATCGGAAACAGAATGGCCGTCGGCGGCGTTGAAGCGGCGATCTGGGATCTTGAAGCGAGAAAACAAAATCTGCCGCTCTGGAAGCATCTTGGAGGAACAAAAACCGAGATCAATTGCGGAGTTTCGATCGGACTGCAGGAATCACCCGAGGTACTTCTCGAGAAGGTTACCAAAGAAGTTGAAAGCGGTTATCAGAGGATCAAATTAAAGATCAAACCGGGACAGGATCTCGAACTCGTAAAGATCATTCGCAAGAATTTTCCCGACATCCTGCTTTCTGTCGACGCAAACTCGGCATACAGCCTTGAAAACGATCTTAAACTCTTTCAGGAACTGGATGATTACGGTTTGCTGATGATCGAACAGCCACTGTCTGCCGGTGACCTGCTTGATCATTCAAAGCTCCAAAAGCTGCTGAAAACGCCGATCTGTCTCGATGAATCGATCGCATCTTTCAGAGACGCAAAACACGCGATCGAGCTCGAGGCCTGCCGGATCATCAATATCAAATTGGGCCGCGTTGGCGGACACACTCAGGCAAAAGCTATCCAGGCCCATGCAGCAGAAAACGATATTCCCGTTTGGTGCGGAGGAATGCTCGAATCCGGGATCGGTCGCGCGCATAACATCGCGATGTCAACACTTGACGGTTTCACGCTTCCGGGCGATGTATCGGCTTCGGCGAGATATTGGAAGGAAGATATCATTGAACCAGCCGTAGACGTCAGCCCGCGTGGGACTATCACGGTTTTTGACAAACCCGGAATCGGATATGAGGTAAAGGAAGATCTGATCGAATCGCTCGCCGTGCGAAAGGAAGTTGTTTCGCTCGATGTCAGGTCAAGTGTTGCGGTAACTTAGTCTTCATACTAGACCTGAGAAGATTGGACTCGAGACATCGAGTTTGTAAAATTGATCACCCGATCCGCCAAACGGATCGGGTGATCAATTTTTAGTAATCCAAATTTGTCACTATTGCTCTCACATCTGTTCTCCACTTCAGACTCGCTGTCTGCCCGGTCAGTTTCATACGAATAATTCTGCCTAATAACTCAAATTCAAAATAAACTTGAAAAACAAATTGACCTTTTTTTACGGTCTCACCAAACCCAGCGCTGCAGGCAGACAGGAAATCCTCTTCGGTTAAATCTTCCTCGGAAATGAATATTTTCGCAAAAGCCAGACGCCCCAAAGTAAGATCGCAAAAATAGCCGGGCGAATAATTTGCATACTCTCTCCATTGGCAAGATGTGTAAAAGCCGCGCCGATCATAATCAGGGTCAGTCCAAGGATCGCGAATTTCGTAAATTTGGGTATCAGCAGTCCGATCGCCCCGGCAAGTTCGGCAATGCCGATAATGTAGGCAAACCAGGAAGGATAACCCCATTGTTCAAACATCTGGGTTTGAGCTCCGGTCAATTTCCCCAGAGATGCGAGTAAAAAGCCCAGAGCAAGGAGCACGACGAGAACCCAACTGATAAGATTTGATGCTTTTGTTTTATCCATTTTACACTCCGTATTCATCTGAAATGTTTTTCTTCTATAATATGGAAGATATAAACTCTGTCAAGGAATATTTTGGAGTTAAATTCTAAACTGAGGTGCTCAGGAACTGATCTTAGGATCAAGAGGAAATACTCGGGAGACTAAAATTGCTAACCCTGCCCCGCAGGAAACAAATATCGAAGCAATGATCAGAAGCCACGGGAGTTCCCGTCCATCTCCCCGGATTATCAGGAGAAAAGCAAAAGTCCAATCCGGATATCACGCAGGTTAAAAAACGTCCGGCGGAGATGATCAAACGACAGAGAAAACCGATGGCGAATGATGAACACAGCAGCCAAAACAGATGATACAAAGAAAAATAATCGTCAGGGGAACTCTTCAATGGACGGGTAACTATGATCGGAACGGTTAGTAATAAGAAGGCAATTATCCGAAAAGGCGAGAGCTCCAAATTCTCCTTAACCTTCAATTTTATGAGCGGGATAAAGGAATTGAGGGTTTGCTTCCAAAACCAGCGGTTGGCTCTGTTTTTTCCTTTCTCAGCAGCGTATGTCTGAAATTCTTCCTCAATATCACCCAGAAAAAATTCCCTCATTTCAGCAGGCGCAAAAACTTTTAACAGCAGAGATGCTATTTTGGGCGGTTTTTTCACGAGATCAACCCCCATTCGCGGGCGAATGTCTCAACCATCGGCATCATCGACGCCAGAGCATCCTGAAAAACAGCTTCACCTTTCCGGGTGACCTCATAGAAGCACTTCCGGCGTCCGCCTCTCTGCGGTTCGGCGTCTCCAATTCGGGTTTTTACAAATCCCCGGTCCTGCAATCGGTTCAATGCGAGATAAACGGTCGCTGTCGAAGTTTTCTGCCCGGTTTTGGTTTCGATCTCCTGCCTGATTGAAACACCGTAGGCGGTTTTTCCAAGATGCAGAATCGCAGCCAATACGAGAATATCCTGTTGCCCTAATTTATTTTTCTTCTTTTTTACCAATGCTTTTTCCTGATTTATTATTAACTATAGAATAAATCAGATTATCCTGAAAAGGAATCGTATTTGAACTCTCGTGTCTGGCTTCCCTTTGTGATGACGGTGAGCTGGTCAACGGCGTCGTAAGTATAACTCGTCAAGATACTTCCAAATTCAGAGATATATCCGTTTGAGGCAGTATCGCATTGAACTACTTCGACGAGTCTTCCCCAGGCATCCCGGCTTTAGTTAGTCTCACTAGGACCGGATTCGATGAAATTCTCCGCTGCATTTTCTGTATCAATAAATTCTCTTCCGACCGCCGGTAAATCACTGCGAAACAAATTTTCTTGACAAACCTTTTCGATTTGCCGATACTTCCCGTTACAGAAACCCTAATTCGGACTTGATCTTCACGTTGCGATCGGTAAATTCTCATCAATTGCCGGTCAAGATTTATACTCAACCAGGTTTCTTCCGCAACTCACAAAAGAAAGTCCTCAACCTTAAACCTCTGAAGGAGACTCACAATGAAAAAATTACTATACCCGATATTTCTATGTCTGGCGTTTAGCCTTGCTGCGTATTCCCAGCCTGCGTCTAATAGCAACGCTGCTAATTCAAACGCAAAACGCGGACCCGTTTTTCGTGCAACAAAAGAACAGATCACCGAGATCCAGACGCTTCTTAAAAAGAACGGAACTTATACCGGCGAGATCGACGGAAAGTTTAACGCGGAATTCCGCGCAGCCGTAAAAGACTTTCAGGAAAAGAACGAACTGAAATCTACCGGGACCGTAAATCGCGCCACGCTCGAAAAAATGGGGATCGAGCTTACGGAAAAACAGAAGGAATCTCCGGTTAATCCGAATTCTTTTGATACTTCGGGAAACGGCGATGATAAACCGAAAAAAGCGCGAAAAAAGGCCTTCCGGCCAAGTAAGGAACAGGTGACCGCCGCCCAGACAAAACTAAAAGATGCCGGAACCTACAGCGGTGCTATCGACGGAAAATATAATAATGATTTCCGTACGGCGATACGTGACTATCAGTCCGCAAACGGCTTGAAGCGTAAAGGATCTCTGAACCGCGCAACGCTTGAAAAAATGGGGATCGAACTGACTGAAGCGCAGCTGGAAATTCCGGCCGATCCCGATGATCTTGCTTCGGCTGGTTCCGGAAGCAGTGCGAAACCCGGAAGAAAGATCTTTCGCGCCTCAAAAGAGCAGATCGCAGCCGTCCAGGAGATGCTGAGATCAAAAAACCTATACAGCGGCGAAGCTACCGGAAAACTGAATGCCGAAACGCGAACGGCGATCCGCGAATGGCAGCAGCAAAACAATGTAAACAAAACCGGAACCCTCAACAAAGAAACGCTTCAGGCGATGGGGATTGAATTGACCGCAAGCCAAAAGGACTCCTGATAAGGGATTCTTTTGTTTTTTATTTTCCCGCCGGATGCAAGAATCTGTAATTCGGTACCTGCATCCGGCGGGAGGATTTAGTTTTGGAAAATTGCCGTATGTGAAGTATATTTTCCGAATGCAGGAAACGAATGTTTATGCCTATATCACGCCAATCGCGCTGCTGTTTATCGGGCTTGAAGTGTTTTTCTGCTGGTACTACAAAAAAGACTACATAACGTTTTCGGAAGCAGTTGCAAATTTTGGAACCGCACTCGGCAATCAGACGATGAATGTTTTGGTTGCTGCCGGAGTTTATGTAGTGTACGGATACCTTTACGAGCATTTCAGGATTTTTACGATCGAAATAAACTGGCTGACAGCGATCCTGCTTCTTCTCGGCGTGGACTTCGTTTTTTATTGGGTTCACCGCTGGGGACACGCGATAAACATCATGTGGGCGGCGCATTCGCCGCATCATTCGGCCGAAGAGATGAATTTCTTTGTCGCGCTCAGGGCCAGCGTCACGCAGCGGATGACATCATTTCTGTTTTTCTGGGTACTCGTCATCATCGGTTTTTCGCCGCTGGCGATCTATACGATGGTCGGCATTCATCTCTTTATCGCATTTCTCCACCACACGGAGTTTATTCCAAAACTCTGGCGGCCGATCGAGCTCATTTTTACAACGCCGTCGCACCACCGTGTTCATCACGGCGTAAACTTTAAGTATCTCGACAAGAATTTTGGTGAGTTTCTGATAATCTGGGATCGTATTTTCGGCTCCTTTGAGGAAGAAAATGAAAAGGTGGTTTACGGGATTTATGATCATCCGAGATCCTGGAATCCTATCTCAATAAATTTTCATTTCTATATTATTTTGTGGAAACTCGCCGTTGCTGCTCCGTTTTGGTGGGACAAGATACGGATCTGGTTCATGCCGGCTGGCTGGCGTCCGCGCGGATTAGAAGCCGCGGATAAGATCGAGATCACAATGGAAAATCAGGAAAAGTTTCGGCCGCCGATGTTTGCGAGTTCAAAGTTTTATCTGGTTATACAGATAATTCTCGGCGTCCTTTTGATGATGGGCGTGATCTCAAACCTTTTTGGCTGGAGCATATCAGGAAAGTGGATCGGAGCGTTTTTGCTTTGGTGGCAGATAATAAACTGGGGCGGCATCCTCGAAGCAAAAAGATGGCTCTGGGCCTCTGAACTTTTGAGAATTCCGGTTACGGCGTTTGCAGTGATCTTGTTGACAGGTATCAGCTCGCCTTCGGCGTTGTCGTTGGGAATTTTGATCGTCGCATTTGCGTCCGTGCTTTGGACGGTCTGGTATTTTAAACCGGGCGCGGCAAATTTGGTTAAGGCGTAGAAGGGCATGTAGGCTGTCAGCCTGCAATTTGTGCGAAGTCACAGTAGTTACCCGAGCAGTTACGAGATAGTAATGGCTATTCGAATGCTTCGCATTCGCTGCAGGCTAGCAGCCTGCGTTCCTTTTAAGTTATGAAATTCATTTTCTCACGAAGATTTTATATTTTCCTCGCTTTGGGACTCGTTCCGCTTTCCCTGTCGTGGAACTTCCCGCTTTTAAGATATGTCGTTTTGATCTACGACGTTCTCCTGCTCGGCGCCGCAATATTGGATTATTTTCTCAGCCGAAAACTCCCCGAAACATTTACGATTAAGCGAGAATTCGCGCGCAGACTGGCTATCGGTGAAAGATCCGACGTTGAATTGATAATTGAAAACGGATCGGACCGCGATGTTTACATCGAATTAAAAGACGAGTTTCCGCCTGAAATGATCCTTCATGACAAACGGATGGCGAAATTTACGATCAAATCGGGCACCACTGCGAGTTTTTCATATAGTCTGACCCCTCCGCGCCGCGGCAAATTTGAATTTGGAAAAACTGCCGTCCGCTATTTTTCCCGATTTGGATTGGTTTGGTGCCAGACATCGCTCGGGGAATCGCAGATCGTGAAAGTATATCCAAGCATGCGGCGGGCCCGCGAGATGGAACTGAAAGCGCTCGGCGCAAACGCTTATCTGGCGATCCAGCGGAAGGCGATCCGGCGCGGTGAGGGACGGGAATTTGAATCAATGCGCGACTACGTACGCGGAGATGAACTCCGGCATATCTCCTGGACGACCACTGCCAGACGTGCAAAACTTACGACCCGTCAATATCAGATCGAACGCGATCAAACTATCATTATCGCGCTCGATGCCGGGCGCCTGATGACGGGCAGGATCGAAGGCGAGACAAAATTTGATACGGCGATTCATGCAAGTCTGGCGCTGATGTCCGCAGCCGCCAAAGGCGGCGACAATTGCGGTATCGTCGTTTTTGGAAGAAAGATCAAAAAATATCTCCCGCCAAAAAAAGGGATCGCGCATATCGACGGCGTTCTCGAATCGCTTCATGATCTTGAGCCGGAACTGATCGAACCTTCATATTCAAGGGCTTTTCAATTTATTTCCGCAAACTCGAAAAAGCGGGCATTTGTCGTTATCCTGACAGACCTCGTCGACAAGGAATCCTCCAAAGAATTGATAAATTCTCTAAAGCTCTTGCGCCCAAGACATCTTCCGCTTGTTGCAACCATCGGAGACCGCGATCTGAATTCGACTGTCAGCCGCGTTCCCGTCACAATTGACGAAGTTTTCACTCAATCCGCTGCCGAGGAGATCATCCTTCAGCGCGACTCCGCTCTTCGCAGGGTAGAAACACTTGGCGGTCTGGCGATTGACGTTACTACAAATTCTTTGGCGCCTGCGCTCCTTGAAACATATCTTCGCGTAAAAGAACGGGGATTGCTCTAGCGGTCGAATCAAGTTAATCTTTGTCATCGGTCATTTAACTGGATCCGGCGGGGATTTTTGATGTCTCAGCGAAGATCCGGCCTCTCAATTCAAACCTCTTTTTTCTTTGCTGTTAAAAATTGAAAACTGTTAAGGAGATCTTGATGAACTATTTGTTCAGGTCAGCGTCATACGTTATCGTTTTTTGCTCATTTCTTTTTGCATTTGCATTCGGACCGGTGCTGCATGGTCAAAACACCGATCCAAAAAATGAAGATAAAAAGGAAAAACCTGGACTGCCGCTAAAAACCGAACGAAAGGTTGAATTTACAACCGATGAGGGAACATGGATGTCTCTCGATCTTTCGCCCGACGGAAAAACGATAATTTTTGATCTTCTTGGCGAGTTATATACCCTTCCGGTCACAGGCGGCGAAGCAAAACCATTGATGACGGGACTGCCGTTTGATTCTCAGCCGAAGTTTTCTCCCGATGGACAAATGCTCGCTTTTGTCAGCGACCGAAACGGCTCAAACAATCTATGGATCTCAAAAGCCGACGGAACGGAAGCGAAACAGATTTCGGACGAAAAACAAGCGGAATTTATTTCACCCGTCTGGACCGCAGACGGAAATTATGTCCTCGTTTCCAAGTCCTCTCCGGCGACACTCGGCGCCGCCGAATTATGGATGTATCACAAGCTCGGCGGAGCGGGTTTGAGGATCACTAAAGGAAAACCGCCCGCGCCTTCAGACGACGGTCCGCCGCGTTCGGGACCAAGCGCATTTGGCGCGATCCCGACAAGCGACGGCAAATTTATATTTTACGCACGGCAGGCACCGCGTTCCGGCGTGCGGATCAATGTTCAGGAATGCCAGATAATCCGCCGTGATCTCACAACGGGCGAAGAGGTTCAGGTCACATTTGCGCCCGGAAATGCGTTCAGACCACTTGTTTCACCGGACAGAAGCCAACTGATCTTTGGAACGCGCTATGAAGGAAAGACGGGTTTGCGAATCCGCGACCTTAAAACCGGTGAAGAACGCTGGCTGAAATTTCCGATCCAGCGCGACGATCAGGAATCCCGGCCGACGAGAGACATTCTTCCCGGATACGTTTTTACCGCTGACGGAAAAGAAATACTGATCTCGTACGGAGGCAAGATAAAACGCGTTTCAATCGCCGATGGCAGCGAAAAAACGATCCCTTTTTCGGCAAGGGTTTCACTCGATATCGGACCTTCGCTTTATGTAAAGAAAAAGGCCGATCAGGGCGCCGTAAAAGCGCGGCTTATTCAGGAACCGGATGTTTCTCCGGATGGCAAACGAATCGCATTCTCCGCACTGCTTGCGCTTTACACACTCGATCTTCAAAACGGAGCTCCACAGCGTTTAACAAATACCGAATCTCCACGGGAATTTCAGCCGTCATGGTCGCCAGACGGCAATTGGATCGCGTATGTAACGTGGTCTGCAAAGGACGGCGGAAATATCTGGAGAGTCCGGTCTGACGGCAGCGGCGCGCCGGAAAAATTAACTGCAAACGCTGCATTTTATCGCGATCCCGTTTGGTCGCCAGATGGCAAAAATATCGTGGCGTTGAGAGCTCCGACGCCGATTCGCGTCAATCATCCGTCTGATTTTCTCGCTCCGCAGCCCGGACTCGACATCGTCAGAATACCTTCCGGCGGCGGCGGTGCGGAGACAATACTTCCGGCAAACGGATTGGGTAAACCTCACTTCAGCGCGGAAAACGACAGAGTTTATGTTTACGGAAACAAGGGTCTGATCTCAGTCAGATTTGACGGCACGGACAGCCGCACTCATTTTAAGGTCGTCGGAAAGGGCCGCGGAACGGTTCCGTCTCCGGCCAGCGAAGTGAGAATAAGCCCCGACGGAAATCACGGGCTGGCACTGGTTTTGGGGCAGGTTTACTACTTTGCCGTCCCGGCCGGCGGCGGTGATCCGGCAACGATCGATGTCGGAAAATCCCCGGTTCCTTTAAAGAAACTCACCGACATTGGTGCTGATTCAATAGGCTGGGCAAACGGCGGAAAGACTGTAACGTGGACGATCGGCTCAAGCTTTTATCGTCAAAGCGTATCCACGATCATTTTCGATCCCCCGAAGAAAAATGAAGGTGAAAAGAAATCCGGCGATGAAAATCAAAATGGAGACAATAAGGAAAAATCGGCGGCGATAGAAACAAGCATTACGGTAGAAGCAAACCGTCACACACCAAAAGGAAAAATGCTCTTGCGCGGAGCTCGAGTCATCACCATGCGCGGCCGCGAAGTGATCGAGAATGCAGACGTTTTGATCGAAGACAATAAAATTTCTGCGATCGGACGAAGAGGAAGTTTCGCCGTGCCGCAAGACGCGCAAACTTTTGATGTTACCGGCAAAACGATCATCCCGGGATTGATCGATATTCATGCCCACTGGGAAGTGCGGCACTCGGTTCTGGATACTGAAGATTATACGTTCCGGGCAAATCTGGCCTACGGCGTTACCACCGGGCGCGATCCGCAGACAAATACCAACGATACCTTTGCCTATCAGGATCTGGTTGATACCGGTGATATGATCGGGCCGAGGATTTTTACTACCGGTCCCGGTATATTCTCAAATACTGATTTCCAGTCGTATGAAGAAGCCAAAAACACTGTCGCCAGGTATCAGAAGTATTACCGAACCGATACTTTAAAGTCTTACCTGGTCGGGAACCGCCGGCAGCGACAATGGGTAGTGCAGGCTTCAAAGGAATTGGGAATCATTCCGACAACCGAAGGCGGGAGTAATTTCAAACTAAATCTGACACACGCGATCGATGGCTTTGCCGGAAACGAGCATTCGCTCCCGATCGTTCCGATCTATAAAGATGTGATCGAGCTCTTTGCTCAGACCGGAATCACATATACTCCAACTTTTGTTGTTTCCTACGGCGGCCCTCAAGGTAAGTATTATTTCTTCGAAAAAGGTGACCTATACAGCGATAAAAAACTCCATCGATTCACACCGCAGGCTGTTCTCGATGAAAAGATGGCGCGGATTCCCTGGTTTCGCGACAGCGAGTATATATTCCCGCAAATTGCTGAAGGCGCAAATTCGATTCTAAAAGCCGGCGGAAGGATCGGCCTCGGCGGACATGGCGAACTTCAGGGACTGCAGTGTCATTGGGAAATGTGGGCGATGAAAATGGGTGGAATGGATAACCACGACATATTAAGAGTTGCAACGATCCTGAGCGCAGAAGCGATCGGATACGGAGATGAACTCGGAAGTATTGAGAAGGGCAAATTTGCCGACCTCGTTGTCCTGGATCAAGATCCGCTCGTCGACATCAAGAATACAAACACTATCCGCTATGTAATGAAAAACGGAGAATTGTATGCGGGTGACACACTCAACATCATCGGCCCGGAGAAAAAGGAATTACCAACGCCCTGGTGGCAAAGGGATAAGCCATAAGAATTACTGGCCCGGAGAACAACAGTAAATGGAATTCTGGACACTTCTTCTGATTGTCGTGATTTTTTATCTGGGGTTCCTCGTTCTGCGCAAATATAGCCGGTACCGGGAGCATTTGGATCACAAAAAAAGCAGGAATTCGTATTCTGAATATGGCCGGCGGAATTCCGGATCGTTTGGAGAATTTCTTACCTTTATCTGGGAAGACAAGAATGAGTTTTTTCTCGGATCCCGGCGAAAAAAGAAACCTGTCCACGAAGAACTGATGCGCGTTCTGATGGGGCTCGATGAGCAATCGCTCGAAGAACTGTTGATCCTGTATAAAAATGAATTTGGAAGCGGTCCGGCGCGATACGCCAGAAAGACTTATAAAAAATGGGAGAAGGGCAAGGTGCGTCCGATCCGCCAGACATTCGAAAGATTCCTTGTCCATTTGCCGAAAGTGATGAGTTTCGATCTCAAATGCGAAGTATTGCGGCATTTGATGGAAGAATACGGAACGGAAGACACTTACGATCTGACAGTTTATACAGATGACTGGGAAAAAACTTTGGAGCCGCTTGTCAGAAAGCTGATAGATAAGCCCTACAATGCCGTTTTGCCAAAACAGATCGAAGACAGTTTGAATTGGCTGGCCGACGACGAAACAAAGGTTGCCGAAATGATATTAAAACGTTCTCACGTTGAGGAAGCAAAGATCGCGGTTTCGATGCTGAGGGAAGAAGTTTCAAATATTGAGCGCTTAATGGAAACGGCAAAAGGAAGATCGAAGGTTTTTCATCAATTGAAATTTCCATATGGAACAATTAATCTGAGTATCAAAAGGAGATAGATCTTATGGAAGAAGAAGAGAAGAACGAACTTGTTCCGAAAAGGCAGTCCTTGTTTCCGCTCACGCCTGATGACATCGTCGACAATGCACTCCAAAATCTGGACGAAAATCAGGCCAGGCAGGTTACGCAAAAAGCAGCAGATGAAGTTGTCAGAATCGCCGTCGAAAAACGGAGGGCGGAACACCGCAACAGCGCAGCCCGCGAGGAAATGCGTAATGTTGTCGAAAACGCGAACATACTTGATCAGCGCGGCGGTCAATATAAGATCAACAGTACATTTGAAACTGCTTCAGGTACGACAAATGTCGAGATCCAAAATTCAAAAGAAAGCTCAATTCCGATAAAGATCGTCGTGATCGGGATCGGATTCATCGTTATTGCCCTGCTGGTGTTTCTGGCGTTTTTCAGAGGATAGAATGGACATCGAAGATCTCGGATATGACGATTGGTTTAAGGATCAGCCAGGTCCGCATGAATCACAGGATCTGGAACCGGCACGGGTCATTTCCGTTCACAAAGAAAGTTGTGTAGTGACAAACGGTAATTGGCAAGCGCGGGGAGAAGTTACCGGAAAACTTATGTTCTCGGCGGAGTCACCGCTTGATTTTCCTACCGTCGGTGACTGGGTTCTTGTTCAATTCTTCGGAGAGGATTCGCCGGCAATAATCCACGAAATACTTCCCAGAAAATCAATTCTCAAACGGAAAACTGCCGGGAAAAAGATCGAATATCAGGCGATCGCTTCAAACATCGATCTCGCGTTTGTGATCCAGGCGCTCGATTCGGATCTCAGTATCAGCCGGCTTGAGCGTTATATGGTAATGATCGGCGAAGGGAATATCACGCCTGTGATCCTGTTGAGTAAAAAGGATCTATTGTCGGAATCGGAACTTGAGGAAAAACTAAATGAGCTCCGACGATCGCTTCCTGATTCGGACGTGATCCCTTTCAGCAGTTCGATCGATGAAGGTCTTGACCGAATCAGCGAGCTTTTAGCGCACGGGAAGACGTATTGTCTTTTGGGATCGTCGGGAGTGGGAAAAACCACGCTTCTCAATAAACTGATCGGAGAAGAGGTTTTCGCAACAAGAGAAATCCGGGAAAGTGACGGAAAGGGAAAACATACTACAACCGCAAGACAGCTTATTATGCTGAAAAACGGCGCGATGATCATTGATACACCCGGCATGCGCGAACTCGGAAACATCGGTGTTGAATTGGGAATAGAAAGCGTTTTTCACGAATTTGCTGATCTCGAGAGTAAGTGTAAGTTCAGAGACTGTTCGCATTCCGGCGAACAAGGTTGTGCGGTTTTGGAAGCGATTGAAAACGGATCAATAGCGGAGCAGAGATTTCAGAATTACCAAAAAATGCGATCCGAGTCTGCCCGCAACGACATGTCGTATCACGAAAAACGGATCAAGGATAAAAAACTCGGAAAACTGATTAAATCTATCCAGCAGCAAAGAAAGAAAGATCGGCGCTGATCGGCATTCATGATCGCACCTATTTTGTTATGTCAACCACAGGTTATTCAGGGACGCCTTTATGGAAAAAGCTGGGAATCAAATCCGGCCAGCTGGTTCTGATTTCGAATGCGCCGGATAATTATTTTGACATTCTTACCGATGTTCCGGATGGGGTCAGATTCGTAAAAACTTCAAAGAATAAGGTCGACATAGTTCACCTCTTTGTTCTTACCGCATTTGATCTTCGGACGGCGCTTGAAAAGTATCGTGAAAGTATAAAGGAAGACGGGATGATCTGGGTTTCGTGGTACAAGAAATCAGCAAAGATCCCGACGGACGTCACAGAAGATACGGTGAGAGAGATCTGTCTGCCGATGGGACTGGTCGATGTTAAAGTGTGTGCAGTTGATGAAAAATGGTCGGGACTAAAGCTCGTGATCAGAAAAGAACTGCGAAAATAATCCTGACCTTTTTGCTGACTGACATTGCAAAAGGTCAGGGTTATTGGGGGAATTGGTTTATTTCAAAATTGATTCAGGTACGGCGTTAGCCTATAGCGGCATCATGTCGCCCGATTTATCAACCTTCAAATTGTTTTCGACATTTATTACACCAAAAATCTCCCGTGCGGCGATCCCGGCGAGCGTCTTATCCATTTCGTAAGTAACGAAACCTTCGAGCATCACGTCGCCTCGATTGACAATGATCCTTATTGACGGATTTGCACCGAGTAAATACCTGTACAGTCCGGACTGATTTGCGATCGCCCGGTAGACGCGTACTCTTATCCGGTCGTCTGATGAGAAAACCGGCAAGACTTCAATTCTGTTCTGAACTCCTTTAACACCTTCGACGTCTTCAACTGCAGCTTCGGCTTCACGCTTCGTATATGGCCGCGTTACATATCCGGTAAGGACGACCTCACCGCCACTCATTTCGTAACCAATTGCGTCAAACACGCCATAATACGGAAGCGAAAGAATTTCTTTTCGAATTTCGCGGTTGATCTGTGAAGTTGACGAGTTTGGGGATGTTTGGGCAAAAACTCCTGATGTCGTTAAGCCCAATAGACAAAGTGAAAATAAAAGACTGAAAATTGCTTTCTTAAACATTTATATACCTCCTGTTTTTAACATTACTAATATCTACTATTTCTAATAATTCGTAACTATATATATTAGTTATGATTATAAATTGCTCCGCCGGGTTGCAAACTTTTTAGGTTTTGGAAGATCGCATCGCTGGAATTGTATTCTCAGGAATTTTCTAAACTATGAGCGCAAAACACCTGCTCTGAGTCGTCATCTTTAAAGGTTTACATTTCAGTTTCAATTTAAGGAGTTAAAAATGGCTTTACTATCACCGAGATTTGTTAGTAGTTCAGAATTGCGCAATGCATCGACCGGCGCAATTATCAGAAAAGGCGCAAAGGGCCGCCATGTGCACCTGCTTCAAATGGCCCTTATCGATCTGGGTTTTCAGATGCCGCGATCAACAGGCGGTGTTTACAGTCCTGACGGGGACTTTGGCGAAGAAACAAAAGAAAAAGTTATTGCTTTCCAACGCGCTAACAATTTGTCTCCTGATGGCGAGGTTGGTCCCAAAACGATGGCCGTTCTTGATGCAAAATGCCGAAATTATAAGCACCGCGTAAAGGTCCATTTCCGCAGCATTTCACTGGCTGATGTTCCTTTCGAACGATCGCTTAGAGATGCTGAAACTATCTTTGGTCAATACGCGATCAAATTTGAGTATGCAAATGGCGAGTCGCTGATGCTCAGTGAGGCCGAAGAACAAAGGTTTAATACTGTCGACGGTGAATGCGAATGGGTTTTGGATACCGGCGAATATAATGACCTCCACGGAATGGGATCATTCGTGCCGGCTAACGAACTATCGGTTTATTTTGTAAGGAGATTCAGCGACCCAGATCTGCTCGGCTGCGGGGGGCATGCCGCTAACCGCCCGGCGTGCACCGTTGCTGCAAACGCTTCGAGGTGGGATACGGCGCACGAAGCAGCACACGTGCTTTTAACTTCCAATTTTGATCCGGTTCATGTAAATGACCTCAGGAATCTCATGCATCCGACAGCTTCAACGTTCGCGACGATTCCCGTCTTAACGGACCGACAAATTACGAAGATCAGAAGCAGTGTCTGCTGTACTCCGATGTAGATCGCAAAAGCGGCTAACCTCCAGGGGAAGGGACCGAATTATAGGTTTCTTCCTCTGCCGGATCATTCTTCCCCGCAAAAAGTAAATAACCGTACATAGCGATTCCGGTGAGAATTCCGGTTCCGTATTTGAAAGCTGGGTGTATGTTTGCCGGCGAAAGGAAACCCTCAATAATTCCCGCAATCACAAGTAAACATGCGCAGCCGATTGCAAGCTGAACCGCCTTTATCCCGTTTTTCTTTAGAGCTTCGCCTCTCGTCAGATCTCCGGGATTTATAAGCGAATAGCCGATCATCATGCCTGCACCCGCGGCGATAAAAATACACGATAACTCGACAACGCCGTGTCCGACCATGAATGTGACAAGCGCATTCCCAAAATCAGGATTTGCGCGATAGCAAACACCCAATACGCCTCCGATCATTAAGCCGTTTGTAATAAGTACGTAGATAGTACCGATTCCAAAAAACGCCCCCCATGCAAATGCCAGAAAAGAAACAAGAATATTGTTTGTCAGGATTTCGCTTGCACCAAGCTGATTGGCGTCGTTTAGTCTGAGCCACCATTGCTGATTACTTTCGGCCGATAACCGAATGCTGTCGAGCCCCATGACGTCTGCGAAATTCATATCTGAATAACACAATATGAATGAGGCGATCCCAAATCCGGTGAAAAGCGCAAATGCCAGAAAAATAAGACTTCCCGTCTCACGAAATGTACGCGGAAAGTCTTCAGCAAAAAACTTCCAGACGAGGCTTACGCCTTGTGCTTCTGCGCGATAAACTTTTCCATGAGTTCTGATTACAAGGCTATTCAGATAACTTATCAGTTTAGGATCGCGGGTTTCAGCCCGTGCTATTGCCAAATCGGCAGCAGAACGGCGGTAAAGTTCGCCCAGTTCACGAACCTCGACCCGCGGAAGCGCCCGAAGCCCGCTCACACCTTCGGTTTTTGCGAGCAATTCCTCGAGTCTCTGCCAGTTGTTCTTTCGCTCGTCTATAAACCGATTCATCCGAATCCGATTCTAAGCGTAATCTAACGGGAATGTAAACCTTCTATAAGTCGAAATATTCAAACAGTTTGTCGGCTTTGCGATTCATCGCGCTTGTATTTAAAATCAATTTATTCGATGGCTGATGACGCAAAAAAATATCATGACGAAGAGGCGATCCAAAAGTCCTATGACTTCCAAACAACAAAGCGCCTTTTTAGTTTCCTAAAACCTCACTGGAAAATGATGGCGCTGGCACTGGCGCTGACCCTTTTTACCAATATCCTGATCAGCCTTCAGCCGTATTATACAAAAATGGCGGTTGACGATTTTATCGTGCCCAAAAACACGGAAGGGATCTGGATCTTTGCCGCCGCTTATTTTGCGCTCTTTTTGTTCCGCTTTATTTCTTCTTATCTTCAGGAAATTCTGCTCAACATCGTTGGGCAAAAAGTGATGTTTGAACTTCGATCGCGGATCTTCACAAAACTTCAGAAACTCCAGATCTCGTACTACGATAAGAATCCGGTCGGACGGATCATCACCCGGCTAACGTCAGACGTAGATTCCCTCAATGAACTCTTTACTTCGGGTGTAATCGAGGGCTTGGGAGATCTGGTAATAATCTTCGCGATCATCGGGTTTATGTTTTGGCTTGACTGGCAGCTCGCCATTGTTTCGCTGATCGTTGTTCCGCTTCTTTTTATCGCAACAAACTGGTTCCGGAAACGGGCCCGGATCGGTTTTGATAAAGTCCGGACAAGAATGGCAAAAATAAATGCCTTTCTTCAGGAACACATTTCAGGAGCTCAGACCGTTCAGTTGTTTAACGCTGAAAAAAAAGCGCGCGAGCGGTTTCATCAAATAAACGATGACTACCGCAATGCGAATATAGAAACGATCTACTATTATTCGATCTTTTTTCCGATGGTTGAACTTATCGGAACGATAGGCATTGCAGTAATAATCTGGTTTGGCGGGTATCAGATCCTTGTCAGCACATCCGCGGCGGGTTCTGCAGTAACGATCGGAACCGTGATCGCTTTTATTCAGTATTCTCAACAGCTGTTTCAACCTATTCGAAATCTTTCGGACAAGTTTAATGTGCTTCAGGCAGCGATCGTTGCTTCCCATCGGGTTTTTGTATTGCTGGATGAAGAGATAGAAATCGAGTCTCCACCGGATCCGAAAATTAACGGTAAATCTAAAGGCAGAATCGAATTCAAGAATGTTTGGTTTGCTTACACCGAAAATGAATGGGTGATGAAAAACGTTTCGTTCAGCATCGAACCGGGAGAAAGCATCGCATTGGTTGGTCATACAGGTTCCGGAAAAACAACGGTGACAAACCTATTGATGCGGTTTTATGATGTTCAGAAAGGTAAAATTCTACTCGACGGGGTCGATGTCCGCGAGTGGGATCTGGATGAATTGCGAAAGAACTTCGCCGTAGTACTCCAGGATGTCTTTCTTTTCAGCGGATCGATCGAAAACAATATCAGACTTGGCAACCGGGAGATCTCCGATGAAAAAGTGCGTTGGGCGGCAGGAGAGGTGCATGCTGATAAGTTCATTTCGAAATTGCCGCAATCATATCAAACCCATGTTAAAGAACGCGGTGCCGGCGTTTCGGTAGGTGAAAAACAGCTGATCTCTTTTGCCCGTGCCTTGGCGTTCGAGCCGTCTATTTTGATCCTCGATGAAGCAACAAGTTCGATCGATACCGAAACCGAACAGCTTATCCAACAGGCCGTAACCAGGATCATGGATTCACGGACTTCGCTCGTTGTTGCGCACCGGCTTTCGACGATACAAAGATGCGACCGTATTCTCGTTTTTCATCACGGGGAATTACGTGAACACGGAACACACAACGAACTGATCAACAAAAAAGGACTCTATTGGAGGCTGTTTCAGCTGCAGTATGATAACGGGGATGTTTCAGGACAGCAAAACTGACCGACCCCATCTGCTGTATTAAAAGCAGAAGGAGCTTTCCTGTTATCGATATGATAAATCGGCTTTTCTTTGTGAGAATTCCGGCGGCGTTTTATCTAATGAAATCTAATCGATGATTTTGACACTATAAAAAATAATTGTGTTAGGCACCTTCAATCGTCTATAATTACTGTTTACTAATGACCCCTGAACTTACAGAACACGAAAGTTTTCTCAATGATTGCGAAAGCGTGATAATGGAGCTTTACGCAGAATGTTTGGAGAACGCCCCGAATTTTGGTGTTGATGAAGACTGTTTCAGAACCTCTCTCAGAAAAAGTGTCACCAAATTTTTGATCGGCGACAGCTCAGAATTACCTACCCTCGATGAAGCCGAAACGTTTTTAAGATCCATTCAGAAAGATGATCTGTTTATGGCGTTGGGATGTGCGAATGGCAGCGAGAGAGCCTGGTGGGAATTTGACCATCAGCATCGAACCTATCTCGAGAGAATTTCGCGTCATTTGGCAAGCTCTGATCTAAATGCACAGGAAGTAGTGGATCTTGTTTATGTAGAACTGTACGGAACGCGGGTTGTCGACGGTGAAAGGGTTTCCAAATTCGCGACCTACAGTGGAAAAGGATCGATGCGCGGCTGGCTCCGAACGGTCATCTGGCATTCCCTGATCGATCTCCACCGGGCGAGTCACGATGAGGTGTCGCTCGACGAAATGACTGAAAACGTTGGTGAAGGTCATGCCCATTCCACATTTGCTGAAAGTGAGCTTGGCGGCGAACACGAAATGATCGATCACCTGACCCGAGAAAGATACCGTAAAGCGACAGTCGCTGCGATCGAAACCTCCTTCTCAAATCTGGACGATCACGAAAAACTGCTCCTGCTTTATTACCATGTTGATAATTTGAAACTAAGGGAAATTGCCAGACTCGTCGAAGTTCCGACTTCGCCTCTCAGGAGTTGGTTTCAGCGAAGATCAGCGGCACGGGAAGAAAATCCGAAAAGCAAGATACATGAATCTACAATTATGCGGTGGCTCGAAAAAACGTATAATAAGGTATTGAGTATCTTTTGCGATGAGTTAAAGGGAAGTCATAATTTAAAAGAAGAAGAGATCGATATTTGCATGGAACTCGCTACCCAGGATCTGGCAAATCCAAATTTGTACAAGAATCTGGCGACCAGTGCTAATTAATTTTACAACCTGACCTGACGGCCGCACATCAAAAAAAATTTTAATAATATACCCCCAAATAAAGAAATTTTATGCAAATATTACATAAGTGTTTCGTCTTCGTGATGGAGGCGGAAACTACCAATGAATAATACGGGGCAAACAAATTCGAGACAGCTGCAGATACAGGGTTTACTGGATCGTTGTTTGCAGGCAAGAGCGATAGCAGATAACGCAAATGCCAAAGTCGGACATTTGGATGAAGATTCGATCTCCGCTTTTGTCGATGGAAGTCTGCTAGAAAAGGAAGCAGCGCCGATTATCAGCCATCTTGCAGAATGTTCATTCTGCCGACACATTTCCTCTGAGTTGATAAAACTCGATCTCGCTTTTGCCGATGTGCCGAAGGTCCGGGTTGAGACGCCGGCTGAACCTACGAAAGTATCGGAAGTGTTGAGCGGTATCATGGCAAAGATCTTTGGAACGAATGATTCAGAAGTGTTTGCTCATCATGAAAAGGATGATGAAGAAAAGGCCGAAGGAGAACCAAAGGACTAAGGATTTTAGCAAACCTGTTGAAAGCGGTAAGCCGTTTGATATTCTATATCATTCAGCTTACCGCTTTTCTTTTGGTCCGCCCGGTTCATGCGAGTTTTTCTGATTTGATAATAAAAAATTATAATTTCGGCGGAAATAGAGTTATAATAGGGCAATAAAAACAAAGGCTATAGTAATTGGAGTTGCATATTTTGTTGGAAGAAACGGTTGAATGTCCTTCGAAGGAGAAAGGCATTTCGGTTGAAAGGATTGCCGTTGCAAATTTACCTACGGAGATTGGTGATTTTAAAATTGCCGGTTACCGTTCACTAAATAGTTCGGAAGAATTCGTTGTAATCTTTAAAGGTGAGTTGAAACGTGACGTTCCTACACTTGTTAGAATTCATTCTCAGTGTTTAACCGGTGACGTTTTCGGGTCGATCAAGTGCGACTGCGGACCGCAGCTTAAAAAGGCAATGGAAATGATCGAAGCCGAAGGTATGGGAGCGATCGTATATCAACAGCAGGAAGGACGCGGAATCGGGATTGTAAATAAGATCAGAGCATATGCGCTTCAGGATCAAGGGGCGGATACGGTCGAAGCCAATGAACGGCTGGGATTTGAAGTTGACGCAAGAGTTTATGATCAGTGCGCTGAGGTGCTTTTTGATATCGGCTTGTGCAAAGTGCGGGTCATGTCAAACAATCCGGAAAAACTTCAGGCGCTTCGCGATGCTGGTTTAAGAATTGTAGAGCGAGTTCCCATAGAAGTGGAGGCACAGGAACCGGCAGCACATTACATGAGAACCAAGAAAGAAAAAATGGGACATTTATTGGACGTGGAATAGTTTAATTTACAGATTGTGCGTTTCGGCCTCCTGGGAAAGAAAGATGAAAGAAGGTAGAAAAAATTATATTCTGAAATTCCTGATACTTCTTACATTAATTTATGTCTATCCGATTTACGCGCAGACCGGGAGTTCGATCAGCGGATTCATATTTAATTCGGAACGCAGACCGATCCCTCGTGTTCGAGTAGAACTCATGGATGAACTTGGACGGGTAATTCAGCGCGGTGTATCTGACGGCTCAGGACGATATATGTTTCGAGGACTCTCGTCGGGTAGATTTGCTGTAAAAGTCTTACCGTTCGGTACTAATTTCGCGCCTCAGACAAGAGACGTCGAGATCTATGGAATTGGTGTAACGGGAAGATCCCTAGCTGATAATGTGCAATTGGATTTTTATCTTCAGATTGAGAAACGGGGTGGAGATTCAAATGCTGTAAATGAAGTTATATTCGCTCAAGACGTTCCTAACGAAGCACTTTCAGCTTACAGAAAAGCGGTTTCAGATATTGAAAATGATCAATTAAATGCCGGCATTGAAGGTTTAAAGGAATCCATTCGGTTATTCCCGACTTATTTTTTGGCACTGGAAAAACTCGGCCTCCTTTATAATAAAGACCAGAAATTCGAGGATGCGGTGGAAATTTTTTCCAGAGCTGTCGAAGTAAATGATAAAAGTTTTACATGCTGGTATGGATTGGGTTTTGCGAATTACGCGTTAAAGCGATGGAAAGATGCCGTTACTAGCGTTCAAAAAGCGATAGTCATAAATCCAATTTCACCGGAGGCACAACTGTTGCTCGGTATTTCACAACGTCAAAATAAAGAATACGTTAATGCGGAAGTCTCATTGGTCAAAGCTAAGGAGCTTTCAAGTGGTAACGCTGCCGATATTCACTGGAATCTTGCACTTCTTTATTACTATAATTTGCAAAAACAAGATAAGGCTGCCGACGAGCTCGATGCATATTTGCTCAGTCTCTCCGAAGCTGAACGTAAAACAAATCCCGATAAAGTAAAAGCGGTTAAGGCACTAATAAAAAAAATCCGAAAAGAAAGTTAAGTAACACACGATAGAGGTGAAATTATGTGGCATTTGCAGAAAAAAATATTATGGGCATTCTTCTTTTGTTCTATTGTAACGATCAACATTCACGCACAGGGAAGAAACACTATCAGTGGTCACGTATTCGGTGAACAACGTCTGCCTCTTGAAGGAATTTCTGTCGAACTACTTGATGATTATTCGCGCACGATTTCGAGAGTAAGAACAAACGCGATCGGCAGATACTATTTTGACAGAATGCCTTCCGGTGTTTACAGAATCCGTGTTTTGCCTCTCGGCACAAACTATCTTGAGCAGGAACAAAGAGTTGAGATTCAAAACATAACCGGGCAGGATTCTTCCGGACAAACAATAATCCGTGCGTACGCAAACGAATTACGGGATTTTTATCTTCGTCTTGACAAAGATAAACAAGATCTCGGTATGGCCGAAACAGTTTTTGCTCAGGAAGTACCGGAACATGCTAAGCAATTGTATGACGAAGGAATTGAATTACTGGCAAAGAAAGAAAATAAAGAAGGATACAAAAAACTCATTGCTGCAATAGAAGCTTTTCCGGATTATTATCTTGCAACCGAACAATTGGGATTACACTATGTTAATGCGAACTTATTTGAAGCAGCGAGCATTCTTCTGCAGAGAGCAGTACAGATTAATCCCAAAAGTTACAAGGCATGGTATGGTTTAGCTTTTGCGTTTAGCTCGCTTGATATTAACAAGGAAGCATTAGACGCGGCTCAACAAGCATCTACAATTAATCCTGCCTCTCCCGATGCGCAGCTAATGACAGGCAGATTATTACGACGAACGGGCAGTTATAAGGACGCTGAGAAACATCTTATAAACGCTAATAAATTGGCGAAAGAAACAAATCCGGACATACACTGGGAACTTGCGTTGCTTTACGGAAAAAATCTTAAACGTTATAAAGACGCTGTCGCTCAGCTTGAAGCTTTTTTAAAACTAAGGCCGAAAAGTAATGATGCAGATAATATAAGAGTATTGATAAAAACCTACAAAGAAAAAGCGACAAACAACAGTTAGTGAAATCTCAATAGGTTGGGTAATTTAAATTATTTAAAAACCGTAAAATAAAATTTAATCAGATACTCATTTCTGCAAACCCGAAAAGGAGTTTATGCAAAATGAGTTTGTAAAAATTAGATAATTAATTACTTAACTTCCAATAAAATTACAAAGTTCTCAATCGCATAATTAATCTTTACTGACCGATTTTTGTATAAACAAAAATTAAATCCTTCAAAATCTTTGTTTCACATCAGAAGCCTTTCGCAGAGCATGTCTGAAACAAATAGCGATAATGAACTCAATTTTTCAAAGAACCATTATCTCCTGCTTTTATGGGTGACATTTTTTTCAGTGATGAATGAAAAAGCTACTTTGCAGCTAAAGAGTTATCGACCTTGAGCCACCTCAGTATTTTTATCTTATACACGAATTCGGATCAGGAACAATAATAAGTTTCTGATAATGGCGGAAACGATATGAGTTTAAGAAAACTTTTAATTTACTCTTTAGGACTTAAAATAAAAATCATTTCCTAACAGGATAAATGGCAATAAACCAGGAATTCCTTTATGTTGTCGTTTTCTAAACAGTAATTTCCCGTCCCCTAATAGCGTGAATCGCATTTCTTTATTAGATAAAGAGGTAATCTGGTATTATATCAATATAAAAGAATCGTCTCACCACCTTTGCCCGGATCATTTAGACAGCCAAAAAGAAAAGCCCACTCGAAATTCGAAATGGCTTTTAAAGTTGATAATCAGAAGATTTAGAAAATAAATCTAAATCCGAATCTGATGTCTCTTCCGCCTTGAAATTCTCAGCAGATTATATCTTACATCTGAAGCCTGAGCATTTGTTTTGTAGCAATGACCGGAGCTCCGTTAGCTTGGAAACGTCGTTCCGCCAGGGAGGTCAATGCACCGTCGTCCAACGTGTTGGCTTCGGCAACAGTAACCAATCCATTTGCAGGGTCTGTCAATGAAAAACTATTCGTTGTATCGGAATTGTTGTAACGATCTGTTACAGCATTCTGATTGAACAAGTTAGTAATGTCCATTTCAGCTACAAACGTAAACCGATTATCGCGACCGAATTTATATCGATGACGAATAGCAAAGTCCGTCTGAGTGTAGAAATCCGTTCGTCCCATGTCACCGCGACCGTTTAAGAAGATACTGTCATATCCGGCAACATTGATAAATGTTGACAGCGGTGTACCGCTTTGTGCAACAAAGAATGTCTGGAATTCTGTGGTGTTGTTTTGTCCCATTCCGAAACGTCGGTTCCAGTCAAGACTGTAAGCACCCGAGAACTTAAACACATGCGGACGATCCGTAGCCAACAGACCTACTGTTTCACCACCGCAAACACATGCTTCCGTAAACGGAGCATCGAATGCACGTGAAACGTTCGGATCGGTTCGGCCTTCTTCATCAGAACTTGCCAATCCGCTGTAATTACCCCACAAACGACTCCATGTGTAGTTTGCATTGAAGTAATAATCATCAGCAAATCGACGATTTATACCGATTTCAACTGCATCGTATTGACGTTTTGCTTTTACTGGCGTCCAGCCGTTTTGCTCGTAAAATGATTTCACGAGTCCAAGACCTGGATTACCGATGATGTAAGCTTCACTTCCTGATGCCGTAACAAAACCTGCGTCTTCTACAGCACGATCAAGTTTCTTACGTGTGTATCGTGCTTTGAGCAAGTATTTGCTGCTCAATTCACGTTCAAATGCAAAGGTAAGCTCCGTTTGTCGATATGCTTTGATATCAGGATCTACCCCGCCTTGTTCGGCAATATCCAAACTCGGGTCATTTTGAAGGAACACGGTGATCAACCGAACATCTTACCTGAGCATATGCAAAACCGGTCTTTGGACAGTTTCCTCCAACAATTACTTGTTGTGCACCGCCAATAATGATTGCACTCGGATCGTATGTTCTGAAATCTTTATTCGGATCAAAGAGTTCAAACCAATTACTGTAATAAATGTTACCGCCGAAAGAACCGCGCGGCAGTTCATACTTGAATCGATCGTAAAACCAGCCAAAGAATGCCGATATTTTGTTTTACCGTCTCCGGTTATGTCAAAGGCACCGCCGATTCGCGGAGCAATCTTGTCGCCCCATCCGAATTCAATCGCAGGAAATTCATTAAAGCTGGGAACTTCTTCTTTCTGCTTACGGATTCCGAGATTTAATGTCAGACGATTTGTCGGCTGCCATTTGTCCTGGAAGAATGTTCCGTCATTGGTACTTGCGGCTGAGCCTTGAGCACCATATGTGATAACGCGTCCCCGTTCCAATGTTTCCGGGTATCGGAGTAACATCTCGACCGGATCGTTTATCGATCGAATTGTCATGAGTGGCATCCGTGTAATAAAAGAGAACATATCCGGCTCTTGGAGCAAGAACGCTATTCTCAATACCGTTTCTTTGGTATCCACCCTTAAGCTCATGACGACCGCCGCCATTAAAGATGTAGGTACCGTCAAAGTCGTATGTTTCATGAACCGTAGCATCAAAAACCGTTGCAGTTACCAAACTTACGCCGTTTCCTACACTGATCCCGCCATTCACTCCTGCAGGTGGTACACCACTGGCACTACTGATGAGCAGAAGGGAGTTTGTATTTGTATACGGGAATAAGCTTTGCAAACCGTATGTTCCCAAAACGTTATTAATAAAGTTTCGGCCATATCTACCGCTTACAACAATATTGCTGGTCGGTGTCCATACACCGGAAGCGGTAAAGATATTGGAGTTTTGACGTCCGCCCTTCGAATCAGTATAAGCTGTTCCGAAATTCGTTCCGTCATTTGGAAGATCCGTATCGAACTGACTTGAAAGTGCAGGTAACTGGTACTGATTGCGCGATCGGATTCCAAACGTAAGTGCTTGAAACACGAAGCGAATCAAACGGCTGTGCATCGATTCTGCCAAAAGCATAATCGTTTTTCTGTGTCAAACGATATGTTACCGAATCCATCGTTCGATAGGGAACCGTTCTTTCAAAATCGTAGTATTGCGGAGTATAACTTCCCAAAAACCACAAACGATTCTTAATAATCGGACCACTCAACGTCGCCGATGGGAAAAAGCCGTTTGTCGAATCAAGATTGCTGTAACGCAAATGTTCTGCATTACCGCCGGGATTTTTGACCAAAACATCACGTCTTCAGCCTACAATTTACCGGGACTGAAGTTTAGACCGAATTCACCGCGAATTTCATTGTTTCCGCCCTTGGTCACAACATTGATCACACCACCGGTAGCTCCGCCGTATTCTGCTTCAAATCCACTCGATTTTACCTGTACTTCCTGAACGAGCGAAAACGGCAGATTGTTGTTTGAGTCAAGTGTTCCCGAAAGTACATTTGTAACTTCATTACCGTCTACGATAAATGTATTTTCCGATCCGCTGGCACCATCGACTGATATCCGCCGGACTTTGATTCGGACGCGTTGCAAGTGACACTTTCAGAAGACTCGCAAAGTTTGTTCCTTTTGGAAGCAATTCGGCAATCTCAGAAGTGATATTTGTTTGGATCTTTGTATCTGTCGTGTCAATAGTCGCATTGTCGCTGGCTGAAATGTCAACCACCGCATCTACTCCGCCTACTGCAAGATCCAGCGCAACCGGTGTTGCCTTTCCTAAAACAACCACAACATTCGTGTAGGTTTTGCTCCAACCGAAATCGGTTCAGATTTAATGTTGTATTTCCCGGGCGGAACCTGAAGGATCCTTTGAAATCCATTGTCACCCGTTGTAACGGTTCTCTTAAATCCCGATGTTCCGGTAGCATTCGTCACCGTTACGGTAACACCAGGAACTACCGCTCCCGTGCTGTCCTTTGTCGTTATTTCTATGCTTCCCGTAGTTTCTTGTGCTAAAGCTGCCGAAGCAAAGCAAAGAACTGCCAAAAATAAAGAAATAATCTTAAAATTTTTGTACATTTTTAACTCCTCTTATGTGTTTTATAAGGTAAATCTTGATAGCGGTTCAAGACTTGCGAACACGTAATTCGATTAACTAATGAGAAGTTATGCAAATATAACGCCAGCCACCGGAAATAATTGCAATAAAGACTTAACTCTATTATTATTAATAGTTACGAAAAGACTATATGGTTATAGATAGAAGCATAGAAACGTTGAAAGGATGGTATTTACAATTTTCTGTAGAAAATTCAATTTTTCGGATATTCAAAATAAGACCTTTATCTTTGTTTAGTAATCGGCAAATCACCATATGTCAGAAAGAATTTACCGGGATTCGGTTCACAACATCATACGTCTTGAAACTACTGATGCAGAAGGCAAGCTGCTGACTGATTTGATCGATACTCCCGAGTTTCAAAGGCTTCGGAGAATTCGTCAGCTCGGTCTGGCCTACTTTGCTTATCAGGGTGCGGAGCACTCAAGATTTACTCACTCGCTCGGCGTTCTTCATTTAACGACCCGGATACTAAATAAACTCCAATTAAAATATGATATTTCGGCGTCAGACCGCACCGCAGTAAGAGCCGCGGCGCTTCTGCATGATGTCGGACACGGGGCATTCTCTCACGTTATCGAACCGATCCAGGGGTTTCATCACGAAGCATTTTCAATGGAAACCGTTCTAAGCAAAGATACGGCATCGGGAAAACTTCTCTCAGCGTATTCCTCTGAGTTGCCGGCGAAAGTCGCAAGCATAATCCGCGGGGATTTTCGTCCTACAGCCTTGGCACAACTCGTGTCTTCACAGCTGGATGCAGACAGAATGGATTATCTTCTTCGCGATTCATTAATGACCGGTGCAAAATACGGAATTTATGATCTTGAGTGGATAATTAAGTCTATCGAGATCGATGAATTAAACGATCACCTTTTTGTTTCGGCACGCGGTATTTATGCAGTCGAGGATTATCTGCAGGCGAGATATTATATGTTTCGTCAGGTTTATTTTCATCGAACGCTTCGCTCCGCCGAAGCGATCCTGCGCTCGTTGTTTAAAAGATCATTGAAGCTCTTTAAAACCGATCGATCTGTTTGGTATGCAAAAGGAACACCTTTTGAGAAACTTTTATCCGGTAAAAAGCTGACGCTTACGGAGCATTTAGAGATCGATGATTCGGATATACTTTTTCATATAAAACAATGGCAGAATAGTAAAGATCCGATCTTATCGGACCTTTCCAAACGCTTTTTAAATCGTAGATTATTTAAAGTATTTGATCTCGATATGCCTGAAAGCGAACGCACAGAGTTTATGAAAAAAACGCAAACTATTGTTGCTGATTCCGGTTATGACCCGGAATATTATTTTGCCGAAGATAAAGCGAGTGATGTTCCATATTACTTTTACACAAAAGACATGGGGGAACCAAAAAATTTCATTTATGTGGAAGACGGTTTTTCAAATCCTCAAATAAAAGAAATATCCGAGGTTAGCGCAGCCGTCCGCGGACTTCAGAAAAGCTATCAGATTCATCGCGTATGTTTTCCGGAAGAATTAAAAGATGAGATCGCGTCAATATATCATCGGTAAATTTTCTAGTAAGCAAATTACCAAGGGTACGCAGAATGGCGGAATCCCCGGTAAGCACACTTTCACGTCTATTTTTATTTTGAGATCATTCATCGCGCTTTTTTTTATATTTTCCGCTTTTTCCGCGATCGCTTTTCCACAAAAAATTGCAATCGTCGTTCCGGAATCCAGCTCGATTTCCGGGCAAATTTTAAAAGATATCGAATCCGGTTTCTCAGAGGAATTCGACCTTGTCGAACCTTCTATGAGTAAAATGATCTTTATGGAAAAACGATTCGAAAGACCTTTCAATCTTTCTATTGAAGATTCAAAAAACTACGGCTCCGGTGTCGGCTGCAATTATTTTTTACTCGTTAAAACGGATACCCTGCGCCGAACTTCCTTCGAACGTGAGAAATATTTCGAATCCTATGCCGCTTATTTTCTGGTAAGTTCGCGAACGGGAAAACTTATACTTTGGACCCTATCAAAATTTGAAGAAGATTCTCCCGGAAGATCACAACAAAAATTGACTGCGTCGATCGAAAATTCAGTCCACGAACTGAGCGAAAAAATCCGGTCAAGCGAAAAGGAAAACATAATTTACGGTCGCGAATCGGATGATTTTAAATTAGAAAACAACTTTACCGGTTCAGAAGATTTCAGACCACCGATGCCTTACCGCCGCGTCAAACCGCAATATACCAGGACAGCTAGCTTGTATGACATCCTTGCTACCGTTGATGCCGCTGTTGATATAGACGATGCGGGAAATGTCAAAAATATAGAAATTCTGCGTTGGGCAGGTTTCGGTCTTGATGAATCGGTCGTAAAAACGATTCTCGGACTTAAGTGGCGACCGGCTGATCTAAAAGGCAAACCTTTGGCGATGCGCATTTTATTGCGTTATAATTTTAAAAATATCGAAACTGACAGCGAAACAGACACGAAATAATGAGGTATTTACGCGCAGCATTCCGGATGACGGCTTTTTTCGCGATCACGATAACTATCTATTCCATTTGGTTCATCGGCGATTTCGTTATCCCCAATAAACCTTACTGGCGGCAGCTTGCTTTTCGTAATTGGTCAAAGTCGTTTGTAAAACTCTCGGGAATGGAAATTGAGATCCTGGGTGATCGTCCGAGCCAGCCTTTCTTTCTTGTTTCAAACCATCTTAGTTACGTCGATATTCCGGTTCTGCGTGCAATTATTGACAGCGTTTTTGTCGCAAAACGGGATATAGAAGATTGGTTTTTGGCAGGAAAGATCGTCGGTGATATGGGAAACATTTACATCGACCGCGAAAACCGCCGCGATATACCGGTCGCCGGGGCAAAAATAATCGATACTTTAGAGCGGGGTGAAGGAGTCATCGTTTTCCCGGAAGGCACGAGCACAAAAGGTGAGGCGGTATTGCCGTTCAATTCTTCGTTTTTTGAATTTGCCGCAAAGATCGATCTTCCGATCCACTATGCCTCAATTACCTACCAAACCCCTGGTTCAGAGCAGAGAGCGAGCGATGCGATCTGCTGGTGGGACGATTCGACATTTATCGAACATCTCTGGCGATTCTTTCAACTTAAAAGATCAAAGGCCATCGTGAATTTCGGATTTGAGACGGTCGTTAAGACAAACCGCAAGGAACTGGCTGTTGAATTATGGAACAGGGTCAGCGAAAAGTTTATTCCCGTCGTTTAGGATTGAAACACAATCCGTTCGGTTCGCGTAGTAGAAGTAGCTGACAAACATATCTTTTCAACCAAATTCTTAGGAGAAAAAAATGCGTAGACTTTACATTCGAATTGTAACTTTGCTCGCCCTGTCGCTGGTATTTGCATCGCTGGCGGCGGCGCAAAACAGAGGCTTTGATATAAAAAATATGGACCGATCGGTGGAAGCCTGTACCGACTTCTTTCAGTTTGCCAACGGTAATTGGATAAAAAATACCGAGATTCCGCCCGCGGAATCCCGCTGGGGAAGTTTTAATGTCCTTGCAGAGAACAATCGGACCATTCTGCGCAATATTCTGGATAAGGCTTCGAAAGAAAGCGGTGCAAAGGGAAGTGATTCCCAGCTTATCGGTGATTTTTACTATTCTTGCATGGATGAACAGGCGATCGAAGCTGCCGGTGCAAAACCTATTGCTCCGATCCTCAGCGAGATCGACAGGGTCAGTTCAAAGAAAGACCTGCAGATTGAGATAGCAAAACTTCATAACCGCGGAATACCGGCGGTTTTTGGATTCGGCGGCGGAACGGATCTCAAAGACAGCACAATGTATATCGCAAATTCGGGCCAGGGCGGTCTGAGCATGCCGAACCGTGATTATTATGTTGACGGCAGTGAAAAGATGCAGGAAACGCGGGAGAAATTCCGCGAATATATGCAGAAAATGTTTATGCTGACCGGTGACGATGAACAAACTGCCCGGGACAATTCTTTCATCGTGATGCGCATACAGGTTCGTCTCGCTTATGCTTCACTTTCACGAACCGATCTCCGCAACCCTGATAACCGCTATGCAAAAGTAAGCGTGGCAGATGCGGAAAAGATCACGCCGAATTTTTCTTGGCAAAACTATATGGCGCTTCGCGGGGTTAAAGGCGTTACCGATTTCAATATCGGTCAGCCGGACTTTTTCAAAGCTGTCAATGAAATGCTGGACAACGTCTCCATTTACGAATGGAAAGTTTATCTCCGCTGGATGACGATCAACTCCGCGGCCCGGCTTCTCTCAAAAGATTTTGCTGATCTCAATTTTGATTTTTACAGCCGTTATCTTTCCGGAACCAAGGAAGAAAGACCGAGGTGGCAGCGCTGTGTTCAGGCGACTGACGGATCGATCGGCGAAGCACTTGGTCAGGAATATGTAAAGGTGGCATTCAAATCCGAATCAAAAGAACGAATGGACGAACTGATCGATAATCTTTTTGTCGCCTTTCGCGAACGTCTCGACAACCTTGAATGGATGAGCGATGAAACAAAAACAAAAGCGCTTGCTAAACTCCTGACATTCAAACGTAAGATCGGTTACCCTGATACACTGCGCGGATATAAAGGGTTGGATATTGACCGTTCTTCGTATGCGATGAATTCGCTGAAGGCGGGTCAGCTGCAGGTTGATCGAAACATTGCCGATATCGGAAAACCGGTCGACAGAACGCGCTGGGGCATGACGCCGCCGACTGTAAACGCGTATTACAATCCGCCGCTCAATGAAATAGTATTCCCGGCCGGAATTCTTCAGCCCCCATTCTTTAATCCTGAAGCCGACGATGCGATCAACTACGGTTCGATCGGCGGCGTAATTGGTCATGAGATCTCGCACGGTTTTGACGATCAGGGAAGCAGATTTGATGCTGACGGGAATTTGAAATCCTGGTGGACAGAAGATGACCGGAAGAAATTTGATGAACGGGCTGCTTGCGTCGTAAAACAATTTGATAAATATGAAGTGCAGCCGGGACTGTTTATGAACGGCAAGCTCACGCTTGGTGAGAACATCGGAGATTTTGCCGGTCTGACGGTTGCGTACGATGCGTTCAAAAACTCGCTCAAAGGAAAGCCGCGGCCGGACGAAATAGACGGCTTTACACCCGAACAGCGCTTCTTCCTGGGATGGGCGCAGGTTTGGGCAATAAAGGCCACACAGGAAACCGAGCGGCTGCAGGTTCAAACCGATCCGCACGCCTTGGCGCGCTGGAGGGTTAACGGCCCGATGTCAAACATGCCGCAGTTTCAGGAAGCTTTCGGATGTAAGAAAGGAAGTCCGATGGTTCGCGACGATATGTGTCTGATCTGGTAATTCACTTTTCGGCCAATTAAAAAACCTGAGCGAATTAATCATTCGCTCAGGTTTAATTTTGTGCTTCGGTTCTTAACGGCTTAGGCGTCTTTCCCCTCTGCTACTTCACTTTCCTTTTCGGCTTTTGCATCTGCATCATCGCCATCATCCGATTTCGGAGTTTTTACAAACGGAATTCCGTCCGTAGTACCTTCAACTCCGCCGCGAATATCGAGATGATCAAATTCGCTTACTTCTTTCTGATTGATCGTCGGATCATCATCGACCTTCACGTTTCGGTAATAACGCATTCCGGTACCGGCCGGTATCAGCCGTCCCATGATGACGTTTTCCTTCAAACCGCGGAGATAATCGATCCTTCCGGAGATCGCAGCTTCGGTAAGAACACGGGTCGTTTCCTGGAAACTCGCCGCCGAAATAAATGAATCGGTCGAAAGAGAAGCTTTTGTAATTCCGAGCAAGAGCGGTTCGGCGCTTGCGGTTTCTCCTTTTTCTTTTCCGACTCTTCGGTTCTCATCTTCATAACGGAAGCGGTCGACCTGTTCTTCAAGAAGAAAATCGGTATCGCCGACGTCTTTGATCTTAACCCAGCGAAGCATCTGACGAACGATAACTTCGATGTGTTTATCGTTGATCGTAACACCCTGCAAACGGTAAACTTCCTGGATCTCATTGACAAGATATTCCTGCAAAGCATCCATACCGAGTACTTTAAGGATATCGTGCGGATTGAGCGGTCCGTCCATCAGCGGCTCACCGGCTTTTACATAATCGCCGTCCTGAACGTTGATGTGAGTACCGCGCGGAATGAGATATTCGTGCTCATTGCCGTCTTCGCTCGATACCAGAATACTTCGTTTACCTTTTTTGATCGCTCCGAATTTAACAGTACCGTTGATCTCACTCATAACGGCAGTTTCTTTAGGACGGCGCGCTTCGAAAAGTTCGACAATTCTCGGCAAACCGCCGACGATGTCTTTGTTCTTCGTAGTTTCACGCGGGATCTTGGCGATGATATCTCCGATCTCCACATCCTGCCCATCTTCGACCATCAGGTTTGCCTGGATCGGCATTTGATAGGTCTTTTCGACTTTGTTTCCTTTGCGGATTTCAAGGCGCGGCTGATTCTTCTCATCGGAGTCTTTTACAACGAGCCGTTTCTGACCGCTGATCTTATCGATGTCTTTTTCAACCGTTTTACCTTCTACCAGATCCTGATATTTGATCTTACCGGCTTTCTCCGTAAGGATCGCGTGTGTGAACGGATCCCACGTTGCCAATACGTCATCTTCTTTTACTTTCTGACCGTCTTTTACTTTGATGTGTGCACCGTAAACGATCGAGTATCTCGCCACTTCACGGTCGCGGTCATCGATAAGTACGATATCCGAAGACTGTCGGTTAATGTTGATGAGCTCGTTTTCACGGTTGCGGATCACGTTGAGCCCGATATACTTAACCGTGCCGTCCATCGAAGACTTGTGTTCGGTTTCCTGTTCGAGCCGTGCCGTACCGCCGACGTGGAATGTTCTCATCGTCAGCTGTGTTCCGGGTTCGCCGATCGACTGAGCGGCGATAACACCGACCGCTTCACCGATCTCAACCGTTCGTCCCATTGCCAGATTTCTTCCGTAACACTTCACGCAGATTCCGCGGCGCGCTTCGCATGTAAGCGGAGAACGGATCTTAACCTGAAGCAATCCGGAAAGCTGAACCTGTGCAGCAAGATCTTCATTGATCTCCTGATTTGCTTTGACGATGACATTTCCGTCAACGGGATCGACGATGTCATCAAGCGCGGTACAGCCGACGATACGATCCTGAAGTGATTCCACTTCTTCACCGTTTCGAACGATCGCTTTTGACCAAACGCCCTTCAGAGTTCCGCAGTCGACTTCAGCAACGATCACATCTTGCGCGACGTCAACGAGACGGCGCGTCAGATAACCCGAGTCAGCCGTTTTAAGTGCCGTATCGGCAAGACCCTTACGGGCACCGTGCGTCGAAATAAAGTACTGAAGTACGTTAAGACCTTCACGGAAATTGGCCGTGATCGGTGTTTCAATGATCTCACCCGAAGGTTTTGCCATGAGTCCGCGCATACCCGCCAGCTGCCTGATCTGAGCTTCCGAACCACGTGCGCCGGAATCGGCCATCACGAGGATCGGGTTCAGCTCGTTTCTTTCTTTCTCTCGAACGTCCATCGCTCTGAACATTTCTTTCGCAACTTTATCGGTAACTTCTGACCAGATAGCAGTTACTTTGTTCGAACGCTCGAGATCGGTCATGGTCGCATCTTCGTACTGCTTTTGAAGCTTATCGACTTCCGCCCGGGCGTTTTCAATGATCTCGGCTTTGCTTTCCGGCGTAACCATATCGTCAATACCGATCGAGATCCCTGCCTTTGTTGCATAGAGAAATCCGAGAGCTTTCAGATCGTCGAGGAGTTGAACTGTTTGATCATGACCCAATCTTAAATGGCTGAAATTAACCAGCGACTGCAGGCCTTTCTTTTTGAGAGTTCCGTTTACAAACGGCAGACCTTCACGCGTCAGACGATCGTTGAAGACGACCCGTCCAACTGTTGTATCAATGATGCCGTAAAAATCTTCGCGGACCCGCGCACGCATCACATCCTGTGTGTTGTGCTCTTTGGTAAGATCGATCAGATCTCCTTTCCAGCGGAGTTTGATCTTGGCCTGCGTGTCAACCGTTTTCGCATCGAGTGCGAGAAGTACTTCTTCGGGCGAAGCAAAGATCTTGTTCTCACCCATCATTTTTTCGCGGTCAAGCGTCAGGTAATAACAACCCAAAACGATGTCCTGCGAAGGAACCGCGATCGGCTGGCCGCTTGCCGGGCTCAGCAGATTGTTCGAAGCAAGCATAAGCATCGAAGCTTCGATCTGCGCCTCGGGTGAAAGCGGAATATGAACCGCCATTTGGTCGCCGTCAAAGTCGGCATTAAATGCCGTACAGACGAGAGGGTGAATCTTGATCGCCTTGCCTTCAACAAGTACCGGTTCAAATGCCTGAATACCGAGCCTGTGAAGCGTCGGTGCACGGTTGAGCATGACAGGATGGTCGCGGATAACTTCTTCAAGAATATCCCAAACGATCGGTTCCTGGCGTTCAACCATTTCGCGTGCCTGCTTGATCGTGGCTGCGTGCTGATCACCTTCGAGCTTGTTGTAAATAAACGGCTTGTACAATTCCAAAGCCATTTTCTTCGGCAGACCGCACTGATGCAGATGGAGTTCCGGACCGACAACGATCACCGAACGTCCCGAATAATCCACACGTTTTCCGAGCAGATTCTGACGAAAACGTCCCTGTTTTCCTTTTAGTGTTCCGGAGAGCGATTTGAGCGGGCGATTGTTTGCTCCGCGCAAAACTCTTCCGCGTCTTCCGTTGTCAAACAGTGCATCGACGGCTTCCTGAAGCATACGTTTCTCATTGCGAACGATCACTTCCGGAGCGCGAAGTTCCATCAATTTCTTCAAACGGTTGTTTCGGTTGATAACGCGGCGGTAAAGATCGTTAAGATCTGACGTCGCAAACCGGCCGCCGTCAAGCGGAACAAGCGGACGAAGTTCCGGCGGAATAACCGGAATCACATCGAGGATCATCCATTCGGGTTTGTTGCCCGAACGGAGGAAAGAATTCGAAACCTTCAAACGCTTGGAATACTTGAGTTTCTTCTGCTGTGATGTAGCTTCACGCATATCGGTTCTCAGACGTGAAACAAGCTCCGGAATATCGATCTGCATGAGAAGTTCTTTGATCGCTTCAGCGCCCATTTTCGCAACAAATTGATGAGGATATTCCTGCATCAGTTCGCGATAACGCTCATCCGTCAGCAGATCTTTTTCCTTCAGATCCGGCACATCACCGGGATCGACAACGATATAAAGTTCGAAATAGAGGATCTTCTCAAGATCACGAAGCGTGATGTCGAGGAGGTGTCCGATGCGTGAAGGAAGTCCTTTGAAAAACCAGACGTGCGAACACGGACTCGCCAGGTCGATATGACCGAGTCTTTCGCGGCGTACTTTTGACTGCGTAACTTCAACACCGCACTTGTCGCATTTTACGCCGCGGTGCTTCATTCTTTTGTACTTTCCGCACAGACATTCCCAATCCGAAACCGGACCGAAAATTCGTGCACAGAAAAGTCCGTCACGCTCGGGCTTAAACGTACGGTAGTTGATCGTTTCCGGCTTGGTTACCTCACCGTGCGACCATTCTCTGATCTTATCGGGAGACGCCAGTGAGATTCGGATCGCCTCAAAGTTAGGACTTAATTGTGTTTTTTCTTTCTGAAATCGAAACATCTTTTTCTCCAATTGATCCCGCACTTTCCTGCGGAATGACTAGATACCAAACCAATTCTTACCGTCGAGGCGGCAATTAGCTGCCTACAACTTCGCCGACGCCTGCGTTTTTCTCGACTTCGTCAACCGAATCTTCCTCGATGAGTTCTACATCCAAACAAAGCGACTGAAGCTCGCGGACCAGAACGTTGAAAGATTCCGGAATTCCGGGTCTGAAGTCTGCAGCACCTTTTACGATCGCTTCGTAGATCTTCGAACGTCCTGCGACATCGTCCGATTTACATGTCAGCAATTCCTGCAAAATGTGCGCTGCACCGTAGGCCTCGAGTGCCCAAACTTCCATCTCTCCGAAACGCTGCCCGCCGAACTGCGCTTTACCGCCGAGCGGCTGCTGCGTGATCAAAGAGTATGGTCCGATCGACCGTGCGTGGATCTTATCGTCAACAAGGTGCGACAACTTGAGCATATATATGTAACCAACCGTTACTTTTTGCTCGAATTGCTCTCCGGTCAAACCGTCAAACAATCTCGTCTTACCCGACGGGCCGACCGATGGCGGTAGTCCTAATTCATCGTATTTGTCATTTGCAAGCTTGATGTATTTCTTGATCTCATCTTCGCTCGCTCCGTCAAATACGGGTGTTGCGAAATGAAGACCGAGAACACGTCCTGCCCAGCCCAAATGTGTTTCCAGGATTTGTCCGACGTTCATACGCGACGGTACACCAAGCGGATTGAGAATAATATCAACCGGCGATCCGTCCGGAAGATACGGCATATCTTCTTCAGGAAGGATCCTTGCAATAACACCTTTGTTACCGTGACGTCCGGCCATTTTGTCTCCGACCGAAAGCTTGCGTTTCATCGCCACGAAAACTTTGACCATTTTGATCACGCCCGGAGGAAGTTCGTCACCTTGTTTGATCTTGGTGATCTTCTCCTCGTAAATGTCGCTCAAAATGCTGATCTGACGATCCGTTCGCTTCTCGTAATCTTTGATCTCGCCTTCGATATCAACGGTTCCGGCAGAAACATCGGCTTTCTTAAGAAGGCTTACACTGATGCCTTTCAGCATTTGCGGCGTCAGTGTTGTTCCTTTTTTAAGGATCACTTCCTTGTTATCGACCAGATCTTTCTTGAGCTGACGGCCGTCAAAGAGCTCATATATTCGCTCATCACGCTGCTCGGTCAGAATACGGATTTCGTCGTCGAGGTCTCTTCTCAATGCATCTTCTTCGAGCATTTCGATATCGAGCGACCGTTCATCTTTTTCCTGACCTTTTCGTGTAAATACCTGAACGTCTACAACGGTGCCGTCGATTCCCGGAGGTGCGTTCAAACTCGCGTCTTTTACGTCGCCCGCTTTTTCACCAAAGATCGCACGGAGCAGTTTTTCTTCGGCAGTAAGCTGCGTTTCACCTTTCGGCGTCACCTTACCGACAAGAATCGAACCGGGTTTTACGTGTGCACCGATCCTGATAATTCCCGATTCATCGAGGTCACGGAGCATATTTTCTCCGATGTTCGGAATATCGCGGGTGATCTCTTCAGGACCGAGCTTGGTATCGCGTGCTTCAACTTCGAGTTCTTCAATGTGGATCGAAGTGTAATAGTCTTCTTTAACCAGACGCTCTGAAACGAGGATCGCGTCCTCAAAGTTGTAACCGCGCCACGGCATAAATGCCACGAGAACATTCCGTCCGAGTGCGAGTTCGCCTTTATCGGTGCAGGGACCGTCTGCGATAACTTGTCCTTTTCTTACACGTTCGCCAACCTCAACGATCGGAAGCTGATTGATACAGGTGTTTTGATTCGACCGCTTGAATTTTACGAGCGAATAAATATCCGCCGTAACTTCGCGCGAGATCATCCCGCCGACCTGATGATCGGCTTTTACAATGATCCGCTCGGAATCGACATAATCGACAACACCGTTTCGCTTTGCAACAACAACCGCACCGGAATCTCTTGCGGCGATCCGCTCCATTCCGGTTCCGACATACGGCGCATCGGCACGAAGGAGCGGCACTGACTGACGCTGCATGTTCGAACCCATCAGAGCACGGTTAGCATCGTCGTTCTCAAGGAACGGGATCAGCGAAGCAGCTACCGAAACGAGCTGTTTCGGTGAAACGTCCATATACTCGATCTCGTCTCTTGAAGCGGTTATAAATTCACCTGCTTTTCGTGCGGCGTTTCTTTCATTTACAAGATTGCCTTTTTCATCGAGCTGGATATTTGCCTGACCAATGACATATCTGTCTTCGCGCCACGCCGTCAGATAAAACGGATACGGTTCAAATTCGGCTTCACGATTTCCTTTTTTAAGCTTCGAATTGGCCGCCACGACATCATCTTCCGGAACATGCTGTCCGGGTTTGAATTCCGTGTCGCCGCCGTTGATGATCTGGACGTATTCGATCACACGGCCGTCTTCAACTTTTCTATACGGCGACTCGATAAATCCGAATTCATTGATCCGCGCAAAACTTGCCAAGGACGAGATCAAACCGATGTTCGGACCTTCAGGCGTCTCGATCGGACAAATACGTCCGTAGTGCGTCGGGTGCACATCGCGAACCTCAAATCCGGCACGCTCACGCGAAAGACCGCCCGGACCAAGTGCCGAAAGTCTTCGTTTGTGCGTAATTTCCGAAAGCGGATTCGTCTGATCCATGAACTGCGAAAGCTGCGAAGACCCGAAGAATTCACGAACAGCTGCAGTTACAGGTTTTGCGTTTACAAGATCGCGCGGCATCGTTGTAAACATATCCTGCTGAATCGACATTTTTTCCTTGATCGCGCGTTCCATTCTTTCGAGACCGATGCGGAACTGATTCTCCAGAAGTTCGCCAACGGCGCGAACACGCCTGTTGCCGAGATGATCGATATCATCCTGATAATAATGTTCGGAATCGCGCTTCATTCTGAAAAGGTAATTCACGACCTCTAAGAAATCTTTTGCTTCAAGCAGCGAATTATCAATATCATCGAGCTCATCACGTCCCATCTTGATATTGAATTTCAAACGCCCGACGCGCGAAAGATCAAACCGGCGCGGCTCAAAGAACATTCCTTCAAGTAGACGGTAAGCCGTCGGAACTGTCGGAGGATCTCCGGGCCTCATTTTTCTGTAGATCTCGAGAAGTGCGTCAACCGGTTTCTCGATAACATCCTTAAGAAGCGTCTGCGAAAGCACAGGACCGACCACATCACGATCCGGGAAAAAGACAGAAAACTTTTCGATTCCAAGGTCGATCAGTTCCTGAAGTTTTGCGGAGGTAAGTTCTGTGTTCGTTTCGGCAACAACTTCACCCGTTTCAGTATTGACAATATCTTCAAGTGCAAATGCGCCTTCAAATTCCGTCGGACTGATTTCGACTTCTTCGATACCCGAACCCTGAAGTTCGCGAAGCGATAATTTGGTTACCTTTCGTCCGGCTTTTACAAAAACTTTGGATCCTTTACCGATCGGATCATCCGTTCGCATTCCGACAAGATTTGTATCGCCTTCTTTCTTAACTTGTACAAGAAGTTTCCCTTTCTTGATATGAACTTCATCGGTCGTGTAAAACTCGCTTAGAATATCGGAATTACTGTATTCAGCGTTCTTTACTACTTCCTCAAGAATCGCATCTGATGCGGTCGACATATCGACCTGCGGCCGCAGCCACAATCCGAGTGCGCGCAAAAATACCGTTGCAAGGATCTTTCGTTTTCCAAGACGCGAATGGAGAAGACCCTTATGGTCATACTCAAACTCGATCCACGAACCGCGGTAAGGAATGATCTTTGACGAAAATGCCTCTTTATCCTGCTTAAAGAAGACTCCGGGACTTCTGTGCAGCTGAGAAACGATCACACGCTCGGTACCGTTGATAATAAACGTACCGTTGTCCGTCATCAGCGGGATCTCGCCGTAGAAAACTTCCTCTTCTTTGATATCGCGGATCGTCGAAACATTTGTATCGGGATCCTTATCAAAAACGGTAAGACGGATCTTTACTTTCAGCGGAACGCTGTACGAAACGCCGCGTTCCTGACATTCCTGCTGATCATGCTTATGCTTGAGTCCTACCGGTTCTCCGCAGTTAGGGCAAAGATTCGGTTTTACCATATTGAAAGTGCCGCAGTTTCCGCAAAGCACCTCCGCCGAACCGAACGGATCGACCTTGATCTTGGCGCTGCATTCCTTACATTCGCTTCGAAGATGCTCAAGTCCTTCAAGGTTTCCGCATTTGCACTGCCAGTTTCCTATCTGATACTCAACAAACTCAAGTGTCGCGGTTTCACGAAAATCCGAAACCGGGAAGATCGACTGAAAAACTGCGTGAAGACCGACATTCTTACGTTCCTCGGGGATCAGATCCATTTGCAAGAACCGGTTATAAGATTCACGCTGGATTTCGATGAGATTCGGGATCTGAGCCGATGTGATGATCTTTGAAAAATCTACGCGCTCTGGCGCGGCGCTTGTCCGGCGGCCAAGCCCTTTAACATTATCTTGAAGCGGATTGTTAATCATAATTTTGAAAACCTAAGGATCAGTATGAAAAAGTGTTGATTTAATCAACTTTTATTGATACGATGCGGTTGAATCTGATAAGACCTACATCATTAAAACAAAAGACGGCAAATGCGGTCAGGGTATAGTCCACCCAGACCGCTTTTTAGCAGTTTTGCCTTTAAACCAAATTTTTGAGAGTTCCAATAAGGACAATTACTCTCCAATGTGTATGCGAAAAAATGTCTTTCTTGCTCAAAATTTAAGCTAAGCCACAACCAACTAAGTGAAAATAGATGATAAGTGCGACAGTCTCTCTACCCTCAGACACTTATCATCTAAGATAGCAATTAAGTTATTTGAGTTCAACCGTTGCACCGGCATCCGTCAATTTCTTCTTAATTTCTTCAGCTTCCTCGGCCGATGCACCTTCTTTAATGATCTTCGGAGCACCGTCAACCAATTCCTTGGCTTCTTTCAAACCAAGACCGCTCACAACTTCGCGAACCGCCTTAATTACATTGATCTTGCTCGCTCCGGCTGATGTCAGTTCAACATCAAACGAATCTTTGGCTTCAGCAGCTTCACCGCCGCCTGCTGCAGGAGCAGCCGCCATCGCCGGTGCTGCCGCAGCTGCAGCTGAAACACCAAATGCTTCTTCAAGATCTTTAACCAATTCCGCTACTTCGATAAGGGGCTTATTTTTTAATGCCTCTACGATTTCTTTGTTATCCATTATTACTTTTCCTCCAATTAGGGTTCTTGTTGTTTATCCGCCGATAGAACCCAACGAAACGCGATTGACTTGTGTTGCATCCCAAAACAATTGCGCCCGAGCAGCAAAGCGACCTGACATATCGCTTCGCTCGTTTTACCTTGAGTACGGCTTCTTTTTTATTAGAAAAACTTCTAAAACTTATTCAGCTGATTCCTCACCAGCTTCATTGGATTTTTCATCCGAACTATCACTCGATTCATCCGCAGCAGCTTCCGCATCTTCAGTTTTGGCTTCGGCAGCTTCTTCAGATTTCGGTTCTTCCGTTTCAGCCGCAGCCTCATCGGCTTTCGGCTCCTCTGATTCGGCAGCAGCTTCATCAGCTTTTGCCTCTTCCGCCGGCGCTTCTGCCTTTTGCTCAGGTGCCGCTGCCGGTCCGTCCGGACGCTCGCTCACCTGTTTTACGACGACCGCGAGATCACGCGGAACCGCATTGAGCACGGTAGCCAAACGCTGTGCAGGCGAATTGAGTAAATAAAGAATTTTTGCAATAAGATCGTCTTTCGAAGGAAGTTCGGCGATCGCCTTTACTTCATCAAGACTAACTACCTTGCCTTCGACAACTCCGGTCTTGAATTCCAGAATTTCCTTGTATTCTTTTAGATATTTCGAAATTACTTTCGAAAGATCCATCGGCTCTTCGTTGGTCCAGGCCACGGATGTTACACCCTTAAAGTGTTCCGTTGTTGTTTCAAACGGCGTATCCTTCACCGCCAATCGCGCCAATGTGTTTTTTACAACCTGATATTTTGCACCTGTTTCGCGCAATTCATTTCGGAATTGCTGATCCTTTTCAACGGTAAGTTTTGTAAAACTTAAAACCATTGCAGATTTTGAATTCTTGAATTGATCCGTGAGTGCGCCCAGGTCTTCTTGCTTTCTTGCTTTTGATTTCATTTTTTTATTCGCTCCTCACTTCTTAAATTAAGCTCATTTCGTCGAGCAAAATACCCGGACTCATGGTAGCTGCTAAATTTACTTTTTTGACATAACGTCCTTTGGATGTGGTCGGTTTTGCTTTAATGACCGCATTGATCAGAGCTCTTGTGTTCTGCTCGATCTTGTCATTATCAAACGAAACTTTTCCGATCCCGCAGTGGATAACACCGGTTTTATCTACGCGGTATTCAACCTTACCGGCCTTTGTTTCTTCAACTGCTTTGCCGACATCCATCGTCACCGTTCCCGTTTTCGGGTTCGGCATCAGACCGCGCGGACCCAAAACTCGTCCGAGCTGTCCAACTTTGGCCATCATGTCAGGAGTAGCGATAAGCGCGTCAAAGTCAAGCCAGCCGCCTTTGATCTTATCGACCAATTCGTCTCCGCCTGCAAAATCAGCACCTGCTTCTTCAGCTTCTTTAACCTTGTCGCCCTGAGCGATCACAACCACGGTTTTGGTCTTACCCAAACCGTTTGGCAAAACGATCGTTCCGCGGACCAATTGATCCGCTTTTCGGGGATCGACTCCGAGCCACATCGTGAGTTCAACGGTTTCGTCAAACTTTGCAAACGAGATCTCTTTGAGAAGAGTGATCGCGTCTTTAAGAGCGTATCGCTTTTCCGCCTCTACTTTCTCGAGTGCGGCGCGATAATTCTTTCCTTTCTTTGCCATTTATACCTCCAAGGTTCAAACGGATCCCGACAGGATCCTCCCTTTGTGATTTATAACCTTAACCTTCGATCGTCAGCCCCATGCTTTTTGCCGTGCCTTCGATCGTACGCATCGCCGCTTCAACATTTGTCGTGTTGAGATCCGGCATCTTTAGTAGTGCAATTTCTTTGATCTTCGCGCGGGAGATCGATCCGACTTTTGTTCGGTTGGCTTCCGCCGAACCCTTCGGGATCCCGGCAGCCTTTCGCAAGAGATCTCCTGCGGGGGCTGTTTTCGTTTCGAATGAAAACGAACGATCTGCGTAAACTGTGATAACAACCGGAACTTTCAGATCCGGATCATCATTTGCAGTTTTTGCATTAAACGCTTTACAAAATTCCATTATGTTTACGCCGTGCTGTCCGAGTGCCGGACCGATCGGCGGCGCGGGATTTGCTTTGCCCGCAGGAATTTGCAGTTTTATATATCCTGATATTTTCTTTGCCATTTTTTTCGATTTACGATTTTGAGATAGGTTCTCCTAACTCAAAAATGTCCTCATTATTTTTCGTTATACGTAATTCGCTTTACGCAATTCGCTAAGACGCTAAACTAATAATTTAAAACTTCAATTTGGACGGGCGAATTGCTTGTTACGTATCGCGTATTACCGTTTTCCGCCCTACTCTTCTTCCGCGAACGTAACTTTCTCTACGTCTAAGAAATTCAGTTCAACCGGCGTCGAGCGGCCAAAGATCGTAACCGTCACCTTTAAGGTGGTTTTTTCTTCGTTTACTTCTTCAACCTTTCCTGTAAAGCTCGCAAAAGGCCCGGATTTAATTCTCACAACTTCTCCTACCGCATAAGAGAATTTCGGTTTTGGTTTTTCGGCCGCAACCTCAACATTGTGAACGATCTGATCAACCTCTTCCTGAGTCAACGGAGTCGGAGTTTTGCCTCCTAAAAATCCCGTTACTTTCGGGGTCGACTTGATCGCGTGGAAAACATTGTCCGGAATTCGGGCGTTATCATCACATTCGATCTCAACCAATACATACCCCGGATAAAACATTCTCGATGATTCGATACGTTTGTTTCCGCGCATCTCGACAACCGTTTCTTTTGGCAATAAAACTTCGGTGATCAGATCAGCCAGTTCCATGTCGCGGATTCGCGCATTCAGGCTTTCCAATACTTTGTTCTCATGCCCGGAATATGTGTGAATAAAATACCACTGCCTCATAAATAAGATCCTTGTTAAATTCCGGCAATTGCGTTAACGACCTTAGCGAGCTGGTCCAGCAGGAATACCCAGCCGAGGTCAACTAAATAAAGATAGATCGTAAAAATCACAACACTAATGATTACGATTAACGTTGTATTAATTACATTTTCAGATGAAGGAAACGAACTTTTCTTCCATTCAGACTGCGTATCGCGCAAAAACTGCATGATCCCACCGCTCTTTCCTTTATCCTTATCTTTGATGGTGTCAGAAGCTGTTGACACTTTTGTTCTCCTTAAAACTAATAATGGCAGGGGTACCAGGATTTGAACCCGGACTTTCGGTTTTGGAGACCGACGTGCTAACCGTTGACACTATACCCCTAAACAAAATCTTCGATCTCAGACAGATTTGCGATTTGCAATTTTTACTCGTATTTCCGGATCAGCGCTTTCTCAAAAGTGCTTGCTCGCAGAAGGGAACGAGTTGGTTCAAAATCGCAAATCGTCAATCGCAATTCGAAAATTATTTATTTATTTTCCTTATGCAAAGTGTGGCATCGGCAGCGACGGCAATATTTCTTAAACTCCAGTCTGTCCGGAGTTTTTTTCTTATTTTTCGTCGTTACGTAGTTGCGTTCCTTGCAATCGGTGCACTGCAAAATAATGTTGTCACGCGGCATAATATCTATCCTTTCCTTAGTCGCAATAGCGATTCGGAAAAGTTCCGAATCGCTATTCTCCAATTCCCTGCGGCTCCTGCGGGTGATTCGCGGTACGTAATTCGTAATTCGCTTTACGCTTTTCGCTTTACGCTTTACGTAATTCGGTTTCGCTGTTTCGAACTGCGAACTGCGTATCGCGTATCGCGTATTACGTTTCACGTTTCCCGTTTACTCCACGATCGTTGAAACCGTTCCGGCTCCTACTGTCCTGCCGCCTTCTCTGATCGCGAATCTCAGTCCCTTTTCCATTGCGATCGGTGCGATCAATTCGATCTCCATCTCAATGTTGTCTCCCGGCATTACCATCTCTACACCTTCCGGCAGATTTGCTACTCCTGTGATATCCGTTGTTCTGAAAATAAAACTGTTACCGGTATCCTGTAAAGAACGGCGTATGTCTTCCGCTCTTCTTCTTTGTTTCAGACGGTATGCTTCCGCCTTAAACTTCGTGTGCGGTGTGATCGTTCCCGGTTTCGCGATTACCTGTCCGCGTTCGATCGCCGATCTTTCAACGCCTCTGAGCAATAGTCCGACGTTGTCTCCCGCCTTCCTCATCGAGAAGCTTCTTGAACATCTCAACGCCCGTGCATACCGAGTTCTGTGTCTTTGATACCGACGATCTCAACCGGTTCATTTACCTTGATGATCCCGCGGTTCAATACGTCCCGTTGCCACTGTTCCGCGTTTCCCTGGATCGTAAAGATATCTTCCACCGGCATCAAAAACGGCTGATCGACGTCTCTGGTCGGTTCAGGAATGTAGCTGTCCACTGCATCCATCAGTTCCATGATCGTCGCTTCCCACTTCTTCGCCTTCCAGCGCCTTAAGTGCCGATCCTTTGATCACAGGAATATCGTCTCCCGGAAATTCGTATGCCGAAAGAAGTTCTCTATTTCAAGTTCAACGAGTTCGAGTTATTCTTCGTCGACCATGTCCACCTTGTTCATGAACACGACCATTGCCGGTACGCCTACCTGACGTCCAAGAAGAATGTGCTCACGCGTCTGCGGCATCGGCTCGTCTGTTGCTGCTACGACGAGGATCGCTCCGTCCATCTGCGCCAGTGCCCGTGATCATGCGTGTTCTTTACGTAGTCTGCGTGTCCTGACAATCAACGTGTGCGTAGTGACGGTTCTCCGTCTCACTGGACGTGTGCCGTTGCGATCGTGATACCGCGCTCTCTTTCTTCAGGCGCGTTATCGATCGAATCAAACGCACGCACGCTGATCTTGTCGTTTCCTTTTGCCAATACCGTCGTGATCGCCGCCGTCAGCGTCGTCTTCCCGTGATCCACGTGTCCGATCGTTCCGATGTTTACGTGCGGCTTAGATCTGTCAAACTTCTCTTTGCTCATTTCCAGTCCTCTCTAGATAAGTTGTGAAAAAATTCCGTTTAAAATAAAAAATTCAAAAACAATAAGCCCGAGACGGGATTTGAACCCGTGCCCTCATCCTTACCAAGGATGCGCTCTACCCCTGAGCTACTCGGGCGCTCGCAAAAAAATAATGGAGCGAGAGACGAGGCTCGAACTCGCGACCCTCAGCTTGGAAGGCTGATGCTCTACCAACTGAGCTACTCTCGCCCATTTGAAATTTCAAATTTGAGATCTGAAATTTCAAACTTCTGGTGCAGGGGGTAGGATTCGAACCTACGAAGGATATTACTCCGCTGGGTTTACAGCCCAGTGCCATTAACCACTCGACCACCCCTGCTTTTGATTATCAAAACTGCTTTTAGCTGTCGGCCTCTAGAGCCAGTTAGCAAATATCACATAATATCCAAGAAGGTATCGGCGTGCAAGTCAGCAAACAAGACTTTTATGTTTATTTCGCATCGGTTTAACGGTCATTTCATCACTTGGTACAAGCGGATATCCAAGCACAAACAATATGTTCCGTCAGCGCCAAAACACGCTACTATATCTGGTTGTATCGGCAGACGGTCTCTTCACGCAACAAAACGGGATTATTTCTGTATTTTGACCCGGAAACTTAGCGGTAGTTCTAATCGAAATTTCTAAACTCAATCTTTAGATTCGTCCTCTCTTTTCAAAAATTGGTCTGAGAAACTGGCCCGCGGATGAAACTTCTCATAGGTTTTGCGGAGATGCTGATCGGTGATATGAGTATAGATCTGCGTTGTTGAGATATCTGCATGTCCGAGCATCGCCTGAACGGAGCGCGAATCCGCCCCGCGCTGAAGGAGGTGGGTCGCGAATGAATGTCGTAAGGTATGCGGTGAGATGTCTTCGAGACCTGCTTTCGCGGCGTATTCCTTTACAAACTTAAAGATCGTTTGACGATTTATCGGCTGCCCGCCCGTGGTCACAAAGAGATTTCGCAATTCTATATGCTCAATTTTCTTTCGCTTTGCGAGATGGCTTCGTACCCATTCGATCGCGCTTTTGCCAAGCGGAACTTTTCTTTCTTTGTTGCCTTTTCCCTTGCACGTCAAAATTCCCGAATCGATATCAACATCATCGATCCTTAGATTCGCGGCTTCAGAAACACGCAGACCCGAAGCATACATCAATTCAAGGATCGCACGGTCGCGCAGTCCCGTTTCCTGTGTAACATCGGGCTGAGCAAGCAGCGATTCAACCTCTTCTTCGGTCATAAAACGCGGAAGATAAAAACCCTTTGCCGGAGTGTCCAAATTTTCGGCCGGATGTGTTTTTATATGACCATCGAGCATCAGAAACTTGAAAAACCCGCGCACGGCAGAAATGATCCTGTTTACGGTGCTCGGCGAGAGCCCGGATTTTGAAAGTGTGGCGACAAAAAGACGCAGATCCGGCCGCGTCATTTCAACAAATTCAATATCCTGTTCAGCGGCAAAATCTTTGAGTTTTTCGAGATCCTGTCTGTAACTTTTTATCGAGTTTTTTGCGAGGCCGCGTTCGACCTGCAGATAGGAAAGAAATTCCCGCGTCAGATCCCGTTTTCGTACAATCCTGTCGTCCATCGGTTTGCAAAAGTAATACAGCCTTAAAAAATCTTAACGACTGTATTCTAAGTTCGGAGAGTTTGATAGGCAAGAATCCGCATTTGCCTATTGCCCGGAACGACTTGAACCTTCAGCACATTTATTTGCCGTGAATGCCGGTGAGATTCCGAGAATCGTCTGCGCACGTTTTCTTGACCAGTTCCACGATCGTATATCTTCCTTTTTGCTGAGAATACAATGACGCAGATAAAGTCTTTTCATAACCCTTTCTCCGTTTTGTGAATTCATTAAATTAGCTGATCCCAAAAGTGCCGGTACTGCGTCGCTGCTTAGTCCGGCGTTATATTCTGCATCGAAAGGACGTCCCTGCTCCATCAGTCTTAAATTTGTCCGGACAATAAAATCATCCGGATTCAAAACATGCAGCGTCGCGAGTACAAACAAGCCGCACCAGAGCGCCCCCCAGGCAAATCTCCCGCGCATACCGCGTAAGACAGTTGCGCCAAACCAAATGAATATCATTGCCAGAAATACGATGAACGCGATCGGATACAAACGGCCGGCCGTCAGGCCGTATCCGAGATTCCCCGAAAGAAGCAACAGTCTTTGCGCGGCCGAGATCATGATCACAAACAACAAACCTATCTGGACCGCGGCGAGTGTTCTGAATAGTTTTTCGGCTGCCGGTTCTTCCCGCCGCAAAAGCCAGTGCGTGCCGAGCAGGATCGGCAGGACGAGTGCCGCAACGGCGATAAGTTCCCCGAAACCGCGCCGGGCATATTCGGCAAGCTTAAAATCCGGAGTGGTTTGGATCAGCTGCATTCCGCCGAACAAATAGGGGATCTGAATTATCACAAAAACCAGAAAGAGCATATTTATAAGACCGAGTACGACGGCAATCTCGACCGTGCCCAACCTGAACATCTCCGGCAGGTATGAATTGTCTAAATTCTGAAGATCAAAACTCTTTTTTTCCGCCAATGCTTCCGGTCCGGCTTCTTCGGTTTCAGCCGCGTCACCTCCGGTTTCGGGATTTATCGAAATACTGTCTTTATTTGGCGATGGTTCCTTAGCAAAGTTATCTATCCCGATCATCGATGCACGCAAGTATCCGGCTGTAAACCAGCTTATTACGCCAATTACAATAACGTGACCGACCAGCGCCGGGTTTAGCTGAAAGACGTCATCAACAAGCCCCTCAAAAACCGCATCGGCGGCAGCAAAAAGTCCGCCAAAAACAAAAAGCAAAGGAACCGCGATCGCAATTCCTTTTATTACCGAAATCAGGTGTTTTGATATCCCTGTTTTCTTAAGAAAGTTCCATTCAATATCCGCCGTGATAAGCGCAAAGGAACCGAATGCCGCGTTCAACCCTGTCCATATCGCACCCACAAAATAATGCACTACCCCTGAGATCTCGGTTCGCAGTCGAAGAGCAGAAACGGTCTGAACCGCGAGGATCGACAGGATGGCTAAGATACTGAGGGCCTTCAACTCTGCCGAGTCTCTGATAGTAAAGGTAAACGCAAAGAATATAACGGCAGCGTGAAGAAGAAGTGTTTGCGAAGTGATTTTTTCAGGGTCCTTTCTCCAAACGATCGCGATCATCGCCGCGGCAAGCAATGTAAACCAGACAAAAATGTTCAACCCCGAAAGTGAATCCTTGACGAGAATATCCCATAAAATACCGAGTAAAACCGAAGCCTGCAGAATTTTAAGTGCTGTCTTTGTTTTTTCGTTCATAATTCCAATTTACTTACGCATTTGTTATTTCCTGTCGAAAAACCGCTGAAAACAACCTTTCCTATATCGAAACGCTAGTTTCGCTCTGTATTGACGTGTTTTTGCCGAGTTTAATATCGGGGAATGAACCCCGCCTGAAAAAGATCTTTTCAGCAATTTTTCGTCCCGGACCGCCGCGAAACAAGAAGCAGGCGGCTTCCAGACATTTCTGGTAGCAGAAAGTTTTGAGCACATAACGCATCAGCAGACGCGTTGTAAATTTTGCGCGAAACATCGCTCCCGAATAATTGAGCAGTTCTTTCGGATCGTTTGTTCTCAGATATTTAACAACAACTTCCGAGGCGAATTTCGAAAGCCGCATACACGGATCAAGTCCCCCGGCTGTAAGCGGAGAAACAGCACCCGCCGCGTCACCGATCAATAAGCCCCTTTCGTTTGCTATTTGTTTCAGCACTCCGCCGACAGGAATTCTTCCGCCGCGGGTTTCGATCAGCTCCGCATTTTCAAGCGAAGCAAACTTAGGCGCGATCTCATTTTTGAATGTTTTTAGAGCTTTTTTGGGATCAAACTTCGAAGGATACCCGCCGACGCCGATATGGCATTCTTCGCCGTCATTTGTGATCCATGCCAAATACCCGGGTGAAAGCTCTGCATCGAGAAAACAATGAAGACGCGGGTCACCTTCCATCGGCACTCCCTTGTAAACTTCTTCATACCCAACGATCCATTCTTTGTTTTCATCAAGACCGAGATCTTTTGCAACCCGCGATCTCGCCCCGTCTGCCGCGATAACGACCCTGGCGCCTGCTCTGAACGCTTTGCCCTTTTTCTCCAGCAAAACAACTACCGGACTTTTTTCCTGACAGATCGGCTCATCTGCTTTTGTCGTACCGGGACTTTTCTCACGATCCGCGATACCGACGTATCTTGTTCCTCTCAGAAATTCGACGCCGAGTTCCATACATTCCTTGAGCAAAGACTTATACAAGAGCCCCATTTTCCCGATCCGGAATTCGGCCTTTTCACTCGTCATTTCAAGCAAGCGCAGTTTCGGAGAATAGAGCGTTACGTCGCTGATCGGTTTACCCAGTGTTTCTGCGGGAAAATCAAAATCCTCAAAGGTTTTTCTTACAAAGATCCCCGTAGTATGGACGCCCTTTGTCAGATCTTCTTTCCGATCGACCAGAAGTAGTTTTACATTTTCGCGCGCCGCGAGTTTTGCAAACTGCAGTCCGGCGAGTCCGGCACCGATCACAACCGCATCATAAATTTTCATAGGTTCATGCTTTTTCATAGCTGATTTCCGAAGAATTAAGAACCGCGAGGATCAATACTTAACCGCTTTGATCAGCGCTTCCATATGATCCAGATATTTTTCAAGCGCCTCTTTACCGTCTTTAGTGATCTTGTATTCCGTCAGCGGTTTGCGCGATTTGAACGTTTTCTCGCAGACCAAATACCCGGCCTCCTCGAGTTTTCGCGTGTGAACACTGATGTTTCCATCAGTAGTGTTGAGAAGATTTTTTAGTTCGTTAAACGAAAGCTTTTTGTTTGCTGAAAGTGCCGAAATGATCCCGAGCCGCATCCTTTCGTGGATAACTTTATCGAGCTCGCTCGAAACATTTTCCGCCGCCTTTTCAGTGCTTATCGCTTTCAATTCCTGCGAGGATTTCGCTTTCTTTTCGCCATTTGCCAGTGCTAAATTTCCTTTTCCCATATTCTTATCCGCCGTATTTTCTCGCTATCACAAAACCAAAAATTATATGCAGTCCGCCAAATCCGATTCCCATCAGCCAGTTTCCGTAAGCTGCCGGAATAAAAACCGATACCGCTCCGAGCACAATGAAGATCCATCCGAGGATCGGTACCGCACGAACCGAGTATGCCCCGCCTGAAACTACGGCCGTCCCGTAAAGCGTTAGCCAAACTGTCGGTAAAAATCTGAACAATCCGTTGAAATATAAAAGCGCCGTGAGTATGACACCGGCGATCAGAGGCGGTGTAAACCCGAGCGCAAATTTTCTCGCCGGGACGGAAGTCAGCGATGTCTCGGCGAGTTTTGATTTCTGCCACATCATCAGAAGTCCGATCGAAAATGCGAGGATTGCTTCGACAAGCCATGTGATCAGCCACCCGCGGTAGTTCTGCTGCATACCTGCAATGATTCCCGCACCGACGGCCGTTGCGCCCATTAATACGCCTCCGTAACCGGGAACAGCTGTAAACTCCGTCGAACGCTGCATCGCATCACGAATAAATTCGAGATTATCGATCGCCCGGCCGTGCAAACTCGGCGGCTGGTCGGTGATCGTTTCTTCGTTTTTTATTTTATGGATCGCCATGTTGTGTTTGAATTTACATGAAAGTTGTTTTGTATGTCAAGTACTTTACAGTGCAAAGTGATGAGTTATACCACGACCGTTACGGAAGAGCAGAATACTATTTCACCTTTTGAACAGTCACTTTTTCAAGAAATGGCTTTGCGGCCTGTTGTTCAAGCGTCGGTAAAAACATATAGCTTCCAACGGCTACGAAACCTGTAAGGATGCCGACCGCAAATCTAAAAGGATACTTGGCGTCGCGCCATACAAAGTAGATCGCAAAAAGCAGCAGGATCGCCGCCGGAAGAATGGTCCAAACGCTGACGGGCAGACCGAAAGTATTTGCGGCGGTCAGCGTGAAGACATTTGAATCGTACAGCAGCGGCTGCCAGAACGAATTGTGCGGAAACTGAAGCACGACAGGCGCAAATGAATATGTAAGCATCGGGATCGTGCAAAGGAGAAACGAAACGGTAAACAGCAAGCCCCTGCCGAGGCTCGAATAATCTTCGATCTCGCCGTCAAAGAAAGAATCCAGCAACAATGGGATGATTATTATCAAATGCCGTGCACCAACAGCATCTCCGCCGTATTTTTCCGAAAATCCGATGACGGCCGTAGCCGTTAGGAAAATTGTTGTAAGTTTTATTTGCTGCCGGCGAAAACCCCGGTCTGGAGAATCAAAGAATGCAAGCACCGCAAAGATCAGTATCGGAGAAAAGAAAAACAAACCACGCGAAGGGCTTATCAGAAATTCATAAACGGAACCGAGCGTCGGATATGTCAGATCATAGTGGAAAACCGTCGCGATCGGAGAACCAAAAACGAGATGATTATAAAGCGCAAAAAGAAACAAAAATGGCATTACACCCGAAACATAAAAGAGAAGACGTCTCGTTCTTTGAAGCGGTTCGGTGAACAACAAACCGATACCGAATATTATCATCGGAACCGCAGCTGAGGATTCACATAGAAATGCAAATCCAGCAAAAAGTCCTGCGGAGAAACATCTCTCGGGGAAAACCCGCCGGGTGTCGTAAATAAACCGGAAAGCAAAATAGATAAGAACTGCCGTAAGTATGTGTGAATAGTAAAGCAGACTATACGGAAAGATCGGCGTTGCAAACAGAAGAACTCCCAGCGAATAGGTGTCGACCTCCATCCCGATAAGCCAAACCGCAAGAACCATCAAAGGAATCGTGGCGATTATAAAACGCAGAATATACCAGCTTGTGCGGACGTTCTCCGGAGTAGGCTTTCCGAGTATCACTTTGACGATCGCATAAAACGGAGCGGAAAGGAATGTAACGCCCGGCGATTTGTTTGAGTAAATTCCGCCGTCCGGTGTTTTGGTTACGTCCGTAAAGTCGGTGCGTATCAGATCCTTTGTCCAGGAAATATCAAACGAATTTTTTTCAACGAGTGAAACGGTGGCAGCCCAGCGCGTGAGATCATCATTTGAGCCGGCAGCGGAAAAAAGCGGCAGAAGATAGGCTGCGATCAATATATAGATGAGCAATAAAAATATGCCGCTATTTCTTCGTTCCACGCTCCTCCTCGAGTTTTACTTCGTTCATGTTCTTTTCGGGCTCCGCTTCCTTATCTTCAAGCGAAAAGGTCCAGCGGTCTCCGTCGAGAACAAAACCGGTTCCTTCGCGGCGATAAAGTGTCCGCGTAAAATGCGTCGGACAGCATAGCCTTTCTTCATCGCCGACGATCTTTCCCGTTTCCATCTGCGAGAAAATATAGCGATCGCGTCCGAAAAGTTCTACAAGAAGTTTTCCGTCTTCCGATCCAAGCTTCTTCAGACCTCCGTCAGAACGGTCGCCGGTCCGGAAGTACCAAAGCAGGTTCGGTCCGTCATCTTTCCATTCGTAGATATAAACTATCTGAGGGATCGTGATGCTTCCGGTGCTTACTTTTAATATGACAAACGCTTCATCTTTATCGTCGCCTGTCACATCAAAATATTTCGTCGTCACATAAGCCATGCCGATCTTGTCTTCGGTCATTTCGCGGACACCGTTTTCAAGCGTCACTTCTTTGCTATCAATATCTTCCCAGCCGCGCGGGAGCGGAAATGTGGAATTCTTAAAGTCAAATGATCCGATCGGGGAATCGGTTTGTGAATTTTCTTCGTTGAGGATCTCGGCCTGGAGCGGGGAAATTGCGGGTTTCTCTTCTTCCTTTTTTTCGTCTGCCCGGATACTTTTTGTCGACGCGTTTGGCGGTATTTGCCGGTCTGCGGTACCGGAAGCCGAACACGCGGTCAAAAAGCCGGCTAGTAACACTATAATTTTCCTCGTTCTGCTTCCCATATCTTTTCTATTGCCGGGAACTGTTCAGATCGTCATCGTTTACAATATTCGCTGTTTTCCGGTTCGTTAATCACGCGTCAGACTTCTGTATTTGATCCGGTGCGGCTGATCAGCATCGATCCCGAGCCGGCGCTTCTTGTCCTCTTCATACTGCGAAAAATTCCCGTCGTAAAAAAGTACTCTTGAGTTACCTTCAAATGCGAGAATGTGCGTAGCGATACGGTCTAAGAACCAGCGGTCGTGGCTTATCACAACCGCGCAGCCGGCAAAATTCTCAAGAGCTTCTTCAAGCGCACGCATTGTGTTTACGTCAAGATCGTTAGTTGGTTCATCCAGAAGCAAAACATTTGCACCGCTTTTCAGCATTTTTGCAAGATGAACGCGGTTTCTTTCGCCACCCGATAATGCACCTACCCGTTTTTGCTGGTCGCTTCCCGAAAAGTTAAATCTTGAAACGTAAGCCCGCGAATTCATTTCACGGTCACCGAGCTGAACAAGATCCAATCCGTCCGAGATTTCTTCCCAGATAGTTTTTCCACCGTCTAGAGAGTCTCTCGATTGATCGACGTATCCGAGTTTTACGGTTTCACCTACCTTAAAGCTTCCTTCATCGGGATTTTCCTGTTCGGTGATGAGTTTGAAAAGCGTCGTTTTTCCGGCACCGTTCGGACCGATCACGCCGACGATCCCGCCGGGCGGAAGCGAAAAATTCATCTCCTCAAAAAGCAGTTTGAGACCGTAAGCTTTTGAAACGTCTTTTGCTTCGATCACTATATCTCCGAGACGCGGCCCGGGCGGGATGTAAAGTTCAAGCGTTTCCGAACGCTTTTCCACATCCTGTTTTATCAATTCTTCATAATCGTTGATTCTCGCCTTCGATTTCGCGTGACGCCCTTTTGGCGACATGCGGATCCATTCAAGTTCACGCTGCAGCGTTTTCTGCCGTTTATCTTCAGTTTTCTGTTCGCCGGCCAGACGCTTCTGTTTCTGGTCGAGCCATGAGGAATAGTTTCCTTCCCACGGAATTCCCTCACCACGGTCGAGTTCGAGGATCCATCCCGCAACATTGTCAAGAAAATAACGGTCGTGCGTTACGGCAATGATCGTCCCTTCATATTTCTGTAGATGCTGTTCGAGCCAGGAAACGGTTTCGGCGTCAAGATGATTCGTCGGCTCGTCAAGCAAAAGTATGTCAGGCTTCTGCAGAAGAAGACGACACAGCGCAACACGGCGTTTTTCTCCGCCCGAAAGGTTTTCGATCTTTGCGTCCGACGGCGGACACCGCAGCGCATCCATCGCCATTTCAAGCCGGGAATCGATGTCCCAGGCGTTTAACTGATCGAGTCTGTCCTGAACCGCACCTTGTCTGGCAAGCAGCTGCGTCATTTCATCGTCATCCATTTCTTCAGAGAAACGGGCGTTGATAGTTTCAAATTCGGCCATCAGATCAACCGTTTCCTGAACGCCTTCTTCAACGACCTGTTTTACCGTTTTCGAATCATCGAGCTTTGGTTCCTGCTCGAGATAGCCGACCGAATATCCTTCTGAAAAAACAACTTCGCCGTTAATTTCAGTATCAACTCCGGCGATTATCTTAAGCAGCGATGATTTACCGGAACCGTTCAAACCGAGGACGCCGATCTTTGCGCCATAGAAAAAAGAAAGATATATGTCTTTGAGAACTGGTTTCTTATCGTAAAATTTACTGACCTTGACCATCGAAAAGATGACCTTGTTTGGTTCTTGATTACTCATAAATATGTCGGACGTTTAAAAAGAATATCAGGTGTTAAATGGTGACCCCCGGCAAAATACCGGGGGATCAATTTCAAAATATCGTGGATTTTTTGACCGGGATCAGTTTCCCGCTTCCGAACCGCTTGCCATCGGGAAACCGGCTTCCTTCCAGGCTCTTGTTCCGCCGAGCAGCGCGGCGGCATTCTTACGTTTCTTCTTTTCGAGTAGCAGTACCGCACGGGCACTGGAGTGTTCGTCCGGTCAGGAACAGTAAGCGATTATCGGCTTGTCATCGGGAAGCTCTTTATAACGATCTTCTATCTCCCCCACGGGTATATTTACCGCACCCTTTATATGCTCGACATTGTAAGAATTAGCTGAACGAACATCGACAAAAACCGCCTCGCCCGCATCAAAAGCCTTCTTTGCATCTTCTACGGTGATCCTTTTAGCATCATCATCGCCTCTCGAAGACGGGACAGCGAAACTAACCGTAAAGGCAAATATTGTTATCAAGGTCGCAAATAAAGAAACAATAAACCGCATTAATCCTCCAACTCGGCATTCGGGTCACAAATTTCAACTCGATCGATACCCGAAGTTATTAAACAATGATAAATGATAAACGTTTATTGGTAAATATCGGTAGGGTATTTTCCATTCCAGCAGGCAACGCAGAGTCCGTCTTTCTTAAGTCCTGTTGCTTCGATCATCCCTTCCATCGAAAGATAGCCAAGTGAATCTGCCTGGATGTGAGCACAAACTTCCTCAACGGACATTTGAGCTGCGATCAATTCTTCCTTCCTCGGCGTATTGACACCGTAATAGCAGGGCGAGATCGTCGGCGGACAGGAGATCCGCATATGAACTTCACTGGCGCCGGCTTCTCTTACCATCGCTACGATCTTTCGCGATGTCGTTCCGCGAACGATCGAATCGTCGACCAGAATAACACGCCGGTCTTTTATCAGATCGGCGATCGGATTGAGTTTGAGCCGAACGCCAAAAGAACGGATGCTTTCAGACGGCTCGATAAATGTCCGCCCGATATAGTGATTTCTGATAATTCCCTGCCGGAAACTAATTCCCGATTCAGCAGAATAACCGATCGCCGCCGCAACACCCGAATCCGGAACCGGAACTACAATATCCCCGGGCGCAGGATGTTCTTTGGCAAGCATCCGCCCCATTTTATGCCGCGATTCATTTATCGAACGTCCGAAGATTATCGAATCCGGACGCGAAAAATATACGTGTTCAAATGTACAGGCGGAAGAAGGCTTTTCATCAAAAGGGCGGTACGAATGTAAACCGCTTTCATCGATCACAAGCATCTCGCCTGCTTCAACTTCTCTCGTATAGTCCGCGGCGATCAGATCGAACGCACAGGTTTCCGATGCAACCGCCCAGGCATCTTTTATTTTTCCCAAAACCAAAGGACGAAACCCGCGCGGATCCCGCACGGCAACCAGCGCTTTCGGCGTGAGAAACAACAGCGAAAACGCGCCTTCGGTTTCCTTTAAAACTTTTGCGATCGCTTCAACGGCGTCTTTTGCATCCGTCCTGGCGATCGAATGAAGAATAGTTTCCGTGTCCGAGGTCGAATTGAATATCGCCCCCTGCTTCTCGAGTTCTTTCCTTTTCTGCTCGGCAAAAGGGAGATTTCCGTTGTGACAAACCGCGATCTTTCCGTGCTGACAAGTTACCGAAAACGGCTGCGCTTCACGAACCGATTTTCTCCCGGCCGTCGAATAACGTGTGTGGCCAATTGCAGAACTGCCAGGCAATTTCTCGAGCGTCTTAGCACCAAAGTTATCAGCCACGAGTCCGAGACGGCGTATCTGAAAAAGATCTGTTCCTTCCGCAGATACGATCCCGCACGCCTCCTGTCCGCGATGCTGCAGCGCAAAAAGACCGAGCTGCGTTAATGTCGCAGCTTCCTGATGTCCGAAAATGCCGAAAACTCCGCATTCTTCTCTGAATTTATCGGAAAGAAAATTTGTCACCGTGAATGATTATCTGAATTTGGTGTAAAATAAACAAGTGTAAGTACTTTCTAACTTTTCCGACGCGACAGCGCAAGTCAGGAACGTTTTTCGATCACAATCCCGGCGGCGGCACGCGATCGAAACAACTGAAAAACGTGATTCGGTTCGTTTTATTCCCGGCATTCCGAGGCAAATTTTTGGATATGGAAATTTTTAAAAAACGGCAGCTAATACTGCCGGCGTTCACATTGTTCGCATTCGTCTTCGCGCTGAATTTATCCGCGCAGGACGAAAAGCCGGTTTTTCAGGGACAGGCACCTGCACAGGTTGTCGATACTACGACAAGACCGATCGAGAAGCAGTGGAAGGGCACTTTTTCCTTTGAGCAGGACGGAGTCTATTTTTCAAATGACTTTGACGGCGGAAGACTGAACAAGATCGAACGGACGGAAGAGGATACTTATACGATCATGATCACCCCGGAAAATGAACCGATCAATATGAGTCCGTGGTATTCGTTCAGGATCTGGTCAAAACGGTCGAAAGAGATCTCTGTAAAACTGGTCTACCCGGAATTCGCAAAGCACCGCTATTCGCCTCTGATCAGCAAGAACGGTATGAAATGGAAACCGCTCGACGCGAAGTATATTACTGAAGAAGAAAAGGGAACGGCCGCTTTCGGTGTAAATTCCCGTCCGAAAAGGATCACGATGCGTCTGAAGACCGGCAAGAAACCTTTGTGGGTTTCAGCGCAGGAACTTCAGACATCAAAACACGTTTTTGCCTGGGTCGATTCGATGTCCGGAAAACCGTATATCAAGAACGAAACGATCGGAACAAGTAAAGACGGGCGTCCGCTGCGTATGCTCAAGATCGGAAAGCCGGATTCACCGAATATGATACTTGTCATCTCGCGGCAGCATCCGCCGGAAGTTACCGGATATTTTGCGATGAAGGCGTTTGTAGAAAAACTCGCTGACAATTCCAAACTCTCAAAAAAATTCAGAGACGACTGGTGTATTTATGTCGTGCCTTTGATGAACCCTGACGGCGTAGACAACGGCCATTGGAGGCACAATTCCGGCGGGATCGATCTGAACAGAGACTGGTCATTTTTTAACCAGCCCGAAGGAAGGACGGTAAGCGAATTTCTGAAAAAACGGGAACGTGAAACCGGCGGTAAATTCTACTTCGGTATCGATTTCCATTCGACGTGGGACGATATTTATTATCCGATGGATAAAAAGTATTCGGGCTCGGTGCCCGGACTTGTTTGGGAATGGCTCGATAAGATCGAAAAGGCAATACCGGGCTATAAGCTCAACGTAAAGCCGAATGAGAAGGCGGAACCTGCGATCGTTTCAAGAAATTATTTTTTTGTTTCCCATAATATGGAAGCGATCGTCTTTGAGATCGGCGACAATACCCCGAGGAAGTTTATTAAGAAAAAGGGCGAGGTAGGTGCAGAAGAATTGATGAAACTGCTGATCGATAAACGGCAGCAGATATCTGCCATTAATAACGGCGCTCTTTCGCGTGATCAGTAGGATTTATTGCTCTTTACCCGCTTTGAACCGGAATCCGATCCGGAGCAAAAAGTTTGTCCGTTAGGTCTGATTCGATTTTCCATGCCAAAGAAGAAAAGCACTTTTCAAACAAGGATCGAGGCCCTTGCCGTACGGCTCCTGCTCGGCACGATCGGAATTTTCCAGCTAAGAACGTCGATGGCGATCGGAAAATCGCTTGGCAGAGCGCTTATCCGTTTTTTTCCCAAACTCGCAAAAACGGCAAACAGAAACCTTGAGATCGCTTATCCCGGGATCTCAGATGATCAAAAAAAGAAGATCGCAACAGGGACGTTTGAATCTTTGGGCCGCCAGTTGGGCTTCATATCTCATTTTAAGAAATTCAAACTCGACGATATTCGTGAACTCGTCGAAGTCGCCGGACGTGAGGAAAATTTTGATCCGGCAGATGCGACCGGCCGCGGGATCCTCTTTTTTACCGGACATTTCGGCAGCTGGGAGGTTTTTAACCTTCTTCCCCCGGCCTTCGGTTATCACATGAATATTCTGGTCCGCAGGATCGATAATCCGCTGGTTGAGGACTATGTTGATTCACTTCGCGGAACGTTCGGAAGCGTGACAATCGATAAAAAACAATCTGCACGAAGGATGTATCGCCTGCTCGAAAACGGTGAGATCCTCGGAATTCTGGCGGATCTGAACGTACAGGAAAGAGAAGGGGTTTTTGTAGATTTCTTCGGCATCCCTGCCTCGACGACCACGAGCATCGCAAAACTTGCGCTAAAAACGAATGCGATTGTTCTGCCGGCGTTCGCCGTTTGGGAGGAAGAGAAAGAGAAGTATGTAGTTTATATCGAGCCGCCGATAGAATTTGATAAGAACGCCGAAGCCGGAGAACAGATCCACGAGATAACACAAAAACTGACAAACGTTGTGGAAAAATACGTCCGAAAATATCCGGAGCAATGGTTATGGGTGCATAAAAGATGGAATACAAGACCTGGGGGAGAAGACGGGCTGTATTAGTGAAAGGGATTTCAGATTTGAGATTTCAAATTTCAAATTTGAAATTTCAGATAGAGAATCCCGGAATGAACTAAAGTTCCAGAACACTAGAACAGGAGTATTGTCAAAAAATTAGAATGTGAGATCTCAGATCCTGAATCTGAAATTTGAACTCTGAACTCTGAAATTTGAAATTTGAACTCTGAAATCTGAAATCGTCATCCCACAAAATCACCTCTTCTCAAACCATTCAACAAACTTCTTTATGCCGACATCGATCTTCGTCTGAGGATCATAGCTCAATAGAGCCTTTGCTTTTGTGATATCCGCAAAGGTTTGCGGAACATCGCCGGGCTGCATCGGTTTTCGGTCGATGATCGCTTTTTTGCCGAGATTTACTTCAAGGTGCGAGATCAGTTCCTGTAACTCGACGGTTTGAGATTCACCAAGATTTATTACTTCGTGCGGCGTAGCTCTAAAATCGATCGCTGCGCGCACACCCTGAATAATATCGTCGATATACGTGTAATCGCGACGCGTTTTTCCGTCTCCGAAAACCGGGATCGGTTTGCCGGCAGCGATCAGACGGGCGAATTTGTGGATCGCAAGATCCGGACGCTGGCGGGCACCGTAAACCGTAAAGAATCTGAGACAGACGGTGCGGATATCGTACAAATGCGAATAGGTGTGGCAGAGCATTTCGCCTGAAATTTTTGTCGCAGCATAGGGCGAGATCGGTTCGGAGATCTTGTCGCTTTCGGAAAACGGAATATCGCAGCGTTCGCCGTAAACACTCGAGGAAGAACCAAAAACAAATTGCCCGACACCGAATTCGCGGGCAAACTCAAGCAGATTGAGCGTGCCGGTAATATTTGTTTCGGCATAGAGTTTCGGCTCAAGAAGCGACGGCCGAACTCCCGCGCGGGCTGCGAGGTGAACGATCGCATCAAATTTGTTCTCCGCAAAAACTTCCCTGAGATTTTCAGTATCACAGATATCAGCTTCGTAAAGATCAAAGTGATCGCTTGCGAGAAATCCGCCAATGTTTTCCCGTTTCGATTCGGGTGAATAGAAATCATTAAAATTATCGACAACCGAAACCTTCCAGCCGCCTTCACCCAGAAGTCTGTCTACCAAATGCGAACCGATAAAACCGGCACCGCCCGTTACCAAAATGTTTTTATTCACGTGTTTTATGAAAAATTAAGGAGTGTCTTCCAGAACTAACGAAAGCAAAATATCATTTTAAGATACGTTATTGCAACGGTTTAGTTTAAAAATCTGCGCCGTTTATTATAGCGGTGGAGCAATTCTTCAAGAAAGCCTTCATAAGAAAAATTTTTCAGGTCGTATGTCGGTTTGAGTTTGAACATGATGGGGAGCGCCACCCGCCACGCCATCCATAACCGCTGCTTCTCGGCAAGATCCCAGCGCCTTCGCAGAAAACTTTCGACCACCTCGATCTCGCCTTCGGTCAAAATATCGATATCCGCTTCAAATTCGGTAACCTGATGCGCCCGCCGTAGCGCAGAGTCACCTATTGTTTCCGAGAAAGTTTCGGCAAATGTCGGAGCTTCGTCAAGACGCTCCCTGACAACGACGGTTCCTGCAAAAATATCACCGACCCTCTGATCGCGGCTGTTTGCAAAGATCGTGATCAACCCGACCGAATAAACCGGCAAAACCAAACCGGGAACCGCATCGAATATTCTTAGCAGATTTCGCGCGATCGCTTCCCACAGTGTGATCGGACGTCCGTCTTCGCGGATTACACGAAGCTTGAGAAGCCGTTTTCCCGGGGTTTGACCATTCCAGATCCACTCAAACAAAATAAAATATCCCGAAAATATCAGGAATATCACGATGATCAGGATCGCCAGTGTCCATTTCGGCATCTCCGCCAGAATGGGCGCAAGACCCGCGCTTCTCGTTGCACCGTCGATCCCTGTGACGCTGATAAATGCCCAGGCAATTAGAAAAATCGAAAGATACTGAATAAAGTGATCTATCGCGACTGCAAGAAAACGGTTTCCGATCGAAGCAAGTGCAAAGGCGAGCGGAACGCGTTCCGGCGTTTCGATGATCAGTGTCTCTTCGGTTTCGATCAGCTGGGACATTTATTTTCCGATAACTTTTCTGAAATTAAGCTTCCCGACCTGAAGCAGGATCTCGGATGCAGGAACGATCGATATATCAATCCCGGCGTGTTCCGCTTTTTCGCCGTCGATCTTTACGCCGCCTTGTTTGATCAGACGTTTGGCCTCACCTTTGGATTCAACCAAACCAACCGCCAGAAGCAGATCGGCGATCTTGATCTCCTGCGGATCGATCAGGACCTCGTCGATCTCGTCAGGCAGATTTCCCTTTGAAAACTGGTTGATGAAGTTTTGACCGGCCTGATCGGCATCTTCCTGAGAATGGAAATCCCTGATCACGTGTTTGGCGAGTTCGATCTTTGCGTCGCGCGGATTCATCTCGTCGTTTCCGCATTTTCGCTTAAGCTCTTCGATCTCACCGGTTCCGAGATCGGTCAAAAGCTCGTAGTATTTCCACATTAATTCGTCAGAGATCGACATGACCTTGCCAAACATTTCATCAGCCGGCTCGTCGATACCGATGTAATTTCCTAAAGATTTCGACATCTTCTCGACACCGTCTGTGCCTTCTAGAAGCGGCGTGGTGATTATCACCTGCGGTTCTTGTTCGTATTCACGCTGGAGCGAACGTCCAACGAGGAGATTGAACGTCTGATCCGTTCCGCCGAGTTCGACATCGGCTTCAAGCGCAACAGAGTCATAACCCTGAACCAGAGGATAAAGGAGTTCATGCATCGAGATCGGTTTTTCTTCTTTCAGGCGTTTTTGAAAATCGTCTCTTTCAAGGATCTGCTTGACCGTTACGTGGGACGTCAGCTTTACAAAATCCGCGGCGTTAAATTCGTCCATCCATTCCGAATTAAAACGAATTTCGGTCTTTTCAGGATCGAGAAGCTTAAAGATCTGCGTCTTGTAAGTTTCGGCGTTCTTATCTATCTCCTCGCGCGAAAGCGGCGGACGCGTCGCATTCTTTCCCGAAGGATCGCCGATCATCCCCGTGAAACTCCCGATCAGAAAGATAACGGTATGACCGAGATCCTGAAAGGCCTTGAGCTTGCGAATTACAACGGTATGGCCAAGATGAATGTCAGGCGCAGTCGGATCGGCACCAAGTTTGATCCGGAGCGGCTTTCCGGTTTTTTGTGATCTTTCAAGTTTGGCCTTGAGGTCCTCTTCGCGGATAAAGTCAACGGTTCCTTTCTTTAGAAAAGCTATTTGTTCATCGATCGTCATAGGAGAGTAATTGTAAGAGAATTTTAAAAAAGTATCTATTCATTCCAATTATTTTATGCCCGGAGAATTCGTATTTGCGCTGCCGCGCTATTTTTCGGTATCAGACATACCCAAGAATCTCATTAATCAAAGTATTTGTTTCCGGCTTGTTCCCTGAAAATACATACCATCATAGCCCGCAGGTTTTTACACGCATTGTCGGACTGCGCTGATTCGTTACTGCTGCTGCATAAACCAAAATTCCTCGGTGAAAAAATTAGCAAATTTTTCAGGACGTTTTTTCTCAACCTGTCGCGTTAGTTAATAGCGAAAGCTCTTAGGAAAACACAGAAAAAATTGGCATAAATTTGGCGACAATTAGGAAAAAGGCGGCTCTGAGTTTTAGAAAGATGCTTTGAAACGACATATCGCTGATGCCAAGAGATAAATTTGAATACCAAAGGAGATTCTAATGAAATCAGCTAGCTTGCAATTTTTCTATATTCTCGCATTTGCAATCGTGGCACAGACAAATGCACAAACACTCACATGCTCAAAACCGGACGGCGATGTTTTCGATCCAAAGTCAGAAACCGTTTTGGTATTGCTGAAATCAACTTCACCCGAGGTGGCAAAACTTCGCATAGTTCCGCTAAAAACCGACTCAATTCAGTGGACGGATATTGAACCGAACAAGACCATTGCTGTTAACTTGCCGCTAGAAAAGGGCGAAAACAGCTTTGATATATTTGGCTTCGATTCCGAAAAAGATCCGGTTGAGGGACAAAAGTGCATGGTTTCGGTAAAACGGAAAAGCAGCTCGGGCGCCACAACCCCCGGAACGGAAAATTCAGGCCAAACTTCCCGGAGCGAAAACACAGGATCACAATCCGCTTCAAATGATGCAAATTCAGGATCACGGCAATCGAAATCAGAAACTGAGACGAGAACTCAAGGCAAAGATTTTCGCGCGATAGTCGGCCTCGAAATTGTCGGTGCAAGTGGATCTCCCACCGAGCAGCAGCCGTTCTTCGATCTGTATTTCAGCAATCCGATCGGGACGCGGTGGGGCACAAGCGGTATTAAAAAACATATGCAGCTTTACATTTGGGGCAATACCCGCTTTGCGAGTTCGACTGTTGAAAACATCGGCTCACTCTCTAATTTTACAATTCCGACTTTTACGAACAATTTTATCGGTTCAGAGTCGTCTACAAAGTTTAACGAGCTTGTGCAATCTTTTGAATTTCGAACGGGTCTCGAACTCCAGCTATACAAAAGCCCTAAATCAAACGGCGGACTTATTCCGGGTAGAAATTCGGTTTCGCTGATCTTGTCTGGCGGTGCGATCACGCCGCTCAATTCCGAACGAAGCACATTTTTCTACGAAGTTCCTAAAGTGAATGAGGGTGCCGACATAGATCCAAGATTCAAAGAGCTTTTTCCGGACATCACTACACAGAAAACGATTGCCTTCGCAACGCCCGAACGGGAAAGATTTCTTCGTCAATACTTCGCGGGTGTAAGACTCAAAACTCATTATCTCAAATCATCAAATGGAACAGATCAGGACCGCGACGATCTCGTACCCGGAATGTTTGATATTACATTTGGTCAAAATGAGGCGATCACCAATAAGCTGAAAGGAGTTATTCTTCGGCTGGATGGATCCATGCCAGTTCCCATTTACGGCAATAATATTTTTTACATCTTCGGATCTGCCCAAATGCGGCTTGGAAAAAATGTTGACAAACCTCTTCCCAGCATATTTCTCAAACCGAGTTCATCGGTAGAACTGAGCAATACAGATGTGTTTGTTGTAAGCGCGGATAGAAACCCGTTTTTCAGATCCAACAGGGATACATTCAGAATCGGATTCGGGATCGATCTCTTGAAGCTTTTTGCGCCGAAGTCGAACGGGGGTTCAAAACAAAACGAAGGGTCGACGACTCCGGAATCATCGAAACCGGAGCGAAATTAGCATGCTTTTTTCTTAATACAGATCACACCTTCGTATTGCAGAACATTAGGTAATTCTGCTGCAAATTTTCAAAATTTCGTGTTTCTTTGTAAATAGAAGATCAGGCAGGCATTGCGTCTTATTAAGCGTTCAAAAAAAACGGCCTCTGCAAGTTTCGCAGAGGCCGGACCTTTTTTAATTTGCTTTAATTCTACCAGTAGAATTTCGCGGCAAATTGAAGTGTTCTCGGATCACGTACTCCGGTTACCTGGCCGAATGTAGCTGAAGTTACGTTCGTACTCAGCGTTCTGAAGTTCGTGTGGTTAAGGATATTGAATGCTTCACCGCGCAGCTGAAGACGGAAGTCTTCACCGAAGCGTATATTCTTAACCAGAGTAAAATCAATGCGGTTTGTCGGCGGTCCGAAGACCACGCCGCGACCCGATGTTCCAACGGTATTCGGAATATTCGTAGCCGTTGTCGCCGGATTTGGCGTAAAGCAAGCGGTGTTAAACCACTGCTGCTGAGTTTGGGCGCCGCCTTCGTTCGGATTACAAACCAGGTTCGGTCGGCCGCCGGCAACAAGTGCCGGGATAAATCCTAAGCCGGCCGGATCAAAACTCGATGTGGTAACCGTCAGCGGTAAACCGGTTTGCGAGGTAATGATTCCCGAAACCTGCCATCCACCCAAAACTTTGCCTACGAAATCCTGCTGCTTGTCAAAGAACGGAAGTTCGTAAACGTAATTGAGCGTCAGAATGTGACGGCGATCAAGCGATGCACGCCCGTATTCCGATTTAACATCATAAGAATTCTGCGGTGCGGTCGAACGGTCGGTCTGATTGTCTGTCAGATTTTTTGCCCATGTATAAGCAAGGTTGATCTGAGACGTAGTATTAAACCGATGCTGTCCTGAAACCTGCAGACTGTGATAATTAGAGTTGTACTTCGGCTGGATTATATTGATCGAACGGAATCCGCGATACGGACGAAGCTGATCAAGAATTGCCGATGCAGCGGACGAAAAGAATGCGGTGCCGGCGGTCTGACACGCAACCGTTGGGGTTGTTGACGCACCGGTCGCACACTGAGAATTCAGTGCGGTTCCGGCCGGAATTTCGTTTAGTTCGAAAGCACCGATCAGATGAACACCGCGCGATCCGTAATATCCGACCGTCAGGATCGTATCTTTTGTCAGCTGCTGCTGAACGTCGAGCGACCATTGTTCAGAATAAGGAGTTTTCCAATCGGACTGGATCGCTCTTACGTTTGCCGCAGTTGCTGCTGCTACTACGTTGATCCCGGAACCCGACGGAAGCGGCTGATCGAGCCGTGTCGCACTCAGTGTAAATGTCTGCTGATATGGCTGGTTTAGTCCGATCTGCTGAAGCAATGTTCCGTTCAACACCTGATCGTGATAAATTCCAAATCCGCTTCGGATCGAGGTTTCGCCTTTTCCAAAGGGATCCCATGCTATACCGACGCGTGGAGCAAAATCCATTTTCGGAGCTTCCATGATGAACTTGCCCCATGGAGATGCGGTCGGTGTGCAGTTGAAATTTGCGGGACCAGTTGTGTAATTCTGGGAATTGACGATGATACCGTTGCAGAAATTCTTTCCGGCTGCAGCAACGCGGTTTCCGGCTCCTGTAACCAAAGGCGCTTGTGCGGTATCCCAAAGTTCCGGCACAAAATTCGTAAGCCTTCCGTTTTTATCCCACGGCGAACCAAAGAATGAATATCTCACGCCGTAATAGACCGTTAGATTTCTGCGCGCGCGCCATTCATCCTGTGCGTATCCTTCAAATGTTTTCTGCCTCAGATCTGCAGTGTAGTCAAAACTCGCCTGAGTAAAAGTAACATTTGTTCCGAGAAGGAAATTCGCCCATGACTGAAGGTTGTTATTGATAGTGCCGGTTACGCCGGGGGCATTGATACGCGCCGTTGCGCCAGGGGTGTTGAACGCGCTGAATGTTCCCTCGTTGCTTCCGGCAAGTGCGTTCTCATTCTTGCGGTACTGGGAAAAGATCGCGCCGAATTTCATCGTATGGCTTCCGGCAACCCAGGTAAGACTCCCGCTGTAATTCTGTTTGTTTGAGAAATTGTCGTAAGGACCGAATCCCTGCAAATTGCTAAAGCCGTTTCCTGAGATCGTAGACACGCGGTCCCGCTGATTCTCATATGGGAGCGGGATCGTGATCGGCGAATTGCTCAGTGCCAAAAGACCCGCATTGCTGCTGAGGATCGCTCCGTATCCGTATGTATATCTTCCTTCGATGATCACATTTGGACTTAGCGCATAGGTTCCCTGGAAAGTATGTGTTCTTCCCGGCGAGTTTGTCTCAGTGTTCGACACACCCGGCAAACCGGAACCGCTCGAGAACAATGAATTTGCATCCTCGGTCGGGATCTTGTCGTTTTGGAAACGGTAGTAAACCGAGAACTGATCGTTAAAACTGTGATCGACTTTAACGATCTCTTGCTGAAACTTCGCTGTATTCTTTGTCGGGAAGTTAAGCGCATAGGTCGCAGCATTGGTCGGCAAAGGAAGATTGTTGTAAATGTTTGTGATGTACTGCTGCGCTACCGGATTTATTTGTGCCAATGTCGAAAGCGGAGTACCGGCCGGCAAAACGGTGTTACAGGTAGTTCCGGTCGCCTGAAGACAGATCGCAACCGGGAATATTCCCTGTTTCAGGTTGTTATCCGGAACTGTTGAGTTGAGCGTCGGATATCTGATATCGCGTCTGAACTCCTGAGAAAAGAAAAAGAATGTTCTGTCATACCGTTTAAATATGCTTTCACCCGGTGCCGTTTCACCAAATCGCAGAAAATATACCGGTCCGCCAACCGTCCACCCGAAGTTGTTATATCGAAACGGGCGGCGCAAAGCTTTTCCGTCATCGTCTCTTCCCGCCGCAGCGGTTTGATTCGTGAAGTAATCGTTCGCATTGAACTTTTCGTTACGGACAAATTCGTAGAAACTTCCGTGGAATTTCTCTCCGCCCGAACGGGTTACGACATTGATCTGACCGCCGCCGCTTCTTCCCGTCTCTGCAGGATAAAGCGAACGCAAAACGCGGAATTCACCGATCGAATCTACACTCGGATATGCCTGGATCGTCAAATTCGACCCGCGGTCTGTAACATCTGCACCGTCTACTGTAAAGGTATTCTGACTGCTTCGTGCACCGTTTACCGAGATCTGAACCGTATTTGCCTGACCATCAGGATTAACAGTACCGACATATACCTGATCCGAGAGGTCATTTGAAACTCCTGGAGCAAGCGTTACAAGCTGCGTAAAATTTCGATTGTTTATCGATAGTTCGCGAACCTGCTCGCCGTTGATTATGGTTCCGTTCGCTGCGGATTGAAGATCAACCGCGACCGGATCGGCTTCAACCGTTACTGTTTCTTCGATCGTACCCGCTTCAAGTGCGATGTCAATTGTGCGGCGCTGACCTATATCAAGTTTGATGTCGCTTCTAACCGATTTCTTGAAATTTTGTGCTTCAACGGTTATTCGGTATAGGCTGACGGCTAAGTTTGGCGCTGAAAATTCACCCTGATCATTTGAAGTTACTGTTCTGATAACAGCGTTCTTCGAGATATCGGTGATAGTGATTGTTGCACCCGGCACTGAAGCTCCGGAGGAGTCACGAATTGTCCCGACGATCGAACCCGTAATCTCCTGAGAATACGAGTTGACGCTCAACGTGACTATTGAGACTAAAACCAACGTAAAAGAAAACAAATTTTTCCTTAAAAAATGATTCATTCTTTTCCCTCTTCTGTCAGATTTGTGTGAGAATTTCTTCAAATTTCCATAAATAATCTTTAGGAATTTGTAGATATCTCCAAAAATTCGTTATGGATAATACCGTCAAAATTTTGGCAAAATTTTAAACTGAAGTATTTAATCAGCTTCCAGTGATTTTTGCTGTAGACACCGTGTTTATTGCCCAAAAACGCGTTTCGTTATGCAACTTTAGTGCCAATAAATTGGTGTTATTGGGTACTTCCGGCAAGGGTCGGGAGGGGGTTCGTTCACACTGATTTTGAAGCGATACATCGACCGGCCCGGATCAGTCCGGCAGCATTGTTAATTCAAAAAAAGAAGCATGGTTTGTTAAACCATGCTTCAAAATTCTGCCTAAACCTCGTTGGGTCTAGAACGTAAATTTACCTGAAAGCTGGAGCCTTCGGGAACTGCTGTCAATAGTTGTACGTATTCGGCCAAACGTTGACGAAGCAATACTCGTCGTCGGAATACCGTAATTAACGGCATTGAATACATTAGTCGCATCGATTCGCAGCGCGAAATTCATAGTTTCGGTAAATCTGAATTTCTTTGAGAGCGACATATCAGCTCTGAAATCCGGCGAGAAGATAAAGTAATTTCTTCCGACATTACTAAATTCTCCCGGAGCAGGAGTGCTGAACATCGCACGCTGAGCCGCCGTAAACAGATAGCTCGTGCCGTTCTCTTCAACGACCGTACCCATATCACGGCTGCATCCCGTGCAGTTTGCAGGTGTCGAAACCGAGTTCGTAAATGTATTTCGGCCCGAAACTACCGTGAAAGGTCTTCCGCTTGAGTAATTTGTCAATCCGGCGATCTGCCATCCGCCGATCAGCCAATCTAGCGCAAGCGGCATATTACTACCGAATTTTCTGCCTTTACCGACCGGGAGTTCAAATACGTATGTCAGATTGAAAACATGACGACGGTCAAAATCCGACCAGGCGTAGTTTAGATCCCGATTATTGTTGTCATAGGCAGTACTTGTCGCGGATTGACCCGTACCTGTTGCGGCTACCGTAAACGTCGGATCAAAAGAACCGTTGTCCTTGGATTTTGACCAAACATAACTTCCTTCAAGACTCAAACCGTTTGAAAACCGGCGTTTGAGAATAAATTCAAGTGCCTGATAATTCGAACGCTGATTTGTGTCGAGAATTCTCAGTAATCCAAACTGCGGATACGGTACAAAAAGGAAAGGACTGAATCCGTTGACCGCGATCATCTGCTGACCGCCAACCTGCCTCTGTGAAACAGCTTCAGCAACGGTCGCTACGTTTCCGTTGGCGATGTTTGTCGCATTTGTCGAACGAAACGTTGCAGTTCCTGCGTTGTTTGCGGCATTTCCCGTATAGAGAGCGTTTATCAGCGGACTGTTATAGGCAGCATTTGCACGGATCGCATTGAATTCCGTGAGGAAGTCATTGAATCCCGTCGGCTGCGCATTAATATTCGCTTGATTTCCATTGTATGCACCAAACAAATTAGTACCCTTATTCCGGATATAATTTACTTCCAGAACGCTGTCCCAGAATAGTTCCCTTTGAACACTTGCCGAAAACTGATAGATCTCGGGGTATTCACTTCGCGGATCAAATACGGTTTGAGTTCCGGTACCTGCAGCCGTCGGCTGACGAAGAGCGTCAGGTGTCTGCGTCGGGGTAAGAACCGGCAAGCCGTTTCTGAGAAGTCCGCCGCCCTGTGCAAAGGTAATGTTGGATACACCTACATTATTTCCCGGTGCACTTTGGAACAATTGAGCACCGTTTACCTGAGAATTCAGACGGTCATAGGCAATGCGGAAATTACTGCGGACAGATGTTTTTCCATCACCCGTAACATCCCATGCGAATCCGACAGACGGTGCAAAATTGTTCAGATCATTTTCAAACAATTTTCCTTCGGTCCAGCGGATCGTGTTTGACGGCGTTCCGTCAACGGCAACCAGCTGATCGGGCCGGAGGATCGGCAAGCCGTTCGAACCCGGCGACAGTTTCAACTCATATCGAAGACCGAGATCCAGCAACAGATTTCTTGAGATCTTCCATGAATCCTGAAAATAGAAATCAAACTCCGGATATGTATGCTCAAACGTCCAGCGCGTTCCCGGAGCCGCAAAGGTTGCACCATCCTGATTTGCTACAAACGCTTGACTGTAATTGCCGACACGTCCTAGAAAATCATTGATAGTACTGCGCAGCCGGGCTGCGTCGTCCGCATTGATGCCGGTTGTCGGTAAATTGAACGCGTTAAAATTGTTGTTTCTCGCAGTGCTGAAATCAACGATGCCTTCGATCACCGTACCGGCCACTGAAGAACGGTCATCGGTATGCTTTCCTAATCGGAAATTTATGCCCGCTTTCAGCAGATGATTACCCATCGAATAATTGAAGTTGTCAACAAACTGAATTGTTCGAACGCCGCGGGAATTTCCGAGAACATTCGTATTCGGTGTGGTCACATTATTGAACGAGAAATTGTAGAAGGCGTCCGTTTCGGGCGCAATAAAATCAAAGGTAAACGTGCTGTACCCGAAGATAAACTCGTTTGTTGATTTTGATGTCGGCGAATAACGATGATTGATCGCCAGATTCCACGGCTTTCGGTCCGTTACGACCAAAATCGGAGTTCCGGGAAATGCCGATCCGCCGCCGTTTACAGAGTCACCGAATGACTGCTGTCTTCCCTGTGCATAGCGTCCGTAAATGGAATTTGTATCGCTGAATTTATAATCGATCCGTGTAACGAAATCCCATTGTTCTTCACGCTGACCGGCAAGGAAATTGTAGCCGGCCGTATTCAAACCGTCACCCGTACTGTAATCATTTGGTGTCGGCATTGAATTTATCACCGCAGACAAGGCCGGATCATATCCGATGCCTGAAGGATTTGCGGCCATGTTGTATGTTGCGATGCAGTTTGTCACAACAGCACCGCCGCAATTCGGAACGGTCGGCGCACCGCTGGCGTTGACCGAAGCATTCGTCGAACCGGCCGGATTGTTTTTTCCGCCAACGACATAACGGTACAATCCGTTTCTCGCCTCCGGCGTATAAACCGTTCGCTGAACAAGACGTTGTTCGGTGGCACGGAGCATTTGCAGATTTACAAAGAAGAAAGCTTTGTCTTTCATCGGCTTGAAGAAAGGAGTGCCTTCTCCAAATCCCGGATTTATGATCGGGCCGCCGACGCTTCCGCCAAAAATGTGCTGAATAAATTTCGGTCTTTCGACCCCAAGCAGATTGTTTTCAAATTCATTCGCATTAAAGCCGGGGGTTTGATAAAACTCAAAAAGACTTCCGTGAAAATCGTTCGTTCCGGCCCTCGTAACAAACGTAACCTGAGCACCGGAGCTTCGGCCTAATTCCGCAGTAAAGTTACTGGAAACGATCTGAAATTCCTGGATCGAATCGGGATTAGGACGGAGCGGTGTAAAGTTTGAACCACCAGCGCTCGACTCATTGATGTCAATGCCATCAAGTGTAAAATTAAATGCACGGTCGCGGGAACCATGGATATGAGTACCGCCTCCCGTGTTTGTTCCCGAGCTGACGCCGGGCTGAAACGCAACTACATCAAGGGGATTTCTTCCGCGAAGACCAACGATCGGAAGTGATTCAATTGTTTTTTCCGTTATCGTCGTACCCAAATTTCCCGAAGTACTTGTTTGTACCACTTCGGCCGTATTTTCTACATTTACGATCGCTGATACATCTCCGACTTCAAGATTAAAATTTACCGTTGTAGGCAGGTTTACGTTTACCGCATTTCTGGACGAAATTACTTTTTTGAATCCGTCTTTTTCTACGCTAACTGTATAAATTCCGGCCTGGATCAAATCGAATGAATAACCACCGTTGTTTCCGGTGACCGTGGTAAGCGAGGTTCCCGTTGCTTCATTTGTAAGTGTAACGGTCGCTCCGGGAATAACCGCGTCTGAAGTGTCTCTTACAACACCCGTCAAACGCGCTGTTGTTCCCTGAGCAAAGAGAGAACCTGCAAAGCTGAGACTAACGAGAATCATCAAGAATAACTTGAATGTCTTAGTCATATATCCCTCCAAATCTTTAAAATTGGGCTTATAGAAATGGTCTTTACTGCTGAAGCCGAAATTAAATTGATCACATTCTGAACTTACTTTGAAATAAAAATAACCATGGAAATTCGATTTACTTTATTCCGTATTCGGGTTCACTCCATGAATTAATTTATGATCAGCGGAAGAAAAACCGAATTCACTCTCAAAAGCCAATTGCCTAAGGTTACCTATAAAGAATTATGGTTAAAAACCAATAACCGTTAAGAAATCGTTATAGACCTATGTAAAATTTTTTTTTAAGTGAATTTGCTATAAGCAGAAAGAAAAACTTTCTTACAAGTTTTATAAGCTGAAAACCGTCAGTTTGTAAAGAAAATTTTACACGGATGTAACATTGCCTTGACCATTCGATCAATATACGGAGATCTCAAGATAATAATTGATAATCGAGATTGGCGACTTAGCTGACCGTTGCGAACCTGAAAAATGTCAGAGCTCACCGCGGATCGGCACGGCGAAAAACTATCAAAGTTCTCTCAAATACTCCATCTGGCACCGGAGATCTGCTTTTCGCACAAAAAAATTCGGCGAAGAATAATCAAATTCTTCGCCGATCCTTTAATCCGGAACATTACTAATAAATATCCGGGAGTTTGTTTTGCTTTGCCGTTTTGCGGCGCAGCAGTTTAGAACAATACCCTGATCCCAAATCGCACCGTTCTCGGCGACTGGTATAGCTGCGGCATTCCGTAGCGAACATCAGGTCTGTCAGGCGATGCTGCGATACGCGTCAGTATCGTTTGCAGAAGTGCGCCCGATGTATAGCCGTTCGCATAGTTTACAGCCGATAAACCTAACCCGGAATCGTTTGGTCTTCCGATGGTCGTGTTCATCGTCGGATATACGCCGGTAACGGTCTTTTGATCCCAAAGGTTCAGGAAGTTTATGTCCGCCGCCATTGTAAACCGATTGTCGCGTCCGAAACGGTAACGATGAGTTAAGCTCATATCCGTTTGTGAATAAACCGGGCTTCGTCCGAGATCACCGCGCGGATAAAATATCTGCGGAGTAACGCTCGACTGACCGTAGATCGATGTGGTCATCGGAGTTCCGGAAGTAAGCGTTTGAAAACCGGAGATCTCGGTCGTATTCGAACCACCCCAATTTACAATATACGAACCGTATATGTTAAAGACATGCGGCCGGTCAGTTGGAAGACGCCCATTATCCGGCTCGCCCGTCGCGGTAAATCCGATGAACGGAAGGTCAAACGCACGTGTAACGCCCGGTCCGGTTCTTCCGTTTACAAGATGGGGTTCATCTGAACTCGAAAGTCCCGTATAGTTTCCATACAAACGGCTAAACGTATAGTTTGCGTTAAAGTACCAATTGTCTGAAAGCCTCTTCTCGAGCACAAACTCAAGCCCGTCATATCTGCGTTGAGGTCTTGTGCTCTTGTTATATCCGAGTGCGTTTAGCGTCTCGAGATGTAGGCCGCTTCCGGGATTTCCGATGATATAGGCTTCGCTGCCTGCAGCATTAACGATGCCGGCATCTTCAACCGCTTCATCAACGTTCTTATATGTATAGCGGACACGCGCAACATAATCTCTGCTGATCTGCTTTTCCGCTCCAACCGTAAATTCGGTTTGCTGGAACGGTTTGAGGTCAGGGTCAACAGCTCCGCCGTTAAGCGCGGAAGCTCCGGGATCATTGGCGTTTACGCGCAGATTTCTTTGGCATCGGCTCAATGCATTCGGGGCGATAAAGCCGGTCGAAGGACAAACGCTGGTGCCTGTAAATCCGCCTACAATGTTGGTGATGTTAAAGCTTTGGAACGTATCGCCGGGGAAGAGTTCGAAATAATCCTCAAGGAATATATCACCGCCGAACAAACCGCGCGGAAGCGCAAATTTGACGCGATCAAAGAACTTTCCGTAGCTGGCGAAGATCTTCAATTTTCCGTCACCAGAAATGTCGTAAGCAAAACCGAGACGCGGCGCGATCTTATCGCCCCAGCCAAAGTTTACAAGGCTGGGATTGGCGTTAAAGGTCGGCAGATCTTCTTTTTCGATCCTCACACCGAGATTCAATGTCAAACGGTTTGACGGCTGAAATTTATCCTGGATAAAAATACCCTGGCTGAGATTCGAACCTTGTCCGTTTGTTCCCGTGCGTCTGAATGATGCTGATCCGACTGCTCCCGGCGTATCGGTTACACCCGGCTGCAGGGTCGATATCGGAGTTCCGTAATTGAATGAAATACGGCCGATCGCGTTGTTGCCCGATTGCACATCGTTAAAGATGGCATATCTTTGATATCCGCCCTTAAGTTCGTGGCGGCCGCCGGCATTAAAGATATAGGACGCCGAAAATTCGTATGTTTCACGAATTGAAACATCCTTAACGGTGATGCTGTTAGCACCGGAAGTCGAACACGGGAATGCCGGATTCGCGGTTCCGCAGCTAAAGATCTGAACCGAAGTCGGAACAAAGTAGTTTCCGGATTTTTCATTGAGAAATCCGCGGTTGTAGCGTCCGTCAATGATCAGATTACTCGTCGGTGTATAAACTCCCGAAAAAGTTACCAAATTCGAGGTCTGGATTCCGCCTTGCTGATTTGTATACTGATTACCTCTTAAGACTCCGGTTGTTCCGCCGAAATTTGCGGTCGGAACGTTATTGAATCCGAAAGCAGACGAAGTAACATTTGAAAACGACGTACCGGGAATACTCCCTTCGGTGATCGTCGGATTCCACAGATA
>JAWKHO010000017.1:0-104452 GCA_041394785.1 Pyrinomonadaceae bacterium | reverse complement strand
AAAGCTTGTTCAAAAGGCCCTCACAAATCTGATGGAAAACCATACTTCGATCGTGATCGCCCATCGGCTGTCAACGGTTGTAAAAGCGAATCTTATTGTGGTCATGGAAAACGGGCGGATCATCGAATCCGGCACTCATAACGAACTGCTTGAAAAGAGCGGAAAGTATAAACGGCTGTATGAATTACAGTTCGGCTCTGAAGACGCCGTCTAAGATCACTCGGAGTTGAATTATCGCCCTGCGTCAGCGGCACAATTTCGAATGCTTGCCAGAAAGATCTGTATCTCCTTTTGTTTATATTAAAAGTGCTAAAGTATTTTCCAGTTTTCGTCTTCACATCCGCTGTCAAAACAATAAGTTACGTAATTAGGTCGAAAAAGCCCGACTGCGCTGCAAAATAATGCTTGCTTTTACCCGGGGTTCGTATGTTAAAATGTGTTTAATCTACAAATGAGAGGTAATTTTACGATGACCTGTTGGCACTGTAATAGTGAGCTTGATATTAATTATCAATCAAAAGATTTCACGTTTAAGTTCTATCACTGTGAGTACTGTGATAAATGGTATGAGATGAGGAAAGAACGGGTTAAGGTGAACGGTTCTGTTCCTGTTAGATTTAATGAGTTAGATACCCGGCCCGAAATTCCCCTCGCCGCATAGATATTGAACAGCAATGTTGAAAAGGTCTCGCAATTGCGAGACCTTTTGTTTTTTTTTGCAGCTATTTATTCGCGTTTATTATCTGCCTGAGCACATATTGAAGAATGCCGCCATGACGATAATATTCAACCTCGATTGGAGTATCAATACGCAGTGTAACAGTTGTCTCTGCAACACTTCCATCAGCTTTCTTAATGTGAAGCATTACATCCTGAAGCGGTCTTACTTCTGCATTTTCAAGACCGGTAAGATCGAAAGTTTCAGAACCGTCGAGCCCAAGACTTTCGATCGTGTCGTCATTTTTAAATTGCAGCGGCAGAACGCCCATACCTATCAGATTTGACCTATGGATCCTTTCAAATGATTTCGCAATGACGGCTTTGACCCCCATTAAAAGAGTTCCCTTTGCCGCCCAATCTCTCGAACTCCCGGTACCATATTCAGCACCGGCCAGAACAATAAGCGGAACACCTTCCGAACGGTATTTCATGGCTGCGTCATAAATGGACATTTCCTCTCCCGTGGGCTGATGAAGCGTAAATCCTCCCTCTTTTGGGGTTACGAGAAGATTCTTGATCCTGACGTTTGCAAAAGTACCCCGAAGCATAACACGGTCATTTCCGCGTCTTGATCCGTACGAGTTAAAATCTTTCGGCTCTACTCCGTTTTCCTGAAGATACAAACCGGCAGGGGAATCCGGTTTGATCGCTCCCGCTGGTGATATATGATCCGTCGTCACCGAGTCACCAAATAAGGCCAAAGGACGGGCATCTTTGACATCTTCAAAATCACCGACATCCATTGAAAAGCCGTCAAAATACGGAGGCTCCTGAATATATGTTGAATTCGGATCCCATTCATAAACCTTTCCGACCGTCGTAGGGATCTCATTCCACATCGGATTCTTTTCCGCAAAATCCGAATAAAGAGAGCGATATGTTTCCGGCTCGAATGCTGCATGCATTACTTCCTTAACTTCACTTAAAGAAGCCCAAATGTCTTTCAGATACACATCATTCCCATTTCTGTCGACCGCAAGCGGCTCAGTTGCAAGATCAATATTAACGGTACCGGCGATCGCATAGGCTACAACCAAGGGAGGCGACATCAAAAAATTGGCCTTTATATTTTGATGGACGCGCGCCTCGAAATTCCGGTTTCCGGACAAAACAGAAGCTGCAACCAGATCGTGATCAACAACCGCTTTTTCGATTGCCGGGTGTAGGGGTCCAGAGTTTCCAATACATGTAGTACAGCCATATCCGACAAGATCAAAACCGATTTGATCAAGATAACTTTGCAACCCGGTTTTTTCGAGGTACTCAGTAACAACCCTTGATCCTGGTGCCAGAGAGGTTTTGACAAATTTCGGAATGGTAAGACCTTTTTCAACGGCTTTTTTTGCCAGAATTCCGGCTGCCAGCATCACGCTTGGATTAGAGGTGTTTGTACACGAAGTGATAGCGGCGATCAGCACGTCGCCATGCCCGATCGATTCGACGCTCGGTTTTGTTTCGGCAACTGCGTCTCCTTCTACCTGATCCGGAGTGGGCCGGTTTGTAACCATTTCCGTCTCGGAAGTCACACTCGTGTGAATCTCGCTTTCATCATTTAACACGGGCAGCGGAATGGACTTTGCATCCTGATCGCCGCCGCCGGAAACTTCGCCTGAATTGTTTCCATTGAGGAAAACGTCAAACTGGTCATCAAACTCAGAAGCGTTTCGGCCAAAACCGCCGTCAGATACACTCTGAGTAAACAGTTCGCTGAATTTCGCCTTGAATTCATCCAGATCAATTCGGTCTTGCGGACGTTTCGGACCCGAAACTGCGGGCTTTATCGCAGCCAGATCAAGGTCAATGACCTTTGTGTAGTCAACTTCTCCCACTTGCGGGATCCCGAAAAGACCCTGCGCCTTATAATAATTCCGAATCGTATCGATCCTTTCGTCGGACCTGCCCGTTGCGCGGAAATAATCCAGCGTATTTTCATCGATCCCGAAAAATCCCATCGTCGCACCGTACTCCGGCGACATATTCGCGATCGTTGCACGGTCGGTGGCATGAAGTCTTGCGGTTCCTTCACCGAAAAATTCGACAAATTTGCCTACGACCTTAGCTTCACGCAAAACTTCGGTAACTTTCAGAACGAGATCAGTCGCGGTCGTCCCCTCAGGAAGTTCTCCGTGGAGGTTCACACCGATAACATCAGGCGTCAGGATATAGATCGGCTGACCGAGCATTCCGGCTTCAGCTTCGATCCCGCCAACGCCCCAGCCGACAATTCCCAATCCATTGATCATCGTCGTATGCGAATCCGTCCCTACCAAAGTATCCGGGTAATAGACTCCGCTATTTTCAAAAACACCGCGGGCAAGATATTCCAGATTCACCTGGTGTACGATCCCGATCCCCGGAGGGACAACTTTGAAACCGTTGAATGCCTGGGTTCCCCACTTCAAGAATTTGTAGCGCTGTTCATTTCGCTCGAATTCCTTCTCCATATTCTTTCTGTATGAGGATTCGCTGCCTGCATAATCAACCTGTACCGAATGATCGATAACGAGATCTACCGGTACAAGCGGCTCGAGTATTCCGGCATCTTCACCCAGCGCGGCGGCGGCAGATCTCATCGCTGCCAGATCGACCAAAAGCGGGACGCCGGTAAAATCCTGAAGTATTACACGCGCAATCACAAACGGAACTTCGTCCGTTCTCTCAGCGGTTGCCCCCCAGTTTGCAAGGGCTTTAACAGCCTTTTCATCGATCGTTTTTCCGTCATCAAAGTTCCTCAGAACGGATTCGAGAACGATCCGGATCGATATCGGAAGACGCGAGATATTTCCGATCCCTTCTTTTTCAAGTTGAGGAAGTGAATAAAACGTCCCTTCGCTTCCGTCTCCGGCAGTAAATGATTGTTTCGTATTAAATAAGTTATGCGGCATAATCGGGTGCTTTCCTTTCTGGTTAAAAAATTGTCCAAATCTAACCCAAGTCTAAGAGCGCATTGATAAAATTTCAAGCGCTTCTAACTCAGATAAATAAATTTCACATTAAAATTTTTAATATTTGCGAAACTTATAAATTTATTTGTTCGCAATACTTTGCATTTAGCTTTGTATTCAAATTACAATCCGTTGATTGAGGGCTGTTTCAAATGAAAGGCGAAGACGATTTGTATGAAGGCACGAAAAACCAACTCCTTCAGGAAAGTTATCGAACCGTTGAGAAGATTTCCGGCGTCTCTTCGCCGGAGTTTGTCCGATTATCGGTTTTACACCTATCTCGCCGTGCTCGGTCCCGGAATCATTGCCGCAAATGCAGGAAATGATGCCGGCGGAATCGCAACCTATTCAACAGTTGGCGCAGCCTACGGCTATTCACTCCTTTGGGTTTTCGTACCTATGCTGCTTAGCCTGATAGTCGTTCAGGAAATGTGCGTAAGAATGGGAGTCGTTACCGGACAAGGACTGGCCGACCTTATCAGAGAACAGTTTGGTGTCCGTCTGACCGCATTGGTAATGCTTGCGCTGCTCGTCGCGAATACCGGGATCATCATTTCAGAATTTGTCGGAGTTGCTCAGGCATCGGAGCTTTTCGGGATCTCTAGATATGTAACCATTCCATTTATTTCCGTTCTCGTTTGGTGGCTTGTTGTAAAGGGCACTCAGCAAAGGGTCGAACGCGTATTTTTGGTAATTTCACTTGTTTTTATCTGCTACGTGGTCTCGGGTATTTTTGCGGATCCGGATTGGGGAAAGATCGGCACGGAGTTCGTAACGCCGAGTTTTCAGTGGAATGCAGGTTACCTATTTACAGTAGTTGCACTGATCGGGACAACAATAACCCCTTTTATGCAGTTTTTTGTCCAATCATCCGCTGTTGAAAAAGGCATGGACGACGAAGATCTCCCCTTGGCCCGAGCTGATGTAATAACCGGAACAGTTTTCGCACTGGTGATCGCCGGATTCATTGTCATTTCAACTGCGGCAACTCTAAATGTGCGCGGGATCACAAATATCGATTCAGCCGCGACGGCTGCTGAAGCGCTGACGCCGGCTGCGGGCCAGTATGCTAAATACCTTTTTGCGACCGGACTTTTTGGAGCGTCGATGCTCGCCATGGGCGTTTTGCCCCTGGCGACGGCGTATTCGATAAGCGAAGCACTTGGGTTTGAAAAAGGTCTGTCACGCTCATTTCGTGAGGCACCGATATTTTTAGGCATTTTTACTGCGCTTATAATTATCGGAGCCGTCGTCGCAATGATCCCGGGAATACCTCAGATCCAGCTCCTTCTGCTGACGCAGGCACTTAACGGACTGCTTCTTCCGTTCATACTGGTGACAGTCGTCAGACTTTCGAGCAGTTCTGAAATAATGGGTGAATACAAGAACTCCGTATTTTTTAAGACTGCGGCGTGGATAATAACGTTCGTCGTTTCAACACTATCTTTTCTATTGCTTGCTCAGACTTTAACTGATATTTTTTAGCATCCGGAAAAATTATGGAGCAGACAAAGGTCAGACGAAGATCCTTTATTTTTTTGATAGTAATCGCAGTTGTTGCTTTGGTATTAGTATGCCTTCCGTTCATTGAAGAATGGGTTCGCCAATCAATATATTCTCAATTCAGCCTTGTAATTAACGAAGACAACGCAGTAATGTCAACCGACGGAACCACTCCCGGTCAGGCGGCTACAACGATTCTCAGTCTCGTCGTAAACCTGCTTTTGATAGTTAAAATAATCTTATGGATGACGATCGTCGTATTATTCGTGCGATTGATCAGACAATTAATTTTCGTAACGGCACTGAAAAACTCCGGAGAGCGTGAAGCGGCGTCGCTTTTAAAGACGATACTTTCAGTGATCGTATATATCGTCGCTTTCTTCATTATTTTTCAAACTCAATATCCAAAGATTCCGCTAGCACCACTATTCACCGGTTCAACGATTTTAGGAATTGTCGTCGGTTTAGCTCTTCAGGACACTCTTGGAAACTTATTCTCCGGAATTGCCATTCAAGCCGATCAGGCTTTTCAGGTAGGAGATATCATTTCGATAAAAAATCAGGGGATCGGAACAGTCGAAAGTGTCTCATGGCGTGGTGTAAAAATCCGTACTTTTCAGAATAAACTTCTAGTTATAAGTAATTTTGTAATTGGCAAAGAAACTATAGAAGTTGCGCCAAAGGACAATTTGAACGCTCGAATTGTGCAATTTAATACGGTTTTTACGAATTCCCCGGCAAAAGTAATCCAGGTAGTAAGAGAAGCAGTAAGGCAAGTTGAAAATGTTTCCCCAAAACGACGTCCAAAAGTGCGTATCTCCAATCTGGGTGACAGCGGAATAGATTACGAGGTTAAATACTGGATAACGGATTACCGTAATCACAACGACACTGATGCATTGATCAGACAACGGATTTGGTACGCGTTTCAGCGGGAAAATCTCGATTTTGCTTATCCGACACGAACGATTTATACGGCTAAACAATCGGATGAATCTTCGATATTTGTCGAAACAGAAGATGAAATATGCGAGCGAATCAACAATGTTACGATATTCGCTCCGCTATCGAATGAAGAGACTCAAAAAATAGCCAAATCTTGTTCGATAAGAGTTTTCGCTCCTGAAGAACCTATAATTAAAAAGGGTCAGGAAGACAAATCGATGTTTGTCATTCATCGCGGCATTGTCAATATCAAGATCTCAGAGAATGGAGTATCTAAAACAGTCTCGACGCTTCGCGAAGGTGATTTTTTTGGTGAAATGAGTCTTTTTACAGGCGAACCGCGAACGGCCGATGTGATCGCTGAAACTGAAACGCAGGTGCTCGAAATACAGCACTATGTAATAAAACCGATCCTCGAAAACAATCCGGAAGTCGCTCGCGTGATCGGCGAGATCATCGACGAACGCCGTGAATTGCTCGCCGCTGAAGCCGAAGAAAAGAAGTCGATGACCGATGCCGAGACAAAAGGCGTTTTCAAATCCATCCGGAATTTCTTCGGTATCGAATGATCTGTTGATTTGCTTTCGATGGAGCGGCAAAGCTGGACGCTTCGTATTTTCATAATCTGTGGTCAATTTCTGACCCGGAACAACATACTGATAAAAAAAATCGCGGGCTCGTCACTGAACCCGCGATTCATAATCAAGAGTCTATTTTCTCTAGTAGATCGTGAAATTATACTGGATACTCTTTGTTACGCTGTAAGGCTGACCGTTGCGCATTGCGGGAGTAAACGAAATTTGTCTAGCCGCAGCAATTGCCTTTTCGGTTAAACCGTTCGGTAAACCTTTGATCGGTGAAATACTTCCGATCGTTCCGTTTGCCTGAAAAGTAACTCTCAGCATCACGGTCCCCTGAACATTGTTCTGACGTGCGGTGTCGGTATATCCGGGTCTTGGTTTTGAACGAATTTGTATTCCGGTGGTTGGTCCCGAAGGTCTTTCAGGCGGCGGGTTACTTGCCGGTCTTCGGCCGCCATTCCCATTTCCGTCGCCGTTACCATCACCATTTCCGTTTCCGCTTCCCGAACCGATTCCATTTCCTTCACCGGTTCCGCGTCCGTTTCCGGCGCCTGTACCGCGGCCTTCACCGATTCCGCCGCCTGATCCCATTCCGCTTGACGCGTCGCCATTGAGCGAGCCCGGTATTCCCACCCGGTCTGTTCGCTCACGCTTGATGTCGCCCTCGGTTCTCTGAATCTGCGGTAATGACGGATTAGTCAATCTTGGCAATACCTGAGGCGGTTGCGGGATCGGATCCCTCGTTTGCGAAGGAAGTTCTCCAGCCGAAGCCGGTTTCTTGTTCTCTCTGCCGCCTCCGCCGCCTCCGCCGCCGTCTTCATCATTATCTTTCTTCGGTTCTTCCTCGAGCGGCATCGGTTCAACTTCAGTAAGCGGTGCCAGCAGATAGTCGTCATCGATCGAGGCTACAAAATACGGGTGGTTAAAGATCGAATACATAAAGCTGCCGAATGCCACCGACAACACCAAAAGAGACGCACCAAGCATCAGCCTGCTTCTCAATTTGCCTTCGCCATTGCCTATAACCGTGACGTTATAGTCTTCCGGGACTTCGCGGTGTTCGTGGATAACACTCCGTTCGTCTGCTGACGGGTCATCTGCTCTTTCGGGAATTCCTTCGTCTCCAAACAGGGTAGTAACCGCGCCGCCGGCAACCGTCACTTTTTCATCCTGTTCTGGTTCCACGGAAATTTCGATGATCTCTTCATCGAGCGATTCATCAAAGTCGTCGGTCATCAGATCTTCTTCCGCATCGAACGAAACCGGTTCGAACACAGTCTCTTCGATCTCCGGTTCGGCAATCTCTAATGCGGGCGGCTCTTCTTCGCCAGATGCCGCAGAAACAAGCTCATCCGACGCAAGATCATCAGGCTGATCCTGAGTAGCATCCGGAACAGGATCATCTGAAAACATCTTTTCCATTTCTTCAGAAACTTCCGGTTCCTGTACAACAGGTTTCATCTCAAATGCGCTTAACTCACTGGCGCAGTTCGGACAAAAACTAAACTTCTCCGCGAAACTTTCTTCACAAGATGAACAATATTTTACGATCTTTCCCATTTTCTAGCCTCTCAACTTTCTGTCTTGTTAATGACCAAAGTGCCTACCCCAATTATAACGACTTTATTCTTATTGTTAAGTTTGTAAGAACGTTATTATCTACAATAACAACGAATAGATGCGTTCAATGTTTCCTGCGATGCCTGTACGCAGACAAAGTATGCCAATTTTGAGACGTTTTTTAAACTTTTTTGAAGTAACAACTTCGATACTTCCTTTCGCAACTAACCATTTGTCAATTTTCCCCTTCTTCGATAAAACTATGGATATGCGATTTATATTACGGCTTACTGTCTTTACATTAGTTTTGTGCGCGGTTCCTGTTTTTGGGTTTGCTCAAAACTTAGACTTTCCAAAACCTCGGGAGGAGAAGCTTCTAAACGACCTTAAACTCCTCGTTTGGAATCAGCCAAACGCAGAAAAGATCACGGTCATTTTAAGGATCCATAGCGGTTCGGCGTTCGATCCGGATCAAAAAATGGGAACGGTCGCCCTTCTTTCGGACATACTTTTCCCCGATGAGGGGATCAAGGACTTTTTTAAGACTGATCTTGAAGGCAGCCTCGATATTTCGTACGGCTACGATTACATTCAGATCACTGCCGTTTCAAAACCGGGCGAACTTCTGACCATTCTGGAAACGCTCTCGCCTGCTGTTATAGATCCGGCGATCAATAAAGAAACAACGGAAAAAGTAAAAACAAAAAGACTTGCGCTCTTAAATCAATTGGAAAACGATCCGAAATACATTGCCGAACGAAGTGCTGCAAAACAGCTATACGGTGATTTTCCTTACGGTCGGCCGGTGGAAGGTACGATCGAAAGTTTAGGGCTTATCGATTTTGCGGACATTATATTCGCAAAGCAGCGGTTGTTGACGTCTGACAATGCGACCATGACGATCTCAGGTGATGTCAGTTCAACATTTGCGTACAGGGCGGTGAGAAGACTTTTCGGCGGGTGGACAAAACGGACTGAAAAGATCCCTTCTATGTTCCGTCTCCCTGAGAAACCGGACACTCGGTTCGTTTCTATTCCTAATCGCGGAATCGATACTGTTGAACTTGCAAACGCGGCGGCGACGGTTTCGAGAAAGGATGATTCGTATTTTGCATCAAGAATTCTGGAAAAGATAATGCAGTCCAGACTAGAAAAGCAATTAGCAACCGGTAAGAACTTCGCCGTTCAGAACTCACATCTTCTCCGGGGAATTTTCTTCATCGGTGCAAGCTTTGATCCCGATACCGCTTCCGAGGAAAGCACAGTGGATCTGTTCAAAACCATATTAAGCGAAAAGATCGGCGCTTCTGAATTTGAAGCTGCCAAAACGGCGGTCGTTAATGAGTTTCGGACAACTGATCCTGCCATTCTGTGGCTGGATGTTGATACATTCCAACTGCAGTCGGCAAGCGATGAGGCGGCCCGCCTGTCCAGAGTTACCCTTTCCGATGTGCAAAAGACCGCAAGCGATATGTTGAATGCTCCGCATACATCGGTAAACGTTGTGCCCGAACGGTCAGAAGCGCAGATCGTTGAGAAAAAGAGCGTCACCGACGCCCCGGTGGATCAGGATAAGGATCCCAAAGATCCGCAATAGAAAGTTTTAGTCCTGCGGATGATACTTCTTTTTGTTTCTTGTAGAATTATTCAGGAATTCAAAAAGAAGTTTTTTTATGAGCGAAACAACTACCGATCAAAGATCTCAGGGTGAACTTGATCATGCAAAAGCCGTGCATGAGATGTTTGCCGGAATAGCGACAAAATATGATTTTCTCAATCACTTCTTATCGATAAATATCGATAAGCGGTGGCGCCGCAAAGTATCAGGCCTTCTTTCAGATACGCTTTCTGACTCCGAAGCCAGAATACTCGATGTCGCCTGCGGAACCGGCGATCTCGCGATCGATCTTAAGCGTTTTGGAAAAGCGCGCGTTTTCGGGACCGATTTCTGCCGGCCGATGCTCACGATCGCAAAGGAAAAGACTGCAGGTGGCGGAGAGAGCATTCCTTATCTTGAAGCAGATGGCCTGAACTTATCATTCGCAGATGAAACCTTCGACGCCGTCACAATCGCATTTGGTCTTAGAAATTTTTCAAACTGGGAAAACGGTTTGATCGAATTGATGAGGGTTCTCAAGCCGGGCGGAAGAATTGCAGTTCTGGAATTTTCGAGCCCGATGATCCCCGGTTTCCGTTCTGCATTTAATTTCTACTTTGCAAATATTCTCCCGCGGATCGGCGGTGTCGTAAGCGGTTCGCGCGGTGCTTATGAATACCTGCCGGATTCGGTATCCAGGTTTCCTGACCAAAGACAATTGGCGTCGATGATGCGACAAATCGGTTTTTCCGATGTAAAATACAAAAATCTAACCGGCGGGATCGCAGCAATTCACACAGGCACCAAGTAGAAGATATTTCACCGGGTCTTTATTCCAGATGAATAAGTACAAGCTTTTAAATTTCAGTAAGCGTTTGGGATTATTTCTGCTTGTTGTTTTTACTGTAGTCTCGCTCGTAACGGTACTTATCGAACTCGTCCCCGGTGATCCGGCGATCGCACGCTTGGGCGAACAGGCAACACCGGAACAAATTCAGGCATTTCGAAAACGCCACAATTTGGATATGCCCGCCTTCTTCTTTTCTTACGGAGGCGAAAAAGGGTTCGAGTGGCATGGCACTGAAAACCGTTATCTTGATTACTGGAAAGGGGTGCTACAGGGAGATCTCGGAACGTCTTTTGACACTGATCGTCCGGTAAGAGAAATGATTCTCGAACGATATCCCTCGACGATAAAACTCGCTTTGGCCGCGCTTCTGATCGCCGTTTCGATATCGATACCGCTTGGGGTATTGGCCGGAACACGTAAAAACTCGCTGATCGATAATTTTGCTTCTTTTTTCGCGTTGATCGGCATTTGTCTTCCCGGTTTTGTTATCGGTCCGTTATTGGTTTACCTTTTCGCAGTAAAAATCCCTATATTTTCTCCTACCGGCAGTTATTATCCTGAAGACATCGTGCTTCCGGCAATCACGCTTGGCGCTGCTTTATCGGCAATTTTGACGAGAATGGTCCGCTCAAGCGTCATTGAAGAACTCGGCGAGGACTATGTGAGAACCGCTCGGGCGAAGGGGTTGAGTGAACGCAAGGTGATCTATAAACACGTCCTTAAAAACGGTCTTATCCCGGTAGTTACGATCCTCGGATTACAGCTCGGCGTTTTGCTTGCCGGTGCGATCATTACCGAGAAGATCTTCAACTGGCGGGGAATCGGAACGCTTCTGCTTGATGGAATCAACACGCGGGACCATCGTCTTGTACAAGGTGTCGTTTTGGTTATCAGCGTCACTTATATTTTGGCAAATTCATTTACCGATATGGTTTACCGTTGGCTCGACCCGAGAATCCGTTTGAATTGATCCCAAATGAACAGACTTACATACATCGGGATATTTCTCGCCGCCGTGTTTATAGTCACGGCAATATTTGCGCCGGCGATCGCGCATTATGACCCAGTCCGGTCTTTCAATGTCGTCGATCCGGTGACAAAGCGTGAAACCCTGGATAAAAACAAAGCTCCCAGCACCGAGCACTGGTTTGGAACGGATTCGCTGGGCCGCGATGTATTTTCAAGACTGGTTCACGGCGCAAGAGTTTCTCTTTTTGTAGGCATCACCGTTGTTACCGTTTCCGGGATCTTTGGAATAATAATCGGTGCAATTGCCGGATTCTATGGCGGGATTTGGGACAAATTTCTCGCGGGATATGTTTTCAACGTCTTCCTCGCATTTCCCGGACTTTTGCTGGCGATTGCGATCGTCGCATTTCTCAGCGGCACAAATCCGACACCGGCGGACCGTATCCGCCATTTGATAATCGCTATGTGTATTACCGGTTGGGTCGGGTACGCACGCGTAATGCGCGGTCAGGTATTGAAGATCCGCGAATATGATTTTGTCCAGGCTGCGCGGGCGCTGGGTGCGAGCAATCTTCGTCAGCTTTTTATTCACATACTTCCGAATGCGATCCAGCCGCTTATCGTACAGGCTTCGCTTGCAATGGCCGGAGCGGTTTTGGCCGAAGCGTCTCTTTCGTTCCTTGGTCTCGGAATTCCGCCGCCAAATCCTACATGGGGTACGATGATCGATGAAGCTCGCGGAATCGACACGTTGACAAATGCCACGCATAATCTCCTTTTCCCGGGGATAGCGCTGGCCTTAACGGTGCTTGCATTTAATTTTATCGGCGACGGATTGCGTGAGTATCTGGATCCGAAACAAAGAAAAAGATAGCAAAATACATGGCAGCAATATCGATCCAAAATCTTTCGAAAACCTACCCGACCGCGTTTCCGCGCGTCAAGAGATTTTTGCGAATGAGCGTAAAGGATTCGGTAGACGCACTTAGAAATGTCTCGTTTGATATTGAAAAGGGAGAGATCTTTGGGCTGATCGGAAGAAACGGCGCAGGAAAAACCACACTGACAAAGATCATTGCGACACTCGTTCAACCGACCGACGGACGGGTTTTTGTAAATGGTTTTGATTCAGTAGAGGATGATGTAAAAGTTCGTTCGCTGGTCGGTCTTGCAACAGCCGAAGAACGGTCATTTTATTGGCGGCTTACCAGCACTCAGAATTTGATGTTTTTTGCGCGGCTTTACGGGATGACCGACAAAGCGGCCAAGAGAAGGATCGATCAACTCCTCGAACAACTCGATCTGCAGGAACTTGCAAAACGCCGGTTTTCAAATCTTTCGACCGGCAACAAACAGCGTTTGGCCGTCGCACGGGCTCTTATCCCCGACCCGCCGATACTTCTTCTCGATGAACCTACCCGTTCGCTTGATCCACTCGCCGCGGCGAATATGCGAAAACTGATCGAATCGATCGAAGGCGTTTCAATACTTTTAACGTCGCACAATTTGTCTGAGATCGAAGAACTTTGCGGAAGGATAGCGGTAATTTCAGACGGTACCATTCGCGCTGTCGGCACTCCCGCGGAACTCCGCGGTTCACACAAACAAGAGCAAAAGGTAAAAATAAACCTCAAAGGCGTGCTCGAAGACAGCCTGATAACGCTCAACAATCTGAGAAACTTCAATGTCGAGAGCAACGAGGATTCGATTACACTGACGTTTGAACGAGATCCCGAAGATGCTCTGTTGGGACAAACCTTTTCCCATCTTGACAAAAAAGGCGCCAGAATTCTGGATGTCGAAACACAAAAAGCAACGCTTCTCGAAGTTCTTGAAAGCTATGATGAAAAGTGAAATCTGAAAGCTTGCGGCCTAAGCGATAGGAATCTATGAACGAACATCCAAAATATAATATCTTTCCTCTTGGTGAAAATGCCCTTACTATCAGCTTTGGTAATACGATCTCTCCCGAAATTAATTCGATCGCCGCATCTCTTTCCCGCCGGATCGAATCGTCGCCATTTCATGGATTTATCGAGTGCTTACCGGCGTATAGCTCGGTAAGCGTATTTTTTGACAGCCTGAAAGTCAAAGATCGTTTTCGAACCGCACTTACGGCATATCAGATAGCAAAAAGTCATGTGGAGATCGCGCTTGACGGTCTTGAGATCTCTGCTCCTGAAGATTCCCGGGAGATCGAAATCCCGGTTTCTTTCGATAAAAAAGACGCGCCGGATCTGTCTTTCGTCGCGGAATTCGCCGAACTTTCTGAAGATAACGTAGTACAGATCTTTCTATCGCAGACTTACAAAGTATATGTGCTCGGCTTTCTGCCCGGATTTGCCTATATGGGAGAGGTAGATCCGCGAATCGTCGTACCGAGAAAAGAAACGCCCCGGAAGGAAGTAAAAAAAGGAAGCGTCGGTATCGCCGGAAATCAGACGGGGATCTATCCGCTCGATTCTCCGGGCGGCTGGCAAATAATCGGAAAAACTGAGACCGTATTGTTTACACCGCACGAAGATCCGCCCGTTCTTTTTTCTCCCGGCGACACCGTAAAATTTGTAAAAATATAGATGGGAATATCGATAGCTAAAGCAGGAATTTTGGATACGATCCAAGACACCGGGCGCTTTCGTTTCCGTAAATACGGAATAAATCCGGGAGGCGCGATGGATCGCGATTCGCTGCGGCTGATAAATATCATCCTTGGAAATTCGGAGAACGAAGCAGCGGTCGAAATGCACTTTCCGGCTCCTGAAATAGCTTTTGGTCAACCCGCGGTATTCGCTCTCGCGGGTGCTGACTTTGACGCGACACTCGATAATACTCCCATTTCGAATTGGAAAATATATTATGCAAAAGTGGGAAGCTTGTTGAAATTTCACAGGAGGAACTCTGGGAACAGGTGCTATCTTGGCGTCAGGGGAGGTTTTCAGATCGAGAAATGGCTCGGCAGCAAAAACACAAATCTTATGGCACAGACCGGAGGGATTGGCGGACGAAAGCTGGCGAAAGACGACCGGATTCTCTTCAGCCGCATTTCGGAACGCATCGATCGGATTCCGGATGTTGAGATCGCTTCAAGCCTTCGCCCTGATTTTGGCGTAATCCGGACCGTACGGATTACAAAAGGCAGTGAATACCGCGATCTTACAGCTTTGAGCGAACAGCTTTTTTTCGAAGGCACTTATGAGATCGCAAAGGATTCAAACCGAATGGGTTACAGGTTGGACGGGAGCCGGCTGCATCTTTTGTCGCGTAAGGAAATGATTACATCCGCCGTTGATTACGGAACAATACAGCTTCCGCCGGACGGAAAGCCTTTGTTATTGATGGCTGATCATCAAACCACGGGCGGATATCCGAAGATCGGACACGTAATAAACCGGGATCTTTCGTTAGTCGGCCAAATGAGCACGGGCGACAAGATCAGGTTTGAGGTTATATCCATTGATAACGCTGAAAAGGAAAACGAGCAGTTTGAAAGAGACCTGTCATACCTGAAAATGGGCGTAAAATTTAGGCAAACCGATGCGGACAATTGACTTAAACTGCGATATGGGCGAAAGCTTCGGTTCCTGGAAAATGGGAAACGACGCCGCGATCATCAAGTATGTAACTTCGGTCAATATCGCTTGCGGTTTTCACGCCGGCGACCCGACGACGATGCGGAAAACCGTAGAACTCGCACTGGAAAACAGCGTCGCGATCGGTGCTCATCCTTCGTTTCCGGATCTTCAGGGATTCGGAAGAAGAGAGATGTCACTTGATCCTGCTGAAGTTTACGATATTGTCGCGTATCAGGTAAGTGCTCTAAAAGGCGTGTGTGAAGCTTCTGGCGGAAAACTACACCATGTAAAACCGCACGGGGCACTTTATAATCAAGCGGCCAAGCAAGAAGAACTGTCTGCAGCTGTTGCAAATTCCGTCAGATCTATTGACGCGGGTCTGATCCTCTACGGACTTTCAGGAAGCTTTCTGATCTCGGAAGCTGAAAAGGTGGGATTAAAAACGTCAAGCGAGGTTTTTGCAGACCGCACGTATCGGGATGATGGCAGTCTGACTCCGCGGAGCGAGAACAATGCCCTAATCGTTGATACCGAAACGGCGGTTTGTCAGGTCCTTCAAATGATAAACGAAAGGTCCGTGACATCGACTAAAGGCAAGATTGTTCCGATCAGGGCCGAGACCGTCTGTATTCACGGCGACGGGGAAAATGCTCTTGAATTTGCAAGACGATTGAATGAAAGCCTGGTCAGAAACGTGGTCGAAATTCGGACTGTTTAGCGGCCGCAATTCTTCCCGCGATTTAAGAAGTTAGAAGTTTTTTGATCTAAATCCGCTATGCCAAATAAGAAACTTTCACCGGTGCTTCTGGGAGCGGCGTTTTTGATGGCGACCTCTGCCGTAGGTCCGGGATTTCTTACCCAGACTGCAAAATTTACAAAAGACCTTCTGGCCAGCTTCGGATTTGTCATTTTGATCTCCGTGATAATCGACATATTTGCGCAGCTAAATATTTGGAGGATTTTAGCCGTCAGTGGAATGCGCGGTCAGGATGTTGCGAATAAGACGCTTCCGGGAAGCGGTTATCTGCTGGCGGCTTTGATAGTGTTTGGCGGACTGGCTTTCAACATCGGAAATATTGCCGGTGCGGGACTTGGCCTTGAAGTATTGTTTGGATTAAAGCCGGAATACGGCGCGGTGATCAGCGCCTTTATCGGGATCGGGATTTTTATGTTTAAGGATGCCGGAAAGGCGATGGATCTTTTTGTAAAGATCCTCGGTTTCGTCATGCTTGCACTGATTGTTTATGTCGTTCTTGTTTCCCAGCCGCCGCTTCGCGAAGCAGCATACCGGACGGTATTGCCCGAATCGATAAACGCATTCGCAATAATTACGCTCGTCGGAGGAACTGTCGGCGGTTATATTACTTTCGCCGGCGCACATCGTCTGATCGATGCAGGTGTTTCCGGTAAAGACTCGCTCAAAGAAATCAACGCGGCCGCGACAACCGGCATCATGCTAACCGCAATTATCAGGTTTCTTCTTTTCCTGGCCGCGTTCGGTGTGATCGCACTTGGTCTGACAATTGACGATGCGAACCCGCCGGCGTCGGTTTTCCAGAACGCGGCAGGCTTTGTCGGGTACAAGATATTCGGCGTCGTAATGTGGGCGGCAGCAATCACTTCCGTGATCGGTGCTGCCTACACCTCGGTCTCATTCCTCAAAACATTTCATCCAAAAGCGGCCGAAAGATCGCAATATCTGACGATCTTTTTTATAGCCTTTTCAACACTCGTCTTTGTATTTATCGGACGTCCCGTCCTTGTACTAGTTCTTGCCGGAACCTTTAACGGATTTATCCTGCCGATCGGACTCGCATTAATTTTGCTGGCCTCGCGCAAAGCAAAGATCATCGGAGATTATAAACATCCGCTTTGGCTGCAGATCGTCGGTTGGGTGGTTGTAGCGGTGATGTTTCTCTTCAGCGTGAAAGCGATCACCGATATGATCTACAAATAGCGCGATAGTTAATAGCTCCCGCCGGTTCTCATCAGGCTCAAATATTTTTTGTCATAATACGGACTCCTGCGGTGTTTTCGGTTTAGTAGCTCAAATATATACCGAAAATTCATACGGAGACGAAATTCTAATGCATAAAATATTTGTTCATTATTCCACGCGCCCGATCATGCTCGGATTCCTGATGCTTTTTGTGATCGCATCAAGTTCGTTTGCTCAGGAAACTCTGAGCGGTGAATGGAAGGCGAGCGTAAAAGATAGGTCGAAAGAAAAGATTCATATTTCATTTTACGGTTTCACTGAGGGTAAGAAAGACCATCAATATGGAACAAGTTTTGAGTTCACCGAACTCGACGGTGTCACGCTAAGTCAGGTTCAGGGGGCAAAAACCAATGTCAGCTTCAGTTTGAACCGCGAGGCCGGACGGGTAAATCTTACAGGAAGTTTTGAAAACGGAAAGGGTTCAGGAACCTGGACATTTGTTTCAAACCCGTCGTTTTCTCAAACAATGAGTTCGTTAGGATATTCCGGTCTGTCAGCAAAAGATCTTTTTTCCGCAACGATTTTGGGTGTAAAAAGCCAAACGGCCCGCGATCTGAAATCTGCCGGATTGACCGATCTCGAATTTGAAGACGTCATCAAGGCAACGATATTCAAGATTGACGGCAATTACATCAGAGATATGGGTAATGCCGGATTTAAGAATCTGAATATGGAAGATCTTGTAAAGTCGAGCATTTTTAAGATCGATGCAAAATACGTTAAGGATATGAGCGATGCGGGATTCAGTAATCTGAAAATGGAAGATCTCGTTCAAACCAGTATTTTTAAGATCGACGCAAAATATATTAAAGACGTACGGGCGATGGGATTTGCTCAAGATTCTATCGGCGAACTCGTTAAATTAAGAATATTCAAGGTCACTCCGGAATTTTTGTCCGAAATGAAATCAGCCGGTCTTACCAACCTGAAAGCCGAAGACGCTGTCCAGCTCAGGATATTCAATATCGATTCAAAATTCGTTACAGCAGCAAAAGCAAAGGGTTATAAAAATCCTTCCGTCGAGGAATTGGTCGAACTGAAAATTCACGGGAAAGTGAACTAGTTTTTATCTGCGAAAGGTAAAATCGAACAGCCATTGGTCAATTCCGAAACAAAAGGAGCGGGTTAGCAAAGGGCCCGCTCCTTCTTTTTCTATTTAAGATATATCCCTGTCGAAAAATGTTGGCCAGGCCGCCATTCTCACTCCCGAAGATCATTCAGAAAAGAGGCAGACGTGGAAAACTAACACCGCGCCCGCCCGCTTGTGGGAGTTTAGTCGACAAACCAAGCAAACCTTTTATCTGTAAATGTGGTCGGCATCATGATCGTTCCACACTTTTTCAACCTCATTCCCTTCGATCTCGTTTTTCGGGTTGAAGCCCAAGACCACACCGCCGTCGCCGAGAGCGGATTCGTAGCGTTTGACGGTTTCTTCGGGAATTCCGGCACCGATAAGTACGCCCATCAAACCACCGGCAATTCCGCCGGTTCCCGCACCTGCCAAAGCGAATGCAAGCGGACCTGCAATAACGATCCCGGCACCCGGAATAACAACAGTTGAACCGATCGCGGCGATCGCGCCCACGATTGCTCCAACGCTTCCTCCGACTGCGGCTCCGACGCCGGTTCCTTCTGCGGCCTTTGTTCCGACTTCAGTCTCAGCGCCGTAATGTTTTTTCCGGAGTTCATCCGACATCAGAACCGTAATCTGTTCACGTTCAAAACCACGCGACAAAAGTTCTTTGTATGAATTTTCAGCATCTTCGAATTCGCTGAAAAGTGCACTCATTCTTATTTCATTTGTATGTGTTTTATTCATTATTTGCCTCCTTATTAAACCTGCTTACCCGGCTGAATAATTAACTTTTTACCCTCTCTTCATTTTCCTTCCGCTTGCGAACTACAAGGACCGAACACGGAGCGTGATGCACCAGAGAATCCGAAATGGAACCCAGCATAACACGCCCCCAAAATCCGCGTCCGTGTGAGCCAACAACTATGAGATCAGCATCCCAGCTTTCTGCCGCCTCAACGATTTGGTTATCAACCGCTCCGACCAATACTTCACCGTTGATCTTTATGCCGGAGTCCGGAAAGGCGGTTCGAACCATTTGTTCACCGTCGAAAACAGCCTGTTCAGCTTGTTTTTTCATGACTTCATCAAAAGCGGTTGAATAAGCTACGCCAGGTGAATGAACATTAAACGGAATTACAGCCTGATAGGCCGAAACGATCTTTATCTCAGCCCGACCGGGATCAATGATGATCTCGCAGCACTCTTTGATCGCCGCCTCACTAAATGTCGATCCATCCGTTGCAATAATAATTTTCACCTTTCACCACTCCTTTCCACTACCTAACGTTCAGAAATCCCGTGTATACGAAAGTCGCTATTTCGACCCAGCTTTAACAGAAAATCGGTCTCCTTCTACTTTCTTCGGCTGCGATTCAAACTCCTTAAGCAAATCGTTTGCATCCTCGTGATCGGCGATCAACTTGCCGCCGCTTTCGTGAGCCATATCTTTGCTTATCAACCACTTAACCGTATCCCACGATCCGTCTTTTCTTTTTCCGGCGACTCGTTCCAAACCTCCTTTCTTTCCAACATCCTGCGTTCTGAAGGTTTCAAATTCATCGCTCGCTTTTACTTCAACATGAAAGAAGTCACCTTCACCGCCGGCCCCGGGCTTTTTACGGACTCCATTCTTCTGCTTTGTCTCCTTTTCCTTTTTCGTGCTCATGCTCTTATCTCCTCGCCGTCGTTCAAAATTCAGGTCACGAGACGAATAATCCAAATGGATCGCCTCGCGATCTTGTACTTAAATTAATCGGCTTTCACCATGGAAAGTTGACCACGAATCGCTCCGTCCGGAAATTCTGCATTGTGAACATTTACATAGAATCTTGCCGGATTCATTATTATCCTCTCTACCAACAGAGGATCGACACTCACGCAGTCCGATTCACTCTCTTCTCCGTCCTCATCTTTCGGGGCGGGTGAGAGTGTGACAACCGGCGGTCCGGCTTCCCCTTCCGGTGCTTCGTGAATGTGCGCTGCCGTAGCCGCGTCAATATTCTCAACCGAAATTTCGAAACATGCCTCCGCTTTGTTCTTATTTAACCGGATCATCGCAGTTCCCGTCCCATCACTGTCCCCCGGTCCGGGAACCTCCGCAGCTCCTGTGAGCGTTGCCGTAAACTCCGGTTCGTCGTTTTGGGCTAGCACAATCCCTGAAAAAATTAATGTCATGATCATTAAAAGACCAAAAAATTTTGATTTATTCATTTCCCTGACCTCCAAAGCCATTTTTCAATTGCACAGAAACGGTCTTTGCCGTTTAGTTAATCTTTGTTTGCACTTTCCGAAACCCTGCATTCAAGGTGCCCGCAGGTACATGGTCCGTGTTTTCCGTTTTCATCAGCGATCCGGCAGTCTGCGTTACAATAATCATCTGCCCCGATCTCTGTGCAATCGCATCCGGCATGCTTACATCTTCCGCCTTCTTTTACATTAATCATCATTGTCCTCCCTTTTATGCCGGCTTTGGTGCCGGTCGTTCGGTTTTGTTGCAAATTGCTTTTGCAGCCTCTGCAGCTTAAACGACCCACAAACCTTTCGTACTCAATACTTTCCGGCTTATCAATGTGAATTAAAACAATACGTTTTATTCGTTCTAATAGGGTAAGGTGCAATTACCATTCCACCGGGTAATAAATACAGATCAGGCATAAGCTTGAGATACATTTCCGCTAACTCAAAAAGATTGGGGATATTAGGGGATTGCGGTTGGGTTAAAAACGAATAACGATCTGTTTGCAGCCACCGAAGGCAGCAAAAAAATAGACACCCTGGCGGATGTCTATTTTCTATAAATGGTGATCCGAGAAGGACTCGAACCTTCGACCCAATGGTTAAAAGCCATTTGCTCTACCGACTGAGCTATCGGACCAAAATTGTCTGTTACATTGACGTTTTATGCCAACGAAATTTTAGATTTTAGTATTATCAACTTCTAAACGCAAGTCGCGCTTCCACTTTACTTAAACCAGCTCTCCATCGTGGAATCCTTGAGAATTATCGTTTGGTCGCGCTCCGGTCCGGTAGAAATAAGTCCGATCTCAACACCGATCTCAGCCGACAGAAAATCAACGTATTCACGGGCTTTAACCGGAAGGTCTTCTATTTCCGTGATCCCGAGGGTTTCAGATCTCCAGCCTTCGAGTGTTTTGTAGATTGGTTTGATCTGTCTCAGATCCTGTGAAACGGCTGGGAATGTGTCTGTTTTTTCACCGTCGATCTCATATCCGACACATACTTTGATCTCTTCAAGCGCGTCAAGAACATCAATTTTTGTCAACGCAAGTGAATCAAAACCGTTCAGTTCTGCCGCATAGCGCGTCGCCACCGCATCAAACCAACCGCACCTTCGCGGACGCTTTGTGACTGATCCGAATTCGTTTCCGCGGGTACGTATCAGATTTGCTATTTCTTCTTCGCTGTCAAGCATCTCGGTCGGAAAGGGACCTTCACCAACGCGTGTCGCATAGGTTCTGACTATCCCCAATACCCCGGAAATGTGATGAGGCGGAATTCCAGCGCCGACCGATGCCCCGCCGGCCGTCGGATTCGATGAGGTTACAAACGGATACGTCCCGTGATCAACATCAAGCAGCGTCGCTTGGGCTCCTTCAAGAAGTATCTTTTTGTTGGCTTTCCGGGCATCGGCAAAGTATTTTGACGTTTCGCAAACAAAGGGTCTGAGCCGCTCGGCTAGTTCTGAGATCTCCTTATAAATGTCTTCGGAACGCAATGGTTCGCGTCCGTATAGCACGATCACACGGTTTGCTTCTTCAAGATTTCTCTCTATACGATACTTTAAAACCTCCGGAGACAGCGCGTCTGCCACACGAATTCCGCGTCTTCCTGCCTTGTCTTCGTACGCCGGCCCGATACCGCGAAGAGTGGTTCCGATCTTTTCATTTCCAAGACGTTCTTCAGAAGTGTGATCGAGCACCCGGTGATAAGGCATTATCAGATGAGCCCGGCTGGATACCTTCAGCCGCTCGGGCGTTACCGATATGCCTTTCTCAGTTATCTGGTCGATCTCCTCAAAAAACGCGATCGGGTCGATCACCATTCCGTTTCCTAACACGCAAACCGAGTTTTCATGGATGATCCCGGAAGGAAGCAGTCTCAGGACAAATGCTTTATCTCCGACGTAAACGCTGTGGCCCGCGTTATGTCCTCCCTGATATCTGGAAACAACGTCAAAACGGTCTGCAAGCAGATCCACAACCTTTCCTTTTCCTTCGTCACCCCACTGAGAACCGATAATTACAATAATCATAATCAATGATAAATGGCCGGCAATCGCTTATAATTTCCCGCCCGGATTTTTATTTACTTTCCATTCCTCTTTTAAGATCGAATACACAATCATCCCGACAAACCTGTCTCGGAGCCATGCCACCTGTCGTGAAATGCCTTCGTTAGTAAACCCTAATCTTTCCGGTATTGCCTGACTTTTGAAGTTTTCCGTAGCACATTTTATCACAATCCGGTTTAGATCTAATTCGCCGAAACAATGATCAATTACCGCACTGCAGCATTTTGTGACGATCCCTTTTCCCTGTGAATCTTTTGCGATCCAGTAACCGATCTCGGCATTCTTATTTACCTGATCGATATTGTAAACACTGATCGTACCGATTATCTTGTCGTTCTCAAAAATGATCAGCGGGATCTGTTCATCGGTGTAAAAATTCTTCAATACCCGATCAAGAAAATCTTCTATCGCCTTTTCGTCGCAATCGATTGTCGCCCAGGTAAGCCATTCACCGAGATATTCCAGGTTTTCCTGAACAGAGGAAAATAACCCGTCTCTGTGTTTTCGGGAAGCCAACCGCATTTCCACGCTTTCATCGATCTTATGGCACAGCATTGATTAATTTTTGAGGGTCATTTGATAAAGCGCCGCATATTTGCGCGCCGCGTTTTGCCACGAATTGTCTTCTATCATTCCGTTGTATTGTATTTTTTTCCAAACTTCCGGCTCGGCGTATGCAAAGAGAGCTTCAAATATTTTTTCAAGAAACTTGTCACCGCGAAATTCGTCAAACTTAAAACCGTTTCCGCGCGCGTTTACGCGGTCAAAATTTTGGATCGTATCATCAAGTCCGCCAACTGCGCGCACCACAGGAACCGTACCGTAGCGTAGAGAATACATCTGGTTAAGGCCACACGGTTCAAATTTTGACGGCATCAAAAAGATGTCTGCACCCGCTTCGATCTTGTGTGCAAGATCTTCGTTGTATCCGACATACGTACCAACCTGCCGCGGCGCATAGTTTCTCAACTGATGAAGAAAATTCTCATACGTTTTGTCGCCTGATCCCAGAGCAATGATGTAAGCACCGGTATCAATTATTTCCTGAGCAACTTGCTGAATGAGTTCGATTCCTTTTTGTGCCGTCAGTCTCGTCACTATTGCGAATACGGGCCGCTCGAGATCTACCGGAAGCATAAAATTCTCAAGCAGTTCGCGCTTACACGCACTTTTGCCGCTCAGATCACTAAAGCTGAAAGGTCGGGCGAGATTTTCGTCGGTTTCCGGATTCCAGACATCATAGTCAACTCCGTTGGTGATGCCGATCAGTTTGTCGCGTCTCATCCTGAGAAGCCAATCCAGACCATAGCCGTTTTCCGGCTGCTGAATCTCATATCCGTATCTTCCGGAAACCGTTGAGAGCATATCGCTTGCGCTCAAGCCCGCTTTAAGTGCCGAAGCGTATCCGTTAAACGCAAAATGATCTCTTTCAAAATCACTCCCGAACCCCATTTCCCATAGTTCATCAGCGCCGAAACCTCCCTGATATGCAAGATTATGGATCGAGAAAACCGTCCGAGTGTTTCTCCAAAACGGATCCCAATACCTCAAATGTGCGATCCTGACAGCGGCAAAACCGCAGTGCCAATCGTTTAAGTGAACGATATCGACCGGAGTATTTAAACGCTTCAATAGCACCAAAGCCGCATGATTAAAAAAAGCAAACCGCTCGTAATCTTCGGTGTAGCCGTAAATGGAATCCCGGTGAAATACTTCAGGAGCGTCGATCAGATACGTCGGGGATCCGTTCGCTTCGGAATAGAAAACGGTTGCGCGGTAAGAATGTCCTCGCCAGTTGAGCCAAAGATCATCCAGCGCAACACTCCAAAGATGTTCTCCTTTTGTTTGCCGGTAACTGGGTGTGATCAACAGTGAATCAATTCCGATTTGCCCGAGGGCCTTCGGAAGTGCGCCGCACACGTCAGCAAGTCCTCCGGTTTTAGAATATGGGACGGCTTCGGATGATAGGACGGCAACGCGCATAGTTTTAGAAATTGTAATTAGAAAAAAGTTATTAGTAAATCGGGACTAGTTATTTGCTTTATTTCGAAACCTGCGCCTTATCGCCGGCAAAAGAAAAATCGTGAATCGAATGATATCGGTCCACGATTTCGCTGTTATCTATGCCCGATAATCTAACTCTGCATCGACGCCAGAAATTCGGCATTTGTCTTTGCTTTGCTTAGTCTCTCAAGAACAACTTCCATTTGCTCAACAGAAGAAAGCGGGTTCAGAACTCTTCTCATCACCCAAACTCTGGATAGATCTTCCTGATCGATGAGCAGTTCTTCTTTTCGTGTTCCTGAACGCTGAATGTCGATCGACGGGAACAAACGTTTGTCTGAAAGCTTACGGTCGAGGTGGATTTCCGAGTTACCGGTTCCTTTGAATTCCTCAAAGATCACATCGTCCATACGCGAGCCCGTATCGATCAAAGCTGTTGCAATGATCGTCAAACTGCCGCCTTCCTCGATATTTCTCGCAGCACCGAAAAATCTTTTCGGACGCTGAAGTGCGTTAGAATCGATACCGCCCGAAAGTATTTTTCCGGATGGCGGAACAACAGCATTGTGCGCACGTGCCAGACGGGTTATTGAATCCAGCAGGATCACAACGTCTTTCTTATGTTCAACAAGGCGCTTGGCCTTCTCGATAACCATATCGGCAACCTGAACGTGTCTTGTCGGCGGTTCGTCAAACGTTGAAGAGATCACTTCACCTTCAACCGAGCGCTGCATATCGGTAACTTCTTCAGGACGTTCATCGATCAAAAGCACGATCAGCGTAACATTCGGATGATTCTGCGTTATTGAATTTGCAATAGTCTGCAGAAGCATCGTCTTACCGGTTCTCGGCGGAGCGACGATCAGGGCACGCTGTCCTTTTCCGATCGGGGTAACAAGGTCGATCACCCGGGCGGAAATATTGTCCGGGTTCTCAGTCTCCATCCGCAGCTTTTCGTCCGGGTAAAGCGGCGTCAGGTTATCGAAGAATATCTTTTCACGAGAATGTTCCGGTGCTTCAAAATTGATCGCCTCCACCTTGATCAACGCAAAGTATCTCTCGCCTTCTTTCGGAGGTCTGATCTGTCCGCTGACGGTATCACCTGTGCGCAGGTCGAATTTTCGAATCTGTGAAGGAGAGACATAAATATCATCGGGACCGGGAAGATAGTTATATTCCGGAGCCCGGAGAAATCCGAAACCGTCCGGAAGTGTTTCCAATACGCCCTGTGAGAAAATTAGTCCGCTCTTTTCAGTTTGCGCCGCAAGAACCTTGAAAATAAGTTCCTGCTTTCGCATTCCTGAAGCGCCTTCCACTTCCATTTCTTTTGCGATCTGAGTCAATTCGGAGATCGACATTTCCTTCAGCTTCGCGAGGTCAAGGGTGTCGCCATTTGACGGGATCGCGGGATGACTCTTCTTATTTCGTGAGCCGCCGTTACGATCTTCGTCGTGACTTACTTCTTCTGCATTGTCGAAGTTTTCAGCCTTTGGCTTACGGGATTTACCTCGAGTTGTTTTTGTTGGCATGATGTTTTTTGAATTTATTACGTACGAATTTTACGTTGGTATTTGTGTCTGATGTTACTAAGGCACTATCAAGCTTGAATAATCGATATTTATTACTTGAATTAGTGGAGTAAATAAAAGTGAAAAGCTTTTCGTGGTGCTCTTTGAAAATGCTTAGATCTAAACTAGCTGATCCTTGAGTTTTCGGGATTAAGTATTAATAACTTATTTGAGTGAATAAAGCAAATAAAAATACGAGGTTTTTTAAACAACGTTTTCAAGTTCGCTCCAGATCGCCTCTTTTCCTTTTCCGGTAACCGACGAGTACGCAACAACTTTACTCTCGGGCATAACCTTTCTGATCGTATTCAGGCTTTTGGTGAGTTTGTTGCCGGAAAGCTTGTCTGATTTTGTCGCAACTACCAAATTGGGTTTCTTATGAAAAGTGAGCCATTCGTAGAGCTGCTTGTCCAGCTTAGTAGGGTCGTGACGAGAATCTACTAACTGTATTGATAACACAAGGTTCTCACTCTTCGCAAGATAATTTTCCGCCATCTTTCCCCAATCCGACCGCATTTGCTTTGAGACCTTGGCATACCCGTAACCGGGCAGATCAACAAAATAATAAGATTCATTGATCAGAAAAAAGTTTATGCTCTGCGTTCTTCCGGGTGTATTCGACGTCCTGGCAAGTTTTTTCCGTCCCAAAAGCGAATTCAGAAGACTCGATTTCCCTACGTTCGAACGTCCCAAAAATGAGACCTGCGGCAGATCGTCTTCAACCCAGTGACTTTCGTCAAACGCACTTTTGACAAATTCTGCCGATGAAATTTTCATTTTCCGGATAAAGGCCGACTAAGTAAGATTTATCTCGTCATTCACGTTGTCGCCTGAAAACAAGGGCGGTGCACTATCCTCGACCGGTTCTGCTTCGTGTGTATCATCAAGTGCGATCTTCAAAACTTCGTCAATCATTTCAACGCAATGAACCTGAAGTTCTTCAAGAACCTCTTCCGGCACATCTGAAAGATCTTTTTCATTGTCACGCGAGACGACTATGTTCTTTATTCCAAATCTGTGGGCGGCCAGAAGCTTTTCTTTCAGCCCGCCGATCGGAAGAACCTTACCTCTCAGAGTAATTTCGCCCGTCATCGCCACGTCATATTTCGCCGGTTTTTTTGTCAGTGCCGAAACCATTGCAGTCACCATCGTGATCCCTGCAGAGGGCCCGTCCTTCGGAATTGCACCTTCCGGAACGTGGATGTGTAGATCCTTCCGGCGAAAATCCTTTGGATCGATCCCTAATTGGTTTGCCCTCGTTCGGACGCAGGTCAGAGCCGCATGTGCTGATTCCTGCATCACTTCACCGAGCTTACCGGTCAACTGAACACCGCCGCGGCCGTTTACAACCGTCGCCTCAACCTGAAGAACATCACCTCCAACCTCGGTCCACGCAAGACCGTTGACAAGTCCGATCTCGCTCTTCCGGGAAAGGTCCTGTTTACGAAACTTTATCGTCCCGAGAAGTTCGCGTACTTTCTCTGCGTCAATTATTTCCTTGAAATCATCAGCCTGATTCGCCGCGATGAATTTTCTCGCGATCTTTCTAAGACACGAACTTATCTCCCGCTCCAAATTGCGGACTCCTGCCTCCCTCGTGTAGTGCCTGATTATTTCAAGAAGGCCGTCGTCGCTGAATTTGACTTTTTCTAGGTCAAGCCCGTTTCCTTCAGCCTGCTTGCGAACAAGATGTCTGGTCGCGATCTCCTTTTTCTCGCGTTCCGTATAACCGGAGAGATGAAGAATCTCGAGTCTGTCCTGAAGCGCCGCCGGGATCGTATGAAGAACATTGGCGGTGGCAATAAAAAACACGTTCGACAGGTCGTAATCAATATCCAGATAATGATCACGGAATGTGTGATTCTGCTCAGGGTCGAGTACTTCAAGAAGTGCCGAACTCGGATCTCCGCGGAAATCTTTTCCAAGTTTATCTACTTCATCGAGCAGGATGACCGGATTTACCGTTCCTGCACGCTTCATTAATTGAATGATCTGTCCCGGAAGCGCCCCGATATATGTGCGTCTGTGTCCGCGGATCTCCGCCTCGTCGTGAACACCGCCAAGCGCCAAACGGACAAACTCTCTTCCCGTCGCTCTTGCGATCGATTTTCCGAGCGAAGTCTTACCGACGCCCGGGGCACCAACCAGACAGAGAATCGTACCCTTCGGATTTTTAACAAGTTGTCGAACAGCAAGATATTCGAGGATCCTTTCCTTTATCTTCTCGAGACCATAATGATCTTCGTTTAGTATCTCTTCAGCATTTACGAGATCCTCGATCTCATCAGAATGCTGTTGCCACGGGACATTTATAAGCCAGTCTAAATATGTACGCGAAACAGTGCTTTCGGCAGACATTGGCGGCATAGCTTCGAGACGTGAAAACTCCTGGATCGCCTTATCTTTCGCCTCTTCGCTCATCCCCGCTTCTTCTATTTTCTTTTTAAGCTCATCGAGCTCGGCTTTTTCGTCCTTTCGTCCCAGTTCTTTGTGTATCGCCTTGATCTGCTCGTTTAGATAGTATTCACGCTGCGTTTTATCCATTTGTTTTTTGGTACGTGAATTTACGCTGCGGTCGAGTTGTTTTTTCTCGATCTCAACTTCGAGAATACTGATAAGTTCCTGGAGGCGTTCCGGAACAGAATACGTCTCAAGCAGCTGCTGCTTTTCTTCGACCGGGATCCGCAAATGGGAACTCATAGAATCAGCTATCTGTGCAGCTGAGACTCCGCGCAAAGAAGCATGAAGCGCATCAGTATACGCGTCCGGCGCGATCCTTAAAAACTGTTCGACCAATCCGTGGATCTGCTGCAGAAATCCATCTGTTCTGTATCCGGATTCGTCTACAGAAGAAACTTTCCTGACGAGCGCTGAAAATGTGCCTTCCTGGTCCTGTTCGATCCTCACAGATTCTCCGCGTTCGCGTCCCTCAACAACGACCTTTATCTGCCCATTCTCTTGTTTCTGCGCCTGAAGGATCCGGCCGATCGTTCCGACTGTATAGATTTGATCATGTCTTGGTTCATCAACCGTTGCGTCATGCTGCGTGGCCAAAAATATGTTCCGGTCGCCTTTCATTGCGATCTCCAGCGCCTTTACCGAACTCGGCCGTCCGATCTTAAAGGCTACCTTTGTAAACGGAAATATCACAACATCGCGGATCGGAACCATGGGAAAACGCTCAATATCTGCAGGCATTTGATCAATTATTTCTTGCATATATTTAAAAACTCGTCTGTTTTGGAATGGGTATCTATCTGTTGAATACTTATATGTTCATTAACCGGTATATTTTAATTTTAGAACATTTGGTTAAATGATTGCCAACCACAACTACTAATTTTGTGTCATAACTTCGATCGGCAGCTTCTAGAAACCACTGGTAAAAAAGACTTTATTGTTCTTTTTAAAGTGCAAAAACAAAACTTTTAGTGCGCCGGGCGCGTAGAATCTAGAATTTCGGTTATAATCTAACTTGCCGGACAAAAATCCATGAATTTTGCTGAAACATTAAAACTCGCGTTTGCAGCTATCTGGGCGCACAAGCTCCGATCTTTTCTGACGCTTCTCGGAATGATCATCGGGGTCACGGCTTTTATGCTCGTGCTTTCGATCCTGCAGGGATTCAACACTTATGTTGATGAAAAGATCGCCGGCGTCGGCTCCAACTCTTTCAACGTTCAGCGATTCTCGTTCAGCGATTTCAAAGACACCGATACGCTGGCAGAAGCACAGCGGCGAAACAAGGATCTTACGTTTGAAGAACTGAATTTTCTCAAGGCGAACGGCGATCTGATCAAAGAGATCGGAGCAAAGGCTCGCGGAACAAGGGTTGAAGTTAAAAGGGGTTCAAAAAAGCTTGTAGACATTTCAGTGGACGGAGCTGAACCGATCCTCGCTTCAATTGACAAACTCGATATCGAAGAAGGCCGCTACTTTACAAATGCGGAAAACGAGAATGCAACGCGTGTCGCCTACATTGGAAAGGATATAGCCAACGAACTTTTTCCGCGGACCTCGCCGATCGATGGTGAGATTTATATACGCGGAATTCCGTATCGCGTGATAGGTATTCAGGTTGCCAAAGGAACTGTTTTTGGCCAGTCGCAGGATAACTTTATTACGGTTCCGCTAAAGACCTTTACTTCGCAGTTTGGCAGCGCTACTGGACCGCGCGGTCTCTATTTTGTTGGCACTTCGGCATCGGATGAAACATTTGACGATGCCGTAGAACAAGCCAGAACCCTAATGCGGGTTAAACGCAAGCTGCCATTCGGCGAAAAAGATAATTTCGGTATTTTTACACCGGATGCGATCGCGAGTCTGAGAGACAACGTTTTAGGAAACGTCTTTGTGGTGATCCTTGCGGTTCCGGCGATCGCGCTAATCGTCGGCGCGATCGTTATCATGAATATCATGCTCGTCGCAGTTACCGAAAGAACTAAAGAGATCGGCATCCGAAAATCGCTCGGGGCGAGCCAGAAAGATATCCTCAAGCAATTCCTTTTCGAATCGGCCACTCTGGCAGCGATCGGCGGAATTATCGGACTGATCCTGGCAAAAGTGCTGGGGATGATAGTTTCCGCGATGGTTTTGCAGACCGTTATACCATGGTACGCGGCCGTGATCTCGATCGGAGTATCAGCGATTGTCGGTATTTTGGCGGGATTGTTTCCGGCGTGGAAGGCCGCGCGGCTGGATCCAATAGAGGCGCTGCGGGCTGACTGATCAAGGCAAACTGTTATGAATTTAAGCGGAACATTTTTTGAAAATCTGAAGATGGCGTTCGATACCTTGCGCAACAGCAAGCTTCGTTCGTTTTTGACGATCATCGGCGTCATCATCGGCGTCATTACCGTCATGCTAATTTCGTCGATAATCAGCGGGATCAATGTCGGTGTCGCAAAAGAGATCGAGTCTTTCGGAACAAATTCGATCTTCCTTTACAAATATGAGGTCGGGATTCAGGTTGGACGGAGAAGCCGCGAAGAACGAATGCGAAAGCCTCTTACTCTTGACGACGCGGACGCCATTAGCGAACTCTCATCAATTGAAGTTGCGGTTCCCTTCCTTGATGTTTCAAGCAACCGCTGGGGTTCAAAGATACTTATTACCGGAAAGAACGGTAAAACTTCTTCATCTATAAATCTGAGCGGCACGTACCCTGAGCTTGCCGAAACGAACACAGAAATACTTACCGAAGGCCGCTGGTTTACTCAGCAGGAAAGCGACATGAAAAAAGATGTCGCGCTGATCGGCGCAACGGTAGCTGAAGATTATTTTCCCGGACAGTCTCCGGTAAACCAGACACTTGAAATTGGCGGACGCGAGTTTCGAATCCTCGGCGTGCTTGAAAAAAAAGAACAGCTGTTCGGCGGCGGAGGCGGAAATAATGATCAAAGTAACGTGATCTACATGCCGATGGGATCGGCCCTGCGAATTAAGCCGAATTCGGACGATCTTTTTATCCTGGCAGTTGCGAAACCGGGACAGTTGGAAAAGGGGAAAGATGAAGTTCAGGATCTGCTTCGTGTCAGAAGACAGGTGCCGTATGGAGAACCTAACAATTTCTCGATGGCTACTGCCGCAAGTATAATCGAGCAGTTCCAGTCGATAACTTCCGGAGTAGCGATAGCAATGGTCGTAATTTCTTCGGTCGGTCTGATGATCGGCGGCATCGGCGTTATGAACATTATGCTCGTTTCGGTAACCGAACGAACCCGCGAGATAGGTATCAGAAAGGCGCTCGGCGCAAAACAGTCAGACATTCTGCTCCAGTTTTTGGTCGAAGCTGCAACGTTAACCGGGTTTGGAGGATTGCTCGGACTTGCGATCGGCTGGCTTCTTACGCTGTTGATCGCACTCGTTTTCCCATCATACGTGCCATGGTGGGCTCCGCCGCTTGGCTTCTTTGCAAGTGTCGGCATCGGGATCATTTTCGGGCTTTTCCCGGCTTGGAAGGCAGCCCGGCTCGATCCGATAGAGTCGCTGAGATACGAGTAAAATTCAAAAGAAAAGGCTCCGATGCTATGGAGCCTTTTCAATTTTTATTGTTCAATTAAATTACTGCGGGATCCCGTTAAGCAGTGCAAACAGCACACGAAGTGTGATCCCGACGAGCGCAAGTATAAGAACAACACCCCAAGCGGATCCTTTTGAAAGTTTGGCAACTTTGTTTAGTCCGATCGCAGCCAGCACCAATCCCCAGATCGCAAAAAGGTCGATCGAACTCACCAGCGTAGTCAGAACAGGCATATCCTTTCCTCCGAAAAACATGGTCGGATTTGCCTTTATCAAACCTCTTGAACTTGTCGCAATATCAATGTCATCAGGTGATTTCAACGCCAGCACAAGCAGATTCGCCGCCATCGCAATGAGTGTTGGAGGCAGCGAAGAATATACCCAGACCGCGACCGCCTGCAAAAACCCGAACTTTGATGAACCCATCGCCTTTCCGCCAAGCCAGTAAAGCAGTGATCCGATCAGAAATCCGACCAAAATGAACAATGGAAGCGCATACATGATGACCTTCTGAATGGTCATGCTGATATCAATATTTTGTTTCTTCTGCTCGGGTGTAAGCGCCTGAAACTGCGCGTTTTTTTCCGCCTGCTCCATCGAAAATCGGCGGATCCGGTCCTCGCCCATCTTGTAGTTAAAGGAAACCACATAAGCAGTGGAAATGAGCGCGATAAGGACAAACGCCATTATAAATCGCGGCTTCCGCCTTAGATCTTCAAACGTCTTGCCTGGCTCAAAAAAGATATTTGCCAAAGTGGAAACTTCGGACATTTGTGCCTGCTGCTTTTCCTCCGTTCTTATTTCTTCAGGCAACGGCGGTGTTTGCCAACTTTCCTTTTCAATATCAGGTTGATTACTTTCCGATGTTTCTTCATTCATAAGAAAATTCTCCTCAAACGATGCGGGGTTTTGGGTTTATATTCGATGTTGCGCTGAATATGTTAGACACTATAATTACGTTACCATACCGCCGTTCGTTTCAATTTTATTGAACAATCGCCGCGTTTTCGTAATTCTCATTGTAAATACAAGCTGAAAAATGATTTGGCTCGATCTCCTTAAGCTGCGGTTCGACGCGTGCGCACTCTTCGGTAGCGAGCGGACAGCGGGTTCTGAAATTGCAGCCGGCAGGCGGATTGATCGGTGTCGGCACATCACCTTGCAACACGATACGTTCGCGCTTCATCTTCGGATCAGGGACCGGAATCGCTGAAAGCAGTGCTTTTGTATAAGGATGAAGCGGATTCCGGTAAAGTTCTTTTGACTCTGCGATCTCGACGATCTTTCCAAGATACATCACGGCAACCCGGTCCGAGATATGTTCGACAACTGCCAGGCCGTGCGAAATGAACAAGTACGTCAGTCCAAACTCCTCTTGAAGATCCTGCAGCAGATTTACGACCTGAGCCTGTACCGATACATCGAGGGCCGAAACCGGTTCATCGGCGATGATCAGTTTTGGGTTTAGCGCAAGTGCTCTCGCGATCCCGATCCTTTGTCTCTGACCGCCGGAAAACTCGTGCGGATAACGCGACATATATTTAGGATCGAGTCCGACCTTTGAAAGGAGATCCGCAACTTTTGCTTTTCCTCGCCGCATTATCGCCAATCCCGTGGATCTTTAGCGGTTCGGAAATGATCGAATAAATACTTAATCTCGGATTCAGCGACGCATAGGGATCCTGAAAAATTATCTGCATTTCACGGCGAAGTTTCTGCAGATCTTTACTTCCCAGCTTGATTATGTCCTGGCCTTCAAACTCAACTTCGCCTGAAGTCGGTTCATGCAGCCGCAGCATACATCGCCCTACCGTTGATTTACCGCAGCCCGATTCTCCGACCAGTCCGAGAGTTTCACCAGCCAGAATATCAAAAGAAATGCCGTCGACCGCCTTCACAACGTCGTCGCTTTCGTCTACCGGAAAATGTTTTACCAGGTCTCTGACCCGGACAAGTTTTTCCCTCTCAGTTTTTGCGCTCATTTCGCCCATCTATCTCTTCCTGATCCAATCTTCTTTGATCATCGCCCAGCGTTCGTGATCACACCATTTACCGCCGATCTTTAGGTACTTCCTTGAATAACCCTCCTTAATAAACCCGATCTTTTTTACTAATCTGATCGAGTCTCGGTTATGCGGCTGAACATTTGCTTCAAGCCTATGCAGTCTCAGGTCTTCAAAGGCAATACGGATCACCTTCCCGAGTGCCCGCGTCATGATCCCCCTGCCTGAAAATCCTGCAAACAGATAATATCCGAGGTATGCGTTCTTGAATCCTCCGTAGAAAATCTGTGAAAGGTTGATGGCTCCCGCGATTTGCCGATCATCATCCGCAATGATTAAAAAACAACGGTCCGATTCCCGCCGGCTCTTTTCAAGATATATTTCAAAAGCCTCGTCGTTTGACGGCGGTTCAACAAAACCCCGGTGAAATTCCCGACTTGATCGCGCGCGCGTGATGAATTCCCTGCTGTCTTCGGGTTTTGGAAACCTGACCGAGATGACCGGATCGTTAGCCCGCATTTGAATCTGACCTTCCTTCTTCATCAAACAAGACGCACCGCACTTTCAGATCTGCTTCAAGCTCATAAAGCGGAATGTCTCCCGTCAAGCAGATGTCTTTTCGATAGGAACACCGCGGCGCAAAATGACATCCGTCCGGAAGTTCGGTAGGACTTGGAACCGTCCCTTCGATCGTTGACAGACGAATATCAGACTCAATCTCGCCCGCGCTCAATTTTGGCACGGAATGCAGCAGGCCCTTTGTATACGGATGTTTCGGATCCGCAAAAAGCGTTTCAACGGGCGACTCTTCAACAATCCTTCCTGTATACATCACACATACGCGGTCCGCTGTTTCGGCAACCACGCCGAGGTCATGGGTGATCAGTAAAATCGCCAGTTTTCTCGTCTTTCTCAAATCATTCAGAAGTTCGAGAATCTGCGCCTGGATCGTAACGTCGAGCGCGGTTGTCGGTTCATCTGCGATCAGGAGTTCGGGCTCACAAGCAAGTGCCATGGCAATCATAACGCGTTGGCGCATTCCGCCCGAAAGCTGATGCGGATAATCATTAACGCGGCGCGACGGCGACGGGATGGAAACCTCATCCATAGAAGCGATCGCCGCGTCCCATGCTGCTTTCTTGTCGAGATTCCGATGTAGTCTGAGTGCCTCGGCTATCTGTTCTCCGACGGTGTAAACCGGATTCAATGATGTCATCGGATCCTGAAATATCATCGCGATGTCATTTCCGCGGATCCCTCTCATCTTATCTTCACTTGCGGTGGTTATTTCGAGATCATTAAACTTGATCGATCCGCCGACAATTTTTCCGGGGCTCGAGATCAGGCGCATTACCGAGAGTGCCGTGATCGATTTCCCACAGCCGGATTCGCCAACAAGACCGAGAAGTTCACCTTCATCAATGTGAAAGCTGACACCATTCACGGCCTTTACAATTCCGCCTTTGGTTGGAAAGTGTGTTTGTAAATTGTTTACTTCGAGCAGATGAGACATTATTTCTGAAACTTCGGTCGACCGGGATTCTCGTGTAATCTATTGAAAAACGGGCACTTTTTCAAATCCCAAGACAACTATTATTATCGCTTTTTACTCTAAGGGATGTTATCATTTTTTCGTCGTTTTGTACTTTTAACCGCCATTTTATTAGGAGATTTTTGCAGTGATAAAACGCGCATACATACTTTCTGTTGCTTTACTTGCCGTCTTTTTCTCAACTTCCGTTTTCGCCCAATCCAACGCAGTTTCTAAGCTCAAAACCAGTGAGAACGATCGATCGTCATCGGCCGGCAAAAGCAAATCGGCTGTTACGTTAGAGCAGATCGAGCGAGACGTCTCGGAAGTGCTGACCCTTATTCAGGATAAGCATTATTCCGGTGCAGATCTTAATTACAACGGGCTGTTTAAAACGGCGATCGACTCCATGCTTCATACTCTCGATCCTCACTCCAATTATTTTGATGCAAAAGAATTTGAAGAGTTCAGGACGAGCCAGAGTTCGCAGTATTTTGGCATCGGCGCGACGATCAACGATCTCCGTGATGAGAAGGGCAACGTCCTCGGCACCTATATCAAAGCTACTTTTGACGGCGCGCCGGCAAACAGAGCCGGGCTTCGGTATGGAGATAAAATCGTCGAGATCAACGGAGAATCCGTAGTTGGAAAGGAATTTCCTTATGTTCGTGACAGACTGCGCGGTCCCCGGGGTACGATCGCGAAGCTTACCGTCGAGCGTTTCGGGACCAAGAAGCGGGAGGCAGTCGAGATCGTCCGTGATGCGGTTTCAACTCCCTCTATTCAGGAAGCATACATGCTCCGGCCAGGGATTGGATATATTGCGATGACGGGCGGATTTAACCGGACTACGTACGACGAATTCAGGCAGGAAATGGCAAAACTTAAAGCTGCCGGAATGCAGAATTTGATCATCGATCTCCGCTCAAACGGCGGCGGTCTGGTAAATCAGGCGTATTACGTCGCAAACACTTTCCTTGAAGACGGACAAACTATTTTCAGCCAAAAAGGAAGGCTGGACGGAACCGCCCGAAGCTATCCTTCGACAAATGAGAATCCGGACAACACGCCGATCGTAATTATGGTAAACGGAAGTACGGCCTCTGCCTCAGAGATCCTGGCAGGCGCGCTTCAGGATCATGATCGAGCCCTGATCGTCGGCGAGAACTCATTCGGAAAGGGTCTCGTCCAAAACCCGTATCCGCTGGAATACGGATCGATGCTTCTATTGACGATCGCAAAATATGAAACGCCTTCCGGCAGACTCATTCAGCGTGATTATTCTGACGGAAATCTCTACGATTACTACACTGACGGCGGATCGTTTGAAGAAAACGAGAAACCGACAAAACCAAAGGGTGAAGAGAGCTTGACGGATTCAGGCAGGACCGTTTACGGCGGAGGAGGCATCGAGCCGGACATCGCAGTTAAACCGGATACGATCACCCGAAAACGTGCGAATTACCAGACCACGCTCATTGATCCGTTATTCTCCTTCTCGTTAAAACTCGCATATGGCAGGGTTCCGGGATTTGAAGCGTACCGCGTAGAAAAACCGATAGTCTTTAATTACGATCTGAAGAACACGGACTTTGTAATCACGCCGCAGCTGTACGAAACATTTAAGGCGTATGCGGTTTCTGAGTACGGAGCAAAAGCGAACGAGATCGAGACTGAAAAGGAATTCGTCCTTCGGATGCTCAGAACGGAATTGGTTACCGCTGCATACGGAACTCAAACGTCACCTCAGGTTTACCGCGATTACGACACTCAGGTAAAACGCGCGATAGAAGCATTGCCTGAAGCAAAGCAATTGGCGATACAGGGTGCAAGAGCGAATGCCTCAAAACCGGTCGAAGGAAACAAATAGTTATAAGGGAAATTTTTAAGAAAAGACGTTACCGCGAAATGCGGTAACGTCTTTTCTGTTAAAAAAGCCAGGTAATAAGGTAGTAAACCCCGACGGCAGCACCTGCAACTATCGCGATCGCTGCCAGGATCAGCGACGCTATGATCAATTTAAACTTCCGGTAGCGGTTTTCGTCAGCCGGTGAAAGCGACGTCTGCGGAAAATATGGCGGCGGTTTTTTGTCCATAATCAGTTTTCATACGTTTACCAAATAACACGCGGCGGTTCAAACCGTCACGCGATTTATCTCGGAAGCGGCTGTTCTAAATTCGCCAGCGCATACGCCAAAACCGCCATTACCGCGCTGTTTTCACGCAGGTTTTTAGGATCGACCTTATCAAGCGTATCTGCCGCGTTATGGTGATAATCGAAATAGGTTCGTGTATCGTACCAGGGTTCAAATGTCGGTATCCCAAGCGCGGTTAGAGTGGAAATGTCCGAACCCGCATTTGGCCGGTGATCTACCTGGCTCGCTCCCTGAACGCTCAAAACTTCGGAAACCGCGCGAAAGAACGGCAAAGCCTCAGGTTTACCTGCAAATCTGAATCCGATCGGATGTCCGGCTCCAAGATCGCTTTCGATAGCGGCAAAATGATTTTGAACGTTCGCTTCCTTCGCATACGTGGTTGCGCCGACAAATCCGTTTTCTTCATTCATAAACGCTACAAGGCGGATAGTGCGTTTCGGTCTGATATTCATAGTTTTCAACAAATATAAGACCTGCATCGCTTCTGCAACGCCGACCGCATCGTCAAGCGCACCTGTGCCGAGATCCCAGGAATCGAGATGGCCGGATACGATAACTATTTCATCCGGCTTTTCGCTGCCTTTAAGATCGGCGATCACATTGTAGCTCGTTTTATCCGGAAAAGTTTGTGGAGTAAGCAGCAGCTTCATCTTAACTGTTCCCATTTTCGCCAGGTATGACATCAGTTCGGCATCTTCAAAGCTGACTGCAGCAGACGGGATCTTCCGGATTCCATCCTCATACCGCATGCCGCCCGTATGCGCCAGCCGGTTTTGAGATCCGCCGGCCGATCTGACAAGTGCCGCAACAGCTCCCAGCTTTGACGCCGCGATGGCGCCGCCGCCGCGGTACCTCGTTGCAAGCGAATAAGCATTTCCGCCAAACCCGATCGCTGCCATCCCGCGGTCAAATTTGTAGTTAAAGAGTACGATCTTTCCTTCTACATTTTTTCGGCCGAGTTTATTTAGTTCCTCAAAACTGTCAACAACAACGATCTCTGCCTCGAGCCCGTCGGCAGGCGTCGCGATGCTCCCGCCAAGGGCCGTCAAGACGATCTTTTGCTTCGTGTTCTTTGCCATACCCGGGAAGAGAGTGAGTTCGCCTTTCTCTTCGCCTCGCACCCAATGAGGGACCGTTAACGGCTGCAGAGTGACATTGAGCCCCAATTTCCGCATTTCATCGGCGACCCATTCAACTGCGCGGTCAGCCTGCGGCGAGCCGGTTAGCCTCGGTCCGATATTGTTGGTCAAATAAGCGGTTTGTTTATACGAATAATCGCTCGTGATCGCTGCTGTCTGAATCCGTTTCATATTCGCGATCGTCGATTCGGAATACAAAACCGGAGTAGGAGCCGTCACTTGCCCGCCGGCAAAAACATAAAGAAAAGACACTATCGCAGCAGCAGTAATCAATCTCATAATATTTTACGGAGTCCTAATTTATAAAGTCGGTCGCTAAACTTTTATCGATGATATCTCAAAACTCCCGCGTCCGGAAGTATGTCATCAGGCTTCGCGACTTAAGGCAAAATAAACTAAAATGTTTTTTTATGAATTCTAAACCCGTACCCTGAAGTTGGCAGATTATGAAATTTTTAGCAGTTCTTATTATTCCGCTCGTATTTTTCCTCACACCGACCGTAAACGCAGAAAAAAAGTCATTTAACCGTGAACGTACATACGACGTTCAGCACTATCTGATCCGTTTGAATTTTGACCGGAAACAAAAAGCCGTAAACGGGGATGTAGTTATAACTCTCAAACCGCTTGCCGCAGGCTTTAGAATCTTGGATCTTGATGCCGAAAACCTGAATATCAGATCTATCACCTTTGACAATTCGCCGGCCCCCCTGAAATTCGTTGCCTCCAAAGGGAAAATCGCAATCGACCTCGGGACGGAATTTGTACCGGGCGATGAAATTTCTGTACGGATAAAGTATTCCGCGAGACCGAAGAAAGGTATTTATTTTGTTGATGCCGAAACAGAGAGAGGCCGGGTTGTACGCGCTGCGCAGATCTGGACGCAGGGCGAGTCTCAGGAGACCCACCACTGGCTTCCGTCATTCGATTTCCCTGATGACAAAGCGACAACCGAAAAATACATCACAGTAAATAAAGGCGAAACGGTTATCGGAAACGGCGAATTTCTTGGTCAGATTGCAAACACTGACGGAACAACCACCTTTCATTACAAGATGCCGGTGCCGCATTCCCTCTATCTGACCTCGTTCATTGTCGGCAAATACGTCAAAGTCAGCGATTCTTACCGCGGGATACCTCTCGGTTATTACGTTTATCCGAATGAAAAGCTGCTCGCTCAGAAGGCTTTTGGTAAAACCAAGGACATGTTTCGGATTTTCGAAGATGCCACGGGCATTGAATATCCCTATAACAAATACGATCAGACGATGGTCGCAGCCTTCCAATTCGGTGGAATGGAGAATATTACCGCAACCACGATGGCTGATACCGAAATAATGATGGCAAAATTCAAATTCGGGGAAGGGCTTGTCGAAGATCTGGTTTCACACGAACTCGCTCATTCCTGGTTTGGAAATATGGTTACCTGCAGAAACTGGGCAGAACTCTGGCTAAATGAAAGCTTTGCTACCTTCATGGAAGCAGTTTTTCGTGAAAAGATGTATGGAAGAAAGGACTACATCAGAAAGATAGCCGACGACGCGAACGAGTATTTTGCTTATGCTAACGGACTTGGTACACCCCAGCATGGACTCTTTAATACACTCGCCGATCCTGATGACGACGACACGATGTTTGATCCGATAACGTATCAGAAAGGAAGCGCGGTTGTTCACACTTTGCGCGAGGAATTGGGCGACGAAGTATTTTGGAAAGCGGTCAACAAGTATCTTGAAGATTACCGTTTTGCAAACGTTGAAACTACGGATCTAAAGAAAGTTATGGAAGAGGTGTCAGGAAGAAACCTTGGCTGGTTTTTTGATCAATGGGTTTATGCGGAAGGATTCCCGAAAATCAAAGTTACACAGATTTACCGGACGTCCACCAAGACATTGGAGCTGCGGTTTTTGCAGGTGCACAAACCGGACAGCGATACGCCTGCTGTTTTTAAGCTTCCCTTTGACATCGATATTTCGGTAGGAAATGCGTCCGTGCGAAAGAAAATATCGCTCGATAAACGCGACCAAACGGTGTCGATCCAACTCGACGGCAAGCCAGACCGGGTTGCATTTGATAAAGACCTCGACGTCCCGCTCAAACTGGTCACTGCTTCGCAGCTGAAATTAGTAAATTAGAGTGATTTGAAGTGTAAATACGAAAAATTCCGGGATCTTTTCAGGTCCCGGAATTTTCTATCTTTGAGAAGACTGGATAGTCTGCATGACTCGTTGAAAAGATAGAGGCACAAAGAACTGAAAATCGTGCTTTTTAACGGCAATTTTTCCGTGTCTTCTTCGCCACGCCTACGAAGTTAGCTGTCGGGCTAGGGATGAAGAAGTTTCCCCGCGTTTGTTGACGCTTCGCCCCAATTCCATGCATTTGGAATGATGGGTCCCCCGCGATAAATTTTCCTGCGAAAAGTTACCTTTGGCGTTAAATTTTCAACATAAAAAAATATACACCCGAAGGAAATATTTAGCAAGCGGGCAATTGTCCGTTAGCTGGAAGGGTAAAAATGATACAGCATAAGATACACAATAACACCGGTAGCTGAAACATAAAGCCAGATCGGATAGGCGTATTTTACGATGCGTTTGTGAAATTGGAATTGTGCCGTAACGGCGTAACACATAGCACGCAGCACCAAAGGCAGTACAACCAGCGACAAAAGGACATGGGTAAGCAAAATAAACAGATATACGGTTTTTGCAAGCCCTTCGCCGCTAAACTTATTCGCAGGGTTCGTCATGTGGTAGGTCACATAACAGATCAGGAACAATCCGCCGAGCGAAAATGAGATCGACATCAGCACACGGTGCATCGTGATCTTGTTAAGCTTTATAGCCAACAGTCCAAAGATAAGTATCACCGTAGTAAGAATATTGATCGTGCCGATAACGTGCGGCAGTTTCGTTGTCCAGATTCCGAGATCCGCTTTATTCGGCAAAGCGAGCAAAATCGCAACGATAAGCGGCACGATGATCGAAATCGCATTGATCGTCAGATTCGACCTTTTCCCGGGATTTGTTTCGCCAACTGCTTCCATATTATTTCCAAAATCCAAGCAGAAACAAAATGATCAGCCACAGCACATCCATCGTGTGCCAATACAACCCGACTGCGGCAACCTCAACTTCCTTTTTCTTTCGAAGCGGAGAATCCGAATTCATCTTCCAGACCCGCAGCATGACATACCCGAGCGCAGCGATCCCGCCGATGACGTGCACCACATGTGCACCCGTAAGAATATAGAAAAAGCCGACATACGGATTCCCTCTTGCATACAATCCCATACCGTACAACTGCAGCCACGCAAGGATCTGAGATGATATAAATCCGGCTCCGAGAACAGTAGTGGCGATCAGCCAGATACGGGTCTTGCGGTAGTTTTTGCTTATAAGCGCCTTTTTGGCAACCATATAACTTAGACTGCTGGTCAGGATCAGAAACGTACTGACCCAAACCTGAGCAGGAAGATCTGTTGGCCGCCATTCGAGCGAATCATTTGTAGAAAGAACGATATACGCACCGATCAGCGCACCAAAGGTCATTATTACGACCATCAGCAGAAACCACATTAAGACGCGTGCTGTTTCAGGATTTGATTGAGAAGTTTGTTCGGGTTCGCGGCTATCGCGTTTGTCATCGCCGCCATTGTTTCCGCCGTCACCGCCTCCGCCGTTGTTTCCACCGCCTCCTCCGTTCCTGCGGCGGCCCCTCAAAAAAGAAGGATCGGTTTTAACTTTTCGGCTTTTTTTAGTTTCCTCTACGGGTTCGGCAATTCCAACTTCCATAACTCTAAGAAGATCAATGATTAAAGACCATTAACGCAAACAACATCGGCAGGTATAGAACTGATGTCAGCAGCAAACTGCGCGCGCTTTTTTCGGTCTTGGCACCAGCCGTTCTGATACTCGTTATCAAAAACCATATTCCGAGAATTATCGCTCCTGCAAGGTAAAAAACTCCGGAAATACCAAGGAAAAACGGCGCCAAACTCACCGGAACTAAAAGAACCGTAAAAATTACTATTTGTTGGGCAGTAACTTTGCCATCTTCTTCGATAACTGGAAGCATTTTTATTCCCGCTTTTTTGTATTCTTCTTTATACATCCAGGCGATCGCCAAAAAGTGCGGAAACTGCCAAAGGAAAAGCAGCGAGAAAAGAAACCATGCGCCGAGCGTTATTTCACCCGCGGCCGAGGTCCACCCCATCAGCGGCGGCATCGCACCGGGAATAGCACCGATCGCGGTGGACGCGGTTGTGCGTGTTTTTAAAGGGGTGTAGAGAAAAACGTATCCGACAATAACCGTCAAACCTAAAAAAGCCGTAAGCGCATTCACTGCAACATATAAATAGATCTCTGCGGCAACACAAAGTGCGACACCAAACACTAGCGCCTCAGTCGGCGAAACTTTTCCCGAAGGAAGTGGACGATTTTCCGTACGCTTCATCAGCGGATCGATATCGCGCTCGATATATTGATTTAGCGTAGCCACCCCAAAAGCGAGAAGCGTTATCGCGATCATGGAGTTGACAAAAAGTACCGGCTGAAAAACCTGTCCTCCGCCCAAATAGAATCCCGCCGCCGCCGTAAGCACAAGCATAAAAGCAATACGCGGTTTTGTTAACTCCAAAAAAGCAAGAAGTCTTTCTCGCGTTCCGATCATTTTTGTGTCCTGAATTTCAACTGAGACCGTTTCCATCGATACCTCGGAATGTTACTTTTTTATTGACTCAAAGAATAACTTGCGCTCCCGTTTTTTCCAAATGCGTGTACCGAAATGCAGCTTCTTTTTTAATTCAGCAAGTCTAATCTTAATACCGCGGGGGAGTTTATAATTGTTAGAAGTTTTTCTAATACAGACCGCGGATGACAAACAAACTGCCCTGCGTTATCATTTTTCATAAAAATAACAGTAGTTTCCAGTCCTTTTAAGTAAAGCAGTAAATGTCAGCAGCAGAGGAATCAGTCAATCAGGTAACCGAATCGAAACCGAATATCGGACGTAAGTCGATTCCGGTTTTTAACCGTATTCTCGACTTTTTGAGCTCGGTAAAATTCGGCATCGTCATGCTTTGCATTCTCGTGTTTTTATCATTTCTCGGAATGGTCATCATTCAGCAGAATGTAAACGGGTTTGACGCCTATTATGCCTCGCGGACTCCTGCCGAAAAAACCGTTTACGGGGCTCTCGGATTCTTTGATATTTATTACAGCTGGTATTTCAGCTTGCTGCTACTTGTACTTTCACTAAATATCATTCTTGCTTCGATTGACCGGTTTCCGTCTGCCTGGAGCTATATTTCTCGTCCGAAACTCGATGCTTCGAGGGCCTGGCTTTTAGGACAAAGCCGGAACTCCGTTATTCAGACCGACCTTGAAACGGAAGATGAGATCGCGGAACGTGTTGCGAAAGTTTTCAGCGAGAATCGACTTAGTCCGACGATTTCTGAGAAAAAAGGGACAACCTTTGTTTTCGGCGAAAGCGGCAAATGGAACCGGCTTGGAGCTTATATTGTCCATGTCGCGCTATTGACCTTGTTTTTAGGACATTTTGTCGCACTTCAGACAGGATTTGACGCAGATATCAGCCTCTATCCGGGGCAAACAACGAATCAGATAGAACTGATCGAATTCGATCTGGACCAAAAGAACCGCTTTGCGGTAGATCTTCCGTTTACTATCCATTGCACCGATATTCAGCAAAAGCTGATCGACCCGAACGGTTCGATCGAGACATTCAATACGCTTGACTGGCGCACCCAGATCAGGATCGATGATCCGCAATACGGCGAAACGGTAGCCGACGTAAGCCTGAATAAGCCCTTTAGTTACCGTGGTTACCGAATGTTTCAGGCGCAGACCGTACCGGTTGGAAATGCTCGGACCATGAAGATCGAATTGACGCCGGAAAATGACGGGGCGAAGGCGTTTGAGATCGATCTTATGCGAAACGGAAGTACTACGCTCATAGACGGGACCGTGGTCGCTTACGAATCCTTTTTACCTGATTTTACTTTTAATCAGAAAGGCGAACCTGATACAAAATCAGGCGACTACAATAATCCGGTTGCCGTACTTCAGGTAACACCAAAAAACGGCGAAAAGACACGCGTGTTCGCTTTCGCCGGGAAAATGGCGGAAAATATACCGGTCGGGGCCCCGAAACTTGGATATAAATGGAGACTTAAGGAGTTTGAAAAAACGCCTTTGGCCCATGTGCTTTCGATAAAATACGATCCTTTTAACGCCGCCTTTATCGCATGGTATGTCGGCGGAGTCGGGCTGATGGGAGCTCTCGTCTTCGTGTTTTTTATTTCGCACCGCCGAGTTTGGGCACGAATCGAACGGAATGAAATTACCGGAAAACTGGAAATCGTACTTGGCGGTCACACAAACCGTAATCCGCTGAGCTTTGAAGAAAAATTTAAAAAGTTGGTTGAGGCGTTATCCAGATCTTCAAAAGAGACGCCCTGACCGAACTTAGAAACAACGTGAGGAAATATGTCGCAAGTAATTACCGCAGAAGAGATTAATGATGTTAGCTTCAGATCAGATTGGACCAAGTATATTCCGCTGACATTTGCAATTGCCGGATCGCTGATAATGCTTTTCGCCCGTCTTCAGATCGGACCCGGGTTTATCTCTGACGGCGCTCTGATGATGCTTGCACTTGCCAGCTATCTTCTGGCCGCTTTGTTTCAGCTTACAAATTTGTATGCGCCGTCCGGTATGGCAAGTAAAATCGGTCTCGCGACAGCGACATTGGGAGTGTTTTTTAACCTGTCAAGCTGGCTTGTCCGCTGGGTTGCCGCCTATGACCGGGAGATCGCAATGCTGCGCGAAGCCGGAAATCCCGAAACACCCTGGATGTTCCGGTACATCCCGTTCGCAAATCTTTACGATCTAAGCCTGGCCTTTGCGTTTGGCGCGGGCTTTTTCACACTCGTATACGCAAATCGCAAGAACTTCCAGGTGCTGTCGGCGTTTACACTTCCGCTGGCGGCGCTCATCCTCGTTTTAGCGAGATTTATCGGCGGAGAATTCGTAGATCTCCCGCCGGTTCTGGATTCGTACTGGAGACCGATCCATGTCGGAGTTGCTTCATTAAGCTACGGCGTTACTCTTGTATGTTTCGCTATTGCAGTAATTTACCTCCTGAAAGATAAAGTAAAACCTGAGGCGATGGCGATATGGTCAAGCATTTTTAGCCTCGGTGTTATCGGTACGGTAAGCAATTTTTCGGTATTTACACAATTTGTTTACCGTGTCGGGATGTTTATCCCCAATCCGGAAGGCGGAAAACCGTTTTCGGCCTTCTTCAGATTCGAACTTCCCTATGTGGGATCTTTGCTTTTGGTTTCGAGCGTTCTGCTGATCGGCGTGATCGCTGCGTTTCTGATGTATATCTATCAGAATAACAAAGGCGCCAGATCGGTTGGTCATGTGCTCTTAAAGCTGTCGTTGGTCGCGCAAATTTGTGCGGTGGCGTTTCTCGTCTCAGGCGTTAAATCAACCGACAACGTTTCTGAAAAACTTCAGCAGCAGCTTGCTGCTGATACTTCGCAGTACGCATTGGTCGGAAAGGAAATCATTTCAAGACAGAATCTGCCGGCTCAGCAATTTGCGGCGGTTTCTCAGGCTGAATTTGAACAGTCTGGTAAGCAGTTTCTAACGAACAATAGCGACAAGCTGTTTTTGAATATCGGAACAAACCCGGTTGAACTGGCAGGTTTGATAACAGCGATCGCCGGAACATTTTTTGTCATTCTGTTCTCGTTCCGTACGGAAAAACTGATAATGAAGCTGCCTTCGCTGGAATCATTAGACGGCCTGATGTACAAGACGGCGTGTCTTGCGTTTGCCGGCCTGGCAATGCTTTTGATCACCGGCGCGATCTGGGCAAACGAATCCTGGGGACGTCCGTGGGGATTTGATTCCAAGGAAACCGGAGCCCTTATTGCGTGGCTGACATACGCAGCATTTCTGCACACGAGGATCTCGCGCGGGTGGTCCGGACGGAGTTCGGCTTATTTTGCGATCATCGGATTTCTGCTTGTCATTTTCACTTATCTTGGTGTCAGCTATCTGCTTCCGGGACTTCACAGCTACGCATAGGAATCAATGAATAAAAGTGGAATTACTTTTGGAATTGTCGGGATCATTATCGGGCTTACTGTCGGTTTTTTTGGCGCGAATTATCTGAACAGAAATTCAGAGGGCCAGATCTCTGGCTCCCCGGCCCCGCTTAATTCTCCCGGAAACATGGCTTCGCCGCGAAACACTGCGCCCGGCGCACAATTTGCCGACGTTCAGAAAGTCATCGATCTCGCAAAAACCGAGCCAGATAATTACGAGGCACAGATCGAAGCCGGGGAAATGTTCTCAAAGATCGAAAGATTTGAGGAAGCGCTTCCATATTACGAAACTGCTCACAAACTAAAACCTGAAGATCTGAAAGCCAATATTATTTTGGGAAACGGGTATTTTGACGCGAAACAGTATGAAAAGGCTGGAACCTATTATGCAAAGGCACTTGAGATCGACCCGAATAACGTCAGCGTTAGAACGGATTACGGACTCACATTCTTTTTGAGGGAGCCGAACGATACGGATCGTGCGATCGTCGAATTTAAGAAATCGCTCGAGATCGATCCCGATCACGAACTGACCCTTCAAAATTTGTCGGCAGCATTGAATGAAAAGCGTGATGAAAAAGAATTAGCCATCACTCTTGAAAAGCTAAAGCAGGTAAATCCGAATAATGCAGCTATCAAGCGGCTCGAAGCGGATCAGTGATTTACTGGATAGTTATTTTTTCAACGTCAAGGATCGAAAACTTTGTGACTTCCCCGTCAATCGCGACAACCTTTAACACTCCGTCAAAAACATTAAAACTCGAGACCTTGCTCATTCGTTTCTCAAATTTTTTGCCGTTCTTAAGCGTGATCACAAGATTTATTTTCTGAAGCGCGGCGACCTTCAGTTCAGCTTCTTTTTCGGGCGAGAGATCAGTCTGTTCCGGAGTTTCATCCGCAGCTTTCTCATCGTCATCTTCCACCCGCTCGATAGTGATCAAGGTTTTCGGCTCTTTTGATTTGTCGGTGATCTCTACGGTCATGTCTGAAATATTCTCTGAATCTTCCGATTTTGGAGAGAGCGGATCTTCAATTATGACCCTAGGGCGGCTTTTGTTCTCTTCACTTTCATCCCGATCGGATCTCTTCCGTGGGTCGAAAACGCTTGGGATCTCCGTAGTTGTTTTCGGAAGCGGATCAGAACTTACCCCTGACACATCCTCAGTTTCCGGCTTTGCTTCTTCCGCGGGTTTTTCATCTTCGATGATCGTCCCGACTGAATTAACCCGCACAGGCCCTTCAGGCTTTTCCTTTATCTCCGGCGTTTCGGAGTCTTCAGTTTCTGCGATCCCGGTCAAAGGCTGAAAGCTTCCGGCAAATTTTATCTGATACGTAGCCGGATCATCATCCGGAGTCCTGCCCTGAATTCTTAAAAGCAGTTTTTCAGGTTTCCTTAAATACACTACCCGCCCGGTCTCGTTTGACGAACTGTCAGCATAGACCGCGATCTTTGTTCGCGGTACCAAGCCGTTTAGCTCGTAAATGTCGATGTCGCCGTTTAGGTTTTTTGTAACTACGTTTATAAAAATATCCCCCCGTTCGCCGTTAAAGGCAAAATAGTATGTAGTTAATCGCGAGTCGCCGATATCGCGCGCCTTTATCTGACCACTGATCTCGTTTGAAACGATCGGAGTCGGACGATTTTGTTCGATCGATTGCGGAAAAGCATCCGCCGCCAAAACTATTGCGAGCAAAATGGATATGGTGAAAGAAGCAAAGAGGTTGATTTTGTAGATACTTGTTTTGCAGGACATTTTTGTATTCCGAAAATAAATCATTAAGCGCCGGTGCGATCCGAAAAGCGCCCCGGCAGGGCGAACAAACAGAGCGGCGACGGACTTGATTTTAGCATAATAATTTTACAAAAAATAAGCTGAACCGCCTCGCGGGTTCAGCTTATTTTCATTAGCGTTAATTCAAGCCAGTTTATGCATTTGCTGACTTTGCTTTACCCTGAACGATCTCGATCGCCTTTTTCAGCTGAATATCGTCAGCCTCCGTTTTTGGCTTCTGAGTTTTGCGCGGGGTTTGTTCTTCTTTGTTATCGTTATCTTCGGATGCCTCTTCATCCTGCTGATCTACAAGTTCCTCAACCTCGATCGGCTCAGGAGTCTCGGGATGCTTAACCTCGACCGAAGGTGTCAGACCGGAATCGCTTCGTTTTGCGCCCATAAACGCAACACCGTTTGAAGATGCCCATTTTGATGTCGTCAAAAGCAAACCGTCTCCGCCCCTTAAACCGAACAATTCCTGCGCGGTACCGGCTCCGAAACTTCGTTCTCCGACGACCTCACCTCGCTTATGATCTAAGATCGCAGATGCCACAACCTCCGACGCCCCGGCTGAACCGAAATCCATCAACACAGCGATATTACCGCCGAACACGTGCTTACCCGGATCTGCTTTATATGTTTTAACTACCTTGTCTTCGCGTCCGATGATCTTTGCGAGATCCCCTTCCTTGATAAAGGCATTTGCAACAGAAACCGCCTCATCAATAGTGCCGTCTGCTACGTTTCTCAAATCAAGTACAATTTTTTCGATCCTGCGTTCATTAAGAGATGCGATCTCTTTTCGTATGACATCCGCCTGACCCTTTTCAAGACTGAAAACTTTTATAACGCCGACATTTCCCGCTTTGACTTCAGAAACAGCATCGGGTGTTGCGAAACTCCCTCGTACTACAGAAATCGTCTGAGCCTTTTCACCCGTTCGGAGAACCCGGAGCTTTACCGAAGTTCCTGGAGCGCCTTTTACAAGCTGTTCGGCATCATAAAGCGAAATGTCCCTCGTAGCTCGGTCACCCACGTATTCGATCACGTCACCGGCCTGAATGCCTGCTTTATCTGCAGGGGAACCTTTTGTCACTGAAATAACATAGAGATAAGAAGAGAACTGAGAAAACTGTGCACCGATCCCGGCTTTATTTTCACCCGCCTTCCTAAATTCGGCGACCTGTTCAGCGGTAAGATAAGAAGAGTAAGGATCCAGCCCGTAAGCCAAACCACGAAGTGCACCCATCCTTACCTTTTCAAGGTTCGGCTCGTCAACGTAATCGTTCTGAATGTGCTGCAGAACGCTTTCGAATATCCGGATCTGAGCCCCCGGGTCGTTAATCGGCTGCTGTGCCCTTGCGTCGTACCAGCCCATAAAAACACCCGAAAACGCGTAAAACGTAACTAACGCCGAAAGTATGGCAATAAAAAACTTACCTCGATATGTCATCTATAATTCCTCTGGAGAAAACTTGAAATAACTGAATGATGCCGGATATTTATTTCCGCCTCATTATCTACTATCATAAATCCGCGTGCAAGATAAAAAAAGTTTCAATGATCCTGACTTTACAGATATTTCCGGTGCCCCGAAAAAAGGGCGCCTGCTTTCGCTGGATCTCGGCATGAAGAAGGTCGGCATAGCTGTCAGTGATGAACTTCAAATTGCCGTGCGTCCCGTTTGTATCATTAAGCGCGAAGGCTGGAAAAAGTTTCTAAAAGAGATCAGGGCTTTTGTTGCCGAGTTTGATGCGAAAGCGCTTGTTATAGGTTTGCCCTACAATTTTGACGGTTCCGAGAGTGAAATGTCGCAGGAAGCACGAAAGCTTGCCGGTTATTTCAATTTATCGCTGGAAATTCCGGTTTATCTTCAGGATGAACGCGTCTCGACCTATCAGGCCCGCGGGAACCTGTGGAAAAAAGGATTTGAAGGAAACGAACTCAGGAAAAGACTGGACAGCGAAGCAGCCGCAATAATTCTCGAAGATTTTATCAGCCGCCGAAACTAAATCGATAATGCATTACTACCGCGCTGACAACAGTTTCACATTCTCTGCCACTATTTCGGCGTAAACATCAAAACGTCGGTCGCTTCTTTTTCAACTGCAGACTTTGTAAACGGAAAAACCGTCGATTTCCCGTTTTGCCAAGAATCAAATTGATCCTTCCAGTGAACCGATTTCGGATCACCGCTTTGACCGAGCGGGATCACATGTCGGGTTTCATCCCAATTCGCGGGTTTTGCGATAAATCTCATCGATACATTTGCGGCAACATTCGGCGTTTGTAACGCTGCCGTCAACATTTGAAAAACTCACCTTGAACTGTACCTCCGATCAGCGGCGCAACAACAAGAGGATGATTAAAATTTGCTACACGAAAACTTCCCCATTTCCAGTTTGAGCGATCAGTTCCTCCCAGTCGCGCCGTTTTTGCAAGATCACTAACCGCCTTCGAGTCACAAGCCTTCAGGAGTGCGTCCCACGTCGTATATTTTTCAGGGAGCCAAAGTTTATCGTCGTTCGGTATCGCCCAAGGCAATATAACCTGCCGTATATGCCACGCAGATGCGGGTTTATTGACATTTGCTATCTCTGTTCCGACACAGGCATTGATTTGATCGGCGATCGTTGCCCCGACAGAATCCGCCGTCATTTTTCCGTCCCACGATCCGAGAATCGAAATCGTCTCACCCGACGCAGCTTTTCGTTTTACGATCTCCTTCGCAAATGACGATAGCGGTATGTTGAACGAATCGTGCTGGACCTCGCCATTGAAATCCATCGTCACCTTATCGTTCGCACTGAGGAGGTCGTAAATCCTGCGTGCGCGCCAAGGTGCTGCAAATTGTCTTATTATCTGCTGATGTTTGTAGCTGGTTCCGGCGATCCGCTGATTTGCGGTAACGATAAAACCGCTTTCAGGATTAAAGAGCGCCGGCAATTCATCATAAGGGATCCAGCCGATCCAATCGCCGTCATTGGTTGCTCCGTTATACGGAACATCCCCCTCGCCCTTTCGTCTGACCGGTATCTTACCTGCGATATGCCATCCGATATTTCCCTTTGTATCGGCATAAATAAAATTCTGAGAGGCGCCTCCATAGGCTTTTAGCGAAGAATTAAAGTCATCCCAGTTTCTTGCCCGATTTAATGAGAAAAAGGCCTCAAACTCTTGATTTTCCGGCTTCCGGGCAGTCCAGTTAAGCGAAAGTTTCTTTCCGTCGCTTTCGGTGAAAACAACCCCGTTACGGGTTTCTAAAACCTCTATGGCTTCAGCTTCCAATTTCGGGAAAAGCGGATTTGGCCGAAATCTTATTTCTTCCTTGCGAACCCGTGCTTTTTTCCAGCCTTCCGGAGTCTTGTATTCGCCCTTATCGTTAAATTCTTCAATATAAACATCCTGCACATCCGGTCCGACATTTGTTGCCCCCCAGGCGATCGATTCATTATGACCAAGCACAACTCCCGGAACACCCGGAAATGTTACTCCCGAAACCCGCATCGTCGGGGTCGAAAGATGGACAAGATACCAGATTCCGGGAGCCGTCGCCTGAAGGTGGGGATCGTTGGCCAGAATTGCATTTCCGTCAGCGGTTCGTTTTCCGGAAACCACCCAATTGTTACTTGCCGCAAGATGTTCTTCGTAAAAGCCTATCCGCTCGAGTGATCGCTTTCGAATAATTTTTTCTGCTGCGATCTCATCTTCAAAATTTGTTCCGTTGAGAACGTCGGGAGTACCGATGCCGTTTTTCCGTTGTTATTGTCGCTGCCGAAAATTATAAGATCACTTGGGGTTATCTTACTCGTGATGGCGTCATATTTTGCTTTTGGTAAACTCTGAAGTTTTATCTTTTCAAGATCCTGCCACCAAGTTGTGCTTAACCGTCCGCCAGGATCTTACCGATAACCAGCGTATCGGTCGGCACCCAAGGCTCGGGCTGATATTGCAGGATCTGAAATTCTATTGGTAAAGTCTTTGCATCGAGTGTTGCGATGTAGGCATTGACGCCGCGTGCGTAATCTTCAAGAGCCCTCCGCAGCTTCGGATCGGTCAGTTCCAGACTTTTCTCTGCGATCTCCGAAAATCCAAATCTTCTCCAGCGTTTATCTTCTTCTAAAACCGTCTTTCCAAACAATTCCGCGGTTCTCCCGCGAGCTACCCGGCGGTAAAGATCCATTTGCCACAGCCGGTCACGGGCGGTTTCGAAACCCTGCATGAAATAGATGTCCGCATCATTGCGCGCCTCAATATACGGTATTGAACGGCCGTCGCGGCGAACGATGACGTTTTCTTTCAGCCCTTCGACCGCAAAACTATCGCTTTTTGATTTGTCCGGGCGTAACATGAAACTGCAGAAAGAACTGAAACAACTGCGAGAAGTAAAATGAATTTTTTCATAATTGAATACGATCAACGTTTTTCGTTTTTTCAAATCGAGAACGGAAGTATCCGGCGATACAACTTTTGTTCGTCAAAAAACCGGCAGTGCTGACCTTCCCGTATCGGAAATTTGCGCTTTTTAGCAAAAGCCCGTTAATGACTATCTGAAATCGTTAAAAATAAATTCCTGAAGTCTGAAACGCAGACTGTCAAACACTGATCTGAAAGCTGAGCTAAGAGTCTATCACTATCAGCTTTATTTCAGACATTTCTTCCATCGCGTATTTTACGCCCTCGCGGCCGAATCCCGAATCTTTTATACCGCCGTAAGGCATGTTATCCACGCGGAAGGTCGGAGAATCGTTAAAGATTACGCCGCCATATTCAAGATCACGGCTCGCAATTCTGATGTTCTCTGTGTTTTCGGTAAAGACGCCGACTTGCAGGCCATAGCGCGATTGATTCGCCATCGCTACTGCGTCAGGAAACGTTTTGAATCTTTCGATCACCGCGACAGGTGCAAATGCTTCTTCCGAAACGATTCGCATCTCAGGATCGACGTCGGTCAATACGGTCGGCTCCAGAAACGCACCGTTTCTCCCGCCGCCGCACCGCAATTTTGCGCCCGCGCCGACGGCTTCATCTACCCATCCTTTTGCTCTTACCGCGGCATCTTCATCGATCATCGAAGACAGAACGGTGTCTTCATCCATCGGATCCCCGGATTTGAGATCCTTCACTTTTGAAAGAAATCTGTCGCTGAACTCATCGGCGATCTTTTCGTGGAGCAATACCCGCTGAACCGATATACAAACCTGACCCGAATAGACAAACGCTCCGACCGCCGTCTTCGCTGCTGTACTTTCAATATCTGCGGATTCATCAACGATCACGGGCGCATTTCCGCCAAGTTCGAGAGCAATAGCTTTCTTTCCGCATTTTTCCTTGAGCATCCAGCCGATCTTGTCGCTCCCCGTAAACGAGATCATCTTGATCCGGTCATCGCCGAGAATCGTGTCCATATATTTGACGTCCATCGGTACGATCTGCAGTGCAGATTTGGGAAGACCGCTTTTCAGGAAAACTTCTCCCAACAATAAAGAAGTGAGCGGAGTTTTTTCGCTCGGTTTGATGATTATTGAATTACCCGCAGCAAGCGCCGGAGCAACCTTGTGAGCTACCAGATTCAGCGGAAAATTAAATGGTGTTATACCGTAAATGATCCCTTTTGGAACGCGAAATGTATATCCCGTTTTGCCCTCGCCGCCTTTTTGGACGTCGAGCGGGATCATTTCACCGGCAAAACGTTCTGCCTCGGAAGCCGCCAGCGCAAATGTCGCGATCGCACGGCCGACCTCACCCCGCGCAGCAGCGATGGGTTTACCGGATTCCAGCGCGATAGTTTGCGCAAATTCATTACTTTTTTCCTCAATTCCGGCCGAAATTCTGCGCAATCCCTTTGAAATGTTTTCACGCGTAAATTGACGCATTTCCGCAGCGGCGGCCTCCGCCGCGTGGATCGCATCTTCAGCATCGGTCTTGGCAGCCGAACAAACCATATCCAGAACTTCTCCGGAGAAGGGTGCCGTTACTTCAAACTTTTCACCCGTCTCCCGCCATTCACCTTCGATCAGAACGCGTTTCATACGATTCCCAGACTCCTAAATCTTTGCAAATTATTTACTTAATAAGTTAAACTCTTCACAGTAACTTAGCAAATTTAACTTTGGAGAAATTCGGATGAAAATTGTAAAAGTTTTTCTCATTTTGGCTTCTGCAGTAATTTTTATAATTTCATGCGCAGACGCTGAAAATCAGCAGACCGAAACTAGTCAACAGAACACCGCGCAGACGGTCAAAAATACTAACGAAACCGTCCCGACCGAGACTCCGATTCGAATAAAATCAGGAAAAGACATCTATTCTGAATCCTGTGCCGAATGTCATAAGGCAGACGGGACCGGGGGCAAGACAGAGGTGGACGGAAAAATGATAAACGCCCACAGTTTAGTTTCAGCAGGAGCAAAAAAGGATTCGGACGAAGATTTTATCAAGTATATCTCTGATGGATTTCCGGAAGACGGTATGCCTGCATTTAAGGATAAGCTAAGCACAGAAGAAATAAAATCAGTAATTAAATACATCCGGGAAGAACTGCAGAAAAGCTGATCGAATTAATAAGAGGAAAAATTATGTCTAAGCTATTGATAGTCTTATTGTTAACTGTTGCAACTGTCGCGATTTTTGCGGTCGGCTATGACCAGCCATCCGTAACGACAACCCGGAATGCCGGGGAAACTTCCGCCAAAACGATCTACGATTTTGACGCAACGGATATTGAAGGAAAAGATGGAAATCTCGGAAAGTATAAGAATAAGGTGGTAATGATCGTAAATACTGCCAGCCAATGCGGATACACTCCTCAGTATGAAGGTCTTCAGGCAATTTACGACAAATATAAAGATCGCGGCTTTGTCATACTTGGATTCCCGTCAAATGATTTTGGCGGACAAGAACCCGGGACAAATGCAGAGATCAAAGAATTTTGTACATTGAAGTTTAAGGTTACTTTTCCGATGTTTGCAAAAATAACAGTTAAAGGAGAGGATCAGCATCCGCTATATAAATATCTGACAGATAAAGAGATATTCCCGGAGACGGGTGGAGATATCACCTGGAATTTCAACAAGTTTCTTGCCGATCATAATGGAAATGTGATCAAACGGTTTTCTTCCAAAGACACCCCGCAAAGTGAAACGGTCGTAAATGCGATCGAATCCGCACTTGAGGATCTAGAGGCTGCAAAATAGGTTAGGCGTTTTAAGAATGAAGTTTATCAAAGTCCTGGTCGTTTTCGCTCTGGTTTTCTTTATCGCGCTCGGCGGCGTTTTTTACTGGATGTACAGATCGCTTCAAGTGCCAAATCAGCACTTAAAGGCGGAAGAATTTATAACGATAGAAAAAGGATCCTCTCCTAATCAGATAATCGGAAAACTGGCGAGTGAGGGTATCGTAAAGAACCCGGTCGCGACGCAGATCTATTTGAGGCTTTTTGGAGATGCCGCAAAGCTCAAGGCCGGAGATTACCGGTTTAAGTCTCCGATCTCTTCGCTGGAGGTACTAAAGGAGCTTGAATCCGGCAAAGAGCGAACGAAAAAGATCACCATTCCGGAAGGCTGGACACGTTTTGAAATAGCAAAACGGATCGCAGAAAACTTCCCGACCGAACCGGCAACGGACGAGAAAGCGGTTCTCGCATTAATGGATGACACTTCTTTGATCAGAGACTTCGATCCTGACGCGAAGAACCTGGAAGGGTATTTATTTCCAACTACTTACGAATTCCCTCTTGATGCAACACCTGAAGATGTGATAAAGCGAATGGTCGATCAGTTTCGAAAGACCTGGAAGCCTGAATGGACACTTGACGCGAGCAAGGCCGGCAAATCACCGCGGCAGATAGTGACAATTGCCAGCCTGATCGAGAATGAGTCAAAATTTGACGCGGAAAGACGTGTAGTTTCGTCAGTGATCTACAACCGGCTTGACCGCGGAATGGCACTTGGAATCGATGCAACTAATGTCTATATTGCGAAACTGCTCGGAAAGTGGGACGGAATAATCCATAAGAGTGATATTGAAGTCGACCATCCTTACAATACCCGCAAAATTTCCGGCCTTCCACCCGGTCCGATCTCATCCGCAAGCGAGAGCGCGCTTGAGGCGGCGCTGAATCCGGATAAGACAGACTATTTGTATTACGTCCTGAACGTTGAGAAAAACGACGGCTCTCATCATTTTTACGCTTCGGCAGCCGAGTTTGAAAGAGGGAAAGCCGCATATCAAAAGTGGCTGGCCGAACAGCGAAAAAATCAAAGCGAATAGATGATCAGACTGCTGGCATTAGATCTCGATGGGACACTTCTGAATTCGTCCGGACTTCTTCCCGAAGAAAATATAAAAGCGATCAGAAAAGCCGAAGAAAAAGGCGTTTTGGTAACGATCGCTTCGGGGAGGCGTTTTCGCGACGCGCGGCCGGTAGCGATCGAGATCGGACTTAATGCGCCCGTTATTTGTCATAACGGAGCTTTGGTAAAATATGCCGATTCGCTCGAAACGGTAGCAGCAACAACGATCCCGACCAACACCGTCCGGAATATACTTGAAGCGGGCAAAGATAACGGCGGTGAAGCCCTGGTCAGCGTCGATCCGCACGGAAAAGGGACTCTGCTTTACGAGACCATTTCCGAGGAAAATATCCCTCTTCAAAAATACGTAGTCTGGTCAAAACGTCTTCACGGGGATGAAGCGGAAGAAGCGGTTCATCACGTAGAAGATATTTCCAAAGGGCTTGAAATGCTTGAAGTGGTTCACATCTCATATTCCGGTACATGTAGTAAAATGAGCGATTTACAGTCACAACTTCATACATCACTTGAAGAATCGGTAAATATTATGGCGACCGTCTACCCTGGTCTTGATTTTACGCTTCTCGATATTTTGCCGCCAAATACTTCGAAGGCAACGGCGATCGAAAAGCTGACTTCGATAAACGGTCTTAAACGTGAAGATGTGATGGTAATCGGCGATAATTTTAATGATATCGAAATGCTTGAATACGCCGGCACTCCGGTCGTTATGGGAAACGCGGATGCGAGTTTGCTTCGCAGGAGAGAATTTTATACAACATTAGGTAATGATGAAAACGGCGTTGCCGAAGCAATAAATAAATATATTTTAGGAGATATAAATGGCTAACCGCACAGCAGTTATTGAAACAAACAAAGGTACAGTTAAATTTGAATTGTTAGAATCCGACGCACCAAAAACAACGGAAAACTTCCGTCTATTGGCGGAAAAGTCCTACTACAACGACGTGATATTTCATCGCGTTATTAAGAATTTTATGGTTCAGGGCGGTGATCCGCTCGGAGAAGGCTATGGCGGCGAAAGCGCCTGGGGCGGAAAATTTGATGATGAGATCGACCGCGATTCGGCACTTTATCAGGGGCCATACGAAAAAGGCACCGTTGCTATGGCAAATTCGGGACCCAACACCAACGGCTCGCAGTTTTTTATTATGCATGTCGATTACCCGCTTCCGCCGAGTTATACAAAATTCGGACGCGTTATCGAAGGGCAGGATGTGATCGATGAGATCGCCGAAGTTTCGACAAATGACCGCGATAAACCGCACGAACCGGTCGTTATGCAAAAAGTGTATATCGAAGAATAGACTGATACTTTTCGCAACAGGCTTTTTCAGTCGTTTCTTAAGTATCTACTACCGATTATTAACCGTTTATGCGGGCAGTTTTGCAGAGAGTTTCCGAAGCGAAAGTTTCGGTTGAAAACGAGATTATAGGAGAGATCAGCAATGGTCTCCTTATTTTTTTGGGGGTTTCGCGCGAGGATTCGGAAATCGAAGCTAAGTCGCTGTTAAATAAGATCGTGAACCTGCGCATATTCAGTGATGCAGATGGAAAAATGAATCTGTCGGTGCTGGACGTTAATGGAGAACTACTGATAGTTTCTCAGTTTACGCTATACGGAGATGCCCGAAAGGGTACAAGACCGTCTTATATCAGGGCCGGAGATCCGGAATCAGCTAACCGGCTCTATGAATATTTCATAAGTGAAGCAAAGACAAGGATCGGAAAGGTTGCGACCGGAAAGTTTCAGGCAATGATGGACGTACAACTGACAAACGACGGTCCGGTAACGATCCTGCTGGATACCGAAAAAACATTTTGAAAGAACAAAAAACCGCTATGTTAAAAAAGATATCGATCATTCTGCTTTTGATTGCTGCGTTGGCTTCGTTTGCATGTAATTCAACTCCAAAGACATCATCAGACGGTGAACCTATTGTAAAGGAAGGAGTTAAACCGGTTGCAGACGAGGAAGTCGCGGTAATTGAGATGGAAAATCCCGCGGCATTCGGCAGTATCACGATCGAGCTTTACTCAAATATCGCACCAAAAATGGTCGCTCGCTTTAAGGAGCTGGCAAAATCCGGATTCTACAACGGAACTACCTTTCACCGCGTAAACGGAACCGTAATTCAGGGCGGTGATCCGAACTCGAAAGACAACGATCCGACAAACGACGGAATGGGCGGTTCGGACAAACCCGACGTAGAAGCCGAATTCAGCGATATCGAATATGATACGGCGATCGTCGGCGCAGCGCGGATGGGTAACGACGTGAATTCACAGAACGCGCAATTCTTCATCATGCTGCGGCGCGAAGCCCAGTTTGACAGGAATTACACCGTTTTTGGAAAAGTGATCGACGGAATGAACAATGCTCGCACAATTGCCGGTTCACCCCGCAACGGTGAACGCCCGATCGAAGACGTAAAGATCAAAACGATCACTTTCAAGAAGAAAGAGGCAAATTAGGTCTTCAGGTTTAGCAACTCATTGAAACGCGGGTTATTTGCAAGCAGGTTTGCCTCTTCGATCGCCCAGGGAGAAAAAACGCTGTCGGGCGAGTTACATTCGGCTAAAAACTTCTCCCATTTGATCCATTTGGTTTCTGAAACTTCCCTCTTGTTTATTTTCGGCTCGCCTTCAAATGTTCCTGCCAGAACGGGACAGATCTCATTTTCGACGATGCCGTCTTTCTCCGCACGGTAACGAAAATCCGGAAGAATCACTTCAAGCTCAACACCTTTTATTCCCAATTCATACTTCAGACGCCGTTTTGCCGCGCTCTTAACGTCTTCGTGAAGCATCTGGTGGCCGCAGCAAGTGTTTGACCAAACTCCTCCCCAAGTCTTTTTCTCAAGTGCTCTTCGCTGGAGAAGCAGTTCCCCGTTTTTGTTAATAAGAAAAACCGAAAATGCCAAATGAAGCGGCGTATCATTTGTGTGCGAAGGAAGTTTACGGGCGGTCCCGATCGGCGCGGCACTTTCATCTGCAAGGACGATCATATCGTCAAATGCATAATAGTTCCGGAAATAAACGACCCCCAAAACGATCATCAGCAGCCCTCCGATCAAAGCCGGAAGCAAAAGTCCGGCAAATAATGCGATACACGTCCAGAAAAAGATCGTCAGAAACGCGCTTTCCATCAACTGCACGGGAACAGGAAGAAGCGGTTTTTTACTTTTGAGAAAAATTTCTAAAATTACGGCCCCGATAATTCCCGAGACCACCCATCCGGCAAAGTTTGACCATGGTACTCCGTAAAACCAGCCCCTTGTTTCAAATGTCCAAAACCGGAAATAGACCGCGCCGGGGTCAAGCACCATATCAAATGTAACGAGTAAAATGGCTGTCAGGACTATTCTCGCGGCGACACCAGCAAAGATAATCCGTGCGACAGCGTAAGCCGCGAGGATCAATGGGGTCCAGGCGATAACTATTGTCCACGGAGTGGTTCCGAAAAGTTTGTAACCAAGGAAATCAGAGTATGTAAAACTGCCGTACGGTATTCCGCTAAAGATGGCAAACGTTTCTATTGCGAGCGCAAAAATCCCGAGCATCAGAAACAGCAAAAACGTGTTCCGTCTGCCGAGCCATCTTAACGATGCGAGAGCAGCCGGAACCGAGAACAAAACGATCCCGGCGCCTGAAACATAATGCGACCACGGAGGCAATTCCGTGTTGACCATCAGAAATGCACTTACCATAAGCGAGGACAGCAAAAATATGGTGAAGACCGCTTTATAACCAATTCGCATATTCGGTTTATAATATATTAGTGTCAGATTTTTTACTTCTTATCAGGATCAGCCGCCCGAGATTCTGGATCTATGTTCTCGGTCCGTTTTTGATCGGTCTCGCCGCCGCCTTTCGTGTCAGCGGCGAACTCGCCCATTGGCATATACTGATCCTGGGTATCTATTTTACCCTTCCGGCCAATCTGCTCATTTACGGCATAAACGATATCTTCGATTACGAAACGGACCGCAGGAACCCGAAAAAGGAAAACTTCGAGGCGCTGGTCGAACCGGATCGCCACAACCGCTTGTTCTTTTACATTGCCGTTATCAATATCCCGTTTTTGTTGGCTGCCGCATATTTAGGTTCACTTCTTGTCGGCATTTCTCTTTCCTGCTTTCTGCTTTTCTCTGTCTTTTATTCCGCACCACCCGTGCGCTCAAAAAGTAAACCGCTGCTCGATTCCGCTTTTAATATCCTGTACGTGTTTCCCGGGGTGACCGCATTTGCCCTGATCCGCGACGATTTTCCGCCGATACCGGTCTTGCTGGCGGCCGGTTTGTGGACGATGGCGATGCACGCATATTCCGCGATCCCGGATATTGAAGCGGACAAAGAAGCAGGTATTCAGACAGTTGCCACTTTCCTGAGTGCAAAACCCGCGCTGCTCTTCTGCACGATCTGTTATCTGGCCGCCGCCGTGCTTTCGTTTTCCCCTCTCGGTTTTTTTGCTCTTGTTTTTGGCACGGTCTATATTTCGATGATGGCCGCTTCGATGTATGCATCCGGCAGAACAGGTTTGTTCAGCATTTATCGAAAATTTCCGATCGTAAATACGATCGTAGGATTTTGCATATTCTGGATCATTGCCTTTCCAAAGATATTCAAATAGATTCGAGCGGCGCGGCTGAGTTGATGCCGTGGATCCGTTTGTAAACCAGTTCGGCACTGATCAGGCAGATCTGGGTTCCGATCCCGGGATTTGTCCCGGCCCCGGTGTAGTAGAGATTCTCAACCTTCTTTGAATAGTTTTTTGGTCGAAAAATGGCTGTCTGCCATAGATTGTGTGCTAATCCGAGCGCGGAGCCCTTAAAACTGTTGTAATCCCCCGCAAAATCCTCTACCGAGTATATCCGGCGGTACTCGATCGATTCTCTGAGACCCGGAACCGACATTTCGCTTTCGAGCATCTCGAGGATCTTTTCGGCATACGCTTCTTTCTCGTCATTATTTATCTTCAGACCGGATGCGATCGGTACGAGGACGAACAGGTTCTCTTTTCCGGTCGGCGCGACGGCAGGATCCGTCGCACTCGGCATACAGACGTAAAACGAAGGTTCATCCGGCAGTTTTGGAAATTTGTAAATGTCGTCGAAGTTAACGCGCCAGTCTTTTGAAAAAAACAGATTGTGGTGAACCAGATTATCAAGTTTTTTATTTACGCCAAGATATAGAATAAACGCCGATGGCGCCATGATCCTTTTATTCCAATACTTTTCACGGTAGCTCTGCCATTGTTTCTCAAGCAGCCGGGTTTCAGTAAACCACATATCCGCATTTGAGATAACTATATCCGCCGGCACCTCGCTTCCGTCACTCAGTCTGACTGCACGGGCGGCGCCGCTCTCGACGATGATCTGCGAAACGTCCGCTTCTGATCTCAACACCGCACCGTTTTTCTCAGCGATCCGGACAAGCGCGTTGATCAGTTCATAAAATCCGCCCTTCGGATAAAAGACGCCCTGGTTAAAATCCATATGGCTCATCAAATTGTATAAAGCAGGCGCCTCATACGGTGAGGTTCCGAGGAAAACCATCGTGTATTCCATTATCTGCTGGAGTTTTTTAGTCTTAAAAAATCTTGATACAAAAGCATGCATTTTGGAGAATACAGATAGCTTTTGACCTTCCGTCATTACGCGTCGATTGAAGAAATCAAAAACCGTGTCGTAATTCTTGTACATGAAATGCCGGGTGGCGATGTTGTACTGATATTCAGACTGTCCGAGATATTCTTTAAGTTTTTCTCCCGCTCCCTTTTCGATCGATTCAAAGGTTTCGGAATCACGGGCGATGTCGGAATGAATATCTACGTTTTCCGGATCATCCTTAAAAAAGATCCGGTAGGAAGGTTCGAGTTTTACGAGATCAAGATGGTCATTTACATCTTCGCCCAGCAGTTTAAAGAAGTGCGCAAACAGATCGGGCGCAAGATACCACGACGGTCCCATGTCGAATCTGAAACCATCATGCTCGAATATATTTGCCCGTCCGCCAAAGCTGCGGTTCTTTTCCAAAACCGTAACCTCGTAGCCCTTTCGGGCAAATAAACCGGCTGCCCCCAAACCTCCGATCCCGGAACCGATGATCACAACCCTTTTAGTCATATATCCCGAATAACACTTTTGTTGAAAGCCAGATCTTTCTCATAAACGACGTCCGGACTCTGCCTGCGAATACATTGTAGTCCGCCTTCTCGATCTCCCGAAGAATTTCTTTATAGAGGACGTATGAGATCCTGACGGCAAATCGTCCGCGCCACTTGAGAAGATCGATACCCGGAAGCGCCTGCCGGTATACTCGGCGGTTACGCTCGATCTGCAGCTTCATGAAGTTTACAAACTTTCTGTCGTAGATCTGAAGCCCGATATGTTCTTCGCTGATCCCGGCGGACTTGAGTTCGTCAATCGGCATATAAACTCTTCCGAGATCCTCCGAATCCTCTCTGATGTCGCGAAGAAAGTTTGTCAGCTGAAAAGCATAACCGAGGTTTTCAGCATATGGAAATGCTTCGTCCGAGTGAAACCCGACGATCCTTGTCACCATTAATCCGATGACTCCGGCAGAACCGTACATATATTCCTCCAGATCGGAATAAGTGGCGTACGAACTCTTTCTCATGTCCATAAACATCGAACGCAGGAAAGCCTCACCTTCTGAAACCGGAATTCGGAACTTCCTGAATGTAAAAACGATCGCCGCCATTATTGGGTCATCCGTCTCACCGCTTCTCATCGCTGAAAGCCAGTTGCGCTGCCATTCCTCGAGTCGTTTTACAGCGGACTCCCGATCATTATTTTCCGGATCATCGACAATCTCATCGGGGATCCGTGCAAATGCATAAACCGCGTAAATACCTTCCCTTACTTCTTTGGGGAAAAACTGTGTTGCAAAGTAAAAACTTGTACCGTACTTCTTTGTGATAGCGCGGCAGGAGTCCAACCCAACCCCGACCAGCCAACTGCGCTCATAAACCGCCGGCGGCACCTTTTCCGTTTCAAGACCTTGTACACCTTGAGACGCACTTACTACTTTTTGGTATAAATGACGCACCTGTATCCTCTCCTTTGTATTAGGTTCGTCTCAAACTGAATTTGGATTTAAAATAAGCGGATCTTTAAAAACTTTTTTTGGTCGAACTCTGAACTTGAGCCGCGGGAAAATTGGTGTAAAACTTGCGGTGTTTTATCATAAGCCGATAGTGAAAGATTTATGTTCCAGGATGTCGCCAGCAAAAATAACACCAGACTCAAATTTGCCCGAAAGGTCAGGTCTGGAAAAATTGATGAATTTGTTTTTGCCGAAGGAATGAGGCTGGTAGAAGAATTGCTTAGATCTCAAGCAGAGCTGCCAAAAGCATACGTTTCCGAAACCTTTTCCCAAAAACACCGTGATCTTGTTGATCGGCTGTTATCACAAAACATCGACGTGTTTAGATTATCCGACAAAGTCTTTGAGTCGATCGCAGACACCCGGTCAACGCAGGGCGTGGTTTTGATCTGCAAAAAGCCGAAAACCGGCGCTGAAATCGTCGCTGAGAAACTCATCGGTCGATCATCTTTGGTCCCGCTTGTCGTTTATCTCCATAGAATAAACAATCCGAGCAATTTAGGAGCGATCTTCCGCACGGCAGAAGCTGCAGGGATCAGCGGGATTATCGTCTCAGAGCATTCGGCAAATGTTTTCTCACCAAAGGCGCTTAGGGGATCGATGGGCGCCTGCATGAGAATACCGGTTTGGGAAAATGCGGATTTTAATGATGTACTGAACTGGTCCCGAAGGATGGGGCTGATCTCAACGTGTGCCGATATTAATTCAAAAACTTCTTACCTGGATATCGATTGGAAAAAAGGCCGGCTCATGATATTTGGTTCCGAAGCGGATGGTTTAACGCAGGAAGAATTCAGCCGGATCGAAGAGAATCTCCGAATACCGATGGAAAATGGCGTCGAGAGTCTGAATCTTGCTGTATCCAGTGCGTTGGTGATGTATGAGTTTAAGCGCCGGAACGATCAGTAATTCGGGATATAATCCGGGAGACTATTTCTGATTTTCCTGCGAATTCGAGTTTGCATCGCCGGTCTGATATACACTGCCAACTTCCGTTTCATAGTTCTTTGCAGCATTTTCAGTGTTTATAATGGCAAGAAGCATCGAGATCTCGTGCTCTAATACCTTTTTATTCGCCTCAGGTACCTTTTCATTCATCAGCGATTTTGCCTTTTCGAGATTCGTTTTCGCGCTTTCGTAATTTCCCTGAAGAAAATAAGCCCTTCCCAGCAGATAATACTCGCTTGCATCCGCCGGGTTTGTTGAGATCGCCGTCACAGCCTGCGCGGGATTATCGTCGACGGTCCGCCGCGTCGTTTCAAATGACTGCTGATCGAGATTCGGCGGTGCAGGCTCCAATTGATTTATATTGTCAGTTTGAGCCGGACCGGAAAACATATAGAATGCAATAAATAAAAGCGAGCACAATAAAAGAACCCATGGCAGATAGGTAAGGAAACCCGTTGCCGCCGGCGAATCTTTTTCGTCAACGCGAAACGTCTTGATATCCTCCGCTTTTGCGACGGCTTCGGCCGTTGGAGCTATCTCAGCCGTGTCCACGCCCTCAGAAATAGAGACCGAGTGCATGTCTGCTTCCGCGGATTCCGGAGTGAATGAAAACGCTTCGTCAAACGGATCTTCTGAATCTTCAGAACCGGGTAGTGAAGTATCGTTTTCATCCATCTCCAATGTATCTGCCATTTGCGGATCCGTATCAGACTCGAAACCGGCGGCAACCGAAGATGAACGGGCTGAAGCGATCGTCTCCTCTTCGAGATCGTCTCTTGCATCGATAAATCCAACCGGATTAGACTCGGAGATCTTTACTACGACAGCGGTCAGATTGTCTTCTGCTCCCCGTTCATAACAAATATCCTTTATGTATTGACATATCGCGAACGTGTCGTTTTCTGCAAACAGAAGCTGCTCGAGTTCGCTGTCCGAAATGTGGCGCGTTACGCCGTCAGAACAGAGCAGAAAAGTGGTTCCGGGATCGAACATGATGGTTTTCATATCGATCTCGACTGTTTCATCTGCGCCGAGCGCCCGGCTGATCACGTTTCTGCTGGGATGGTTTTCCGCTTGTTCAGGAGTTAGCCTTCCGGCTCGCACTTCTTCTTCAACAACTGAATGGTCATGAGTTTCCTGAAAAATGTTTCCTTCGGGATCGACGCGATAGAGTCTTGAATCACCGACGTGGCCGATCGTTGCGACATTTCCGCGGATATATAATCCGACAACCGTCGTTGCCATCGTGCTGAGTTGGGGCAGATCCTGAGACATCTGAAAAATCGCGTTGTTGGCCTGTTCGATCGCTATTTTCATGCGATCTTCCGCATCGCCGCCCTCCTGCAGATTAATGAATCCCTCACCGAGGATCTCCATAGCCATTTGGGATGCGACATCTCCGGCCTGTGCTCCGCCAACTCCATCGGCAACGGCAAAAAAATTGCTGTCGCGTAATTCAAGATACGAATCTTCATTTTGCGGACGTTTTTCGCTTAATCCCCGGTCCGAAATCGAAGCAGAATTGATCTGCCAATTTTCGTCAATCATCCTATTCTCCAAATAGATCTGTGGATCCGTTCATTTACGATGAACAGATTTATCCTTATGTGGTGTGAAACAGCTAGTTGTTATTCAAACTTATTTGCCGGTCGAGCGCGTTTCGATGTGAAAACGCCATAAGCATTCCAAGCATGATAAAGCTTGTAATAAGACTAAAACCGCCATGACTGACAAACGGAAGAGTGATTCCCGTCATCGGAAGTGCGCGCGTGATCCCGCCGATATTTACAAGAGCCTGAAAACCGATAAATGCCGTCAGGCCGACCGAACACAATTTACTGAACATGTCACGGGAATCCAAAGCCGTCCTAACTCCCGCGCTCACAAAGATTATCAGGGCAAAGATTATCAACAAACCGCCGAAAAGTCCAAGTTCTTCGGCTATCGCAGCGTAAATGTAGTCTGAGTCTGCAACGGGTATCAATTCGACAAAACCAAGGCCCAGTCCGCGGCCCGTTGTGCCGCCCGATGCCAAACCATAAGTTGCCTGCGCGGGCTGAAATGCAAGAACATCAAACCAGGCGTCAACATTTATCGATTTTTGAAGACCCGGATCTTCCTCGAGCATCGCCGGCAACTCCGGATTATTCTTAACCAGACGTTTGTAATAATTGTCGTAACTCTCCTTCCACCAATCGGTTTCGGGAGTCGGAGGATTGAATCCATCGAGCCATAAATGAAAACGCTGCTGGATCCGGTCGGGCAAGACCTTCTTTACGGGCTTGGCAAGGGTCGGAAGAAGAGGGATATTTTCCTGAGTTTTTTCGGGTAATGCACTGACAACCAGAACGCTTGCGAGCAATACCACGCTACCGATCAGGACAAATCTCTGGGGGAATCTGCGAACCGCGATAAAATAAAGCGTTACATAAACAGAGCTAAAGACCATCATTTGTCCGAAATCTTTCAGTACAAAAAACGGAAAAAACGGGAGGACCGCCATAAATACGAGTGGTACCACATCCTTCGCCCGCGGAACGCCCCAATAGGTGCGGGCCAGATTTTTGTACAAAACCGCCAGAATTGCTGCAAAACCGATAAGAAACGGAATCTTCGCGAGTTCCCACGGCGTCATATTACCGATCGACTTCCCTGCTCTTGATGTGACGGCCGCAAACAAAAGCGGAACTAGCGTCAGCAAAACGATCAGAAACCCGTTCTTCTGCATCATCAGCAGAATCCGTTCATCCCGGGTTAGGAAAAACGCCGCCAGAAAACAGAAAATCGCAAAAAGCGGCACTAAAGTCTTTCCTGAGAACATTACTTCATCAAGCCCGATCCCCGACGGCCGCGGAGTTTCTTTCGAGAGATCGACAGGTGTCGGCGGAGTTGCCTCCATGCCCATTATTCGCTTCTTTTCAGCTGAATAATTCTCCTGAACATAATGCTGCTGGATCGTCTTTATCTTTGCCTGTCTTGCTTCCGCTTTGTCCTTTCTTGAGATGTATTCCGGATCGCTGAAGAGTCTGAACTGCGCCGTCAAACCGATCGAAAAGAGTAAAACCACGGAGGTATAAAGGGTCCAGTTTCCCTTGTATTTGAAAATCTTACCCAAAAATATCGGCAGCACGGCAAGTATGCCGAGGAGGATCAGGTTGCGGATGCCCGTATATCCCGATGCTTCATAACCGCGGATCAGAGCACCGTAATAGATCGAATAGTGCGATATCGCGGTAAGAACGACGATCAGCAGTAAAATGAAAAAATGTGATGAAACTCTGCTTTTCATTATTAGAATGCCGCCTAACGGTTTCTTTTCGTACCCCTTGTTTGTTTGGTCGTATTGACCTTCGGCGTGTACTTTTCTCCGAGAAGGCCGAGATCACGGGACTTCATTACTACATTCGCTGCGATCGGAGCAGCGGTACGTGCACCATATCCGCCTCCTTCAACAACGACGGCGATCGCAACCTGAGGGTTCTCTATCGGTGCAGCGGCAACATACCAGCTGTCGATTCGCATATAGGTTACCGGTGCATCATACTCTTCGAGTTTTCCTTCAGAATTTCTTCGCTTTTTCTTTACGGTCTTTAATTTACCTGTTTTCGCATCGTAAACGGGCGCCTGCTTTTCTGCCGTCCCGGTTTTTCCTCCGCTGCGAATACCGGCAGCTCTTACCCCGGCGAATACACGCGTTCCGGTACCGCCGCCGCCTTCCGTAACGAGCGCCATGATCTGCCTTATCTGTGCGGCCTGCTGCGGCGAAACAACCTGAGCATATGCTTTTGGCGGCTGGTCGTACTCGATCTTGGGTTTCATCAGTCTTCCCTGTAGGTTTGCCGCCGCCGAAATGACAAGAGCCATCTGAAAAGGCGTCATTTGTCCCGCATAACCCTGGCCCATTCCTTCAAGTGCTAAATCGTAAGCGGAAATAGTTTTTCCGGTAACGATAGTGGACTGTCTCGGCGCGATCGAACTGGCAATCTTCGGGTCGCTGGTATTCCAGATATCCGGAAAAAACTGAGCACGCACAGCGTCTTCCGGCGTTTCAACCGCGGATATCGACAGATTGCGCGCCATATCTGCAATTCGGTTTCGACCCAATTTGACAGCCATTTGTGAGAAATACTGATTTGAAGAAGCTTCATACGATTGCGCGATATTCAAACTTGTACAGCCGTACGGAGGTTCACACGGCGGAACAGCGTCGAATATCGCGCGTGAACCGCGAAAAGGAATGAATCCCTCCGGTTTACTGGTCAGAATTGTGTTTTGAAGACCGCCCCTGAATGCGGCAAGCATCGTGAATGTCTTAAATGTCGAGCCCGGTACGTAGTATTCACGAAGTGCTCGGTTCAAAAGTGGCTTGTCGCGCTGATTTCCTTCGAGCTTTAGCCAATCGTCGAGTGATTGAGCCTCGTCCAGACTAAAAGAAGGGTTTGAATACATCGCCAGCAATTCACCCGTTTGAGGATTTAAGACAACGACCGCACCCTTTTTTCCGTTCAACTGTTCTGCAACGAATGCCTGAAGATCACGGTCTATCGTAACTCTGACATCTTTTTGTTCCTCGTTGACACTTTTGATCTTTGTCAAAACGTCCCATGCTTCCGGCATCGGATCGGCGTTCCTTCGATAAATAGTTCGTTCAAGTCCCGGGGTTCCCCGTTCGGTTCCGAGAAGATGAGCCATTTCTCTATCAAGAGCATAGCCCCGTTCGAGTTCGCCATCTTTACCGATCTCGTAATACGCCAGAGCATTTCCCAGCTTTCCGGAACGGTCCAGCATCCATCCGCGCAAATTTGCGGCGGTCGTTCTTCGGTAGCGAAGATCCTTATAACTTAAAGCCTGAAACTGATCATTGTATTCATCCGCGTAGTAGGTCCAGTAAACATGGTAACCAAAAACCGTAAATGCAAGCGCAAAAAATACGAACTGCCACATCCGGAGACTGCGGTTTGTCGCCGTAGAACTGAGCTTTTTTCTCACCTCTTTAGGAAGATCCAGTTCAAAGTTAAACTTAGGACGGCTGAAATTGCCGATGAAAGACGAAAACAAGAAAAAGACGAGGATCGCGATTCCGATCAAATACGCGACGGTAAGGCCTGCCGGCGTACGTTCGAGCACCTGAACGCCGAACAGTTTCTCCGGCCGCCAGCTCTCCCAATCAATCTGCAGTAAAAATAACAGCATTTATCAGATTTCCCAGTCCTGTGTTTTATCAAGTCCGCCTTTTGACGTTGGCCCGTCTTCGGCCTGACTAATTTCGTGAAGATCGATCTCCTCATTGGCAGAGGTGCGATCCTCACTCTCTAAAGACGGAACCTCGCTGCTAATCGAATCACCGCCAAAAACAGGCTCTTTATTCTCCACTGCTTCTATCACTTCTGTCGGAGCAGGCTGATTCTTAAGATCTTCAGGCCCTATATCTGCCGATGGCTCTGTCGGCAGCGCCGCGTGTTCGTCTTGTCCGCCGGTCATTTTCCCAACCCGCATAAACTTTACCGAAACGGTTCCAAACTTGATCTCGGAATTTTCAGCCGCCGGAATTGCTTTTCCATATGCGATACGCGTGCCGCCGACAAATGTTCCGTTTGTCGAACCCGTATCAGCGACCAAAAGTTCCTTATTTGCGCCTAAAACCAGCGAAGCATGGATCTTTGAAACGCTCCCGTCATTTATGTCAAGACCATTTTCTTTTGACCTTCCGACACTGATCCTTTTATTGGCTTTAAAATCCAGAACGGTTGTCCGCTCTTTTCCCTTTTCAACAAATACCGCATTGAATGTAGACAAATTTCTTTCAACTTCTTCCTCATTAAGAACTACCGAAATTCGGCCGTTTTTTGAAGACTGTTCAGCGCCAAAACCGGGAACAGTTACATTCACCTCAGCCTCCTCTTCGTCGTTCTCGGCATACCGGCCAAAGCTTCCAAGCAATCTTACGCCTTCAGTAAAATAGTCGGTCTGAATTTCAATACTTATCGGTGCATAAGTGTGGTATAAGCGGTCATTTATGTGGTCGATCGCTGAAGCGTGCAGTTCATGCTGCAGCTTTTGCAGATCCTTTTCGGAATCAGTTGAAAACTTGCCCCATTGGATCTTCAGTTTGATATTGTGCGGTACAAACTTCCCATGCTTTCCGAGATCTCTCACTTCGGAATCCAGTAGGGTTTTTAGTTTCTCTGTGAGTTTGCTGGTCGCAAGCCCGCTTGACGGATTCCAGCCCCTACCGGTCAGACGGTCAAACGTATCGCCAAGTTTTGTCAAAACGCCCTGAACAAGCCAGTCTGCCGAAACGCTTTTTTTGTTGTCCTTGTTTGTTTTATCGACCATTAAATCCTTGTTTTACGGCTAATTCCGGAATGACTTCCGATTTTATAAAAAAACTTTTTCTTTTGAAAGGAATCACCGGAAATTTCGGCTTTCTGTGCTTGTTAAACATTTTTGAAATCTGTTGACTATTGTTTGTTTATTTAATATACTCACCGGAATAGGTTCGACAACCTGGACCGAACGTTAATGTGACTCGATGACGACCAGCTATTTTTAATGATCCGTAAACCAGAAGATGAATCATTTTGAAATTAAGAGAGTTTGCCCGGAAGAAACAGCCCGTAACGAAAATGGGTTTTCAATTGTCGAATTGCTGATCACTTTTATGATCATCGCGATAATGTCAGGTGCAGTGGCATTCTATCTGAATGCAACCGAGAAACTTCACAAAGCTGACGATGCAGCTCTCACCATCATTGATGTCATGCAGGAAGCCAGACAGCGCTCTCTAACGCAGCGGGAAACGATGCGGGTAGCGATCGACAAAACGACAAATACAATCAGTCTTATCGACGAAAATTCGCCAACGACAGCAAACGACGACGTATTGCTCCGAACCGTTACTCTCCCCGACGCGAATCTCGTTTCGATCGGTGATCCTCCGGGAGAGATCTCGGCGAATCCGCCCGAACCGTTCCCTGTACCCACGATAGATTTTAAGTTCAGTTCTTATCCTTCAAGCAATAGCCACACCGTTGCGACTTTGCGTTTTCAGAGCAACGGATCGATCGTCGATGCCGGAAACAGCCCGACAGGAAGCGGTGCCGTGAGTTCGGGATCAACACTTCATGTTTGGTCGAAATCTGATGATCAGGACGGGGTAACAGATACATATCTCGTTTCCCGCGCGATAACAACAATCGGAACGACAGGTTCGATCCGTCTTTGGGAATACAATCCGAAGAATGACCCTGGCAAAGAATGGCAAGATTCTCGGTTAACCGGCACATTTGGCGGTCAAACAACCGGAGGCTAATAAGAACTTGGCCAATCTCAGTTCCTTTATTTTTTAATTTTTTAACATATTTCCCCCTAAGAAAATGATGTTGAGAACCAACCGAATAGATCGCAGTGAAAAAGGATTTTCATATATTGATGTAATGATCGCGATCGTTATTTTGCTGGTAGGAGTGATGGCACTTGCCTCAGCCCTGACTGCCAATTTGATGAGATCGTATGAAACAGAATCACGGATTATTTCAAAACAGATGGCACTTTCGACTATTGAGTCGATCATTTCTGCACGCGATATAGAAAGGCCGGGAACGATCGAAGGATGGGACTCGATCGGAAACGTCGGAACGAATCCCGTAAATGGTCAGAACAAAGGTGTATTTCTGAACGGCTGGGCACCTATCCGCGAAGAGAACGGCTGGGACGGAGTCGCCGGAACTGCTGACGACGCCTGTCCGGCAGGCGGGCCATGTAACGTTTCAGGAAGACCTTCCAACACCAGCGCGGTTTATGAAGGATTTTTGAGAAGGATCGTGATTTCAGATGTTCAGGATTCTGAACGCCCTTCCCCTCCGAATCCGATCACCCGTCGGAGGATCTCGGTAACGATCAAGTTCTTTGTCAATGGATATTCGCGCGATGAAGAAGTATCTACGCTTATTACCAATTATTAGTACGGTGAAGGAAGCAATGAAAAACTCTAAACACAAAGGCGATCATATTCCCGTCGCACACGATTCCAATCGCGGATTTACGATAATAGAATTGTTGATCGCGATAGTAATATTTTTAATCGTAACCAGTTCAATTTACGGACTGCTCTCCCTGGGAACCGTTTCAAAAAACCGGGCCAGTTTTCGAACAGACGTACTTAAGAATGCGCGCGCTGCAGTGCATTTGATCGGACGGGATGCGCTAAATGCAGGACTCGGCTACCATCAGGCCGGAGCCTTGGTGCCAAACGGTTTCCTATCATCGACTCTGGGACTTCCGCCGGACGTTGACAATCAACGCGATATTTTGACTTCGGTGATCGCCGGAAATGACCTATTCGACAACGATCTCCAGGGCACATCCGGAAACAAAACAGATATCGTTGCTTTCGCTTTCAGAGATCTGGACTACAATGCAGGCGATGCGATAGCGATCAGCAAATCCAAGAACGGAGCTGCGGCAACTACAACGCGCCTCGAACTCGGGGCTTCGACAACGTCCAGTATCAAACCATACGATTTGCTTCTTGTTGAAGCTGACACAACGCAAGTTGCGGTGATGGCTTCAAAAATTATCGACAGCAAAAATGTCGATTTTGAGACCAGCGACCCGCTGAATATTAATCTTGCAAGAAACGGTTCGGGAATAGACCGAAGTCTGCTGACAAAGTGCACCAGCACGATCACTGATAATTGTACCGGCCAGCTTTCGGCAATGAAACGATTTTATTGGGTGAGCTACAAGGTTAAGGACGACGGAACGCTGGTACGGATCACTTACGGCAACAACACCGGAAAACCGCTCGACGAGCAGGTTCAGGAACTTCCTCTCGCCTACAATGTAAAAGACCTTCAGTTCACTTACGTTCTTGAGAACGGAACCGTAACTGACAATCCTGGTGCGGGACCCGACGGCATCGCCGGAACCTCAGATGATACTCCCAACAATTTTAATTTGATCAGGCAGATTTCGGTAATGATCGAAGTTCAGTCAACTGAGCGAGATATTCAAACCAACGAGCCGATCACGATCACATTACGGGGTACTTTCAGTACCAGAAATCTCGAATACGACGTGGGTTAGTTTTTTCAGAGGTAATTTTAATGAAAGAGAATGCAATCAATTCAGCAGCTGCTGGAAATTCAGCCGAACCGGTCAAAGCCGCAGATCAGCAAAAGGGTTCGGCAATCGTAATCGCGCTTTTGGTAATGATTCTGCTTATGGGTTTTGTCGCCCTGGCAGTCTCGCGGACTACAAATGAAACGGTCGCTTCGTCAAATGATGCGTCGGAAACCAGAGCATTCGAGGCAGCGCAGGCGAGCCTTGAAATAGTAACCCATAATTTCGACAAGATCTTCGACGGAAAATTAAATCCGAGCACCTCTGATATCAATCGTGTAAAAGGTCAATATCCGGACGGTTTCGAAAATGAGTACGATTTTCTCCAGGACATCCGGAAAACAAAAGATGACCAGTCGATCGTTGTTACCGGCGAGCAATTTCAGGGACTTAATGCGCTCCGCAGCGAGTGGGAAATAAACTCTACCGCAACAGATAAATACAGCGGCGTGCAGGTTCAGCTCAAGCGCAAATTCTTCAATGATAAGATCCCGCTTTTTCAGTTTGGAGCATTCTATGAGGACGATCTTGAACTAAACCGACCTCCGCTATTTGTCTTTGGCGGTCGTGTCCATTCGAATGGAAATCTTTTTATAACGGCCTACAACACCGCCGGGATCTATTTAAATTCCCGAGTTACAGCCGCCGGCGAAATTGTAAACGACATCTGGAAACCCGGTACGACGCTAAATACAGTCGATTCGCAAGGTAAGGTGTTTGTAAAAGACGCGTCCGGCGTTTCGCAGGAACTCCTGACGGGTCAGGCAAGCGTCAAATGTGCAAGTCCAAGCGGTCCGAATGTGTTTGCCTCCAAACCAAATCTGCCGTATTGCAGCAAAAATCCGAATTGGGCGACCCAAAAAACCAAGTTTCAGGGGAATCTCGTAGACAACACCCCAACACTTGATCTCCCTCTGGCTCAGATCAATCTTCCGCTGATCGAACTCATCAAGCGCGGCAAAAGTGTTGGTGACCTGGCAAAGATCGGCAGCACGGTTTCAGCTGTAACTACCGCTAACGAGGACTCGAGCATCGCCACAAAAGAACGCTTTGCTAATAAAACAGGCATCAGAGTATCGCTCGCCGATGCAAAAAACCGCCTACCGGGATGCGCCGCGGCGACCGGCGATTGCGGCGTCAGACTCGACGGCGATCTGAACGGCTCGGTCGGATATCAGCCTGTATCAATGAGCGATGGAACCAGTTATAAAACCACTCCACTCAACGCTACCCGAATGGCGACAAACGGACGCCAGATCTGGATAAAGGTAGAAACGGTTGAATATGACAATGCAACCAATTTGATCGCAACAAAGGATATTACACAAGACATCCTTAGTCTCGGTGTAACGGAACCCGCCCCGAATCTTTCAAATTTCTATATCGACGGGTACTCGTCTTCAACCGATTCCCGCTCGGTAATCAAACTGCAGAGGTTTACAATCCCGGGGCCGTCATTTTCGAGCGGACCTTCGGACTATATTACAAATTTCTCTATCAACGGACAGTCGCATACGTTCGTGACGAAATATCAGTGCAGCGTATTGCCGAGTGCTGTTTCAAAAGCAACATTCAGCGCAAATTGTCCCACCACAAGAGATGTCTTTGCACCTCCGTATCCAGATTCTATGGCGATAAGTTCTGCAAATACAAAAGAAAACTCATTTGAGTCCGGAACGTTCGGCAAACCGATCCACTTGCGGTTTGCCCGAATAAACAGCACGACCTATGCGATCGTTCCCTTTCCCATTCAGATGTATGACCCGCGTGAAGGACTTCCTAACGATGACGAATCCAGCGCGAATTCTACTTTCGGCAGTGACCATGTTCCTGCGGCTGGAGTGATGAGCATGATCGAAATCGATGTCGCCAATCTCAGAAAGCTCCTGATGGGGCAGTTCAATTCTTATATGCCGACCGGCACACCGTATGCGGCAGCAAACGGCGGACCGCTGCAAAGTTCGGCGATACCGCAAAACGCCGGATGGGTTTTTTATGTTTCCGATAGACGAGGAGATGCAGATTTTGACGGTCAATACGATATGGAGGATGTTTTTCCCGACAACGTTCTTCAGTTTAACGAAGACGTAAATTCGAGCGGATTTCTTGATAAAGACATATGGAGCTCTTCAAATTCTAACGGAGAGGCGCCGGCATATAGCGTAAAAATACCGAGGGGACAGGCTGCAACAGCGGATCACGTGTACTACCGCCGAGGTGTCCGGCTCTCAAACGGTACCGTGTTGCCTGGTGTTTATGATACGGCAACTCCGCGCGACACCCTTGGATTTACCGTCGCTTCGGAAAACGGCGTTTATGTCAACGGAAACTACAATGCTACCGGCGTCGGCGTCGCGAGCGGCAATGCCGTTACACCTCCGGAAAACTATTATCCGAATGACACCGCAAATCATATTCCGGCCGCGATCATCGCTGATGCGGTAGTAATTCTCTCTAATAACTGGACAGACGGAAATGTGTTCAAATATCCGTTCAGCTCCGATGACCGAGTCGCCCAGGACACGGTCGTCAGATTCGCAATGATATCGGGCGACCCGATCACGGGAAGTTCGGCGATTTCCTACCAGCCAAGTCAATTTGGTCAGCTAAACGGCGGAATTCACAATTTTAAGCGATTTCTGGAAACATGGAGCAACAAGCGGCTGAACTATTCCGGCTCGCTTATAAATCTCTATAACTCTCAGACAAATAACAGTTTTGCGAAATGCTGTACAGTCGTTTATGTTCCACCGATCCGCGACTGGACTTTTGATACTACCTTCCTTGATCCCAACAGACTTCCGCCGGGAACACCGTTCTTTCAGGTTATCCACCTGACGGGTTTCCAGCGTGTAAATTAGCGGGACATATTTCAAACCATACCTTGCGGCGATTCCCTTTCGGGAGTCGCCTTTTTTTGTCGGTTTGGCGCTCTCGAACTTTGAATGTAAGGAGTCGTATAACTTTATTGATGACCCGTTCTGATATAATCTTAAAACGGTATTTTGCTGTCTATGAAGGACCTACAACTACAAAATTGCCGGCTTAGCGAGCGATACGATATCCGCGAATTACTCGGAAGAGGAAGTTACGCGGAGATCTATGTTGCCAAAGACATTCTCGCAGCTCCGCAGTCGCCGCACGAACTGGTTGTAATAAAGGCTTTGAACGTCTTTATGCAAAACGATTTAGACCCTGATCTCGAACGCACTTTGGTCGAGAATTTTCAAAATGAGGCGATCGCGCTTGATCAGGTCAGGCACCCGAATATAATCAGCCGATTGGGACACGGAACAGCAAGGGATCTGCGGGGAACGGTCTTTCACTACATCGTGCTTGAATATATGCCGGGCGGTGATCTTGCCAGATACTGCCGAAATCATAAGCTCGGCGTTCAGCAGTGCCTCGATTATCTGGAACAGATCTGTGCAGGCATTTCGCATGCTCACAAACAAAAGATCATTCACCGCGACATAAAACCGCAGAATTTATTGCTTACCGAAGACCGTGCGGTCGTCAAGATCGCAGACTTCGGTGTTGCGCGGCTAGGTGAATCCGATTCTCCGATAACCCGTGTCGGAACGAATGTCTATGCACCTCCGGAACACAGTCCGATGCTTGCCGGCGATACACAAAGTCTGAACTTCGCCGAACTTACACCCGCGGCTGACATATATTCGCTGGCCAAATCGGCTTATGTCCTTTTTACATCCGAATCGCCGCGCTTTCTTTCAAATCATCCCGTTGATGATCTCCCGCACGCTTTCAGACAAGAGAAATGGGCGCCGGAATTGGTTAAGATCCTGCGGCGTGCTACCCAGAATGATCCCAGAAACCGGTATCAGGATGTCAATGAATTCTGGAAAGACCTCTCGGCGATCCGCTTGCTTGATGATGAGATCAGCGTCGCAACAAAAGTGTCCGCCAAACAGCGTCTTGCACCGCAGCCGCAGTTTGCAAAGGGTTATACGCCGAACGCACCGATCCGTCCAAAGTTTGACACGTCGCGCGAGTTAAAACTGAAACCGCATATGACCATCGGGCAAAACATGCCGCTCGTAGTGGAAGTAAATCAGAAGGATCCCCTGATAAAACCGAAGCGTCAGCCTGAGATACGGATCGCCGAAGAAATTAAAGATACTTCCGACTTTGCTGCGGAACCGCCGGCCCGCACAAAGAAAGCGCCGTCGAGACTGCTTCGTTTTGCGACCGGATTTATTATTTTTCTCGTTCTGATCGGGAGTTTGTTTGCCACATACAATTATTTTTTGACGACCGGATTTTCCTTTTTCAGCGGACAGAAAGCAGAAAAGACGGGAATCGCGACAACGGATATAAATCTTCGATCCGGGCCATCTACCAATGAGAGCACGATCGGATTGGTCAGCAAGAATTCTAAGGTTCGGGTTGTAAATATGCAGAATAATTGGTATCAAATTGTAATTGTCGAGCAGGGACGCCCGGTCAGCGAACTGAATTCGGCGGACCGCGGTTGGGCCTACGGGCAGTTTATTACACTAAATGAGTAGGAGAGGTTTGTGAGCGTTTTAGACAAGGTTAGGCGTTGGATCGACGGCGAAAGTGCCGAAACGGTTTTGGAAGAGGCAGCACGTGATGCCCAAATAAAACCTCGCAGCCAGGCTGAAGCGTTTATTGTCGAGATCGCCCGAAAGGTTGAAGGTGTAATGCAGCGCGAGATCGTTCCGCTTCCCCAGGGAACGACGCTTATCCCTACGGAATATATTATTTTCCTTAGTGAGAAGGACGATAAAGAATGGCAGGGCGCAAAACGCCGCGGCCTCGAGCAGGGTCTTTATCATATCCTCGCCGAGCGGGCCAGAGAGATCGCCGGAAAGCAAAAACTCAGGACAAAATCATTTTCGATCGAACTGCGGGTTGACGGAACACTTGATGAAGGTGAGATCGTCGTTCAGCATGGATGGGAAGAAAATCAGAACGAGAAAACCGATGTTTTCGCCAAACACCGTCCGGTATTGAGCGGTCAGCCGTCGCCGTCTGAGAATAGGAGTCTACCCGTCCCTCCTGCCCCGAATTTCACCTCAAATCAGGTTCCACTGCCGTCTCAGCGCCCCATGCAAAACGGTCCGATGGACGCTGAGGAGATGACACACGTCACAAAACGAGGAAATGAACTCTACAAGCTCGAGATCTGGCGAAATAACGTCCGGCAGAATACGGTCCCTATTTTTACTCATGAGATCGTCATCGGACGTGGCTCGAAGACCAAGCCGGTAGAGATCTCGCTTGCCGGCGATCCGGAGATCAGCCGCCGGCATGTCGTACTTATTCTCGACCGTCTCGGAAACTTCTCTTTGATCAATGAGGGCAGAAATGCCGCGATCTTAAACAACACCGAATTGCCTCTTGGTCAGAGGATCTCAGTAAAGCCCGGCGATCCGATCGTTATCTGCAGCTACGTGATCCGGATCCAGCCGAGCTAACCGCGCAAAATTCCTTTAGTGTAAGCAATTAGCTTTTGTTTTTTGGATACCGCTTGTAAAATATGGTGAAAATCTAAATTACTTCTGATCGGAAACTTATGCGCAAATTAAAAAGTTTTTCTCTTCTCTCTCTCCTTCTATCTCTATTAATTTTCAATTCAGCCGTTAAGACCAGTGCCGCATGGGGTGAACCAGTCCGCGGAAAGCACGCGATGGTTGCCTCACAGCATGAACTGGCATCGCAGATCGGCGTTGACATTATGAAAAAAGGCGGGAATGCCGTTGACGCAGCGATCGCTGTCGGGCTTGCATTGGCGGTAGTATATCCCGAAGCCGGAAATCTCGGTGGCGGCGGATTTATGCTGATCCGCCTGAAGGACGGTACGACAACGGCGATCGATTATCGTGAAATGGCGCCGGCAGCGGCCGGAAGAGACATTTATCTTGATAAAGACGGAAAACTAATCAGAGGTCAGGGCGGTTCGGTGATCGGTTACCGGGCAGCGGGTGTTCCGGGGACACCGGCCGGTTTTGAGTATGCACATAAAAAGTACGGATCCGGAAAGATCTCGTGGGCTCAGCTTGTTGCGCCCGCCAGAAAACTTGCTGAAAACGGATACATTCTCAGCTACCGTCTCGCCGAACTCTTTAAGTCTTACAAAGAAGATCTTGAACAGTTTGAAGACAGCAAACGAATATTTCTCAATAACGGAAACTACTACGAAGAGGGTGATCTTTTTAAACAGCCCGACCTCGGAAGAACGCTGAGCCGTATCGAGAAACAAGGAGCTAAGGAATTCTACACCGGAGAGACGGCTCGACTGATCGCTGCCGACATGAAAACAAATGACGGTTTGATCACGATGGAAGATCTGAAGAATTATACCGTCAAGGAACGCGTTCCGATCCGCGGGACATACCGTGGAAATCAGATCATTTCGATGCCTCCGCCATCTTCCGGAGGAATCGTTTTGCTGCAGGTTCTCAATACCCTCGAACCTCACGACATCGACAAAATGGGAAATGATTCGGCGCAGAAATATCATTTGCTGACCGAAGCGATGCGCCGCTCGTTTGCCGACCGTGCCGAATACATGGGCGATCCGGATTTTTCACACATTCCGGCGCAGGAACTGATCCAAAAGAGCTACGCTGTCAGCCGCGCCAAATCGATCGATCCAAAAAAAGCATCAAGCAGCAAAGACATCAGGTATGGCGAACTGCCGGGCAAAGAGTCGATGGATACGACGCACTATACAGTTGTTGATAAAGACGGAAGTGTCGTTTCCAATACTTACACGATCAATAATCTGTACGGCTCGATGGTTACTGCAAAAGGAACCGGTGTTTTGCTTAATGACGAGATGGACGATTTTGCGGCTCAGCCCGGAAAACCGAACTTCTTCGGACTCGTTCAGGGTGAGCGAAATGCGGTCGGACCCAAAAAACGACCGCTTTCTTCGATGACGCCGACGATCGTTTTGCGCGAAGACGGCAGATTTTGGTTTGCGCTGGGAGCCCGGGGCGGACCGCGGATAATTTCTGCAGTATTACAATCGACGATAAATATGATCGACCACAAGATGAATATTCAGGAAGCACTCGATGCTCCGCGGATCCATCATCAGTGGCTGCCGGATCAGATCCTTTGGGAACAATTCGGGATTTCGGCCGATACGCGCACGATCCTCGAATCATACGGGCATCAGTTCGCAGATGATCCGCGCAATCTTGCTTCGGCAACCGGGATCGCAGTCGACGATAAAGGCGTGCGTTTGGGAGCGATCGATTCGAGAAGCGACGGAAAAGCGATCGGATATTAATTTTAACAAGATCGCAATGGATCAAACGGCAGTTTCCGGTTTGGAGACTGCCTTTTGTTTTTGGATTATTCCTTGCTACCTGTTTATGTGGCGATATACTTCCCGCCTTCCGATATATTGCGGTCAAACGGCAATAAACATTCTGCCTTGAAAGGAGAAATCTATGAAAAAATTAGTTCCGATCTTACTCGTTGCATTTTCTATTTTTGCTGCCGGTTGCGGCGGACTCGGTGCGGGTTCAAATATCAGCGTAAAGGTTGACGGCAAGGAACATACCTTCGAACCGAAATCCACCTGGGCATATCATTCGACAAAGTCTTTTTCGTATCCGGAAGACGGTAAAACCGTTCTGACAAAATCTTCCGTTACGCATATCGTCCTGGCAAATTTTGACCTGGATACTTCGCAGGCGTTCATTTCGCTTGGGAAGCAAAAACTTGAAAAACCCGAACAAATAAAGATCACGCTTTCGATAACGGGAGAAAAAGAAACGAGTGTCGACACACCGATCAAGGCAGGTGCGTATAAAGCCGAAGAAGAAAAGTTTAATAAGGTTGACAGTGTTACGATCTATTATTTTGCAGACGGTGAAGAAAAACGTATGATCCTCGATGACAAAAAGCTAAAAGGCACAATAAATATCGCTTCTGTCTCCGACGGAACCATAAACGGAGACGTCGATGTCACCGACGGGGAAAATACTGTCAAAGGCGGATTCTCAGCGAAAGGCGACAAATCGGTAAAATAGAGAACATAAGTTATACGAGACCGTCTCTAAGTGCTTTTACGACCGCTTCAGATTTTGAATGAACCTGAAGTTTTTCGTAAATATGTTTTATGTGAAATGAGATCGTATTTACACTAACACCCAATTCGGCGGACGCGGTTTTATAATTGTGTCCGTCGACGAGCATTCTGAGAAGCCTTGATTCATGCGGTGTGAGATCGTAATCGACTTGTTTTGGCGGCGGACTCTTACGAAACAGTTTGATAACACGGCGAGCAATTTCCGGAGACATCGGAGCCCCGCCGTTTTTTACTTCCCGAAGCGAATCGAGAAGTTTGCTCATCGGCGTGGATTTTAGCAAATACCCGCTCGCGCCGGCACAAATCCCGTCAATTATCCTGTCGTCGTCATCAAAAACCGTCAGAATCAGTATCGAAAGATTCGGATATTTTTCCTTCAGGATCCTGATACCTTCAACACCGCTCATTCCGGGGAGTCCTATATCATTTAGCACAACGTCCGGAAGGTCCTTTGGTATTTCCTCGAGGGCTTCTTCCATCGTCCGAAAACTACCGGTGCATTCAAAACCATTAGCGCCGCCGATTAGGCGATTGAGACCAAACCTGATCTCCTCGCGGTCTTCGACAATCGCGACGCGTATTCTTTGTTTGTCTGACTCAGAAATAGTGATATAGCCCCCGTATTCTAATCTCTCAGCTAACCGGCAGAATCGCTAATTAACCCGCTTTTGGAAATGCAAGACCTGCAAACCTTCTCGGAAGTTTTAGCAGCACCGTTGTTCCTTTTCCGGCCGCGGTTGATATCTCAAGTTTTCCGCCGCTTTCCTCGGCGCGCCGCTGCATGTTTAATAAACCGTTTCCTTCATCCGTCCCGTGAGGGTCAAATCCCTTTCCGTCATCCGAAATACGAAGATAGATCCCGTCGGTTCGGCGGTCCAGTTCGATCTCAACATTTTTGCATTCGGAATGTTTCGCAGCATTGTTAACGCTTTCCTTAAATACCAGATAGATCTGGCGCCGAAGATCAACGTCGAGCCTGATCTCGCGGTCGTTCCCGGGCGCTTTGAATGTAAAATCGATTTCTTTTGCCGTTAGTACTTCACTTGCAAATCTGCGCATTCTCTGTATCGTATCGCGGAAGTTATCGCGATTCGGGTTGATCGACCAAACCATATCGCTCATCGAGCTGACAACTTCCCGCGAAGTGTCTGCGATATTTTGCAATGAATCCTGATCTTCCGTCTTCATCTCATTGCCGCCTTGTGCCAAAACTTCGCTCAGTATCGAGATCTTCGATAAACTTGCACCGACATCATCGTGAAGATCCGTCGCGATCCGCGTCCGGACACGCTCGATCTCGAGCATTCTCCTGTACCGGTTTCGATATATAAAATATGCGATCAAAGAGATTACAGCGGAGATCGCGATCAAATAGAGCAGAAATGCCCACCATGTTTGCCACCACGCAGGAAGGACCGTGAATTGAACTTCGATAGGAGTGCTGATGTTGCCGCTGGCGTCCCTTCCGCGGACGACAAATGTATAATCTCCGCTCGGCAGAAAGGTGAATTCCCTTTTCGGATCCTTTGTCCAGTTTGACGGCTCGTCTTCCAATCCGACGAGCTGCGTTTGATAAGTAGTTGCCGTTTCACGGAAGTTTGTCGGCATGACGTACTCGAAAACTATATTGTTTTGATCGTATGACAATTTAGTGTCTGATGAAAGATTTCTCTTCTCGCCCGACACCGTAACGTTTTCCAGAAAGATCGGCTCGGCAATCTCGTCTCTAAATTCTTTTGAAATATCGAGGACCGTAGCACCGCCGACCGTTCCGACCCAGATCCTTCCTTCGTTGTCGATAAATGCGGAACCTGCCGTACATTCGTTATTCGGGAGACCGTCCGCGGTTGTAAAGAAATATGCGGAAGATTTCAGTATGTCCCCGTCGGGCGCGATCGTTATCCGCGAGATACCTTTATTTGTGGTTGCGTAAACGCGATTTTGAGAATCCTGAAAAACACCGTAAACCGTATCGCTCGGAAGCAGCGAACTGTTTTCCGTACTAATTATCTGAAACCCTTTCGGATCGTCGAGATCCAGAATAGAAACACCGTTGCCGCCGGTCGCGATCCAGAGTTGGCGTTTATTCCCGATTTTAACTTCTGAGACATCATAAACGGTATTAGCGAGCAGCCCGTTGTCCTTGTTATAGATCGTCCATTTGCCGTCTTCAAACTTTCCCAATCCGCCGCTGTATGTTGCCGCCCAGATCGTCCTTTTTCCTGCGCCGGAAGTTGTTTCAAGGATCGCCCGTACACGGTCGTCAGAGAGCCCGCTGTCTTTACCGAACCTCTCGATCTTATCTTCTTTCTTCCAGAAAAGACCGATGCTCGTCGCAACGAGCAAACTCCTATCGCCGCTTTCCGCACCGAGTTCAGCTATATCCCAAACTTCGATAAATGGTTTTTCCTGTTTAAGATCGATCTCGCTCCAGCCGCCGTTTTGGAACTTCATCAAGCCGCGTTCCGTGCCGGCATACAGAATTTCGCTGCCGTTTTCGTCTTTTGCGGAAAGCAGCGAATAAACATAATCGTCTTTAATGCCGTTTGATTTCCCGTATGAAACCAAATCCGTACCGCTAAACCGCGCGAGTCCTCCGCCAAAGGTCGCGATCCAATGAGATCTTCCCGGACCGGGCGAATTCGTTTGATCCACCGTAAAAACAATATCGTTTCCCAGACCCGAGGTCTTATCGATCGTCCGCCAATTGCTTCGTTCAAACCGCGCAACGCCCTTTCCGAGATGAGAAACCCAAACCGAACCGTCCGGAGCCCCGGTCGGAGCAAAACCGAATATGAGATCATTAGGAAGTCCGTGCTGCTTTTCGCTTAGAAATTTCCACTCGTTACTCTCAAGGTATGCGATCCCGTCGCCGTCTAAACCGACCCAAAGTGTCACAACGCCGTTGGATTTTTTGGTCTTTCCCATGCTTCGGACGGTCTTTGTCAGCACTTCAGATACGTTTTCGAATGTTTCCCAGCTTTTATCGGAATAACGGGCAAGTCCGTTATCGGTTCCCGCCCAGATCTCCCGTTTTCCGTTTTCGCCGGCGGTTTCAAGCAGATTAAAAACCGTATTTCCCGGCAAACCCGATTTGTTGTCAAACACGCGTTTGTTTTCACCCTGCCAAACGGCCACGCCGCCGTAAGTTCCGATCCAGATCTGTTCTTCACCGTTCTCGTTTTTGGAGATCAACAGGCTTCGTACCCGCCTGTCGGGTAGTCCGTCTTTTTCATCAAAATTCTCTATTGCCCCGTCAACAAGTTTGCTCAACCCATCGCGTCTTCCGATCCAGATGATCTGCTTACCGTCGGCGGAAAAGGATTCGAATAAGACGCGTGTTTCGTCGCTTGCCAAACCGGATTTGACATCGTAAGTCGTCCAGCCGCCGTCTTTTAGTTTGTGGACGCCACCGCTGCTTGTTGCAAACCAGATACTTCCGTCACGGGCTGCCAGAATGTCATAGATATAGTTGGAAACGCTGCGGTTCGGCATATCTACTACGGAAAAGTTGTATCCGTTAAAAACAGCCGCCCCGTCCTGCGTACCAAACCAGACAAACCCGCGGTTATCCCGTTCAATGGTCATAACACCGTTGACCGGTAAACCGTCGTCACTCGTAAAATGGCTGAGAGAAGGCTTGGCAAGATCAAAAAGGTCCGGAGATTTCCTGGTGGTAAGCGGATTTTCAGCATGCAGAGCGGAACTGCACACCAGTAAAAAAAGGATTACTGAAGCTAATTTGTGTCTGAAACAGATTGAGGAACGGACCCGCTGCATTTTCGAAAGTTTTTCGCTTTCAAAAATTGTAGCGCCATTGACGGAAAGAAGCAATTTTCGGGTTTTTTACAAATTATCTGAAAAGTTCATCGGATACGGGCTGCAAATCATTTGTTTCTCTCCATTTACCGACTCCCGGACTTTCGAAATCCGATACCGCACCGCCCGGAAATCTTTCGGGAAGCGCCTTTGTCTGATATTGTTTGCCCGTCAGGTCACGCCGGAGTGATTGAAAAAAACCGAGATCCTCTGTCGTCGGTGTACCGGATTGAAAAATTGCCGCATAGAGGATCCTCAAAAAGCCGCCCCAAAATGTAAGCAAAGCCGTAATGACTACGCCAAACGGTTCTACGTTCAGCATTATCGTAAACATAACGGAGAGCGGTACGAGGATAAAACTCGAGAGCATCAATAATCCGCCCTGCCGGATCCCCTTCCTTCTGGGCGATTCTGCATCAGCGGCGCTGCCTTCGGCGGTTTCCGCTGGAAGTCCGCCGCGGACGACCACTTCCGCCATTCCATTCATCAAAAATCCGCACTGCGAACAAAATCTCGTATTGTAATTTAACTGCTGCTGACCGCATCTGGGACAAAACATATTTAACTCCGTCGGTTCCTAATTAGTCCGGATTACTCCCGGTCGCCTTCTTTTTTAAGTAGCTTTGTTGTATTTTCCGTCACGCTGCCTCTACCGGCCAGATCGCCCGTGTCAGGTGCTTTCCACATTCCGGCTTGCGGAGAAACATAGTCCTGCGCGCTTTGCGTCTGCTGCGGAGGTAGTGCAGTTTGATTTATATTTCCACCGTGGAGGCCAGAGCGGTTGTGCAAGTTTCCCTGCATCAAAGAAGCATCCATCGAGAAAGACTTTTCAGAAGGAAGCATAAAGAGCGAGAACAACATTATCAGCAGACTTCCAAACACACCGAGGATCGCCGAAAGACCTGCCATTTCCTCAACATCCATTATTCCCCAGAACGGCGTGATTATAAGGACAAAGAAGATAAACCATGTGACGCCGAAAAAGACGCCGTTTTTCCTCGTGAAAAATTTTCTCTTTTTGGCGAGCTCGGCCAATTGCGGCAGACTCCCGCCGTGTGCCAGAATTTCCGCGATCAGCCCCATCTGCAGTCCGCATCCCGGACAAAACCGTAAATCCCCTGAAACCTGCTCCTGACCGCACCTTGGACAATACATAATATTCACTTTTAATCTTTCTGTTTTAGTTTCGGACCGCACTGATCAAACATGACCGCAGCAAGCCTCACGAACGAATAATATAGGTTTACGCAATATTTACCAAAACTGCAACATTTTGGTTTGGCACATTTAATTCGGAATAAATCCAAAAACGGAATGCTGCTAAATGAAAACCCGCAGCAGGTCTTTCACTTGTTACGCTTTCAGACTTTAAAGAGTTCGGACAATGCCATAAAACCTCAATTTTTGATCATCAAATCCCGTGTTAACCGTGCACGCTGCTCATATTTCCGGGCCTCAATGATGGTTTCGAGAAGGATCTCAAATATCGTTCTTATTTTCTCCGGAGAAGGTATCTCGCGCAACAGATCGTCATCTGATCTGAGAAACCGAAAGCCGCGGTCGCGCGTCGCTTCTACTTCTTTGAAATACTCCAGAATTTTCTCGCCGCCCGACAGTTCTTCAGGAAGCGTCCATTCAAACGGATCATCCCACAGTCTCGATGTCAGCCCGCCAAACGTCTGTTCAACCCTGCCGGCACTCCGCAATGCCAGCTCGCCAAAGGAAAGAAACGCAGGGTTTTCAACCGGTTTGCGGAACAGAACCGGATCGGACGTTTCAGCCACGAGCTGCCACAGTTCGTCATGATGACGCGAAAATTCTCGCTCAAAAATCCGGATCTTTTTTCTCACGATGTTATTTCATCAGAATCCGGTATATCGGGCAACTTCCCGTTTGGGAAACAGGGGTCTTAATTAAGGGCTCGGCAGGTGAAAGAAGTTGCGGAAATTTAGTTTATTTGAGATGCTCTCGGTGTTTCCTTAATTGATTCAACGTGCAAACGATAAACTGTGATGGCTGCTTCTGCGAAAAAACTTTTGCAAGGTAAGTTTACGTTCTCATCGAGCGTTTCGGGTGACGTCTGGCATCCGAAAAAAAAGCAGGAAGCATACGAATGGTGGTATTTTGACGCGCTCAGCGACAACGGAAATGAAGCCGTCGTGATCACGTTTTTGGACAATTTTATCTTCTCACCAAATTATAATTCCGCGAGCCGGCGTTCGATCGATCACGCGATCCACGAAACGAATGGTCACACGGAGATCGCAAGTTTTCCGGCGATCGCTTTTATCTACTATAAAAACGGGAAAGCCGTCTACCGGATCATAAATGAGTATTCGGTAAATGATTTTGAAACAAATCCTGATTCACCCGAATGCAGGATCGGAAATAATACGTTTCGCGCCGAATCGGCTCCGTACGGCACCGGCTATTTGATTTCGATCGATACGCAGCTCGACCGCCGGACCAGATTAACTGCTAATTTTGAATGGTTATCGATCGAAAGCGATTTTACGCCGGACAAACACTGTTTGGAGCAAGACACGCACCACTGGAATATGGTCGCACCGCGTTCCGACGTCACCGGAAAGATCACTCTCGTCAATAAAAACGGAAGTACTTCGGATGAAATAAATTTCCGCGGCACGGGCTACCACGATCATAATTCGGACGACCGCTGGCTTCCAAACACTGTCAAATCGTGGCAGCGCGGCCGGGTTCACTTTCCGGACTGCACCGCAGTATATTTCACTTATCAGGAAACTGATTGCGAAGAGCCGATAACAAATCTTTTTATTGCACGCGAAGGCGAACTTTCAACAAATCCCGCAACCTCAACCGCGCAGGGGTTTTCCCGCACTATTCTGGGATTAAAATACCCGGAAAGACTTCAGATACACTCCGGTGATAATACTCGGCTGCGCGTAAAACAGAACAATATCGTCGATTCTTCGCTTTTTTATTTAAGATTTCTGAGCGAGATGACCCTTTCGCTTAACGACGGGAAGCCGCGCAAAGGGATCGGGATCTCGGAACACCTTTCACCTAAAGCATTGAAATATAAATGGCTTGACTGGCTGATGAAATTGCGGATCGCAAAATGATCTGTCACAATATTTGGATTCTCCCTACTAGTATATGTGGTTGAAATTTCGGAGAGTTCAGATAGAATTGCGAACAAAGTATGGAAAATAACCCCGAAATTGATGAAAACAAGATCAACCGGCACCTTTGTGAAAATTGCGGTGCCGATATGATCTTCGACCCAAAGGTCGGCAAACTGGCATGTCCGTATTGCGATACAAAGAAAACGATCGCAACAAACCTTGCAGATATTGTTGAACGGGACTTTACGAGTTTTCTAAGGTCCGAGTCCGAAAGACTTCAGCCGCTGGCCAAAGATGCGATGCAGGTTTCGTGCGACAGCTGCGGTGCAACGGTTACTTTCATCCCGCCTGAAACCGCGACAAACTGTGATTTCTGCGCGGCCAAGATCGTCGCACAGCCGAAAGTTGCCGATCCGCTAGTCGCGCCTGAAGGCGTTTTGCCATTCAGCGTCGAAAACAAGACTGCCATCGCGTCACTGAAAAGCTGGACCGGTTCGCGCTGGTTTGCACCGAACAAACTGAAAACCATGGCGCAGCATGACCGCGCCGAAAGTATCTATCTTCCGTATTGGACCTTTGATGCCGACACCGACAGCAGTTATACCGGACAGCGCGGCGAAGATTATCAGGAAAGTTATACCTACACAGATTCCGAAGGTAAGGAACAGCGCGGGACGAGAACCAAAACCAACTGGTACGCGACTTCGGGAGAGGTTTCGAGACATTTTGACGATGTACCGGTTCCGGCAACGACATCCGTACTGCCAAAATATATCGATCGGCTGAAATGGGACTTTGAAGCGCTGGCATCCTACGATCCCGCGTATCTTTCTGGTCACAAGGCGCAAACATATCAGGTTAGTCTCGAAGAAGGCTACGAAAAATTTCAGGTCTTTGCTGACGGGGTGATCCGCCGTGACGTTACAAACGACATCGGCGGCGACCGCCAGCAGATCGACTATCTTGATACAAGTTATTCAAATGTAACGTTTAAACACATTCTGGTTCCGGTTTATGCCGGCGCGTATAAATTTAATAACAAGGTTTACCAGATAATAATCAACGGGAGAACCGGCGAGGTCCAGGGAGAACGCCCGTACAGCAAGATCAAGATCGGCTGTCTGGTGATATCGATAATAGGTTTGATAATATTCTTCCTGATGCTGCTGGCTGTATTTCGATCGATCAGCTGAGAACCTGATCTAACGTTTTGATAGAGTTACCTTTTCGGGTTCCGGCAATCAGGTCGGGATCGTAGATGGATCCGTTCGGCGGTCACAGCACATAGAATTTAACAAAATATCGATTTTTAAAATAATTATCAGCAAATCATGAAATCAATGACAGGCTTCGGGCGCGGTGAAGCGTCGGGAGAAAACTTTTCAGTATCAGCAGAAATAAAAACCGTTAACAACCGTTTTTTGGATGTAAATTTAAGGCTTTCAAGCGAACTGCAGAGCCTCGAATCCGACATAAAAAAACTGATCTCAGACCGTCTTTCACGCGGACGCGTCGATGTAAACATAAATTATGAGAAAACATCTGACGTTGTCTATGAGCTTAACCGGCCCCTTATTTCCGGCTATGTTTCGACGCTGAAGGAAATTCAGAACGAATATTCACTTTCCGGAGAACCCGATCTCAATGTAATAGCCCGGCTACCCAATTCGATCCAGACAAAAAAGGATGATCTCAGCGAGGGATTTGCGCGAGGCGTAAAAGATGCTGTTTCTGAAGCACTCGGCTGTCTTGAAGTGATGCGCGAAAATGAAGGGAATTCTCTTAAAACAGATCTCTCATCGCTGCTTGAAAACATCACATCGCAAATGCCGGCGATCGAGAGCGAAAGCGAAAGTGTAGCTGAGGAATATTTTCAGCGTCTGACAAAACGGATCGAAAAACTTCTGTCACGATCCGATTCACAGATCGAGATCGATCAGGCGCGGCTTGCACAGGAAGTCGCCTATCTGGCAGATAAGAGCGATATTTCGGAAGAGATCACGCGTTTGAAGATCCACGTCGAACAATTCTTTGCGATCCTCGGGGAAGACGGACCGGTTGGCAAACGTCTTGATTTTCTAACGCAGGAATTGAACCGTGAAGCAAACACGATAAGTTCGAAAACCCAAAACATGGTCGTAAAGGAAGCTGCTCTGGCGATGAAGGCGGACATTGAAAAGATCCGCGAACAGATCCAGAATGTGGAATAAGAATGCAGCTTTCGCAAAACACTCAGCAATTGTTTGCGGATTTTTTCTCTGATCTCGGATTGTGCAGGCGCGAAGAGTTTCCCGTGATCGAAGTCTATGTCAGACGCGGGTCACGGCTGTTGACAAATGTGCTGATGGTCGACGGGATCACGTTTGGCCGTCATATTTTTATAAACCCGAGACTGGCCGAGCGCGACAAACAGAGTCTGCTGCGGATCCCGAAAACGCTGATGGCGCACGAGATCGCACATGTTGTCCAATACCGGCGTAAAGGATCGCTGCGATTTCTTTTTAACTACGCGCGTGATTTTTGGCGGATCTTCAGAAAAAAAGAAAAGTGGGATCTGAGAAGCTGGTTTGATTCGTATCTTGAGATTCCGCACGAGATAGAAGCCAGAAAAGCCGCTTCGGAGTTTCCGAAGTGGCTTTTAGATCAAAACGAAGGTCTCAGCAATTAGCCGTATCTATTTCTTTTCTTTCAGGATCTCAAAGTTAACCTTTTGCGCCTTAAATTCCGCCCGCGCGATCGTCGTCGGTTTTACCTTTCTCCGGTCAAGATCAACCCTGACGCGTGCCCCGCGCTGGATCTGTTTTGCGCGCTGTGCGGCAAGAAGGATAAGACGATATTTTGAATCGATCTCGGGAATATCTTTCGGGTCAACGACCACATCGGCAATTTCCTGTTCTTCAGGCTCGTCGTTCAAATCAAAATCATCTACCATAATTTGTTTATTCTCCGATACTAATCAATGTCTGCTATATCAAAAGACTTAAGAATATCGCGTATTGCGGCTCTTTGTCTAATCGGCCTGAGTCTTTCGGCAAGAAATATCGATTCCAATTCTTTCACGGCTTTTTCGATTTCGTCGTTGATGACGACATAATCAAAGCCTTCTGCAGCCTTAACTTCTTGCTTTGCATTATTTAGACGAACCTTGAAAGCTTCCTGTGTTTCGGTGTTACGTTCCGTCAATCTGTCTGATAGTTTTCTAAATGAAGGCGGAAGTATAAAAATTGCGATCGCATGCGGAGCTTTTTCCCTGACGATCTCTGCTCCTTTTACGTCGATCTCAAGGATAACGTCTTTTCCTTCGACGAGCCGGGATTCCACCTTTTCTTTTGAGGTTCCGTAATGATTGCCGTGAACGACGGCATGTTCGAGAAAGGCATCGTTTTCGATCAGCCGACGGAATTCTTCCTCCGCGACAAAGAAATAATCCTTCCCGTTCTCTTCGCCGTCCCTGATGCTTCTCGTTGTGTACGAGACCGAATAAGCAAGATCCGGGACGCGGTTCAGCAATTCCCGGATCAGGGTTCCCTTTCCGCCGCCCGAAGGCGAACTGATGATGAATAAATTCCCTTTCATTTACCGAAACGAAAAATAAAGCGGTATCAGGGGCCGGTCACATTCCCTTATAGTCCGGACCGCCTCCGCCTTCGGGCGTCACCCAGTTGATTATCTGATACGGATCCATGATGTCGCACGTTTTACAGTGGACGCAGTTTGAAAAGTTTACTTTTAATTCCTTACGGCCGTTTGCCGAATTTTCTTCCATTTCGTAAACGGCAGCCGGACAAAATTTCTCACACGGATTTCCGTACTCTTCCGCACAGCGGGTTGCACATATTTCAGTATCCAGAACATGAAGATGCGACGGCTGATCTTCATCGTGAGAGACCGCGGCATGAAAGACGTCGGTCACTTTATCAAACGTCAACTCCTTGTCGAAGGTCAGTTCATCATACCGCTTTCCGTTTGCCAGTTTCGGACGTGCTTCTTCATATTCGCCCATTTTTTGGATCCGCTCATGGCCGGGATCATGATGCTCCTTCGGCATAAAACCCCAGGCCAGTCCGCCGGTCACAAACTGCAGTCCGCTATTGATCAGAGCTGACCAGCGCCCCTTTTGAAACGCCGCATGGAAATTTCTGACAGCGTACAGCTCATCGTAGATCCAGCTGTGTTTGACCTTCGCTTCAAATTCGCCGAGGGTCTTTGACGAGAAGTCTTCGCGCTCAAGCGCAAGCAAGATCGTTTCAGCTGCGAGCATTCCGCTCTTCATCGCGGTATGGATCCCTTTGATCCGCTGCGCGTTCAGAAAAGAGGCCGTATCCCCAACAAGCATTACACCGTCGGAATAAAGCCGGGGCATCGTGTAATATCCGCCGGCATTTATCGTTTTCGCGCCATACTTTATCATTTTCCCGCCGGCAAGGATCTTTGCGATCTCGGGATGCGTTTTGAATTTCTGAAATTCGGCATGCGGATCGATCTTCGGATCAAGATAATCGAGACCGGTAACATATCCGATACTGATCACGTTATCCTTCAATCCGTAAATCCAGCCGCCGCCGTACGTATCTGTGTCTGAGGGAAATCCAAGCGTGTGGACGACCAACCCTTCTTCGAAATTTTCTGCCGGTACTTCCCAAAGCTCTTTTATACCGAGTGAAAAAACCTGAGCTTCCTTATCTTTATCGAGATCAAGGCGCTGCATGATCTGTTTTGTCAGCGACCCCCGCGAGCCTTCACCAAGAACCGTTACTTTTGCGAGAAGATCGATCCCCGGTTCAAAATTCCCTTTTTGGTTTCCGTCCTTATCGATCCCTTTGTCACCCGTTCTGACGCCGATCACACGGTCATTTTCGTCGTAAAGCATTTCAGAGCCCGGGAACTCAGGGAAAATATTTATCTCAAGCTCTTCACATTTCTCGGCAAGCCATTCGCAAAGCCGGCTCAGCGAAACCATATATTTGCCTTTGTTCTTAAGCGGCGGCGGTGTCACCGGTGCTGCGATCTTCTTATTTTTGGTCAGATACCAAGCGGCATCACTGGTCACCGCGGCATCAACCGGACATCCCTGCTCGAGAAAATCCGGCATCAGCTCACGGATCGCTTTCGGATCCATCACCGCACCGGACAAAATATGTGCACCAACGCGCGAACCTTTTTCGATTATCCCGATCTCGATATCTCCGATCGGCTTTCCGTTACGCTTGCCTGCTGCGATCATCTCATCATGTTCTATTATTAGTTTTTTCAGATGATAGGCAGCGGCTAAGTTTGCCGGACCTGCTCCGACAAAAACGATATCCATTTCCAACTGTTCGCGTTCGATCATTGTGTTCCTCGATAAAATGAATGGTGATTCAGAACGTAAAATATAACAAATCAAAGCGTTTTACTCTAGTCACGCATTCCAAAAAAAAGTATATTTGTGAGGTATATGTCATCTGCGGATTTTCACCCACGCTCAAAACCGGCGATAAAACTACTGGTTATTCTATTCATCTTCTTATCCGGATCGTCGTGTATCCGTATGAAGAAACAGCCGGTAATAAAGAATCAGGACAGTCACCGTACTGTTCTGTGGGCATGGGAACGTCCTGAGGATCTTAGGTTTATTGACAAAGCGAGTACCGGCGTCGCGTTTCTGGCGCAGACGCTTGTTTTGTATGATGACCGTGTTGTCCGAATTCCCAGACGCCAGCCCCTAAATGTTTCCGACGGAACATACCTGATCGCGGTTTCGCGGATCGAAACTAACAAAACCGGAAATACTCCAGAATTGTCGAGTCATCAACGCCACGAACTCGTCGCGCAGATTAAAAAATCACTCGAATTGCCGGATGTTAAAGCAATCCAGCTCGATTTTGACGTCACCACATCTGAACGCAAGTTCTACCGGCAGTTAATTCTTGAACTTCGCCGTGAAATTCCAAAAGATTTTCCTTTGACAATTACCGCTCTTGGTTCGTGGTGTATTGATGACCGCTGGTTTGGGGATCTTCCGATCGATGAGGCCGTTCCGATGGTATTCGATATGGGCAAGGATGACCGGCTGATCCGTTCTTACCTGGCGAAAGGACTCGATTGGAAGGAACCGCTGTGTCGCGGGAGCTACGGTTTATCCGTCGATCAAAACATCGATGCGGCGCTCAGAAAAGACCGGAGAGTATTTTATTTTAATTCGAGACCATGGAAAAGATCAGCTTTAGAATCGCTTGAGGATAATAAACAGTTATGAATAAATTTTGTCGTTTTTGTATATCAGCATTTTTAGTATTCACATTCCTGTATGGAAATATGTTCGCGGTCTTTGCCTGCGGACCATTTACGGTCGAGCCGATATTTCAATTTACAAAACACGGCAGTTATCCGTTAAGCGATTATGCGATGGGAAAAACCGGAGCGGTTCCAAATTCCTACGGGCGAATTTCCCTTTTTGTCTTTTACCGGCATTTAAACGGTCTGCCGTTTACAGACAGCGAACGCCGCCAGGTAGTTGCCGCGATGAATCACCGGATCGGTACGCACTGGCAGGAGAATCAATCTTCAGAATCATCCAAAGCCGATGATAAGAAAATGACCGAACAGGATTATCTGAACAAGTGGCTGAAGTCGCGGGCCAAAGTGATCCAGGCGGATCAGAAGATCGACACCGATAAAAGCATCCCCGACAGTTATTATTACTATACGAATTGTCTCGGAGATTCTTTTGACACTGCCGCAAATACACTTGAACAAAGGATCGCGAAATACGGGATCTCAGAAGACGTGAAGGCCTGGGTTGCCGGACAGGATATTGTTTTTTCAAATTGCAGCGAAGACGGAAAGATCCCCGAAGAAGCCGGCGCCGAAGCTCCGGAATGGCTCAGAAAAGACCGTAAATATCAGATCGCCGCCGCACAGTTTTATAGCTCAAAAATGCCGGAAGCGAGAAGCAGCTTCGAGGCGATCGCCGCGGATGATAATTCGGATTGGAAAAAAACGGCGAAGTATGTCGTCGTGAGAACTTATATTCGTGAGGCCAGCTTTCTTGGAAACGATTCCGACACAGCCGATGAAAACCTGGAAATTAGGAAGAAAGATCTGCTTGCGAAGGCAGAGACACAGCTAAGGGATGTCCTCGCCGATCCGCAAATGCAGAATTTTCATGCTTCTTCACTGCGCTTGATAAACCTTATTAAATATCGCTCGGATCCTCTCAAACGCCGCTCAGAATTAGGTCTGAAACTTGCGGAAAAAGAAGAGAATACAAATATTTTCAACGATCTGACGGACTATATCTGGCTCCTTGATCAAACCGAAAATGAAGCCTCGGACGTCGGCCGCCAGCGCGACCAGAAAGAAGCCGAAGCATCCGGACAAAGTTACGACTATGAATACCAACTGAAGCTCCGCGATATTCCGGCCGACCTTCGCACTGATGATCTGACAGACTGGCTCTATACCTATCAGTCTGCCGATGGTTTCAGACATTCGTTTGACCGCTGGAAAGAAACGGGAAAACCGCATTGGCTGGCCGCGGCGATCAGCAAAGCTTCAAAAAACGATCCCGAAACCGGCGAACTGATCACCGAGGCTTCAAAAGTAAGATCAGGCACTTCTGCCTATGCAACGGTCCGGTATCATCAGATACGGCTCCTGATCGACGCGGACCGCCGGGCCGAAGCAAAGTCGGCCGTCGATCAGGTGCTTTCCGACAATTTTTCGTCACTCCCTGTTTCATCACAAAACCAGTTTTATTCTCAAAAAATGGTGCTTGCTGAAAACCTGAGCGAGTTTTTGAAATTTGCTCAGCGTAAACCGGCGACGTTTGTCTGGAGTGATGACGGCAATGAACAGGGCGATGATCTGAGCGATATGAAAGAATTGCAGCCGTGGCAGTCGCGAACAATGTTTGATTACGATGCCGTCGCATTTCTTAACGAAAAAATGCCCCTTTCTCTCCTCGCCGAAGCAGCAGTCGAACCCGGACTTCCGGAGCATTTGAAGAGTTTTCTGGTTTCCGCTGTCTGGACGCGTTCGGTAATTCTTGGAGATAAGCAGACAGAAAAACGCTTCGCCCCGCTATTGGTTCAATATCGAAAAGAGTTTGCGCCCGAAGTTACAAGTTACGCCACTGCCAGGACGGCGCTCGATTCGGAAGCCCGCGCGATGATGGTTATCTTGAAATATCCTGTGATCCAGCCCTATGTTCCTGTGGGAATGGGGAGAGGTTCGACCGAAACGCAATCCATTGACAGCATCAGAGGCAACTGGTGGTGTGCACCCGATTCAAGCGATGAGACATTTTCACGATACGATCATTATGACTTCCGTTATCCGGATGCGTATCCCGAGTTTTTGACGGCTGCACAAAAAGGCGCTGCGGCGAATGAACTAAAGAAGATGAAGGATGCCGGAGACTCGGCCACATATCTTGCCCGAAAGGCCGTTCAATTTGCAAATGCGAATATGCGTTACCGTGATGTTCCGGAACTGCTGCATCTTGCGGTCAGATCGACCCGATACGGCTGTACGGATCCGGATACTGAGACATATTCAAAGCAGGCGTTTGATATTCTTCACAAGAGATTCCCGAGATCCCCATGGACGAAGAAAACGCCGTATTGGTTTAAATAATAGTCGCGTCCGCAGCCCGTCCGTAAGGGAGGGCTCCCGTGGTCGTGCCAGCATCGGCAGGCCGTCCGCTAGGGACGGCATCTGCGCGTGTCCCCAGCTTGATTGTCAGGGAGAGGGCTGCTGACAGGGATACTGCTGCTTCGCAGCAGGCGGGCAGGGATGCCCGCGGTCCGACGTTTTACGCTGCGGCGGCTACTACTTTTTCAGCCGCATCTTTCATTCCGTCCGCCGAAATGATGTTGATCCCCGATTCGTCGAGCACACGTTTTCCTTCTTCGACGTTTGTTCCGGCAAGTCTTGCCACGATCGGGATCGAGACCCCAAGATTCTTTGCCGCTGCAACAACGCCAAGCGCGACCATATCGCATCTGACGATGCCGCCGAAAATATTGATCAAAACGGCTTTTACATTTTCATCCGCCAGAAGGATCCGGAACGCATCTTCAACCCGTTCCTGCGACGCACCGCCGCCGACGTCCAAAAAGTTTGCCGGTTCTCCGCCGGTATGCTTGATGATGTCCATCGTCGCCATGGCGAGACCTGCGCCGTTTACCATGCATCCGATATTTCCGTCCAGTTTTATATAGCTGAGATCGGATTTTGAAGCTTCGATCTCAAGCGGTTCCTCTTCATTCAGATCCCGCAGTTCGGGATAATCCTTATGACGAAACATCGCGTTGCCGTCAAAATTCACTTTTGCGTCAAGCGCGATCAGGCGTCCGTCAGAGGTCTTCAGGAACGGATTGATCTCGACAATCGTCGCGTCCATTTTTTCATACGCATTGGCAAGCGACATCATAAATTTTGCAGCCTGCCCGATCAGTTCTTTTGGAAGCCCCAGTCCAAACGCGAGATTTCTCGCCTGAAAAGACTGCAGACCGATGCCCGGTTCGATGGTTTCCTTGAGGATCTTTTCCGGCGTAGCGGCGGCCACTTCTTCGATCTCCGTACCGCCTTCCGATGAAGCCATAAATACGTTCTTTCCGGTAGCACGGTCGAGCGTAATACCGAGATAAAACTCCTGATCGATCGGCAGACCTTCTTCGATCAAAAGCGTTTTAACTTCGCGTCCTTCTGGACCCGTCTGATGCGTGACGAGGTTCATGCCGAGCATCTGAGATGCGATCTCTTTCGCTTCTTCCGGCGATTTCGCCAGCTTAACACCGCCGCCCTTTCCGCGGCCGCCGGCGTGGATCTGAGCTTTCACAACTACTACATCGGTACCGAGATCACGTGCCGCTTGTTCAGCCTCTTCTGCAGTTCTCGCAACGATGCTGTTTGGAACCGGAACTCCATACTGTTTTAAAAGTTCCTTTCCCTGATATTCGTGGATTTTCATAGATTTTGTTTTATCGGAATTGGTTTCTAAGTGTAAAAAAATTTTAACTTTGAAGGTAAAAAAAAGCAAAGACGGCCGGTTTCGCGGCAGTCTCTGCTTCCAAAAAACTTTAACCGATTCTTACTTCGTGTTTACGTCGATAAGGACAAGTTTCCAGTCGTCATCTTCAAAGATATACTCAAGCTTGAACTTCACCGGACGCGGACGAATATCATACCGTCCTTCAAGAAATAGAACCTGCTGGCCGTATTTTTTGTCGATCTTCGGCGAGGGTGAAAAGTCAGCTTCCTGTGAACGGATCGCACCGATATTTACTTTCTTCTCGATAAATTCGCTAAAGCCTTTCTCAAAAGTGCTCGGACGCGAGCTTCGCTGCCAGCTCTTTGCGATCGTCTTGTGAAAATCGGAAAAATCACCGCTTGTCACCGCGTCGTTAAAATTGAGAAGCGTTGTTTTGGCGATCTCCTGAGAAGCATCGCTGCTCGGAACTTTGTCTTTAGAGTATTCCTCTTTTTCCTTCTCTTTATCTTCAGACTTCTTATCGCCGAAAAGATCGTCGCCGCTTGTTTCCGTTTTCTTGTCGCTCGAAGAATTAGAATCGCTGCTTAAGCCGAGATCCTTATTGCAGGTGCAGCCCAGGGCAATTAATCCAATTATCACAAGCGCGATAAAACCGTTTGACAAGGAACTCCCGCCATTTACAAGACCGTTCAGAAATTTCTTCATATTTCTCCTCGAATAGTTCATTTATTGATCAAATTGTTAATCTTTTCGCCAGGGTTTCAAAAGACTTTCCCAGCTGTTCGCCGTTCGGGTATATTCCGTCGGGCAGCGAACCGCTCTTGCTTTCGGAAGCAGCCCGTTTGTCACAATACCGCTGTATTTATTGGGATCCGAGCCGTAGATCATACAGAGCGAATTAAAAAATCTTTGTTCATTCAGCAGGTGCTCATCAGCCATTTCCTTAGCGTCTTTATTTCCGTATTTTGACTGAAGTGCAAAAAATTCAGACGCTGCGATGACCGCTTCGACGCCGTTTTCGCCGAGTTCCTCGATGCAGATATAAGACGAACATCTGTCGGCTGCGTCTTCCTCGTTAGCCGTTATCGGAAGTTCGTATCCGTCGATCAAAGCGTGACCCAATTCGTGCAGGAATATAAATGTCGTCGCCTTATTCATGCGTTCTTTTGCCCTGGCATCGGTGTCTCCGGCGCTCTTAAAGATCCGGTAGAAGTATTCCATCAGCTCATAACAGACCGTTATCGACCTGTCTTTTGGATTGTAAAAAGCATTTGCCGTTTTGCAATCCTGCGCACGTAGCGGAATGTCGTGAGGCAGACTGAGCGAACGGTTTAATTTATCCGCAGCTTTCTCAAGCGTTTTGCTTTCCCTGATCGAACGGTCGATCGCTTCATATCTCGGATTTTCAACTCCGGTATATTCAACTTTGAAGTCACCTTCATCCTTCTTCTCGCTGGAATTCTTGCTGTCGCTTTCTTCGGTCCGTTTCGTATCGGGATCTCTGCCGTCGTTTTCCTCGTTTCCGTTATTCGGACAGGCACAGCCGATCAGAATAAACAGGATCGCGCATACCAACAGCAGATTAAACTTATTCTCTTTTGTTAATGTCATAAGATTCTTCGAAAAAAGTGCTGAAACCGATAAGAATTATCGAATTAGATAAAATTTGACGCCGGTATGTCAAATTTTTGCCGCAAAAAAGGTCAATGCCGAAATTATAGCATTGACCTTTCAAAGTTTCTAAAACTGCAGAAATCAAATTTCAGGCTATGCCTATTGAGATTTCTCCACCAGATCGACAAGCGTTCTGACAGCAACAGCCGTCGGACCTTTAGAACGGTGCGGTTTCCCGCTGTCCGCCCAGGCGGTTCCGGCGATATCGAGATGTCCCCATTTTGCTTTGTCGATAAATTCCTGAATAAACACGGCACCGGCGATCGTCCCGGCCTGAGATTTCGCTCCGATATTTTTCACATCAGCGATATCGGATTTGATCTGCTTGCTGTAGCCTTCGCCCACCGGAAGCTGCCAGAATCCTTCGCCCATTTCTTTTCCGCTGGCAATGATCGAATCTACGAGCTCCTGATCATTACCCATGATACCGGTATTCAGTTCGCCAAGCGCGACGATCACGGCGCCCGTCAGAGTCGCCATATCGACGATCGTCGTTGCACCCTGTTTTTCTGCGTAGGCAACGGCGTCAGCCAGAACAAGACGTCCTTCCGCGTCGGTATTGAGGATCTCGATCGTTTTGCCGTTCATCGCCGTTACAACATCACTCGGGCGCGAGGCTTTCCCGTCAGGCATATTTTCAACACAGCCGACGATGCCGAGAACCGGAACGCTCGGTTTGAGAAGCGCCACACTTCTCATAACTCCGAGAACAGTAGCCCCGCCCGTCATGTCGTATTTCATTGCGTCCATGTTTGCCGAAGGTTTCAATGAGATACCGCCGGTGTCAAACATCACGCCCTTTCCGACAAACGAAATGAGCTCGCCTTTTTTGCCCGTGTTCTTTTTCGGCGTATATTTCAATACGATCATTTTTGCCGGCTCTTCAGAACCGCGCGATACGCTGAGAAGTGAATTCATTCCGAGCTTCTGCATCTGAGCTTCCGTGAGGATCTGACAGGTCAGTCCGACCTCTTTCGCCATCGCTTTGGCACGGTTTGCCATCTCCGTCGGCGTCAGAATATTCGGCGGTTCATTGGCGAGTTCGCGTGTAAAGTTCATCGATTCGCCAAGAGCTTCTCCTCTCGAAAGACCGGCTTTCATCTCGGCTGCGCTGCCGCCGTCAATGAACAACACGAGCTTGTCGATCACCTTATCCTTCTTGTCTTTTGTCTTATATTTATCGAGTTCAAACTGGCTTGTGATCGCGCCCTGCATCGCAGCTTCCGCGACCGCCGTTGCACTTGCTTTACTGCGCGGTGCAAGCGCAAAACTTTTACAGCCGAGTTCGCGGAGAGAACGCGCGGCCGTACCCGAAACAACAGCGACATCAGAGGCGGAATAATCCTTTTCCTCACCGGCACCGATCAACAGGATCCTTCCGGTCTTATGCCGTACAACCGCTGTTTCCCCTTTGTTTCCTTCAAACCCGTCGTCTTTTAAGACGGCCGATATCACTCCGCCCGAAACCTTATCGAGGTCCTTTAAAAGCCCGGACGTCCCCTTTTCCCCTTTGAAAACCGCGACCGCCAGGCCGTCGGCTTTTGCATCACTAAAATTCTTATTAATTGCCAGAGATTTCATTAATTTTCCTCAATTGTATTGGTTTTGTTTTTGGTGTTCTACGATTGTCTTAAACCCTATATCTATAACTTATCCGCGCGCGTCTTTCAACTGTCTGCTTGTTTCTTTGTCGATCGTCTTTTGTTTCATCGTTTCGCGTTTATCATAGAGTTTTTTACCTTTCGCAATTCCGACCTCAAACTTTATCCGACCATTTTTCCAGTAAACCTTTGTCACTACGAGAGTCATTCCCTTTTGAGTAGTTTCTTTTTTTAGTTTTTCGATCTCTCTGCGATGAAGCAGCAGTTTTCGTGTGCGTAAAGGTTCGTGATTCTGCTGGTTTCCGTGAGAATACGGTGAGACGTGCGCGTTGATCAACCAGACTTCGTCTTCTTTCACGCTTACGTAAGATTCCTTGAGTTGGATCTTTCCCGCCATGATGCTTTTCACTTCGGTCCCGACAAGCGCGATACCTGCTTCATATTTATCGATGATATGGTATTCGTGAAAAGCGTTCCGATTGCTGACTATTACTTTGCCGTCATCAGACATAACGTCTTATTTTGCCCGTCATTAGATGATGACGCAAGTTTCCAAAGGTCATAACTTCAATTTGACTAAATCCTTTTGTAAAACTAACTTATCAACATTATGTGGGATGAAACCGTGGTCCGCGTTCGATACGCGGAAACCGACAAAATGGGGATAGTTCACCACGCAAATTATTATGTCTGGTTTGAACTCGGAAGAAGCGACCTCTGCCGCGCGCGGGGCTTTTCGTATCTGGAAATGGAAGATAAGGATGATCTGCAAATGGTCGTCGCCGAAACGCAATGCCGGTATATCTCACCTGCCCATTATGAAGATTTGCTGACGATCCGCACCGCGATCGAAGAGATCCGCAGCAGGAGTCTTAAATTTATTTACGAAGTCTTCCGCGAAGCCGACGGCGCGATCCTCGCAAAAGGAATGACAAAACACGTAATTACCGATCATAAAAAGAATATCCGCAGGCTGCCGGAAAAATACAGAGAAAAACTGCTTGGGAATGATCGACTGTCCTGATACTTCGTCCGCATTGGATCGTGACTTTCCTTTTACACATCTCCACTTTTTCACCTTCCTTATCGGCGGCAAGGAACTGTTTCATTCCACCTCAGCCCGACGGAATAATTCTCCTGAGCATATTATATTCGATTGAGATTGCCGTATGTGTAACTTTGAACAATCGTTCCCGAATATCCTGATAAAGCAATTGCCTGCTCTTTTAATGAACCGTTGTTTGTTGTTGAAGTGCCGTAATCATAATCGATCTTCATCAGTATGCTCGTATCGGTTATCGCTCCGCCGGATGGCGGGACGACTCTTGTCGGACGAAGGAGAACATCGTTGTACTCCATATAGGTCGTCTGCCCGTTGGCATCTGTGGAAGATGTCGGGAGTCCGGTCGTCAGATCATAGACAGTGGATGATGTAAACGCGGCATTCGAGCCGTTAGTGCCTGAAGGATCGGGAACAGGTGTCGTCACCGATGTCGGATAAGCATAGCTGTATGTGGCGGAATACTGCGTCGTCGTGACATTTCCTTTCGGATCGGTCGTTTCGATGACGTTTCCGTAAGAATCGTATTTAGTGCGAGTTTCGAGCCATAAACTGCTGGTATCGAGCCACGTCCGCGCACGCGTCGCGTTTCCCTTTGTCGCAGCGCTGTAACCCGATTCGTCGTAGGCGACTTCCGA
>JAWKHO010000016.1:0-106215 GCA_041394785.1 Pyrinomonadaceae bacterium | reverse complement strand
TTTAGGTTGGTCGTTTCAATACCAAAACAGATAATTTCGGAACTTTTGGTATTGTGCGGCGTTTTGTAGTTGTAACTGAATTTATAAAATATTTTTACTTAAGCGTTTAATTCCTAGGGATTAACTATATGGAATTTAGATATACATTTTTACGGTTCGGAAAATCTTTCGGGCTAACTGCGATAATACTATTTGCGGCAGCATTTTCAATTCAGGCTCAGATCACCAGTACAACATCGAGTGGAAGAAACAGCGCGAAGCCCGATCAGGTAGAAAGTGCGGAGAAAAGGATCGATCAGATCGCTCAGGATTCAGGCATTCACTTTAAGCAAGGTTTGTACAGCATGCTTGACCGACGCGGAACCGAAGCTAGAAAAGAATTCGACAAATCGGTTGAGATATTTCTGATGTCCGGAATCAACGTTCAGCGAAATGAAAAGCTCAGCCTTTGTTTTAATCAATTGATCGAGACTGTGTACCGAATGGAATTTCCTTCACCGACACAACCGGCGAACATCCGTAGTCTTTCGACCGTTTGCGAATGGAACATTAAAGATGACCTAGCCGTAGATGTTGCCAAGCTTGTACAGACAAACCCGATCAAACGTTCAACTGATCCGCTGCTCAATTCTGACGCTACCGCTTCCGTTCAGGAAGAGGAAATGACGATCGGATTCTCCGAGCAAAGATTTGAACCTTCGCCGCTTGATGAATTGTCCAAGCTTCAGCTTAACGAAGAAGAGATAAATGTTGATACTCCCGAGGCGCAGCAGGAATATGAATACATTCGTGTTGCGGTTGAAAGGAATCAGTCGTTCGGGTTTTCGTTCCAGATGCACCGTTTGGTTCAGCAGTTTATAAATTACTACCGCGGACGCGGACGCCGAACTATGGAAGTGGGGCTTTACCGGTCCGGCATGTTCATGTCGATGGCGCGAAGGATCTTCCGTGAGGAAGGTGTTCCGGAAAACGTCGCCTGGCTTGGTCAGGTGGAAAGCGCATGGAAACCGACGGCGGCTTCCTGGGCATCGGCGTCGGGACTCTGGCAGTTTATTCCGGGAACGGGACAGCGTTACGGTCTTAGACGAACCGCTCATCTCGATGAAAGACAGAGCTTTGAGAAAGCGACTCGTGCTTCGGCTCAGTATTTAAGGTTTCTCGCAAACCGATATGGCGGCAACTGGGAACTCGCGATCGCTGGATACAATTGCGGGGAAGGTAATGTTGACAGAGCGATCAGGCGTGCTGGCGTAAGAAATTTCTGGGCGGCTTATCCTTATCTGCCGCAGGAAACACGAAATTATGTTCCGAATATTCTGGCAACAATAATTATCGCGAATAATCCCGGCGGCTACGGTTTTGGGCATATTCGTCCGGCTCGTCCGCTGGCGTATGACCGGATCAGGGTGCCTGCCTCAACCAGTTTGAGTCTGCTGGCGCAAGCTTCTGATACAAACGTCAATTATCTTCGCTATCTGAATCCGGAACTTCGAACAAATGTTACGCCTCCGGAACCTTATATCATTCGTATCCCGCAGGGACGTGCAAACGGTGTCGCAGCAGTCTTTAAGCGGATACCGGAACCAACAAACAATCCTTCAAGACTGGCTAACTCCACAAAAGGAGAAACCTGGGACAATATTGCGAGGAGAACAGGAGTTTCGGTCGCTGAATTGCGCGAAGCAAATCCCGGTATGAAGGCGCCGACCGGCAGGATCGTAGTACCTGTAACCGGAAATAACGTCGAGAAAACATCCTATTCACGTCCGACCCGGCCGGTCGTCGATCCGAATATCCGTGTTGTAAAGGCACTGCAGGGAGATACGGTTGAAAAACTTGCTCTGCGGCACAAGGCGTCGCCGGTTGAAGTTGCCAAGTTTAACGGACTGCTGACAACATCACGATTGAATTCAGGAAGGGAGATCAAGATCCCTACAAAATAGGAACGGATCAATTAGAATAAACGATGCCGGATCTGTTTTCTCAGGTCCGGCATTTGTTTTTGTTATGACAGGGTAAAAAAAGTAAGGTTTCTTCGGCAAAAAAAGAAATCATTTACGTCGCGTTGGTGACAAAAATAATGGTACGCATAAATATTGCTGTTGGCGGATCGTAAGCAGACCTGGCTATCGACGCGAGTAAGTTGAAGTTGAATGCTCTTTAGCCTATCAATGGAGGGAGTTTCAATGTTCAAATCGCTAATTTATTGTTTCTTATTATTGCTGATCTCCGGATCAGCGGTTTTTTCACAAGGCACAGAGGGAACTCCGGCCTGGAATGTCACACTCAATTCGAATACCAGAGCGCCCAGCAACATTACAGTACAAAACCGGTGTAAGAAAAAGCACGACTTTGAGATCCGGCCTGAAAATGTTCCGTTTCTTGAAATAACCAAAACGGAGGTTGAGGTCAAGGGCGGCAAGAACTCCACAGTTCCGGTTTTCTTCGATACTACAAACATCGCCGCAGGTACTCATCAGGGTCAGGTTCTTGTTATTTGTAAGACCTGCGGCAGCGAACCCACCTGCACACAGGATCGCGAAGTTCTCCCTGTAATTTTGACCATTCCCGGCGCTCCCGCTGCTCCGACAACAATAAATACGAGCACTTCCGGTTCAACTGATCCATGCGAAAAACTTCGGATGGGCTGTGACGATCTTCTAAAAACTGCCCTGGCAAAAGAAGCAGACGCAGATGCAAAAAGAAATCTTGCGAATCAGGCACGGGCCGCTGCAGATAAGGCCGAGCAGGACGCAAAAGATGCGGAGCAGGCGGCTTCAGCTGCCGAGGCCCTCGCCGTTTTTCCTCCGCCAAGCGGCCGCGGATCGGTTAATGGAGGACAGGAATATACAACTGCGGATTCGGCATATCTCGAACAAATGAATGCCCAGGTAACTGCAGACTATCAGGCAGGAAGAATAAGTGCTGACGAGTATCAGAAACAGCTAAATGACAACACGATAGAAAAAGCCCGCGTCGAAAGGATCAAAAATGAAGCAAAGCTGAAAAAGGAAGCGGAAGAAGCAAGAAAAAAAGCTGATGAAGCGCGGAAGGCGGCAGACAAGGCGAAATCCGACGCGGCGGCGGCGAAACGAACGGCCGACGCTGCCGAAACAGAAGCAGCTGCGGCACGTAAAGCATACGAAGACTGTCTCAAGAAAGCAGACGACGAGTGCAAAAGGCTAAAAGCGGTCGCAGAAGAACAAAAGAAAAGAGATGATGAAGCACAAGCTCAGGCGGAAGCGGAGCAGAAGCGGATAGATGCCGAGAACGCCCGGCTGGCAGCTGAGGCGCAAAGAGAGGCAGATGCAAGGGCGCGGCAGATCGCTCAGGAAAATGCCCAACGCGAAGCGGCTGACGAACGTTTTCAAAGACAGCGGGCACTCCAGCGTGAACTTTTCAGGCAAATGTACGAGCTTGGTTTTATCAGCGGGTCAGAGATTGATGAAAATCAGGCCGTGTTGGGTTTCTTAGGACCGTTTTCCGAAAAAAGTGCCGAGCAGACTGTTGGGGAAAAACGCATCCCACAGATCGCGCTCGATGTGATCAATGAAATGTCTCTTGTTCGCAACCCTTGCGGTAGTAATACACTTAAACAGCGCGCGTGGGAAAAGCTCGAAACGATGAGAAATCCGAGAACCGGAAATCCATACTCCGCAAACGAGGCGCAAAATGTGCTAACTGAGATGTGCCGGATGCTGGATCGTTTGGGAAGACGCCAGGATGAATTGAGGAAGATATACGAAGAACGCTAACAGCAATCTCATTTTATTACCGGAAACAAAACCGGACGGCTCGGACTTGCATCGGCCTCGAAGGCGGCGATCTGAAGATTCAGGAGATATTCGCCGTCTTCGATCTCATTCGGCACGTAAATCATTTCGGTGATCGTCGAATCAATTCGGGTGTTTTCGTTTCGTTCAAATTTTTCTGACTCGACATTCCAGAATTTCCGGTGATTCGATAGTTTTCCATCGTCAAAAATTCTATCGATCGAAGGAATATCTGTAAGAAGATGTTTCACTCCCATTTCTACGATAAGATCCATTGCGTCGTTTGAAAAAAATGGCGGAACATATTCACCGTATTTCATCACTAGTTTTGATTTCTCATTTGGCTTTGTTCTAACTATCAATGCCGCATCAACCAGTTCGGAAGTGTCGTAGCCTGCCAGTCCGGATCTTAAATGTTTTACGGCGATGAGCTTATCGGTTTCATCAAGATCGTATGGATACTGATCCGATGAATTGCCGGCATTTTCGGGTTCGACCGAGATCAGAACAGACGGAATGAAAACGTCTTCGAGGCAATTTCTGATCGAAATTCTTTCATTTGTGATATGTCCAACGCACTCCGTATGAGTTCCGTTACAATGCGGAATCAGTTTGTACTGCTCGAAATTTACGCTTCCACCTCGCCTCGTGTCGCCGATAATATTTTCAGCTTCGTAAGCCGCAGCCTTAGCTTTCTCGACGCCGTACGCATTTGGCTGGTCCCCATTAAAATTCAGTGGTATCGAAATATCGAGCGGTGAACCGGCGTCGAAAACAATTTCCCTGTTATTTGTTTTAAGAATCAGAAACATTTAAATCCAAAGCGTTCTATACATAAAGAACTGCAGCATCAAACTTGCCGTCGGCAGTGTACCGATCTGCGGGTATCATTAAGATCCTACCTGTTTCAAAACGTCATTTAAGTCGATATCATTGACGTTTTCAATTTCCGAACAGATTTTCATAAGAATTTCATCCTGTGCGTTTCCGCGTTTTTTTGCTTCAGAATAGGGAACATCTTCCCGGAAGGTGACAAGCGAGTATTTAGAAAAATAATCGGGAAAAGTCTGTTCAAGACGCGTTTCGAGTTCGCGTTTCCTCTGAAACACCGGATCGGCCACGGCGTCGCGCATTTCAAAGAAATTTTCTTCGGCAAGATCACAAATTGCGTCGGCATTCGGTTTTCGCTGTTCGGTGTAGTTTTCAAAAACCGTTTCCCAGTCGCGTCCGTGTTTTTCGATAAGTGAATCGAGCACGCGGCAATCTTCAAATGCGCAGTTCATACCCTGTCCGTAAAACGGGACCATTGCGTGTGCGGAATCACCAAGAAGAAGCGCTTTTCCGCCTGCGTTCCAGGGAAGGCATTTTACGGTTCCGAGATTTCCGGTCGGATTTGAAAAGAAATCATCGGATAAGTTTGGAAGATAGGGTATTGAATCGGGGAAGTAGTGTTCGAAGAATTTTAATAACGAATTTTCCGCATTATTGCTGCCTTGCGGATTAAACGTCCCAATTTTCTCTTGGCCAGTTTTAGGGTCGAGGTGCTCGCTATCGCTCGCGGTACTGACGCTATTTCCCCACCGTCCGTTTTCGATAGCCTCAAAACTGTCTTTTCCTTCAAACGCAAGAAAAAGCGTACACGTAAAACTTCCGTCGAAATTCGGCAGAGCGATCATCAAAAACTCACCGCGCGCCCAGATATGGAGAGCATTTTTTTCGATCAAAAAGCTGCCGCCGTCGCCGGGCGGGATATGGAGTTCTTTGTAACCGTGGTCGAGAAATTTCTGTTCGTAGTTAAAACGCGGAATTCCGCCGTTCATCATCGATTGCCTGACGGCTGAGCCCGCTCCGTCTGTTGCGATCAACGTATCACCTTTTACTTCAAATTTTTCGCCGGTTACCGAATTTTCGATCAAAGCCTTACCGGTTGAACAGTCAAAATCTATGCATCTTTGGTCAAAATAAAATGTCGATTCCGGATAATTATCGGCTTCATTGATCAATGCGACGTTTAAACCGCCGCGCGATACCGAATTTATATATTCGCCTTCGCGCCCTGAATAGGGAAGCAGTTTTGTCTCGCCGCCTATCGAATGAATCATCCTGCCGCGCATCGGAACGGCCTCGGCAAGCATGTATTCGTCCATCCCGACCTCTTTAAGCGCCGCGATCCCGCGGTCCGACAAAGCAAGATTTATCGATCTTCCTGCCGGGATCTCTTCCTTTCTCATATCGCTCCGCGCTTCATATACTTTGGAAGCGATCCCTCGTTTTGCAAGATATGTCGAAAGAAGGGAGCCTGCGAGACCCGCGCCGATAATTATTACTTTTTGTTTTGACATAAGAATCCTCGTCGTCAAAAGTCAACAAGCTGATCTTCAACTATCCACCCCAAACCGCCACATTTGTCACAAATGAATTTACCGATATCGGATAAAGTATTCCAGCCGCTACTATTTTCGCAAAAACCGCAATTCGCCGCTGTTTCGGGACGCGGAGGCAGTAGAGTAAGAATTTCCGGAAAATTTCGTTTCCTGGCGCCTAATATTAATGCCATTGTAACTTCTGCAAGTGACTTTGCGTTCCTTGGTTCACAGTTTTCATCTTCGAAATAGTCTGCAACCAACACCTGCCCGTCGAATGTTAAATACATATCAATTCCTAAAGCAGTAAACATTTGAATAGCATTCTTTTCTTTTAAGAAATCATATATTTCAAAGGCAGAATGTTCTTCTTGCAACTCTTTTAATTTAGGAATTAAATCTTCCGGAATGCTGAGTCGCTTCATCTCAAACAATCCTTTAAGATTCGCACAAACCGATAAACATCCAAAAAGGAATTATATAAAGGAACCGGAGCGACGCGAATTACATCGGGTTCGCGCCAGTCCGCGATAACTCCCTTCTGAGAAATCAAATCGAATAATCTTTTGTCGGCGTCCTTAACGCGAATTGAGAGTTGGCAGCCGCGTTCTTCCGGGTTGGACGGCGTGATAACGGAGATCCGGTCATCCCCGATATCATTGAGCAGAAATTCCAGATATCCGGTTAACTTGCGAGATTTCTCCCTTAATCTTTCCATTCCGGCTTCCTCGAAGATCTCAAGACTCGCGCGAAGCGAAGCCATCTGAAAGATCGGCGGATTGGACAATTGCCAGCCCTCTGCGCCTTTTATTGGTACAAACTCATCACCCATCAAAAATCTTGTTTTCTTATCGTGACCCCACCAACCGGCAAACCGCGGAAGTTCTGCATTCGCGGCGTGGCGTTCGTGTACAAATATTCCGGCGATCCCGCCCGGACCGGAGTTGAGATATTTATATGAACACCAGGCGGCAAAATCTACGTTCCAATCGTGAAGTTCGAGTTTTAAGTTTCCGGCGGCGTGAGCGAGATCAAAACCGACAACTGCTCCGATTTATGTCCCGCTTCGGTAATGCGTTTCATATCAAACGCCTGCCCGGTGTAATAGTTCACGCCGCCGAGCATGATCAGGGCAATCGAATCCCCGTGTTCGGCGATCGTGTTTTCTATGTCCTCCGTTCTGAGGGTTGTCTCGCCTTGGCGCGGGGTAAGTTCGATCAACGCGGGTTTTCGTCCTTCGGACTCATTGCAGGCTGGCAGCCTGCGTTCCTCAAGCCTGCGTTCCCAGAAATCGATCTGCGATTTTACCGCGTATTTATCCGATGGAAATGCGTCGGATTCGATTATTATCTTGTATCTTTCGGCGGTCGGCCGGTAAAACGAAACCATCAGCAGGTGGAGATTTACGGTCAGCGAGTTCATCACGACGGTCTCGACCGGTTTTCCGCCGACAACGTTTGCCATCGCGTTTGTCAAGAACTCGTGATACGGCATCCATGGATTTTTTGCATGGAAGTGTCCTTCAACGCCGAGATCTTCCCAGTCTTTTAGCTCCTGTTCGATAAACTGGCGGGTTGAACGCGGCTGAAGTCCGAGTGAATTGCCGGTAAAATACAAAACTTCCTCGCCGTTCGGCTTTATCGGAACAAAAAACTTTGCACGAAAACCGCCAAGCGGATCCTGCCCATCGAGTTTTCCGGCAAAATCCTTAGAATTCTCAAACTGAGATAACAGATTTTCCATACGAACAATGATTATTGCACGCAATCGGAATTTGTAAAACGACGCCGTCGAACGAGACCGGCATCATTCGGTTGTGTTTCTGACGCGGGGATCTAAATAGAAACGGATCCGGCCGCAAGACCGCATCCGTACCAAATTAAAAGAATAGAATTTTCGGGATCTCGCCAACCTATCCCGGGAAACAAAATCGACGTTCCGGGATCTGCTGACTTGATATTGCGGGCAAATGACGGCCGAATAATAAACTGCAGGAATATCAGGTTTTGATACCGAATTCGCTGATGATCGTGTCAAGATCGCTCTCAGCTGAAACAGCGTCATCCGGGATATCATCAGGATTATCTCCATGTTTTGCCCAGACCAGAATGATGCCGGCCTGGCTGACGAAAAATGTAGCTTTCTTTGGGTCGGATCCTTTGTTCAGGTCGTTTATTATGTTGTTTATTGCAGCTGTTGCAGCCACCAGTTTTTCATCATGCGTCTCCGATACTTTGCATTCCCGAAGACCGATAAAGCAAGTTCCCGGGGATCCCGGGACACATACTGCATCTCGTCCCGTACCGAGAAGCCTGCAGCTTGCCGCCCCACACGTGGTTTGAGGTGTTTCTTTATCCATTGTTATTCTCCTTTTTGTCTGTATGTTTGTTTTGGTTCATATTTCTCCCAGCTCGCAAATCAATGCAGTTGGGAGATTCCGGACTTATCTAAAATTCGAGATCATTATCACATCGTAGAATTGTTCACCGCGCGACAATAAAATTTCAGACTGGTCAGCCGATAGCTCAAATGCCGCAATATCGCCCAATGAGAAATCTGTTATTTTTCTCGGTGGGCTCTGATCCAGCGGCTGAATCCATAGATTATCCGCCCCGCCGCTTCGATCGACATAGATCAGACCTTTCATGTCGGTTGTCCATCTGAAAAAGCTCGACCGGACAACCCGCGGAAGATCCAAATTGCGCAAAGGCTTTCCACCCACTATTGAATAAACCGCCAGCGTCGGCGGTGCGGTATCCGAGCCCGCCCCATACGAACTTGCGATTAATTTCCCGTCAGAAGACGCCACCGGACGAATCGCCGTCGAATCTGATATTTGTATTTCAGCACCTGTCGTAAGATCGCGCTTCCAGATATGGACATTGTTTTTGTCATCACTTCTTTGGAAAACCACAAAATTTCCGTCCGGAGTTAAACTTGGAAAACTCTCATGTTCCGGCGTAGTTGTAACAGGCTTAGTATCGGAACCATCAACGTTCATTTGCCAAATGTCAGTGTTTCCTGTCTTATCCGAAACAAAGATGATTCGTTTTCCGTCCGGCGAGATCTTTGGAAAATAATTCGTGTGTTCGCCAAATGTCAGCTGGCGGCTTTCAGTCCCATCGAGTTTCGAACTCCAGATGTTTGATCCTTTTACCGATGAAACCGTATAGAGGATCCGCTCATCGGGCAAAAACGATACACCCATCAGCCCCTCATTTTTACTGGTCTTGATCGAAATCTTTTGCCCCGGGTTTTGATGCCCTTCGCCTGCCAGCCACAGACTGCGGTCCGACTCCATCTTTGAGGTGAGCAGCGACCGTCCATCGGCCGTAAGACTGACGCCGAAATAATTATTCGTGTCATTTGTAATCCGCTCGGTTCTCCCATCCGGATAAGACAAATGCCAGATCTGTAAAGGCGAGGTATGATCGTCGCGGCCGTTTAAGATCAATCCGCTGGCGTCCTTTAGCCAGGAAAGCTGATCGACTATCTTAAACGGCTTGGATCGTATTTCAGTGATCGATCCGTCGCTCAAAGAAATGTTTATGAGGCGTGCACTGTCCGTTGCGTCGTTTCGGATCGCGCCGGCGATCGATCTACCGTTCGGATGCCACGCGATCGCATACCAAAATTCTCCGGCTTTTGATTCCGTGATCTTCCGTCGCTCGTTATTACCTAACTCACCAACTATCAGCGATTTGCCATTTTCGATATATGCAAAAGACTTTCCATCGGGCGAAACTGCCGCAGTGTGCCGGGAAAGACTCTTTTCGAGTAATCTCGGGCTTCCGCCGAGTGTCGAGATCTCATAGAGTTTTGACTCATTATTTTCCCCGACCAGCGTGTAATAGATGTGGTTTCCGTTTTCTGAAAACGTCAAACCTCCGAATTCGACTTCGGCAGCCGGAACAATTTCCACGGATCCATCTACGGCAACCTGTCGCACGCGAAGACTTTGTTTTCCATCGGATTGACCGATATAAGCGATCAATTTACCGTCAGGCGAAATGGTTGAAAGCGGAGACGGGATACGCTCGTTTGTGATCTTTGTAAAAACTGCCTTCGCAGCCGGTTCAGAAATTTGCTGAACAGGTCCGAAATAAGACCAGGTTATCATCCCGATCAGCCCGAAAACCGCGGCCGCGACAATTAGGCTCAGCCAAATATGGGCAAGCGCGGCCTTTTTTACTCCTTGGCTGACATAGCCGCCGACACTGCGAAAAAAGCCGTTTGAACGGTTGTCTGTAACCGCGGTCGGTTCATAGTCGGTTATTTTCTTTTGGTCCGATTCAAGCTGCGCAGTACTGTCGGCGGGAATAGGGTGTGAGCCGGGTTTTAGCAGATCCTGAACGTTCTTCAGGTCTTCCAGCATTTCATCTGCCGATTGATAACGCTTGCCCGGATCTTTCCGCAGCGATTTGCGGATCAATGATTCAAGTCCTTCCGGGATATTCGCAACGAAATCCAGAAGCGGTGGCGGATCATTTTTCAAAATCGCCGCGATGACATCGCTGGTTGTTTCACCGGAAAACGGAAGCTTCTTGGTGAGAAGCTGGAACAAAACGACACCCAGACTCCAAATGTCAGTTTGCGAGCCGACTGTTTTCCCCCGTGCCTGCTCAGGCGACATATAGGCGGCTGTGCCGAGGATCATTCCCTTTTGGGTGCTTACGATCTCATGGGTCGGGGCATTCAGGTGAACGTCACTTTTCGAAACACGGGTGCGCTTTGCGAGTCCAAAATCGAGGATCTTAAGGAGCCCGTCTTCCCTGACCATTATATTTTCCGGCTTAATATCCCGGTGAATAATTCCGGCCGCATGTGCTACAGCAAGAGCCTTACAGATCTGAATTGCGAGATCCGTGATCTCAGTGAACGAAGAATTTCTGGAGGAAACATAATTGTAGAGAGTTTCTCCCTCAATATATTCGGTAACGAGATAGTGAATACCATCTGAAATGCCTACTTCGTGCACTATCACTATTCCGGGATGATTCAGGCTTGACGCCGTTTTGGCTTCACGGAGGAAACGTCGTAAATTCTGGTCGTCCCGGCTGAATGATTTATTGAGGATTTTGATCGCGACCTTTCGGCCGAGATGTCTATCTTCCGCAAGATAAACTTCTCCCATTCCGCCTGTACCGAGTTCGCGAATTATCCGGTACTGTTTAAGTGATCCGCCAAGGCCCAATGCGGGATCGACGATCTCGTCCGCAATTTCTCCGATCGCAGGGGAATCCATAAAGCCGTCCGAGCTATCATAAGAGGCAAGCAGTGTTTCAACCTCGGCGCGCAATTTTTCATCGCCTTTACATTGCCGGTCGATATATTCATCCCTTGCCTCACCGTCGAGCGGAATAGCTCCGGTGAAAATTTCTTTGACTCTTTGCCAGTATTTTTCCATCTGAGGCTGATCGTGATCTCGGCAGTTCGGGGCACCCAATGCCCCCGGCATCGAATTATGCCCCTAAAAACGATTACTCACCTGTCTATTAACGCGCTTTTTTTGGGAAAATCATCCATCGGCTATTTCGTCAGTTCGCGGTGAAGCCAGGCTTTGGCCATGGTCCATTCCTGCGCGACCGTTGTTCGAGAAACATCCAGCACTTCCGCGGTTTCTTCCAAGCTCATCCCGGCAAAATAACGGAGTTCAACAACCGATGCCTGTCGTCCGTCCACTGCCGCCAGACGGCTGAGGGCTTCGTCAAGCGCCACCAGATCGATTCGAAGACCATTTTCCACTGCTGCAACGCTGCTGTCGTCGAGTGTGACCGGAACTGCTTTGCCCCCGCGTTTTTTCCGGTTCCTGCCGCGTGCATAGTCCACCAGAATTCGCCGCATAATGTTGGCCGCGATCGCAAAAAAATGCGATCGGTCGCGGAAATTTGTATTTTTTTGATCGATCAACCTCAGATAGCACTCGTTTACAAGGGCCGACGTTTGCAGAGTATGGTTTGCCCGTTCCCGCCGCAGGTAGCTCGCTGCCTGTTTATGAAGTTCGGCGTAAACAAGCGGCATGAGATCTTCAAGAGCCTGTTGATCGCCGTTACTCCAATTTTGAAGCATTTCGGTGATCGATTGCGATTGATTCATATTGTAGAAAATGTGCTGAAGTGACTAATTTTATTGAACAATATACGTAAAACGTTCGGTAAGTCAAAGAATTAACCTCCGATCTGAAAATCTTTTTTTGTACTTTTTTTGAGAAACCGTCGCGTTAATATATGAAGGCGAAATTATCCGAAAATATCGCCGATGAATCGAAACCTGCAAGGGCGAATATGGACGAAGCGAATGCGGAAGTTGCAGATTTCAAAACGCGCTCGCAAATACAATACAGCCAAGCTAAAAGTTTTGATTTAGATTAATCGGAATTGATCGGGAGAATGGAAGCGCCAAATCCCGCGGGTGCCGTTCTTAAGATCAAACAAGCCCACCGGGGGAAGTCGAGTGGAAAACACCTTACCCTTTCCCTGAGAAAAGGCGGATGCTTTATTGTATTCGCCTTTTCCGTCTTTGATACAAATGCCGCCCCACTTGCGGATCGAATCAGTTAAATTGATCGGCTGACATATTAAGCCAGTTCAGCGCCGAACCGTGTAACAGCAAAGCCTTTACTTCATCATCAACCGGCATCGTTTCGATCAATTCTCCGGGTTTTAGTTCGCCGAGCGGAAAAGGATAGTCGGTTCCGAGCGCGATGCGGTGAGCACCGACAAGGTCGATCAGAAATGCAAGCATTTCTTTGGAGTGGACGAGTGAATCAAAATACATTCGGTCAAGATAATTACGCGGGTTTACGGAATTGTCGACCGCGCACAGATCCGGACGGACCTCAAAACCGTGTTCGATCCTGCCGATCGTCGATGGAAACGAACCTCCGCCGTGGGCAAAAGCGATCCGCAGACCCGGGAGTTTTTCAAACACCCCTGAAAAGATCAGAGAGCAGATCGCCCGGGACGTTTCAGCCGGCATCCCGACGAGCCACGGCAGCCAGTATTTTTGCATCTCCGCTTCTCCCATCATTTCCCAGGGATGAACAAAAACTGCAAGTCCGAGTTCTTCGCAAGCCTTAAAGATGTCAAAGAACCGTGTCTCTCCGAGGTTAAGCTGGTTTACGTTTGATCCGATCTCAACCCCTGCCAATCCTATACTTTTTATCCTTTCCAGTTCACTGACAGCCAGCACGGTATCCTGCATCGGTATAGTTCCGAGGCCGACAAACCGTTTTGGATACTTTGCAACGATCGCGGCGATCCCGTCATTCAGGACGCGCGAAACTTCAAGACAGTCTTCCGCTTTTGCCCAATAGGCAAACATTACTGGAACGGTTGAAAGTACCTGAATATCAACACCATGCTCTTCACAGTCAGCAAGTCGCCGCCCGGGAGACCAGCAATTGTCTTCGATCTCGCGGAAAAAATGACCGTCATCCTTGAGCATTTTGGCGCAGCCCTGTTTGTGGTGTTCGAGCTTGATAAAACCGCCGTACCCGAATTTTTCCTTCCAGTTTGGTATTTGTTCGGGAAGGATGTGTGTGTGAATATCGATCTTGAGCATATAGTTTCAAATTGACCCGGAAATTATAAAGTCAGCCGCCGGGATGATAGGAACGTATTAGATTCTGTTTTATCTCTTCAAGAGTAAACCACGCCGGCTTGAATTTACCACTTGCATAAAGAGGCGACTGATCCAAAAAGTGCGGACTTTTAGGATCGCTGCTTGCTCCGAAAACATGAACGGACATTGCCTTAACCTTTGGCGAAAATTCGACAACGCTGATATATGTTCCTCCGAAAGTGCCGTAACGTTTCTTCTGTCCGTCCCTTTTTCTCGAGTAGTATGTGAAAACTGCTCCGTCTGCACCATTTACGCCGGGAACGGCAAAACTACTCCGCGCATCGCTGAACTTTTCCCCGTTTCTTTCATCGATCCGCTGAAGACGGTTTATTTCACCCCATGCGACTTTCCATCTGCCAAAATCTTTCTCAAGTTCATCTATTACCGACTTCAGGGCTGCGATCTGTACCTCCGGAGAAAACCTGTTTCTCTGCGGACGGTCCCCGATCTCGTCCCGCCAGAGACTGTAAAGTGTCATTGCCGCGGATCGAACCGTGCTCCGCCGGTTCCACAATGAAAGTTCGGTGTAGGCATTTCTGAGCACTGCGGAATTTTTGCCTTCCGGTAATTCGAGGTATCTTTCCAGCGCCCCGAGAAGAGGCGGCAAATATTTTTCGGTACTCAACACATAGTTATCAAATGCCGCTTTTTTCCACTTATCAAATGAAAACTTGCCGCCGGAAGAGAGAATCCTTCGCGAGACTGCACCGCGCAGATTATCTCCCTCTGGCACCATATAATCAGGGAAGTTTTTCGGATCAGGATTGTCAGAATCATTCAGCAGAAAAGGTGTGGTATTGCAATTCTGCATCCAGCCGGAAGCAGGATTTGTTAGCTGAGGCAATTCGCCGATGGTATGAAAACCCTTCCATTCGGTCGCCGGATCGCTGCCGTCGAGCGGCTTGGTCCAATCAAAACGCGGATCCCTTTTCGGAATTGCGCCGTTGTAGAGATAATATGTATCGCCTTGCCGGTCGGCATACATTACGTTGCCGAATTGCATATTAAGCGGCGACATCGCGCGTTTCAGTTCTTCGAGCGAATTTGCCCGCGTCATCTCGTACCACTCACGCAGCCATCCGTCTTCTTCGAATTTCGCCATTTTCAGCGAAAGCGGTTTTCCGTTCCTGCTGGCGACAACGGGTCCATGGTGTGTCCGGATTATCCTAAAGCGCTGTTTCTCGATCCCATTATTAGTCTTGATTTTGATTTCAGCGAACTTTTCCTCGGCCAAGCGATATTCATTGCCGTAGCGGTAGGCGAGCGGTCTTTCAGGATCATCGAATTTTTCAATATAGACATCTGCCAGATCGGCCGAATTATCCGTACTTACCCAGCCGCCGTTCTCATTATGTCCGACATAAGGCAACGGAAAACCGTATCGCGTATAGCCTGTAAAATTCCATCCTTCTTCGCTGTGAATGTGCCCTTCATAAACCTGACCGCTTCCGAAAAAAGGAAGGTGCGGATTTATAAAAAGCATGGCATTTCCGGTAGAACTTTTCGAAGGTCCGATCACCCAGCCGTTTGATCCCTGATTTGAAGCAAGCCCGCGTTCGTTTTGCGCCGTTTCAAGCCCCGTTGATTTGAGCGCCGGATCACGCGCGAAGCCGTTTTGATAATAGTTATATCTGATAAATGCAAGCGTGTACCATGGTTCGATCTCGGTGAGAAGTCTGACACCCGGATCCGGGTTTTTTTCGATGTAATAGTTGAGACCTGCTGCAAAAGCATCGCATATTTTCCGCATCTGCGGATCGAGACGCTCGTATTCATTTCGCGCCAGATCCGCAATCCCGAGCGTGTGATTAAAACGGTCAGAATCTAAGGTCTCTTCACCGTAAATCTCGGAAGCTCGGCCGATCGCACGGATAAAATTATCTTCAATATGCCAGAATCCGTCTTCGGCCTGGGCATAGGCGAATCCGAAAACAGCTGCTTCATCGGTTTTTCCAAAAACATGCGGCACGCCGAAAGTGTCGCGATAGATCGTTACGTCCCGAGCCAAATTACGCCCGTCGCCGATGGGGTCCGTAGCAGACAGTATTTCCTTGCGTGCAGGGATTGCGATGTTCGTGAGGATAAAAAACATCACGCCAATCTGAAGAATTCTTTGTCGACCTTTCATTTTTCTTATCCGATTCCGGCAAAAAAAGGAGAACCGGAAATGTTCGCTTCTGGCGCGATCGCTGCCTGAAGCCCCTAATTATGTGTCCCCAAAAGCCGGCTTTTGATTCAGATAATTACAGAAAACAGCGGTTTTCTCAAACACATGTTGTTTTATGTAGAGCCGGATGTATTGCATCCTTTACCGCCGTACTCAGACGGTAAATCATTTCAGATGAAGCGGCATACTTATTGCTTCACATAACACGGATAGTCAGGGACCGTTTCCGCTGCCGTTTTACATGAGATATCAAAGTCGTTTGATCCAACTGCTTAATTAACAGGGAAAAATCGAATCAAAACGGCATTAAGGTCAAATTTCTCTAAAAAGTTTCGAAGTCAAACGGTCATATATTGGTTTTCAATTGAGCGGATTCTGCAATTTTCCGGCAGAAAAAGTGCCAATTTATGTCACTTTTTCCGTGCAGATTCAAATGATCGTTAGAAAAACCAGTCAGGTCCTGAAATATCCGTCAGCCGAACTCACGGCAGAAACCGATCATTAACATCACACTTCTTTCTCAAACGCTTGATTGACCAAAGAGGATCGCAGCTGTAGCTAAACCGACGACAGTTTCCCACAACCACGGCACTTTTAATATCGCCCTGGTTTTGACCGAGAATATGTTACAGGAAAACCGTAACCACATTAACCTGACCGACACGCTCAATAAGCGTGCTCAGGAGTTAATTCAACACAATCAGGATTTCCCTGAATCCCTCAGATCTAGCTGCAAGGCAGAAAAGATCGCAGAAAAGATCGATTATCAAAAAGGGATCGGATGGGCGCTCGTAAATCAAACGAGATGTCGGATCCATTCCGATCTCATCACCCAGAGCAACAAACCGATAAAGCGAGCCGTAAAGATCTTCCGCGAATTGAAAGATCCGGATGGCGAATCGATCGCGCTTTTGGTGCTCGGGATGACGCTGCTGATAGACCGGGAGTATATTTCCGCCTTCAAGTACTTGGAGGAAGGTCTCCGTATCAGCGTTGAAACAAACAATAAAGAACGCGAAAAACTTGCATGTCATTTCCTCGCTGCACTTTCCTTTAAAACCGAGGATTATCAATCGGCACTGGCCTATAATCAGCGTGCACTCGCGATCGAGGAAGATCCCTGGCTAAATGCACGAATTCTCACAAAAATCGCTGCCACGCTTTGCGCAATGGAACAGTTTGCAAAGGCGAAGAATTATCTCGAGAAGGCGCTTGATTCGGCAAAAGAGAGAGATGATTTCTTTTCTGTTGCCTGCGCAAATGTTCAGCTGGCAAAGGTTTATATCGGAGACTCCGATGCTGTAAAGGCAAAAGAGTTTCTGCGGATCGGAGCAGAAATCGCACAAAAGATCGGGTTGTTTGAAGGTTCTATACTGGTTGCTGTGGATATCCTCGATTCCTATATTTTACTCGAAGATTACGACGCAGCTTATTCCATCCTCAAAGAATTAAGAAATTCTAAAAGAATAAACGAAAATCCGCAGCGTTTGACGTTTGTGCTGATGAAGATCATCGAGGTTGATCTAAAGACCGGAAAAACGGAAAGTGCGCTTGAGTTACTGGATCAGATATGGGAAGCGGAAAAATCCGATCCGAACGATCAGGTCGCTTACGAATGTCAGAAGGCGTTTACCGAAGTCTTCAAGAGAAAATCCGACTATAAAAGGGCCTTTGAGCATCAGCAGTCCGCGCTTGAATTCAAAAACAAACTTGAATCAAACGGAGTGTCTGAAAAGATCCGGATATTGGCCGACCGGACAAGAATTGAATCGATCCGTCAAACAACCGAAGCCGCGAATCTTCGCGCCGACCTTGGCATCGCTCTGACCTTTAGAGATAAAAGTGTGAACGAAGTGCTGCAGGAATGCGCCGATGCATTATATAAAAACCTTGACCTTGTTTATGTGGAGATCTGGCGTTACGACGATGACGGCTTATCAAAGATCGCTGAAAAGGGCGAAAGGCTGCTTACCGTCAAGGCCGATATGCCGATCACGAATCATTTGATCGAACGCGTAGCGAGCGAAAAAAAGCAGATCTTTAACGACGATGTTCTTTGCAGTGATTCATTTTCAAATTACGACATAAATGCTGTCAGGAGCGCCAATTCCTTTGCCGGTTTCCCGATGCTGATCGGAGAAAAGCTGATCGGTGTGATCGGGATGTACTCGCGGGCGCGGATTCCCAGCCACACGCGCCGGACAATGGATCTGATCACCGACCTGATGACCCAGGGGTTAGTTCGGTACAAAGCAAATAACCAGCTGCGTCAGGAGCGTGATTTTTATTCTGCGGTGATCGAGAGTTCGACCGGTTTTATGTTTGTATTTGATACGAACGGCACGATCGTGAAATTGAATAAAACCGCTCAGGAACTATTCACAAAAAAAGGTGTTACGGAGATAGTCGGGAAAAAGATCGAAGATGTCACCCGTAAATCCGAGATCGGTGAGGGTGTTGCCGAGTGGATCCGAAATTTCGATCTGACCTCTGTCGGCGAAAACTATGAGCTCAAACACATAGACAAATTCGGAAAACCCTATTATGTCTCTTGGTGCAGCGACGTGATCCTCAACGAAAAAGACGGCTCGATCAAGTACATAATTTCCAATGGCACCGATCTTACGAATATACGCAAGAGCGAAGAAGCCCTGCGAAAAAGCGAATACAAGCTGAGAAAACTCTTCGATTCCAGTCTTGTCGGGATGATGATCTGCCGCCTGACGGGCGAGATCATCGAGTGCAACGACAAGTTTCTCGAAATGCTCGGATATTCGAGAGAAGAATTTGAAGAAGGAGATCTGGATTGGAGAATTCTCACACCGCCCGGTTTTGAAGAGGTCGATGAACGTGCTGTTCAGCAGTGCCGCGATCAGGGTTTTGCCACTCCATTTGAAAAGGAATATTACAGAAAAGACGGAAGTACGATCTCGGTTTTGATAGCGCCTTCAGGGTCGATCGAGATAGGACTCGTTTCGGTGTTCGTTCTCGATATAACCGACGCCAAGCGAGTCGAATCCGAACTCGCCGAAAGCAGACATCAGCTGATCCGTTCACAGAAAATGGAAGGAATAGGACGCCTGGCCGGCGGTATCGCTCACGATTTTAACAATCTTCTGACGGTGATAAACGGATACAGCGATATCGCGCTTAAAAAGGCGGGAAAGAACGAGCCGCTCATCAGAAGTATTACCGAGATCGGAAATGCCGGAAAACGCGCGACCGAACTTACAAAGCAGCTGCTGACCTTCAGCCGGAATCAGGTTATCCGCACTCAATCGCTTAATCTGAATCTTCTGATATGCGAATTTGAAACCATGCTCGCCCGGCTTATCGGTGAAGATATTTCATTTGAAATAGAACTCGAAGAAAAACTTTTCAATATTCAGGCGGACGCCGGACAGTTTGAACAGATCCTTCTCAATTTTGCCGTAAACGCCAGAGAAGCGATGCCGAACGGCGGACAGATCAGGATCGCCACCAAAAATATCTGGGTTGATGAAAAAGAAGCCGGGGCACTTGGCATAGTTGCCGGAGACGTTGTCGTCCTGTCGTTTAGCGACAACGGTGAGGGGATCCCTGAACACCTCAGAGAAAATATTTTTGAACCGTTCTTTACCACTAAGTTGAACGGTACGGGACTCGGCCTATCGACAGTTTACGGGATCGTCACTCAATTCGGCGGAAGTCTCCACGTTGAATCGGAAATAAATGAAGGTACGACGCTTTACGCCTATTTTCCGGCGTTCAGAAAAACAGTTGCGAGATCCGTTGATTCGGCCCCGGCGGTTGTCCGCGCGGCAAACGGCGAAACGATAATGGTTGTTGAGGATCAGGATCTCGTCCGCCGTTTGACGTGCGATATGCTGAGATCAAAGGGCTACAACATTCTGGCGGCCGAAAACGGAAAAGTCGGACTCGATCTTATCAACAACTCGAAGGAAAAGATCGATCTTATCGTAACCGACGTTGTTATGCCCGAAATGAGCGGCGTAACAATGATCGAAAACATCAGAAAATCCCATCCGAATATCGGCGTAATTTTTATGTCGGGTTACCCGGCTCTCGAAAGTGAAGATTATGGTGAGTCGATCGGAGACGAGAATTTTATACAAAAACCTTTTGTCGGCGACAACCTGCTCGGCATCGTCCAAAAGGTTTTGGAGATCGCTTAGAAATCAGTATACCGGGAATTTACAAGCCCGGCAGACGGAAATAAAACTTAAGGAATAAACATTATGGACAATCTAAATAATCTAAACCGCGAAGAAGGTGATGACCGAACCCGGATATTGATAGTTGACGACGAAGCTTCGATCATCAGTCTGATGACCGATATGCTCGAAGACGAACCGATCGAAATTACATCAGCAACAACCGGTTATGAGGCACTGATAAAAGCTCAAACTGCCAATCCTGATCTGATCTTTCTGGATCTCAAACTCGCCGGACAGATCAACGGGCTCCAGGTTCTTCAGCGGCTTCGCGAACATGAAGACACGAATTCGATTCCCGTGCTTTTAATAAGCGGGCATGGTGAATTTGCGAAACAGGGCTTTGAAATGGGCGCCGATGGATTTATCGACAAACCGTTTCTCAAACACGATCTCCTAGCAGCGATCGACGACAAGCTCGGGATCTTAAGCAGCAGCCGATAGATACCGTTTTTCATCGCGGATAAGGATTATCAGATCTCCCGCAAATGCGTTTTTTGGGCGCATGGTCCGAAGGTGAGGTGTGAACCGCTCAGTTGTGAGCGGCATGCCTCACCTTTGTTCGCTTAATACAGATCGGGAACCTCGTAATCGAGAATGATCGTTTTTCCTTCTTCGTTGGATTTGAACTCGATATTTCCCCGAATTCCCTCAAGTTCATCCGTTCCTGAACCCGGTACGATCTTTCCGGTCGCCTTCATCTCGTCGGTCATTCCGCCGTGAATTGCAACAAAGCTGCCTTTTCGTCCTTCGAGTTCTACAAAAAATCTGTCCATGATCGTATAACCCGCAGAATCATCGAGCGAAGAACACATCAGGAGTTTTCCGACGCTTTCGCCTTTCATTTCCGCGTCAAAGACCTTTTTAACCGTCACTTCGGAAAGCGTCGGACTTGGCGTTGATTCGTCGTATGCCGCGGCATCCCAGCCGCTAACCGTAAAGGGTATAGTTATTCTTTTCATATCTATTAATTAAGACTCCGCACTTTATAAAGATCTGAAGCGCTTCATTCTTATTCTATGAGGTTTCAGATTAGACGCAAACCGGCCGGCACAGATCCGCAAATTTTAACTGTTTTTTGATAAAATGACCTTAAATTGAAGTGCACGTCGTTATACAAAAAAGAAAATACTTTACAGGAGATTTCTTGATGACCAAACCGAATAAGACCAATTTTGTGCTTCTTCTAATGCTCGCATTGCTTTTGACGATCGCCTGCGGAACAGACAATGAGAACGGTTCAACAGCGGAATCCGAAAACAAAAGCGTATCGGAGACAGCCGACGAAGGTGCTTCGGACGCGGACGCCGAAGAGTCATCCGATGATGCGGAAGACGAAGATGACGAAGAAACAAAAAGCGGCCCGACGACGGTGAAATTTGACGCCGGGAAAACATCAAAGTCGTATAAAAACTCAATAAAACGCGGAAATTCCCATACGTATTTTTTGACCGCATCTTCCGGTCAGACTATGAGCGTTAGGATCAGTTCTGCCAATGAAGACGCCGGTTTTACTGTATATGACCCGTCCGGAAACGAACTTTCCGCGGGAGAAGAGACGACGGAAACGAGGGATTTCAGCGAGGAGTTGGCGGGTTCCGGCCGTCATAAGATAGTCGTTACATCAGGGCGCGACGTAACTTACAGCATCAAATTCGAAGTCTCCGCCAGACCGAAAGATCTGACCGCCCGCGAAGCCGAAGGCGGCGCAAACAAGATCGTAAAATTCGGAAGAGGGAATTCCTCGGCAACATACAGCAACAGCGTAGTTCGCGGCGATCGCGATACATATATTCTTGGTGCAGGCGCGGGGCAGTTTATGACGGTTTCAATAAGGTCTGTTGAGAATAATGCGAGTTTTGAAATAGTGGCGCCAAACGGTGAAAACCTGGTCGACGATGACACAAACTGGACCGGCGAACTTCCGAGGGACGGGAACTATAAAATAATCATCGGATCGGGAAGGGGAAATGCAACGTACACGGTTAAGTTTTCTGTAGCACAGTCACCGATCAGGGATTGATTTTTATGGATACTATCTTGAAGTAAAATTTCGGAAATGGTTTTGTTCGAAGCTACCGGAAATGGCTCTATGTTTGCAGCCTAAGATGCAAATCGTGGGACTTTAAAGAATTATTAATAGTGGCCAGAAACCACAACAGATATTTTTTCTATCGCCATTTTTAATGGCTTTGTCATTTTGATCCGATCTTTCCCACATCTGGCGATGTGGGCTACATGCTCGCCGTCGTTTTCAACGACTAACAACCTATTCGAGGTTTTTCAAACGAAGCTAACTCACAACCGGCGGCGGTTCCATGACCGTTCCGCAGTCGCTGCAAGTCCTTTTTGCTTCATCGCTGTAAAAACGCTCGAACACGCCCTGAAACTGCGTCATAATATTTTCGAGTTCAAAGTATTCTTCATAAAGCTTTTTATTACAGTTTTCACAAAACCACATAAGTCCGTCTTTTTCACCGTTGCGGCGTTTGCGTTCGATGACTAAACCGACCGTGTCTGCGCCGCGCACCGGGTTGTGGGGGACTCTTGGCGGAAGCAGAAATATCTCGCCTTCTTTTACCGGCACGTCAACGGCCTTTCCTTCTTCCTGGATCTTTACCAGAATATCGCCTTCAAGCTGATAGAAGAATTCCTCGCCTTCGTCAAAATGATAATCCTTTCGCGAATTCGGTCCGCCGACGACCATGACGATAAATTCGGCGTCTTCCCAGACGCATTTGTTGCCGACGGGCGGTTTTAGAAGATGCCGGTGCTCGTCGATCCATTTTTTGAAATTAAAAGGTCTTTGTATTTTCATATTTCCGTATATTATAGTCTTACGCACGCAGGAATTCAGAAACTTACTCATTGTAACGCCAAGACACAGGATTTTAACAATACTCATATGTCCGCAGATTCGATGTTTGAACCAGAAAAGAAAAAATTCAGCTCACCGATCTTTCTTGTAATGGCGATCGGTCTGATCGTTGCCGGTCTTCTCGGCGTCGGTTTGTGGTATTACGTCGGAGCAAAAGATGAAGAGGCGGCGAAGAAACGCGCAAGCAACGAACTGCGCGATTCGATCGTGATGCTCCTTGCCCAGCCGCGTTTTTCGGGAGAGCAATTCCGCGAACAGATGCTCGGGAAGGCGCGTCTTATGAGGTTTATCATTCAGCAAAAGGATCTCTACATCTCATATCCGGAATCCACAGAGGAAGAATTCGAAAAGGGGATCGCTGCGTTTTTGATCGACGTGAAAAAGATCGAACGTCTTGAAGCGGCGGACGGAAAATACCGTTTTGGTGAATACCGTTTGCGGCAGACGCCGGAAACTGCGTATTTCTTTAAAACTTCGCTAAGCAACATGACTTTCGACGTCGACCGCAAACTCGATTTTGCCTTCGACAGCGGAACTTACACGATCAGCATCCCCGAGCTGATCGCGCTTGCCGGCAATGAAAACATATACGGCGGAAAACTGTATGCGGCAAACAGCAACAAGGTAAACGAGATAAAGTTTGCATTTGCAAATCACGGGATGATGGTCGCAAAACCCGGAGAACCGACTCTAAAGCGTTTTGTTGCCGAACTGCTCAAAGAAGTCCCGAACGATAACAGGGAAGTAAAGATCCAAAGACTCCTCGATTTTGTGACAAACGAGATCGAATACGATTACGCCGAAGCGCTTTCAACGCGCGAAACGTTAAAGCGTCCGAATGAAACTCTGATGAGCCGCCGTTCAGACTGCAGCAACAAGACGATCCTGATGGCTTCGCTTCTCGAACAGATCGGCGAAGAATATCTGATGCTGTATATGCCGGGACATATCACGATCGCTGTTCCGCAGGGAAACTTTACGGACGAAAACGATCTGCGTTTTACCTGGGACGAGAAAAAATGGGTGATCGCCGAAACTACGGCGCCGTCTTTTGAGATCGGCAGATCAAAACTCGAAAATGCCGAACTTTTCGGAAAGGTTCAGTATGTGCAGAAACCGAATCTGACAAACGTCATTTTTGACGCTCAAACGTTTCGCACACTTGATTTCTTTTAGCTTCAAGACAAATCATCTTCGCCAAAAAAAATGAAGACATCCTTCGAAATAGCTGCGCCAGGAGAACGAGAGATCGTTGTTTCACGGGACTTTGACGCGTCTGCGGAAGCGGTTTTTGATGCGATGACAAAACCGGAGATCCTACAAAAATGGTACGGACTTGAAGGCTGGACGCTAAAAGTTTGTGAGATCGATCTCAAAACCGGCGGCGCGTGGCGCTTTGTTGCCGACCTGCCGAATGGCAAGACGTTCGGACAATACGGCGTTTATAGAGAAATCGAGCGCGGCAGAAAACTCGTTAATACTGAAAACTGGGAAGAGTGGCACGCGGGCGAAACACTCGTCACGACTAATTTCGAAGAGACCGGCGGAATCACGACGCTCAGAAGCACCAGTTTGTTTTCAACGGCAGAGGTCCGGGATCTAATTTTGACAACGGGTATCGCCGAAAACATCGGACAGCTTTATCAAAATCTCGAAAATTGCTTAAGAAATGAGAATCCAGAAAAAAATAACGGGTAATCGTTTATTCACTATCCGACCCTCTTCGCGAGCCAGATATCGGGTTTGCCAATTCCGTTTGCATCGGGAATAACGCCGACGATCACATATCCGCATTTTTGATAAAATTCGAACGGATGACCGCCCGGGTTTTCTATATTTGCAAGGTGTTTGAGAGGATCCGGATACAGATCCACGCCTCCGACGCTTGTCCGGAAGTTTTCATCGTCGCTTCCGAGGAAAATTGTTTTTCCTCCTTTTTCCTTCACCTGCGCCTCAAAATCTACTAGCAGCTGACGGCCGATCCCCTGCCGTTTTTTGTCGCGTCGTACGACAAGCATGGCGAGTTCCCAGACATTTCCTTCATATTCGGGCGTTCCGACGGTCCATCCCAAAACACGGTCCGAATCATCAGTGGCGATCCGGCTGATCTTATCCTCCGCGAGCGAATCTTTTACTTCTTTCAGGCACTCTTCCGGGGTTGACCAAACTTCCGTTCCCGTATCGCTGAAACCGTCGAGCAGTAATTCCGCGATCTCCGCTAATACATCGGGGGTACCTCGCACATTTTCAATCTTCATCGCTTCGTGTATTTATCAACAAAGTTAATTATCGTTCTTCAAAAACCCTTTTTATCGCCTTTCCTGCTTTCGAATTCTGTTCGGCGTAGTCAAAACCTGCAAGCTTACTCAGTGTTGCTGCAACTTGGTTCTGGTATATCGTTTTCGAATTTTTCCATTCCCCGCGGATTTTAATGTCGGGTGAAATGAATGCGATCCAGATATTCCTCGCTTCGGGAACATCGCTTCCGTGACCGTGCCAATCCTCCGGAGAATCTCCGCGGTCGTGATCAACGGTAATAATGATCGAGGTCTTATTTTTGTATCTCTCGTCTGTTTGGATAAATTCCCACAGCCTCTTAAAATAATCATCCGTCCGGTGAAGCGCATTTAGTACCAGATCGTATCGTTTTACATGCGCCCAGTCGTCGGTCTCTCCCAGTGCCATATAAACAACACGAGGGCCGTATTTTTTCATGTGTGCAAGCGCCAGTTCGAATGTGTAGTAATCGTGTCTGACGGTTTCAAACGGTGTCGGCGTTTCAAACTGAAGTTTGCTCAAATTGCTGATCGTTTCATCTTCGTCGCCATATTCTTCGTAACCTGCGTTAACAAGAAATGCGTCCGGATCATTCGTAACGATCTCATTAAAAGCGTCCCACGATGCAAATGCGGCTGTTTCATTTGAGTTCAGACCGAGCTTTTTTTGAAGAAACTGCAGAACGGAAGGAAATTTGTTTTGAACGCGCGCATTGCTCTTTATCACATCGTCGTGCGCCTGTCCGGTCAGTATCTCCGAATAGCCGGGATAAGAAAAGAGCAGATCGTTAGTGGTCTTTACTTCACTCTTTAGCGCGATGTTTCCGGCGATGGATCCGAAATCCTTCATCCAGACGTTCCAGAAAAATGGCATCAGTTTTTCACGTCGGACGTCCGCAGCGGGCGCATAAAACTGCCGGTAGATCGTTTTCTGTTCAGCATCCTTATCAAGTGATTTGTACAGACCGGCATCGAGGCCGGTAAATATTTCCTGATGTCTTACGCCGTCAAGCGTGATCAGTATCACGTTTTCCGTTTTATATTGCGCGGAGATATTCGGAGAAAGACAAAACACCGTAAGGAAGATCAAAAGTATCTTTTTCATAAGTGCGATGATATTAAATGAGGGTAAACGATTTGTTACGCGCCCTGGTCTGTGACGCTTTTTACAGCGCGGCGATCTTGTTCACCGTTCGCCAATTGCGGGCGGTCGCAGCGACCTTCAGTTTCTTGCCGATGTAATCTTTTCCGAGGATGCTGTCTATTACGCCGTTTCTGAGATGGCAGTAAATTTCAGGTCCAATTACCGAAAAGCGCTCCTTTTCGCTATTGTTTGCAAGAAGTTGTTTAATTTTTTCGGCGGGCATTTCCTGCTCTAAAAACAAAACATGCATTTCTTTTTCGCTTTCAAATTCGCCCGCAAATGGATTGTTTTTAATAACCTGTTCGATCTCCCGCAGCGAGCGGACCATCACGCTTATCGAGATCGCAAATTCCTTTTCGATCGCTTTGACGATCTTTGCTGCGAGTTTTCGGTTATCAGATTTTCGGGTGTCAAACGCTACATTGCCGCTGTTTATGTATGTTTTGACGTTCTTGAATCCAAGCGCTTCGCACATTTCGCGGAGCGTTTCCATCTTTACTTTGGTGTTTCCGCCGACGTTTATTCCGCGTAAGAGTGCTGCATATCTCATTTTGCAGATATTTTAGCATCCTTTGGCAGGCTGTATACAACCGAGCCATTTTCGTCGAGAAATTCGAGTTTCGGAACTCCCGCAGCGCTGACCGCCATCTTTATTCTTGCTTTTCCGAGGGCATCATAAAGCGTTACTTCGGAATCTTCTCCGGCGTTTTTGCCGACATAAACTCTCGTTGGCGAAAAATTCTCTTTGCGAAGTTTTTCAGACGCCGCAGTTTTTGCTTCGCCATCCGGCATTTTGGCGATCTCCTCCTGTCTTATCAAAATTTCGCTGAGCGGGATTTCCGGACGGTCCCAGATCTGGAGACCGGCACGATACTTTCCGGAATGATCGTTATAAACAAGAGCCATCGTTTGCGCCTGTTTGTATTTATCGAAGGAAAGCCCCTGATAAGCACCGTATTTTCCGCCGCCTTCCACCGCGCCAAACACCAATCCGCCGTTCTCATCGCCGAGTCCGTTATAAAAAAGCATTCCCGCCGGCCGTTCGGTTTTCCACGGCTTTCCGTTAATAACGGGATCGGGCATCCGGTCGCTGTTTGCCACGACCATCAGCAATTGTCCGTTCTTTTCCCGCACATTTAGTCTTTCGACATCTATTTCTGAGAATTTTTGCTGGCTGTTTGTAAATCCGCTAAAGACCAAAATACCGATCAGTGCGATCGAAACAACGGCGTATATTTCCAGGATCCTCAATCTTTTTTCCATCTTTCTGTATTTGCTCCATTAATTCTGTTTTCGTAAGAGTAACACCGCAATAAAAATCTTTGTGACAAAAACTGGAAATCCGCTCCTATTGGCACTTTCGCAACTTTGAACACCAATTTTTACGTTACCAACGACCGAAAAGGAGACATGATGAAAAAATACGCCTTTGCTGCGGCATTCTGTTTGATGATTCTGGGCGCGAACGCCTTCGGACAAAGTACGATTTATAATGCGCCGTCGACAGATGTAAAAGAACGAGGGAGAGGCTACGTTGAACTCGATTTTATCAGTCACTTTGACAGGTTTGAAAACGGCGGTTTTCAAACATACGGCTGGCGCAGTACTTACGGCCTAACGAAAAAGGTCGAAGTCGGTGCGAACTTGTTCTACACGAGTGACGGCAGCGGCAGAATTCCGTTCATCGCCCAGCCGAACGCGAAATGGCAGGTTTATTCGAGCGAAAAGAACAAACTGGCGGTTTCGACCGGAATCATCGCATCTGTTCCCTTAAACCGCGCGGCAGGAAGCCGAGCGACGGGAATGGTCTACACAAATGTCAGCAAGGAATTTTCCGAACTAGGCGATATGCGGACGACGTTCGGTGCTTACAAGCTGATTAATACGGAAGATGATGAAGAATCAAAGGCCGGAATCTTTATAGGAATTGAGAAGCCATTGTTTAAGCGTGTTTCGTTTACCGGTGACTGGTTTAGCGGGAAAAACGGCGTCGGCTATGCAACGCCCGGTATCAGCGTTGTCTTAAACAGCCGGCAAATTTTTGGTGCGGGTTACAGCTTTGGAAATAGCGGCCGCGGAAACAACGCGCTGACTACATATTACGGGATCTCGTTTGATTAATTTCCGGCAGTTTAATCGATCGTCGCGATCACTTTTAATTCAATAGCGATCGGCGTTGGAAGCGAACTAATCCCGACGGTTGTTCTGCACGGCAAATTGTTGTTGAAATACTTGGCGTATATTCGGTTGTAGGTTTTAAAATCGTCTTTCATATTTGTCAGAAAAACAGTGACATCGACGATCTTCTCCCAACTCGATCCTGCGGATTCGACGATCGTCCGGACATTCTTAAAAACCGAATGGCATTGGGTTTCGATGTCGTAAGAGAGAATGTTTCCGCTGTCGTCGAGCTCGACACCCGGGATCTTCTCGGTGCCTCGTTCTCTCGGTCCGACTCCGGAAAGGAACAAAAAATTTCCAACGCGTCTGGCGTGCGGATAAAGTCCGACCGGTTCCGGCGCCTCTTCTGATGTAATGATTCTCTCGTTCATAGATTTTCTTGCCCGCGGAATACGCGGAATGACGCGGAAAAAAGGAAACTGCCTATTTTCCGAAGCTTAACTACATTTTTGCGTCCGTAATCCGTCTTTTGTTTCCGCGAATTCCGCGTTTTCCGCGGGCGCATTCTTATTCTTTCCGCTCTCCGTCATATACAGCTGCCGCGCATTCAACAAAAAGGTCCAGATAATAATCGCGAACCTCTTCCTGCGCGAGCTGTTTGCTTTCCTTTTCAGCGATAAACTTCATCAGTTCAAACGCCACTTCTTCGCCGGTTTCTATTCTGATCGGTTGTGTTTCTTGTGTCATAACTATTATTCCTTGAATTTATATACTATAGCTTAACTGACAGAAGGCTTCACATAACATTCTGATTTTATGCTAAGATGCGTTTTCAATTTGTAACGCTATGAACAGAACGGCGAAACCTTTTTTGCCCCACAATAAACAAGGGATCGTGATCGACACGATAATCGTTTTATCCAGTTTTATTGTATTCCCATTTTTTACGGCAAGAGTTACAAATCTTTTTGAGCAGTCGATTGTCGAAAACTCCGAAGCCTTTCATACTCTGGCGGTTTTGATGATAATTATCCTGACCGGACGGCTCGGCGGGCTTTATCTAAAGAGATTTCCGCTCCAGGCTCGTCTACAAAAATCTGAACAAACCGATTTTCCATCTTACTTTTTGATCTTTAATATCCCGGTGCTTATCCTGACCGGAGCGTTTGCCGCCATTTTGCTGGCTGCACTTTTCGGGCAAGCGGGAATTGTCGAAACAAGATTTGACGGCTCACCCAAAGATTCACCGGTTGTCACGTTTATCTCTATTTCTATAATAATCGTTTTGGTCAGTTTGGAAATTTATTTTCTCTTTTGCCTTTCAAAAAGTTTGAGTGAAGAAGAGTGCCGGAAAGCTGAGAAACGACTCTGGAAGTTTAATTGGAAAGGTGAATTTATAGCCGATTTCGGTCTTTTCGCTTATATGATGATCTGGCAGGTTTTTTACAATTACACGGCCTCTATTCTTCTTATGCCGCCAACAAATGTTAAAGAAAATCCTGTAATGAAGATCATCAGTATTGTTTTTACGTTTATTATTTTTCTGATTTTTTATCTCTCGCCGCGCGCCGTTTTTCTTATCGAAGACCGACGCTACAAAGGTACATGGCTGTTCATATTTCTGGTTTTCATTTCTTCGATCGCCTGGTACTTGTAATCTGCCGCCTATCAAAAAGATCAATATTGTGACAAAAATTGAGAACCTGATATTCGGTTCTCGTTTTGTCTGACTTAAATACGCTGAATAAGTTAACTCAACTTCACACAGACATTCTTCTCTTCCGTAAAAAACCTCAGCGCTTCAAAACCGCCTTCGCGTCCGACACCGGATTGCTTCATCCCGCCAAACGGCGTTCTGAGATCGCGAAGGAGCCAGCAGTTTATCCAGACGATCCCGCTTTCTATTTTTTCCGCGAGACGATGGGCGCGGGAAAGATTTTCAGTCCAGATCGTTGATGAAAGTCCGTATTCTACGCTGTTCGCATATTTTAAGACCTCGTCTTCCGTATCAAAGGGCTGTATCGTGGCAACGGCGCCGAATATCTCCTCCTGATTTGTCCGGCAATCAAATGGAAGCCCCTCGATTATTGTCGGTTCGATAAACCAGCCATTTTCGCATCTGCCTGAAATCTCTATTTGATTTCCGCCTGTAAGAATCGTTCCGCCTTCTTCTTTTGCCAGATCGATGTACGACAGAACTTTTTCAAGATGCGCTTTGGAAACCACGGCGCCGACGTTTGTTTCAGCCTCGAGCGGATCCCCGATCTTGAGCTTCGCAACTTTGTTTACAAAATCATTTCTAAACTTTTCATATATCGGGCGTTCTACAAAGATCCGCGATCCGCAGAGACAGATCTGCCCCTGATTGGCAAATGAAGAACGCACCGTAGTTTCGAGCATTTCCTCATAATCGCAATCGGCGAAAATGAGATTTGGATTTTTGCCGCCGAGTTCTAGGGAAAGCTTTTTAAATTTCGGCGCGGCTTCCCGGGCGATCCATTCACCGGTTTTTGTGCCGCCCGTAAATGAGATCGCTTTTACATCTTTATGTGAAACGATCGCGGCGCCCGTTTTTGGTCCCGTGCCGTGAACGATATTTAAGACGCCTCTCGGCAAACCCGCTTCCATACAAATTTTTGAAAGTAAATACGCGGTCATCGGAGTGACTTCAGATGGTTTGGCAACAACACAGCATCCGGCGGCAAGTGCCGGCGCGATCTTCCACGAAAAAAGATAGAGCGGAAGATTCCAGGGCGAAATACATCCGACGACACCGAGCGGCTGCCGCAGCGTATAGTTTATCGCCTGACCGGCGGTTTCATGAGCCTCGGTCGCGGTGTGCATCGCAGCGGTGGCGTAAAACTTAAAGTTTGAGACCGCGCGCGGTATATCGACTGCTTTTGCGAGGGCTTTCGGTTTTCCGTTATCGATGCATTCGGCTTCCGCCAAAGAATCCAGATCGCGTTCAATGAGACCGGAAATGCGAATTAGAATGTCGTGTCTTTCTTCAGGAGACATTCGTGACCAGACAGGAAATGCGGCTTTTGCAGTGTCAACGGCTTTTTGAATGTCCCGTTCATCCGAATCCGGGATCTGCGAATACACATCGCCCGTCGATGGGTCGAAGTTATCGAGGTAGTTTTCTGAAGCGGGTGCACACAATTCACCGTCAATATAATTTTCGATCTTTAGCATTTGTCAGCGATTATATTACATTCGGTTAGAAGAGGTGAATCGGTGATGGGCAATCGGCAATCGGCAGCAGTGGATAAGTATGAGGCAGAAGGTGATAGGTAATGAGTAATACGTAATACGTACCGCGTACCGCGTAATGCGTAATGCGTAATGCGTAATGCGTAATGCGTAATGCGTAATGCGTAATAAGCAAACGATTGACAGCTTACCAATTTCGTACTTAAAACTTGGTAGTGGTCTGGGAATCGATTTGTTGAAGAAAGATCGAAATTGATTTTTTGAAGCACAAAAATGGGAACTACCGAGAGGTCTTTTGTTTTATCAATAGGTGTATTGGTGCAGAAATGGTGATCTCTATTTGTTTTTGCGGGAAACCCTCTTCAGATCTCTCCGTAGCGCTTGATTTTATTTAGTCAAGAAATTTCCCGTAAAGAACCAAAGAAGCAAAAACGCAAGAACGCAAGAACGCAAGAACATGAAAGTGAATGTAATTGATAACAGGGATCATTTATACGATGGATCGAGGCGGAGTTTGGCGGCTTCCAGAATGGATGCAAAGTCTTTTTCTTTTCGGATCTCGTCAAGATTCGAATCAAACTTCAGGTGGATAAAATAAATAAGAGTGTTTTCTTTTGCGGTCTTCAAAACTTCGAGGGCTTTTGCCTTTTCATTAAGAAAAAGATAAGCCGTAGAAAGTTCATACGAAAATTCATCCGGCTTTCGGTTTTTGATCCCTTTTTGAAGAAATTCCCGTGCTAAAGCATCGTTCCCCTTTTTCGCTGCCACACGGCTTCTGAGCAGATTGAATTCCGGATCGTCAGGCGCTTCTTTCAGGAGCCCGTCAAGTTCCGCCGCGGCTTTATCGAGATTATCTTTCTGTTCATAGATCTCGGCCAAATAAGACCGCGCCGCCGCGGAGTCCGGATCGATCTCGAGTGCCTTTTTGCAAAAGATAAGCGCCCCGTCCGGGTCGCGGTTGAGTCTTAAAAGCCGGGTTAGTGTTTGGTTGGCGACCATCGAGGTCGGGTCGGCTTTTTGTGCAAGTCGGAGTTCGCTTATTGCATCGTCGAGCGTGTCGTTCAGAGTCAGCATGACGGCAAGCCGCAAACGAGCCGCGGTGTTGTTCGGTTTGATCTCTATTGCACGCCGGTAAAGCGAACCCGCCTCTTCCGGGGATTTATCATAAAGTGCAACCAGACCGAGCGCAGTCAACGCTTCCGAGGAGCGCGGGTCGAGTTCCAAGGCTTTATTTGCCATCTGCCGCGCTTTCGCGATCGCTTCGTCTTCCGGCATCGAATTGAATTTATAGTAGGCTATGAGCGAATAAGAATCCGCAGCCAATGCGTATGCGGGAGCAAAATTCGGATCATTCCCGATCGCTTTTTTCAGAATTGTTCAATCGCTTTTGGGGTTCTCTTCCGAACGCTGATCATAATAATAAAGCCCGATCGTATATGCCTGATAAGCCTCGATGTTTTCAGTATATTTATTGTTTTTCCCGACAGGCGTAGGCTCCTGGAGTTTAATTGAAAGACGCGTAGCGACCTGCTCAGAGATCCGGTCTAGGCGCAAGAATATTTCGAGAATTTGGAATCGAATTTGTCAGACCAAGTGGGCGTTTTATCCTTAACGCTGATCAACTGGACATTGACGCGGACGGTGTCATTCTCTCGCTGGATCGTTCCGGTCAATACCGCGTCCACATCTAGTTTCTCACCTATCTCGATCGCGTTGTCGGTCCCCTGTTCGAGAAACTTAACGATCGTGCTTGTCGGCGAGACGGAGATCTCTTTTTGATTGCCTAGTTTTGAGATCAATGAATCCGCAATGCCGAGTCCCAGTTTTTCGTCAGCACCGCCGCCGATTTGGCTAAAGGGAAGTATTGCGATCGATCGGATCCCGGCGATCTCGGATTCCGGTGCGCTTTCGGAAAACAGAAAATAGGTCGCTATCGAAACCACTGCGGCAAATAAAAGTGCCAGTGCAAGAAGTTTGATCACTCGTGTATTCGTTGTGATGGGGACCGCCGGTTTTGCGGGAAGTCTTTCCGGAACGTCTTGGGAAATATGGATCTCCCGTGCCGGGTCAAAAGCGGAATCATCTTCCGTTTGTACGATTTGAGTTCCGTTTGTACTTTCCTCAGCGGGGGATTCCCTGTCGAAACTGACATGGAGAGGTTCCATGTCGGCGAATTCTTCGCTTACTTCGCCGATAAAACGATAGCCGTACTTTGGGATAGTTTCAATAAAATCTTCTGAGTCGCCATTGTCTTTGAGAGCCTTTCTAACCATGTAAATGTGCTGGGCTAGATTGGCTTCTTCTACGAAATTTTCTGTCCAAATGCCGTTGAGGATCTCATTTTTTTTTAATCCGCGTCCGCGGTTCTGAATCAAAAACTCCAAAAGCTCAAAGCTCTTTTGAGTCAGCGGAATATGATTTCCGTCTTTCAATAACTCGCGGTTGGTTACGTCTAATCGAAACTTGCCAAAGTCAAAGTAGTGGATTTTATTGCCTGACTTCTTCACCAAAACTCCTCAATTAAAGCCACCTTACATTGAAAACACCGCGTCGGTGTGATTTATGACATCAAATTAAAGACGCCGGACCGCTTCGGAAAATCGAATTTTCGATGCGGAACTTCACCTGATAGAAATGCAAAATCGATTCAATTAAAGCAGAGTACGTTTGAATTCGTACGAAATAGATACGAACTCAAATCGGAAAGTGTTCTTCTTTTTGGGCAATTTTGTAAAAGCAATTGTCCGTTTGGCGGCAGAAAATCAGAACTGAGAAAAAAAGAAAGATGAAAAACAAAGTCGATTCACGCGGAAAATTTAGAAAGAGTATTTTTATGATTTCTGGTAAATATGGTCAACACGAACTTTGTTTTTCCCGGTTCTGTTTCTCTTAATTATTGACCTAATAGCTGATCTTATGCCGTTTGATAAACGAGTTTAACGTCGAAGTCCTCATCTTCAACAGCTTCGCAGCTTTCGCCTGATGTCCGCGTGTTGCCCGTAGAGCCTGTTTGATCAGGTTGATCTCATAAAGTCTTTTTGCCTGATAAAAATCGATTCCGTCTGACGGGAAATTTAACTCGAAGCTCTTGAACATCTGGTTTGTTTCAACATCTTTAAGCGACTGCAGAATGTCAACGGCATCACTCAGCGACGTTACAACTTCGCCTAATGCAAGAATGTTGTCTTCCGTTTCCGCTGAAGATGTCCTGTTTCCTAATGCGATTGTTCTCAGATTATTATTCATGATCGGTACTCCTTTTATTGCAAAAATTAAAATGACTAAATTACGTCATCAGTCAAAAGTCTATAGAGTTCCATACGAAAAGTCATAAAAAATCAATAAAATCCAATCAATTTAATCTAAAATTTGCACAATAAAGCCCGTCTTAACATAATTTTTACATTATTTAGACGGGCTTTATCGGTTAAATTAGAAAGTAAAACGAACGCCGAACCTTATGGATCTCGGAATTTGCCACTGTTCAGGCTGCAAGAACCGTGCATCGGTCTTGAAACCGGAACAACTCGAATTTCCGTTTGCTCCACAAGTGCTCAGACCTGCGTCCCCCCGTCTATTCAATTCCAGAATCTGAGCGGAAAGTCCGCCGTTGAAGATCTGTTGAATAAACGTAGTTTCATCCGTCACGCCAGGTAAGAATTGTACAACGCTGGTGTCTGAAAGCCCGCCTGTAAACAGCTGGGTTCTGAGACTGGTTGCAGTTTCCTGGTTAAACAGATTCAAAACATCTACATCAAATGCCATCGTGAATCTGGAATCTCTTCCAAATTTATATCGATGGGTTACGCCCAAATCGGTTTGAGTGTAAACATCCGTGCGTCCGAGGTCGCCGCGTCCATTTACAAACGTTAAAGCCGAATAAGCGCTAACCGTCGTAGAAAGAGGAGTACCACTTTGACCAAGGAAAAATCCTTTGATCTCGGTCGTGTTATTGCTTCCTTTCCAATCGATATTGTAGCCGGCATTCAATTTGAAGATGTGCGGACGATCAGTTGCCAATCTTCCGTCATTCGGCGCACCGTCAAGGGTGAAACCAAGGAACGGAATGTCGAAGAAACGGTTTACGTTTGGCGAAGACCGACCCCTTTCATCAGAACTTGCCAGACCGGAATAGTTTCCAAACAAACGGCTATATGTATAGCTTCCGTTCATAAACCAGCCGTTGCTGAACCGTTTTGCAGCTGAAAGTTCGAGCCCGTCGTAGTTGCGTTTCGCCTTCGGTGTTGCGGGAACCCCCGGTAACAAAGGTGTCGCAACGATACCAAATCCCGGATTTGCAATAAAGAAGAGTTCATTTTGATTCGCATCAAAAATTCCGACGTCTTCAATTGTCCGGTCAATTTGCTTATGTACAAATCGTGCACCGAAAACCCAGTTGTTTCCGACTTCAAATTCGGTTCCCAGATCAAGTGAACTTTCGCGGGCTGCCAGAAGATCCGGATCCACGCGGTTGTCGCTCGGGTCGTTTGAAGGAACACGCAAGTCAACATCAAGAACATTATTAGCCAAAATATTGGCCCTTGAGTACATCGGGTCATCAATATTCGGATTTGTTGCAAGAATCGGAAGATAGAGTCTTCTCAGAATATTTCCGCCGAATGAGCCGCGCGGAAGTTCATATTTGAAACGGTCATAGAACCAACCATATCCGCCGTAGACTTTCCATCGGCCATTTCCGAGGACATCGAAAGCTGCTCCGATCCTCGGCGCGGGTTTGTCACCCCAGCCAAAAACGATCGGAATACCGGTTGCTGAAAATGACGGAACATCTTCTTTTTCGATTCGGAAGCCCGGATTTACCGTTAAACGGCCGATCGTCCAGCTATCCTGAACATAAATCGCCTGACTCTTACTCGAAGTGTTTCCGAATGCTCCAAAATACTGCAGGTAAACATATCCGATATCTCCCGGATTTTCGCCAACGCCGCGCGATGTCGAATTGAAGAAGAACCGGATTTCTCCTCGTCCGCCGATAGTTGCATAACCTGAATTTACGTCGTTACTTAAACCGTTGTATTGGTAACCGAATTTCAGATTATGTCGTCCGCCAAAGTTATTAATGACGGCGGTCGCATCGACGTCAAATGTCCTGCGTTTTGAGATATCAAAATCGATACCGGAAATTGTCGGGACATTGGCAAAGCCGCTGCCGCAGCTTCCGCTTGTCGTGACTCCGGGAATACCGATATTTCCATTTGTCGGACAGGTGATCTTGTCAATGTCCGGAATTCCGTATGATCCGAGCCTTTCGTTTAACGCACTTTCACCAAAACGCGAGGACACGATCCAATTGCTTGACGGGGTCCAGGTTCCGCCAAAGTTATAGGTTGTACTCGAGCGGCGGCCGCCAAATTGATCAAATAGATCGCTTCCTGACCGGCCAAGAACGGTTGACTGTCCGCCGGCCAATCCGGTTATCGCCTCAAGGTCCCCGTTTACTTTAATGGGATTGTATGTGTAACTTGCTGTTAGGTTTAAGGTGTCGCCGAGTTGGGAATCGAGCCGGAAGAATCCGTAATCACCCCGTTCGGTTCGCCGATAATTTTGTGTCGTACCGTCAGTGTGGTTGACAAGTCGCTCGAGATTGAAATTCTGCGAATTATAGGCTCCAAAGAACCAGAGCTTGTCTTTTACGATCGGTCCGCCGAGCGAAGCACTCGGGAAGAATGCGTTGAAATTGTCACCGCGGAAATCCCTGCCTGCCACGAGAACCTGATCGGTTGTCGAACTTGGTACCCGAACACGAGTCTGAAGAATATTACGATTTTCAGTTGTAGTGTTTACCGTTCCCGGTATCTGCGGATCAATAAACGCGCTTTCCGGTTCGAGCTTGCTCGTTCGGAAAGACGTACCGATTTCGCCATTCCAGCTGTTTCCACCCCGTTTTGTTACAAGCGTGATCACACCACCGGTCGCCCCGCCATGCTCTGCTTCAAAACCGCCTTTCTTAATTTGAACCTCCTGGATCAATTGGAATGGCAGATTATTGTTTGAATTAAGCTGACCCGTTCTGAAGTTTGTGACTTCCTGGCCGTCCACGATAAATGTGTTCTCGGCGCCGGACGATCCGTCGATCTGAAAACCCCCGCCGTCATTCTCATTTTGGACCCCGGCGGATGTTTGTAGAACGCTTGAAAAGTTTGTCCCTTTCGGGATCTCTTCAAAACGTTCTGATGTGATGTTCGTCTGAACGCGGCTTGAACCGGGGTCGATCGCGTCGACGCTTCCCGAAACGTTAACCGTCGCGGTTGCGCCGGCGGCATTTAACGAAAATCTTACCGGTGTCGATTCTCCCAGAGTGACGACTGCAGTTGTGGATTCGCTGTCGCTAAACCCCGATGCCTTTGCAGTTACCCTGTATTCACCGGGCGGGACAGCTAAAACTCTGTAATAGCCGTCGTTATTTGCGGTTACAGTCCGGCTGAATGCGTTACCCTGAATGGTAACCGTTGCACCCGGAATAACCGCGCCTGTGCTGTCTGAAACTGTTCCGTTGATCTCACCGAAACGATCCTGGGCGAAACTGCTTACAGTCATACCCAAAACAATTATCGCGATCAGCGAAAGTAGTTTTATACTTTTTAACATTTTAATACTCCTATAAATTGGAATGTTTACTCAATTAGCCGCGCAATGTTTGTAACCTAAACCAAAATCCGAGGTTTCAGACAAAGCGCACAAAATAGCGTTAATAGAAATCGCAATTTTGAAACCAAAATAGGAGTCGGAATAATGTCCGTTAACCGGCCGCCCTAAAGAATGCCGTTAATAAAGGGGTTAAACGCAGTTTATTGAAAATTAATTGAGAGGGATTTTAAAAAACAAATGGCACTCGAAGGTGCCTTGCAAGCGGATTTGAGAAATGTTTTATATTTTCTATTATTTTTTGGACGGAAGTCCGAAATTATGTTACGTAATCAACGCTAAACCTGGATATTCTCATTTCACATCCATCCAATTTGATCCCGTACCGACCTCAACGAGAAGCGGGACATCAAGCTTTGCCGCGCTTTCCATCTCTTTTATCAGGATCTCTTTTACTTTTTCAACTTCATTCGAAGGAGATTCAAGCAGGAGTTCATCGTGAACCTGCATGATCATTTTTGTTTTAAGCTTTTCCCGTTTTAGTGCCTTATCGACCTTTAGCATGGCGATCTTGACGATATCGCTTGCCGTCCCCTGGATCGGCATGTTTATCGCTTCTCGTTCGGCGCGTGCCCGGACGGCAAAATTCTTATCGTTTATCGAATGAAGATAACGCCTTCTTCCGAAGATCGTGGAAACAAAACCTTGATCGCGGGCAAGCTCGGGAGTTTCGTCCATGTACCGCTTAATTCCTTTATAGGTTTCATAATAATTTTCGATAACTTCCTTTGCCTCGGTTCGGGAGATCCCCACACGCTGCGACAGTCCGAATGCTTCGACGGCATAGGCGATCCCAAAATTGACGATCTTTGCGAGCCGCCGTTTTTCCTTAAATTCTTCTTCGGTCTTTGCACCGAAGATCAGCTCGGCAGTTTTTGCATGAACATCTTCGTTGTTTTTGAAAGCTTCCAGCATCACTTCATCTTGTGTAATATGCGCCAGGATCCGAAGTTCGAGCTGCGAATAGTCTGCGGAAATAAATTCACATCCGGATTCGGGGATGAATGCCTTACGGATCTTTCTGCCGAGTTCCGTACGGATCGGGATGTTTTGAAGATTCGGATCGGTCGAACTCAAACGGCCGGTCGCCGCGACTGCCTGATTAAGGATCCCGTGTATCCTTCCGTCGTCGCTGACCATTTCGGGAAGCGTGTCCGCATAGGTTGATTTTAATTTGTCGAGTTCGCGGAATTCTATGATCAGTCTGGCTATCTCATAGGTTTCACCGATCTCCTGAAGCGCATCTTTGCTCGTTGAGATTTTTCCGGTCGGTGTTTTGAACTTTGTTTCTATGTTGAGTTCCTGCAGAACCTCACCCACCTGTTTCGGAGAATTTATATTGAATTCCCGGCCGCCTAGTTCGTAGATCTTAGCCGTAAACTTTTCAATTTCTGTCGAGAGGAATTTAGAAACATTGCGGAGATCCTCGACATCGAGCTTCATTCCGGTCATTTCAATGTCATAGAGGATAGGAACAAGCGGAAGTTCGATTTCCTCGTAGACCTTTGTGAGTTTATCCTCATGGATCTTGGCTTCGAAAAGCGGTGCCAGCTGGGCGATAAAATCTGCCCTCTCGCAAGTTCGGTACTGATTCTCTTCCCAATCTTCAGGTATTTCCGGAAGAATTTCCTGAGAGAGATTCTGCTGCGCAAGTGACCGGACATCAAATTTCTTTCGGCTTGTATCGAGCAGATATGATGCAAGCAAGGTGTCATTTGTAATATTTTCGGCGTCGATATCGAGTTTTTTTAGTGCCGCAATATTTTTCTTGGCATCGTGTGCCGATTTTTTCAGATAGATATTTGAAAGGATCGAACCGAGCGACCGGAGTGCGGTATCCTTTTCGTCTTTAAAATTTTCCAGATCGATGTAATGAGATATCCCCGGACCGGTTCCGATCGCGATTCCGAGAGGAGCTTTTTTAAAGTAAGATCCGCGGCCTTCTTCCGAATTTGAATCATCAACATCAAAACTCCAGTTTTCCAGTTCCCAAAGCTTACGGATGAGTTTATCAAGATCAGCCTTTGTGTCGATTTTTGAATAATGGCGTTTACTTTCCTCACTCTCGCCATCATCGAGATCGGCAAACAGCGGCGCCGAATCAGCAAATTCACGGGTCAACGTGTTAAATTCAAGCTCCTTGAAGAGCTCATATGCTTTTGTACGATTTGGCGAACTTCGTTTTAATTGTTCAAGATCGAATTCGATCGGGACTTCCTTATGAACGGTGGCAAGTTCGATAGACTGCCTGATGAGTTCCTGATTATTCTGAAGACTCTCGCGGTAGGTTTTATGAGTTACCTTTTCCGCGTTTTCCATCGCGCCTTCCGCAGAACCGAATTGTTTGATCAGCTTCACAGCGCCTTTTGCGCCGATTCCCGGAGCGCCGGGGATATTGTCTACCGAGTCGCCCATCAGGCCCAAATAATCGATGATCTTGTCCGGCGGCAGTTCAAACTTCTTCGTTACCCATTCTTCATCACACCACTCAGTGAGCGGCACCGGGACCTTACGCCGGATGTTCGGCGAGTTCTGCCTCATACAAATAATGTATGGATCTTTTACGAGCTGACACAGATCTTTATCGTTTGAAACGATCACTGCCTGAAGTTTCTGCTCTTCACATTTTTGGGCAAAGGTGCCGATTATGTCATCTGCTTCGTAACCCGGCATTTTCAGGATCGGAACATTAAATGCTTCGCAAACCCTGAGTATGTAAGGGATCTGCTGTGAAAGTTCATCGGGCATTTCTTCGCGATTCGCTTTGTAATCTTCAAACGATTCATGCCGGAATGTCGGATCCGCGGTGTCAAAGATCGCAGCGACATAATCCGGCTGTTCTTCATTGAGGAGTTTTCGGAGAATATTTGTAAAAACAAAGACGGCCTGCGTGACCTGTCCTTTGCTGTTCCTCATCGGTTCTTGGTTTCGCCCCATCGGCGCGAAATAAGCTCGGAAAATGTGCGACATTGAATCGATCAGGAAGACACGTTTCTGTTTGGAATTACTCATTATTATGGTTCTGCGGCTGATACGTATTGACGCGATCCGGAAGTCGCCGGCCGCATGATTTTCTTTTGAGAACTTTAGAGTTGCTTTGATTGAATAATAGAAAAACAAACTGACTCTTACAAGGTCAAAAAACTTCTCTGAAAATAACACCTAAGTTGTTTGACAGAAAAAAAGGCTTACGCTATTCTACTTTTTCGCTTCAAGGCCTGATGCGAAGTTTGAAATAAGGCTCGGAAAAGCTGCTTGAAGTTAAGTTTTTTTGTGACCGGTTCGTCTAGGGGTCTAGGACACCGCCCTTTCACGGCGGCAACACGGGTTCAAATCCCGTACCGGTTACCATTTTGTTGGGATAATTCACATCTCCTGGATAAATTCGCTCGGTTTTTCGGGCGAATTTTTCTATTTTAAAGGGATGAATCGGTTTATCCGAATGCGATTCAATTGGTAACCTGTTTTGATCTTGTAACATCAAAGCCATCTGAAACGGTAAAAAAAAGAAATGATCAGAAAAACATTCCTAACAGCATTTATTTTATCTGTGGTCTCGGTTGCTGCCTTCGCGCAAAATAACAGCACCGATACGATTATGGTTTTGCCTTTTGAAAATACATCAAAGGAAGCGGATTTCAATTGGGTTGGTGAAAGTATCGCGGATTCACTCACCGATCTTCTGGCAAAGGACAGAAGCCTGAGCGTTATATCAAATCAGGAGCGAAAGATCGGACAACAACGGCTTAAAATGCCCGCAAGCGTTTTGCCGTCTCTTGCCGCCTCATTAAAACTTGCGCGTGAATCCCGGGCGTCTCTTCTTGTTTCCGGAACATACAATATTATTCCTGAAAAAGATGACGTCGCGGCGAGCGTTACGGTAAAGGCAAAGATCATTCTCGTCCGTGAAGGTCGATTTATGATCGAGGAATTTCCGGACGGCACAAGAAAGATCCGCGAGATCGATCTGACGGATGCCCTTGGAAATTTGCAGTCAGTTCAGGGGCAGCTTGCTTATCAAATACTTCTCCAGCGGGATTCGCAGACACTTCCGTTTACGCTGAATGAATTTATTGAATCGGCAAATAAAGTTCCCGCGCGAGCGTTTGAAGCCTATATAAAAGGACTTCTTACGCCGTCGTCAGATTCGAATTCCCGTGCGAATTACTTTATTAATGCGATCCGAATTTACGATGAAGATAAATCCGGCGAACTGTATGTCGATGCCGCGCTCGAATTGGCGCATCTTTATTTGAACGACGGAAAGTATCAAAACGCGATCGCTTATTTCTCAAGGATACCTGAGAAGAGCGTGCAATATCCCGAGGCGGCTTTTTATTCCGGACTGATCAATTGGCGGCAAAAGGACTATGAACAGTCGCTTGCTGTTCTTCGTCCGCTTGCCGACGATCTTCAACTGACATCTGTTTACAATGCTCTGGGAGCTATCGCCACCGAAGCTTCGCGTACCGAAAAAGACAAAGGGAAGTCTGCAGCATTCTTAACAGACGGGCTTGAATATCTTTCGCGTGCCGCCGAGTCTGCGATCGATGATCCGAACATTCTATTCAACTACGGTTTTGCCCTCTTTCTTCATGACGACTATAAACTTGCCGCAGAAAAACTCCGGCCGGTTCTCGCGAACGATCCGCGTGACGGAGAGGCATATTTCTTGCTGGCAAAGTCACTGGAAAAACTGGGAGACGACTCTGCAAAAGAATTCGACAATCAGGCCAGGAGATTTTTGACAGATAACAACAAATACGCGAGCCTTGAGAGCAATGCTAAGAACGGGAAATTTGAAGGGATAAATCTGCGTGTTCATCAACCGACCCGCCGCGAATTCGTCAGCGTTGTACTAACCAAAGAACGCGTAAGAGAAAACACTCAAAAACCAGTTGACGAAACCGCCGCGCTTCTTCAGGAAGCTCAAAAGGAATTCGAATCGGGACGGGACGATGAAGCAGTGGCTGTTCTTAGGCGTGTTCTTGTCAGTGAGCCGATGAGTGCTCAGGCATATTTGCTTCTGGGTAAGATCCATTTAAAACGCGGAGATGTTGAGCAGGCGATAAGCTCATTTAAGGCTGCGTATTTTTGGAGCAATCAATTGATCGAAGCACATATCCTTCTCGGGCGTATCTACATCCAAAAGCGTGATTGTTTGCAGGCTAAAAACTATCTTGTTTCCGCACTTGCGATAGATCAGGAGAATGAAGATGCCCGCGCACTTGAAAGGCAAGTTGAAAGATGTAGCAAATAGTGTAACTTCTGAGCTGGTTTTAAGACCCAAAATTTATGTGAACTAGACGAAGCTCACATTGTTTTGGGTCTTTCTCTCTCCTCAAACCCTTGAAATATGGGGCTTGGACGACAATTCAAATAATTTTTCTCTATTACCGGTATTTTTGGCACACCAAGTGCTTTATACATTCGTGGCTAGCTTGATGAAGTTAATCAAGACCCCGCCGCCATCACTTCTCCGAGCGTGGTTTGCCACTGCGCTTGACCACCTTCCGAGCGTTCCTTCAGTTATCCTTCCTTTATGAGCCTAGCAGAGATGCTAGGCTCTCCTTCTTTTAAACCTTTATTTATCAATATCTTCCGAATCATTCATAAACCGTTCATTTTGAGCGAATAACTATTTCCGGCATTCCGCGTTATCCTTCAAATTGACTTAAAAATTCCGCATTTTTTCAGAATTGACAATTTTCGTCACAAACTTAATGACAAATTTTGATCAGCAAGTCGGAATGACCAATCATTTTGAAAGCAATCGGTTAATATGACTGAATTACGTTGCACCCGCGTTTTTGCTAGAATGTCGTAATGAGTTTTGGCGCAAAGATCAAAAAGAAATCTCCCGACCTCGTGTCGCTGCTGCTCGCGGTCATATCGTCAGTATTGATGATCTTTGCCTTCCCCGATTTTGAGTTCTGGTTCCTGGCCTGGTTTGCCTTTGTGCCTCTTTTTTCCGCGGTTGACCGGCAAAAGGATTCATTGTTCGGGTCGTTTCTGGTCGGGTGGCTGACCGGAACAATATTTTTCGTCGGGACTTGCTGGTGGCTTACATTTGCGCCAATAACATACGCAGGGTTTCCGGCCGTTTTGGCATATTCACTTTTGTTCTGCGTTGCGGGATTCGCGGGCCTGTATTTTGGACTTTTTGCAGGTCTTCTCTCATTGGTGATTAAACATTTTCGCTTTCCCGGTGTTCTTTTCGCGCCATTCTTATGGACTGCGATCGAGTTTCTCCGTTATTGGACAACGGGAAACAACTGGAATGCGATCGGTTATTCTCAGGCTTTTAACTCGTTTGTAAACTTTGCATCCTTTGGCGGGGTTTCCCTCGTGGGTTTTGGCGTACTGCTGGCAAATACACTGGTGTATTTTTATCTCAGTTTCACAGGGGGTGAAAAAGCTTATAGCCCGTCGGCTTTTCATCCGCAACGTATCGCAGACAAATGTCTGAAAGTGATCTCAGCAAAAAGAGCGATCACTGATTTTCGGCATCGAATGATCAGACGCGGAATTCTGATCATTCCGGTACTTCTGTTTTTGGGGCTCATCTACGGTTCAATAGTTTTTTTTGACGCGAGACTTCTTCGTGATCCGTTTTCGCAGACCCCGACAAACAATTTTGTTGTAGCCGTTCAGCCGAATGTTCCAATGAGTGGTTTGACCAGTACGAAGTGGACGTTGCTGAGGGGCCGGCAGATCAGCCTCGCAGAAGCGGCGATCAATTCTCCTGATTTTGCATATTCGGCCGGAAGACGTGCAAAAGCAGATGCCTTGCCGGAGAATTTTGAAAAACGAAAACGATTTTACGAGGAACTTGCCGTTGAGGCTTTTCGAAAGGGAAACAAGATCGTTGTTTTGCCCGAATCGCCGATGAATTTTCAATATGAACTCGATCCCGAGTTCCGCAGCTTCATAAAAGAATTTGCTGTGAGAAACAACGCCGCCGTGCTTTTTAATTCTGCAGAACCTGACCGGCGCGTCCCAAACGGCTATTTCAATTCCGCAGTGATGGTAAATAGTAATGGAGAAAAGATAGTTCAATACGACAAAATGTATCTTCTCCCGTTTGGCGAATTTGTACCGCTTCCCGGGTTTTTGGCGCAGTATGTTCCAACCATGGTCGGCAGATTTTCTCCGGGAGAAGAATACGATCTTCTTCCTTTTGGCGATGCAAAGGCCGGCATTATGATCTGTTTCGAATCGCATTTCCCGACTCTTTCCAGAGAATTTGTAAGAAACGGCGCTGACGTTTTAGTGGAAATGACCAATGACGGATACCTGGGAAACACACCTGTCCTCCGGCAGCATCTGGCAAGCGCGGTTTTCCGTGCGGTCGAAACAAACCGCCCCGTTCTCCGCGTTACAAATGTTGGGATTACGGCCTATATAAATGAAAGCGGAGAGGTTTTAGACGCGGCGGACAGCTATGTTGAAGCCACGCGGATCTGGTCGGTTTCGAAATCCGATGGCGGCAAAACAATTTACGTACGATTCGGAGATTGGTTTGCGTTGCTATGTTTGCTCGTAAGCGGCGGTGTTCTTATTTTCATTGGTGTAAAACGTCGAAAATGAACAGGAAAAAGATCGGCATAATGGCGGTTTGTCTTATATTTGTTTATTGCGCGGGCTATTTGATAGTGCGTCAGACTCAAATTGAAGTTTGGGAAAAAGATAATAATGCCTATGTGATTTTTCCCGAGAATAAAATCCTTTATTATATCTATCGGCCGGTAAGCATCATCGACGGAAAAATAACAGGAATGAGATTTCACATCGGACCGCATTAATTATATGGAACTAGTTGAACTACAGACAAAATACGAAGAAATAAAAGAAAAGGTCTCTCAGCTCGGGAGGTTTCTTTGACGCACCCTCAAAACAGATCGAACTGAAAGAACTCGAAAAACAGATCTCCGATCCAGAATTTTGGAATGATCAGGAGAAAGCTCAGAAGATCGTCCAAAAACGAAGCCGAATCGAAAAAGCCCTCGAAACACAGGAAAACTTTGAAGCCAAGATTTCGGACGCAGAGGTTCTGTTTGAATTTGCTGCGGAGGACAAGGATTCTGCAAATGAAGTGCGGACACTCATCCTCGGACTTGAAAAAGAAGTAGACGAAGCCGAAACAAAGAGCCTTTTGTCGGGAGAAAATGACGCAAACAATGCTATCTGCAATGTGCAGTCCGGCGCTGGCGGGACAGATGCACAGGATTGGGCTCAAATGCTTATGAGGATGTACATTCGCTGGGCAGACAGAATGGGTTTCAAAACCGAGATACTCGATGAGCAGGCAGGGAGCGAGGCCGGAATAAAATCTGCTACTTTTCGGGTGATCGGCGATTTTGCTTACGGTTTGCTGGCAAATGAAGCGGGAGTTCACCGGCTTGTCCGGATATCACCCTTTAATTCCGGCGGAAGCCGAGAAACTTCCTTTGCTTCGCTTTTTGTATCGCCCGAGATCGATGAGGATATCGATGTCGAGATAAATGAAAAAGATCTTCGCGTCGATACCTATCGCTCTTCGGGTGCCGGCGGCCAGCACGTTAACGTTACCGATTCGGCTGTAAGAATTACGCATATTCCGACCAATATCGTTGTAACCTGTCAGAATCAACGATCCCAGATCCAGAACCGTGCTGTCGCGATGCAGGTTTTGCGTTCGCGCTTGTATGAGCTCGAATTGGAAAAACGGCGGGCCGAAACTGCTGAACTCGAAGATTCAAAGCAGGATATTTCTTTCGGTTCGCAGATCAGGAATTACGTTCTTCATCCTTACCGGATCGTCAAAGATACGCGAACAAAGTTTGAACAAAGCGATGTTGACGGCGTACTTGATGGTGATATCGACGCATTCATCAAAGAATTTCTTTTGTATAAAAAAGAACGTGAATAGCAAAACTCACCAATTCTTATGTATTAACCGCAAATTGTGTATTATTAGACATTGATTTGGAGCTCTCCAGACCGACATGGCAACTCGAGCAAGACGAAGGAAGACCAACCCCGGAAACCGATCACGCTACAACGAAATTACCGCAATTATTTTAGTTGCACTGGCGTTATTGATGCTTCTGTGTCTTGTCACCTATCATCCGAGTGATTGGTCGTTTAACACAAGTACTTCTCAAAGCACGCGCAATTGGGCAGGTGTTGTAGGCTCGGTGATAGCCGACATTCTCTTCCAGTCTGTCGGGCTGATGGCTTATGTGATTCCATTCCTGATTCTTCTGATCGCGCTCAAGTGTTTTCAATCCAAGAGTCTTTTTGTTCCGCCGGCACGTCTTTTGGGGTTTCTTCTTTTTATTTTTTCCGGGACGGGATTGTTTACTTTGTTCAGCGTTTACGGAGGAATGATCGGTGCATTTACCGAAGGAATTGCAAGCTATCTGCTAAGTCCGATCGGTGCGGGGATATTTCTTACAGCGCTTTTTCTGGCGTCAGTTTTGCTGATCACAAATCTTTCGTTCGTCTCATTTTTTGATAGTTTGGGAATGGCGTGGGCGAATTTCAGGGTGCGGTTTGGAGAATGGTTTTCCAAGTATAGAAAGTGGAAGGATGCAAATCAGGAAGAAGCGCTTGCCCGGGCTGAAAAAAGAAACCAGGTTCGCGAAGAGATAAAGAAGATCGAAACTCCGACGATCTCTACCGGGGCGGCGACACCGGCGGGCGAGGAGTTGGAAACAAATCCAACAGAAAATCCGCTGAAAGAAAAATTAAATGCGGTCGTAAATCGGCTGAGCAATCCGCCAGGGTTTGAAAATTCCGACGAAAACGAAGCGCCGAAAGAGGCAGAGATTTCTACCGGAGATCCGGATAAATTAAAAGCGGATGCCAACGGACACGCCGATGAACCCGTAGATCTCGTTGCTGAAGGCGATAAGATCCCGGTAAAACCCATCGGGGTTACCGGAGAACTGGCGATCCCCGGAAGTTCGGAAGATAGTGAAATCGAAAAAGACGAGAAGAAACCGGTTCGCAATTTTGACGGCTATGAATTGCCGAAGATCGATTATCTTACCGTTCCGCCTCCCCGGATCGAGCATAACGAAGTTGACCTTCAGGCGACCGCAAAAAACCTCGTCGAAAGTGCTCAGGAATTCAACGTTAAAGGACAAGTAAAAAATATCAATCTCGGCCCGGTTGTTACGACATACGAATTCAAACCCGACCCCGGTGTTAAATATGCGAGGGTAACAGGTCTTGCGGACGATCTTTGTCTGGCGCTAAAGGCCGAATCCATAAGGATCGAACGGATCCCCGGTAAAGCGGTTGTCGGAATGGAAGTACCGAACAAGGAAAGGGAAGTGATCCTTCTTCGAGACGTGATCGATTCCAAAGAATTCCGCGATTCGGATTCGCCGCTGACGATCGCACTGGGCAAAGTTATCGACGGCCATCGCCGTGTGGCCGATCTCGCAAAGATGCCTCATTTGTTGATCGCCGGTGCAACCGGTGCCGGAAAATCCGTCGGAGTGAACTCGCTTATCGTTTCCATACTTTATAAAGCAAAACCCGATGAAGTGAAGTTTATTATGGTCGATCCGAAGAGGCTTGAACTCGGACTTTACGCCGACATACCGCATCTTGCGACCCCTATCATTACCGATCCGAAACGAGCTTCGAATTCTCTCAAATGGGCAGTCGGTGAAATGGAACGCCGCTATAAGGAATTGGCGGGCTGGGGCGTCAGAAATATTGACGGGTTTAACCGGGAAACAAAGCGAAAGAATCAGCTGAAGCAGTTTGACGAAGATGGGAACCCGCACAAATCGCTGCCGTATATCGTAATCATCATCGATGAGCTCGCCGATCTTATGATGACTTCGGGTAAGGAAGTAGAAGAATCCATAACGCGGCTTGCACAAATGGCGAGAGCCGTCGGGATCCATCTTGTGTTAGCTACACAAAGGCCATCGGTTGATGTGATCACCGGTTTGATCAAAGCGAATTTTCCATCAAGGATCTCGTTCAGAGTCTCGTCGAAGATCGATTCGAGAACGATCATCGACACAAACGGTGCCGAGCGTCTGCTCGGCAAAGGGGACATGCTTTTTCTGCCGCCCGGTACTTCTCATCTGATCCGCGTTCATGGTACATATGTTGACGAAAAAGAGATACATAAGATCGTTGCTCATATTAAATCACAGGCGAATCCGGATTATGACGAATCGATCACTAAGTCTGAGGAAGAACTGGACGATTTCGGGGATCTTCCGGGACGAAGGGACGAATTGTTTGCAGAAGCATTGCGAACGGTCGTCAATTCGAAACGCGCATCAACGTCCCTTTTGCAGCGTCATTTGAGGATCGGATATGGCCGGGCGGCTGCGATCCTCGATGCGCTTGTTGCAGACGGGTTTATCGGTGAAATGGACGGCAGTAAACGGGCGCGGCCTGTCACTCAAAAGGCATACGAAGCGCTCCAGGAAATGGAAGAGGGCCGCGAATTCTAAGCGCACTTTACCAGGGTTTTTCCACAGAACTTGTGGATAATTTTGTGGATATCTCACTTTCGCGGATCGTAATTCGTGAATACTCAACAACTTCCACAGATTGCACATAGATAGTGCAAGATACTAATGAATTCTCACAATAAGTTCAGATCAAAGCGGTTCTTTCGCTGCGTTTATTCTGCGATCCTACTGTTCGCCGTAATTCTTTCAGTTTCATGTACCACTGCGGTCAAAAGGAAACAATCTTTTACGGGATCTGCCCTCGTTAATGTGGGCGCAATAGACATAAATCGTGCGGCAGCAAACGAACTCGAAAAGCTGCCTGGAATCGGTCCGAAAACCGCAAACGAGATAATTGCGTTCCGCAGTAAGTATGGACGATTCAGAAAGCCGGAGCATCTTATGCTCGTAAGGGGGATCAGCGATAAGCGATTTAGAAAGTTTCGCCGCATGGTTAAGACCGAATAGCTTCTCATATTATTTTCACTACTCACCACTTATGACCTCACCAGTCAAACGATCACGTCCTGACTTTTCTCTCTATCCATTAATTTGGTTAGCGATCTGTTTTGGACTTGGAATACTTCTCGCTTCAGAATTTTCAATAGATCGAAGGATATGGCTTTTCGCGGCGGCGGGACTTACGGGGATTTCCCTCGGGTTCTTCCGCAGCTCCGCAGTTTTTATTCTCGCAGCGTTTGTCGCTGCGGGAGCTTTCAGTTTCCAGGCGGCGATCGACTCAAAACCGCAAAATTCAATAAAAAATCTTTATGACACCGGCATTCTTGTTTCGGGCGAACCGGTTGAGATCGAAGGTTTTATTGAAAATGAACCGGAACTCGCTGTGGGCGGGTTTTATCTGCGGATCGCAGCAGTAAAACTTGCTTACAAGGGCGTCGTCAAACGGGTCTCGGGTAATATCCAGTTTTTTGCGTCGGAAAGTTCGGCGGAGATCAAGCGGGAATACGATAAACTCGATCTTGTATCCGGAACAAAAGTCCGAATAGCCGCAGTCTTGCTGCGCGAAGAAAGGTATCACAACCCCGGCAGCATTTCTTTTCTCACAATAATTGATCAAAATGGCATTGATGCGACGGGAATAATAAAAAGTCCGCTGCTTATCGAAATAGTTGACGGCGAAAGACAATTCTCGCCTTTTTCTTTTATCTATAAATACCGGCGTGGATTGATCGAAAAGATCCGGGCCAATTTTTCCGCCTCGACCTCAGGAATTCTTATTGCATCACTGCTTGGGAACAAACACCATTTAACAAAGGAATCGGCCTCGGTTTTTCGGGATGGCGGGACATTTCATGTCTTGGTTATCAGCGGACTCCACATAACGTTCATCGGCGGTATTCTGCTGCTGATCGTCAGGAGGTTTACGCGAAAACCATTTGTGCTGTTTCTGGTTCCGACGGGCGTTCTGTGGATCTACGCGCTTGCGGTCGGAGCCGAAATTCCTGTAATCCGGGCGGCAATGATGTTTACAGTTCTGGCCTTTTCCTACTTAATGTTTCGAAAAGGTACGCTCCTCAATGCTCTTGGAGCGTGTGCGCTTGTGATATTTATCTTGCGGCCTGAGGAACTCTTTAGTCCGTCATTTCAGTTAACTTTTGCAAGCCTTGCCGGAATCATTTTAGCGGCATTTCCTTTGATCGAAAAATTCAGGGAGATCGGAAACTGGTCGCCGACAAGGAAGAGGCCGTTTCCTCCTGCGGTTGCTAAAAGGCTGCTGGTTGTTTGTGAGACGCTTTACTGGAGTGAACGAGGCTGGCGGAAAACTCTCCGCGAAAATGTCTGGGACTGCAGAATCTTTAAAAGCAGTTACGCCGCGCGTCTTGAAGATCTTGGCCTGCAAAAGCTCCTTCGCCGCCTATTCGAGGGGGTTCTGGTGACGATTTCGGTTCAATTATTTCTTCTTCCGTTTCTCGTTGTTTATTTTCACCGTGTGTCTTTTGGGTCGATCGTTTTAAATCTCTGGGTAAGCTTCTTTATCGTATTTCAAAACGGATTTGCCTTGCTGTCGATTTTTGCCGGACTATTTAGTGATACTCTGGCACGTCCGATGATCGGGATCACGGAGTTTTGCAACCGAATTCTGATGGCGGTTCCAGAGCTGTTCATTTCCTATGATATCAATTCGTTTAGGCTGCCGGTTTATTCGGGATCAATAAAACTGATCTATTCGGTCTATTACATTCCGCTGATGGGTATGATCCTTCTCCTCAATGCGTGGGATCCGTTTTTGAGAACGGCCGATCAGATTGACAAGAAATCACGGCTAATAAAACTCCCATTATTCTATGCGGCCTCGATAAGTCATATCTTGTTGTTTAGCTTGATCATATTTCATCCGTTTAGTGCGCCTGAAAAGGACGGAAGGCTGACAGTTGATTTTCTTGACGTCGGGCAGGGTGATTCCGCATTAGTAACTTTTCCAAATGGTGAAACTATGCTGATCGACGGCGGCGGAAAACAAAATTTCTCCCGCCTTTATCTTGAAAAGGAAAATGGCGACCAGGAACCCTTTGAACCAGATTCGTCAGGAGTCGGCGAAAGCGTGGTTTCCGAATTTCTCTGGGAAAAGGGATATTCTGAAATCGATCATATCCTGGCAACTCACTCAGATGCTGATCATATGCAGGGATTGATCGCAGTGGCGCGGAATTTCCGGATCAAAACCGCGATGATCGGTGTTGCCTCGCCCGAAGATGATATCTTTACGGAATTCACAACCGCGCTCGAGAAAAATGGCATTCCGGTTTTTAGACTCGACAATCGAAAAAGATTCGAGGCGGGCGGGGTAACCGTTGAGATCCTTAACCCACCTGTAAACCGGAAAACAGAAACGCGTAGTACCAACAACAATTCGGTAGTTTTGCGTCTGACCTATCAAAACAGACGATTTTTGTTAACGGGAGACATCGAGCAAAAGGTCGAGTACGAGCTTTTAAAAAATCCCCAGCTGCTAAAAGCTGACATCGTAAAAGTGGCCCACCATGGCAGCCGGACTTCATCCGTTTCAAAATTTGTCGAAGCCGTCCGCGCCGAATATGCGGTGATACCCGTTGGAAAGAACTCTCCTTTCGGACATCCGAACGAAGATGTGGTAAGCCGTTGGGAATTGAGCGGAGCAAAAGTAATGACCACCGGCAAAAATGGGACTATAACGATCTCTACAAACGGACATGACCTTAACGTTCAGACATTTCTCAATAAGAACGGGGGTTTAAAATAGAAAACCCGAAGGTTTTATATTCCAAACCTTTCGAGCGATCCTTTTCGTTATCCTTATTTGCCCTAACTTATACGCCAATCGTCATACAAAGTCAAGCATTTATCGGGTTTGGTCCAAAGCCGAATCAATGTTTAAAGTGACGGTAACCTGTAAATACCATTGCGATGCCGTGTTCATTCGCCGCCTCGATCGATTCATCGTCGCGCATCGAACCTCCCGGCTGGATAATTGCAGTAATCCCAAACTTCGCCGCTTCATCTACATTGTCGCGAAACGGGAAGAATGCATCGGATGCGAGAACCGTTCCGCTTAGTTCCAGGTCGGTCTTTTGGGCCCTCATTGCGGCGATCCTGACGGAATCGACGCGATTCATTTGTCCCGCTCCGACGCCAACCGTTTGGACATCATTTGCAAACACTATTGCATTTGATTTTACATGCTTGCAGACCTTCCACGCCAAAAGCATCGCCCGGATCTCATTTTCAGACGGCTGCTTTTTGCCGACAATCTGGAGATCTTTTTGTGCCACGCTCAGCAGATCCTGATCCTGGACGAGATAGCCGCCGGAGATCTGCTTGTATTCGTATGGATTTTGCGGAGCATCAGCAGCCACTTTCAAAACACGGAGATTCTTCTTTTTCCGGAATATTTCGAGTGCATCTTCGTCAAACTCTGGAGCGATAACGACTTCAGTAAACACTTCGTTTATCGCTCGTGCCGCTTCGGCATCTGCTTTCCGGTTCATCGCCACGATCCCGCCAAATGCGGAAACCGGGTCGGTTGCGAGAGCTCTCTGATGAGCTTCAAAGTTGCTCGATCCCAGTCCGACGCCCGAAGGATTTGTGTGTTTAATGATTGCAACAGCCAATTCATCAAAGTCGGTGGCGATCCTCCAGGCGGCTTCTGCGTCAACATAATTGTTAAACGACATTTCCTTACCATGAAGTTGTTCGGCATTTGCGATCCCGCCTTTTTCGCCTGATGAATAGAGCGCGGCCTTCTGATGCGGATTTTCTCCGTACCGAAGGTCGGTAACCTTGGCAAGCTCGATCGAAACGGTTTCGGCAAGCTCATCGCTGTCATCAGATTTTTCTACAGTTTGTTCTTCGATCTCGATGAAGGCGAGATTTCCAAACGGATTGACCGGTTCGAGATAATCGAGGTCAGCATCGCTCAATTGATCAGCCAGATAACTCGAGATTGCCAGATCGTAATGAGACGTGCGCGTAAACGCAAGAACAGCCAGTCTTTGGCGGCTTTCAAGCGAAAGCGAGCAATCATTTTCTTCGAGTTCGCGCAGAACATCGTCGTAAAGTCTGGGATCTGTGACAACCGCAACATCCCTCCAGTTTTTCGCAGCCGAACGGATCATCGCCGGGCCTCCGATGTCGATCTGTTCAACGGCTTCTGCCAATTCGACGTTTTCGTTTTCGATCGTTTTCTCAAACGGATATAGATTTATTACGACCAGATCGATCGGTTCTATTTCATGCATCTTCATCGCGTCCAAATGTTCTTTGTTATCGCGAAGAGCGAGAAAAGCACCATGGATCTTCGGGTGGAGCGTTTTTACGCGACCGTCCATCATCTCAGGAAACCCTGTGATGTCTGCAACCTCCGTTACCGCGATATTGTTTTCGCGCAGCGTTCGGGCGGTTCCTCCGGTGCTTATTATTTTCACACCGGATTTATCCAGTATTTCTGCAAATTCGACGATGCCTTGTTTATCGGAAACACTGATCAGTGCGCGTTTTATTTTTCTCAGTTCTGTCATATTTTTATTAAATGAATAAGCGGATTTCGGAAACAAAAATAGCGGCCAACTTGAGACCGCTTGTGATTTTCTAAAACAATAAAAACTAAGATCCGGACATTTTGTGATTCTAAAAAATATCCAGATATTTCTCTTGCCGGACCACCTGATTTAGAAGAAGAATCGTCCTAAATACAGAAGGCTCAACAAAAATGCTAATGTATACGTTATAAATTTAATGATACTCATCAGTCCTGATTTTAACCGCCACCAAAAGGGCAAATATGTTTTGCGAGCGAACTACCATTTTAGTTCGGTGTTTATGAAGATGTCAACATCGGCAAAAACGGTGTGGTGTGCGCTGTTCATCGGTCTTTCGTGCAATCTCTTTTGTGCGAATATCTATTCGCAGGAGTTGGAAATAGAAATCAGGCAGTTACCGGAAAACAAGCATAGGTTTGAGATAAGCGGGAGAATTAAGGGCAGAAATGATTCGGGTATAAAAAACTGGGTGTTCCTGGATTCGTATTCCGACGCCGACAATCTCGCTAAACGGGTTACGGGATTAACGCTAGCGGATAACAGCGGAAACGTGATCTCCGCAAAGCAGTTTGCGCCCGGCGAGTTTGTAGCGGAAAGACCGGCTGCCCGGTTTAATTACCATGTCGATCTTTCCGAAATCGATAAGCCGACGTCGGCCGCTCATGTTTCATGGATAACCGGATCGTACGGCTTTTTGATGCTTAATGATTTGCTTCCTCAATTGAATGCGGAAGCCGGTCCGGCGGCTATTACTCTTCAACTCAATCCGGGCTGGAGCATTTCGACGAGCGAGCAAAGGATCACTCAAAATAGTTTCAGCGTTAGCGATCCAGTAAGTGGAGTATTTTTGATAGGGAATGGCTGGCGCGAACTTCGCAAAAAAGTCGGCGGCAGTGAATTGAGCGTTGCGATAAACGGCGACTGGCAGTTCGAAGATGTTCGGGCACTCGAAATGGCGGGGAGCATATTTGCAGAATATGAACGGTTGCTAGGCAAACCGGCGTATGAAGCGAAGGTTTTTATTTCGCCGTTTCCCGAAATGTCCGGTTTTGATAGATGGAGGGCGGAAACGAAGGGCGGGAATGTTTTGATAGTGAGTTCAAAAACAACATTCGACAGCCAGGCCTTACAAAGACTACATGAACAGCTTCGTCACGAACTGCTCCATTTGTGGATTCCCAATTCTCTGAATCTGACCGGGGATTACGCCTGGTTTTACGAGGGTTTTGTCGTTTACCAGGCGCTCAAAAGCGGTGTTTGGCTCGGGCAGATCAGGTTTACAGATTTTCTCGACACGTTAAACCGGGCAAAAGATCTGAACGAGCGGCGTGAAAACAGGACCCCGCTTTTGGAGATCTCAAAAAATCGCTGGAGCGAGGTGGGGTCAAGTGTATATGCGCGCGGAATGCTTGTCGGGTTTCTTTGTGATCTAGCGCTGCTTAGGAGCAGTAGAAATAAATCGGATATTTCAGATCTGTTTACCAGACTTTTAACGAACAATGGAAAATCGTCAGAGCCCGAAAAAGCGGCCGATTCGCTTATTAATCTGTTTTCAGGCTATCCGGAACTCGTCCGCGTAACAGGTGATCATTTGATATCTGATAAGGACATCTATTGGACCGGACATTTGGCAGAAACTGGTTTGGAAATTGACCAAGCTTCAGGCACCGGCAAGATCGTGATCAGGAGTAAATTGAACGGACGGGAAAAAGCATTGTTGAATAAATTAGGCTATAATAGGTGGCGCAAATTATAAGGACTTATAAATTTATACAGATGATTTTCAGAAAGATAATAATTTTGCTGATTATTTTATTCGGTGCATTCAGCCTTAGTTCCTGCGGGATCATGGAAGCGATCTCGGAGGGTACGAGAGACTTCGTTGGACTCAATGATACCGGCACGATCATCAGCAAAGACGTTTACATCAGAAGTTCGTATGCGGTTGTTGCGGCGGATCTTCTGGAGGTAAAACGCGGTGAAACAGTTGAGATACTAGGTGAAACAGAGTTTGAAAAAGTTTTGTGGTATCGCGTCAGAGCCTTTGATGAGGACAGCACGGAAGGCTGGCTCGAAGCGCAGCATCTGATCAAGGAAGAAGATCTTGAGAAGTCGAAGTCGCTTGCCGCAGAAGCAAAAGACCTCCAGTCACAAGCCGTTGGACAGTTGCGCGCACCATCGAATCTGCGTCTGACACCTGAACAAAAAGACGATTCTAATATTCTCCTGAAACTGGAAAACCGCGCTACTTTTGAGATCGTAGATTGGGAATACGTAACGAAAGAAGCTGGTCCGGAGACGAATGAATCCGAAGAGATCCAGGCAGCCAAAGAGGGAAGTGAAGAAGAAGATAAGATCAACGACAAGTATGATATTTGGTACAAAGTTCGGCTCGATCCTTCGGTATCGCCGGCACCAATGGGCTGGATCTTCGGCAGACAGGTAGATCCGCAGGTTCCGGGAGATATAATCTACTATCAAACAAACAAGAGGAAATTTGTAACCTGGCTGAGTTTGGAGGATGAGGGTTCACCCAAACAGGTTGTTGCGCCGGATAATGGAGAGGTCAAAGTTACAAAGCCGGGAAGTTGGGTCATACTTTCCCGCACGAATGAAATAAAAGCGATCGATGGAGTAGAACCCGATTTTGACGGGATCCTGGTTCTTGGATTTGATAAATACAACGAAGAGCATTACACGACATACAGTACTGATCGCGAAAGGATCGATGTTTGGGGAATGCTTCCGCTCAAAATCGAGGGTTCCGGTGACAATAAATCATTTGTCGTTAATCTCAGGAATTCTCAGACGGGGAAAATGGAAGAAAAGCGGTTTCTGCTGACTCGAGATAAGAACAAAAGATTAAGAGTTACGGTTCCTGAAGGGTTGGTAACTGAAAAACAGGCGAAAAAATAAGACGGATCTGATGGAAAACCCGTATACCGAACCATTTGAGATCGAGATCACCGATACGCTCGATCTCCATTCTTTCAGACCCGAGGAGATTCGCAGGGCTGCCGAAATTTTTCTTGAGGAAGCACGGAATAAAGGATTCGATCGGGTTCGTATCATCCACGGGAAAGGGATCGGAGTTCAACGGGAAATTGTCCGGAATTTACTTTCAAATCTGGAATTTGTTGAAAGCTTTAAAAATGGGGATGAATTTTCTGGCGGCGGATCCGGTGCGACGGTTGTATTTTTCAAAGCATGATACCGAAACGCGGGATAAATTGGAGCTTGTAAGAAGTTGATCAATCGTCAATTATGTCAGCCCAGAGTTCCTCTTCATGTTCTTCCCCGACTTTCGGATCATTTATGGCTGTCATTTGTACGCGCAGCATATCTTCCGCGTATTCAAGCCGTTCGGACAGGCTTCGACAGTATTTTTCGAGTTCCCGGATCCTCTTCTTATATTCTTTCCCGATTCTTTCCAGATAGATCAGATAAAAGAACTGCAGCCCGGCCACACCGATCAGAGAAAGTGAAAGACAAATCAGAACATAAATCAGCATCGTTTACTGAATAAGAAATCATTTTTCGATTGCCGGGTCAAGCTATTTGATGCGGCAAGCCGCCTGATCGGTGTGTTCGCGGCATTTTGGTTTATTGCTTCTTGTCCGGCCGAACCCGCCCGGCTGCTTTGGTCACATCGACGGCATTTTTCGTATCAAGATCGACAAACGAATCTTTGAGGATTCGGTATCCGCGTCAGTCAATCCTAAAGAAATCGCAGGGAAAACAATCGATAATGCGACTCAACTTAAAGTTAAAAAAGCCAAATAAAAAATGCCGGAAAAGAATTTCTCTTCCGGCAACTTTCTTAATGTTAATGGTTTTGTTTAGAACTTGATGTTTTCCTTTGTCACGACAAGGTTGTTCGTAACAGAAAAAACTCCGGTAACGCCGTTTGCCAAAATGTTAGCTAACCTTGAATCGCCTTCGGTTCTGACATAACCCTCAAGCGTGACGTGCCCATTGTCGACGATGATCCGCATTGACGGGTTATTACCCTGCAGATAACCGTAGATGTTGCCCGTTCCGGCAAATGCCCTCAACGTTTTGCGGCGAATATCGTTATCGAAACCGGAAAACGGAAGGATCTCGATGTTATTTACAACATTTTCGACTCCGTCGATATCTTCCACTCTTCGTTCTGCGGATTTTTTGTTCATTGCGTTATAAACCCGCCCGGAAAGGATAACGGTGTTGCCGTCAACTTCATAAGATATTATGTCAAACACGCCGTAATAGGGTAACTTTCGAATTTCTTTCCCAACTTGCTGAGAAATGTCATTACCGCCCGACATATTTGCTGCAAGGGTGTTAATTTGCGTAAATGTTAAAATTGCTATCGTTAAAACTAAAAAACTCTTCAAAATTCTCATTTGTCCAACTCCTTTACAATAAAACAAAGGTGATTAACCTTATTTTTAGGAACAGTCATGAGATGAGCCGATGTGTCAAAACGATGCAGACCTCTTCAAATGCAAACGTAAGGTTTTGTAAAGAACAGGGAATAAGGCGGTCTTCGGCTCGGGTATTTTGTCCCAGCCGCTATCCTTCGGGCGACTCTGACACATTACTGCTTCGTATCCCGCAGCATTAGTACCCGCAAGATTGGTTTGCGATAGATACGCCAACTCCGGATTTTAAGACAGCCTCATTTTTGTTCAACTCTGAACCGATAAACGAGTTCACGGCAGGCAGTCGTCAAACCCCGGACTCGCTATGCATCTGCAACCCGGATTTAAACAGGCCATGCCGGCTTGGGTACTTCCTGTGCAGTCGTCTCCCGACATAAAACCCGGATTACACTGACAGCCGTCAATTACCGCCGTACAGACGTCTGATTGCGCATTGACCGATCTTGGGGCAACGATCGATGCAACGAGAGGCACTCCGACAGCGGATGTAAGCCCAACCCGTCTGACCATTTCGCGCCGCGACACAGCCTTAAAGTGTTCTTTAAGTTCACTGAAATCATCGATCAATCCGTTTTCACTCAGTTGATTCAAAGCAAAATAAACAAATTCGCTTGTCAGAATAGTCTTCAAATTCGTCTCAGCAATTTTTTTCAAATCAGCAACGGAACGTGATCCGTCGCAGGTCTCCCATATAACGGCCGCCGGATGGTTAAGGCAAAATGCTTTATTAGCGGCGAGGTCGTATATGAGCACTTCGTTATCGATCCTCTGAATTACAATGTCGGTTTTTCTGCTTATTGGTTTAAATGAGGTACTAAACATACTTTTGCTCCTTTAATTTGTGAAGTTTAAAGCAATGAAAACCGGTTCCCCGTTTTGAGGAGTTTTCAAAGCCGTTTGTCAGAGCGATCTTAAAAAACAGCCCCTACGAGTCGGCACTATTTATCAAGATCAGATAAATGTTTGTCAGGTTTTCCAAATCGGATCCGGATTGGAGTGTTATGAACGGGAGTTGATACTGCGGATCGCCTCATACAAAACGATACCGACTGAGGTTGCCAAATTTAAACTTCGGACGTTCTTATTCGGCATTGGAATCGTGAGGCATCGTTGAGGATACTTGTCCAATAATTGATGAGGCAGACCGCGTGTTTCCGGTCCAAAAACAAGACAATCATCTTCTTGAAAATCAACGTCAGTATAGCGACGGCTTGCTTTGGTAGTCAAATAAAAAAAACGCGATGTAGAAAGCGCGGAATGCAGATCGTCTATCTCTATGTGTTTGTTGATAGAAACCTCACTCCAATAATCGAGTCCGGCTCGTTTAACCGCACGCTCATCCATTCTGAACCCTGCAACGCCAACGATATGGAGGTCTGTGAAGGTTGCTGCGCATAGTCTGGCAATATTGCCGGTATTGGGGTGGATCTCTGGTTCTACAAGCGCTACATGAAGCATCATATTCATACTAGAACGAAACGCCGGGTAACGTAAACTCCGAAACGTCTGTGCATCTAATTAGCGCGCGGGCTCATCAACTAATAGACTAAAAGTAACGAAGAGTGCCGATTTTTATTTGTTTATGTTAGAATTCCCAGTTGAATCGGCAAATAATCACTAAAGGAGAGATTTCTACTTTGCGCTTAAAGATATATTCATTAGCCGCGTTTCTGTTGCTTTCGGGCGTCCTCGCGGTATCGGCTCAGGAAACGACCGAGGTAAAGGATAATCAGGCCGAAAGTGCGCCTGAGAAGTTTGACCCAAAAAAGGGATTGACGAACGGTGTTCAGGTAGCTGAATTTGCGATCCTGGTTTACAGCAACGTTGGCGGCCGTCCGGCATTGAGTCAGATCCGAAAGACAACGATCGAAATAGGCAAGATCAAGAGTGCCAACGCCGATGGTACGTTTGTTACTTCTGAATATGATCAAAAGATCGAACGCGCTGAGAGTCTCGAAAAAGAAAAAGTTCGTTTGAATCAGAAATTTCCGGATGCCGAATACGCGCTGGTTTACAATGGCAGCAAAGTCTTTGGGCTCTATAATAATTCGGTCTTTACGCCGCGCGAGGACGCGGTAGCATCGTTTGAAAGCCGTATCTGGCACGGTCTTGAAGCTTTACTCCGCTACAAGGAAAACGGCGCTGAGGTTAAGCTGGACAAGGAAGAGACGATCCTCGGCGTGACCTTTTATGTTGTTACAGTTACGGACAAGGCGGGAAGAAAAACGACCTTTTATGTGAGTAAAAAAACTTACCGGGTAATGATGCTTAGATATGAAGAGAACGGGGTGAAGTACAAGCGAAAGTTTTATGATCACAACATTGCACAGGGAACGCTTGTGCCGTACAGATCCGTTCTATGGGCAAACGAAAAAATAGTTGAAGAGAAAGATATTTCTACGATCGCATTCGGACAAACGCTGGACGATGGTATCTTTGACGATCCGACGGCCTCGACACCGTAGTTCCGTCAAACACGTTTTATAAAAGGGGCCGGAATTCCGATTGAATTCCGGCCCCTTATCTTATTCAAATCTATTCCTGAGTCGAATCCGGGTTGTTGACCTTCGCATCTTCGACTTCAGTTTTGAATTTACGGTAATTGGAAGATTCAACGATCTGGTTTACCTTCACGCCGCCAAAAAGCAGAACTCTTACAGACAGGTTGATATCGGCAACCGACGGAAGCCAGATCTCATCGTTCAAGCGCTCCTTTTCAAGCGTGAAAGATGCGCCCTTACGTAGTTTAGCAAGCAGACCGCCGCCAACCTTGTAACTGTCGAACAAAACAGCTTCAAGCCGAGCTACTTGCTTGTCTTCTTCATCGATCCACATCACGCCGGCCGTTTTCCCGAAAAATTTGAGAAAACTCTTGGCATTATTGAAATCAAATTCCGGGTCCGGTTCAAAATCGAAGACGATAACATTACGGCCTTTGAGCATTTCACGTCTTGGATTTGACAGTTTTGATGCCCGAAGGACTTCGGCAATCGATATTCGGCGGCCTTCATTTTCAGGCGTACCGTCGGAGTTTTGTCCCGCTTCTCTTTTTTCCCGTTTTGCGATCTCCTTTTCGATCTTTTCTACGCGTTTCGCTACCTCTTTGTCTTCGTCCTTTTGTTCGGATTCTGACAGAGGCTTGCCGTCTTTTTCGATCAAACGCCGAATTCGGTTGCCTTTATAAAACGACAACTGATAAGTTTCGGATTCTGTCACCCGCAACGTGCCGTCATCATCGAGTTCTCTCTTAGTCGTTTTTTCGGTGTACGAATAGTCTTCAAGGATATTATCAACCTTCTCTTCATTTGCGCGCAGCTGCTCAAGCAGAGTTGGAATGTCAGGCAATTCAGCGCCGGCAGAATTTGGAAAATCAAAATTTGACGGCGGAATTTCCGTATTGAAAGAGATCTGATCAAATTTGATCGCAAACTTTTCTTCTGCTTTTTCTGTTGTGATTTGAAACGGTACTTTGACGCCGTTAACCGGGCGGTAATCGCTGTAATTAAATATCTTTACAGAATCTCCGTTTGGCATTTCCTCCCGCAGAAGTAATTTCGTCCTGATGTCAAAATACAGCTTTATCGAAACTGCATAGGGGGTTGTCACAACTACGACATCGGTATGCTTACCGTTTACCACGGCCCGTCCTCCGCCTGAGATTTTTTCTTTTCGTTTCTTGTAGTCGAGCCACTGCCAATTCCTGAAAACGGCCTCAGCCTTGAAATCTTCGCTTGCATCGCCGGTTAGCGTCCGGAGCCCTTCTCTCGAATCGCGAAGCCAACCGGACTTGCCGTTAAAACCCATCTCGGTTTCGAAACCGCGAAAATCGAACTTTGAGTGATAAAAATTCGGTTTCGAAGTTTCCATCACAAATGTTCCGCTTGCACCATCCGCCAGACGAATTATCAAGCCGCTCCTTTTCACCGAAGATACGGACTGGAGCGATTTCTTATTCCCGAGCGCTTTTTCGGCGTCTTTCAGAATTTGTTTTGGCGATTGCGCGACCGGCGCGGTGGAAAAGAGAAGTAAAATAACAAGAGCATAAATTGACGGGATAATTTTTCTCATAGATCTGATCAAAACGCTGCTGAATCCTTTATTTTTCGGGTACGGGAAATTGGGATGATTCCGATGAAAAATCCGTTGTGAGGCTGCGGCGAAGACTTTTAAAGGATCTCATTGACAGCACTTTCATATATCTCCAGATTCTTTTTTGCTCGTTTTACTTCGGGGTGGTCGGCTTTGTATTTATTTGAAAGATCCCAATAATTTGTCGCTACTTCAGCCTTTTTCACGATGAGTTTTCCCAGCGCAACCGTTAGTTTCGCAGCGTCATTTGGTTTGACCGCGTTAAGCCTTTTAATGTCGGAAAGAAGCAAGTCCAGCTCGTAGCGCGTCTCTTTAACTTTCGGATATTCTTCGGTGTACGAAAGCAGCATTTCCTCAAGTGATGATTCAAGCTCGACCTTTCTGAGCAAAACCTCTCCGAACGCAGCCGAAGATTTAAGCTGAGGCGAAACTGCAGGCAGAGTTTCTTTTTCAGAAGTCCGTTCTCTGGTCTGTGCGGGGAGGTAGGCCGAGAAAATTAGAAATACGCCAAAAAGAAACAACAACGAATTTGATCTCATAGCAGGCTCCTCAATAAATTTAAGGGTTTAGGCAGCGGTGCCGACTTCACATGAAGCCATCGGCTCGGCTTCGGTTTCTATCACACCGTCGCCGTATTCTTCGCCTCTGTCGAGTGTTTCGAAATAGACGGCGATATTCTCAAGGATCTCCTGAGCCGAATGCGAATGATAAAGCGTTTGTCGAAACTTCGCGCCTCCGCGAAGACCTTTCGTAAACTGTCCGGCAAGCTGCTTCATCTTGCCGAGTGCAGCGTTTTCAGGCATATCGTCCTGGAGATATTCAAAAAACTCGAGCAATACTTCCTGTTTATCAAGATGGGTCGGTTCGTAAGGTTCGCGCCCTTCCAGGACATCCTGTATTTGTCGGAACAGCCATGGGTTTTGCATCGCTCCGCGTCCGATCAAAATTCCGTCACAATTTGTTTCTTTAAAGCGCTTGATCGCATTTTCAACCGTCGTTACATCTCCATTCCCCGAAACCGGTATCGAAACTGCCTCTTTAATCTGGCGTACGAGATCCCAATTTGCATAACCCGTGTAACGCTGTTCGCGGGTTCTTCCGTGAAGCGCGATATGCTCGACGCCGCACTGCTCGGCCATTTTTGCGACCTCGACACAGTTGATATCCGAATCTGTAAACCCTGCCCGTAATTTGAGTGTTAACGGTATCGAGATCGATTTTTTAATTTCCGTAAGGATTTTTCCAAGCAAAGGCAATTCGCGCAAAAGTCCCGAGCCGCCTCCTTTTTTCACTACTTTCGGAGCAGGGCAACCGCAGTTTACATCGAGAACATCGGCGCCGACATCTTCGGCCATTTCCGCCGCCATGGCCATCCGTTCGATATTTGAACCGAAGATCTGGACCGCAAACGGGCGCTCAAATTCCTGAAAACGCATCATCCGGATCGACTGCGGAGAATTTCGGGTCATCCCTTCAACGGAAATAAATTCAGACACAGTCATCCCTACACCGCCGCGTTTCTTCAGTAACCGGCGAAAGGAATAATCAGTTACGCCCGCCATCGGCGAAAGCACCAATGGCGGGTTTATATCAATGTCCCTAACTTTGAACGGCTTCATTTTCTAACTGCTATTCTTTTGTCAATTCAATTCCGGAAGCCAAAAATGAAACTAATGTAACGGTTCCATCATCATTTATATTTTCAAATTTCGCCCCTTCTTCCCGGTAATGTTCGACCTGTTCCTTAGAAAGAGTTTTGACGCTGAATACACCTTCGGTCAGCACCTTAAATCCGGCGGATTCGAGCGGAATAAAGAACGCATGATCTTTCATGTCTACCCGGACAGTCTGTTTAGAATCCTTTTTCGCACCGAGTTCCGCCCAGCAGCCTTCTTTTTTACATGAGCGAACCACAAAACCATTGACCCGAACCGATTTTCCTTCGTATTTTGCCGGGTTTTTCAGCACTTTTGAAAGCGAAACCGTTTTTGAATCCCCGATCGCCTCGCCGCGTTTAATTTTTCCTTCGCTGTCAAACGTCGCAACCTTATCCGCTTCAGTAGCGTGCTTTTCCTCTTTTTTATCCTGCGCAAACAACGTAAGTGAAAGCACCATTGTCAGGATCATCAAACCAATAACTCTTTTCATCAAAAAAAATCTCCTCAAGAAAATAATATATAAAAACATTTTAAACTATTTTTCCTGATATACAATTTTGCCGTCTACGATGGTCAGCAAAACTCTTGTTTCGCGTATTTTATCGGCACTGGCGTCAAAAATATCGTCAGAAAGCATGATCAGGTCGGCCAGTTTGCCAACCTCTAGCGATCCTTTTTCTCTTTCCTGAAATTCCGCATATGCCGACCCAAGGGTATATAACCTCACTGCTTCCTCTATCGTTAATCTTTCCCGTTCACTTGCCGCGGTGACCGCATCGGCGATTCCGAACACCGGGTTAAAATCGGTGATAGATGCGTCCGAACCAAATGCTACGGACGCGCCGCTTTCGAGGAGCGAACGATACGGATCTCCGCCGCGAAAAAGATGCGGCTGAAGCGAAGGAATTATTCCGGCGGCTGCGAATCTCTTTATGTCAGATTCGTCTGTTCTATAAGCATGTTCGACGCGAAAACGCCTGTCTTTCAGGCCGTTTTCCGCAGTGACGCGTTCAAAAATTCCAAGTATATTTTCAATGGGGGTGCTTCCTATCGCATGGATCATGACCTGAAGCCCCGCCTTATCAGCTTCCGATATTTCCTCATACAGTTGGGCAGCGGTTCCTTCGCCGGAATCTATCAGACTTTTAAGACACCCGTTTCTTATCAGTCCGCTGCCGCTCGCGCGCTTGATTCCGGCGTCTTTGAGTTTCTTCCATTCCGGAAGCGGAGTGCAGTCATAAACGCGTGTTTTCAATTTTCCTTCAGCAAGGAGTTTTGCAAGCTGTTCACCAAGATAATCCGAATGCATATCCTGAACACTCGTCACTCCCATCGCCGCTGCATAGTTTGTGGCGGTCTGGAGAACTTCCTGCCAGTTTGAAGTTTGATACTTTGGAACTGATCGGTTTACAAGAGCGATCGCACTTCCCGACAAGATTCCCGTCGGCTCTCCGTTTGAATTGCGGCTAATTCCTTGAAAATTGCGCATCGAATCGCGATCGATCTTCGAGATCCTTAGCGCGGCACTGTTAACTAAAACCAAGTCCGCGTCTTTGTTATAAAGAAATACGGGGTTGTCAGGCGTATAAGGATCGATGAGTTCTTTTGTCGGAAGAGCATTTGTAGACCAGTTCTCGAGTTTCCATTGTCCACCGAGAATCCAGCGTCCTTTTGGGAGAAAACGAGCGTAGAACTTTAGTTTTTCGACCACCTCGTCAGCATTTCGGACAAATCTCAGATCCATTCCTGAAAACTGATTTCCTATTCCTGTAAAATGGACGTGCGCATCATTAAAACCCGGCAAAATAAGCCTGCGTTCGGCATCGATAACAAGAGTGTTTTTAGCGATCTGCCGCCGGATTGTTTCTGTCGAACCGACTGCTGTGATCCTGTTGGCAGTTACGGCAAGGGCTTCCGCTTTTGGGGTTTTATCGTCAATGGTATGAATATTGGCATTCAGGATCACGATATCGGGCTCGACTTTCTGCGCGCGGACCGCCGGCAAAATTACGGTGATGCATATAAGCAACAGAAGTGACCTCATAAAACTTTTCCATTAAAATCGTGTATCCTAAAAGCTGGGTGATTATATCAATGAAGGAAAATCATATCCAAATTTTAGGTATCGCTGTGACGCTGATTTTCGGGGGCTTTATTGCCTGGGTTTACGTTGTCGAACCGAAAAGCGTTGAAGATCTTTCCGTCAAAGCAAAAGAAACAATAGCGAATGCCACGACGAAAGCACAGGTAATTACAAACACATATGAAATAGATCAATCGAAATTCAGCGAGGGTTTGCTCGAATTCCGGCGTGATAATTTCATCGTTGCACGAGACCTTTTTGAAAAAGCCGATGTCGAAAATCGCGATCCGAAAACGCAATTCTACATTGCCTATACATTTTACAGACAGGGTTGGGGGAGATTTTCAAACGATGACGAACTTTTTGAGAAGGGCCTCCGGCAAGTCGAGCGGTTGATGAAACTCGACAATGACTTTAAGTCTGATGACCGCGATTTGAAAATGAAAACACCCGTCGAATTGAAACATGAATTTGAAGAGGGACTGAGAGTGACCGCGGACGATTTTAACCCTTTTAAACTCACACGCGAACGAAAGTAATTAACAAATGCACGAAGGAGATCAAAAACAAGAAAATACGGCGACTGAAGAGCAGCGTGACCTTGAGATTGTAGAAGGCGAAATACTGGCTCCGGATGAAACGGGCCTTAACGAGGAAGAGACTGAAATCTCGCCAAAAAAGAGAAAGGTCCTGATCGGACCCGAGGAAAAAGAAGAGAAAAACGAAAATACTAAATATTACATCCAGTACGTTTTTCTTCCCTTAATTTTTCTTTTGGTAACTCTGCTTGGCGGATTGCGTGTCGGCATTGAGAACAGCGAACTGATCTTTCTCCGCCCGGCGCTGATCTGTCTGGTTTTTGCCGTAATTATGATCGCGCTTTTCTTTCGCGCCAAGCTGATTGAACTCGAAAGCTGGTTTTCCGAAGATCAGTCGGCTCTGAAAAATATTGCAAACGGTGCCGTTGTATTGACACTATTTTCCGCGTCAACACAGGTTTTCAATTCACTTCTGCCCGAACGCGGACTTCCATTCTGGATCGTTGTTTTCTGTTTTTTATGGACACTTTGGAATAATTTATTTGCCGATTTTGATACCCGAAAGCTGCTGAGAAGTCTCGGTGCATTATTTGGATTCGCTTTTGTTGCAAAATATCTTGTGCTGTCAAACTTTGTTTCAGCAGAAGACGGGAGCTGGCTTTACAGGGTCTGGAAGAATCCCGGACAGGAAGCGCTTACGTATTTACTTGATCTGCCGAGATTCGCGGCTGCGACCGGCTATTTGCAGTTCTTTGCACTTTTATTCTATTTGATCGGACTGTTTTTTCTGAGCCCGCGTCCACCGAAAAGCGCTTCGGTTAAGTGAAGAGAGATAACGATTATTTAAGGAAATCCGTTTGGTCCGGCATTTGTTCCTCGTGTATTACACGATACATCGAACCGGCATCTTTTTTCGAAACCTGTTTTGAATTCGGAACTTGAAGGACCTCAACCGTCAGTATCTTCGGATACTTGGTGATCGTGATCTCGTCGCCTTTCGAAACTTCCCGGGAAGACTTTGCAACATTTCCGTTGACGATTACGAGTCCGGCATTTGTAAACTCTTTTGCAAGAGTTCTGCGGGTGATTAAGCGGCTCAATTTTAGATAAAGATCTAGTCTCATCAATTAAAAGATAAAAATAAAAACGCCCGCAAATTGAAGGCGTTTTTTTGCATAACCTATTTCCAGTTCTATTGACTCGTCGTCGCGGTTTTAGAGTCATCCGGTACAAGGTGCGGAGTTACCATCGCCTTGTAATTTTCACGAATTTTGATATAAGCGTCGTCCCGCAATTCATCCATAAACTTTTTACGTGCTTCCGGGAGTTTTTCCTGCATTATCGCTGTTCTCACAGCTGATTCGTTAAACGTCGAATTGTCGCTGCCGGCGACACGATCGTCAACACGGATGATTTCCATTCCGATATCCATTTCGATCGGATCCGTGTATCCGCCGACCTTCACATTTTCCAGAGGTTTCGCAAACTGCGGATCGAGTTCGGCAACATTGAAGGTTCCGGCCTTTCCTTTCGATTCCGCAACATCGGGTCTATCGGAATTGGCAATCGCAACAGTTTCAAAATTTGCACCGCCGCGAAGCTGCGCGGTAATTTGTTTTGCTTTTTCGATCACCGCATTTTTGTCGCGGCCGGCAAAGCTGAGAAATATTTCGCTTATTGTTATCGTCGCGGGAGTCTTAAATTTGTCCGCATTCTTTTCGTAATATTCTTTTAGTTCTTTGTCGGTCGATCCCCAGTACACAACGCTGTCAACCTGATTTCGCCAGACTTCATCCTGCGTGTATCGTTTTCTAAAATCTTCACGAAGTGCATCAGGTTCGACGTTTTGGGAGCGCATTGCTGCGTAGAGTTCATCCAAAGATTTGAGGTTGAATTCCCGCATCATTCCGAGAAAGCGCTCATTGATCCGGGCTTCTACGGTTTTTTCGATCCCCATTTCCTTTCCGCGCTGAAGGAGAAGTTCCTCATTGATCATATTTGCAATGAGTTGCCCCATTTTGCCGTCGACCATCGCCTTTGCCTCAGCTTCGGTCTTTTTGTCCTGCTGCATTATTCCTTCGATGGCGTTTCTCAACTCGCGATTGATGCTGGAAAGCGTTATCACGCTGTCGTTGACCTGGACAACCACTTCGTCGACAACTACAGCTTCAGTTTCCTGCGCGAAAGCGGAAAAACTGAAAAGCATGAACAATGAAACTAATAGAAATACGGAGTTTGTAAATCTCACGGTAATTACTCCCTTTTTGTGTTTTTGTTAAAATTACAGCCGCAACTAATCGAGCATCTTAATCCTCTAGTGCGGTCTTTTGCAAATTGCTATGATGCGGTATCCCGTTTTCGGGTTTCTTATTTCCTTGCGTTAAATGAGATATTGGAAGAACGCTTCATATGCGAATTTTAAATTAATCAGGGAACTACTTCTCCCCGAATCCCATCATAAACCACCTGATGAATAAAAAATGTCCAAACTGCAGTCTGCGTAACTTTGCCGAAGCCGATGTTTGTGCGAGGTGTAATTCTTCGCTTAACGAAGTTACTTCGGTCGATTCAGCAAGTCCGCAGAGAAGTTTTGCGATCGTTATATTGCGACGCGCAGTGATTTGCGCAGCAGCACTTCTGTTTGTGATCGGCGGCTTTTACATTTCGCTCTATTTTTCGGCAAAACCGCTCAACGGTGAACAGCAAGCCGTGGTCGATAGCGCGATCGAAGTTCTAAGAAAGGGCGGTTTCTATGAGGAAGTGTTTTATTTGGAAAACTTTACGGCCTTTCGTAGCACGGACAATTGGCTGAATTCTTTGACGACAAAGGAAAATGCTTATGCAGCGACAAATTTCCCGTTTGAGATCATGACGATCTACCCGGATTTTTTTGAGTTTACTGAAAACGATATTGAGCGCGCCGCAATTCTCCTGCATGAAGCAAAACATCTGCAGGGAGGCGACGAAAAAGAAGCTTACGAATTTGTCTGGAAAAACCGGGCGAGGATCGGATGGACAGAAGACCGCTACCGAAATTCTATACTTTGGAAAAACGTACGAAAACAGACGCGCGAATATGTGCCAGACCTGTTCATTTGTGAGTTTAACGAGTTTAACGACTGCACAAAGCAATAACTAATATCTAATGACTGATCGCTTCGAGGATCTTTCTGGCATTCTCGATCAGGAATTCGTTTTCTGTCGGAATTCTCAAAATCCCGCTCGGTGAAAACGCCGAACCCTCAATTTCGCTAACCAGATTCATTAACTTTTCAGGATCTACCTTTGATTTCTCGCCGAGTTTGATCGCCAGTCCGTCTTTTGCTTTATCGACGGCTATAATATGCATCGATTCCGCGGTTTGTCTTAAACGTGCATATTCAAAGAGGTTTTCTACAGATTCCGGAAGTTTTCCGTAACGGTCCTGAATTTCCAGATAGACCGCCCGAAGATCTCCTTCATTTTCCGTCGAAGCAATGCGTTTGTAAGTACGGAGCCTTTGACTCGTCTCATTGATAAAGTCGTTCGGGATCGAGACATCGACTCCCAAATTGAGCGAAACGCTTGTTTCATCTTCGATCTCCTCGCCGCGCAGTTCCTGGATTGTACGGTTAAGCATTTTTGTATACAGATCAAATCCAAGCGCATCGACCTGACCGGATTGCTGGCCGCTCAAAATGCTTCCTGCGCCGCGGAGTTCGAGATCAAGAGCCGCAATGCGAAAACCGGCGCCGAGATCGGAAAATTCGCGGATCGCGGACAAACGACGGCGCGCTATCGGGGTTAATTCCTGTTCGCCGGGGATCAGAAGATATGAATATGCGCGCCGGCTTGATCGTCCAACTCTTCCGCGAAGCTGATATAGCTGCGAAAGACCGTAATTATCCGCGCGATTTATGATGATTGTATTTGCCCGCGGAATATCTATCCCATTTTCGATGATAGTAGTTGCGACCAAGACATCGAATTTATGGTCGACGAAATCGAGCATCACCTGTTCCAATTCTTTTTCACCCATCTGTCCGTGGCCGATCACGATCCGGGCGTTTGGGACGATCTTCTTGATATGCGCGGCTATCGCTTCGATCGTCTGAACGCGGTTGTGGATAAAAAACACTTGTCCGTTTCTAGATAATTCGAGTTCGATCGCCGATTTGATTACGCCCTCGGAAAATTGAACGACCTGTGTGTTGATCGCAAGGCGGTCTCTTGGCGGGGTTTCGATAACGGACATATCCCGCATGCCGATCATCGACATATTCAGCGTCCGCGGGATCGGAGTTGCCGTCAGAGTTAAAACATCTACCTTTTTCTTAAGCTGCTTTAGTTTTTCTTTATGAGCGACGCCGAAGCGCTGTTCTTCATCGACGATGACGAGCCCAAGTTTCGGGATTACGACGTCATTAGAAAGGATCCGGTGGGTGCCGATAAGAATATCGACCCTGTTCTCTCCGGTTGCTGTGATCACTTCTTTTTGTTCTTTTCTAGAGCGAAATCTTGAAAGAAGTTCGATCTTTACTGGGAACGCGGAAAATCGTTTTTTGAAAGTTTCAAAATGCTGATACGAAAGTACGGTCGTCGGGGTTAGAACGGCGACTTGTTTTCCGTCCATCACCGCTTTAAACGCCGCCCGCATCGCAACTTCCGTTTTTCCGTATCCGACATCGCCGACAACGAGCCGATCCATCGGCGTCGCGGTTTCCATGTCTTTTTTGATATCGTCGATCGAGGCGGCTTGATCGGCCGTTAATTTATAAGGAAATGCTTCTTCAAACTCCTTTTGCCAGGGAGCATCCTTTGAAAAAGCAAAACCCTGGACGAGCTTCCGTTCGGCATAGAGCCTGAGCAGTTCGTCCGCCATGTCGCGCATCGCGCGCTTTGCACGTGCCTTGGTCTTTTGCCAGCCGATCCCGCCGAGCTTATCAAGTGCCGGCTGCGCTCCTTCACTTGAACCGTAACGTGAGACGAGGTCGAGCCGTTCTACCGGGATAAACAATTTCGCATTCTCGGCATAAACAAGCAGCATGAACTCGCGTTCCACGCCCTGCGTTCCGATCACTTGCAATCCTTCGAAACGTCCGATCCCGTGGTCAACGTGGACCACAAAATCGCCTTGTTTCAGATCGCGGAAATCGGAAATAAATGCACTTGTCTTTGGATGGCGGCTTTTCGCGCCCGTAACCTGTGGTTTGAAATCCTGCTGTGCGGTTTCACCAAACAGTTCGTTTTCGGTGAAAACCGTCAGATCAAGGTCGGGAATCTCGAAACCGCTTGAGAGTTTGCCGATGCTCAGTCTGTCGCCCGGAATTACTACTTCATAGTCACGAAGGATGTCGCTGAAACGTTCAGATAAACCCTGAGACTGAAAGACAAATGAGGTTGGGGCGTTTTGAGCAAATCCCCCGGATCCGCGTTCAGAGGTTCCTTCAGCAGCGGCCTTTGGGGAAAACTGTCTTTTAAATTCTTCGGCAAACTTTCGGATATCACCTTTGTATTTTCTTGTCGAACGCGAACGGATCTCGAAGTCTGAAGAGTTTTCAGCCGTCGGGAAAAGAAAAAGCGGCTCACGAACTTTGATTGCCGGTTTTTGATCCTGAGATCCGGATTCTGAGAAACGGGAACCTTCAAGTTTCGCGTCAAGCGAAAACTCCTCATCGGTCTTGGCGGCCGTTCTTCCGAGACTTCGAATTTCCAATCTTTGCAGGCGGTCGATTTCGGACCTCAACGTGTTAGGTTCAATGAAAAGCTCATTGGGCTCAAGTCCGATCTCGCCATGCCCGAGGATCTCATCGCAATGGCGTGAAACTCTTTCATAGTGATCACCGATAAACTGTTCGATCAGCGAAGGCTCATCGCACACCAGAATACAATCTTCGAGGTAATCGAAGACTGTAGAGTTTCTCGGTTTTACGAGCGGGATCAGAAACTCCCAACCGGAAAATGCTTCACCTTCTGCAGAAAACTCCGCCCTGTCTTTGAGGTTCCTGGCAAACTTTGCTTCATTAAATCGCTGAGATGCTGATTCCGTCCATGATCGAAAGTCCTCAGGCGTTGCTGAAAATTCTCGCATGGGAGAGATCGAGACTTCCTTGAGCTGCTCGATCGAAAGCTGGGAATCCGGATCAAACGTACGGATCGAATCCACCGTATCGCCAAAAAATTCTATTCGAAAGGGCAATGCGGAATCGGGTGACCAAATATCGATTATTCCGCCGCGCATCGAGAATTCGCCAACATTGGCGATCGGCTCTTCGCGCTTGTATCCGCAAGCCGAGATCTTTTCGATCAGTTCACTCGGTGGAAAATCTTCATCGCGTCTTAAAATTCCGCCGAGATTCTTAAATTCCGAGGGTGGAGAAACCCGCGTGATCAAGGCCTTTGCAGATGTGATCAGGAAATCCGGACCGCCGTTGATCAGCTTCCAAAGTGCGATCGCCCGTTTTTCCTGAGTTTCTGCGTGAGGTGAGACTCCAGAGTAAACATCGGCGTCAAACCCCGGAAGGGTTAGAATTAGATCGCTCAGATCTACAGACTCAGATCCATTATTTCGAAAAAAGCGGAGGTCATTTTCCCAGTTTTCAACATCTGTGTTGAGATCGGTGACGACCACGAAGGTCTTTTCAAGTCCTTGCTGAAGTTCACTTAAGACAAACGCCTTGGCGGATGTTGAAGTTAGACCAGCAAGATTCAGCACGCGGCAGCCGTCCGCAATATGTTTACGCAGACGGGAGATTTCATCGGATATTTGAGCAAGAGAATTCATCGATCGTACCGGAAGTTATTAGTCGAGCAGCATGATCGTCGCTTCGCCTTCGACCAGAAGCACACCATCCTGATTTTCGCAGGTTGTTTCGATCTTAACGACCGGCTTGTCGCCGCGGATATGCTTAACAACCGCTTTTGCCGTGACGACGTCGCCGATAAAAGTCGGGTGTTTGAACTTCAGCGTTTGTCCGAGGTAGACCACTTTCCGTACGCTCAACTTGTATCCAAGGACCGCCGAAATAAACGACGATGTCAGCATTCCGTGTGCGATTCGTTTTCCAAAACGGGTGTTTTTTGCAAACTCTTCGTCAAGATGGAGCGGATTGTGATCCCCTGAAATCTCGGCAAATTGTCTGATAAGCTCGTCCGTAACCTCTTTATTTACAGTAAATGTATCGCCAACTTTAAGTTCCATACTTTCTCCATTTAAACGCAGATATCCGCAAATAAATAAAAAGTACAGGGTGTAACTCTTAATTTATCTGCGGCGCGACTTATTCTTTAAACTTTCGCATTTATAAAATCGGATTTCAAATACCGACACAAAAAAAGCGGCGATTTTCGCTCGCCGCGTAAAGTTTAAGGAGTTAAATTAACAAGCTATCTGAACGGGTTTCTGAAGCCTTTAGAACTTGGGAAATTTTTATCTGCGATCAGCAGACGCATTCCATTTCCAGATTCCAGGTGAATGAGACCTTTGTTTCTGCGGTTTTCTTGCCGTTGATGAATCTGGCCAGAGTTCCTTCAACGACTTTCGCATCCGGATCGAGGGTATAAAAATTACCCTTGAAAAGGAAATTTCCCGTAAAAGTGAACTGAATGCCTTCGATCTCCTGGCTTTTGAATTGAATTTTGGTTTTTTCAATGTGAAGAGAATCAAATTCTGCGGGGATATTTCTTGACCTTACTGGATCTACAAAATTCCCCGACATTTCGATGTCCGATTTTCCCCAGTTTATAAAACCATTGGGTGTAATAAATTCACCAAATCTCTGATCGTCGCAATCGACATCGAGGCGTTTATTAGTAATCGTAAACGCTTGAAATTGATCGAATTCCATAGGTATTGTTTCGATCACTGTATAAGTACCCTCCGGGTCAAAAAGATCTGAATTTGAATCATCTTCGTGCGGCGAGGAAAGTTCGTCTTCATTAAAATCAATCGGCAGGACAGAATCCGGATCGTTTATATCAAAATCAGCAACTCCTTTGATCTTAACGATTGCCGGATCCAGGTTCGGCCCGATCGAATTCCGGAGGATGAGTTGATAAATGCTGACCCAAGCAATCCCAAAAATGAGGGCTGCTACGCCGACTGAAAGATTCAATATTATGTTTTTGTGTTTCATTATTTTTTTCAATTCTAAAAGTCGCATCGGTTTTGCTAACAACCTAAAAACCAGCTGAATTCTACTTTTGATTTCTTCAAGGGTTTGCCATCCCTGAGTTTTGAGAGCGTACCTTTTAGGACGGCCATATTTTCGTTTGTCTTTGAGGTTTTCATTCTTTGATATGTCCCGCTGAAAACGTATTTTATTCCGGCCCTTTCATAGGTTGAAAATGAGAGAGTTCGGTTTGCGTATTGAAAGATTTCGAATTCGAAATGCTTTCTATTCGAAAAGATGTATCCGGAAGGTAAGTTGTCGTCAAGATTCTCTACTTCTTCGTAGTATCCACCTAGCCAAATTTGTAGCGTAAAGTCTTTGAACTCGGCTGGGGTATTACCAACGAACTGGTAATACCCTGAAATATCGAGGTTGCTAAAGAATTCTTCATCGGAGACAGGTTTTTGTTCTTTTTCAATCGCGGCAGCCTTTGCGGCTTGCGCTGCCTTTTCTGCCGCATCTTTAACGGCGTCTTTAAGTTGATCCGTCGAATCGAATGTCTTATCAATCGCAAATTCGTTCTTGGGCTCAAAGGAAAACTTTTTAGTTTCTAAATTTGAAACTATTTTGACGGGATTTGGTTTCGTTGGGCGGGGTGTTAGCAGGAAAGAATTATATACGCTGAGCCAAGCAAACCCGATTGTAAATGTGAGCAGGGCTATAGAAATGTTTAATAGATAGTTTCTAATCTTCATCTTTTTTTGCTCCGTTTTGAGGTTTTTTCAAGGAAATTACTGATTCCGAATTATATATTCCTCATATATCGATGTTAGCGTTTGCATACTGTTTGTGGGTCGTGGATATCCACAGCGGCTATAAAAGTTCGGCATTCAAAGTTCGCCGTTTAGCCCGTTTTTAGCTAAAATCGAAACCTTGGACTTTGAACCTTGAACTTTAAACCAAAGAAATATGAATATCCCTGATTTTAACGAGATCATCGAACCGAATGATCAAACTGAAGCGCGCAAGCATAATCTTGAGGAGTTGACTGCTCTTGTCGGCAATCCGTACCCGAACAAATTTGACCGGACGAGTATTTCCGGCGCTGAAGATACGATCACAAATCTCAACGAATTTGAACCTATCGCGTCGGTCGTCAGAGAGATCGGCGAGGTCGTTGCGAAGCTCGGCGAACGCGAAAGACCGGCGCCCGAGGTTAAAGAACCGCTCAACGAAAAACTGAAAGCACTCGGAACGGTTCGAATTTCGGGAAGACTTGCCACGCCGCCGCGCGTCATGGGTAAAGCCGCGTTTGTTCATTTGAGCGACGGAAAAACGCGTCTGCAAATATATGTGAGAAAACAGGATGCAGTTGCGGTAAGCAATGATACGGGCGAAACGCTTGGTGAAGAATCAGGTTTTGCGCTTTTTAGTCATCTCGATCATGGCGATTTTGCCGGCGTTGAAGGATATTTGTTTTTGACAAATACGGGGGAGCTTTCCGTTCACGTTGAAAAGATCCAGTTTCTTGCAAAGGCGATGCTTCCGATGCCCGATAAAATGCACGGGATCGCGGATCCTGAACTGCGCAGGCGTTACCGTTATATGGATCTGATCGGTTCCAGTCTGCAGGTTGAACACGAAGGACTGACGACCCGTGAGATCTTCGAGCGCCGCGCAAAGATAATTTCATCGATGCGGCGGTATCTGGAAGATCACGGCTATATCGAGGTTGAAACTCCGATGCTGACGCCAAAGGCGACCGGAGCTGCGGCGGAACCGTTTGAGACATATCACAAAGCGCTCGATATCCCGCTTTTTGCGAGGATCGCGCCGGAACTTTATCTGAAGCGTTTGACCGTCGGCGGTTTTGAAAAGGTTTATGAACTAAACCGGAATTTTCGAAATGAAGGCATCTCGCACAAACACAATCCGGAGTTTACGATGCTCGAATTCTATTGCGCCTATATGGATGTCAACGGAATGATGGATTTCTGCGAGGAAATGTTGAAGCAGTCTCTGCTTCAGGCGACGGGTTCGTTATCGATAAACTATGAAGGCAACGAAATCGATTTCGAAAAACCGTTTGAGCGGCTTCCGATGCGAGATGCGGTTTTAAGATTTAAGCCCGACGCCGAGGTTACGGAAAAAAATATGCTCGGGTTGTTTGAACAGTATGTCGAAGAAAATCTGATCCAACCGACGTTTATCATTGATTATCCGAAATCGATCTCACCGCTTTCAAAGGCTTCGCCCGATAATCCGGCGATTGCCGAGCGGTTTGAACTGTTTATCGGCGGTATCGAGCGTGCGAACGGTTTTTCGGAATTAAATGATCCGAAAGAGCAGTACGAACGTTTCGTCGATCAAATGAAAGAACGCGAATCGGGAGACGCGGAAGCGATGCTCCTCGATGAAGACTATATTCGCGCACTTTCATACGGAATGCCGCCTGCTGCGGGGATCGGGATTGGGATCGATCGAATTGTTATGCTGCTGACAAATCAGCACACAATTCGCGATGTGATATTGTTTCCGCACATGCGGCCGGAAAAGAATACGCAAGAAACCCGCGAATAACCGGTCTATAAGGCAGCGGTCGGTTTCTGACCGCAGATCAAATAAGGAGAACTTTTTAATATGTTTGGAAGATCGTATTCGGCCGGATTGCTCGTCTTTGTTTTGTTGTTCGTTGGTCAAACGGTCTTCGCACAAAAACAGGGAACATATGTTCAGCCCGCAAAATTAAAAGTTGATAACGTTGAAAATCCCGGCGAACGGGATGAAGAGGGAAATGTCAGTCCTTTGACGGAGGCGTTTTACCCGATCGGTTTTTCGAAATCAGGGAAATTTGCATACTATGTCGAGCCTGCAGATGAAGCCTGCGGGTGCTATTTTGCAAAACTGGTTATTCAGGATCTGCGGACGGACGAAATACTCTGGGAGCACAACTACGAAGAAGAACCCATTGAAGGCGAAAATGGAGTCACAGTTTCAAACGAAACAATAGAAAAGCATTGGAAAGACAATCTTGAGATGTTTTCCAAAAAACTGGCTGAGCACGGAATTGTACAGGCAAACGAATTCTCATTAGGAAAGTCGATAAATTATAAAGACGAAATGTTTGAGGCAAAACTGGACCTCAATATAAAGGAATTCGATGTTTATTCCGCAGACGGCAGTGTTGAGCTTTGGGTTATTTCGACGCGGAAAGGAAAGAAATCGGTTTATCGGAAAATTTATGACCCTAAAGAATTTACAGGTTTTCGCGGTGCAGAACTTGCCGGAATGCTGAAAAGCCCATTCGGATCTGATGTGGCGGTCGTCATGGTTGAGACATACCGCGGTTATGAAGGACCGCCCCATATTACGAAGATCAGGATCGTCGGCTCTGATCTTACGTCGCGATTTCAGTAATAGGTTTTAAGCAAAACGTACATTAGAATCTGGTGGTGCAGCAAAACATCACTGGATTTTTTTTATTGTGAGAGCATTTTTATTAACACTTTCTGCGCTTACCGCCTTCGCGTTTAATTCGATCCTTTGCCGTCTCGCACTCAAGACCGAACTGATCGATGCAAGCAGTTTTACGGGTGTGCGTTTGTTTTCCGGTGTTGCGGCACTGATCGCTATTTCTCTGATCGTCCCGCGAAAAGATAACGAAGTATTCCGCGGCGGAAACTGGATCTCGGCCTTTTTTCTTTTTGCTTACGCGATATGTTTTTCATTTGCATACATTGGTTTGACGACAGCGACCGGAGCCCTGATCCTATTCGGAATGGTGCAAACGACGATGATCACTTCCGCGCTTGTCATCGGAGAAAGGCCGAAGTCTGCTGAATGGATCGGCCTCATTCTGGCGCTCGGCGGCCTTGTATATCTGATTCTTCCGGGGCTCGAATCTCCTACGATTCTAAACTCCGCACTGATGGCGCTTGCCGGAATTTCGTGGGCGTTTTATACGCTTCGTGGGAAAAGGAGTGAAGATCCGCTCAAGGACACAACAGGGAATTTTGTGCGAACAATTCCTTTTGTCATTTTGTTTTCGATTCCGTTTATTTCCCGATCACATTTTTCCGGCAAAGGGATCCTGTTTGCCGTCTTATCCGGTGCGGCGGCATCAGGAATCGGCTATTCGGTTTGGTATGGCGCGTTGAAATATCACACGGCAACCCGGGCGGCGATCTTACAACTGTCCGTACCGGTGATTGCGGCAGCGGGAGGAATAGTCTTTCTTTCAGAAAACATTTCTCTGAGGTTGGTGTTTGCAGGCATTTTGATACTTGGCGGGATCGGTCTCGTGATCATGGCCAAAAATACCAAAAAGCCGGATCAATGATTTGGCCCGAAGCGTTAAATAAATCTGCGGAATTCGGATGTGTTTGCTTCAGCAAGCGGATCAATATCAGGTAAATCGGCATTTTTGTTCATGTATTCGCGCGAGCTTTTTCCGCGTCCGAGATCGGCGAGATTTGCCAGCTTTAACGTATCGCGTCCGTAACGGTAATTTAACTCGTCCATTACGTCGGCCAGCTGGGTCCAGCGCTTGAAGGTATCATTGTCATACAACCGATTTGACATGAGCCGCGTATTTACGAGCCCGCTCAATATCACACCGGCTTTTTTGTATTTTAAATTCGGAATATAGATCTTCTCAAAGCATTCGGAAACCCATTTGCTGATCTCATTTTTTAAATTTGAATGATAGATCGAGTCGTAAGTAATTGAACTAGAGGCATATTTTTCCTTAAAACGGTTTGTCTGCATAAAGACCGTTACCGATTTTGCGGCTAGTTTATCCCGCCGTATCCGTTCCACAGCACGCGTTCCGAAATTCAGAATTGCATTTCTCATTTCCGTATAACCGGTAAGAGCTTCGCCAAACGAACGGGTATGGGCGATCGATCTTTTATCAGTCAGGGTTTTTTCAAACGGAATACATTTTTTTCCGCGAAGTTCTAAAACCGTTCTCCCTCCCGGTGTATGTAAATGTTTCCTGATAAATTCGACACTCGCGGCACTTAATTCAAGAGCGTTGTTTATCCCAAGTTCAGTAAGCCGTTTTGTGTTTTGTCTTCCAACGCCCCAAATGTCGCCGACAGGAGTTTGCTCGAGCGCGAGCCTTAAATAGGGTGAATCGTAAAGATCGAGCACGCCACTTGTCTATTTCGAAGTTTTTGCGATGTGGTTTGTAAGCTTTGCCAAGGTTTTTGTTTTCGCGATCCCGACGGAAACGGGAATTCCCGTTGCTTCTTCGATCACGCGTTTAATCGAAAAACCGACGTCAGCGGTTTTGTCAGGCGTGCCGAGATCCAGAAACGCCTCGTCGATCGAATACACTTCAACCGCTTCTGCACCGATCTCTCCGCGGATTATTTCCATCACTTTTCTGGAAATCTCGCAATAGATCGGAATATTGGAAGAAAGAATTGCCGTGTTGTGAGATTCGAGAAGTTTCTTCACTTTGAACAGAGGTTCCGCCATTTTCACGCCCATTGCTTTTACTTCATCACTCCGGGAAATAATACAGCCGTCATTGTTTGAAAGAACCACAACGGGACGTTTTTTGAGCGACTCATCAAAAACTCTTTCGCAGGAGACGAAAAAATTATTGCAGTCGATAAGTGCAATTGCGTTTTCACCGGTCATGGCCATTGTATTCGACAGTGTATCATCGATGAAACATAATTGGAATGATATTGCATTGATATTTTGGAATTGTACTGTTGAATGACTTGTAGAACCGGTATCCTGATGGTAAATGCAGCTCAGTTTTTTCTAAATTCGGCTATAAAGGAATAGCTTTTATAGATTGGTTGAACTTCCAGCCTGCCAAGACCATCTTCTTTGAGTTTTTCAAGATACGGAATCAATTCCTTCGGATATTTTACGTGGAATTGCCTGAGCCAGCCCTTCAAGGCCTTCCTGAAAAAACCGGGTAATTGCCGCTGGTCGTAAAAATCGACGATATAAAATGATCGGCCGTTTTTCAGGTTTGTGAGAGCATTTTGAATCGATTTTTTCCAGGTCGGGATCATTGAGATCGAATAAGAAAAATAAATGGTATCAAATGCATTTTCGACTCCGAACGTCTTATCAAACGTAAAATCATCGGCGAGGGCGGTTTTGAGTTTGAGGTTTTTGATGCCTTTTGAATCTATTTTATTCTGTGCGGTTTCGAGCATAGCGGCAGAGGCATCGAGACCGAAAAAGTGTGTTCTGGGAAATTTTTGTGCAAGGATCAACAGATTTCTTCCTGTACCGCAGCCGACCTCGAGTATGTTCTCACCGTCGCGGATCTCCATTTCACCGAGCAATTTGTCGCGTCCGAGCAGGTAATACTTGCGGGTAAGATCGTAAAAATACCGCTGATAGCGGTACATTCGATCCATCTTTTCAAAGGCATCGGACATATATTAAGCCAGATCTTTTCCGGTGAATTGCGAAAGGGATTCCCGTGCATTGTTCCTGATCTTGTTTTGCATAAATGATGACCAGCCAAGAAAGTGTCCCGGAAGACCGAGAGCTTGTTTTGACCACTTCCAAATATCGAAATTGTCCCGGTGTACAATAATTTTGCCTTCGCGGAATTCGAATTCGGCATGGATCTCGTTGAAAACATTGCGTCCCGTTTTGCTGAAAAGATACCGAGCGGTCCAGTCCGCCCAACCTTTGTCTCCATTTGCCGATACATTTTTGAAATCGATCTCAAGATTGCCCTTTGCCCGCTTGATCAGCATTCGCCACATATCTTTGGCATCATCACTATGTAAAACGCCGAATGCCGGATCTGAAAATTCGATATCTTCGTGATAGCAGGAGATCATTTCTTCGGCTTCACCTTTGGCAAAGGATGTATAAAATTTTGTGATCAGGTCTTTGTTGTCCATAGTTATCTCAACACGTAAAGATGAAATCCGCCGTAGATCGATGCGCGGTCCTGTTTAAACAATTCTTCCGAGAGATCTTTTTTGTAGTCAAATCTTTCTCTGAGCGATTCCGGCAAGCTGGTTTCGATCGGCGAAGAAGATCCGGCTGTTCTAAAAATTATTCGTGAACCGCTTTCGCTCTTTTCAGCCACAGAAGACCACAAGTCGGTCATCATTTCCGGAGTCATCCAGTCCTGTGCATCAAGGAAAACGAAGCGGTTGAATTTTCCAAATTCATTATTCATGATCTCGTCTGTGACCGAACCGATTTTTGTGTGAGCCCGTCCCGCATTTGTACGAAGCAATTCATAATTTTCTTCTTTCAGATAATCGGGAACCGCCAGACGTGCATCGGTATCGTATTTTCTTGCAAAAGCCTGCCAGGCGAAATAATTTTCGTAGATCGGGTAATCGACAGCCAGACGCTTTGTGCGTTCCCGGTATATATCAAGAATGTTTCCGCCATCGTCAAGTTCTTTGATCAGTTCATCATACTGCTGCGGCGGTATTCCCAACCCGAACAGGGTTACGGGAAGTTTGCCGACCGTTTTTATAAAAAAAGAATCAAAAAAAGGCTCAACATATTCATTATAGAGCGCGAGCTGTTCTTCCGGCGTCTTTGCCTTGAGCACTTTTTCAGGACGGCAGCCGAGAAGATGAGAAAACTTATGAAAGAATCGAAGAAAGTAGCCGTTTCGTGAATTCTCATACAGCCCGCCGTTCTTAAAGAAATTTATCCGTTTTCCGTGTGTCAGTTTTCCGATCAGCGAACTCGATTCCCAAAATTTCCGTGTTTCAGGATCAAGCGCTGGAGCAATGTATTTCTGATAGTTTTTGCGGTTGTTTTCATGCTTACCAAAACCGAAGAATCCGAAAAAACTTTCGTAATCCGGAAGATTCTTTAGCGCGGCTAATTTAAGATTCAGCAGATAAATGTGATGACGGTTGAGATCGACGGCGGTTACACTTTCTGGTTTTTTGAGCAGATAGTTAAGAGCGTTGCATCCGCCTGAAGAGATAGTCAGAATTCGCGAATCATTATCGAGATCGAGCGCCTGTAGATCAACTCTCGGATCTTCCCAGATCTGGTTGTAAACAAAGGCATCAAACCAGACGGCGAATAATTTTTGAAGGACGCCTTGTTTTTTTGAGGAGTCTTTTTGTTTGACCGCATTGAGAAGTTCGGTTCTACTCATTTGTTAAAACCAGAACCGGATCGATATCGGATGCCCGCCAGGCAGGATACAACGCACCGAGTAGGCTTCCGCCAATCGCAATGAAGAAGGCGATTATTATCCATCCCGAGCTGAATTCAAAAACCAGTTCGAAAAAATTGCCGATCAGATATGCGGTTGAAAAAGACAGTATCAGTCCGAGTGATACTCCCAGAATGCCGATCAAAAATGCCTCGCCTTCTATTACTTTTATAACAAAAGATTTTGACGCACCGAGCGATTTGAGAATTCCGATCTCCTTTCGTCTTTCGGTAATAGTCGTATACATAGATAGAAGGACGAAGATCGTACTGACCACGGCCCCGAGCCCGACCAAAACATTCAGAAAAGTGCTTAATCCCGGGATGCGATCCTGCGCGTCGATGATCAGATCCCTCGTCAAATTTATTTTATTTCCCGGTAATTCTTTATTTATTTGGGCAGCCACCGTCGCGACATCTGCTCCGTCTTTGAGCTTCACCAGAATATAAGTGCAGCGGCCTTGTGCCTGAAGAGCTTCCTGCATCGCTGTTAACGACATCTTGATTCTCGCGCCTGAAGGAGGTGCAAATACGCCGACTATCTTGAATTTTTTTCCCAATAATTCTATCGAATCCCCGAGGGCGTAATTTTTGTCCTGCATATGGCGTTCGTCAAGAATAATTTCGTCATTCGCCGCAAATGATCGGCCTTTTACGATGGTCATGCTGTTCATGTCAGCAAAAGGCTTCCATTCAAGTCCGTCGATCTGCTGAATTCCCCAGCGTTCGGTACTGTTAGCGGAAAAATATCGGATAACGGGTATCGTCGATTGAACGCCTTCGATCTGCATAAGACGTTCGGCATATTTTGTGTTAACCGGTGCATTGGAACTCGTGATACTCATTGCGCCAGGACGCGTAAAAACGATCTCCGCCTTCCAGTTCGAAGCGCGCTTTGCCATGTCGTTGCTCATCCCGCGGGCAAGCCCCGTGAAAAGGATGACCAAAATAACACCGAGCGCGACACCGACGATGCTGATCAGTGTGCGAAAAGGTCTGGTTCGCAAATTTGCTAAAACTAGTTCGAACATATTTTCCCGATAAGAGAAAGTGGATTATAACTTATCGCGGAATAAAGCGGAAACACATCTTGGCATGCCGTAATGCAGAGTTAATACGTTTTGACGGGTTTTTCCGAAAACTTTTAGCCGCCATAAAAAGCCGCTCGGAAAAAAGTGAAAATCACTACTGATCTTAAAAAACACTTCTAAAAATATACTTTCGGGATTTAGCGTAACGTGATCTGAATAAGAACAGGGACTTTATTAAAGATGCTTACTTGAAAAATTCACGGAAATCAAAGTCTTTAGAGGCTTCGCCGTTGGTGAAAAGATCGTTTCGTCTCTGAAAATCTTCATACATCTTGTCGTATGTTTCGATCAAAAAGTCGGTTGACTTGATCCTCGTGTTGTTTCGGACGGCTTCGAATGCACTTTCTATCTTTTTTCCCCGCAATTCGGGATCGTCTAAGATCTCTTTTACCGCGTTAGCGAAGTTTTGTGGCGTCGGATCCACAAGCCATGTATTTTCATTCGTCGCATAAAAAAGCAATCCGCCGGCATTCGGTACTACGGTCGGAACACCCGACGCCATTGCTTCAAGAGGCGCGATTCCAAAGGGCTCCTTAGGGTTTGGGTGAACAAAAACATCCGCGTTCGAATAATAATTTGCAAGCGTTTCTTTTTCTAAATGCCCGAGTTGAACGATCTTGCCCGGAATTCGTTTGTCTGTTTCTTCCTTAAGCCATTCTTCCTGCGGACCTGCTCCGGCAATTAAAAGTCGATAGTCGCGTTCACCGGCACCTGTCAGGATCTCCATAAAATCGGGAAGCAATCCGACATTTTTCTCGGGCGAAATCCGTCCTGCATAAAGAATTATTACCGCATCTTTCGGGATTCCCGCCTTTTCTACCATTTCAGCCCTGGTCTTTTCAGACTTTCGGTTTGGTGAGAACTGTTCTGCATCCACACCTCGAGGACAAATAAAAACACGCTCGCTGATCGGAACCCGCGGGCTTCTGAAAAACCGCCAGCACCAGTTCATAAACCAATCGCTCCTTCGCGGGTTTGTCTTATCTTCTGCGGAACGGAAGAATTCCTCAGCCGTGTACGGCGAATTAGCAATGTGAAAATCAAAAGAAGGGAAGTTGTAATTCCCCATGACCCGCCGCGCAAACCATTCGGAGATCTTTCCGCCTGCCATGAACGAAGCGACATTGTCGTCCATTCTTTCACAGGAGAAATGGACGAGCATCGGGCGTCCGATCTGTTTGAACTTATTCCTGCTGATCATTGCGCCAAGCATGCTGAGTGTATATTTGTCCGTAACTTCGATCATATCCGGCATTTCCGAAAGAAGTATTTTGCGGATGATCGAATCTCCGGGCATATACTGCCAGGGCATCATTATGCGGTAGCGCTTATCAAAAACCGGGGATTGTTTAGCCGGAACATAGTAAATTTTGGCGAAATCGTTTACGACTTCGGTTTCCTCGAATTCTCCGGGAACGATCAGCCGCATTGTGCGCTTGTGGCGTCCGGCGGCTGCAAGAAGAGCGTTGTATGATGTGCTGATGCCGCCTGAATTTTTATGATAATAGTTTGTTATGTGAACTGATTTGATATGAAAGATCCTCTTTGGATAGATTAGTTTGCGCGGCGTTTACGTATTACCGAAAGCGCGACTGCAACGATGAGTGTCCAAACCAGCAATATCGCCCAAGCACCGAGTGCAGTTGTCCAGGCCCACGACCATTTTCCGCGGAAGAATCCCAAAACGCCGCCGACGGTAAACCCGAATCCGAGAAAGATTCCGATCGCGTAAGCAAAGTTCTTTTCGAGCACAAAGTCGATCATTTTAATCGGGAGATAACTCATAAACTCCAGGATCAAACGCGGGATCCTTTTCATATCGCTCAGAAATGAATTTGTTTCCTCGCCGGCACCGACAAGCAGAACACCGTTGCGCATGATAAAAATATTGAACATCGCGGAGAGGACTGAGAAAAGAACCGAAACCGCAAACGCTTTTTGACGCGCATTGTTTTCCGATGCGGCAAAGACATTCGCGAAATATGCTTCCTGTATGTAATGAGTAAAGTATTCGATCGTATGGCTGAAGACCGGAAGCGAGACCGTTACTATCAGAGTTGCGAACCAGGCAGGCGTCGCCCGCCGAAACGACTGAACCAGCGCCCCAGATATACCTGACGTAAAAAAACGGAAACTGAATTCAACGAGCATCGCCGTGATCGTAACGATAGCGCTTTCCTTGCTCGCCTTATACACGGCAAAATAGAAAAACGCCCGAAGCATCGCGCCGAGCATTGCAGATTTCCAGTTCCAGCGGCTGAGGATCTGCAGCGGATGCCGGAATAGATTCTGAAACACGTCCGATACGGATATTTCCTCACCGCGGATCTCTTCAAGATCATCGGCGTCGATTATCGATTGATGTATTTGTCGGGAATCCAGCATTTAATTGAAACTTTCAACAACTCCTGCGGTCGAAATCTCACGATTTTTCTTTCCGTAGTAACTTTTTCCTGTCTAAACTTTCCTTGGCTTCTTCGTAGGCTTCGTATACCTTGTCGAAAACCGAATCCCAGGAACGCGTTTCCGCAAATTCCAGAGATGCCTTTTTCATCTCAGCCAATTTTTTGGGGTTATCGATCAATTCCAGGGAGTGTCTTACAAAATCTTCTACATTTTTGGCGATAAAGCCGGTTTGTCCTTCTTTTACAATAAATTTCGGACCGCCTTTGTCGGTTACGATGCATGGCGCTCCTGATGCATTTGCTTCCTGTACTACGTTTCCAAATGCGTCTGTATCAGAAGGAAACAGGAAAACGTCCATGTTAGCATAAGCTTCCGATAAATGCTTGCCTTCAAGAAACCCTGTAAGCTCCGCCGTCTTCATGTTTTTTTCCAAAAACTTTCGCTCATTTCCTTCTCCAACGATCAGAAATTTAATATTAGTACGTCCCGCTTCCAGAAGAGCTCTTTCTATTTCGGCAAGCATCCGAACGTTTTTTTCTGCACGCAGCCGGCCGACAAATCCGAATCGAATGTACTCATCATCAACCGTTCGATGTTTTGGAGAAAATAATTCCGTGTCGACTCCGCGGATCATCAGACGTCCTTTTCGTCCCGTGCCCTTTTCCAAAATGTCGATCAGTTCATCATTCGGCGCCATAATGATCTGCGGCATTTTGTAGTAGAGCACCGCCCAATCGAGGATCTTGTTTTCAAGATAGCCGGTAACATTTTTCTTAAAGTCATTTGACAGGAAATTGAACTTTTTTCGCAGCCGCCGTGCCGCATATTCATGTAGATTTGTATGCCAGGAGGCGATCATCGCGATATCCAGCTTCCAGGCCATATATGCGCCTACGTTGCTGACATCGTTTAGTCCGGTTATGTGAATTATGTCTGGGTTAAATCTTTCGAGTTCCTTTTTTACGAGCTTGGAATGTCTGAAAAAAAGCGGATCATATTTTAGACCTTCATCCATTGCCATTGAAGTAAATGATCTTTTAAGAGTCAAAAACCGGAGATTGCCCTCATCATGGATCTCTGTTTTGTTGCCCGCATGGATGCAAAGGAACGGCAGGTCATTTTTCTTTACGTATCCAAGCAGCCTTTTACTGGTCATCGCGACGCCGTTTACCTCTAAAAATGAATCGGGAAAATAAGCGATGCGGAGCGGTTTTTTCTTCACAATTAATTAATTCCGGGCACTAAAAAAAGGCAACAGGCATGTAGTCCGAAGCCTTTTACCTTTTTAATTCTTTTACTGTTATGAAGCAAACTCAGTTTCCACCGGCTGACGTTCACTTGCAAGTACTGAAGCGATCTCCTGCAGATCAGGAGTTTTAAATTGAGCTCTTTCGGGATTCTGCGGAACACGATCCTTTGCTTTTCTAAAGATCGAAAACACCGGCCGGAATCTTGGGCTTCCCATAATACCGAGCGTCCAGACTGCCCACTGCAACCAGAGCGGTCCGCCGTGAATCCATCCATGTTCGGAAAGCGGAACCAGCCCCTTGCCGTCTCCTATATCGTAAAAAATTCTGTCAAACCACCGTCTGCGATGTTCGGGAAAATCCGGATAATTTGTCAGAATCTCCGAAAACGACTGCAGTTGTCTTGAATGAAGCGGTTGTTTATATTCCGGCATCAGTACAACTTCGCTGTGTTTATCGACGCGGATCTCTTCTACAAATTCTGCAAAAGTATTGCTGTTGGTCAAATTGATTACCGTGTTCGGTTTACAGCCGTGGCGGTCGCCGCCGGTGGCTATCGGAAATCCAAGCGCCTCAGCCATTTCGATAACCGCTTTGTTTTCGGACCACGCACGAAATCCGTTGATCTCCAGCGCGTGAATCCATTTTCCATATTCCTTTAAAAAATTCTTGAGCAGTATTTCATGGCGTACTTGTCCAACGATCTCGATATCCCAAAGCGGATGATTGAAAATGATCAATACTTCGGGCATTCCATTGAGCATCGCAAAGAGATCGTGGAGGGCTTCTTTATTTGGTTCCTCATCTTCGCTGAATGTGTAAGCCAGAAGCTTTTGGGTGATCTCATCGGCGGTTTCCTTTGGAAGATTATGCACACCAAGATGAAAAAATCCGTATTCGTAAGGCACAGTCCATTCGAGCGAGATCGGAGCGACCTGCGTTTCTTCTGTTTCACAGACAGATTTGTTCCCTTCGATGCTGTCATGATCCGTTAGGGAAACTATCGCATTAAGTCCGGTATCCTCGATCTGTTTTTTCTCGATCTCATAAACCGCTCCCGGCTGCATAGGAGGTGACCAGTACGCTGTTGAAAAATTTACCGTCCGGCCCTCGCGCTTCAGATACCGTTTTTGTTCACGTTTCCAAAAATAAGCAATTACCGGAAGTTTTTCCGCATAATGGGGTACAAAATCGAGCATTTCCTTTGAATATTCCGTATGGCAATGGAGAGACACTCCCGTTTTCGCTTGTTTGTTCAAGCTTTTCGGTTCGTGCAGTATATGCAATCGGGTTTGTTTCAAGGTCATACTATTCTCCAAATTAATGGCCTAAACCAAAAATCAAAGTTATCAAATCAAATTGCCAAAGTAAATCTCGCGCGCCGCCAATATTCATACACTTGTAACCTATTGGCGGACTTTGCTTATTTAACGGTCAATAAAGCGCCGGAGAGAAAAATGCGCATCTTGGTGAAACTGACATGTTAGACAAAATTTCCGACGGGAAAAATCCAAAAAAAGTTGTCATAAAAACAAAATAAGCGGTGTTTTGTAATTAGAAAACGGAAAAACCCAATTTACAAACGGAAAAATAAGGAGTTCGGAAAATGTCTTGGTTACTATCACTTATTGTTACGGGCGCAGTCTTAACATCGGGAACGACGATCCCTGGTCTGCAGAATCAGTCTTATATTGTGGGCGACACCGGAAATGCAGCACCGGTCGTTTTGGACGAGACTGAACGATTTGAGAAGACTTACCCGTTTAGCTCAAGCGGCGTGATTGAGATCTCAAATATTAATGGTTCGATCGAGATCGATTCCTGGGACAGGAATGAAATCAAATTTTCATATGTGAAGATCGCTGATACAAAGGAACGTCTTTCTGAAATGACTGTGAAGATAGATGCGCAGTCCGATCAATTTAAGGTGACAACCGATTACAGCAAGATGAAGCAGAATCAGAAGGGCAAAGAGAAATGGACGAAGGGCGCTAAGCTTCTGGCAGAGTTCCGTTTAACTGTTCCGAAAACAGCCAACTTGCGCGGTATTGAGTCGGTAAACGGTTCAGTTGCCGTTTCAAATATGACAAACAATTCGGAAGTATCCGCAGTTAATGGAACGGTAAAAGCTACAAATTTGCGCGGCAATGCTTCGCTTTCAACAGTCAACGGAATGGTTTACGCAGATTTTGATTCGCTGGATAAAAGTTCCAAAGTTTCAGTTGAAACGGTAAACGGAACGGTTAAACTCCTTATTCCGTCGGATTCAAGTGCAACAGTTAAGGCGGAAACAGTAAACGGCCGGATTACAAACGATTTCAGTTTGCCGGTGAAGAAAGGAAAATACGTTGGGAGCAATTTACATGGAAAGATCGGTAACGGCGACGTTGCGATCGACCTAAGCAGCGTGAATGGCGCACTAACGATAAGCAGGAAACAAGACGGAAGAAGTCTAAGTCCTTCAACGAATCTATTGAAGACCACATCGGACGACGATGATGAGATCGACATCGTAATCGCGGCGAATTCAAAAATAGCGGATGCCGCCCGAGTCAAAACGTTGGCTGATTTCGAAATGAAGACCGAAGCTGCCAGGGTCGAAGGTTTAAAAGAGGCACGTGAGGCAATTGAAGCTGCCACAAAGGAAATGAGGGTTGAAGTGCTCTCGGAAGCCGAAATGACGAAGATCCAGGAAAAAGCGCTAAAAGATGCAGAGAAGGCAATCAAGGCGATCGATCGCGAAGCACTTAAGATCGACAAAGATAAACTGCTCGAATCGATGAAGATTGCAGACCTGGCGAGACTCGAAGCGCTTGAACGAACAACAGGAGCTATGTTTCTCAGCCGCGCTCCCTATGTGGAAGAAAAAACCGAGACATTTACTGTAAAAGGTGTGCCAAAAGTGAATATCGACGCCGAGGATTGCGCGGTAGATGTTCGGGGCTGGGACCGGGATGAGGTCAAGTATTCAGTAACCAGGGTTCAAAGAAGCAGAGGAAATCCATCTGTACTTATTAACGCAGAGAATGGAAAAGAAGTGACGATAAAGGTTGAATCCGAATCACCGGAAATGAGATATTCACGCGGTGATCAGATTCGGCTGGAGGTGTTTGTGCCAAAAAAGTCGAATCTCGAAATTCAGACTCGACGCGAACTTCGCGTTGAGGGAATTTCGGGACAAATTAAGTTAACGACGGAAAATGGTGCTGTTAATGTGCGCGACGTTAAAGGAAAACTCGACCTTTACGCTACTAATAAGAACAGAAGCCGAATCCGTATTCTTGGATTTCAGGGAGAACTTTATACACACATCATGAATGGTGACGCTTATCTGGAAGGTGACTTTAAGAAGATCACTGCAGAAGGCGCAGGCAGTACGTATTATTTAACGCTGTCAGACGATTCAGACGCGATTATCACTTCAAATGCCTTAACTGTCGACGGCGAGATCGATAAAGACTCGAACTTGCGCATTGGCGGCGTTGATTTGGTGAAAGAAAAGGAAGGTGTATGGCGCGTCGGCGATGGCAGAGCGAAATACACGTTTGATCTTGCCGATGGCGAGGTTTTTGTCCGGTCACGGAGTATGATCCGCAGCCGATAATTTCAGTCAGGTTTCGGGAAAAACTCTTTCTGCACGCTAAATATCATTTTATATTTTCATACCCGGTATTTTCGCAGCGATTGTTTTTCTTGAAACTCTTTTTGTTTTGGCCCGTTCAATTACGGTGAAACCGTTTCGGTTTATTCATATTTTCTAATTATTCATACGATGCATTTATACACTTTAAAGCGGAGTATCAGACCGATACTCGCCACATTAATTTTGTTTGGCTTTGGTGTGATACACATCAATGCACAAGCAAAAAAAAACAAAGCCGCCGAAGTTGCGGTAAAGAAAGAGTCGCCGGAAGTTGCGGTGCTGCCCAAATCCACGCCGGATGATACGGACGATACAAAGCCTGTTTCAAGAGCAAAGGTTCCACCGGAAAAGGCACGTCCGATAGTTATTCCAAAAATCGGCGCAGAACGCCAGATTCTGATCGACGGTAATCTGGATGAAGAAGACTGGGGAAACGCGGCGGTTTTTAAAGACTTCATTCAAACCGGACCCGGCGATAATATAGCCCCTTCGAAAGAAACACAGGCGTTTGTCATGTACGATGACAAACATTTGTACATTGCGTTCAAATGCTGGGATGACCGGAATCTGATCCGTGCTACAGTTGCAAAACGCGACGACGTATTCGGCGAAGACAACGTGCGTGTCTGGCTGGATACTTTTGACGATCAAAGACGTGCGTATATTTTCGGTTGGAATCCGCTAGGCATCCAGATGGACGGAATCTATACCGAAGGTCGCGGTGCTGACTTTTCTGTTGATGTGGTGATGGAATCGAAAGGCGCGATCCATGACTGGGGTTGGAGCGTTGAAGTTAAGATACCTTTCAAATCGCTTCGCTATCAGGCAGGAAAGGGAAAGAATTGGGGGTTTAATGCGGCAAGAAATATTGACCGATTAAACGACGAATTTGATACATGGATGCCGGATGACAGGAACGTCTCCGGGTTTTTGGTAAAGCACGGGAAAATAACCGGCCTCGATGACATAAAGGCGGAGAGAACGCTTGAACTCATCCCGAGCGTCACCATCTCGGAAACGGGAAGCAGGGTTCCCGCCAACGAGGTTCCTGACGGAAGATTCGTAAATCAGCCGATAAAACAGGAGTACGGTCTTAATCTAAAGTACACGATTACTCCAAACATAACTCTCGATGCGGCGATAAATCCTGATTTTGCGGAAATTGAAGCCGATGCACCGGTTGTCACGGCAAATCAGCGGTTTCCGATTTTCTTTGCTGAGAAACGTCCGTTCTTTCTGGAAGGGGCGGATATTTTTCAAACCCCGATCCGCGTGTTTCACTCACGCACGATCGTTGACCCCGACTTTGCAACAAAGCTGACCGGGAAGATCGGAAGAAATTCTTTCGGATTCCTGGTTGCGTCAGATAAAGCTCCGGGGAATTTTAATGAGGATTCCCGTATAGACCCGGATGTCAGACCATTTATCGATGAATTTGTCGATAAGAACGCGCTTTTTTCGGTCCTGCGCTTGAAGCGCGATATTGGAAAACAAAACAGTATCGGGTTTTTGGGTACTGCGCGGGTTTTTCCGGAAAATCGTAATTTTTTGGGGAGTTTTGATGGTCGGTTCAAATTAAACCCGAAAGACGTTTTCAGTTTTCAGGTCGTCGGCACACATTCAAAAAAGTGCTTTTTTGATCCCGCATTCGATAGGATCAGGAATCCACTCCAGGCGCAGAGAAATGGGGAAATATGCGGAGGAGCAGTTGTAAACGGCCAGCAGGAACTCGGCGATCCTTACAGCAGCTACCGAACCGGAAACGGACTCGCGTACTTTCTTAATTACGACCATACAGGCGATACCTTTGGCTATACGGTAGAAGCCGGAGGGCAATCGGGCGATTACCGGGCCGATGCCGGATTCAATCAGCGGACAAACAATAATTATGTCTTCGCCGGTTTTCGTAAGAGCACAAAATCGAGGCCCGACGCTGCTATTGTGCGGGTAAACTGGTTTAACGGCTTCAGCACTAATTATGACTTCGACGGCAGGTTTATCGCGGCGCAATATGAATCGAGTGTCTTTTTCAGCCTTCAGAAGAATACGTACGTAGAATTCTGGGGAGGTCTTATCAAGGAAAGGATTTATGAGGAAGAGTTCGGTCTCAAACGACTGGACAACAGAAGCGGTGCTTTTTTCGGAGATCCTACGCGTGATACGGTAAATCGCTGGGTCGGCGGCTATTTCAGCAAGCAATTTAACAAGCGGATCGCGTTTGATATTAACATGAACCACAATTGGGGAGCTTACGACTTTGATTTCGGAGCCGGCAAAAGATTCCCGCGTGTGAGCGCTGCGGCTCTGCTTGATCCGAATGCGCCGTTGGATCCGGGGCCAGGGCGCCGATTCAATTTAAGCACCGGTCTCGCTCTTACTCCGACTGATCCGCTTAAAATAACACTCGTCTATAACAAGAGCCGTTTGGTGCGAAATGACACAGGAAGAACTGCGTATGATTCGAATATCTATACGCTGAGGTCAACTTATCAATTTACGCGGTTTTTGTTCACCCGCGTCCGGATGGATTACAACACGCTTCGATCAACCCTAAACGGGCAATATCTTTTCGGCTGGAATCCGAATCCCGGAACCGCCTTTTATCTGGGATACAATGACAATGCAAACTATAACGGCTTTAATCCTTTTACGGGGCAGCTTGAACCAAAATTCGAGCGAAACTCGCGTACGTTCTTTATAAGGATGTCCTACCTTTTCCGCAAGAGTTTCTGATAAATAACTCCTCCAGAGCGTTTAAATCAAAACTCCTGTTACGTGCGGAAAGGCCGGCGGTGGAATCGGAAACGACTCCACCGCCGTGTTTTTTGTAAACCTCCTGTTTTCATGAATTTACCTGCGGCAGTGACAAACCGAGTTTGAAAGCAGCCGGCAATTTACTTTCGATTTTTACATAACTGCTTAAGAGAAGATTTATTCAAGTGAATAATTCTTCTTGTAATTGATGAATGTTTAGTGTATAAAGTCTAGCAGACACTAGATTTCTAGTTTTTTGAAAAGGAGGACAAATGAAGCTAACACGAAATTATTTAGCTATCGCCCTAGGTTTTTCCCTCGTTTTTGTCTCTTTCCTAACTTTAACAATCCAAAGCGTTTCAGCTCAAGATTCAAAAATAGCATTACAACGCGGTTTTAGAACTGGTTATTCCGACGGATACATGTCGGGATATCGCGACAAGATCGAAAATGCGACAAAGAGTTATGAGAGACACAGCGAATACAAAAGCGCAGACCGTGCATTCAATAATGACTACGGCAATGTCGCGGATTACAAAGACGGATATCAGCAAGGATTTGAATCCGGCTATGATACCGGCTTTGAAAAAAGAAGCTTTGACGCAACGATTCCGGCGACTCTAACTACGCGCGGGTATATCGATGTAAAATCACCCGTTGAAAATACGACAAATACCGTTAAAGCAAATACTAAAGAAACCGTTAACAAAGTTACGACACCGATCGAAAAGAATGTTGCTGTAACTCCTGACAAGTCCGCAGATGTGATCAACGCAAGCAACGGAACATCGGATCCGATCACAAAACCGGCTCCGATGATGACAGCGAAAACCGATGTCGCAAGATCCGGTTTCAGCGGTGATGAGATCATAATTATTCCTGCGAACACCGAACTTGTAATCGAGTTATTAAACGAGATCGATACAAAACGGGTAAGAGAAGGTGACGCTTTTACCGCCAGGATCGTTTCCCCGGTTGAGATCGGAGGAGCGATCATTGAGGGAAGGATTGCAAAGAATACACGGCCCGGAAGACTTAAGAGACGCGCCGAACTTCTTCTTTCGTTTGACCGGATAAAGCTTTCTGATGACCGCTGGAGCAATTTCAATGCGCTGATCATTGAGATCCTTCCGATGAAGGGTGACAACGTCAAGCGGATCGATAACGAAGGCGTCGTTGAAGGAACAAGACCGTATAAGGACGACGGCATTAAGATCGGCGCGTCGACCGGTACGGGCCTGATAATCGGGGCAGTCGTCGGAGGTCCTGTCGGAGCTGCAGTTGGCGCCGGTGTTGGTGCTGCGTTCGGAGTAGGCGCCGTTGTTGTAGAGCGCGGCGAATACATCAGACTTCAGCAGGATCAGCAGATGCGCATCAAAACAGCTTATGAAACTCAGATCAGGTAGTAAACCGACCCAATCTGATCCTTCCGTACAAATTGTTACGCTTTTTTAAAGTTCAAGCGTATTTTTATTCCACGAATCTGAGCCAAAGTTTGTTCTTCTTTGGACTTCGCTCTTAGATTCGTGGATTATTTTGTTTAAAGATGAAGATCGCTTTGTTAACCGATTTTGGTATGGCGGACTATTATGTGGCCGCCATGAAGGGAGTGATATTTTCGATCAACGGGAATGCTGCGATCGTTGAAATAACTCATGAGATTTCGCCGCAGGATATTCGATCTGCTTCGTTTGTTTTGGGGGCGTGTTTCAGGGAGTTTCCCAAGGGGACGATTTTTGTTTCTGTCGTTGATCCCGCAGTTGGTTCGGGTCGACGCGCGATCGTTGTTAATACCGAAAGTTATCTTTTCACAGCACCAGACAATGGGATCCTGAGTTTTGTTTTCAGCATGTCAGAAAATATTGAAGTTTTTGAGGCGACCGAAACGGCGTATTTCAAATCTCCGGTCAGCACTATATTTCACGGCAGAGATATATTTGCGCCGCTTGCAGCGCATCTATCATTAGGTGAATCGCCAATTCATTTGGAAACAGGATAGTCGATTTTATTGACATTGGGATGTCTTCACCAAGGTCGATCGGCGAATTAGCCGCTGAAGCAGAAATAATTCATATAGTCCGTTTCGGAAACCTTATAGCAAATTTGAGGCGGGAAGACCTTCCCGGGCCATTTACCATTTCGGTTGATCAAACGCGGATCTCAAAACGAAACAGCTTTTTTGCGGAAACCCGGGACAGCGAATTATTTATGTTCTTCGGCAGTTCTGGATATCTAGAGATCTGCGCATTCGGAGATTCTGCCAAGCGCTTGCTTGGCTGCGATACCGGTAAAAACATCATCGCGGAATTTCATCTATAGCCGCTTATACTCCCTAAAACCAATGCTTTCGCTTGTTTCTTATAGGTCTCTTTGGTATCTTCAAGGTAAGCTACAATTTAAAATTTTTAAGGGAAAAATAATGACTACAGCAAAAGAAAGTTCAACCGCAGCCGCCGGATTGCGCGGGGTTGTTGCCGCCCAGACAAAGATGGGTAAGGTCAATGGCGAAGAAGGAATTCTAATTTATCAGGGCTACGATGTTCACGATTTAGCCGAACACTCGACATTTGAAGAAACGGTTTATTTATTATGGAACGGTAATTTGCCGACTGAAAGCGAGCTGGAAGGACTCAAATCGCAGCTCCGTTCAAATTACGCTCTTCCGCCCGAAATTCTGGTTTTCATGAAGCACTTTCCGCATGATGCCCAACCGATGGATGTGCTCCGAACGGTTGTTTCGACCCTTGCCTTTTATGATAAAGAAGGAACCAAAACTGATCTCGAAAATGCAACACAAGCGGCAATCAAATTAACTGCGCAGTTTCCGACAATCCTCGCGGCATGGGAACGTATCCGAAATGACAAAGAGCCGGTTCTTCCTGACACGAATCTGGATATCGCCGAGAACTTTCTGTACATGATGCGTGGTGAAAAACCGGATCCGAGTGAAGCAAAAATGCTTGATGTCTGCCTGATCCTGCATGCGGATCACGGGTTTAACGCATCTACGTTTACGACCCGCGTCATCTCGGGAACGCTTGCCGACATGTACGGTGCCGTAACTGGCGGAATTGCCGCTCTTGCCGGTCCGCTGCATGGCGGTGCGAATACGGCAGTTATGAAGTCGCTGTTGGAGATCGGGAGCGTTGAAAATGTTGAGCCTTGGCTTGAGAAAAAGCTTGCAAACAAGGAAAAGGTTATGGGTATGGGCCACGCAGTTTACAAAACGGAAGATCCGCGTGCAACCTGGCTTAGAAAATTCTCAGAGCAAATGGGCGGTGTAACCGGAGATATGAAATGGTTTGAAATGTCCCGAAAGCTCGAAGAACTCATGAAGGAGAAAAAAGGACTCAATCCAAACGTAGATTTTTATTCGGCGTCAACATATTACATGATGGGAATTCCGATGGATCTCTACACACCGATCTTCGCAATAAGCAGGATCTCAGGCTGGACAGGTCACATTCTTGAGCAATTCGCAAACAATAAGCTGATCCGTCCGCGTGCGGAATATGTCGGAGAAATGGACCGAAAATATGTTCCGATGAATGAACGCTGATAGAAAAAGCTTATAGCTGCTAACGATAAATAAATAAAAAGGCGCGGGATAAACATCACCGTGCCTTTTTATTTAATATAAAAGCGACGGATCGCTTTCAAAAATCCGTCGCTCTACGGTTCCAAAGTAAGTTTTATTTTATTAATCGCTTTGGAGGAGCTATTAATGAACTCCGGAACCGGGTTTGTATGATAGTCCTTTCGAGTGTCTAGTTGTCTTCGACATTTTGATTCTCCGCGGAATCGTCCGACTTGTCGGAATCACCGTCGAGAGAGATCCCGAAAATCTTCGGGTTTTCGATAAACTCGGCCAGTTTGTCAGGACTAAACTTAGCCCGCACGACAACCGCATCATCTCTGTCGATCGAAACAAGGAGGATCTTTACATTTTTTCCGTCCTCCCGCATATTCATGTACACCTGATTTCCGTCGCGGGAGCGAACCCGAAGTATTGGCGACCACTCGTCGCTAAATGAATCACGCATCGCTTCCTGCATCTCCCGATGGAGTGTATCGCGCGAGAACCGAAGATCCTCAAAGATCGTGACCTTAAAACTTTTGACCCCGGCCGGTTTTATTATCCCGACCGCTGCCCGTGCGAGCCACATAAACGGAATGTTTACTTTCTTTGCGTGATATTTCGTTTTCAGATGATCGCAAACGGCGTCGTATTCATTGCGCTTGGTATTGCCACTCGCGGGGAGTGCGGCTGAGCATAATGTTAAAACCAAAAACATTGAAAGCGCGACCACTTTTTCTCGTTTTAGCATTTGAACCCCCTAATTGTCATTCTGGTCATCATCTTTGGAGATCGAGATCTCAGGTATGTTCATCTTTCCGCTCAGTTCCACTAGTGTGTCAATGTCGATCGGTCCGATAACGTTGATCAGTGCGATCTGCTTCTTCTCGGAGAGAATTACGGCAAGACCGCTGATATCCTGTCCGCGAAACATCATATACACATCGATCTTCTGGTTGTCTTTCTTGCTTCTGACCCGGGCCAGTTTTTCCCACCCCGGCGAACTGAGCTGCGACCGGACCGAATCAACATCTGCAATGTTGTAATCGTTTTCGCTGTCAAAATTGAACGATCGTACGTAAACACCCTCAAGGCCTTCGATTGCCTTACCGATCTTCTGTGCATCCTGGTCTTTTACTTTCAGCAAAACCCTCTTCGCGAGCTGCAGCAATTTCCCATCAACATTTACCTCAACAACCTCGCTCGCGTTTTTTTCCAGCGATGCGAGGTTGTCAAACCGCAGGCGCGCATCCTGTGCGCTTGCTCCGATCGCCGAGACGAATATTGTCAGCAAAATTAAATGAATTTTATTTATTGGCTTCATAATTACTAATTACTCCTTACTTAAAACTGTGGACTGATCACTTGGATATTTCGTTTTCCCGGATACCGTTTGCTTTATCCTTTACCATTTTCAGGTTCGAACTTGTGATCGAAAGCCCGAGCATAAGCTGTTCAACGGCATATTTTTCTTCTTCTGTAAGCACAACCTTGCTTTTTACACCTGGCTTTAACCGAACATTATTCTCCGCCGCCAAGTGTCTCACTTGATTTTTTAAGGTTCGGCTTCTCGATTTTCTGTGAGCTGCCGGTTTTCGGGAAGCAAAAACCACCTTATTCGCATCGGCAGACGGGGCTTCGGCCATGGTGCTCCCTGATCCGACCTCAGGCATCGGTGAAACTTCAGCGGCAGAAATCGATTCCGTGGTCTCAACCCCTGGCGGCAGATCCGTATTCACCATTTCAACGTTTCCGGATCTGATCATTACAAAAATCGAAAGTCCAAAAACAACAGCGGTCAAACCCGCGAATGAGACAACGCCAAATGAGAACAATTTATGGAACGGCCGTTTCGCCCGACCATCTGCGATCGTACTAGGGATCCCTATTTCCGGCGGAGAAAGATCTTTTTGTCGAAAAACACTCAGAGCGTTTTCGAGTTTCGTGATCTCCGGATCGCTTCCCGTCTTATCCCACAAATAATCGTTTTTCATCATTTACCCCTCAATTCCGAGTTTGCTTCGAAGCATACGCATTCCGCGATGTAGATTTACACGAACCGATGACGGCGTAAGCCCCGTCTGTTCAGCGATCTCGGGTCCTGTCATTCCTTCAACCAAACGCAGAATAAGCGTTTCCCTGTATGTGTCAGGCATCTGGCGGATCGCATCGAGTATTTCATTTGCCTCATTCTTTCGGGATTTTCTACCGCTCAATTCCTCCGGAAGTTCTTCAGCAGGTTTATTCCTCCGAAAAAACTCAACCGTACGATTCCGAGCGATTTGCGCGATCCATGAACCAACAGCGCTCGAATCACGAAGTCTGTCGATATTATTAAAGGCAGAAATAAATACTTCCTGAACAATGTCTTCAACTTCTTCCTGCGGGACTCTTGCGAGCACGATCCCATGAACAAGCGGTGATAATCTCTTATAAAGTTTGTCAAAGGCATCTTTTTCACCCGCGCGGTATTGTTCTACCAGTACGGCATTAATTTCTTTTCTCGCACTTTTTGCGGCCGATTTCGTTTCCCGGTTTCCCCAAAAAAACAAATTTGTTATCGGTTTGCTTTCAGACATTTTATGCTTGGTGACAGAAGACGGATCGTATGAAAAATAGTATAAAAACATCTTCCATCACCCTCTTAAATAGCTATTTTCTGCTTGCTGTTTACTAAGACGATCGACTTTCAGGATGTGTTAACAATAAAAACGAAGAATCGCGAAATTAGTTGCAAGTGCTGTCAGTAGGATAAGAAGACGCCTTTATTAAATGCTATAATTTCAGACATCAAATTATTTTTAAGGAGCCGCCATTGTGAGACAGATGCTTTATCTCGTATCGTTTGTATTTATCGTGATTGTGATCGGCAATACAGTGATTGTTGCGCAAGAAATTATGAAACCACCTGTTGCAAAAAAAGAACCAAAAATTACAAAGATCCACGGATATGAAATGAAAGACGATTACGCCTGGATGCGTGACCGCAGTGATAAAACGAAAAGTCCGGAGATCATGGAATACCTCGAAGCGGAGAACGCCTATACGGAATCCGTAATGGCGCCATTTAAGACGCTAAGCGAAAGGCTTTATGAAGAAATGATCGGAAGGATAAAACAAACGGATCTCAGTGTCCCATATAAATATCGGGGCTACTGGTACTCGACAAAAACGATCGAAGGAAAGCAGTATCCGGTTTATCTTCGCAGCAAAACATTTGATTCTGTGGATCCTGAGGTTCTGCTCGATCAAAATAAGATGGCCGAGGGACATAAATTTTTCTCGATCAGAAGTCTTCGAATTAGTGACGACGGCAATCTGCTCGCTTATCTGGTCGACACAGTCGGCTATCGTCAATATACACTCCAAATAAAAGATCTCCGGACGGGTAAAATTCTTCCAAACAAAATTGAGCGTGTAACTTCGTTAAACTGGGCGAGTGACAACAATTCGCTATTTATTACTACCGAAGATGCGGTCTCAAAACGGTCAGATACTTTCCTGCGACATGATGTGAAAGCAAATACCAACTCTGAATTGTATAAAGAAAAAGATGTGCTCTTTAATATTTATTCAGGGCGTTCGCGCGATAATAAAATGATCTTTCTCAATTCTAGCGCGGCGACGATGGATGAGTACTATTTTGTTCCCGCGGATGATCCGATGTCTGCGCCGAAAATAATTGTGCCGCGTGAGGAAAACCACGAGTATGCGGTTGATTATTACGATGGAGCGTTTTACATCACAACTAATAAAAACGCCGAGAATTTCCGTGTCGTGAAGGCACCTGTGGCGGATCCCGGTGAACAAAACTGGGAAGAATTTATTCCGTATAAGTCTTCCGTCAAGATCGAGGGTATCGATTTTTTTAGAAACTATGCCGCTGTTTCCGAACTCGAAAACGGACTCGAATATCTTCGGATAATGGATCTGAGAACCGGCAGTTCGAAGCGTCTGAAAACGGATGAGAGCGTCTACACGATGGGAATGGCAAACGGAAATGCAGAATTCGATACGGACTCAATAAGATATTACTACGCTTCGATGATAACGCCGCCGTCAACGATCGAATACGATCTGAAAAGTGGAAAAACGAAGTTGCTCAAACAGGAAGAAGTTCTCGGCGGTTACGACAAATCTAAATACGAAACAAAACGGGTTTGGGCCACTGCGCGCGACGGTGTAAAAGTTCCGATCTCGATGATGATGAAAAAAGGAACAAAGCTTGACGGCAGCGCTCCGATGCTTCTTTATGCATACGGTTCATACGGTATTTCAATGACGCCGAGCTTTTCTACTGCTCGTTTAAGTCTTGTCGATCGCGGAATGATATATGCGATCGCGCATATCCGCGGCGGTAGCGAGTTGGGCGAGAAATGGCGGCAGGAAGGACGCATGTATAAAAAGCTGAATACGTTCTACGATTTCATCGATTCTGCAAAATGGCTGCAAGAAAACAAATACACGTCAGCAGACCGAACAGTGATACAAGGCGGAAGCGCGGGCGGACTTCTTATGGGTGGAGTAGTAAATATGGCTCCGGAAACTTTTAAGGCGGCGATCGCACAGGTTCCGTTTGTCGATGTAATGAACACGATGCTTGACGAAACACTTCCGCTGACAACTGAAGAATGGATCGAGTGGGGAAATCCCAATGAAAAAGAAGCGTTTGATTACATGATCAAATATTCGCCGTATGACAACATCAGGGCGCAGACATATCCGAATATGCTGATCGAAGTCTCACTTTGGGACAGTCAGGTTCCTTATTGGGAAGGCGCGAAATTTGCCGCAAGGGTCCGTGATATGAAAACCAATGAAAGTGTGATCCTTCTGAAAACGAATATGGGTGGTGGCCACGGCGGTTCGTCCGGGCGATATGACAGGTACAAGGAGATCGCATTTGATTATGCTTACGCCCTTAGCCAGGTTGGCATAAATAAGTAATCGGTCGTGAAAATATAGGTTTTTTGATCTAAGCGGGTTTGGCGAACCCGCCTTTTTTATTCATCGCATTTGGGAACACTGATTTGTGTCCGATCTATTTTATTTCTTGCAGGCGTATTTTCTACTAGACATTAAACCAAATTAAACATATACTAACACAGGTAAAACGGATAGGTTTCTTCTTATCCGCAAGACTGCTTTCCGCAAGTTCACAGCATACCTTCATTTTCCTGTTTAGATATCTACTGTGATTACAAGTAAAAAAACCTACACTATACTTTTTGGCGTAGCCCTGCTTCTCGCCATTGCGATACTCTTCTTTTCAAAGGTCGACTTTAGCTTTGGGACCGCACTTCTGATCGTGCTCGTCGCGACGACCGGGTTTGCATTTATCGTTCACCTGCTTTACCTGCTCGAAGACCGCAAATCGGGGAAGATAAAGCTTGCCGAATTCGATAATGCCGAAGAGGTCGAAAATCATATTCAAAACCTCCAGAATCACATCGAGGAGCAAGTGAAAAACACGGAGGCTCTCCAACGAACGAAAGAGAGATACAGATACGAAGCTTTTCACGATTCGCTGACAAAACTCCCGAACAGGAAAAAATTTCTGGACAAGATGGGTCAATGGTTAAAACAGAGCCATCAGGATATTAATTTTTCATTTACTGTTTTATCTCTTGATCTGAACCGCTTTAAAACAATAAACGAAAGCCTCGGACATTCCCTGGGCGATACATTGATCCTCAAGGTTGCTGAAAGGCTTCAAAGCTCGATCCGGCAAAAAGACGTCGTAGCCCGGTTCGGCGGCGATGAGTTTGGGATCATATTGAACAATGTTTCCAAAACGGATGATGTGGTTGCATGCGTCGAATTGATTATTAAGAATCTTGCTCAGCCGTTTAAGATCGGTTCCCGCGAGATCTTTACAAGTGTCAGCGTCGGGATCGCGGTCAGCCATCGGGATTATCAAAAGGGCGAGGATATACTTCGTGATGCGGATATAGCGATGTATCACGCAAAGTCGAGTGAGCAGAGCTTCGTTGTTTTTGACCCTTCAATGCATACCAGAGCGGTGACGCTTCTTCAGATCGAAACCGATCTCCGGCACGCGATCGAGCGGGACGAATTTATAACCTACTACCAACCGATCATTTCACTGAAATCCATGAAACTGATCGGGTTTGAATCGCTCATTCGATGGAATCATCCGGTTCGCGGACTCGTGCCTCCCGGAGACTTTATTCCGGTAACGGAAGTTACAAATCTGATCGTTCCGATCACTCTCTGGATCCTCAGGAAATCTTGTACCCAGATGGTCGAATGGAAAAGAAAATATCCATCGCACGCGGATATGATGATCAGCGTAAACCTTTCCGGGAAGCATTTTGCCCAGCCAGATCTTGTAAAACAGGTAAAAGACATACTGCGCGATACAAATATGGATCCTCGGTTCCTGAAGCTCGAACTCACCGAAAGCGCGATCATGGAAAATGCTGAAACTGCGATTTTTATGCTCAAGCGGCTGCGCGATATCGGTGTTCAGCTTTCGATCGATGACTTCGGAACGGGATACTCATCGCTCAGTTATCTGCACAGGTTTCCGATAAATACACTCAAAGTAGATCGCTCCTTTGTCGGTTCGATGGAGGAAGGAAGCGAAAACGGCGAGATCGTTCGGACAATTATCGCACTTGCCAAAGCACTTAATCTGAGCGTTATCGCGGAAGGAATAGAATCAGTTCACCAGCTTCATCAGTTAAGGGTGCTTAATTGCGAGTACGGACAGGGATTTCTGTTCTCGCGTCCGGTTCCCGAGGGCGAGGCCGAAGGACTTATCCGCGAAACGAAAGACTGGACAAATATCCTGCCGCCAGTTGAAGGAAACCTTGCTCCGGTATTTAATCATGAACGCCCAACCCTTGAACTTGGCGACCTGAATTAAGATCGCTCTGATGAGCCCCAAACAAAGGAAAATCCGGGAATTTTCCCGGATTTTCTGCTTTAAAAGTCTCGATACCGTTTGTTTTCGATTCATTCAACCCAAACAGCGGGCTTCTTTTCAATTGGATTAGCAGTTTCATATTTATGTGCAAAATTTAAAAGAAGATCTTCCGACCAGGGGCGTCCCATCAGCTGTAGTCCTATCGGAAGTCCTTCTCCCGACAAACCGCACGGCACAGAAATTCCTGGAAGTCCGGCAAGATTTGCCGAAGCCGTATAAATATCGCTCAAATACATGGCAAGCGGATCATCGGACTTTTCTCCGATCTTGAATGCGGTAGTCGGGGAAGTCGGCGTTAGAATAACGTCGCATTGCTCAAATGCATTTTCAAAATCCCGCTTTAGCAGTGTTCTGACTTTCTGCGCCTTTGAGTAATACGCATCGTAATAGCCGCTCGAAAGCACATAAGTTCCAAGCATGATCCGACGTTTAACTTCCTCGCCAAATCCCTGCTCGCGCGTTTTCATGTACATTTCACGGAGTTCGTGAGCATCAGCAGAACGAAATCCGTAGCGAACGCCGTCAAATCGGGC
>JAWKHO010000015.1:0-110099 GCA_041394785.1 Pyrinomonadaceae bacterium | reverse complement strand
CCCTTACATCCATATCCCTGGAAATAAGCATTTCCGTCAGGTGAGATCCAATAAACCCGTCTGCCCCAGTAACTAAAACTTTCATAATTTATTTCGTATTTTTAAATCTTAGCTTTATCGATTTCGCACTCGGATAGCCATGTGTAAGCTGTATTTACGATACCGATCCGATCTGATTTGCGAAAAGTTGATTGGTATACCGATTCAAACATTCGTTACTAATTCCGAATAAAACAAATCCTCTTGTTAAACTTATTGCTAAATACTTTGCGGAATCCGGGATCTAAATCTATTATTCGAAAGACTGTTTCCAATTCCCCCGTTATTCATCTCTCACGCACCGCAGAAACGATTTCTATCGCCCGTCGTGACTCATTGATTCTAAAGCCCTTACCGGCCAGAATTTCCCGGTAGACCATAGTATGGAGATCGGTAAACCCTTTGCTGAATTCAAACGCCTGATCATCTATCAGGATCGAACGGAACGTTCTGATGCCTTCGGATCGTACATCTTCGGGAAGGTCATTCTCGTCAATGCTCAAATGCCATTTTACGTTTGCCCGTCCGAGTTTTAATTCGCCGGCTGCGCGCGCACTTTCATGAAATTCGACCCGGTTTTCAATTACGTCGCCAAAAACCCACGTCAGCATATCAAAGAAATGCACGCCGATATTGGTCGCGATTCCGCCTGATTTCTGAACGTCGCCTTTCCAGCTGTACCGGTACCAGTTTCCGCGCGAAGTAATATATTTCAAATTCACGTCGAAGACTTTATCGGCCGGTGATTCATCAACAAGCTTCTTCAGCGCGATCACACTTTCATGAAGCCGAAGTTGAAGCACGGTATAAACCTTTCTGCCGGTTTCTTTTTCGATCTCTTCGAGGGCATCTATGTTCCACGGATTCAACACAAGCGGCTTCTCGCAAATTACATCCGCGCCGTGGCGCAATCCAAAGCGGATATGTGCATCGTGAAGGTAATTCGGCGAACAGATACTCACGAAATCTATTCGGGTTCCCTGTCGTTTCAACTTCTCAATATGTCTGTCAAACCTTTCAAACTCAACAAAAAAATCGGCGTGCGGAAAATAGCTGTCGAGGATCCCGACGGAATCAAACGGGTCAAATGCTGCAACGAGATTGTTTCCCGTGTCCTTAATTGCCTGTAAATGCCGGGGTGCAATATATCCGGCCGCGCCGATCAATACAAAATTCTTCATTTCTTAAACTGGACAAACCGCGATTCTATTGGAAGTGTATCTCAATTGCGGTAGTGTTCTAAAAGTAACGCTTTTTTCACTTGCCACTAGCTTTAGCTAGTGGTGCCAAGTTCCCTCACTTTCTTGGCTTTAGCCGAACATTTTAATTGGGCCAAAGCCACTTTATTGTTCAACCCATGTTCCACTAGCTCAAGAGACCGTGTCAAAAGTCCCTTTTATAGCCGCAGAGCGGCAAAAAGAAAATAGATACTGTCTTGAATAATCAACTCTGAAACGCCAAGTCTGGGTCAAACGGGGTTTGGTTTTTCAAGACACCAAACGCGATGTGCAGCAGTTTTCGGATCGATGCACAGACGATTTGTTTTCCTGATTTCCCGTTTTTCGCCAAGCGTTTGGCAAAGTCTTTGATAATTTCATTGCACTGACCGGCGACGATTGCCGGAAAGTACATGCGCTTTCGCAAGCGTTTGTTTCCCATTTTTGAAAGTCTTGTGTAGTTCAAACTGGTGCCTGATTTTCTTTGCTTTGGGGTAACACCCGCATAAGCTGCTACATCGCGAGCTGAATCGAAGCGTTCAAACTCTATTTCGGCTAAAAGCAGATGGGATGTCTTTTTACCGATCCCGGGTATCGTTTCCAGCAGATCCTTATGATTTTTGAGTTTAGGATCTTGATCGATATTATCCTTGATCTTTTTTCCAGATCTTTGATCTCTTTTTCAAACGTTTTAATAACACGTTTGATACTTGCTCTTGTCTCTTGTGGTGAAACGTCAAGACGGTTTCGTTCGGCTTGACGCATCTCCTCAAGAGCCTCGATCCTTCGCGAAAGACCTTGGATCTTGACAACTTGCGGAGACGGCGGGAACCATTGCTCAGGGATTTGAGTACGACAAAAGTCGGCGATCATACGGGCATCAACCATATCGGTTTTGTTGCGGCTCAATGCTGAAACAGCGTAAGACTTGATGCGAAGCGGATTAACAACAGACACAATATGTCCTGCATTGTGCATCGAGTGTGCAACCAGATCACCATAAGTGCCTGTTGATTCAAGACATACGTGAACCGCTTCGCGATGAAGTGTTTCAAGCCAGGCGACAAGAAGTTTGCAGCCGGAAGCAGTATTATCGAACTTCTTAACCAGGGTTTTGTCGTTGAAAAGTAAAGCCACATCAAGCTTTCGTTTTGAAACGTCTATACCTAAAATGTTTTTTGACATAATTAACTCCTAAAATATGTTCCAACGGTCAACCTTGTAATATGCAGACTCAAAAGGTCTTAAGATACTGTTCGACCTGACAAGGAACATTGAAACCGGAAAAAGAGGTCTCATCTATTTTTCAGACTCAAAGGTCTCAGCCAGACGACAGACTCATCTTCTCCGAGCAATTATCCAGCGTCCAAGATAATTGCTAAAGGGGTTGACTATCAAGATACAAGCCAGATGTGAAACGTCTGGAAATTCCCAAAATTACCAATCGCACTGAAGGTGTAAAGAGATGGGCATTTCTGGCGCATCTTCAATGCGCAAATCGTATGCTCATATTCCAGAGGTTTCACCTCTGGCTATTTTCTCAGCGTGCTTTCAGCTCTTAAATCCACTTTTGACACAGACTCTCAGACTAGTGGCAAGTTATAAGAAATTTCTTTAGAGATTGCATTTTCTCAGCCGAAAATTTCTCGCCCGCAATTGATAAAATCAATTGCTTTCACCCAAAGCCCTAATTTACCAATAATTCATTATCCGGCTTTTGAAACTTTCTCATCTTTCAAGAAATATTTCTCTCCAGATTCCTGGCAAAGCGCTTCGCCATTCTCATCAAATTCCAGCCTGTGTCCAAACTCGCTCATCCACCCGATCTGTTTTGAAGGATTTCCAACGACCAATGCGTATGCCGGAACATCTTTTGTGACGACTGCGCCGGCGCCGATAAAAGCGAATTCGCCGATATCATTTCCACAGACGATCGTTGCATTTGCGCCGATCGAAGCGCCGTGTTTTACCAAGGTTTTTGCATACGCGTTTTTTCTGTTTACCGCGCTCCGCGGATTTATAACGTTTGTAAAAACCATCGAAGGTCCAAGAAATACATCATCCTCGCAGATAACACCTGTATAAATTGAAACATTATTCTGCACCTTTACATTTTTTCCGAGTACAACATCGGGTGAGATCACAACGTTTTGTCCGATATTGCATCCGTCGCCGAGTTTTGAATTCGGCATAACGTGGGAAAAATGCCAGATCTTTACGCCATCGCCGATCTCGCAGCCATCATCGATCACCGCGGTTTCATGTGCAAAATAATTCTTTTCAGTCATAACTGATAATGTATCTTTTAGTTGTAAAAATCATTTACCGCGCCGGAGATCGTGTTTTTCAAATCCTCAGACATCTCCGTGTGAATCGGAAGTGAAAGAACCTGATCACAGAGTTCTTCGGTCACGGCCAGATTAAAACCAGGCGAAACATAGCGGCTGAACGCATCCTGCTGATAAAGCGGCAGCGGATAATAAATATTTGAAGGAATCTCTTTTTCCGCCAAAAACTCGCGAAGTTTGTCGCGATTTCCGTTTCCGACCTTCATCGTGTACTGATGAAAAACGTGGTTCGAATTCTTCTCGCGCACGGGCGTTTGAATTTCTTCGATGTTGGCAAAAGCCGCGTCATAATGATCGGCAACTGAATTTCTCGCAGCAGCATATTCATCGAGATATTTTAGTTTTACATCGAGAACTGCCGCCTGGATCGAATCGAGCCGCGAATTCACACCGATCACGCCGTGATAATACTGTTGTGTCTGACCGTGATTCGCAACCATCCGCAGTTTCCCGGCGAGTTCATCATCGTTTGTAAACATCGCTCCGCCGTCACCATAACACCCAAGATTCTTTGCCGGAAAGAATGACGTTGTTCCAACGTCGCCGATCGTTCCCGCTTTTTTCACCGAACCGTCGCTGAACGAATAATCACAACCGATCGCCTGCGCATTGTCTTCCACGACAAAAATGCCGTGTTTTTTGGCGACTTCCATTATCGGTTCCATATCGCAGCACTGTACGAAGAGATGTACCGGAACCACCGCTTTTGTCTTTGGCGTGATGGCGGCTTCGATAATATCTGCCGTTACATTAAAAGTGTTGTGGTCAACGTCAACCATTACCGGCGTCAACCCTAAAAGGCCGATAACTTCTGCCGTAGCAACATAAGTAAATGCCGGAACGATCACCTCGTCTCCGGGCCTGAGTCCCAGCGCCATCAACGCGATCTGCAGCGCGTCGGTTCCGTTTGCGCAGGGGATTACATGATCGACACCGAGATAATCTTCAAGATTCGACTGAAATGCTTTTACGGCCGGGCCGTTAATATAAGCTGTCGAACCGATGACGTCTAAAACCGCCGAATCGATTTCTTCTTTTATTTTCTCGTACTGACCCTTGAGGTCAACCATTTGAATTTGAGTCATTATTCTCAGCTCGCCTCTTTTGCGCTAAAGGTATTCTCTATTTTATTGGCGCCGGTTTTTGCAACCAGATTCGTCGCACGCAGAAGACTTTCGTATGTTCCGGCGTCTGTCCACCAGCCTTCAAGTTCGTTCCACGTCATCTCGCCTTTGTTAATATAGTGGTTGTTTACGTCCGTGATCTCGAGTTCGCCGCGGTCGGAAGGCACGAGAGTTTTGATCACGTCAAAAACCGTCGCATCATAAAAATAAATGCCGATCACGGCAAAGCTCGATTTTGGTTCTTTCGGTTTTTCTTCGATCTTGACCACGTTCTCGCCGTCGATCTCCGGAACGCCGAATCTTTCTGGATCATGCACCTCTTTGAGAAGGATCTTCGCTCCGCCGCCTTGCCTGCGGTAATCATCCGCTGCTTTCCGGATGTTGCCTTCAATTATGTTATCACCCAAAACTACGCAGATCGGCTCGTTATCGGCAAAATGTTCCACCAGACTAAGAGCATCTGCGATTCCGCCTTCCCCTTCCTGGTATGTGTAATTTACGTGTTTCAGGCCAAACTCTTTGCCGTTTCCGAGGAGTTTCAAAAAGTCGCCGGCAGAATTTCCGCCGGTAACGATCATGATGTCGTCGATCCCGGCGTTGATCAGCGTTTGGATCGGGTAATAGATCATCGGCTGGTCATAGACCGGAAGCAGATGTTTGTTTGTGATCTTGGTGAGTGGTTTGAGACGCGAACCGAGTCCGCCCGCGAGAATAACTCCTTTCATTGCTTTATTTCCTTTATTTCTATTTTTAAAGTAGTTGGTATAAACACTACGTCCGTTTTATTGGTTCGACGGCTTTTTTAATCGAATCATTACATTCTGGTTTTGAATTTAATTCTCAAGTGCCCTTTTCTTGCCGCAAAGCGGCATTAAGAAAATAGCCAGATCTGAAACATCTGGAAATTGTCCGAATACTCTTATCGCGCCCAAGGTGCAAAAAGACAAGCGTTTCTAGCGCATCTTCAAAGCGCAAATTGACTGCTCATTTTCCAGAGGTTTCACCTCTGGCTACTTTCGCTATATGCCTTCAGCATCCAGATCGGTCCGTTGCGCACGCAACCGTTTCTTCAATTCTAATTCAACCCGACGAAAGCCTTAGAAAAACACTCCATTTTACTCAAACAAAAGGACTTTTTAGATTTGAGATCAGCGGTAATTCCCTGTCTTTCCCGGACAAAAGTGGATTCTCACAATTCCAGTCGATAGATAATTGAGGGTCGTTCCAGAGGATCCCGCCCTCGTTCTCCCGGGAATAAACGCTGTCAACCTTGTATTGCACTAAAGTATCATTTTCGAGCGTACAAAACCCGTGTGCAAACCCTTTCGAAACATAAACCGCATTTCGCCGTTCTTCCGATACCTCGATCGCGTCCCAATGACCAAAAGTCGGTGAATTTACTCTTATATCAACAAATACATCCAAAATTCTTCCCCGCGGTACACGGATCAATTTTGTCTGGGCATAAGGAGGAGATTGGAAATGCAGACCGCGGATAGTATTTTTGAGTCGGGAAAAAGATTGATTTTCCTGAACCCAATCGGTTTGGAGCCCTTTCTCTTTGAAATCATCCGATCTGTAAGTTTCGCTAAAATACCCGCGTTCGTCTTCAAAGACCTTTGGCAAAACTTCGAAAATACCGCTGATTTTAAGTTCTCTTATTTCCAGAATTGCCCCCTGATTTTCCGCCGGAAATGCATCGAAATCCCGTCTGGCTTGCCCGCTTTAATTTTGGTAATGTTGTTAATTCGATCTTAGCAAAGCAATAATAATACTATGAAAACTCTCTTTGTCACAGGCGGTGCCGGATTTATCGGTTCTGAATTTGTACGCGTCGTTTTGCAGCAAACAACCGATATGAAGATCATCAATTTTGATGCGCTAACCTATGCCGGTAACCTCGCAAACCTCACCGGGATCAACGAATCGCGCCACGAATTCGTAAAAGGCGACATTTGCGATAAGGAAGCAGTTTTGGCGACCCTCCCCGATGATTGTGACGGAATTATAAACTTTGCGGCTGAGTCACACGTCGATCGGAGCATTCTTTCCGCAAATGAATTTATCACCACCAATGTATTGGGAACACAGGTTTTACTGGATTGTGCGCGCGAGAAAAACGTCCGAAGATTTTTGCAGGTATCGACCGACGAGGTAATGGGAAGTCTCCCGGAAGACGATTCGTCTTTTTTCACCGAAAATTCTCCTCTCGAGCCGAATTCACCCTATGCCGCTTCAAAGACCGCTGCCGAGCACTTTGTCCGTGCCGCTCACGAAACGTTTGGTCTCGACACCGTCATCACACGCTGCGGAAACAATTACGGACAGCGTCAATTCCCCGAAAAGCTGATCCCGCTGATGATCTCAAACGCACTCAATGATAAACCGCTGCCGCTTTACGGCGACGGCAAAAACGTTCGCGACTGGATCTACGTAACCGATCACTGCGATGCGATCTGGCGTGTTTTCTCAGCCGGAAAAACTGGCGAGGTTTATAATATCGGTTCGCGGAATACGCGTATGAATATCGAAGTGATCACGGCTATCCTCGATACGCTTAATAAATCGCACGATCTTATCAAACCTGTTGCCGACAGGCTTGGGCATGACCGCCGTTATGCGATCGACCCTACAAAGATAGAGACTGAGCTTGGATGGAAACCAAAAACAAGCTGGGAAAACGGACTTCAGCAAACGATCGATTGGTATCTTGATAACAGCGAATGGGTTGAGGATATTTTGCGCGGTGAATATCGTGAATACTATTCCCGGATGTATCCGGGCGGATAACCGCGCGCGGGAAAATTCGTTTAGAATAGATGATCAATATCCGTAGAAAAATATGTCAATTTTGGTAACAGGCGGAGCGGGATACGTCGGAAGTGTCGTTGTCGCGGATCTCGTTGAAAAAGGAGAAGATGTTGTCGTCATCGACAACCTCGTTTATGGCCACCGTGAAAACGTTCCCTCATCCGCAGCCTTCTACCGGGGAAACATCGGCGACGCTCAGCTTGTTGAAAAAATTCTGCGGAAACATGAGATAAGATCGTGTTTCCACTTCTCGGCATTTGCGTACGTCGGACAATCCGTAGAAAACCCGCAAAAATACTACAGAAATAATCTTGTCGAATCCATTTCCCTGTTTGATTCTCTGCTCGGGTTTGGCGTACAAAATGTGGTCTTTTCTTCGACTTGCGCGACTTATGGAGAACCAAAGTATCTGCCGATCGATGAAAGGCACGATCAAAATCCAACCAATCCGTATGGCTGGTCGAAATTCATGATCGAACGGATCCTCGAGAGTTATTCGTCCGCATACGGTCTTAACTTTGTCGGACTGCGGTATTTCAATGCCGCCGGCGCAACCGAAACGCTGGGTGAACGCCACGATCCGGAAACACACCTCATACCTTTAGTACTGCAAACTGCTCTCGGGAATCGAGACTCCATCTCTGTATATGGAAACGACTATGATACGCCGGACGGAACGGCTGTTCGTGACTATATCCATATATCAGACCTCAGCCAGGCCCATCTTCTATCATTGGACTATCTGAAAAATGGAGGTGTCTCCTCTTTTTTTAATCTTGGAAACGGCGAAGGCTGTTCGGTTATGGAAGTTATAAAAGCGGCAGAGAGAGTTACCGGACGCCGGATCAGCTACGAGCTTTGCCCCCGACGGGCGGGAGATCCATCAAAATTGGTAGCGAACCCGGCGAAAGCAAAAGAAACACTCGGCTGGATTCCTCAAATTCCGGAGATTGACCGGATCGTCGAGTCAGCCTGGAGATGGTTGTCTAAACACAGGTGATTACGTCTAATTTATTATAGACAGACCTGTTTTTAGGTATGAATAAGTCATTCCTCTTTCGCAATTACAGATTCTCCCGGGTTTTTATTGGCCGAACCTGCATCCGAAATAGCGTAGGTCTCCGGCAGCGGTTCGCTCGGTTCCTTTTCAAGCGTCGCCGCCAGAACTTCACCGATATTGTCCGCCAAAATGATCTCCAGATCCTTGAGCACATCCTCGGGGATTTCATCTACAACCGCTTCGTTCTTCTTCGGCAACAAAATACGCTTAATGCCCGCGCGGTGAGCAGCCAATACCTTTTCTTTTATCCCGCCGACCGGGAAAACGAGTCCCGAAAGCGTAATTTCACCGGTCATCGCCGTGTCGGAACGAACTTTTCGTCCCGTGTACAAGGAGGCGAGTGCCGAAACCATCGTAACTCCGGCAGACGGTCCGTCTTTCGGGATCGCACCCGCCGGAACATGCAGGTGGACACCGTTTCCTTTGATAAATCCGGGATCGATCCCAAAATCAGCCGCGCGCGACCAAAGGTATGAACGCGCCGCCATTGCCGATTCTTTCATCACATCTCCAAGCTGGCCGGTCAGTGTCAAACCGCTTGAACCCGGCAGAAGAGATGCCTCGATAAATAAAACCTGCCCGCCCATCTGTGTCCAGGCCATTCCCGTCGCAACGCCTGCCGGCAATTCCGCGCGCGCCTGCTCGGGATAAAACTTCGGCCCGCCGAGATAGTCTCTGACATCGGATTCTTCGATCCAAACTTTACTCGTATCACCCGTGGCGATCTTCAGCGCCACCTTTCGCGCGATATTTCCGATCGTCCGCTCGAGCTGCCGGACGCCGGCTTCCCTTGTATATCTTGCAGTTAAGAGATTTATCGCCGCATCCGATATTTCAAACTGATCTTCCTTAAGTCCGTTTTCATTGATCTGCCGCGGCACGAGATATTGTTTTGCGATGTTGAGTTTCTCAAGGTCGCTGTAACCGGCAAGCGAGATGATCTCCATCCGGTCTCTCAGCGGCGCCGGGATCGGAGCGAGGTCGTTCGCGGTCGCGATAAAGAAGACCTTTGAAAGATCAAACGGAAGATCGAGGTAATGATCCCGAAACGAATCATTTTGCTGCGGATCGAGAATTTCCAGAAGCGCTGAAGACGGATCGCCCCGGTAATCATTGCCGAGTTTGTCGATCTCATCGAGCATAAGCACCGGATTATTTACGCCGACGCGTCTCAATCCCTGAATGATCCTGCCCGGCATCGCGCCGATATACGTTCGGCGGTGTCCGCGCAATTCGGCTTCATCGCGCATTCCGCCGAGTGAAAACCGTTCGAATTTTCTGCCTAAAGCTCTCGCGATCGAACGTCCGAGCGAAGTTTTTCCGACACCCGGAGGACCGACAAGCAGCATGATCGGACTTTTCGAATCCGGCCTTAGTTTTACGACCGCAAGAAACTCCAGGATCCTTTCCTTTACGTCTTCGAGCCCGTAGTGGTCTTCGTCGAGAATTTTTCGAGCCTCTTTAAGATCAAGTTTTTCTTCGCTCGACTTTTTCCACGGCAGTTCCAGAACATATTCGAGATATGTCCTGATCACGTGAAAATCCGGTGCGGTTAGCGGAAGCTGTTCCATTCTGCGGAGTTCGCGTTCCGCTTCTTTTCTTACCGTTTCAGGCAGATCCGCCGTTTCGAGCCGTTCGCGAAGCTGAGATGCTTCGGCCTGTTCGCCGGATTCGTCTTCGCCAAGTTCCTTTTGGATCGCCTTCATCTGCTGACGAAGTACGTAATCGCGCTGCGACTTGTCCATCTCCGTCTGTGCTTCGTTTGCAATTTTTGAGCGGATGTTCATTATCTCCACTTCTTTTGCAAGAGCAGCATGAGAACGGGTCAGTAATTCGTCAACTGTATTTGCTTCGAGCATTTTCTGCTCGTTCTCTTCTCCGAGATCCAGTACGGATGCAAGAAAATATGAAAGCTGCACCGGATCACTTTGCCCCGTAACAGCCATACGGATCTCCGGCGGAACCTGCGGAAGCATCGCCAAAGCCTGCTGGACAAGGTTGTTCACATTGCGCTTCAGAGCTTCGACCTCGTCATTATTCTCGATCGTAAGCTCAGGCAGGATCTCGATCCTTGCCTTTAGGAAAGGCTCTTCCTGAAGCCACTCGATAACCCGAAACCGGTCTGTACCCTGGACAACGAGCTGCACGATATCTTCCGCGCGCATCATCCGTTTGACATTGACCAGACAGCCTACTTCGTAAAGGTCAGCCGGTTTTGCATCGTTTCCATTTATATTTTCGGTCTTTACCGTGACACATGCGATCAATTTATCCTGATTGGAAAGCGCTGATTCAACTGCCCGGATCGAACGTTCTCTTCCGACTGCAAGCGGTACCACGGTCTGTGGAAACAGAGTAGTGTTCTGGAGCGGCAGAATCGCCAGCTCCATGTGTTTGGGTAATTGAATCGTTTTGGCTTCGCCAGGTGTGTCTTGTGGATTTTCAGTATTTTCTGCCATGTTAAGATCGGTATTCGTTATAAGTTATTCGCAATTCGCTGTTTGCGATTCACATCCTTTAGTTCCAACTTTCCGCGTTTTTTCGATTTCAATTTTTCACGCTTATTTCGTCGTGAGATAGATCATCAGCAAACCGTCTTCATAATTGTGGGCTAATTTCGCTTTTTCGATCGATGAGGGGAATGACAAAGACTTTTCAAAATGGCTGTAGGTGATCTCCATTTGCTGATACGAAAGTCCTACGGCGCATGTCTTGTCTTTTCTGCATCCGGCGACATACAGCACGTTGCCCTGGATCTCGATCTGAATATCCTCCGCGGATACGCCGGCGAGTTCCACTTTTACAAGCCACCCGTCGGGTGTTTGATAGACGTCTGCCGAAGGATACCAAAGACGACCCGAAGGCTGTGCATCCTTCGATGAGCCTAAAAACTGAAAGTAACGATTTATTGATTTAGCCATATTTATTTCGGTGACAAGTAAACAGTGACGAGTAACAAGGTTTTTATTCCAGTAAGCAAAAACCGATTGCCAAATCAGGATTTCCCGATGGAAATCTAATTTCTTGTCACTTGTTTCTTGTCACCTTTCACGTTCTGCTAACCTTTGCTCCAAAAAGCCTCTCCGCTGGAAATCTCTTCAAGTGTTTCTGCGATCTCTTTGTCATCTTCCATCTCAAGCGCAATATCGGCCATCGAAACTATTCCCTGCAAAACGCCGTCGTCATCCACGATCGGAACCCGTCTCACCTGTTTATCACCCATCGTTCTGACGGCTTCAAAAGCAAAATCATCCGGTTTCGCACTAAATACTTCCGACGTCATTACTTCGCCGACCGCAGTTTCGGTGACGCTTTTTCCATCCGCTACTGCCCGTACAACGATGTCGCGGTCGGTTACCAATCCAACCAGTTTATTCGTATCGCCATCAACGATCGGCAAAATACCTATGTCGCCCTCTTTCAGTATCTTTGCGACATCCTGAAGAGAGATATCTTTTGTCGCCGTCGAGGGATTCTTCGTCATTATTTCGCGGCATTTTATCCGCGATTTCGCCGCTGTATTGGTTTCGCTCATTCTTCGATCAAGATTTATGTGTTTTAGTTATTATAGTCTGTTTGAGATAAAATAATAAAGTAAGTAATTTGCGGTGCGATTTTGATGTCAGGGGTGAGCGGTGAGCAGACGGTGATGGTCTGGGTTTGTGGAAACCTCAAGCCGCGATGAAAGAATTTATAGTTTGAGAGAGGCAAAAAAATCTTCAGGCAATTTGTAGGGGCGACGGTTTGTCCTCGCCCGTGAGCGAAGCGAAAGATCTGTGAAAAAAATTGCCCGCAAAGCCGGGAAGGGCCAAAAAAACCAACTCACATTAAAAAAGGATGTTCTGTAGTACCAAATGGGGCAATACAATAAAAACAAACGAAAGCCAAAACGCGAAGGTAAGAAGATAAAGGTTGGTGAAGTCGGCGCACTTCCCGAGGGCCGCGGAGCTACGGTGCAGCTCAAAGACGGCTCGGAGCTGGCGTTATTTAATGTCGGCGGAGAATTCCGCGCGATCGAGAATTTTTGTCCGCACAAAGGCTTCCCCCTCGCTGATTCGAGGGTTTACGGAAACATAGTAGAATGTGACCTACACGGCTGGCGTTTCGACCTTTCAACCGGGCAATGCTACACAAAATCGAGCTGTTCAATAGAAAGTTATGAAGTTGTTGTAGAAGAAGGGTGGATAAAGATCGTAGTTTAATTATGCCACACGTAATTGTAATTGCCGGCCCAAACGGCGCAGGAAAATCAACGATTGCACCATTTCTTCTTCGCGACAAACTCGGCGTAACCGAATTCGTAAATGCCGACATCATTGCTCAGGGTCTATCTGCATATTCACCTGAAAAGGCAGCATTGGCTGCCGGGAGAATAATGTTGAATCGCATCGGTGAGTTGGTAGAGTCTGAAGAGAATTTTGCGTTCGAAACTACACTTTCATCACGTACATTCGTTCAAAAACTCAGGCGGATGCAGGAAAGCGGTTACGACGTATCCGTTGTTTTCCTGTGGCTGGCATCGGAGGACCTTGCCATCTTACGAGTGGCTGAGAGAGTTAAACAAGGCGGACATCATATTCCGGCCAAAACAATAAGAAGACGCTTTCAGATCGGACTGAAAAACTTTTTTCAACTCTACCGAAATCTTGCAGATAACTGGTATTTTTACGATAATTCAGATGTTGTTGAGTTGAGACTCATTGCATCCGGCAATTCAGTTGGGACCGAAATGGTCTTCGATGAACTGCTTTGGAACACGATCAAGTTAAAATATGAGAACCAAGATCAAACAAGATATCGATAACGACAAAATCAAAAAGATACTTTCTGATGAAAAACAGATCACCGAGACGCTCCAGCGTGCGATCCGAGAAGCAGTTGATATTCATAAACGTGCCGGAAATCCCGTCGCAACATGGAAGAATGGTAAGGCCGTATGGATACAAACAAACTAATCCACTGTATAAATGGTGAGCGAAAATAAAGAACTACTTTTTAAGAAGTCGATTTCTGAAAAATCAGTAACTCCCGATCTTAATAACAAAAACTATACTTCTCCGCGCACTTACGGCGCATAAGAAATTCTCAAAGATACAAGTTCAAAAAAGTTTCGGCTCGGTAATCATCCTGTAAGAGAGATCGAATTGATTCGTGAGTTTGGCGGAGACGCAAAGAGAATCGAGTTATTTAAGGATCGGGAAGATGCCAGAATGCTGACACATGAATTGAACCCTCATCGCGTTTAATTCCCGTCTTCCCCGATCGCCTCAACCGGACAGGCCATCAGGGCTTCTTCACAAAGCGCTTCTTCCTCGGGTGTTTCCGGCTGCTTATAGACATAGGAATAACCGTTTTCATCATAGCGCGTGAAATTGTTCGGAGATGTGTCGCGGCATACGTCGCAGTCAATACACTGATCGTCAACGTAGTACTTTCCGCCGACATTCTCTGGAAGTTTGTCTTGTAGTTCGGCCATTTGTTTCGTTTTACGCGTTACGCGATTTCGCATTTCGCTTTGGGAAGGCGGGTCACTCAGATCTGAGTCTTTTCAGGAAAAGCGCCAGTTGCCGCTTAACTTTATCGATACTATCATTTATTTCTACATAGGTGCTAGGGTTTACATACCCTAAATCTCTTGAAAGCATCAGTTGATAATCTAATTCATACGATGAGCCCATCGCAATTTGAAGGAAGCGGGCGAGCTCCCGATCGCCGTCACGACCGCAACCCTCGGCAATATTTGTTGCAATCGATGCAGACGATCTACGCATTTGGCTTGTCAACGAAAAAAGTTCGTTGTTAGGAAAGTTTTTGCTTATTTTGTAGATTTTCAACGTAAGGTTGTGAGAATCCCTCCATACGCGGAGCTTTCTAAAATCTTTCATACTTTGTGAGGAATAAGGCATGTTTGCCTTTAGTTTCTTTAGATACCTAATCCAAAAAAAATTGAATTGTGTAAAGCCTGTAGCAAATTACAAACAACGTCACACTTTTTGCGAACTGCGAATTGCGTAAAGCATTTCCGAGACGCGCTTCACACTCCCGTCATCCTGATCATCCTCTCCAGCGCAACATTCGACCACTCTTTTGTTTCACCGTCAACCTTGATCTCATTGACGACGTTTCCAGCAGCCAGATTTTCCATTGACCATGCAAGCGATTGAGGTGAGATCCGGTACATCGTGGCGCACATGCAGAGGTCGGGAGCGAGAAGATGGATCTCCTTATCGGGATGTTCTTTGGCGAGACGGTTTACGAGGTTTACTTCGGTTCCGATCGCCCATTTTGTTCCGGGTGCGGCTTCTTCGACGGTCTTTATGATGAACGATGTCGACCCGTTATAATCAGATTTCTGAACCACTTCATACAGACATTCGGGATGGACAAGAACGTTCACGCCGGGAACATCCTCGCGGATCTTATCAACGTGCCAATCCTTAAACCGACCGTGTACCGAACAATGTCCGCGCCATAAGATCAATTTTGCCGCATGAAGATCTTCTTCCGTATTTCCCCCCAGTTCATGTTTCGGGTCCCAGACGGCCATTTCATCCAGAGCGATCCCGAATTTTGCACCAGTGTTTCTTCCCAAATGTTGATCGGGAAAGAAAAACATCTTGTCGTAGTTTTGAAGATACTTTTCAAAAAGTTTTGTAGCGTTTGATGATGTGCAGACCACGCCTTCGTTTTTCCCGCAAAATGCTTTTACGGCAGCGGTGGAATTCATGTAGGTTATCGGAGCAACACTGCTTTTACCGCCGACAACACCGATTTCTTCAAGCTGATCCCAGGCATCTTCGATCTGCTCGATCGATGCCATATCGGCCATCGAACATCCGGCGCCCATATCGGGAAGGATCACGATCTGTCCGGGTTTTCCGAGAATATCTGCGGACTCCGCCATAAAATGAACTCCGCAGAAAACGATATATTCGGCATCGGTTTCTGATGCCATCACCGAAAGCTGATAAGAATCGCCTTTGAGATCCGCGTGTTTTACGACGTCTTCACGCTGATAATGATGTCCGAGGATCACGACACGCGATCCGAGGGCCTCACGAGCTGCCTCGATCTTTTCATCGATCTCGGCATCGGTCATGACAAGAAATTCTTCAATTGGTTTTATTGCTTCTAGTATTGCTGGCATTTGCTTTGATATTCGTTGTTCGTGATTCTCGATTCGCGATTCGCATTACGCAATTCGCTAATTGCTGACCATTTAATTGTCCTTTTACATTTTCCTCAAAAAGCCGATGTTGAATTGCAAAATGCCAAATGTGCGAACTACGTATCGCGAATTACAAGGCGCTCCGCGCCGCTACACGTCCAGATTCTTCACATCAAGCGCATTATTCTCGATAAACTCCCTGCGCGGTTCCACCTGATCGCCCATCAGGATCGTAAAGATATCATCCGTCTCAACGGCGTCTTCGATCCGGACCTGAAGCAGCGTCCGTCCTTCCGGGTTCATAGTCGTCTCCCAAAGCTGTTCGGGATTCATCTCTCCCAGTCCTTTGTAGCGCTGGATCGAGAGTTCTTTTTTGGCACCTGAAATTACCGCATCCAGAAGTTCAACACGTTTTTCGATAACTTCGGTTTCTTCCTTCTTGGTCAGCGTAAACGGAAGCGGAAGTGATTCTTCAAGCACAGATTTGAGCTGAACAGATTTTTGAAATTCTACATAGCTTGCAAGATTCCAATCAAGAACAGCGGTTCCTCCGTTTTCCAGCGTAACCTCGATCCCGTTTAACCCGTGTTCATCATCGGTGATCAACACCGTGTCATATCCCGCATCCAGGATCTTTGCTTCAAGTTCGGCCATAAGCTCCTGTTCAGAAAAGACCTTCCGCAAACGAATTCCGTCTCGCGATAAGATCCCTTTATTTCCGGCAAGCGCATCGAGGATCACATCGCGAAGTTTTTCATCATTCCCAAGACGTCTCGTCAGCCGGCTTGAGAACTTTTTGAATTCGACTGTGTGTTCAAGTGCTTTTGAAAGTTTCCTGCCCGAGATCGTCTCACCTTTAGCCGTAACTTCCATATTGCCGAGCGCTTCGTTCATTAGATATGAAAACATTTCCGGCTCGTCTTTGATGTAACGCTCCTTTTTGCCGCGTTTGACCTTGTAAAGCGGCGGCTGGGCAATATATACAAAACCGCCTTCGATCAGTTCGGGCATCTGACGGTAGAAAAATGTGAGCAGCAGTGTTCGAATATGGCTGCCGTCCACGTCCGCGTCGGTCATGATAACAACCTTGTGATAACGGAGTTTTTCGACGTCAAAATCGTCTTTCCCGATCCCTGTTCCGAGCGCCGTGATGAGTGCCTTTATTTCTCCGTGCTCGAGCATTTTGTCAAAACGCGCTTTTTCGACGTTCAGTATCTTACCCTTGAGCGGAAGAACAGCCTGATTTCTGCGGTCGCGCCTGTTTTGCACTTCCGCCGGCTGAATCTCCCTCAACGAGATAGACTTCCGACAGTGCCGGATCCTTTTCCTGACAGTCGGCGAGTTTGCCCGGAAGGGTCGAAGAACCGAGCGCACTTTTTCTGACGATCTCTCTGGCTTTTCGTGCGGCTTCCCGTGCGCGCGCAGCGTCGACCGATTTTCCGACGATCTTCTTCGCAACCTGCGGGTTTTCGTCAAAATAGTCTGTCAGTTTTTCGTAGAGAAACGAACTTACCTCGCCATCGACCGGCGAGTTAAGTTTTCCTTTTGTCTGCCCTTCAAATTGCGGCTGCGGTATCTTTACAGAAACAACGGCGATCATCCCTTCGCGAACGTCGTCACCGGAAAGCGACCCCTTGAAATTCTTGAGCAGACCGGAATTCTTGGCATAGTTATTGACGGTTCGCGTCAGCGCCCCGCGAAAACCGGATAGATGAGTTCCGCCGTCCACCGTATTTATATTGTTCGCAAATGTATAGACCTTTTCGTCATATGCATCGTTATACTGCATCGCGATCTCGATCGAGATATCATCTGCTGCTTGTTCAAAATATATGGGCTTGTCGTGAAGCGGGCTTTTGTTTTTGCTGAGATGTTTTACAAATTCGGCGATCCCGCCTTTGTAGTAAAACTCGTGCGATTTCTCTTCATCGTCACGCTCATCGCGGATAAAAATGCGGATCCCTTTGTTCAAAAACGCTTTTTCCCGAAGCCGCTCCGAAAGTTTATCAAAGCTGTATATTTCCGTTTCAAAGATCTCGCCGTCCGGCTTAAATGTGATCTTGGTTCCGCGCTTCTTTGTCGTTCCGGTTTCTTTTAAAGGATCTACCGGAATTCCAACTTCATATTCCTGCTCGTAAGTTTTCCCATCGCGCCAAATTTCAAGTTTCAGCCATTTGCTGAGAAAGTTTACGCACGAAACGCCGACGCCGTGCAGTCCGCCGGACACCTTGTAGGAATTAGAATCGAATTTGCCTCCCGCATGGAGGATCGTCATAACGACCTCCGCCGCGGAACGTCCTTCCTGTTTATGCATATCAACCGGGATTCCGCGTCCATTGTCGATAACGGTGATCGAATTATCCAAATGGATGGTCACTTCGATCGTGTCGCAAAATCCTGCCAGGGCCTCATCCACCGAATTGTCCACTACTTCATAAACCAGATGATGCAGCCCGATATCACCGGTTGATCCAATATACATTGCAGGGCGCTTTCTGACGGCGTCACGGCCTTCCAAAACGGTGATCGAATCCGCACCATAGCTTCCCTTCTTAACTTTTGTCGTTGTTGCGTCTGCCAAATTATTTCCTCTTGATTTCTGTTTGATTCTTAAAGTTATCGAATGCCCTTATTTTACACTATTTTAAGTGATTTAGACAGTTGGGAAAGGCAGTAGACAGTGATTCGAAAATGGCAAATCAGAGGGAAGGAATTTTGAACGTATTCGAGATGATTAGGCGTTCGCCAGGTCCACAAAAGCCCGGAATCACGCGTGGGCTGAGGACACCTTGTGCCTAAACTACTTGCGTGTCTGCAGCACGACTGTGTATCAGGACTTCCCTCGACATCTGCAAGCTGAATATACAAATACCTCCCATCATCAGATCTAGAGATGAACGCTGCATCCTGACCACGGAAGTCCGTGCTGACGCGTGGGCTTCGGACACGTCTTCCGCTTGTCCCGTGTAACTTGGCACTCGTCACTTGTCACTTGTCACTTGTCACCTGTTACTCGTCACCATTCACTATTCGCGATTCACTATCCAATCCTCTTATGCTACGCTTAAAACCTCTCAGATTCCTATGCGAATTACAGTTCTCGGAAGCGGCTCCACGGGCAATTCAGTATTAATATCTACCGAAAAAACAAACGTTTTGGTGGATGCAGGTCTTAGCGCCAAACAGACACTTTTAAGACTCGCGGCAGTAGGCGTCGACTTTGAAAAGCTCGACGGAATTCTGATCACTCACGAACACGGAGATCATGCGGGCGGATTGAGAGTTTTGTTAAGAACCGTAAAATGTCCGGTGTTTATCTCCGAGGGAACTCATGATGCGTATCTTAGTCCGAAAAAAGCCGCAAACGGAAACAAGGAAACACAGATGCGCGCCGATGCGCTGAAAAGTAATACGGTAAGTATCGTGTCGAACTGTGATTTCAGGATCGGGGACATAGATTTCGAACCGTTTTCGGTCCCGCATGATGCCGCCGATAATTTTGGATTTGTAGCAAAAAACCGCGGGATCCGGTTGGCGACACTGATGGATTTCGGGCATTTTACAAGCCTCGTCAAAGAAAAACTCCGCAGCTGCGACGGGATCGTCGTCGAATCAAATCACAGTCTCGATATGCTCCGCGCGTGTTCGGTTTACAGCTGGGAACTGAAGCAGAGGATTTCCTCAGACACAGGGCATCTTTCAAATGAAGGATTGGCAGAGTGGCTGACAAATGATTACGACGGGAGCGCACGGGATATCGTCCTGGCGCATTTATCGCAAAAAGCAAACGAACCGCACCTCGCACGATTAACCGCCGAATCCGCCCTCCGGATGCGGTCTTCTTTTTCTCAAACTGATACAAAGATCTCGCTTTCGCGGCACGACAGCCCTACTGATTGGCTTGAATATTAGGAAGATCTATTGCCCGCGGAATACGCGGAACGGCGCGGAAAAAAGAGAGAATTGATTAGGCTTTTTCTGCTGCTTTCATTTAGGCGATACGCAAAACGCGGTACGCCAGACTGGACATTAACATTCGAACTCAAGTTTTAGCGGAATATTCTCTATTTCAAAGTGACGTTTTTTTTATTTCACGTATTTCTCCTTCTCTCTTTTTTCCGCGCCTTTCTGCGTATTCCGCGGGCAATCTCTTAAACTCTTTCCATCACTCTCGGTGACTTCCCGATAGCAAATATTTTGACGAGTACGACACCCGCCAGAAATCCGCCGATATGAGCCGCATAAGCGACGCCGCCCGCTGCACCCGAATCGATATATCCCATCAAAAGCTGATATCCGATCCAGATCCCAAGCGCAACAAACGCCGGCACTGTTGTATACATATTAAAAAGCAGCGCCCGTACTTTCCGTTTTGGAAACAACAAGATATAACCGCCGAGGATCCCTGATATCGCTCCCGAAGCGCCAAGCATTGGTATGATCGATTCCGGACCCATAATAACCTGCGCCAGAGCCGCGCCGACCCCGCAAACGATGTAAAACAGTGCGTACCGGATATGTCCCAACAGATTTTCAATATTATCGCCAAAAACCCAGAGGAACAGCATATTCCCGAATATGTGCGAGATCCCGCCGTGCATGAACATTGAGCTTAAGAAGTTAAAATAAACCCCGAAACTCGCCGGCTGATGCATCAATTGGGCAGATTCCTGTCCAACGGTTATTGTTTGCGGTCCGACCAGATCGATCCCGGTCGTGATCTCTTTAGGGACAAGCGAAAACGCATACGTGAAAGCATCATTCTGTCCCAGCTGCTGCAGAAACAGAAAAACGAGTATATTGATGCCTATAAACGCATAATTTACATATGGAATTATTACGATATCCGAATTGTCATCTCCGATTGGAAACATATACCTTGCCAGTAAATAAGATCACGCAAGATCTGACGCCTTGACGTGTTTAAGGAGTTCGTGTCCCTCGGATTTCGCGACATAAGTCGCGGCGGTTATGTCGCCAACAACATTGAGCGTCGTTCTGCACATATCCAGGATCCGGTCCACACCGATGATAATCGCGATCAGCGCCGGATTTACACCGATCATTGCCAGTATTCCAATGATAAATGGTATTGAGCCCGATGGAACACCTGCAGTGCCGATACCGCCGAGGATCGCCAGATAAACGACCATTAGCTGAACCGCAACCGTTAATTCAACCCCGGCAAGCTGCGCCAGAAACAATACAGTAACCCCTTCGTAAAGTGCCGTTCCGTTCTGATTTGCAGTTGCGCCGACTGTCAGCACAAAACTGTTGATATCCTTCGGAACACCGAGGTTCTCTTCTGAAACACGCAGCGCGGTAGGGAGTGTCGCATTGGAGGAACTTGTCGAAAACGCCGTAAGTATCACGGTCCTGACTCGCCTGAAAAACTCTATAGGATTCATTCCTGAAAGGAAATAAACCGAAAGCGAATAGGTTCCGAAAAAGTGAATTGAAAGTCCCAGCAAAACCGTAAAGACAAACCACGCCAGAGACTGAAGCAGGTCTAAACCGAAGAGCGCAATGTTGTTAAAAAGCAAACAGGCTACTGCATATGGCGCGAACTTCATTACCATATCGATGATCTTCGCCGTGATCTCAAAGACCGCTTCCATAAATCCGACGAACGGTGCAGAAACCGGCGCCGGAAGAAGCGTGATCGCGATACCCACGATCAGGGCAAAAAACATTATGTGGAGCATATTGGGATTTTCGCCCGCTATCGAATGAAAAACATTCTTCGGAACGATCGTCGTAACTACTGACATCAGCGGAGTTTCGGCCGAAGACTTTGCGCTTTTCACGCTCGAAACCACACTTTTCGCCGCGCCTGAAAACTTCTCGGCTTCAACGGCGATCAGATCCGTCCGTTTCGCTATATTGTCTGCCTCAGCCGTGATCGCTTCGGTCTCTTTCGCAAACCCCTCGAGCGGCTCGTATGAAGCCGGGATCTTGTCGGCAAAGGTCTTTGCCTTTTCTGTATATTTGGCAACATTCGCTGCAAACGCCGCGGCCGCTTCCTTTTCAACTTCCGCCTTCCCGGCAAGACCCGTGATCTTCGCCGACATTTTTTCGGCATTTTTAGCAAATGCTCCCGAAACTGCTCCGACATTTATCGTACTTGAAACGCGGCTCGCTGCATCACCGCCGTATTTTTCTTCAAGCTGCGACTGAACAGCCGGATCGATCCGGGTTCCGGGGCTGATAAAATTAGCGAGACCCAAGCCGATAACGACAGAAATTGCCGAAATAACGAGTGTGTAACCGAAGGACTTTGCGCCGATCCTTCCGAGTTTTCTGATATCACCGATGCCGGCTACGCCGACCACAAGTGATGCAAAAACCAGCGGCACAACGATCATCAGAAGCAAATTCAAAAACAGCTGACCGATCGGCCGTGTAAAGTTTTCAACGATCATCGTCACACGGGGATCTTCGCCTCCCATGGTCCAGTTAACGACCAAACCGGCGACGACTCCGATAACCAAACCGGCAAGGATCTTGGTATGAAGAGCGATCCCTTTCGGTTTATCAGGCGTATCATCATCAAGATCCGTACCCAATTCCTGTGAATATGCGTCTTCCGGAATATTACCGTTCTGTTGTTCCTGTTCGTCGATTTCTTCGTTGTTTTCAGCCATTGGTTTTTATCTTCCCCACTTTAGTTTGTTACGTAAAACATCAAAATAATTCCGGTTCGCCGGCTGCACCAAATTGAATGAAGTCTTGCTCTTACGGATCTTCACCACATCTTTTGCTTCCATTTCATAACCGATCTGACCATCAAGCGTCAGTACAACGCCTTCATTTTTATTCAGCAGTTTCAAACTGATCTCCGCATTGTCAGGAACGACGATCGGACGATTTGTCAGTGAAAAAGGACAGATCGGCGTCAGGACCACGGCGTTCATCGAAGGATATACAATTGGTCCGCCGGCAGAGAGATTGTACGCTGTTGAACCCGTCGGAGTAGAAACGATCAAACCGTCTGCACGAAACGAATTTACATGGAGGTTATTCAGCTCAACCTCGATCTCGATGATCCTCGCAAGTGCCGCTTTATTTATGACAACATCATTTAAAACCCTGCCCGAGGCAAGCATTTCCTCTCCGCGCCATTGCTCTACATCAAGCATTACACGCCCGTCAACCTTAAAGTCGCCTTCAAGGATCAACTCCAGAGCATCGTAAATTTCCTCGATGCGAAACTCCGTCAGATATCCGAGGCTTCCGTAATTCACTCCCATCACCAGCGATTCCCGATCCCCGGTCATCCGTGCGGCGGAGATCATCGTTCCGTCGCCTCCGAGGACCACGATGAGATCGGCGTCATCGACAAGATTCTCCGAACCGGCAGATGATGCGCCTCCGATCTCGGCCTCGCGGTGAGGTTCACCGGACAATGCGACGCCGCGCTGCTTGAACCATTCCGATAGCTCGCACGCGGTTTTCCAGGCTTCATCGTTATTCGGCTTTACAACGATGCCAACACTATTTATCTGTCGTTTTGTCATGAATGAACGAAAGTATTCTGACAATGATTAACCAAATGGATTGAAACTGCAAGTGTTTTTATTGGAGCGGTAAAGCGCGGGTCAAGCGCTGCCCGCAATACGCGAAACGCGGTTCGGCGCGGGTGAATTGAGGTACTTTTTTCGGTTCGCGGCTCGTGTTACGCGATACGTAACACGCAATACATAATACGCAATAGGAATAACGCATTACGAATTGCGAATTGCGAATTGCGTATCGCGTATTACGAATTACGTATCGCTCCCAGCGTTTCGCCCCCCCCATCTCGCCTCCACCAACTCCCAATTCCGATTCCCGGAACTTACGATATTCAAATTTTCGTAATATATTATGAGAAAACAAATACACTGTGTTTAATTTATCGGCTGTTTGGGAGGTGCAAAATGACCGCCACATTGATGGTTTTTCTTGTCGTAGGTGGAATCGGATTTTTATTCTTGATCGCTTCACTATTGCTGGGTGATCTCTTTGAAATGTTCGATCTCGATTTTGACATCGACGCAGACGGCGGTGACGGGAGCGACTTCGGTTTGTTTGACAGCCGCGTCATCAGTGTATTTATGACCGCCTTCGGCGGGATAGCCGCACTCGGATTGATCTACGGTTATGGTTTGGTTGTGAGTTCATTGATCGGCATCATCAGCGGAATAGTTTTCGGCGGTGTGATCTTCGCATTCGGATACCTGCTCCACAGCCAGCAATCGTCGAGCTCAGTTTCGGAACGTGATCTGATCGGACGCACTGCAAAAGTGATCGTCGGGATCGAAGAAAACGGAATCGGTCAGATCTCCTGCAGGATCGGCGAAGAAAGGATCGAAAAGATCGCCAGCGCACGCGACGGAAAACTGATCTCGGCCGGCGAAACGGTTTTTATCGAAGAAAATGCGGGCGATTCATTTGTCGTCAGCAGAATGACCGATTATTCGCTTCCGGAAAATTAACTCAGCGGTGACAGCAAAATATAAGCTATTCTTGCGTCACGGGTTAAACACAAAAAATTTTTCTCGATTGGTTTGATTTAGCCCACGCTGTCAAAAGCGGCGTGGTTGAAAGATAAACAGTAAGATCGTTTGCTAAATGAATAGTTGGTATTTGGTGTCTTTCAAGCCAAGGTTTCTGAAAAAATGAGGTAAAAGCAAAATGTTAGAGTTAGGAATTTTGGGCGTGGTTATTGCAGCGGCTGTTGTGATCGCATTCTTTGCAGCGCTTTCAATTATTGGAAGAAACTACATCAAGGTATCTCCGAATCAGGCAGCTGTAATATCCGGCCGGACACGTAAATTAGATGACGGCACTAAGGTCGGTTACAGACTTGTCCGCGGCGGGGCGACGCTTGTTCTGCCGTTCCTTGAAAAGGTTGAATATCTGGACCTCAATGTCCTTACGGTACCGCTTTCCACATCGCGGGCTTACACTGTTGAAGGTGTTCCGGTTTCAGTGAAAGCGGTTGCAAATATCAAGATCAAAGGTGACGACACTTCCCTTCGATCTGCGGCAGAGCGTTTTCTCGGAATGAGAGATGAGGAGTTTCACCAGCTTGTGTTTCAGACACTTGAAGGCCATTTGCGGGCGATCCTCGGAACGCTGACCGTTGAAGAAATAAACAACGACCGCCAGACCTTTGCGCAAAAACTGTTAACCGAAGCAGCCGGCGATCTTGAAAAAATGGGTATCGGCCTGGATGCCTTAACGATCCAGGAGATCGCTGACGATGAAGGCTATCTCGATGCTCTCGGTAAACGCCGAACGGCGGAAGTAAAACGAGACGCCGAGATCGGTGAAGCCGAAGCAAAACGCGACTCGAAGATAAAAGCTTCGCTTGCACTGCAGGAAGGTGAGAAGGTCCGTTTGGCGACCGAAGCGCAGATCGCGCAGTCAAACAGAGAAACGGAGATCCAAAAGGCACAAGTTGCTGCTGAGATCGAAAAAGAACGCGCTAAGGCGCGGCAAGCCGGACCACTTTCGGAAGCGCAGGCAAAGCAGGAAGTTGTTGCCGAAGAGGTGCGGATCGAAAAGATACGCACGCAGGAACAGATCGCGGTTCAGGAACAGGAAGTTCTGAGAAAGCAAAACGAACTCCAGGCAACGGTTGTAAAACAAGCCGAAGCCGAAAGACAAGCCTCAGTTCTCCGCGCGCAGGGTGAACAGGAATCACAGATCCTTGCAGCGGAAGGACGTAAACAGGCCGAGATCGCCAACGCCGAAGCGGAAGCTCAAAAACTCCAGCGCGAAGGTGAAGGCCGCGCGAAAGCCGTTGAAGCCGAAGGCCGCGCCGAAGCTGAAAAGATACGCGCACTCGGTATGGCTGAAGCTGAAAAACTGGAAGCCGCCGGACTTGCCGAAGCCAAGGCGATCGAAGCTCAAGGTCTCGCTGAAGCAAAAGCGATCCTTGAAAAGGCTGCCGCCTGGCGTGAATTTAACGATGCGGCCAAACTCCAAACCGTATTGGAGAAACTTCCGGAGATCATCGAATCTTCAGCGCCGGTCTTTAAAGCGATCGCCGAACCGCTCGGCTCGATCGATAAGGTTGTAATGATCGACAATGGCAACGGCGACAGCAACGGAAACGGCTCGGGTCTGAACAGATTTGCGCAGACGAGTCCGAATCTGATCTTCAATCTGCTGCAGCAGATGCAGGCACTTGGATTAAACGTACCGGACGTTCTTTCACAACTCGGAATCGATCAGGACAAAGATGGAAATCTGAAACTGACGACAAACGGAAGCAATAAAGAAAAAGATGCTTCGGATACCGAAACCGTGAGGGATTAAGAGAAGGATCAGTCTTTTCGGCCCGGTTCTTCCGGAAGATCTGAATGTAAATGATTAAGAGGCTGTCTGAAAAGCGTAGCGCCACCGTCTCGGTGGCTGTGGCTGCGGCATCTTGCCGCCGCCAATGCGGCAAATCGTTAAGCCGCATGAGAGCGAGACGCCCTCATGACAGCCGTCGGGACGACGGCGCTACGCTTTTCAGACAGCTTCTTCTTTTAGTTACCGGAATGAAGCGCGACTTTGATCATTCTTATCCGATTATTTTATCGAGATGCTGACACTGTTCACAGCAGGATAATTATCACCGTTTGCAGAAGCGAGCACCAATTTGTATTGAAAAACACGGTCGTCTTTTGCAAGCCGGAAAGCTGAATTCTCAACCGTTTCCCAACTCCGATTTTCGATTTCCGCCGCGTCGGTTGCTGAACGAACCTGGATTTTCAAAAATCCGTTCCCCATCAGCTGTGCATCTGCCGTGATATTGCCTCGCGCTGAGTTTTTATTCACATTGAAAACCTGCGAAGTATATGTTTGCTCGAATTTTCGCGTCATTATGTGACCGACGTCATAATTCCACATCCAATGTGTTCCCGGCGTCGGAAGCGATTCTACTTTCAGATCTCGGGAAGAAAACCGTTTTCCGTCGTTATAGTAGATCCGCGAATTTGTTTTGCTGTGTCCGCCGTTTCTTGCGTGTTCCGCGATAACGAGGTCAATCTTTCCATCGTTGTTAAAATCCGCCGCCATCGAATCGGTTCCGGAGTCGCCAAAAAACACCGTTCTGTTCTCTTCCGAATAACCTGTTTTGCTTCCCCAGTACAAATACATGGCGATAGCTTCCCTGTTGTTGTCGCCAAGGTAAGCCGGCAGGAAAAGATCCAGATATCCGTCGGCGTCAAAATCAGCAGCGACGGGACCTAAGGCGGACCATGAGGGTAAAAGCTGAGCATTCGATACGGCGAATCCTTTTGCGTTTCCCCACACAATCAGCACACCGAGATCGTGATAATAATTGACGTGATCCCTATATGTCGGGACAATCAGATCGGCAAATCCATCGTTATTCAAATCCGCAGTTTCGAGATCGATAGGGGTCGGAATACTTATCGCTTTCTGATTCTTCTCGGAAAATCCCCCCGGACTTCCGTAGAAAACGCGTACCTTGTCTGCAATATAAGAAGTTACCGCGATATCCAGCCAGCCGTCGTTGTTATAGTCTGCGATATTGGGACTCCCGGAACGGCCTTCAGACGGGATCGCTACCCGGTTCTTTTTCTCGTATCCGGCCTCCGACCCATAATAAATAATGAGGTGCGTGAGACTCTTATCCGGATGATTAAAAAGGCCGACCGTGATATCGAGATATCCGTCCTTGTTCAGATCAGCGACGTTTGTCGTTGAAGCGTTGCTCTCGGTAAGCACGGTTCTTTTCCCCGTTATATCAAAACCATCCTTGCCTCCCCAGAAAATGTTGACGCCGGCGAAAGGGTCATTTGTTTCCCTCGCGTGCATTGAGTTGACCGCGATAAGATCAACATAACCGTCCGAATTCAGATCGGCGGCCGAACTCTCATAACCGCTTCGGAATGGTATTTCAAGTTTGTTATTGGCATCGAATCCGTTTTTCCCGCCGTAATAGAGATATAGCGGGACTTCTTCCCGGAGTGTGCCGGAGCGGCTGTTTGAAAAGACGAGCGTCGTTTCGTTTCCCGCTCCTTTCGGAATTACAGCAACATGACTCGCGCCGCTTGTCGGGATACCGGATCTGCTCTTTTCAAATCTTCTGTCCTTTTGCCCAAAGAAAACCGTTGAATCCGTACGATATTCCTTTTCGCCCTGATGTTTTGCGGAAACGATATCAAGGTTCCCGTCACCGTCGACATCAAAAACTGCAGTTGAGGCTGTATAGGGAGCGTCAATTTCGGTTGCCCGGGCGGCAGAAAACTGTCCTCCGTTTCCCCAGAGAATTTGAACGGTGTCATCTATCAATTTCGCGCCGCCGAGCATTTCGCCGCCCGCCGCCTTTCGCATTGTAAATTTTGAAGTTATAAGATCCGCGCTTTTATCGCCGTCAAGATCCGCGACGGTGATCGAAGATGAATGGACGCCCCCGATCAATTCCGAACCTGAAAAATTTAGCTTGCCGTCACCCTTTAAAATAATTATTGAATTCTTATCGCTGCCGATCGCGAGATCTTTTTGACCGTCGTTATTCAGGTCGCCCGAAGCAATGCTAATCGCATATCCGTCAGGCAGATCAACACTTTTTTTTCTGACTGTAAGATCCGGTTTGGCGCTTGTCTTACTGCCGGGAGCCTGACGATCGAGAGAAATAAACGCGATCGAATTGTCATCCGTAAGCGCGGCGACTTCTCTGAAACCATCGTTGTCAAAGTCATCGGCAAATAGCTTTGAAGCCTTTTCGATCCCGATATCTGTAAAACTGTTCAAGATGAAACCGTCTTCACTTCCCCAATAAATACGGACGATGTTCCCATCCGGCTGATTCGGCAGCCATGCCGGAGAATTGAGTGTCACGACATCTGTCCATCCGTCGCGATCGATATCGGCGGTCGCGATCGATTTTGCGCCGTTAACAGGAAGAAGCCCGTTGCTCCTCGAATCCGGCCAGCCGTCCGAACCTCCCCAAATGATCGTTAAGGTCCCGCGGCTGTTTTGAATCCCGGACTGATTGGGACAAAAGACTATATCGGGAAATCCGTCTTTGTTCAGGTCGGCAATTTCAGCAGCGATGCTCCCGGCGACCCTTAACGGACCGTTTCGAAGGCCGCGGTTTGGGCCAAAGGAACCAAATGACGCCGGAACATTCGTATCATCGTCATGAGTACTGTTAAACATCAGATCGATGTATCCATCTTTATTGATGTCAAAATTCCTGATAGTTCTCAGTCCGCCTTTTCTGATGACGTAAATATTCTGGCCTGACGCATCGAGCGTCCCTTTTGAAAAATCCTCAAAAGTTCGGTCGATCCATGTTTGGCCGAAAATAATGGTCGGTGATAAAAATAGGAGGATGAACGGTACAAGATATTCTCGATTTTTCTTATTCATTCAGTTTGTATAGTATTGACGGGTTCTGTGCGGTCTTATAGTGATCAACTCTTGTTGAAAATCCGGGCATTAAACCGAAATCGTAGCCGTATGTTAATGGTTTTCCGTAATCTGGAAACGTTTTTCCGGATTTTTGTGAATTATATCGGTGAACCGGAAGTGTCGGAAAGTTGTTTTCACTTTATGCAGTAATTTGGTTCGATATACCGACCGGCGGATAAAACCGGATTAAAATCCCGCGCCTTCATAAATTGTCAGATAGTCCAAGTCTGTGCGCCCTGTTTACCTCTGAACGCTTGACGTTACACCCTCTTTTCCCTATACTTTGAACTTTTCGACTTGTGAAAATAATTCACCTGGATCGAAGGAGTTTAATGAGAAAATGAGTTACGCAATCATAAAGACCGGCGGAAAACAATTCAACGTAGAAGACGGACAGACGTTACGTGTACCGACGATCGCCGAAGAAGCAGGAGCAAAGATCGAACTCGATGCGATCCTTACCGGAGACGGCGACAAAACGAATCTCGATGGCGGAAAGGTGACCGCTAAAGTGATCAACCACGGACGCGCCGATAAGATCATCGTTTTCAAGAAAAAGCGGCGTAAACAATACAAACGTAAACAAGGTCACCGCCAGGGTTATACGGAAATTAAGATCGAGAAGATTTAGGAGGATATAAATTTCAGATATCAAATTTCATATTTCAAAGACACCATCGGTAATTGCCGGAGCGTAAATTTGATTTGAAATTCGAGATCTGAAATTTGAGATTTATCAATGGCACATAAGAAAGGCGTAGGTTCATCCAGAAACGGAAGAGATTCAAATCCGAAAATGCTCGGACTCAAGAAGTTCGGCGGCCAAACGGTTCGCGGCGGAAACATACTTGCCCGCCAGCGCGGCACTAAATGGAAACCCGGCATTAATGTCGGCCGCGGAAAAGATGACACCTTGTTCTCATTGATCGACGGGATCGTAAAATTTGAGAACAAAGGAAGAAAAGGTAAATTTGTCAGTGTTTATGCTGAGGGTTCGGTGGAACTCGAACCAAACCCCGCATAGGGGAAAACAAATTATCGGCCGAAATGACCTTAGTTAATTTTAACTAAGGTCATTTTTTTGTTTTCATACCGGCTGAATTTACTGTCGTTAATTTTTTTTCATTTCTGAAGTTTTTTTTTCGCAAAATTCAAAATTGTTTAATTCTTGCCCTCAAAATACTTCCGCCGTTTTCCACAAGTTTTTCCACAATAAGCCCGTAAAATAAAGGGCATAGTTAAAGTATTTTCTACTTGACTCCCCGAATTTCGGGTGTAAGATGGGTGCATAAGTCGAAATTGCTACGGGGATTTCAACCGATTGAAAAAAGAGAAACAGATGCGGTGACGCAGTTGTTTGCGAGCAACATAATCTTAGCGGAAAGTAGTTGCTATACGTTTTCGATCGAGACCGAAAGGTCTTGCTAAAGGAATTCGAAAGAATTCTGAAGTTATTTGAATAAAAACAAGTAACGCCTTAGTGGAAATGATCAGCCACAGAGGAAGCGAAAGTCGCTCACTGCTTCGGCAGAGAGCCTCGTTGCCGGGAACGTAACCGGCGGTGGAGGAAAAGCCACCTCAACAAAGACCTACAGGCACAGCATCTTCGGATGTAACAGATCGAGCGATCGATTTGAGTGCTGACCGGGAACGACAGACCGCTTGTCGGATTCGGGATACAAAATCGGCAGTAAAGCGTGTACATGTGATACTGCCAATCTTTTCTAGAACACTTCGGTGTTTGAAGAAAAAAAGAAATGCCGGTTGGATTTATCCAGCCGGCATTTCTTATTTTATTTCTTGGTTCAAATGACCCTTCAATTCTGTATTCGTATTTTCGGCGAATCATTGACTATCCATTTGCCGGCATATTTGTTCCTGAGACCGGAAAATGAATCCGATTCAGAAGCGGACCGTTGTGAAGAAAACCCGATTCGGACTTCCCTAGTGATACGATTGCCACCCTCTTCAATAAACTCTACAATTACAACTTATGTTTATTGACCGCGTTAAGATCCGTGTGACCGCAGGCGACGGCGGAAACGGCGTCACAGCTTTCCGCCGCGAAAAGTTTGTCGCGCGCGGAGGCCCGAGCGGCGGAGACGGCGGAAAGGGAGGTGACGTTTGGATCGAAGCCGATGAGAACATTAACACGCTTCTTCATCTTCGTTATAACCCTGAACACAAGGCCGAACGAGGCAAACACGGAGAAGGTTCAAACAGATATGGAAAAGACGGCGAAGATAAAACGATAAAAGTTCCGATAGGCACCGAAGTCTTCGAAACGGAAACGAATGACCTCCTGTTTGATTTTACCGCACACGGACAGCGTTTTCTTGCAGCGGAAGGCGGACGCGGCGGTTTTGGCAATACGCACTTTAAGAGCTCGACGAATCAGGCGCCGCGATATCATCAGGATGGCGGCGAAGGTGAATATCACGAATTTCAGCTTGAACTAAAACTTCTGGCCGATGTCGGCTTGCTCGGTTTTCCCAATGCCGGGAAATCTACGTTGATCTCGGTGATATCTGCAGCAAAGCCGAAGATCGCCGATTATCCTTTTACTACACTCGAACCAAATCTCGGCGTAGTCGATGTCGGTGAATTCAAATCGTTTGTCATAGCGGACATTCCGGGTCTTATCGAAGGCGCGTCTGAAGGCGCGGGTCTCGGCGACCGTTTTCTCAGGCATGTCGAGAGGACAAAGCTTTTGCTCCATCTCGTAGACGTTTCTTCGATTTCCGGACGCGACCCGGTTGAAGACTATGAAACCATCAACCGCGAACTCGCAAATTATGACGAGGAACTAGCAAAACGTCCGCAGATCGTCGTTGCCACAAAAATGGATGCACTTGATGAGCCCGAACGGCTCGAAAATCTGCGAAAGCGCGTTGAGAAAGACGGAATAGAAGTGCTCGAAATTTCATCGGTCGCAAAACAAGGAACAAAGGAATTGATATTTGCAGTTTCAGCAAAACTGGATGAGATCGCCGAAACGGAGATCGATTTAAGAAACGATGACGATTTTGATTGATGAACTAAAAGAAAAGCTCCCCGAAAATGCTCTGCATTTTGTCGACTTCCCCGAAGTGATCTTCTTTGACCAATTTTATGATCATGTCGAAAACCTTGAAGGGACGGTAATTACCGAGTTTGAGGTTGACGGTGTTTTCGAAATGTGGCTTGAATTCACATTCCGCGGGAATAAGTTTTTTATAAATAACAAATTCGGCGACTATTTGTTCTATGTAGAAGACCCCAATTGTGCCGAGCCGATCCTCCTTGAAATAGCCGATCATTTCCGGCAGCTTCTGGAATCGGACGAATCAACCACAGAGAGCACAGAGGACACTGAGGATTTGGGAAGAATCGATTGATAATACGTTTATTGTCTTTACCTGAAACAATGATGTGTGGGCAAAGACACAAAAACATTCTCTGAGAACTCTGTGTTCTCTGTGGTTAATTTTTTTATGAAGCGACTAGCATTCTACGGCGGAAGTTTTGACCCGGTTCACCGCGGACATCTTAAAATTGCAGGCGAGCTGACGGATCTCTTCGAGCTCGACGAATTCGTTTTTATTCCGGCTTTTCACGCGCCGCACAAAACCCGTCAAAAACCGACTTCGGCTTATCACCGTTATGCGATGCTTTGTCTCGCGACCCGGAATTTTGTACAGACGAAAGTATCGACAATGGAACTCGACGTTCCTGAAAAACCGTATTCGGTCGAAACACTGACTAAACTGCTCAGTGAGTATCCTGAAGATAAGCTGTTTTTTGTGATCGGCGCAGATTCCTGGATGGAGATCACAACATGGAGAGAATGGGAAAAAGTCCTGACGATGGTGAACATTATCGTCGTCACACGTCCGAATTATGAGATCGGTTTTTCACATGTGACGGATGGGATACGCGCCCGGATTACGGACATCAGAACGGATAACGGAAAATGGAAAATGGAAAATTCGAGATCCGGCAATTCGTCATTACCCGACGCGGCAGCGACCGGGTCGGCCGATTCACATATATACATAACAAACGCAGTATCGATGGATATTTCGTCAACAAATATCCGGGCTGAGATCCGTGACGGAGATGCTGATTGGAAACGATCCGTTTCAAGCGAAACTGCTAAATATATAGAAAAATACGATATTTATCGCGAAGCAGAATAAAATCTTGCGGTTTCGCGTGAAATAATAAATGATACTTAAGCAATAAATATGGAAGAAGTAAAAACAAAAGCGCTCAAGCGCGAAAGTGTATCTGAAACGGTTACGATCACCGGTCTGAAACCGACACCTTTTGAAGAACTCGATGATGAAGCGAGGATCGCGATCCACTGCGCGTCCGAGAAAAAAGCTGAAAACATAGTTGCGCTCGATCTTCGCGAAATAACGAGTTTTGCAGAATTTTTTGTGATCGCCAGCGGAAGAAACCAAAGACAGGTTCAGGCGATCGCCGATGAGATCAATTTAAAACTCAAAAAACAGCATAAAACCAAGGCGATCCGCATCGAAGGATACGACAGCGCGGAATGGGTTTTGCTCGATTACGGTGATTTTATTTTTCACATCTTCAATGAAACGTCGCGCGAATTCTACGATCTTGAAAGATTGTGGCGTGATGCGAGAAGAGTTCAATTACCGGAAGATCTGTAAAAAGGCAGAAAGTTTAGCCACAGAGAATACAAAGAGCACAGAGAAATCTAGAAGGATCGGTCAAGGGTCATATAAAAAGCTGCTTTGAAAATGTGGAAAAGTGAAAACGATTTTCATGGGTTTCTTTTCTCTGTGCCCTCTGTGTTCTCTGTGGCAAAATTCTTTAGTAAATTATGATCCGGAAAATTTCTCTCAGTTTGTTCGTTATATTGATGGCCGCGCTGACTACGATCTCTCAGGAACTACCGCCGCTTGAAAATGGCGTCTCACAAAAACTTGCCGTTTGGCGCGCTCAGAATTATTCGGATGTTCATTACAAACTTGATCTTACCCTCGAGAAAAAAGCACCTACTTTAAAAGGCACGATCGAGATCTTTTTAAGAAGCAAATCAAACCGCATCATTCTTGATTGGCGAAAGATCAAGGATCACGAAGCACTTTCAAAGATCTCGAATGTTTCGATCAACGGCAAACCGCTGATATTAAATCCTCGCGAGCCAAGCGCACCCGTAACAAAGCCTTTGATGTACGAATATTCCCGTGAGCACCTGATATTTGATGAAGGTGTCGTGATCGGCGAAAACACGATCAAGCTTGATTTTGAATCACCAATATTGACTTCCGGCAGCGCGATCACACGCTATGTAGATAAGGAAGACGGCGCGGAATATATCTATTCGCTTTTTGTTCCTTCAGATGCGAGCACGGCGTTTCCTGTGTTTGATCAGCCGGATCTGAAAGCGACTTTTAGCTTGACTCTCTTAGTGCCGGCAAAATGGAAAGTGATATCAAACTCTCCCGAAGAAGACTACCACGAAGTTTTTGAAGGTCCGGAAAAATCCTCCGGTGCTTCAGGTGATCCTGTAAGCGAAAGATTTCATTTGAAGCGAACCAAACCGATCAGCACATACGTTTTTGCTTTTGCCGCGGGAGAGTTTGAGGAGTTTGCAGATAAGAACACATCTTCTGCAAGCCGCGAAAGCGGCAGTACGAAAATAGCCGGACGTGAAACGTCTGGATTGCAAAACAATGATTCCCGCGTTGAAGACGCGGAAGAATATGCTCCCCGCATCTCCAATGCGCGTTTTTCGAATAACGTGAATCCCAGACGTTTCACATCTGGCTATTCTCTGGAGGCGTCTTCGACGCTGAGAGCCCGGGAGCAATCGTCAAAGACGTACGTCCGCAAATCTCAAGCCGAGAAATTCAAACCTCATGCCGACGAAGTTTTCCGTCTCCAGCGAGAATCGATAAAATATCTCGAAGAATATTTCGACTACAAATTCCCTTTTCAAAAATACGATCTTGTTCTGATCCCCGAATTCCCTTTCGGCGGGATGGAACATGCGGGAGCGACATTTGTTCGCGAAAGTTCGATAATTTTCCCGACTGAACCGACCGCCAACAACTACATTGCGCGCGCCAATTTATTGTTTCACGAAAACGCCCATCAATGGTTTGGCGATACCGTGACGATGAAATGGTTTGACGATCTTTGGCTGAAAGAGGGGTTTGCGACCTTTATGGCGTACAAAGCGATGGAAAAGATCATGCCCGAATACGACGCGTGGAAAGTCTTTTACCAACGGACCAAATCCGGAGCTTATATTACCGACGTAACAAAAGGAACGACGCCGATCTATCAGGAGATCCCGAATCTCAGCTCTGCCAAATCCGCTTACGGAAATATCGTTTACAACAAAGCTCCCGCCTTTCTGCGGCAGGCGGAATTTTATTTGGGCGAAAAGAAATTTCGGTCGGCGGTCCAACTCTTTTTACGACATCACGCTTTCGCAAATGCGGAATGGTCGGATCTCGTTATGGCATTTGAACACACCAGCGGTAAGGATCTGAAAGATTGGGCCGATGTTTGGGTCAAAAAGCGAGGCCTTCCGGTAGTGACAATTGGAAAATCGAATTTACACATTACTAACGCGGATGGAAAAAATCAGGACGCAGCAATAGTTTTGGGTTTGAACCAAAATGACATTTTGGATGAAAACGGAATCTGGCAGATGCGAACTAAGGTTTTAGTCAGACTTGAAAACGGAAAAACCGATGTAAAGGACGTAAATCTTACAAGCCGAATGATGGACGGCAAATCAGGTTTTTCAAAGTACTGGACGATAATAAGCTCAAATCCAAACTTTAAACCAGAAATTCCCATCTTTGTTTTCCCAAACTATCAGGACTACGGCTACGGAATTTTTCTTCTAGATGAACGAAGCAAGAAATACATTCTCGACAATATCCAAAACGAAAATGACGAATTTCTGCGGGCGATGATGTGGGGAAGCCTTTGGGATTCGGTAAGATTTGCCGAGCTCGATCCCAAAGAATACGTCAAGCTTGCGATAAAGAATATCGGAATCGAAAAAGATGTTTCGACCATCAGTGCGATCCTCGGGAGAGTTGATACTGCGTTTACATACTACCTAAGCGACGCGCAGCAAAAAGAACTGGCACCGAAGATCGAAAACCTTCTTGTCGAAAAAATAAATACCGCGGAAACACTTGGCGAGAAGATCACGTTTTACCGGGCATTTTTGGGAATTGCTTCAAGTGAAAATTCGCGAACTATTTTAAAAGGACTTTTGGAGTTAAAAGGCGGAAACGCGACTGTTAAGGAGCGTGTTAAATCGATGGATCGTGAAGGACTGGAAGCACCCTCCATAACTGTCGGGTCCCTGCCATTAAGAACCAAAGACAAATTCGACATCGTCACAAAACTCATTACTCTCGGCGATAAAGACGCTCAGAAACTTCTCGCCGAACTCGAAAAAACCGAAACTGATGATGCCGCAAAACGTTATGCCTATGCGGCAAAGGCAGGTTTTGCAACGGCCGAAAATAAATCGAAATTCTGGAACGATTTTGTAAATAATAAGGAGATTTCCGAAAGCTGGATCGAGGAAGCGGTCGGCGTGTGGAACGCGGCTAATCAATCAGATCTCACAATTCCATATCTCGAAAAAGCGCTCAACGAGCTTCCGAATCTAAAACAAACCCGCAAGATATTCTTTATAAACGGCTGGCTCTCATCGTTTATCGGCGGACAAAAAAGCGGAGAGGCTCTTAATATAGTAGACCGATTCCTCGAAAAGAACCCCGATCTCGATATCGACCTTCAAAGGAAGATCCTCGAACGTCTTGACGGACTCGAACGGGCTGTAAGGATTCGGCAAAAGTACTGACAAAATAGTAAATACATCCGAAAATAATTGATCCATGCGAATTCAATTAATCAAGCGCGCGCTAGTTTTAAGCCATTGAAAATGGCGGAATATCTGTTGCCCGCGGTGCAAACCGCGGGAATAGTTTGACCTATAATTTCAAGTGGTTTAAAACCACGACATAATTTCCTAGCGTTCTTATGTCGCCATTTTCAATGGCTGAGATCATTTTTTGCGACTTTCCCACGGTTTGCACCGTGGGCTCTAGGTATTTCGTCGGTTTCACCGACTACAGATTCAATTTTGTACCTTGAAGCCGCGATTTCTAAAAAAATACCCGAATGTTCAACAAATAGCCTTAAGTAAAAAATCTACTTCTTTATAAAACTCCCCGTTTCATCTGCTATAATTTCTGAAAAAAATTATGAATAATACCGCAACCACGTTAAATCTGGCGTCGATAATTGAGCATCACGCCGAACTTACACCGGATAATGAAGCGATCGTTTGGGGCGATGTTCGAATGACATACGGCCAACTCAATGCGGCTTCAAACCGCGTCGCAAACGCCTTACGCGAAATGGGGATCGGTCACGGCGACAAGGTCGGCCTGGCCTGTCCGAATCTGCCGTTCTTTCCGGTAGTATATTACGGAATTATGAAAGCCGGCGCAGTGGTTGTTCCGCTCTGCATTCTTTTTAAAGAACGGGAATATGAGTATCACCTGAGGGATTCAGACGCGAAAGCGGTGTTTGTTTTTGAAGGAACCGAAGAACTCCCGATGGGTGAACGCGTTAAAGCCGCTTTTGACAATGTGGATTCATGTAAGGATCTTATCGTGATGATGAAAGATCTTACGGCGCCGAGTCCTTACGAAGGTCATAAGACCTTAACGCAAATCACCTATCCGCAAAGCGAAGAATTTGAAACGGTCGCAACGAGGCCCGATGATACGTGCGCAATTCTCTATACTTCAGGCACTACCGGGCAACCGAAGGGAGCGGAGCTGACGCATCTGAATTTAATGACTAATGTCACGACGACCTACGCGATTCACCTTCCGGTTTTGGATTTTACCGACGGCAAACAAAAAACGTCGCTTATCACGCTTCCGCTTTTTCACACCACAGGACAGACCGTACAGATGAATACGGGACTTTACGGCGGCAACAAAGTGGTTTTGCTGCCGCGTTTCGAACCTCAAACTACGCTCGAAACGATGGAAAAAGAAGAAGTGAATTTTTGGGTAGGAGTGCCGACGATGTACTGGGCGCTTTTAAGATATGCCGAAGAAACAAATTTTGACGTTTCAAAGATCAGAGAGCATTTGAAGGTTCCGACTTCGGGCGGAGCGCCGATGCCGGTTGAAGTAATGAAAGATTTTGAAAAAACTTTCGGCGTAAGGGTTTTAGAAGGCTACGGTCTTTCCGAGACTTCACCGCTTGCGACGTTTAATCATTTCTCAAAACCCTCAAAACCCGGCTCGGTCGGACAGGCGATCTTTGGCGTTGAAGTAAAATGCGTTGACGAAAATGATAAAGAAGTTGCGCGCGGCGAAAGAGGCGAGATCGTTATCCGCGGTTCGAATGTTATGAAGGGATATTATAAACGTCCCGAAGCCACGGAAACCGCTTTTAGAAACGGATGGTTTCATTCAGGCGATATCGGCATAATGGATGAAGAAGGATATTTGTCGATCGTTGACCGGACAAAGGATATGATCCTCCGCGGCGGATATAACGTCTATCCGCGTGAACTCGAAGAAGTTATCATGACGCACGAAGCGGTTTCGCTGGTTGCGGTAATCGGTGTTCCGGATGACAAGATGGGCGAAGAAGTTAAGGCCTTTATTGTAAAAAAAGCGGGGGCGGAGGCAACCGCGGAAGAATTGCTAGACTGGTGTAAGGATCAGTTTGCGGCAAACAAATACCCGAGGCAGATCGAATTCCGGGATGAGCTTCCGATCGGAAATACCGGAAAGATATTAAAACAAGCGCTCAGGGAAGAGGTCGGAGCGTGAAGGTAAAAGTTTTGTTTTTTGGCGCGACGGCGGAAACGGTCGGAAAAAGAGAAACCGATCTCGAACTTGAAGAGAGCGTGAATGCCGAAACTGCACTTCATCAGATCCTATCTGAATTCCCGGAACTTGATAAAAATCATGATGCCGCGTCGCTTCATTTTTCGGTAAATCAGGAATACGCAAACGGCGGAGAGACAATACGGGACGGCGACGAACTGGCAATATTCACGGCAGTTTCGGGCGGATAAATAGGGGTCCGATCAGAACTGCGATAATGTTCAGATCAGTACTGCGCTCGACTGATTTCATCGGTACTGCGAGCGACAGTGAGCACCGCGGTATTTCCGGCGTTGATTATGAATAGTGGTGCTCACTGGCGTTCGCGGTATTGATTAGAAAATACCGGTTAAGATCTAGAATCCATGGAAAGCAGCTTTTATAAAATCACTACCGAACCTCTCGATATCGGTGAGATCGCCCGGAGGGTCGTTCCGTCCGAATGCGGTGCAACAGTGACGCTTGACGGATATGTCCGTCAATTCACCAAAGGTCGCGAAACCGAGTACCTCGTCTATGAAGCCTACGAACCGATGGCGCTCAAGGAAATGAAAAAGCTCATTTCAAACGCCAAGCAAAAATTTGAAATATCAAACGTCGGAATCGTCCATCGTCTGGGAAAACTCGAGATCGGAGAAACCAGTGTCGTCATCTCGGTTTCTGCACCGCATCGACGGGCGGCTTTTGAGGCCTGTGAATGGCTGATAAAAGAGCTGAAAAAAACCGTACCGATCTGGAAGAAAGAAGTGTACGCAGACGGCGAAGTATGGATCGAAGGTGAGATTTCATGAGTATAGCGAGCGGCAGAGAGCATCTTTGTTTTGGGTCAAGTGCAACAATATTGTTGACTTCTTTCATTTGCATTTCTGATCAGGCGAAAATTCTTTATTTAACTGGAATATAGACAGGCGTGCTCACTATCGTTCGATGTACTGATTTTGGCGGCACGATTTATCTTTAACGTTAGTTTGGATGACGATGCTCACTATCGTTCGATGTACTGATTTATGCTAACCTAACTTCCATGCAAAGACGCGATAAATTTGAGACCTCTTCCGGCATCGAACTGCCGAATGATTTCAATCCGGAAAACACAAAAGCAATAGATTACGAAACCGATCTCGGCGCTCCCGGCGAATTCCCGTTTACGCGCGGGGCGCGGGAAACGATGTATCGCGGAAAATTCTGGACGATGCGACAATATGCCGGTTTTGCAACGGCGGAAGAATCAAACAAGCGTTACAAATATCTTCTGGAAAACGGCACTACGGGTTTGAGCGTTGCGTTTGATCTTCCAACGCAGATCGGTCTTGATTCCGATGATCCGCTTTCGGGCGGCGAGGTTGGAAAAGTAGGAGTCGCGATCGATTCACTTGATGACATGTTGACGCTTTTTGACGGGATCCCGCTCGACAAAGTGTCAACATCGATGACGATAAATGCAACTGCCTCAACGCTTCTCTGCCTTTATCTCGCCGTCGCAAAAAAACAAAACGTTTCGTTTGACAAAGTAAACGGCACGATCCAAAACGACATTTTAAAAGAATATATCGCCAGAGGTACATATATTTATCCGCCGGCGCCTTCAATGCGTCTTATCACGGATACGTTTGCGTTTTGTGCGGAAAATGTTCCGCGCTGGAATACCATCTCGATCTCGGGGTATCACATACGCGAGGCCGGTTCGACCGCCGCGCAGGAGATCGCGTTTACATTGGCAGATGCGATCTGCTATGTGGAAGCCGCTATCAAAACCGGTCAGGACGTAGACCAATTTGCGCCGCGTTTGTCCTTCTTTTTTAACTCACACAATAATCTTCTCGAAGAGGTCGCAAAATTTCGTTCGGCAAGAAGGATCTGGGCACGGCTGATGAAAGAGCGCTTTAAGGCAAAAGAAAAGAAATCGACTATGCTCCGATTTCACACGCAAACCGCCGGTTCCACGCTCACCGCCCAGCAGCCGGAGGTAAATGTTATAAGGACGACCATTCAGGCGCTCGCCGCAGTGTTGGGCGGAACGCAAAGTCTTCACACAAATGGGATGGATGAAGCGTTGTCACTCCCGACCGAACAAGCTGCGAGAATCGCCCTCCGTACGCAGCAGGTTATCGCTAACGAATCCGGCGTTGCCGATATTGTCGATGCACTCGGCGGCAGCTATGCGATAGAAGAATTGACCAGCCGGCTTGAGGAAAAGGCGCTTGAATACATTGAAAAGATCGATGCAATTGGCGGCATGCTGCGCGCAATCGAAACGGGTTATGTTCAACGCGAAATTCAGGAAGCGGCATATGAGTATCAGAAAGCAGTTGAAACCGAAGATGCGGTTGTCGTCGGTGTTAATAAATATCAGATCGAAGAAAACGAATCGATCCCGATCCTGAAAGTAGATCCAATGATCGAAAAAAGCCAGATCGAGAGGCTCCGCTCTGTTCGAGAAAAACGCGACGCAAAGAGGGCTGAAGAATCGATCTTGGGTCTGTCTCAGTCCGCTCAGACGGATGAAAATCTGCTTCCCCGAATCCTCGAATGTGTTGAAAACTATGTGACGGTAGGCGAGATCTCAAACTGCCTGAGAGGAGTTTGGGGTGAATATCGCGAAGCCGTGACGATCTGACAGCTTTTTTGCTCTCGTTTCTTCCTTTCCCGGCCGGTAAATTTTCGGCGACTTCGATAGTGACAAACACTGTTGTTTTATGTTAGTCTTTTCAGACGGCAAGCTTCTGTCTTGCTTCTGCTTTTTCCTATCCTCTTTCCGTCCTGCTGTTTCAGCTCATTCAAACATTTCACCATGGAACAATTAAACAAATTTTTAAACGATCTGGTATCAAAAAATGCAGAGGCGCTTTGTCTCGAACCAAACAAAAGCCCTTATGTGACGACATCAAGCGGCAACATCAATGTGTCCGAAAATCCGCTGATGGGAGCGCAAATAAACAGCATGGTTTTTGAGCTGATCCCGGCAGATGTAAAGCTGCAGCTTCCAAATCAGGATGAAGTAAAATTTACCCATCCGCATATGCTCGGGAAATTCAATTTCTCTGTAAAAAAATCACCGTCCGGATTCAACGTCGTCGTGAGCCTCGCATCGGCCAACACGGGCGGGACGCCTCAATTAGAAACTCCTGCAAACATTCCGTCACCAAATACCCCGGAGCTCGCTGCACCGCAAGAACAAGTTCCCGATAATGATACCGGATCTTCAGCACCAAAGATTCCCGGACCGGTTTCCGCACTCGACGCGCTTGCGCGCGAGTACGAAATCGAACGCGCAAATGCAAAACAGGAAGCCGCCGCGCTCAATAAAAAAGAGGAGCCGCGGGAAAGCGTGGTTGAATATGTTGACGTCGAGCCGGTGATCGACCAGCCTGAAGTACTATCCGGAGTCGAACCAACTGCCGGGGGATCTGCGTCCGATGAATTATCAGCGGCTCCAGATCCTGCCGGAGCGGAACCACAAGCAGAGCGGGGGCCGATCCCAATCATCACCCAATCAGCTGTTTCTCCTGAACCCGTTCGCCACGCTGTACCGGCACCTCAATCTCAAAGCTTTGAAGCCCCGGCGAGTGTAACCGCAAACGGACAGCCGCAGCAAAAGATGGACGAACTCTTTCGAAAGATGGCCGATATCGGAGCTTCCGATCTTCATATGAGCGTCTCTATGCCGCCGATGGTTCGTCGTGACGGAAAAATGGCGCTTCTCGGTGAAGGTTATCCGGAACTGACCGCAGAATCGGTAAAAACTTTGCTCACATCGATAATGCCGAAAAAAAATGTCGAAGAGTTCGCGGAGGTTCACGATACCGATTTTGCGTATGAGATCGAAGGCCTTGCACGATTCAGGGCAAATATCTTTATGGACCGCAAGGGAATGGGCGGAGTTTTCCGGATCATCCCGAGCGATATATTGACTGCCGAAACCCTCGGCCTTTCAAAACATATTCTCGATCTCTGTAAACTCTCGAAAGGTCTTGTCGTTGTGACTGGTCCGACCGGATCGGGTAAATCCACAACGCTTTGTGCAATGGTCGATTACATAAACCGCGACCGCGAAGATCATATAATCACGATCGAAGACCCGATAGAGTTTGTCCACGAAAATAAGAAATGCCTTGTCAACCAGCGTGAAGTTCATAATCATACGGATTCCTTCAAAGGCGCGCTGCGTGCCGCACTCCGTGAAGATCCCGATATTCTTCTCGTCGGCGAAATGCGCGATCTCGAAACGATATCTATTGCGATCGAAACTGCAGAAACCGGTCACCTTGTTTTCGGAACTCTTCATACATCAACGGCGCCTTCGACCGTTGACCGGATAATCGATCAGTTTCCGGCAGACCGCCAGCAACAGATCCGAGTTATGCTTTCCGAATCTCTCCGCGGAGTGATCGCGCAAACACTGCTTCCGAAGGTCGGCGGCGGACGCATTGCGGCGCTTGAAGTTTTACTGGTCACACCCGCGATCTCGAATCTGATCCGGGAAGGAAAAACTTTCCAGATCCCTTCGGCAATGCAGACGGGTAAGAATAAAGGAATGGTAATGCTTAACGACGCGATGATCGATCTGTGTAAGAAGGGCATCGTTGAACCGAAGGACGCATATATCAAAGCCGTGGATAAAACAGGGTTTGAAATGCTTCTTGAACGAAACGGGTTAAGGATCTGATCGGGTTGCTACTTCGACCCTCAGGCGAAAAAGGACGAGCACTTATGTGCGAGTCCTTTTTTTGTTTACCAGTTCAAGATGTTGAACACATAATAAATTTATCGTTCAAATATTTGTAACATATTAGACATTCGCTTTTCAGCGCGTTATAAATAACTCAAAAAAAGACAAAAGCATTCAGCGAAATTTATAAAGCAATGACAAAACCACTAGTTCTCAATTTAAGCGAAGTTAGTGCCGACGATGTAGATCTGGTCGGCGGGAAGTGTGCGAGTTTAGGCGAATTATTTCGCGAACTCACGTCGAAAGGCGTCCGCGCCGTTGACGGCTTTTCGACCACCTGTCATGCATATCACCGCCTGCTTGAAACCAACGATCTTAAGAAAAACCTGCAGAAATTATTAAAAGGACTCGACGTTGAAAACCTCGACGAGCTTGCCCGTGTCGGAAAAGAAGCAAGGCGTCTAATGCTCGAAACTCCTTTTCCGGATGACCTTCGACATGCGATCTGGGATGCGCATAAAGCTCTGGGTGAAAGGATCGGCGTTAAAAATTTCTCGGTGGCGGTTCGTTCGTCAGCCACCGCTGAAGATCTTCCGGACGCCTCTTTTGCAGGACAGCAGGATACGATATTAAACGTGCAGGGCGACCGCCGTTTGATCCAGGCGTGTCATGAATGCTTTGCATCCTTGTGGACTGACCGGGCGATATCCTACCGGACGGCCCGCGGTTTTAATCATTTTGACGTTGCGCTTTCGATCGGTGTTCAGCCGATGGTGCGTTCGGATACCGCGTGTTCCGGAGTGATGTTTACGCTCGATACGGAAAGCGGATTTCGCGAGGCAGTCGTTATTAACGGCGCCTGGGGATTGGGCGAAGCGGTTGTTCAGGGAATGGCAACTCCGGATGAATGGATCGTTTTCAAACCGACTTTGAAAGAAGGATTCCGGCCGATCATAACCCGCAAAATGGGCGTCAAAGAAGTAAAAATGGTTTTTGCTGACGACGGGACGGGAACGCAGGTGCGCGATGTAGTCGATTCTCAAAGAAAGCGTTTTTGTCTTGCGGGTTTTGAAGTGCTGCAGCTTGCCAAATGGGCTTGTGCGATCGAAGACCATTATTCAAAACGCGCCGGAAAACATCAGCCGATGGATATCGAATGGGCGAAGGACGGCGTAACCGGCGAACTATTCATTCTTCAGGCACGACCTGAAACGGTTCACACGCAGAAAGAACAAAACTTTATAGAAAACTACACGCTCTCGGATAACCACGGCACGCCGCTCGTTTCGGGTGTTGCGGTCGGAGAAAAGATCGGTCAGGGAAATATCCATGTTTTGCTTGATCCGGATCATATAAAAGACTTTAAAGCGGGAGATATTCTTGTTACGTCAATGACCGATCCGGCGTGGGAACCGATCATGAAACGCGCCTCTGCGATAGTCACCGACCGCGGCGGCAGAACCTGTCACAGCGCGATCATCAGCCGTGAACTCGGACTTCCCTGCATAGTCGGTACGGAAGACGCAACAAAGGTTTTGCGAAGCGGGACTGAAGCGACGGTTTCCTGTGCGGAAGGCGCGGTCGGCAATGTTTACTACGGAAATATTGAATACACAGTGGAAAAAACGGTGATCGAATCCGATAAACGACCGAATACACAGGTGATGATGAACGTCGGCGATCCCGATCTGGCGTTTTCTGCGGCAATGTATCCGAATGACGGCGTCGGACTCGCGCGGCTCGAATTTATCATCAACAACCACATCGGGATCCATCCGATGGCGCTGATAAATTATCCAAACCTTGAAAAAGAGACCGAAGTAAAAATTATCGCCGAAAAGATCGGCGAAGAAGATCCGAAAGAATACTTTGTACGGCGGCTTGCCGAAGGTATTGCAAAGATCGCGGCGGCATTTTATCCGAAGCCGGTGATCGTCCGGATGTCCGATTTCAAATCAAACGAGTATGCAAGACTGATCGGCGGCGGCGAATTCGAGCCTGACGAGGAAAATCCGATGCTCGGTTTCCGCGGAGCGTCGCGTTATTACGATGACCGCTACAAAGCCGGTTTCAGATTGGAGTGTCAGGCGATGCAGCGCGTGCGCGAAGATATGGGTTTGACCAATGTGAAGGCGATGATCCCGTTTTGCAGAACCGTCGAGGAAGGCGAGAAGGTGATCAAACTTATGGCCGAATTCGGTCTGAAACAGGGCGAAAATGATCTCGAGATCTACGCGATGTGCGAACTTCCGGCAAATGTTGTTTTTGCCGACGAATTCCTCAAAGTTTTTGACGGATATTCGATCGGTTCAAATGATCTGACGCAGCTTGCCCTTGGTCTTGACCGTGATTCGGAAATGGTCGCCCATTTGTTTGACGAACGAAACGGAGCCGTCGAGAAAATGGTTGCGATCGCGATCGAAGCCGCGATCAGAAACGGCAAAAAGATCGGCATCTGCGGACAGGCGCCGTCCGATTATCCCGAGTTTGCGGAGTTTCTGGTTGAAAAAGGGATCAATTCGATCTCACTCAATCCGGATACTGTTTTGCAGACCACAAAAACTATCCTCGAAATGGAAAAAAATCTAAGCCGAAAGAATGCGGCCGCCAAAAAATCGGTCTAAAATGAGCTAAAGATTATTTATCAGGAGAAACTTCAAAAGACATGAAAGAGATCACCGTTAAAGAGCTCAAGGCTAAATTGGACGCCGGGGAAGATATCGAACTGATAGACGTCCGGCAGCCGGATGAATGGGCGACCGCGAAAATCGAAGGCGCGAAATTGATACCGCTCGGAGAGATCATCCAGCGAATGGATGAGATCGATAGTTCAAAAGAAATCGTTGTCCACTGTAAAATGGGCGGAAGAAGCGCGCGTGCGATCCAGGCTTTGCAGCAATATGGATTTGATGGAGAAATGTCGAATCTGGTCGGCGGTATCACGGCCTGGTCGGATGAGATCGATCCGAGTGTTCCGAAATATCACTAAGACTCCACTACTATTATCCGGGCGGCATCTTGCCGCCTTTTTTATTAAACTTACGGTTAGAAAAGTGAGTATGGGACGCACTCACGAGAGAGGCTGTCTGAAAAGCGTAGCGCCGTCGTCCCGACGGCTGTCGTGAGAGCGTCTCGCTCTCATGCGGCTTAACGATTTGCCGCATTGGCGGCGGCAAGATGCCGCAGCCACAGCCACCGAGACGGTGGCGTTACTCTATCAATCGATAACGGTAACCGCGCTGTCCTGCGAGCCTCCTCCTGTTTTTGGATCAACTCTGGTTAAGGTCGTATCAGTTACAGTTACATTATTTGCATTGAGCGTCGTTCCGGTCGCCCGTTGGAATTCCGAGATCGCTTTATTCAGATCGGTCTGCGACTGAAGTTCGCGGCCGCGTGCGGTGATCAGATCGGTTTGTCGCTGAAGAACCAGATAAAATGTCGTCGTGCCTGCTCTGAACTGACGCTCTTCACTTTGATAAAGCTGTTCCGCCGATTTCCGCGTCGCGACCGCTGCTTTGAGCCTCGCTTCGGCGGACCTTAAAGCCTGAAGCGAATTCCGGACTTCGGCCTCGATAATTTGTTCAGCCTGAGCTTTTTGATTCTCGATCCGCTCACCCTGAACCAGAGTTCTGCCGAGATTAGCCTTCGCCGTGCGATTGCCCCAGGGAAGTGTGATCTGAACACCAACCTGATAGGTCGGATAATCCTGCTGGATCAAATTGCCCAGAGAATTAAAATATGTGCCCGAAAGATTCGCCGGAACAGTTGTCGAACCGACCTTTGGTGTTCCCGCCAAACCCTGCATCGTGTACGTTCCGAAAAGATCGATCTGCGGTTTTGTCAGATCACGGAAATATCTCTCATCGATCTTGTTTATCTCATCGCTCGTTCGAAACTGAGCGATCTCCGGACGATTTCTTAAAGCGTCGATCGTCGCAACTTCGAGATCGACGAGCGGCGGACTGAGGCTGATCTCAGAGATCGGCGTGATCGGACGCGACCATTCGGGCGCCGAACGATCGGCCAGCATCAACGTTTTAAGATTGTTTTCAGCACGTGTTACGTCTTCCTGCGCGGTATAGACGTTTTGCTCAAACGTCGTGATCTGCGAATTGGCCGCGACGATGTCGATCGGAGCAAGAGCGCCTTTCGAAACCAGACGTTGATTGCTTTCGAGCTGCTGCCGCGCCTGTTTAACAGCGTCGATCTGAACCTGCAAATTCCTCAGTGAATAGACCAGATCCCAGTAAGCCTGTTCGACCCGGGCGATCACTTCGATCGCGCGCTGCCGAAACTGTGAATCGGACAAACTCAGGTTCTTCTTCGCGATCTCGATCTGTCTGCGGTTATTGTCGATCTTTCTTCCGCGAAAAAGCGGCTGAACATAGGTAAAGGTCAAAGCCGTTGGAAACTGCGGATTGAGTGTTGCGTTCAAGTTGCTCGTCCGCAGGCGCGACGTCGAAAAGTCAGCCGAATATGAACCACCGGAATAGGGTGAAAATCCGCTGACGCCGGCCGAGCCAAAGAAACGCCGCTGCGTTACAGAACCATTTACGGCACCGCCGATCGTCGAAGCTGTCGGTGTTGTCGCACTTTCAAAATAACTCCTGGTCGAAAAAAGCGGATCGTAAACCCCTTCGCTTGCCCTCAGATTGTATTCTGCGATCCTCACGTCGTTTCTGGTCGCATCGATATCATTGCTGTTTTGAAGCGCCATTTCGACTACCTTTTCAAGCGTCAAGGTCAGCTGCCGGGAGTTGTCAACACCGATCCGGTCGGCGCTCGGCAATGGACGAAGCGGGGCTTCAAAATTCGGCGCGACCGGCGGCGGATCATCCGGAAGAACCGCGGGCGTAATATCATTTTGGTTGCCGGGTGTCGGAGTAGGCGTAGCTTGTGGAGTCGGAGTCGGCTGTGTTTGCGCAATGATCGAAGCAAAGGAAAAGACTACGATCGTCAGAGCCAAAAACAGTTTACCCATCCCCGGTAAACTGCCGACCGCAGTAATTGATCTATATTTACTTTCAAAAAACGCGCGGAAATTTTTTCCGGCGGCTGAACTAATTTCTACTACTCGGTTCGGCATAACTCTCACTATTACCACCTAAATTTGTTTCTGCGGCTTCGGCCTTTTCCTTCACCTTGCTCTTCGACACTCTGAACATTCCCGCGATCTTTTCAAACGCAGGACGTAAGACACCGAACTTGAATTTGTCATAAATTCTCAATAGTCCGCGTCCAATATTTGATTCCTGCGCATCGTCAAATATCGAATAGAAAACCGGAACTGCAAGCAGCGTTAAAAGCAAACAAAGCGATTGCCCGCCGACGACCAGAATTCCGATCGATCGATTTGTTGCAGCTCCCGCACCGGTTCCGAGCGTGAGCGGGATCATACCTGCAACAAGTGCCAGAGTCGTCATCAGGATCGGCCGCAAGCGGTCGCGGTTTGCCTGAATTATCGCGTCATACCGTTCCATCCCTTTCGACCGCAGGTGATTCGTATGATCGATCTGGAGGATCGCGTTTTTCTTAACGATACCGAACAACAGCAGGATCCCGAGCGCCGAGAATATATTCAGCGTCTGTCCGGCCAGAGCGGTTGAAAGAAGCGCAAAAGGGATCGATAACGGGAGCGACAAAAGGATCGTAACCGGATGGATAAACGACTCAAACTGCGCCGCCAAAATCAGATACATAAATACGAACGAAAGCAGGAAGGCATATAAAAACGCCTCATAAGCACGCTGCAGCTCTTTTGATTGTCCCGTAACACCGGTACGGTATTCGGGCGGCAGATTTAATTCAGCCGCATAAGATTCAAGCTTTTTAAGTGCATCGGCTTCCGAAGTGTTCGGCGGAAGTCCGGCCGAGATAGTAACCTGTCTTTGACGGTTCAAACGACTGATAGATGCCGGACTCTTTCCTTCGGTGATCTTGACGAGCTTTTCAAGACTGATCGGAACGCCTGTGGCCGAGTTGACCGTAAAATACTGAAGACTGTTTCGATCACGCCTGAACTTATCATCGGCCTGAACGATCACGTCATATTGTTCCGTTCCCTCACTATATGTCGAGATCTGCTGTCCGGCGGAATAAATATTCAGCGCCTGTGCTACATCCCCGGCCTTGACACCTAGATCGGCCGCCTTTTGTCTGTCGATCACAACCTGCAATTCGGGTGATCCTTCTTCGTTTGAAGTGTCGGGATCACGAAACAACGGGTCATTCTCGAGTTTTGCGACCAGTGCCTCGCCGTATTGTTTTAGTTTCTCCTGATCCGGCCCGGCTATATAAAAACCGAGTCCCGAACCGCCGCGGCCCAATCCCAGACTTCCGGAGATCGAGGACGAACCAGAAATATTTACGCGATAATCCTTGTTTGAGTATTTTTTTGTGATCTTTCGCGATTTATCTATCAATTGTGCCTGCGAAATATCGCGCTCGGAAACCGGCTTGAGCGTAACAAATATACGGCCGCCGTTTCCGCCGCCGCCGCCAAACCCGGCCAAAACAAGCGTACTCTTCACTTCGGGAAGCTGCTCGCGAAGATCTCTTGCGATCCGGTCCAGGATAGACTGAGTCGCCGAAAGCGATGTTCCCTGCGGACCGCGGAAATTGATATCAAATGCCGATTCATCTTCATCCGGCAAAAATGCCATCCCAACAAAGTTAAATAACGGATAGATCGAGGCGACCACCAATATACAAAGCAGAACAACCGCCCAGCGGAAACGCATCGAAAGTTTCAGAAGAAATGTATAAGTCGCGTCGATCTTGCTGTAGAACCAGGAATCTTTTGATTCCTTTTCAGATTTCAGGATTTCAGATTCAAGATTCAAGGATTCTTCCGCGTCAATTCCTGCAAACTGATTTTCTTGGTTTATTTGGGCATGAAGAAGTTGGTCATCTTCAAAGTTAATCTCTTCTTCTGACTTTAAATCTTGAACCTCCAATTTTGAATGTTTCTTCTTCTTCAGCCAGCGGGCGGCAAGCATCGGCGTAATGGTAAACGAAACGACGAGCGAAACCGCGATCGCCGCAGCACTTGTTAAACCAAACGACGACATAAATCTGCCGACGATCCCGGTCATAAATCCGACCGGAATAAATACCGCCAGAAGCGAAAGCGTTGTCGCCAAAACCGCCAACCCGATCTCGCGAGTACCTTCAATTGCCGCCCGGAAAGGATCCATTCCTTTTTCTTCGATAAAGCGGTAAATATTTTCAAGTACAACGATCGCATCGTCGATCACGATCCCCACCATCAGTGTCAGCGCGAGCATCGTCATTTGGTTAAGCGTATAACCAAGCGCGGCGATCACAGCAAAGGCGGCAATGATCGATGTCGGGATCGCGAGCGCTGCGATCAGCGTTGAGCGGAAATTCCAGAGGAATAAAAATACGACGATCGCCGCGAGCAAGCCGCCGATTATCAGGTGTTCTTCGATCGCGTGAAGTGAATTTTCGATAAACTCCGATTGGTCGCGCGTTTTTACAACCGTAAAATCGTCCGGAAGATTAGGAATTATCTCGTCCATCCGCGTTTTTACGTTTTTAATAAGCTGGATCGTATTCGAACCGGACTGTTTTCTGACCGCCACCGAAACCGACTGAACACCATTGAGCGAAGCGGCTGAGGTAGCATCCGCACCGCTGTCATCGACGCGTCCGATATCCTTTATCTTTATCGGAAATCCGTTTTTCGATGTGATAACGATCTCCGAGAATTCTTTGATATCTTTAAGTTTGCTCATCGTACGCAAACCGAGAGTTTTTGCGCCTTCCGTGAGATCACCACCGGGAAGCTCAAGATTTTGCGACCTGACGGCATTGGTTACATCCGTAACTGAAAGGTTATAAGCGCGAAGCCGATCCGGACTGATCAAAATCTTTACCACTCTTTCACGCGCACCAAAGATCTGAACTTCACCGACGCCGTCAGCCGATTCGATCCTTTCCTGGACCAAATTTTCCACCATATTCGTCAGCTCTATCGCATTTCGCGGTGCGCTGATCGAATAGATCAGAACCGGACTCGAATCGGGGTCCGATTTTCTGATCTGCGGTGGATCGGCCGTTTCGGGCAGACGATTGGTAATGGTTGAAATTTTTTGCTGTAGCTCCTGATAGGCCTGATCAGGATCTTTTTCGAGATTGAACGTAACCGTCACGTTCGAACTGCCGCGCGAAGACGTCGAACGCATCTCCTCTACGCCGGGAACGGTATTCACCGCACCCTCGATATAATCGGTGATCTCCGATTCGATCTCTTCCGGTGCCGCACCCGAATTGGAGGTACGAACCGAGATCGTCGGAACATCGATCTTTGGAAAACGATCAACGCCGAGCGTGAAAAAACTAAAGCCGCCGACAACCGTTAAAAACAAAACGATGACAGTTGCAAATACCGGACGATTAACACAAATTTCAGCTAGCCATTGCATAATTCTTTAAGAATTAAAAATTGAAAGTTAAAAATGAAAAAATTACTAACAATAATGCCACTTTGAATTTTGAACTTTGAATTTATAATTAAAATGACACATTCGCTCCCTCATAAAGCTGGTCGAGATTACTCGTTGCAACCGTCTGATCAGCCTCAACGCCTGAAAGAATTTGATAATAATCATCTTCCTCGAGTCCGAGTTGAACAACCTTTAATTTCGCCACATTCTTTTCGATAACAAATACGCGGTGGCTCTGGGTCGCCTGATCATTAAAGATCGCGGATTTCGGAACAAAAATTCCCGTGCTTCCGCCTTCCCGCGTGATCCTCGCCGTTGCAAACATGCCGGAGCGAAGTGAGTTATCGCCGTTCTGGATCTGAGCTTCGACGGTCGCCGCCCGCGAAGTCGGGTCGATCGCCGGATTTACCGCTGTTACTACGCCGCTGAATCTGCGGTCTTTATACGCATCTACCTCGATCGAAACACCGCGTCCGATGGCGATTTGCGGCACATCCGCCTCAGGGACCTGGATCTGGATCTTTATCGGATTGGATCTTAATAGTTTCGCGATCGGCGTAGAAGAAGTCACATATTCCCCGACGGCGGTTTGACGCTCACTAATAAACCCTGAAAACGGAGCATAGACCACCGTATCCGCAACTGCCTGGCGCGCCGTTGCAACCTGCGTCTGAGCGGCTTCTACCGCCGCTTCCGCACTTTTTATAGCCTGATTGCTCTGCTTCGCCGTATTGACCGCAGCTTCAAGACTTTGCTTTGAAGAATTCAGCCGTGCGCGGGCCGTGTCGCGGTTTGTGCGGTACTGTTCGTACGTCGCCATCGATACATCGCCCGTTTCAACAAGTTCGCGATAGCGCGTTTCATTTGCTTCGGCCTGTTTCAATTCGGCAAGCATCTGCTCATAATTTGCGTTTGCTGCCCGAACTTCAGGGATTGCCGATGAATTGAATTTGCCGTTTGGCGATAGTCCGAGCCGCGCTTCCGCCTGGCGGACTGCAGCTCTCGTCTGTTTGACATTGGCTTCTGCCTCCGCCAAACGGAGCCGCGCATCTCTGTCATCAATCTTTGCGATAATCTTACCGCTTCCGACGAATTCGCCAACGTTCGCATAAACATTCGTTATCTTTCCCGCAACTTTCGGTGCGATATCCGATGTTTCATCCGCGACCAAACTCCCGGTCGCCTGGATATACGCCGGAACCTCGCGCGCAACCGTCTTGCCGATCGTTACGCCAATGACCTTTTTTTCTTCGGTTCCTTTGTTCCCGCCGCCGGAATCATCACCCGCCCGCGAAGAACTGCATGACGATCCGATTACGATCGCAGAAAGGATCATCAGCGATTTAAAAACTATTGATTGCATAAAATAATTGCCAGACATGATGTAATTTTTTTACGAACAAAAATTGTATAATAGATTAAACATCAATGAGAAGAATCCGACTGTAAAGAATTGTAAACAAACCGCGAACATCTGAAGATCCTCCGTCTTTTCGCATTCTGTCTTTTTCGCGTTTCTCTATTGAATTCGTGTTATCCCAACCTTCGCAGAAGACCGTGAATCCAAATTCAGACAAAAAAATAGCCGCTCTAAGCGACTATTTTCAAAATCGTCTGATCCGCAATTCAAACGCTCTCTCCGAACGTCAGCAGATTGTTGTCCGGATCGAGGACCGAGAATTCTTTCTGCCCCCAGGGTTTTTCAGCCAGTGCCCCGTTTGGATGGATGGGCACACGGCGGTCCAGAAATGATCGATACAATCCGTCAATATCATCGGTGCGGATATAAACCTGACCGTAGTTTTCCTTTGGGTCGAGTTCGTTGAACTCAAAGAAATGTATCTGAACCTGATCTTTTTGCACCATCAGATACCCGTCATAATCTCCGCCCCATTGGTCAAAACCGAGTTTACTTAGATAAAAATCCCGCGTCACATCTTTGTCACGCATCGGTAGTTTTGGATTGATTTCGGTCAGCATCTTCTTAAATCAGTTCTCCCTTAAACCAGAACGACGATAATAATAACAGCGTTCTTATTTTCAAAGCATTTCTACAATTTGAATATTATTTCCGCATGTATCATTAAAAACTGCGATTTTCACCGTTCCCATTTCTGTCGGCTCAACGCTGAATTCGACTCCCATATTCACAAGTCTTTCATATTCTTTGCGGGCATCATCAACGCTGAACTGCGTGTAAGGTATCCCGGCATCGAAGAGTGCTTTTTGATAAATTTTTGCAGGCTCGAAATGATTTGGCGCGGGCTCAAGCAATATTTCTGTTCCGTCCTGTTCCTCTTTGCTCACAACGGTCAACCATCTGGTATCTTCACTGAGCGGAACATCCACCTTTTTTACAAAACCCAGTTTTTCGGTATAAAACGCTAATGCTTTTTCCTGATCCTGAACCGGAATACTTACAACTTTCACTCTCATTTTCTGTTCTCCTGATTTTATTAAACTCTAGGCTGATAGGCTCAGTTTACTAAAACGGATTATCCATTACTTTGTGAAAGTTGCTCTTTTTTAAAATCCGAAGGCGTGCATCCGACCCGTCCCTTAAAAAAGGTGCAGAATGAACTCGGGCTTTCAAACCCGACGTCAAAGCAAGTTTCAGTAACACTGCTTCCGTTTTTCAGAAGCTCTTTTGCCTTTTCAATCCGCTTTTCCGCCAGGTATTGCTTTGGCGTTTGACCATAGTATTTTTTGAACAAACGCTGGAGGTGAAATTTAGAAGTAAACCGCGCGCGGGAAAGCATCGTTAAAGTCACTTCTTTGTCCAAATTTTCTTCAATGAAATGCCGCGTCTTTATAACGTTCTCGATCTGTGCCTCATTTGCGTAGCACTTATTTTTTATCCTCTGTATTTCGCGCAGATAATAGGTCATAGATTTTTTCATTATGCGGAAGATAAAGACAAATTTTCAACAATTTACTTGATCACTACCAGATTTATAACCGCTACTCTTTTTTTTCCACGCAGTACAGATTTACTGCGCCCCAGCCAAAACGACCTTACTTTCAAATATTCCACCAGTCAGAACCGGAAGCAATCGCGACCGGGCACTCAAGTCAGAACCGAGAGCGATAGCGACCGGGTTCCTCCTGTCAGAACCGAGAGCAATAGCGAACGGGTTCTTCCTGTCAGAACCGAGAGCGATAGCGACTGGGTTTTCAACCGGCCAGCACCGACCACGATACAGTCCCGGTTCCCCATGTCAGAACCGAGAGCGATAGCGACCGGGTACGCCATGTCAGAACCGAGAGCGATAGCGACCGGGTTTTCAACCAATCAGTACCAACCACGATACGGTCTCGGTTCCTCATGTCAGAACCGAGAGCGATAGCGACCGGGTTTTCAACTATTCAGCACCGGGCACGATAGCGACCAGGCTTTCACCACCAGTCAAAGTCCGGCAGATCTTCACCCTGCTCATTTTTCACGTAGTTACTCGCTTCCCAAATACTATCCTCGTTTCACATATTTCGCTTGCTTCCTTTTGCTGCCCAGGGACTGTGTTTATCATTCCAGAGTTTGTCTTCGCGAAGAAACCGGGTTGCGTTTGCTTTCAAAGCGATCAAAGCATCGCCCGGTTTTTTCCCGCCGGTGCCAACGACAGCGTGGACATGATTCGTCCTGACATTCATCGCAAAAAGCGTCCAACCTCGTTTCTCGCAAGTGTCGCGGATCGAACGCTCAATGGACTTTCTTTGAGCGGCATTAAGTTTTACGGGTGGGTGAAAAAGAAGTTCCTTATTGTGTTTCCGCCAATCGCTGTTTGCAGGAAATCTGGGCGTGCGATAGAAGTTGTTATGACGATCAACAGAGCCGCGCTCATCACCGTGAAGCCACGTCCCATAAGATCGAAACGTGAGGAAAACTGCCAAAGGTATATCTGTATCATTCCACATTGCGTTAACCCTATGAACCCGGTCGCTATCGCTCTAGGTTCTCACTTGAGGTATCAGGACGGTATCGTGCCCGGTGCTGGATAGTTGAAAACCCGGTCGCTACCGCTCTCGGTTCTGACTTGAGGTATCAGGACGGTGTCGTGCCCGGTGCTGGATGATTGAAAACCCGGTCGCTACCGCTCGCGGTTCTGACTTGAGGACTTGAACTAATTCTCAAAAATCATGCAGCGTGTCTGGTCGGCGCTGCCCAACGTGCCAAAGCACGCCTGAAGGATCAACGACGTAGGCGATACGCAGTCCCCACGGTTGTACCGCCGGAGGCTTCGGTTCGGACACGCCGAATGTTGCCGGCAGATCCAGCGACTCGATGTGAGCCCACCAAGTGTCCAGATCATCGACCATGAGCTGCATCATAAAATTTTCCGCCCATTCTTTCTGGTAATAACTTTGAAGAATGAAACTGGTCGTTCCGATCTTGAAAATCGCCACCTCGTCGGTGTCCAAAAGATTTGTAAAACCCAGTGCTCCAGAAAAGCGTTTTGACAAGTCGAAATCTTTTGCCGGCAGGAAAGGCCGGACACTCTCTGTTCCGGCGGGGACTGATTTGTTCATACTATATCCACTTACAAGATGCCTGAATTTGTAGCGGTGATTTTACTATAAAACAAACCGCTGGAGTAGCTTTCTTGTTGATCTGCATCGCCGCAGGTGCCGGATGACTATTGTTTGCGGCTCTTGCTAGAGTACCCGGTCGCTACCGCTCTCGGTTCTGACATGGCGTACCGGGTCGCTATCGCTCTCGGTTTTGACTTGGGTACCCGTTCGCTATCGCTTGCGGTTCTGGCTTGAAAACCCGGTCGCTATCGCTCGCGGTTCTGACACAGGTCTACGGGTTCTCAAATCGATCCCTTATCGCTCTCTCAAGCACCTCAAGATCTATATCTTTCACGCTTTTGAATTTTATACAGTACCCGGTCACCTTTGCCTTGCCGAGATCTTTTCCATAGGTTTCGGCTAAATATTTTTTATCTTCGATACCGAGGATATACACCGAGATGCCGGTCTTGTTCGGACTCATGCCGATCTGATAAAACTCGCGAACTGATCCGTCGGCGTATTTATGGTCGCGGGTCCCGTATCCGATATCCGGATTTGAAACGACCTTGCCGCTCGCGTCTTTACCATCGAGAAACCACAATTTACATCCCGGGTTCAAACCCAGAATGAGATCATGCAGCTGCTGTATCTCACCGCGCTTCGGCTCCGGATGGCCGGCAATAAACTCTTTTATTTGTTTTTTTGCATTCATATTTTGACTACTCCAAAAAGCTATTCAAATAACCGAGGATCGTTTCTGTCTGCATCATCAGGCTGACATGTCCCTGCGAAGGCACAATCGCCAATTGTGATCTCGGCATTGGCGCCATATCAGCGGTGATCCCGCCTCCCAGGAGCTTATAGGTTTTCATTAACTCAACTTTGTCCAGACCATCGTTGTCACCCGCGATCAGTAAGACCGGAGACTTAATTTTTGCGATATTGGAATCCCCGATATCGAACGGCTCGTCGGCAAAAACGATCATCTGCTCGATAAATTTTCTCCATTTTGTCTTATCCGGCGCCGCTTTATTGTAAGCAGTATGGAGCGGCGAGTTGTCAAAAAACTCCGGCTTAAAATCTTTGAATGCTCCGTTTACCTCGGGCAGCCAGCCGTCCGATTTATGTGTAGAAGAAATCACTACCAGCTTTCCCAACCGTTCAGGACTTTGTACAGCAAACTGGTAAGCCACCGAGCCTCCCATGCTGTATCCTGCCACATCCGCACGGTCAATTTTCAAATGATCCAAAACGCCCTCGACATCCTTTGCCAGCGATACGGTGTCAAGTTTTCTGTCGGAATAGGGTGAGTGTCCGTGGCTCTGAAATTCAATGGCGATCACTTTTCTTGTTTTTGACAATTCGGGGATCAGTTCCGCCCAGTTCATCTCGATCGTATAAAAGGCGCCATGGAGCAAAACCAGCGGTTTTCCCTCACCGTGCACTTCGTAATAAACACTGATTCCATTAACCGGAGCATAACCGGTTTTGGCTTTTTGCTGTCCCGTTGCGATGCCCGCAGCTGACAGCATCATTATAAAAACTGCAACGTAAATAGCTGCGCGCGAATTTAGTAGTTTTCTCAAAAGTTTGTCTCCGTTTCTTTTATTAACTCTTCAAGCAGCTCGTCCAGATTCTTGAGTTGCGCCCGCGATCCCTCGATGAAACCGAATTCGATCATCCTTTCCAGTCGCTCGAGTGATTCGTTATAGATTGAAATACTGACTGTTGTTGTTCCTTCATGCTCGCTGAAATTGAGATCCCAGTCCGATCCGGGTAATTCCATATTCTCGTCTTTATCCGCAAACGCATTGAAAAGCTTGAAATTTGTTTTTGGCGTGATCGAAGTGAATTTCTGAAGAACCCAGCGCTCTTCTCCTTCGGGGCTGACCATCGCATAAAATCTTTTCCCGCCAACCGTGAAGTCCATTACCTTTGTCCTCGACGTAAAGGGTTTCGGCGCCCACCATTTATCGAGCAGTTCCGGTTTTGTATATGCGTCCCAAACCAGCGAAAGTCCTGCCGCAAAATCTCTTTTTACGGATACCGTCTTTGTCTCTTTATCAACATTAAATTCCATTTCCATATCATTTTCTCCAATCTTAAGTGATGCTGGTTTTATGGAGAGAAGCCCGGGTTTTACGGGCACACTTCAGCCCCGGTAATCCGCTTTTCCCGAATTTAAGAACCAGCCAAATTAATTTTTTTTGATCTACCCGCAGATATAAACCGCGCCAAATCTTGTCGATCACAACTTGTCAAACTTCGGTCAGCAGTTTGTCGAGCCGCGTGTAGCTTACTTCCATACCGTCTGTCATGCCTGTTGCAAGCGCATCATCACGATCGGACTTTGAAGCGAACCTGATCATCGTCGCCACATTTGTGATCCCATCTGATTCATCAAACGTGACGGTTATTATCGATTGTTCGCCTCCCATGGAAACGCCCAATTCACCGGGATCAAAGATCTGCGTATGGACGATTCGCTCGTGCAGATCGACCTCGAGGACCTCGCCGGTGAATCCAAATTCCTGACCGTCCTCATCACTGCGCCAACGCCAGCGGTACCGGCCGCCGACGCGCATATCCATCTCGCAGACCGGCATTGACCAGCCCGGATGACCGCCGCACCAACGGCGCATAAGTTCAGGTTCCATATATGCCCGCCAAACCAGTTTGACGGGAGCGTCAAAGCTCCGTTTTACGAGTACGTCGGTCTCTGACGGCAGACTTGCTTCTGCAGGTTTCATTTTTTTCGCTCCTATTTCTCTTGTTCTTTTAACTCGGCAAGCAACTCATCGAGCTGTTTGAACTTGCCTTCCCAGATCAGTCTGTATTGTTCTAACCATTCATCGATCTCTTTCATTTTTTCGATCTCGAGTGAATAATAAATTTCCCGTCCTTTTTGTTCTCTGACAACCAGTTCACACTCCGTTAGTATCTGCAGGTGCTTCGATATCGCCTGTCTTGTCGTATCAAAGTTTTCCGCAAGCGCGTTCGGCGTCATTGCCTGAAGTGCAATGAGTGCAATTATTCCTCTTCGTGTCGGGTCTGCAATGGCCTGGAAAATATCTCTTCTCATGATTTGGGATTATGCAACAAAACGGTTGCGGGTGCAAGCGCAAACAAACAGTTGCGCATTAAATTGAAAAATGCGTTGAAATAAAAAATTCAGGAATTACATAAAAGGGTAAAAAGATTTCGTGAAATCACCGGCCATTTTGTGAACTTATTAGTTTTCTTAGATCGAAAGATTTAACCGGCAATCGGGAAATGAATGTTAGAAACGTCCGATTTTACTAGCCAAAAGATCACCGCTCTTGCCGAAAAAAAGGAGCGAAATTCACGATGAATATTTTTTTCGCGCCGCAGCGGTTTTTTCTATTGACAATGTTTTTAAAACAAGTGTAAATTACTGGAATTCAACAACTTAATAAGCACTGATTTTCGGAGAAATATGACCAAACTTCCGTTTGTCCGCAGCAGTGATCTCGTCGTTCAGGAAACGGGATCCGAGCTTCTCATCTATGATCTGAAGTCACATAAGGCTTACTGCCTCAATGAAACTTCTGCCCTTGTATACAGGTCGTGTGACGGTAAGACGTCATATAACGATCTGAAACGAACTAATCCAAAGCTAAGCGAGGAAGTTTACAAACTTGCATTAAGTGAATTATCAAAGCTTGGTCTTTTGACGGAAACTTACGGGAAAGATTTTTCGCGGCGTGATCTGCTCCAAAAAGCGGCGGCTTCAGCACTCGTTTTGCCGTTGATCACGGGGCTTCACGTGCCGGCTTCCGGCCAGGCGGGAAGCTGCGTAGGTGACGGGCTGCCGTGCTCGCTTAATAATCCGGGATCATGCTGCAGCCAGACCTGTATAAATGCCAATCCGTCACCTTCCTGCGGCTGCGTTCCTGATGGAGGATCCTGCAGCCTGGGTAATCCGGGCGCCTGCTGCAGCCAGACTTGCATAAACGGAAGTCCGAGTCCTGCGTGTACCTGTCTGCCGAGCGGTTCAACCTGTAATTTGAATAATCCGGGAGATTGCTGCAGTCAGACCTGCATAAACGGAAATCCGTCGCCGACTTGTGCCTGACATCGGCGCAGTATTTTGCGGTAGGAATCGAAGCTTCTGCAGATCATGACGGACCGGATGCGGATAGTTGTAAAAATCCGCTTCCGCCGGGTCATCAGACGTGTTCTGTTATTTCCTCAGGATCTTTTCCATCGCCTTGCCTTTGGCAAGTTCATCAATGAGTTTGTCCAAGTATCTCGTTTTTTTCGTTAAAGGATTTTCGAGTTCCTCGATCCGGTATCCGCAGATGACGCCTTTGATGAGGTGCGCGTTCGGGTTTAATGAAGCACGCTCAAAAAATGTCTCAAATGTAACTTTTTCATCGATCAATTCCTTTATTTTCTTCTCATCAAAACCGGTGAGCCATTCTATTACCTGATGTAGTTCGTCTTTTGTCCGGCCTTTGCTCTCGACTTTTGTGACGTAATGCGGATATACCGATCCGAATATCATTTTTGCGATCCGGGCATTGTGTTCGGGCGTAGCTTTCATATTATTTTAATCTTTCCAGTTTTCCTTTTCTTTTTACGAGGTTTTTATAATCCCATTGTATCTCTTGCGATTTTTTTAGCCATCTCTTGAGGTCGGTCAGAACTATCTGATCGGCTGAAGTATAACGAAACGAAGCATCCTTGAACTTACCGGTGCCAGGTTCTAGCTGTTCTTCGTCAAAGTCAGATCCGCTCCAAAACATCAGCCGGACGGAATCTTTCAGTTTGCTGTAACCGACGATCGGATTCCCTTCCAAAAACCAAACCGGATGCGCATGCCAGATCTTACTTTCGGCAACTTTTAGTTCACCGTCAATGATCCGGGCGAGGGTGTTACAGATCTCCGTATCCGCCGGGTCGAGATTTTCATTATATTTCTGTATCTCAGCTTTCATTATTCTTATTTTTCGTCCTAAAATTCGTTCGCATTAAATGCCGATCGTTTATTGCTCTTTTATAATATTTTCAATTCCTTCACGGTAGCTCGTGACCACAAAATCCGGAAACCTCTCCCTGAATTTTTTGGAAACAAAAATATTATCGACCGAATACCGCGGCAGAAGTTCCCGAAGTTCTTTTGCCTGTTTACTAAACACACCGCCGATCTTAAACATCCACATTTTTACGATCTGGTAGTCAAAGTTCTTTTGATAAAGATCGGAGATGACACCAATCATCTGCCCGTATGTCAGACGTTTATCATCGCAGGGTAAATGCCAGGTCCGGTCATATGCATCCGGCGTATTTCCGATCAATGCCGTCGCACGGCTGGCATCGGGAGTCCAGATCAGAGTTCGCAGAGTATCGTCGCTTAAAGGAACCTTCGGTTTTTTTCCTTCTTTTATATTTTCGAAGATCAGAGTGTTCGTAATACTTTGTGTCTGTCCCGGGCCGTAAAACTCAGGTGCCCGGCAAATGACCGCTTCGATGTTACCTTCGCTCATTTCGCCGAGAAGCATCTTGGCGATATTTGCCCGCACTACCGATTTTCTTCCCTTCGGCTTAAACGGAGAATCTTCCGTTTGCGGTTCGGCAGTTTTCCCGTACATATAAGTATTATCAAAAAACACGAGTTTGCTTTGATGTTTCTTGCAGGCATCGATCACATTCCGCATCATCACCGGAAACTGCTCTTCCCACATCCGCGAATCCATCGGCAAACCGACCGTCAAATAGACGATCCCGCTTCCCGCAACCGCTTTGTCGGTTGCCCCGGTGTCCAATAAATCGGCAGGAAAAAGCTTGTCCGAATCATTTACTTTCATTGGATTTCTGCTCACCAACCGAATATCATCCGTAAAATTCCGGCGTAGTTCCCTCGCCAATTCTTCAGCGATCTGCCCGTTTGCTCCAAGGATAGTTTGCATTTTACTTTCTTCTATTTCAGATAATCATCCGCTCGAATCGCATGCTCTATAAATCTCACCCATTCCGCCTTTGCCGTATCCTGTAATGGTATAAGATCGGGTCCTTTTCAATTCTCGTCAACAATTCGTTTCCGAATACTTCAATAAAATTCAAGTAAATGATACGGGATTATTCACTTAAACCGAAGAGACCGGCCAAATTTAGTGTACGCGTCAATTTAAAACCGGCGAATCTTTATTTCAACGGGTTTTCAGCATCAATCTTTTTTACAAATTTTCTCAATTTCGTTTTTTGCCGGCCCCGCATACTCAGACAAAAATTCCTTCCTGAAAGAGAATTTGATGATGAAAAGTCCGATCGTACTTTGGCCGCCGGAACGGTTCTTACGCGCCCGCAATTTATCCGGCCGGTAAGTTGTTTTTCGAGTTTCGCAGTTTTTAAACGCGTTCCGTTCCTTCGATTCTTGTAAACACGTTGTATACTTACCAAAAAAACATTTCAGGGAGATCCATACTTACAATGTTAAAGAAAATTATTGTCTTCTCGATTGTCTTCGTCTTTCTCGGAACAACCGTTCCCGCACAGTCGAAATTGAAATATCCAGAAACCCGGAAAAGCGACCAAACCGACGACTATTTCGGTACCAAGGTTGCCGATCCGTACCGCTGGCTCGAAAATAACGATTCGGCGGAAGTCGCTTCGTGGGTCGGCGAGCAGAACAAAGTGACCAATGAATATTTGTCACGGATCCCGTACCGCGAAAAAGTGATGAATCGTTTGACCGAACTTTATGATTATCCGAAGATCGGATCCCCGAGCCGGCGCGGCGAATGGTATCTTTTTTCCAAAAACGACGGCCTTCAAAATCAAAGCGTCATCTACATCCAGAAAGGTCTCGACGGCGATCCTGAAGTATTGCTCGACCCCAACAAACTTTCTGAAGACGGCACCGCCCGGCTCGGTGCGTTCTCCTGGTCGCCGGACGGCAAATACGTGCTTTATGGAGTTTCGCAGGGCGGTTCAGACTGGAATGATCTTTATGTTCTCGACGTCGCCACCAAAAAACCACTGTCCGATCACCTGAAATGGATCAAAAACGGCGGCGGTTCGTGGTACGGCGAGGAAGGTTTTTTCTACAGCCGTTATCCCGAACCCGAAAAAGGCAAGGAACTCTATACAAAAAACGAGTTTCAGACGGTCTGGTACCACAAGCTCGGCACGCCTCAATCTGAAGACGAGCTCGTTTACGAAGACAAGAAAAATCCGCAAAGATTCCAGGGCGTCGGTGTTACCGAAGATCAGCGGTTTGCCATCCTTTCGATCTCCGAACGCGGCAAGGGACTCAAGGGCAACGCACTTTGGTACCGCGATCTGTCGAAAGGCGAAAAGGAATTCACGCCGATCGTCGCCGAGATCGGCAACGACAACTTCCGCATCATCGATACGGTTGACGGCAAATTCCTCATCGAAACCAATAAGAATGCGCCGAACGAAAAGATCGTTATGTACGATCCGGCAACAAAGAAATGGACCGACGTCGTCGCGGAAAAAACCGAACCGCTCCGCAGCAGCGGCACGGCTGGCGGCAAACTCTTTCTGACATATCTCAAGGACGTAACGACCCGCGCCTACGTTTACAGCCTTGACGGCAAACTCGAAAACGAGATCGCTCTTCCGGGTCCGGGTTCCGCGGGCGGTTTTGGCGGACGCGCCGATGACGAATTTGTTTTTTACAGCTACACCTCGTTCAATTCCCCGCCGACGATCTACAAATATGACATCGCGACGCGCAAGTCTTCCGTTTTCCGAACCGTCGATATTCCCGGCTTTAACGCCGACGATTATGAGGTCAAACAGGTCTTTTTTAGCAGCAAGGACGGAACGAAGGTACCAATGTTCCTGACATATAAAAAAGGACTCAAAATGAACGGTCAGAATCCGACGATCCTCTACGGTTACGGCGGTTTCAACATCACGATGAATCCGGGCTTCAGCGCGCTCCGCATCGCTCTTCTTGAACAGGGCGTTATCTGGGCTTCGGCCAATCTGCGCGGCGGCGGCGAATACGGCGAGAAATGGCACCAGGCCGGAACGAAGCTGCAGAAGCAGAACGTCTTCGACGATTTTATCGCGGCGGCTGAATATCTGATCAGTGAAAAATACACTTCGCCCGCAAAACTCGGCATCGAGGGCGCGTCAAACGGCGGCCTGCTCGTCGGCGCAGTGACAAACCAGCGCCCCGAACTCTTCAGCGCGGTTCACCAGCACGCCGGTGTGATGGACATGCTTCGCTATCACCTGTTTACGATCGGTTGGAACTGGGCTGCAGATTACGGCCGGAGCGACGCCAACGAGGCTGAGTTCAAAGCCCTCCGCGCGTACTCGCCGATCCACAACATAAAGGTGGGCACGAAGTTTCCGGCGATCCTTGTGACGACCGCCGATAAGGACGACCGTGTCGTTCCGGCGCATTCGTTCAAATATGCCGCTGCCCTGCAGGACGCACAGAACGGTAACGAACCGGTGATCATCAGGATCGATACCAATTCAGGCCACGGCGCCAGCAGTACGACAAAAGCGCTCGAACAAAACGCCGACATCTATTCCTTTTTCTTTTACAATCTCGGAGTTACGCCGAAGTATTAGAAAGTGGGGAGTGGAAAGTGAGCGGTGGGCAGGACGCAGAAGGCAGTGAGCAGTAAGCAGTAAGCAGTAAGCAGTAAGCAGTAAGCAGTAAGTGGTAGGCAGTATTGGACTTGTCCAGTCAAGTAAATACTGCCTATTAAGAATTACGTATCGCGTACTGCGTATCACGTATCACGTATCACGTATCACGTATCACGTAAAACCTATCACCAACTCCCCCGCGGCTTACTTTAAATAGCACGAGCGGAATTCCGGCATGCATTTCTGAAAACAGTAAATTTCCCGGAGAATTTTCGGATCTTTTGAATTACTTTTTTTCGCTTCTTCGAGAACTTTTGTGATGCGCTCGTATTCTTTGCATGTGCAGTTGCACTTCGGCACCTCTCTCGATGCCGGGACCTCGCCATCGGACGAACCGCTTCCGTCGGCATTTTCATCATCACTTCCTCCGCCGCCCGAAAAATTCGCCGGATAGCTGCCGTCCGAGAGACGGACGTCAGGCGGTATCGGAATTCCATACAAAACCGCATCCCGCAGAAATTCATCGATATACTGCTCGGTACCGGGTGTGACGGTGTCACCTTTGGCCGTCTTTGGAAAATATCTTCGGGCAAACGGCAGAACGAACTCGGCGTCCATCGTTTCGACCACACGGGCGGTTTTTGTTGCCGCATCGTATTTACAAATGTCCGTTTTTACCGTAAACCGCAACTGAAATTCGTCCGATCTGATGATATTCGCGTTTGGCGCCTCATCTTTTTCGCTGTTGCAGTAGATCGAACTCGGACCGGTCACCATCCCGACCACCGCCTTGAATGGCCCCGTTTGTTTATATTTGAATTCCTCGGCAACGGCAGGAGAAATATAGTAGACCTTTTCGGGGTCGTCTGCCGGCGCGGTTTGAAATCCGAGTCCCTGGCCAAACGGCAAAACCCGTGAGCCGGTGACGACGCCATAGAAGGAGTAGCGGTCCGGTCCTTCAATCAGACCCGTTCCCGGCGTATACACCGTCGGCATCAAGAGATACCTCGGCCTTGAAAAATTTGTCGGCACAGAATAATTCATCGGAAGACTTGAGTCGAGATATTTCGGCGGCTCGAATTTCCGGCCGTCCGCCGATTTTTTCTGTCTGACCGAAAACTGGATCTTCAAAGGACTCTGGTCGCCGGCTTTCACGGTTTTACCCGGTTCGACATTGACATTGCTGAGAATAAGGATCGCAGTGCCGGATGGTTCAAGCCATTCCCAAAAGACCTTGTCCTTGAGGTTTGGCCAATCCATACCCCATTCTCTCCGGTAAACAAATTCTTCTCCGTCGGTCTCATCGTAGATTTTGACAAGGGGTTTGCCAAATGAGCATTTGAAATCCGCCCGTCCGCCGCCCAATCCCGAACCCTTAACCGCCCAGTCGATCCAATCTATGCAGAATTCGTTCGTGCCCGAAAAGGTAAGACTGGCGACGCCGAGATGGATCTGATCGACCGTCCTTTCATCGGCATAGGCTGCCTCGGCTTCGATCTTGAACGGCCCGCTCAATTCCGACCACTTGACCTCGATGCAGGTCGCCCCGTTCGGAACCAGTCCGCTGTATTTGAACAAATTTATCTCGTCCGATCCGGTATCCCCCTTTAGCTCCACACTATGGCAGTCACCCTTCAGACCAATGAATATCGTGGACAGCCAATCGTCCGAGTCATCGTTATCAAAATCAATGTTTGCATAGTTAGCGAAATTGGAGTCCGGATACGACGCAAGCTCAGCATAAAACTCGGGCAGCACCAAATACATTCCTTTTTCCCCGGAAGCGTTCCCCGCTTGCAATGCCGCCGTCAAAGTTATTTTTTTGACGACTTTGTCGAGCCACCGGTAGCGGTCGGCCAGAGTCGGGTCAGAGCCCTCAATGTTTCCGGTGATCGGACTGCTAAAGATGGTGTCGAAAACTCGAAGCCCGCCGTATGTATCGGCCAGGTACTTCCAGAAGGAAGAGGTTTTGTAAGCCAAATCGGGATCGCGGCCGCTTTCTCGTTCTTCCGAAGGGTGACCGACAGTCATAAAGTCGAACTGGTGATACGGAAAGGCGCCTAATTCCGGGTGGTCAAGTGTGAATTGTGACAGCCAACCGGGGTATTTGTTCTCGATGGCGAATGCTTCCACCGCCGTGGCGGTACCTTCGACAAGCGGATGATACCCGTTCCCGGTTCTGCTCTTGCACTGCAATGTCGAAGACCATTTGAGATCGTAGGCAGACTGAACGGCATGAAAAAGTTCATGCGCCGCCGTCGAGTAAAGCACGGCCAAATCTGTTTCCGCGTTCGGGGAATCTCCGAGCAGATGCCCGATGTCAAAAGCCAGTTCCGGGTCACTCGGATGAAAATCCGTGGTTCGCGAAAATATCGAATTGAGGAGATTGCAGTTTCCGTTGCTGTAATAGCCGGAAGCGTGTTTCTCGGTATCGGAGACGTAAAACCCCTCTTTAAAGGCATACGCGTATACTTTCCAACGCTCGACACCGTCACTTCCTTTGACCAGAGGAAGATGAGGTTCGTTTATACCATTGGCTTCATAAAAACCGGCGATTTCAGTCAGCGATTCGCGCAGAAACTTATCAAGTTTTATATATCGCAGACGCTCTGCCGGAGTCGGATCCGATCTTCTGATCCATTCGCCGATCTCGTAACCGTCCGTGAAATTCGGAGAATACCAGACGATGAAAAATTCCTTTGTCTTCCAGCTGCTCGCGGCCGGTTTCGGCAGAACATCAGCTGCATCGACAACCGGTTCGGGCAACAGAATCAGTGCGAATGCGACCAGAACGATGACGTGAAAGACTCTCCTGTAACATATATTTTGGGGTTTTTGAATCATCGGAAACGGAACCTCGGGAGTAATATCTGCCGGATTTCCAGCGTTGCGGGTCGGAGAAAAAAGTATTCGCTGCCTTTTCGGCAGCTTTCTCAGCTTAAGCCGTCGCTGGGCGAATCCCGGCGTTTGATTTTTTTGTTTGGCTTCGTGGTCATCCTATCAGATGTAGTTTTAGCGAGGCAAGATTTTTGAAATTCAGGTATTTCTTCGGAATGCCAACGGAGCTTTAATAGCTGATCACAAAACGGAACAGAAATCGGTGAAAAGTGAATGGTGCCGGATTACAAGATCGACCGTTGACATGACCTTTTATGTTCTCTTATTGCAGTAGGAATCTTTCCGTTCTATCCGGATGCGACCACGCGGAAAAAAGCGGACGCTTTTTTTCATATCGGTCGTCTCTACTTACCAAGTATCGCAGCGCCGTTTGGAAAATTCCATTAGCTTAACGTGGCGGGATTTAAGCTTTAACTACAATCGATTTTGAAAGTTTGTAACCTTCGGCTTCATTTCCCGTCACTTTACTCATATTTCTATCCAGCGAATCGCGGAATATCCCGTCCTGCTTGTTTGAAGTTCCGGCCTGACCCTTTCTTTTGTAATGTTCCGATTTATAAACTTCGCTCGAAATATCTTCCGGAAACGCGACCTGCGTAACGAGCAGTGATTGCGAGTTTTTATCGAAGATCTCAACGTGGATGTGCGGCGCGCGGCCCGGATACCAGCCCGGATAGATCGAAATAAACGAAACATTTCCCTCGGCATTTGTCTTCTGACGGCCGCGCAGGAAATGTGCATTGCGGTGATCAGCCGGCTGCATTCCGCCTCCGCCGTATTCGGAATAATTTCCTTCATTGTCGCAATGCCAGACATCGACCAATGCGTCCGCGACCGGTTTGCAGTTATTGTTGTCATTCTGCACGGTCATATTTATCAGCAGCGGAACTCAGGCTTTGCCCGAAGTTATGTCTTCCCTCACAAACTCGCCCGGTTCATTTGTCGGAAAGGGCCCTTTTGTTTCCCTAGGCGAAAGCGGACAACCGTCATCGTCGGTTGGAACAGCATCTTCGCTTCCATAACAAGAAGTAAGAAAAACAGGGCTCGCCAAAACCGCCCCGCCAAAGAGTTTTAAGAAATCCTTTCTTTTCATAGCGGACTAAATGTAAGGAATTATTTGCTCTTAAGTCAAAAAATTTCCGGGGAGTTCTTCTCAAAAATGGTACGAGGAACCAAACTCACAAAAATCATTTGATAAGCTCTTTAGAAAATATTCACAATTTGCTTCAAACTTTTGTCGAATGCTTCGGAGAGTTCGATGTCGTCAATTAGATCGACGTAATAACCATAATCTTCAGGCAAATCATTGATATCAGACCTTTTCATAATTTTTTTATCAACAGTCATCTCGCTTTCAGCATGAAATAGTCCCAACCCGCTTTGGCGATGTCAGCAATTATTTTTTCGTTTGCTTCTCCGTCTTCTTTTGAATCGGTGATGAAAACGCTAATGTAAAAATGTTTTCCGTTTGGCAAAAAGACGATTCCGATGTCGTTGACAGCAGCTGTTATCCCGGTGGTTTTATTTGTTCCCGACCAGCCCGTTTTGTGAGCCACCGTGGTTCCTTCGGGTAAGTTTCCTTTGAGACGATTCTGACCCGTCGAAGTTTCCCGCATCAGCTTCCAGATAAAATCATGGCTTTTTGGCGAAAGCAACTTTTTATCGTTGGTGTAAAAAGCTTCCAAAACATTGTAAGCGGCTTTCGGCGAGGTCCAATTTTGAAACTGCAGGTCCCAGTTGTTCTGCATTACCTCTTCGTTGATCCTGATGGAAATATCCCTGAACTTGTTTGCTGCAAAGTAATTTTCAACCGCCGAAGGTCCTCCAACCAGTTTCAGCAAAACATCGCAGCCGACGTTATCGCTTGCCGAAACCGTATATTTCAATATCTCTGCGATCGTCAACGTCACTCCGTCGGGATATTTATCCCGGATCGGACTGTAAAGATCCGGCAAAAGTTCGCTTTTTTTGATCTCGATCTTTTGGTCTAGCGAAAATTTTCCTTTATCGATTTCGGAAAGCATAAACAAACCGATATGAAACTTAAAAACGCTCTGCATCGGAAACCGCTTGTTGCCATTTACGTAAATCCTGTCTTTTCCGTCATTCCCGACAATCGAAACTCCGACGGTCGCTTTTTTGGAAGCTGTAATTTGTTGTATTTTCTGCCGCAAATCATCTTTCCTTTGGGCAAATGTTTGGTTTGTAAGCGATAAGAGTATGATTGCTGTTAAGTAAAATAGTTTAGTCATAATCTGTTTCAACAATTCTTCTTCCAGCGGATTGACTAGATAAATCTCGCCGCCTTTCTTCGTAAATTTCGCCGCCTTTTCAGCAATTCCGACGGCTAAAGCTTTATCTTCTTCTATGTTTTGTTCCTTGGCGTATTCGCGCACGTCCTGCGTGATTTTTACTAAACAAACATATGGTTCACATCTTATTTGATGATCTTTGCTCTTTTGGTTTTCAAAAAAGGTAGTGTTTCTGACTGAAAAAAAGGATTTTCCGTTCCCCAAAAAATGTATGACAAATGAAGCTCGTTTTCGGCAAAATGGTATATTTCTTCAGCCGTTATTCGTTTATTGGTGTTTGGATTTATGTAGTTATAATTGCCGTCTTGAACCGCTAAACCGGTTGGCACTTTTTTATAACTGCTTGTAATAAACGGGTAACTTTTTTGTTCCTTTTTATACGGAAAAAGATCAGGACCGCCGACACCGATATTGTTTGCCCAGGCAAACTCATATATGTCTTTCAGCAAAGTCGTGGCTTGCCCCGGAACACGACAGCCGGGCATAAAATTGGCGTAAACAATAACCGTTGATTTAGGAAACGCTTTTTTCAGAGCAGTTAGATTTTCCGCAATAGCTTCTTTGTACCGCAAACAGGTAAAACCGGACGGATGTAATTTACCAACGCTTCCAAATCCGATGGATGTTTCCTCGGTATTTATCCCTTCAACAATTCCGTCAAACTCTTTTCCCAAAGCAGCATAAAGTTTATGCATTCTTTTTTGAACTTCCGCGTCCCATCTTCTCGTCGCCCAACCTTCGTGAGTATATTCCGTTTCGTCGTAGTCTTTGAACGTATATGTTTTGTTCGCTCCGCCATTATAGATCGGCTCTTCCCGCAAATATTTTGGTGCAAAATTACGTTGTGTCGAGAATGAAACATCCTGAATTTGAATAAACAGCCTTTTCTTTGATTTCTTGAGAAGCTTCAAATCCTCTTTGATCTCACTAAAATCATATTCGTCTTTCGAGTTTTCCAACTGATTCCACGAATACGCCACCTGAACGCCGTCAAAAACTTCAGGTTTCCAATAGTCCGAATTCCTCAGCAGCTCTCTGTCCATCCCGATAAACATAAAATTCTTTATCTGGGCGAATGAATTACCGGCAACAAGAAGAATCAAAGCAAAAGTGAAAAGTATCCGTTTCATAATCTTAAAACCTCCGAACTTGAATAAATGTTCGGCTGAATCAATGATGCTCTTTCGCACTCTCAGGAATGTTACCTTGATAAATCTCGCTCCCCGTTGCGACAAATTTCTTCGACTTTTCCGCCATTCCGACCGCCGAAGCTTTTTCTTCTTCGACTCCTTCTTTTGCGGCGAACTCCCTGACATCCTACGTGATTTTCATTGAGCAGAGCCGAAAGTTCTTGTTAATTATTACAGCAATCCTTGTCAATTGATCGTAAATTTTTGGAAAATTTTACCGTTGAATTTATGAGCACCTGCGTCGTTTGTCCCAGTCCAATTACTACTGTGATTATCTATATAAACTAAGGTTACCAAATAAACGCCGTCAGGTGTCGGTGCTTGTCCGAAGGTAAATGAAGTGAGGACATGGATCAATAGTGCGATTGAAATTTTGTCCCGAATTTGTGTCGGCCGTATTCGCTGAATGCCAATGCGCGATCGGCGTTTCTATTTTTTAAAGCCGCAGCACGCTTATAAACAAAACGGTGGAAGCTCAATACATCGTGTGATCGTTAGCCGAATTTTCAGGGATCTTTTGGATCGAATCCCAATGTTCGACGATTTTGCCGTTTTCGTCAAAGCGGAAAAAATCCATCGTGATATATTCCTCACCGAGATCTTCCCATATCTGATGCGTGTGCAGTGCGACCAAATCACCTTCGGCGACCGAGCGGACGAATTTGATCGATTTGTTTGGATATTCGGCCTGCATGCGCTCAAAATATTCGATAAATCCTTGGGTCCCGTCGGCAACATCGGGATTGTGCTGGATGTACTCAGAACCGACATACAGTTCGACAGCCTTCTGCGGATCTCCTTCGTAAGCCGTTCGATAAAATTCAATGGCGCTTTTTCTGTTTTCTTCTTTCATCGATTTGTTCGACCCCTGATGTTTGCTTTGCTGAAAACGTGAGGTTCAAATCAATCCGGTAAATTTTCGCTTAATAATTTGATTATGTTTCCGCCCATTATCTTAATAATTTCCTCGTCGGTAAAACCCTCATTTATCATCGCTTCGGTGATCAAGGCCATTCCGCTTACATCAAAGGGAGCGGTAACCGAACCGTCAAAATCTGAGCCCAGCCCGACGTGATCGGCTCCGATCACATTTGCTGCGTGGCGAATCGCTTTGGCAATGCTCCTTGCATCCGCACCACAAGTTGCGGTATCCCAAAAACCGATGCCGACGACCCCGCCTGTTGCTGCAATTTTCTTGAGTTGTTCATCTGATAAATTTCGATTGTTGTCACAGGTTCCTTTCACACCCGTATGAGAAACAACGATCGGTTTTGTCGAAATCGCTAAAATATCATCGATCGTTTTGGCCGAAGCGTGGGCAACATCGACCAGCATCCCTTTTGTTTGCATACGCCTGACCATTTCGCGCCCTTTCGCGGTCAATCCGTGTTTTTCTACGCCGTGTGCCGACCCGCCGATGTCGTTGTCAAAAAAATGAGACGGCGACATCATCCGAAAACCGGCGTCAAACAGCCGGTCAACATTTTCAACGCTGCCATCCAGCGCGTGTGCGCCTTCAATACCAAGCCAGCCTCCGACGATCTTTTCTGTCTTCCGCCTTTCAAGAAAATCCTGCAGATCTTTTTTGGTTTTGATAATGAAAAACTTCTCCTTAGATCTTTCGGCAAATAGATGAAGTTTTTGAGCCTGAAAAACAGCGCGGCCGGTCAGACTGGAAAGATTTCCGGGCGGCTGCATCTCCGAAAGCGTAAGCCAAAAAACATTGTCGGTATCGCCCGTGTTGTTTTCAATATTTAATCCGCGGGGAGATTTGGTAACAACCGTAAAGGCCTGCAGCGCAACATTGCCTTCCAATAAACGCGGAATATCAACGTGTCCTACGGTATCTTTTTTGAGCAGATCCCTTTTCCACAAAAGCGAATCAGCATGCAGATCCGCGACAATGAGCTTTTCGTGAAGATTCTTTGCTTTCTCAGAAACCCGGTACGGAGGTTTGGTTACAACAGGATTTAGCGAATCAGCAACATAGCGCGGGGCAAAACCAAAAAAGCCAATAAGGAAAACAGCCAGGAAAGCAAAGAAAATTACCGATAAAACGATGAGTGTCTTTTTCATTTTCTTTGGGTCGCTAAAATGTAGTTATCAGATACAATTTGAATTCCGGCGAAACCCATATGGCGAATTCAAACGCAATGTTTTCATGTGCGAAAGTTCCACCATATCCAACGGATTTTGTAATTATACCGACGGCATTTGTCTGTTTGATCCATCTTTACGTAGAAAGAACAAAATAATTGTAACCGGCTTCACTTTTAAAGCTCTCGAATTCGAGAGGTTTAAAATCAGGATTGTTCGATTTTCACAGAGACAAGTAAATCCAATCGTGCTTTTGCGTCGTTTCCAGTCGTTAGCAACGGGACGAGGTTCGACCGTATCTCGATATCTTGGAACATGAGTCAGCAACATCTAGTCTTATTCACGGCAAACGGTAATCGTCATTTCCCTTCCGTCGATTTCAAGTCCATAGTGTTCTGAATTCTGACCCATCGATCACCGAATCGCGATTTACTCATCGGCAAACACAGTTGTAAGACAAGCTCCTTACTCAAATTGGATACTCGAGAATCATATCGCGAAAACTCACAAATTTATTATTGCTCGAATCGCGTTTAAATCGATCTTTCGGTTATTTTTTCTCGACGAAGATGTGATTTATAAACAAAGAATGGGGCGCACTCACAAGATTAATATCAAACTTTAGAGACGGCTCTACTTTTGAACTCGCATTGTGTATTCTGAAAGAAATTTGCCAGCCTTCATTAAGTGAAACCAATAAGGTAGTAGAGGAATTTTCTTCAAAAACAATTTCGATTAGTCTTGTTGGCAATTTTAGTTTCTGAATTTTCGCCTTCGGTTTAATTGTCTTAAACGGTAAATTCAAACTTCCATTTATGTTGTAAGCCTGAATTTCCACTTTTTTGTCGCCCTTTATTACCTTGTAGTAATCTTTATTTCCAACCAAATATTGAATAAGAAGTCCAGCAATATTCTGTGGGTTTTCTCGATCAAGTCGCAATAATTCTTTACGGAAGGCATTTAAAATCGGCACATAAACCTCATGGTGCATATCATCTATAGAGTCCCATTTGGTAGATCTATCTTTTGCCTTTAGATTCGCCAGCATTTCGAATATCGGTCTAATTTCATTGAAGTAATCTTTTGAGCAAGGAGTCCCAAGCCATTTGTCACCAAAGTCAATATTTAATGATAACCGGGAATGTTTGACCGCTCTGTGATTGTTTTTCGCTGAAATCCCAATTTCCCATTTCTGCAAGGAGCGAACTATTAAAACATCGCGAACATCCCCGGCTTGACCGGCTTGGTCACTGACAATTTCCAGAACCAGTTTATCCTTTTTATTGAGACCGTTGGATAGTCTTGGCTCAATATCAATTAAAAAATTGATCGCTGAACTTGCCGAAATTCTAAAAGTGGCTTTCTCTTCATCAGAAAAACGATCAAAACAACCTTGCGCATTTTGAAAAGAATCGTTCTTGGTAATGGAAACACTTGTAATAATACTCAAGCGCTCATACAACTCTATAAGTAAAGCATACTCAAACGCTTTTCCGTTGTCTGTTTGACTCGCCATATTTTAAAGAAAAGAGTTTTCTAATTCCAGACTTTTTCTCCTTACTTTTTCCCTTTTGTCAATTTCTGCATCTTCAATTTGAGTTTTTATACTCAACGCCAAATGTTTTGCAAGGTTAACGGGAACTGCATTTCCTATCATCTTATAACCAGACGAAACGTAATCGTAGTAAAAATCAAAAGTATCTGGAAAGGTTTGTATTCTAGCGCATTCCCGAACACTAAGCCGCCTGTAAAGACCTTCTTTTCCTTTTACAAATTCACGAATATTCGGTTCGACAAATTTCATTTTCGGTGCTTGAGGATGAATTGGAGCATGCCGACCTCCTGCCTGAATGGTAAATGATTGCTCATCCCAAGTTCTAACTCGATTTCTCGACATATACATGGAAGAAAACCCACCAGTCATATATTCATGATTTGAAATTTTACAGTAATCTCTATTTGTCTTATTGCCTTCTCTTGCAGGTACTGCGGTGTCCTTTAAATCATAAATTGCTTGCTTTAACGATATTTTTTCATTAAGTGGATTTGGAAATTGGAATTCGAACTTAAGATCCTTTCGTATACCAACAAAAAACACCCGCTTTCTATCTTGCGGAACGCCGAAGTCTGAAGCGTTAAGTAATTTAAAAGACAATAAATACCCAGTTCCCGCATTCCTAAACATTTCCTTAATGTTACGTAGCGCGTCACGGTGCCTTTCCAATAGCATACCGCTAACGTTCTCTGCCAAGAAAAACTTTGGTTGTTTCGATTCTAAAATTCTGATGAAATCGAAAAAAAGCTGTCCGCGCTTGTCTTTTATTCCTCGCAATGATCCAGCTTCGCTCCAGCTTTGACATGGAGGTCCTCCAATAATCCCATCGCATTCAGGCACCTCGTATGAGGCGATATCTAATATGCTTCTTCTATCCAATGCCGTGAAAGGATGGTTTCTTTTGTATGTTTCCCAAATTTCGCGATCATATTCGTTCGCCCAAATTACATCTAAACCAGCCTCGCGAAACCCTAAATCGAGTCCGCCAGCCCCTGCAAAAAATGATACTATTTTCATGCTGTTTTTCCCCTGTGTGAAGATTGTTAATGAGTGTTCTGTATTATTCTACATCTTGTGCTACAACTTTTCGAGTTTTTTGCACTTTTTCGACTCTTCCCCCGATTAAAAGCAGCTAAACCCCGTTTTCCAATCGCACTAATGATTTTCATTTGCTCTTTTACGCGAAATCTCCTGATAGATGTCGCTTCCTTTTTCGGTAGATTTCTTTGTCTTCTCCGCCATTACAGCTGCCAGAGCTTCTTCGTCTTCAACTCCATGTTCCATCGAATATTCACATATTCTGACTGATCTTCATTGGGCAGAATTGCGGACCGTACATTAGGTAGAGGTGAGCGAGTTTAAGGTTATGTTTCTGGCAGAATTCAAAACGCGCTTTTGAAACGGTGGTGTCATGGAATTTCACCGCAAACTTTGGGATGCCTAAACATACTACCGATGATGACGTAGCGTCCTAAGTTTTGTGGCTGATAAGATTTGCGTTTATATGGTAAATTGAAGTGCGGCGTTGTTTGAACACCGCTTGGTTTGTTACCGAGTTAGGTACGATTCCTTCGCCGCTCCCAATCGAACAAAAACAAGAATAACCCGCATAACATCTTGACGTTTCAATAACGAACAGTAGTATGCATACTACTTTTTTGACAGCCACAAGAACCAGGACAATATTTTTTGATGAGGTAATCGGAATGTGTTTCGGATTTTCGACAATTGTGGGGCAACAATACGTTATCGAATCACGGATCCTTTAAGAGTTCTCAAGAAAACGAAACCAGCGCAATAATTCGCACCGGTCGAAGAAGCAGAACGCTGACACCTACGGCTGCCCCGCAATATCATTTCGGTATCAGTTTTTTTTCAAATTCCAGTTCGTTCCATCCACGTCGCAACCAAAGCGCAAATTTCTCTTAAAAACTAAGCCGGTAAACTTCCTGTTTTGCGCTTGGATCCGATGTGCGTCTGAATTTGACAAGTTTTTCGTTTTCGGCCGTACAGGGGTGCGGTTTTTTTATACCCGTTCCGTCCTGGATAAACTGCAGTTTTGAGAATGCTTTTGCCGTGTTTATACAAAGTTCGGCGTCGCCTTCACCGCCGCGCCAATACAGTGATTCGTTTCCGTTGTAAGTCCGCGCATAGTAAAAAGTTCGCGGGATTGTGCCATATGGAATATTGTGTTTTTCTTTGAGCCGTTTGCTGACAGGAATATTGATGCACTTTCCGTTTTCGACATTCCACCAGCCTTCCGTCCAGAATCCGTAGTTTGTTTCAAAACCCAAAACGAAATAGACGCCGCCGGGAAAACGCGTGTTACAAACCGTCAGGGTATATTTTGTAGAGATATTCTTAAAACGGCTAAAGCCAAATCTTTTGCCCGTGCCGATTATGATCTTCCCAGTGTCTGCAGGCAGATTCCGTGCGTAGAGATACTTGTCAAGGATCTTTTGCGTCTTGTAGATCTTTACCTTAAACGGCGTAAAAACACCTTCGCGGTTCCAATAGATATTTTCGCCGTTTCTAAGCTCAACACATCCGATCGCAAATAAAGTGATCGTCTTCGGCTTGTGCATACAGATCTTTCTCGTTTCACCCGAATTATTTCTGATCTCAACTGCCGGATTTGTTTCCAAACTCTGTGCTGAAACGTAACTCGTAAAAATTAAATGCCCGAAAATAATAGCTGCTAACAACAAGAAATTTGTCTTTTTCATAACGGATGATCCTATCGAAAAAATTGATTTTTGTGATGTGTTGCTTATAAAACACTCGGGGAAGAGTTGTTACGTGAACGGCGTTATGAATTTTTTTTGCAGTAATCGCTTCAAAATTTCAGGAGTGAAAGGATGAACTGGCCTAATGAATCCGAACACCTCGAAATGCTATGAGATGATACCAAAATACTCTGCTTTGCAATTTAGACGGGCTTTTTCCCGGGATCCCATAATGGAAATTAGTCTTACGCCGTTGTAACTGTTAACTTGAAAGATCCCGCTTCTTCTAACACCAAATTCTAGGAATGGTCTTGCTTTCTTATTTTTTCTTAATTTTTGAGATTGTCAGGCCAGCCGATTTTGTCGGTTTATCCATATCTTTGATAGCAAAATCAATCGCTTCTTTAATCAGGGCTTTTACTTTGGGGTTGCGATAATCACTCACGGTCTTTACGTCAATATGCCGAATCAGATTTCCCGTTCCTGTCAAGAGTTTGTTTGGGTCACTTAAAAGCGTTCCCTTGTTAAAACCTAGGTTCAGGTGATTTGTGTAAATTGGAAGCATACAGAAAGCATCGCCGAGTTTTTCCGAAATAGAAAAAACTGCGGTCAGTGCGTGCGTATGATAAAGCAGTTCGTTACTTTCAGGATAGAGTTCTAAAATGTAGTCTCTTAAATCGCAAAACAGATCTACAACTTCAGGCTCCTTAAAGTTCAAAAGAGATAGAAAGTCGGAGTGAATTGGTCTTGAATTTTTCATCTTACGCTGCCATCTTATTGCAACGGACATTACAAGTTGCACTCTGTATCTAAGGATTTTGAGATCCAAACAACCCGTTGAATCAACGTTTTTGACATCAGAACCCGGGTTCGCCGATCCGAGTCAGAACCGCGAGCGAGAGCGATCGGGTTCTCTGGTCAGAGCCGCGAGCCATAGCGATCGGGTACTCAAGTCAGAACCGCGAGCGATAGCGACCGGGTACTCAAGTCAGAACCGCGAGCGATAGCGACCGGGTACTCAAGTCAGAACCGCGAGCGATAGCGATCGGGTACTCAAGTCAGAACCGCGAGCGATAGCGATCGGGTACTCAAGTCAGAACCGCGAGCGATAGCGATCGGGTACTCAAGTCAGAACCGCGAGCGATAGCGATCGGGTACTCAAGTCAGAACCGCGAGCGATAGCGATCGGGTTCTTATCAAACGAAAGCAACAGAACTCTTCATCAAGCCCGGCCGATCCGACTTAGCCCCTATAAAACCAAGTCCCGTAAAATCACAACGTAAAAAATGTGGTGTCTGTGCTGGTTCAGGTCGTCTGCTAAACAGCCATAAAAAACCCGGGCGCTATCGCTCTCGGTTCTGACCTTGCTCAGCAGGCATTAAGTACCCGGTCGCTACCGCTCTCGGTTCTGACCCTGCTCAACAGGCATTAAGTACCCGGTCGCTATCGCTCGCGGTTCTGACCCTGCTCAACAGGCATTAAGTACCCGGGCGCTATCGCTCTCGGTTCTGACCTTGCTCAACAGGCATAAAGAACCCGGTCGCTACCGCTCTCGGTTCTGACCCTGCTAAACAGGCATAAAGAACCCGGTCGCTATCGCTCTCGGTTCTGACCCTGCTCAAGCAGCAATTGGTAGGTCAATGATGCTCGTCCGCGCCTTCAGGTTTTTTCCCCTGATAGATCTCGCTTCCTTTTTCGGCGAATTCCTTTGCTTTTTCGGACATCCCGACCGCCAGTGCCTTTTCTTCCTCAACACCATGCTCTTTCGCATATTCGCGGACGTCCTGCGTGATCTTCATCGAGCAGAAATGCGGTCCGCACATTGAGCAGAAGTGGGCTAGTTTGGCGCCTTCGGCGGGGAGCGTTTCGTCGTGGAATTCTTTGGCAACGATCGGGTCGAGCGCGAGATTAAACTGATCTTCCCAGCGGAATTCAAAACGCGCTTTTGAAACGGCGTTGTCGCGGATCTGCGCCGCGGGATGGCCTTTGGCGAGATCAGCCGCGTGGGCGGCGAGTTTGTAAGTGATCACGCCGTCTTTTACGTCTTTTTTATTGGGCAAACCGAGATGTTCTTTCGGTGTGACGTAGCAGAGCATCGCCGTGCCGAACCAGCCGATCATTGCCGCACCGATCGCCGACGTGATGTGGTCAAAACCTGGTGCTATATCGGTCGTCAAGGGTCCGAGCGTGTAAAAAGGAGCTTCGCCGCACACTTCGAGCTGCTTGTCCATATTCTCTTTGATGAGGTGCATCGGAACGTGTCCGGGGCCTTCGATCATCGTCTGGCAATCCATTTCCCAGGCGATCTTTGTCAGTTCGCCGAGGGTTTCGAGTTCGGCAAACTGCGCCTCGTCGTTTGCATCGGCGATCGAACCGGGCCTGAGACCGTCGCCGAGAGAAAACGCAACGTCATACGTCTGCATGATCTCGCAGATCTCACGAAAGCGCGTGTAAAGAAAACTCTCTTCGTGATGCGCAAGACACCATTTCGCCATGATCGAACCGCCGCGCGAAACGATGCCGGTCGTGCGTTTTGCCGTCATCGGAATATACGGCAAACGGACGCCGGCGTGGATCGTAAAATAATCCACACCCTGCTCGGCCTGTTCGATAAGCGTATCGCGGTAGATCTCCCACGTCAGATCTTCGGCTTTGCCGTTTACCTTTTCGAGCGCCTGATAGATCGGAACCGTCCCGATCGGAACCGGCGAATTGCGCAGGATCCATTCGCGTGTGGCGTGGATATTTTTTCCGGTCGAAAGATCCATTACGGTATCGGCGCCCCACAGCGTTGACCAGCGCATCTTTTCCACTTCTTCTTCGATCGAGGAGGTGATCGCCGAATTTCCGATATTGGCGTTTATTTTTACAAGAAAATTCCGTCCGATCGCCATCGGTTCGGATTCCGGATGATTGATATTGCTCGGGATGATCGCCCGTCCGCGGGCTACTTCGTCGCGGACAAATTCGGGCGTGACAAATTTTGGGATCGAGGCGCCGAAAGAATCTCCTTTGTGCTGATGATAGAGAGATGAGCGATCGTCGATCTGTTCCTGCGCGAGTGTTTCGTATGCGATCTTGCGTCCGAGGTTTTCACGGATCGCCACGTATTCCATTTCGGGCGTGATGATCCCTTTTTTCGCATAATGCATTTGGGTGACGTTCTTTCCGTTTCTTGCGCGAAGCGGTGCGCGTTTTAGGCCGGGGAATTCTTCGAGTCCGCCGTTTCGCGGATGGGAGCCATTGCTGACGCCATCGGAGCCCTTGCTTACGCGCGGGCTACGGGCACCTTCGCTGCTGACGCGGGCGAACTCTTCGGCTCCTTTTGTCAGATAGCCGTTGTCCTGCGGCTGCACTTCGCGGCCTTCGTATTCTTCCACATCGCCGCGGCCGAGTATCCATTCCCGTCGCAGCGCGGGCAGACCTTCGCGGACATCGCACTTCACAGTTTCATCCGTATAAACGCCGCTAGTGTCATAAACGCGAACCGGGGCATTCTCTTCGAGTGCGTCGTCCATGTTGCGCGTCGGACTCAGTGCGATCTCGCGAAAGGGCACTTTTAGTTCGACCTTCGCATCATTGCGCGTATCGCCGTTTGTTTCTACATAAATCTTGGTGGAACTCGGAAATCTGATCTCGTCGCTGGTCAATTCTTGTGTTTCTGTATTTTCAATCATAATGTTTCTCCCTACGTCGGTATTTTTTTAACCGCATCAGGTTCAAAGGATAATGTCCGTATCAGACAAATCTCAGCCGCTCGTGCAGCCCTCCTGAAAACTTTTTTGCATGTATTTGGAGTTTAACAAATCAAGCGGCAGAAACGCGACTGTAAGGGAGCGTGTCCACAGAATTGAGATCGCGCAGGGAACGCGCCAGCAGAAACGCGACCATCAGGAAGCGTGCCCACAGAATTGAGATCGCACAAGGAACGTGCCGGCAGAAACGCGACCGTTAGGAAGCGTGCACATGGTCAGGCAGTGTGATTGTTGACAGGCATGCTTCTTAAAATTCCCTATTAGACGATGTGTTGCTCCATGTCGCGTACTATATACCGCTTGCACGTTCCCTTACGGTCGCGTTTCTGCCGTTAGTCATCGGGTTCGAATGGAACATCTCCCTGACAGTAGAGAACGTAGTCGATTGCAAGTCCAACATGTTTTTCTTTCCATAAATAGCGCCTGCTGCCGCCGCGCGACCATGGAGAACTCTTAGAAGATATCAGCTTCAATTCACGCAGTTTACGCGTTGAATATGACTTTAAGGAATTTATTATCGGCTCGGGTTTTGACTCTGCGGAAATGACCGCATGAACGTGATTAGTTCTGACGTTTACCGCATAAAGCAAAAACCCTCTGTGTTGGCATACTTCTTTAATCGCGATATCTACCGCGACCCGCTGTTTTTGTTCAAGCAAAACAGGGGCATTTTTCATGTTTCGATGCATTGACCGTTGAAGTATGTCATTAGGCTGAATCTTCGGTGTGCCGTATCGGTTTTTCTTGTGATGCGTATCAACCGAACCCCGATTGTCACCGTGAAGCCATGTACCATATGTGCGAAAAGTAATGAGGTATGCAAGCGGGAATAAGTTTTCATCCCATTCGTTTGTATCCATATTTTTGATTGTGAGAAATCCGGCTGTGAGGCTGTTTTCTCGGTTGCTAAAACGAAAGTGCGGCAAATACTTAGATTAAGGTGCCCGTTTCTAAGTTTGAGGAACACGCCCTCTCAAGCCGCAATGGAATTCGACGCTGAAAACAGGTATTTCCAGTGTGCGATTTCAGACTAGCTCCTTAAGCGAACAAGTTTAGCACGTTTTCTAACGGTCGCGTTTCTGCCGGTGTGTTTCGTGCCATCTGAATTCTGCTGGGGCACGCTTCGTGATGGTCGCGTTTCTGCCAGCGCGTTTCCCCGATCTGAATTCCGGGGCACACTTCCTAACGGTCGCGTTTCTGCCGGTGTGTTTCGTGCGATCTGAATTCTGCGGGCACGCTTCCTGACGGTCGCGTTTCTGCCAGGTCGCTTCGTGCGATCTGAATTCCGCGGGCACGCTTCCTAACGGTCGCGTTTCTGCCAGGTCGTTTCGTGCAATCTGAATTCTGCGGGCACGCTTCGTGATGGTCGCGTTTCTGCCAGGTCGTTTCGTGCAATCTGAATTCCGGGGCACGCTTCCTGACGGTCGCGTTTCTGCCAGGTCGTTTCGTGCGATCTGAATGTTTGAGGAACACGCCCTCTCAAGCCGCAATGGAATTCGACGCTGAAAACAGGTATTTCCAGTGTGCGATTTCAGACTAGCTCCTTAAGAGAACAAGTTTAGCACGTTTTCTAACATTCGCGTTTCTGCCAGGTCGTTTCATACGATCTGAATTCCTGGGGCACGCTTCGTGATGGTCGCGTTTCTGCCAGCGCGTTTCCCACGATCTGAATTCCGGGGGCACACTTCCTAACGGTCGCGTTTCTGCCGGTGTGTTTCGTGCGATCTGAATTCTGCGGGCACGCTTCCTGACGGTCGCGTTTCTGCCAGGTCGTTTCGTGCGATCTGAATTCTGCGGGCACGCTTCCTGACGGTCGCGTTTCTGCCCTTTGGTCACTGAATTATGCTATAAACAATACAGACTCATTTATCTCTCAATACCCCGAAAAGGATTTACCAATGAAAAAATATCTGATCTCTGCTTTTACCGTTGCGTCGGTTTTGCTCGCGTCTTTTGTATTTTTTGCTCCGCGGCAGTCTGCGGCGGCTAATAATGACGTCGCCGAACTTGCATTGATGCTGCCGGAAACCGATGTGATCGTCGCTGTAGATATGAATACGGCACTCAATGTCGTCCGTCCGAGTCTGCTTGATAATGATGAAAAGAAGCTCGAAAATCTGCGGAAACTGATGGTCTCGCTTGAAAATTCGATCGGGATCGATCCGTATGAGATCCGCCAGATCGTCGCCGGGATAAAGCTCGCCTCAACCGACGACAAGGATATGCTCGAAAATATGGATCTGACGGTGATCCTCAGGACAGCAAATTCAAATGATGCGCTTCTTGAAAGCTGGAGCAAACGGATGGATCAGATCCGCGCTTTTGAGATCGAGAAAAAGCCGACCGAAAAATACATCGATATCTTCAAAGAGTTCAGAACCCACGCGATCGATGAGGAAGAAGCAAAAACACTCGCCGCGTTTAAAAAGGATTTTGAAGAGATCCTGACAAAAGCAAATGCATTAAAAGTCGCGATGGATTCCCTGCCCGCTGCGACAAAGTCGACAAAGATCTTTAAGGATGCTGCAAGCAAGAATAAGGCTCTGATCGAACTGGTTTTGCGGTGTCAGAAGCTGCTCAATACCGATACAAATATCAAACCGCTGAGCAACGATTCGATGCGTCTTCAAAACCGCTGGACCGAGACCACACTCGATGACCCTCAAAAGACCGCCAAACTGGCAGAGATTCTCACCGAGGCAAAAGCGCTCTATCCGCGGTTTCGGTCAAAGGCGGAAGCGGTGGCAAAGGTCGATGCTGTTTTAAATCTCACGGAATATGCATTTTACGAAATAATGATCGACAGAGACGCGGATCAGTTTACCGACGACGATGAAGATGATGAATTAAGGGCTCCGAATGATGAGATAAAAGTAAAACTGGACGAACTGATCAAAGAAATACGAGGTTTGCCGGCCGCGCGTTTTGCGCAGACAAAAAAATTGACCGAATCATTCAAAACTCTGGCGAACCTCGAAGAGATAATGAAGATCCGTCTTTCCCCGGCCGACGAACTCGAGCCGCTCAAAGAGGTTGAAGAAGAAAAGCAGGCACAAGCTCCGGCAAAAAGTTTCTCACAAACCCTGCGGGAGAATGCAAAAATATCCGAAGTAAACGGAAAACGGTTGATCTCGATCGATACGGAAAAGGTGGATCTTTGGAATGAAAGATCGGACGTTCCCGCCGGAGTTGAAGAAAAGGATGAAACGGAAGAGATCGAAAAACCCGAACCGCTTGTAAGGATCAATGTTGTCACCGCCGCTGATCCGCTCACGGATACCGCAAAGAAAGAGCCTTTTGCGATCGGTTATCTCGACGAAACGACACTCGTTCTCGGATATGAACCCGGAATACGATCTATACTCGAACGCAAAGAAGGATACCGAAATCCGAAGGCGGCCGAAATGATCAGTTCGTTTAAGAGCCCGCTTGTCTCATTTGCGTCAAATTCGAAGATAATCAAAGGACTTCTAAACGCTGTAAAGAAGCTTGAATCGGCCGATGACAAGGAACCAAAGAAAAAAGTTGACCCGTTTGAGACTTTTTTCAGCGATATAAATATTTTCGGCGCGGTCGAATATGAAAGTACTGCGTCGGGAACAAACGACATCATGGTTTCTTTAGGATTTACAAAAAACAGCGTCGAGGATCTGTTCAAACCCGAAGAACCGGAAACCGACGATACTGTGATCGAGATCGGAGATTATCAGCTCGGCGAGGCGTTATTCTATGACCTGATGAATACGCTGAAGGCTTATAAGGCTTCGATGACATTTAAGTTTGAGAAAAAGAAACTGGCTGCTCTCATTGAAAAAGCTCCGGCGATGATCGAAAACTCAGGAACGGGCAAATCCGCTGCGCGCGAAAAATCCGCACGCCGCGAAAAGATCAGAATTCAGAGTTTTGAGGAGATTCTGACCTCACCCGATTTTATAGGTGATCTGATAACTTTCGTGAAGGATAAGAATCGAAACTGAGAAAAATGGCGGCGCTGCAGCAGTAGCGCCGTCGTCCCGACGGCTGTAAGGAGAGCGTCTCGCTCTCCTTACTCCCTTGTTAATCTGTCTGACAAACGGAGCAAGATTGTAGCAACGAAAATCCGTCGAGAAAACTGCGCCGCTTGGTCTTGACCCGAGCGATCAAGTATTATTGACTGTTTGATGCAGGCGCATCGATCTTGATCTCGACATTCGTATTCGGCACCGGACTTCGCGACAACATCCCCGAAAAATACAAGGCACCGACGATGATCGCGACTATTATTACCAAAGCCAATGCCCAAACTGCATTGGATCCTACTGAGTTACCTTCTGACATATATTATCTCCTTTAAATAGTTCTATAAATTGAATCTTTATTATTTTTGCTTCACGTAAGATTTTATGTCACGCGGCAAGAGATTGAAAGATTTATAATTAGTGTACACACAATGCGGCAGACTGCTGGCTCTTCCGGTTAGAGAATATTGTTTGATTTGAGTAAAGTATCAGAATCGCGGAAATCAGCTTCGAAAAGATTTTTATGAATATACTTTCCCTCGAAAATGTCAGCAAAAACTATGGTATCAAACCTCTTTTCGAAAACGCGACGCTTGGTTTTGAAGATTCCGAAAAGATCGGGATCATCGGCGCAAACGGCTCGGGAAAAACAACGCTTCTTAAAGTTATTGCAGGAATTGAGAGACCCGATAAGGGAAGGGTGATCAGAGCAAACGACATTTCGGTATCTTATCTTTCACAGAATCCGGAGTTTAACGAAGAAGCCACAGTGCTTGAAACCGTCTTTGAAGCATCGGACGGCGTGATGAAACTGATCCGCGATTATGAAACGGCCTGCGATGAACTCGCCCGCGATCATTCTGAAAAAACACTTCACAAAGTTTCCGCGCTTCAGCACGAACTCGAAAGCTGCGGCGGTTGGGAAATAGAAACAAATGCGAAAAATGTTCTAACCAGACTTGGCATTACGGAAATGTCTGTAAAGATGAAAACGCTTTCAGGAGGCCAGAGAAAACGCGTCGCGATGGCTCACGGATTGATCGTCAAACCCGATCTGCTGATCATGGATGAGCCGACAAATCATCTCGATGCCGACACGATACGGTGGCTTGAAGAATATCTGAAAAATTACAAAGGCGCGCTGCTTCTCGTTACCCACGACCGTTATTTTCTCGACCGCGTGACAAGCAAGATCTATGAGATCGATCGCGGAAAGGTTCAGGTTTTCCGCGGGAATTACGCGTATTATCTCGAAAAAAAAGAGGAGCAGGAAGATCTCATCGCCGCCGAAGGACACAAACGCGAGCAGCGAATTAAAAAAGAATTGGCATGGCTCCGGACCGGCGCAAAGGCGCGAACCAGCAAATCAAAAGCGCGGATAAATGCAGCCTATGATCTGATGGCGCAGCCGAAAGACAGACCGAAAGATGAGATCGATATTGCGATCGGTTCAAAGCGTCTCGGATCAAAGATCATCGAGATCGCGGGAATTTCGAAATCCTACGGCGGGGAAAAGTTGATCGACGATTTTTCTTACCTCGTAAAACGCGATGACAGGATCGGGATAATCGGCGCAAACGGTTCGGGGAAAACTACGTTTCTTGAGATGATCACTGACCGGATCAAGCCGGACTCGGGTGTGATCGAGATCGGCGAGACGGTCCATATCGGTTATTACGATCAGGAAAGCCGCGCGTTAGACGAAGAGCAGCGGGTGATCGACTACATCAAAGAGGCGGCCGAATATGTGACGACTTCAAGCGGCGACCAAATTACGGCAAGCCAAATGCTCCAAAAATTCCTTTTTCCGCCGGACGCGCAGTATTCGTTTATCAGAAATCTCTCGGGCGGTGAAAGAAGAAGACTCTATCTGCTGAGAATTCTGATGGCGGCACCGAATGTCGTTTTTCTCGATGAACCGACAAACGATCTCGATATTCAAACGCTCATCGCACTCGAAGAATATCTCGATGATTTCCCGGGCGCGCTGATCGTCGTCAGTCATGACAGATATTTTCTCGACCGCACGGTGGACACTCTTTTCAAGTTTGAAGGCAGAGGCGAGATAAACGAATTCCCCGGAAATTATTCGGCCTATCTCGAAAGAAAAGAAGCGGAAGAAAAAGCTCAGAAGGAAAGCGAAGCAGAAAGGGGCGAAACCAAGCGGGTTGAGAAATCTTCTGATCAGGCACCTAAAAAGCTTTCATACAAAGAAACCGAGGAGTTTAAGCGGCTCGAGATAAAGATCACCGAAACCGAGAACCGGATCTCGGAGATCGCCGGGCAGCTTGAGGAATTTGCTTCGGATTCTTACAAAGTTAATGAGCTTTACTCAGAAAAGGAAATGCTTGAAGGACAGCTCGAAGAAGACATCGAGCGCTGGGCATTACTCGCCGAACGAGCCGGACCGGAGTAAGACGGCGGATACCGGCGACCCGCTGCAGCTCTATGCGGTTCGGCATTGATCGTTATCTGTTTTTAGTAGACGCGGAGGAGCTTTTTAGGATCTTCCATGTTGTTTTATCACTGTCAAAAACTGAGTAAAGCCCTTGTTCCTCCATCGGCGGATCACCCGTATATTCATCGCCTTTTTTCCAAAAGAGCTGATCCCTGACCGGCCGCGCACGGCCTGCGAATGCCCAAAAGTTGATTCCCACAACTGCTCCCTCGTCATTAACGCCGCCCGGCAGATACGAAAGTACCGTCTCGAAGTATTTGTCCCTGAAATGGGTCGGCGCGGTCACTGCAAAGGATTCACCGTCGCGCGGAAATCCGAATTCTTCGATGACCAGAGGTTTTCTCAAATCCTTTGCAGCCGCGATGTGTTCCCCGATATATTTCTCTGTTTTGTCCAAAACGGCGGGAAACCCGTCCGCGATATTCGGCCGCTCATACCAGCCCCAGTTTCTCGGCCAAATATGTATCGTAAGATAATCTACGTTTGCGTCGGCATGGATCTCTTTGAATATCCCGATGCTTTCCGATCCGATCGAGCCTTCGTGGCCGATCGTTACCAGGTGCTTTTTATCCATCGACTTTATAAAAGCAGCCGTGTCTGAGATCCATTGCTTGTAGGAATCATTGGCCGCAGGGCGCATCGGTCGCGGTTCATTGGCAAGTTCCCAGGCCATGACAGTCGGATCGTCAATATACGCCCGGCCGTTTACCGAATTTTTCCGCATCATGATCAGCTTAACCTGAGATTTGTAAGCGTTCTTGCAGGGGGAGCAAGCATAGAAACGGCTTACATTGTCGCGGTATTCGTCCCATGTCGGTTTCTTCGTCAAAAACCCGGCAGACTCCACACCATTCCATATCAGATACTGCTGAAAACCGCCGCTCCATTCCCAATTATTGCTGAAGAAAATAACCGCTTTCATGTCGCGTTTCGACATTTCGTCAAGCAGGATGTCCAATCCGCGAAGCACGTCGATATCAAATTTTCCCTGCCGGGGCTGAAGTGAGGGTCCGACACGGTTGACATTGTTTATCAGGCCCTCGCCCTCTGCACCTCCGAGCACGCGAAGATTCGAGACGCCGTTTGCTTTGAGGAAATCAAGCTCGCTTCGAAGACGCCGGATCCCGCGTTTGGGATCCTTTTCGAGACCGATCAGGCTTCCGTACCAATAGTTTGCGCCGACAAAGTAATATGGCTTATCGCCGATATAAAACCGTTCGTTTCGCACCTCGATAAAGCCGGATGCTGCGCATACGGTTTCGAGCAGCAGTACCGTGAATAAGGAAACAAAATAGAATTTCGTCAGGTTCATATAGCTTATCGTTCCGGCAGCAGCTTTCTCCTCGAAAATGACTTATTCAAAGAGATCTTAGGATACATTTCAAGCGACAGACCGAATTCGGCCGGCCGGAAAAGATCTTAACAAACATCCTATTTTCGAATGACCCAGGTCGTCATCGCCCGCAGATTTTGAACATTTGTCGTTTTGATCGGTTCAAGCAGCGTCGCAGCGAGTTCGGCAGTTTTAGAAAGCAGCAGATCCTGATCAACGAGAAACCGCACTGAACCATCGGGCAGCTTATATCTTCCTTCGCCTTTTTCTACAACAAGATCGTTGATACCGATCGAGGAAGCAAGCCGCGCAAAAAGCATCCCGCCCGGCTTTACGACGCGCCACATCTCGGCGAGCATCGCTTCAAAATGATCGAAGTTGTCGGCAAAATGCAAAACGGCGCTGCTTATCACCCAGTCAAAGTATTCGTCTGTAAAAGGAAGATCTTCAATTGCCGCGGCAGTGAAATTGGATCCGGGCAGACCGGGCGCAAGGGTTTTGGCAATTAGTTTTACTTTTTCAATAGCTTCCGGATTTTGATCGACAGCAAAAACGTCGCAGCCAAGCCGCATAAAATACCCGATATTTCGTCCGCCTCCGCAACCCGCATCGAGGATCTTCATATTGGCGGTAAATCGTCCTTTCTGGATCTGATCGAAGAGATAAATATCAATATTCCCGAATATCTCGGCGGCATTTTTCATAGTGGTTTTTGATCGCGGTCGTTCTCAAACCGCACAAGCTCATTCAAGAAACAGTTCGCTTTTTCTTGATCTTGTCTGTGTCCCGGTGATCGCTGATTCATCGTCCGCTTCGGTGAACGGCTGAATCCGGTGCACTAATTTTCGCGAACACAACATTATAAACACAAAGCAAAGGAAAGGATTATGAACAGACGCGAATTCATCAGATCGGGAACATTTTTCGGCTCGCTGCTCACTTTAGGAGGTTTTGCGCTGACAACCTCATGCACGGCACAGACAAAACCTGCGGATACGGAGGATGAGCTCCCGTTTGAGAAGATCATCAGAACCGACGCCGAATGGAAAAAAATTCTCACCCCGGAACAATACCGGGTTACGCGTGAAGCAGGAACCGAAGCGCCCTATACAAGCCCGCTCAACGATATTAAGAAGAAAGGAATTTTTGCCTGTGTTTGCTGCGATCTTCCGCTTTTCAGTTCAAAAACAAAATTTGAGTCAAACACCGGATGGCCGAGTTTTTATGCGCCTGTCAAAAAGATCAACGTTCAGGAAAAAGAAGACCGAAGCCTCCTTGAAATCCGAACCGAGGTTCTATGCAATCGCTGCGACGCTCATCTCGGACACGTTTTTGACGACGGCCCCGAGCCGACCGGTCTGCGCTACTGCATGAACGGAGTTGCGATGAGATTTATTGCCGCTTAATTTCTGCTTCGAAGCTTTCGTTCCACCTTTTGGCGGAGCCAGTCTATCTCGGTGATGATCGCGCGTAAAATTCCGCCCGCAAACAATCTGACCGGAGCGTTTCCGCTGAACGCGGACGCGATCGCGTAGAGCGTGCGAAATGAAAACCTCGGCTCATTAGATATTGCAAATACCGGTTCCCATTTCTCAGGCTGAAGTTTAGCCTTGAATGCATCGAGACCGTCAAAATTGTAAAAACGCTGTCCGTGTTTTCGCATCCATGCGAGCAGGATCCGCAGCCATAGAGGGTTATCGAAAGGTGGAACATCGGCGCGTTTTGAAAGCGGGGCGAGTCCGAGCGTTGCATATCCGTATCCGTCTTCAGCCAAAGTTCTCATAGCAAAATCGATCATCAGTTCGACCGTCCCGTTTGGCGATCCGGGCCGATGAATAAACTGCTCGAAAAGCCAGCCGTTTCTCTGAGCGATCGGCGAGAGGATGCAAAACCCGACCACTTCTCCGCAGACTTCGGCGACAAAAACGCGCCGGTCAAAAAGCCGTCCGAGAGTGTTTTGTTCGACCAAAAACCGGAGCGGCGGCAAACCCTTTTTTTCAAGCCATCGGTCAAGGCATTTTTTAAGACCGGGATCTTCCTGCGCCCGCTCAGACGCCCATTCCGAAACCGCAACGCCCTTATTTCGCGCCCGGTTAACCTGCGCTCTGAGTGAGCCGTGCGAATCGATGATCGCGCTCCAGTTTGAAGGCGTCCAGACCGGCTGCGCCCCGAGCAAAACTTTGGAGTGGTTTTCTGACCCGTCGTAAATCGATTCGAGACGCTTTTCGGCACAAACATAGCAAACCCGTTCGCCTTTCTTCGCCGCATCTTTTTCAAACCGGTCGGCCGTTTCCGCAAGATCCGCACCCGAACTTACCGGCGCACCCGCAACTACCCGGATCCCGCGGCACGTTACAAACCCGACAACCGATTCTTTTGTTTCGGAAAACCAGTGTTCTATTCCCGGATTTATTATCTGATATGAGGTGGAATTCCAGCCTTTTGACAAGACGATGTCGCGCACCGAACCGATCGAAGCCGAATCAATGGGTCTTTCGATTGTTGGAATACGATCTGTCACGACAAACTCAGTTTAAACTTATCGAACTTTAACTTAAAGACGACGTGCCCGCTAAAAAACAGCTATCGATGTATTTTCCTGAGATTCGCGTCGCGGTCGTTGTTGGCACCGTTCTTGCACCTAATTCAATATATCCGGGTTCAGCGCAATGTTCCGTTACACAAAATCGCACACGGAAAGCGCGCAGAAGTCAGACAGGGTGAAGGATAAATGAAGAGATCACTCACATTTACCGGAATATTTGAGGTCGCTTTTGCAGTTGCACGCAGTTCCGAAACTGATGCACCAAATTCGAACACCGACAGTTCGATCAGTTGGGTTGTAGTAAACGCAAATTCATTCGCTGCCAAAAAGATGCCGGGGAATTTGAGAGATCAACGGCAATTGAGATAACGCCGTCCAAAAAAAATTTGCAGTGAATTCAATAAAAGATCAATGCAAGAACGACGACCGGATCACAACCATGATAGAAAACATAAAGCTCACAATTCCTGAGAATTTGAGAGAAGATCAGAAGGTGGCATACAACAAACCAGCGAAAAGGAGAGACAAAAATGGCTGAATGTGAAGTTTGCGGAAATGATTATTACTTATCGTTTGAGGTGATTACCGCCGGAAAAAAACACGTCTTTGATTCATTCGAATGCGCGATCCACAGACTCGCGCCAGTTTGTGCGCATTGCGGATGCAAAGTTATCGGACACGGCGTGGAAGGAAATGAAGAGATATTTTGCGGTGCTTTCTGCGCCCGGAAAAAAGGAGTAAAGGGCGTGGACGACCATGTCTGGGGAAAAGAACAGGAAACAGCAGAAAAAATGGAAAACCGCTGAGCTGATCTTAAGATCCGCAAAAATTTTAGCAGTGCGAACGGCGAACGTTCGATACGGCAAACGGAGAGAACCTTGTGAAAAACAACATACTGACAATAATAATGTTGGCGATCGTCGTCACATCTGCAAATGCACAAACTATCAAATTTCAGCGTTCAGGCGGCGCTCTCAGCACCCTTTCTTCAAATGAAGGAAGATCAGCGCGTGTTCCCGGCGTCTTTAATTCAGACACGCCGCAGCTTGCTGATGCGGTGACACTTCCGGAAAGTGTTGAAGCCGGTAAAGATTTTGAGATTTCCGTAACCACGTCGGGGAGCGGTTGTGTTTCGGCGGGAGAAACAGAAGTCGTTTCTTCTCAGTCAGCAGCCGATATTTTTGTTTATGACCACACGACCGCAACGCGGCCGAATGTGGTCTGCACGATGATCTTCAAGACTTTCAGACACACGGCGATTTTGCGTTTTGACGAACGAGGCGAAGCGATGATCCGGGTTTGGGGCAGAAGACAGGGCGGCGACTCGCTGATGGGTGAACCGTTTGTAATCGAAAAACCGGTGACCGTCAAATAAAGTTTTTCCGGAAGATAAAGCGGAGGGAGTATGACATTATTAAGAGAATTAGATCAGGAAGAAGAACCGAAAGTTCCGGTCCGCGAACCGGGTAAACCCGATCCGAACCGGCCGAATGATGATCCGAAACCGGTTCCGCAAACACCGCCGAATCCGCTTGATCCTTACCCGGTAAATGATCCGATTCCGGAACCCGAACCCGTCCCGCGACCGCCCGAGCCAAAACCCGTTTTTCCGCCGGATGTTGAATTCACCGGGCACATTATTTAGGAAACCGGCCGGGATCGGTAAAACAACCCCGGCGAGCCGCAAAAAAGCTGCCAAATTTTGGAGCCAAACTCTGTCCTTACGGTTTTCTCAGATCAAATGTATAAACGGTTTGAGAATCCGTGATAACGATAAGTCTGTCTCCTTCATTGCTGAAGCGCATAAATGAAACGTCGCCGTCAAAAACAAATGAATTTTCTTCATCACCCGTCCGGATGTCGTAAATCGAAACCTGACCCGGGAAATTTTCTATCGCCACCTGTGCGCGTTCGCCGTTCAGAATGGCGTAATCCGCAAAGTAACGCTGGAGCAATTCGCCCGAGGTAAGCGAATAGATCAGCACCCGATCCGCCGAGTCATAAAAAGTAACCCAGTCTTTCTGCGAACGGCCTTCTCCGATCCTGAAAGAACCGTTTCCCGTCTCGATCAAAAGCCAGCCGATGGTTTTGTTGAGCTTTGCATCAACGATCTCTACCAGATAATCACCGTCTTTATCTCCAAGACGTTCTGCCCGTCTTTTAAGATCCGGGTTTGAATCAAGGATCGCCGAAGCCTCTTTTGAGTCGAGATCCCAATACATGATCATCCGCGCGCTGCGTCTGTCAAAAACATATCTCGGAACCGATTCCGGAAAATTCCTTGACCACACCAGGGAGTTTGTAAAAAGATCCTTGATCTCGATCCTGACGTTTTCAAAGAGATCCCTGCCGCTACCCGAATCGTCATCGTCTTCGTCTGTTTTCTTCGCGTCTTTTTTTGCGTCCCTGGTTTTCAAGCTCTTTCGCGTTACCAGAAAAGTCCCCGAAAGCGAATCTCCGGGTCCGAGAGAATCATTAATCACGGAAACCGACTTATCCGCAGAATTCATGATCGCCAGACTCGCCGGCACATCGTCTTCCTTTGGAAATTCTCCGAGCCCCATGCCGTCATCATCGAGCGCGATGTTATCAAAACCGCGGACAAACATTTTTCGCTCACCGTTTTTAACGTTCCAAAGACCGCCGCGCGATTTTGACGAAAAAGCAAGCCATTCAAAATTATCGGAAACCTCAGCGGATTCGAGCGACGTCAGAAAACCCGCCGGGATCTCGGTTTCGCCGATCGATTTTAAGTCGATCTTCTTTTCCTTTTCGTTATAGGAAACTTCGCGAAGAAGTATTTTTCCCGAACTTCCTTCGATCGCCAGGATATTGTTCCAGATCGCCGCATCTTTCCGGTCGAGTGCGCTCGCTACGATCCCGCGTTCGACATCGATCAGGCCGATATATCCTTTTCCGAGAGGTTTGACCAAAACATATTGCTGATTCTGCGTCGGCTTTACGGACCTGCCTCTGAATTGGAATGTTTTGAGTCGTTTGCCTTCCGGGAAGCTGAAGAGTCCTCCTTCATCGAGGTCATAAGACGGATTCCCGACGATCCTTTCATTGTCGATAAATGCGTATGAACGCGAGGTTATCTCTTTTATCTGTTTCCCGATATCCGCTTTGCGGAAGGTTTCGAGGTCGATAACCTGCGCTTTGTCTTTTGATGCGACCGGAATCCGGCTTTGCGAAACTATGCTTACGCCGAAACGGAAATTCTCGGTTCTGCTGAACACGACAAACCGCGAATCGGGGGAAAAAACGATCCGGAACAATTCGGGCGATTCACCCGAAAATCTTGAGAGAACCAGCGCGAAATAAGCCTCAAACGAATTCAGGCTGAACAGTTTTTTATTCTCGAAAACTTTTGCGCCGTTCTTCGTATCGATGATCGAAACATCAGCATCACCCGAACCTCTCAGTTCAATACAGGCGAGGTGCTTTCCGTCCGGCGACAAACTGCTTTCAATACACCCCGAACGCTTGACGATCTCGCTCATCTCGACCGGCTCGCGCGAAGCAATATCCCACCGCTCAAACCGCAGGTCTTCGGTGATAAAAACGATCTCTTTTCCGTCAGGTGTAAACGCGGCATTCCGCGCCTTAAATGCGGGAAACTGAAACAGCACTTTTACCGGATCCCGTTCTACAACGGTGATCGAAAAATCATCCTGAACAAGCAGAAGCGATCCGTCATTGCTGAAAAGAAGATGATTTACATCCGTTCTCAGTTTCGGTGAAAGTGCTTTTTTCAGGACAAGCCCCGGAAGTTTTTCCTTTCGTGAGGTTTCTCTGTAATTTACGACCTGCGCCTGCCACTTCTGAAACTCCGAAGCATCACCCGAACCGCCGACGCCCTGACAACCCGCGGACAATTCCTTTATTACCTTGACCATCTCCCGAAGCCGTTTCTGCGACGGCCGGGTTTTTCCGAAAAGATCGCTGAACCAATTTCCGGTCTTCCCTTCCGTTTCTGCAAGACGGTCGTAAAAGCTCATAAAAGCATCGGAATTGTAACCGGCGGCAACCATTCCGAAGAGTCCGATCTTGTCGGCTTCGAGCTGCTGCGCGTTTTCATGGCCGCTCTTTTTTGAAAGTTTTTTTGTCCGGTATTTTTCGATCACCGAATTAAACTTGTCCGCAATATCTTTTCGGTCTCCGACACGGTCAACATTGAGGATCTCGTTAAACATACTCGAGGTATCGACGGCACCGTGATGGACTACCGCATGTCCGAGTTCGTGAGCGATCACTCCGGCGAGTTCGTCTTCCGAATTGGCAAATGAGATAAGTTTGCGCGAAACAAAAATTTTGCCGCCGGCGATATTAAAAGCATTAGCTTCCGGGTAATCGATCACATAGAGTTTGAATTCGAGCCCGGAATCCGGAAGATGAAGAATTATCCTGCCGGCGATCTCATTAATATAGGCGTTTATCTTCTCGTCATTAAAAAGTTTGATGTCGCCCGAAAGACTTTCAAGGACGATGTCTCCCAAGTGCTTTTCCTGCTCGGCAGAAAACATATTTCGCGAATCGACATTTGCGACGATCTTTGGCGGAATGCATTCGAGGGCTTTCGCTGCGCATGAAAACAATAGGATAAGGATAAGAGTATTGATAAGGACTTTCATATAAGGATCTCCTCTAACCGGCTTCGGGTCGTTCAGGGTTCTAGTGGGTACATTACGGCCTTAACTGATTAGCACCTGCAAAAAATGAACGTCTCGATTTTTTAAATTGATCTCAGGGAGCTTTCATCAGGATCTGTTTTGTAAATGTTTTTACCACAATAATGGCAATAGGTGGAACAATTTATTCAACGATCTTCAACCCCAATTCCTCAAGCTGGCTTTCATCCACATCGCCAGGCGAATCCATCATTAGATCCTGCGCGGATGCGGTTTTTGGAAATGCGATCACGTCGCGGATATTGTCCGTTTCCTGAAGGAGCATTACGAGCCGCTCAATTCCGGCAGCAAAACCTCCGTGCGGCGGAGTTCCGTATTTCAGCGCCTCGACAAAAAAGCCGAAGCGCTCCGCAGCTTTTTCGGGTGTTAATCCTTGTGCTTTAAAGATCAGACTCTGGATCTCGCTTTGATGAACCCTGATCGAGCCGCTTCCGATCTCATAACCGTTGATGACGATATCGTAAGCACGGGCGCGGATCTTTCCGAGAAGATCCGTTTCTCCGTCTTCGATCGCGCGTTTAAAGAGCGGCACATCTTCATCCATCAGCGATGTAAAAGGATGATGCATAGGATCATAATTTCCCGTGTCTTCGTTATATTCGAACATTGGAAATTCGGTAACCCAAAGCGGTTTGTAAATTCCTTTTGGAATGAGTTCATCGCGTTTGGCGATCTCTTTTCGAAGCGCGCCGAGAGATGCCGCGACAACGGAACGTTTTCCGGCAACGATCAACACCGCATCGTCTTTTTCAGCGCCGGCGGAGTTTGCCAGTTCGGTGATCTTTTCTTCACCGAGCACTTTGAGAAGCGAAGATGTTGTTTCGTCTCCGATCTTGATCCATGCCAGGCCGGTTGCGCCGTAGCGTTTTACAAATTCCTGCAGACCGTCGAGTATCTTGCGCGAGTATTCCGCACCGTTTTTTGCCACGATGCATTTTATCTCGCCACCGTTTTCAAGAACCGACGCAAATGGCGCAAAATCAGTGCCGCTGAAGTTCTCCGAAAGATCCTGAAGTTCCATTCCGAAACGCACGTCGGGTTTATCAACGCCGTATCTGCGCATCGCTTCGGCATAGGTCATCCGCGGAAACGGAGTTTCAAATTCGGCATCGACAAGCGAAAACACTTCCTTCATAACGCCTTCCATCGTCCGGAAAACCATTTCCTGATTTGCAAAGCTCATCTCGATATCGAGCTGCGTAAACTCAGGCTGACGATCCGCACGCAGATCTTCATCACGAAAACAGCGGGCGATCTGATAATACTTATCTAGCCCGGCGATCATCGTGATCTGCTTGAGGATCTGCGGAGACTGCGGAAGCGCAAAGAATTTACCGGTCTGGATCCGTGCCGGAACAATATAATCGCGTGCGCCTTCGGGTGTGGATTTGAGCATGATCGGCGTTTCGATCTCGAGAAAATCCTGAGCGTCCATAAATGCACGGATCTTTTTCAGCGCCTTTGCGCGCATCATCAGATTCTGCTGCAAACTCGAGCGTCGGAGATCGATATAGCGGTATTTGAGTCGCAGATCTTCACTCGCCAGATTTTGCGAACCCGCTTTTTCGAGTTCAAACGGCAGAGTTTTTGCGTCGTTTAGAATAAATATCTCGTTGACCTTTACTTCGATACTGCCCGTCGGAAGCTTTTCGTTGACCGTGCCTTCCTCGCGGTTGACTACCTCGCCGCGCACCGCGACGACAAATTCGCCGCGCACATTTTTTGCCTTGGCGTGAGCATCTTTTGCATCTTCTTCGCTGACGACGACCTGCGTCAGACCATATCTGTCGCGAAGATCGATAAACGTGAATATTCCAAAATCGCGCTTTTTTGCCGCCCAGCCCATGAGCACAACTTCTTCGCCGACATTTTCCGCGCGGAGCTCTCCGCAGGTGTGTGTTCTTTCTAAACTTCCTAAATTATCCAGCATTTGTTTTAGTGAACAGTGAACGGTAAACGGTGACAAGAAGTGTTCTTCCTTTCACGGTTTATAGTTTTCTGTTGTCTAACCTATCATCGACCGTTTTCGAACGCGGCGGCGTTCGTGCGGGCAGGGATGCCCGCGCTCCGGCGCGCGCTCCAATAAAAAAACGCCTTTCGAATTTGCAGACGAAAGGCATTGAACAAAAACAATTTTGTCCAAGCCTAGATCAGATCGTCATTATTTCGAATTGCGTTCATCGCTTTTTTGTTAAAAGTAAAACCGAGCAAAATAATACAAGATAGGTGCGTTAAAAAGCAAACTGTCCAATCTGTCGAGCAATCCGCCGTGTCCCGGGAGTATATTTGCCGTGTCTTTTTTGCTCGAACCTCGTTTCATTGCGCTTTCTGCAAGATCTCCGCCGACGCCGACGAGTGCCATCACAACACCGAGCGGGATCGAATGCTGATATGGGAGTTCGGAGAAGAACAGAAATGTCGAAAGTGCGGCAAATCCGATCGCCAGCAGGATCCCGCCGATAAACCCTTCCCACGTCTTGTTCGGCGATATCTTCGGAATGAGTTTGCGCTTCCCGATCGCTTTGCCGATAAAATATGCGCCGACATCCGATCCCATCGTCACCATAAAAAAGTAAAGCAGGAGTTTGCTCGAAAGTCCGGGAACGGTCTCAAACCCGACCCGAGTCGATACCAAAAAGCCTCCGAGAAACACAATGTACAAATCACCGAGAAGCGTGACGCCGGTTCCGGCGAGCATTTTTGAAAAATCTTTTTGAAAACGAAATGTCTGCGTAATGAGAAGAATTACGATGAACAGAACCAGTATTAGCGAAAGCGAATCGGGCGCTTTTGCCGGAGCATCAAACAAAAACGCGAGAAAAAATAAAACCGCTCCGAGATACGCGATCGATGCATCTGCTTTGAGTTCGAGTTTTTTTGTCAGTGAAAAATACTCAAAGAGCCCGGCGGCCATCGCTGCGGCAACAAAGGCCGCAAATATCCAGTTAAGCTGCGGATACTGCGGAAAATAGTATGGCAGAATTATCGACGCGATCAGTATCGGCAGTGCAACCGCGGCTGTTAGAAGTCTGTTTTTCATAAATGATGGTCCTTCCGCGAAATTAATTGCTGACTAACCCAACTGCGTTATTACTTTTTGCGGTAGGATACGTAATGAGCCTGTTTTGTTTTTTCACTTGCCGCTAGCCTTAGTTAGTGGATTCAGATTTCCTCTATTCTTGGCTTTAGCCGAAAGGATCACTTTTACCTAAAGCTAACTGCCTGCTTGAAATATAATTTCAGAGGATATCTAAAAAGCGATTTCCCAGCCGCAGAGCGGCAGAAAGAAAGTAGCCAGACGTGAAACGTCTGGAATTGCCGCGTAATTTCAATCGCACTGAAGGTGCGAAAAGATTGGACTCTCCGGCGCATCTTCAATGCGCAAACTATTTGTTTCCCTGTTCCAGACGTTTCACGTCTGGCTACTTTCTTTCTGCCGCTTTGCGGCTGGGAAACGGCTTTTTAGACTCCCTCGCCAGTTATATAAGTAACTGCTATACTGACTACTCAATTAAAGAAGCCAATCTCTCACCCGAAAGAAATTGAACGTGCTGTTCATACTAAATTCGCCAAAGGACCGATATTAAAAACAAAAACAGAATTTATCTGAACCCGCGCTATGCTTTTACGCCGCCGAATCGTCGGTCGCGTTTTTGAAATGCGAGGATCGCTTCGAAGATCTCTTTTCGCCGAAAATCCGGGAAAAGAGTGTCCGTTACATAAATTTCGCTGTACGCCACCTGCCACAAGAGAAAATTCGAAATGCGCATTTCGCCGCTTGTCCGGATCATCAGATCTACCTCGGGCAAACCGTAAGTATAAAGATTCTGCTCGATATGCTGTTCGCTGAAATCCGAGATAGTTTCGCCGTTAGTGCTGATCTTTTCAAATGCCTTTTTGCAGGCTTCGACGATCTCGGCGCGGCCGCCGTAATTGAGCGCGACGTTCAGCTTTGTACCCGAATTCCCCGCGGTTTTTTCTTCAGCGATGCGAATCTCTTCTTTTACACCTTCATTCAATTCGTCGATATTTCCGATCGCCTTAAATCTGATCTTGTTCTCGTGGACCTCATCGATCTCGTTGTGGATATAGAATTTGAGCATATCCATCAACGCGTTCACCTCGTCTTTCGGACGTTTCCAGTTTTCGGTTGAAAATGCGTAAAGCGTTACGGCCTCGATCTCGAGCCTGGCAAACGTATCGAGTATCGCGCGGACCGATTCCGCGCCTTCTTTATGTCCGTATATACGCGGCTGGTTCCGGAGTTTTGCCCAGCGGCCATTGCCGTCCATGATGATCGCCACATGATGCGGAAGTCGTTCGAGATCTATCCGCGACAAAAGTTCGGCTTCGGCGGAATCTGATTCTAAAATCTGGACAAAATTCTTATGCATGACGTCTGTGGTCAATGAAATGTTATGCGTGATCGCTGAAATCGGCAAGTCACGCGCGGAAATCCTGAATTCCTGAGATCTTTTTACTTAAGCTATATTTACTACTATTGGTTTATTTTCGCGTTTTTGCATTATAATGACGCTGCAATCCGTTTCAAATTTAATCAAAATGAGGTCGATTTATGCGTAAGTTCTTTCCGCTGCTAATTGTTTTTGCCGCGCTTGCGGTTTCCGCTTTTGCTCAGACTCCTGCAAAACCGAACAAGGAGATCCAAAACCTGCTCAAACAAGTCTCGGCGAAACAGATCGAGATCTACAACCGCAAGCTCGTTTCATTCGGAACGCGGAATACAAATTCCGCACAGGACGATCCGAAACGCGGCATCGGTGCGGCGCGGGATTGGATCTTTGAGGAGTTCAAGCGCATCTCGGCAGACTGCGGCGGCTGTCTGGAAGTGGAAAAGCAAACCTATCTTCAGGAAAAAGGAAGACGCGTACCGGAAGCGATAAATCTGACAAACGTGATCGCAAAACTTAAAGGAACAAAAAATCCCGACCGTGTTTATGTTGTGTCAGGTCATTACGATTCGATGTGTGCTGATCCGAGCGATGGAAACTGCGACGCTCCGGGTGCAAATGATGACGGATCGGGAACGGCCGCCGTCATCGAAATGGCGCGGGTTATGTCAAAACAGAAGTTTGATGCGACGATAATTTTTATGACCGTCGCCGGCGAAGAACAGGGACTTCTTGGGGCAAACTATTTTGCCGAGCAGGCGGTGCTGAACAAGATGGACATCGAAGCGATGTTTACAAACGACATCATCGGCGGCGTAAAAACCTTTAAAGATGCACCCGACCGGAATTCGGTCCGAGTTTTTGCAGAAGGTGTTCCGTCAAACGAAACTGAAGCACAGGCAAACTTAAGACGCAGCGTCGGCGGTGAAAATGATTCGGCTTCTCGGCAATTGGGAAGATTTGTCAAAGAAACTGCCGATCTCTATTCGCCGGATTTCGGCGTTCAGGTAATTTATCGCCGCGACCGTTATCTGCGCGGCGGGGATCACATACCGTTTTTGGAAAAAGGTTTTGCGGCGCTTCGTTTTACCGAACCGCACGAAGATTACGAACATCAGCACCAGAATGTAGGTGCCCGCGACGGAAAATTTTACGGCGATACGCCTGATTATGTGGATTTTGGTTATATCGCGAGCGTTGCGAAAATAAACATCGCCTCGCTTGCCTCGCTTGCGCTTGCGCCTGCAAAACCAAAAAACGTCGGAATCGATATCACCCGACTGACAAATGACACCGATCTGAAGTGGGACGCAAACACGGAAGACGACATCGCGGGTTACGAGATCGTCTGGCGAAAAACCACCGAACCTTTCTGGACTCATTCAAGGTCGGTTGGAAATGTTTTGAAATTTACGATGGAAAAGATGTCAAAAGATAATTATTTCTTCGGCGTTCGGGCCGTTGATAAAGACCGAAACAAAAGCCCGGTTGTATTCCCGAGACCGACGAGATAATTCATGCTAAACGATTCTTGAGATCGACAGACAGTGTAGGTAAGAAAACGATTGCTGAATGAACTTTTAGAACTTAGCCAGAGGTGAAACCTCTGGGAAATGGTCTCATAGTTTGCGCATTGAAGGTGCGCTAAGATCGCTCAGCTTTTCGCACCTTCAGTGCGACTGAGATTTCACAACATTTCCAGACGTTTCACATCTGGCTTCGTTCTTTTTGCCGCTTTGCGGCGGGACTAAGACCGTGAGGAAATCTCAATTACTATAGCGCCGAAATTCTGACAAAGCGCGCTCGCGATATAACTAATTTGCCGGAGAGAAATCATTATGAAGAACACCATTTATTTTATTACCCTGATCGCCGCGATCGCTTCGTTTTCATGTGGTTCAGGAGATTCCGGCAGTACCGCCGGTTCGGGAGATTTTGACGTGATCATCAAAAACGGCACGGTTTACGACGGATCGGGCGGAGCGCCGGTAAAAACGGATGTCGGGATCAAAGGCGACAAGATCGCTGAGATCGGTGATCTGAGCAAAAGCACCGCAAAGACGGTGGTCGATGCTGAAGGACTTGCCGTGGCACCGGGTTTTATAAATATGCTTTCATGGTCGACCGAATCGATGATCGTTGATTACGCACGCTCGATGGGCGAACTGAAACAGGGCGTTACGACGCAAATCTTCGGCGAAGGCTGGTCGATGGGACCACTCAATGATCGTTTGAAAAAGAAGGTAAAAGACGAACAGGGAGACATAAAATTTGATGTCGAATGGACAACGCTTTCGGAATACCTCAAATTTCTCGAGAAAAAAGGAGTTTCGCAAAATGTCGCGTCTTATATAGGTGCGGCAACGATCCGCGAATATGTGATCGGCGAAGAAGACAAACAGCCGACACCCGAGCAGCTCGATGAGATGCGCGAACTCGTCAAAAAAGAAATGGAAGCCGGCGCGCTCGGTATCGGTTCGTCATTGATCTATGCTCCGGGTTTTTACGCAAAAACCGAAGAACTCATCGAGATGTGCAAGGTCGCTTCAAAATATCAGGGCAAATACATTTCGCACATGAGAAGCGAGGGAAATCAGTTTGTCGAAGCGACCGAGGAACTGATCAGGATCGCAAAAGAAGCAAATATCCCGGCCGAGATCTATCACCTTAAAGCAAGCGGCAAAGACAATTGGGGAAAACTCGATGAAGTGATTAAGCTGGTCGAAAAAGCGCGCGCAGACGGTCTTAAGATCACCGCCGATATGTACAACTACACGGCAGGCGCGACCGGGCTGGAAGCGTCGCTTCCGCCGTGGGCCCTTGACGGCGGATACGAAAAACTCTTTGAGCGGATAAAGGATCCCGAAACAAGAAAGAAGATCCTCGCCGAAATGAGAACCCCGACCGACAAATGGGAAAATCTCTACTTGGCTGCGGGATCTCCGGACAAACTGCTGCTGGTTGGTTTTAAGAGTGAAAAACTCAAAAACCTGACCGGAAAAACGCTTGCGGAAGTCGCTAAAGAACGCGGTACCGATCCCGAAAATACGATCCTCGATCTGATGGTCGAAGATCAGTCGCGCGTCGGAACGGTTTACTTTTTGATGAGCGAGGAAAACGTCAAGAAGCAGATCAAGATCCCGTGGGTTTCGTTTTGCTCTGACAGCGCTTCGGTCGCACCCGAAGGCGATTTTTTGAAATCGAATCCGCATCCGCGCGCGTACGGAAGTTTTGCAAGGCTACTGGGTAAATATGTGCGTGATGAAAAAGTGATTCCGCTTGAAGAAGCGATCCGCAAACTGACAAACCTGCCGGCGACAAATCTGGGATTAAAACAGCGTGGGCTGCTAAGAAAAGACTATTTTGCTGATGTCGTGATCTTCGATCCAGCGACGATCGCCGATAAAGCCACGTTTGATAAACCTCATCAATATGCCGTTGGAGTACGAGATGTTTTTGTAAACGGCGTGCAGGCACTCAAAAACGGCGAACATTCCGGCAAAATGTCCGGACGCGCACTTTGGGGGCCGGGCAAAACAGAATAGGTGTCGGCGGCCGGCAGTTTCAAATGAGGACGAGACAAGGCGTTTCAATTGACGAATTCCGCAGCGGTTCAGGACCTATTCTTGATGTCCGTAGTCCGGTTGAATTTAACCGCGGACACATTCCCGGCGCTCAAAACTTCCCTCTTTTCTCCGACAAAGAACGTGAAAAAATAGGCATTTGCTACAAAAAAGAAGGGCGCGAAGCAGCGATCGCGCTCGGCTTTGAAGTTGTCGGCCCGAAACTCGCCGATCTTGTCAGAACTGCGACCGAGCTGTCCGCTGATAAAAAAGTACGGATCCATTGCGCGCGCGGAGGGATGCGGAGCAGAAGTGTTCAGTGGCTTCTTGAAACCGCGGGAATAAGCGCCCTGATACTCGACGGCGGATATAAATCTTACAGACGCCGGACGCGGGAATTGTTTGAAAATCCGCGCCGGATCATTCTCCTCGGCGGTCTGACAGGAACGGGAAAAACCGATATCCTCAAAAAACTGCGCGAACAGGGTGGTCAAATAGTGGATCTCGAAGGTCTCGCGAGTCACCGCGGAAGCAGCTTCGGCGGATTGAGTTTGCCCGATCAGCCGACTACGCAGCAGTTTGAAAACCGTATCGCGGAGATACTTACCGAAACGGACCCTGAGAAACCGCTATGGATCGAAGCCGAAAGCGGACGGATCGGAAACTGCTGGATTCCCGAAGGTCTTTTCTCGCGGATGAAATCTTCACCATCCATCGAGATCAATCGTTCGATCGAAGAAAGACTGGATAACCTGACACGGATCTACGGTGACTCAAACCGTGAGGATCTTACGAACGCAACAAAGCGGATCGCTCAAAGACTCGGCGGCGCGAGAACGAAAGCTGCGGTTGAACTGATAGCAAATGGCGATCTTCGAGAAGCCTGCCGGATCATACTCGATTATTACGACCGAAGTTACAATTTCGGCCGGAGGCGCATTCCCGTCGCGGAGATTGATGTCAGCGGACTCACCTCTGATCAGGCAGCTAAGCTTCTAACTCAAAAAACTGCAGAATTTTTTAAGAACAGCGCATTTTTTGCATAAGCACAGATCTTGCTGTCCATTTTCAGAGTTCCCGTTCGTCTAGGGATTGAAAACTGAACAGTTTCAGAAATTAAAGATCGAATTCAGGAGAATAATACTATGAACACTTATATGCTTTTACTGCACGACACGTTTGATAATGCGGGTGAAGTCTCAGCAGAAGAGATCCAGCAGATAATAGGCGAATACGTTAAATGGAGAAATAAGGTAGAGGCTGACGGCCGTCTGGTCGGCGGCGAAAAACTTGCGGATGAAGGCGGCAAACATCTTCGGATGACCGACGGCGGGATCCGCGTGACGGATGGTCCTTTTGCCGAGGTAAAAGAGGCGTTGGGCGGTTATTTTACGATCAAGGCGGCAGATTATGACGAAGCTGTTGAAATCTCAAAAGGCTGCCCGCACCTGAAATACGGCGGCTGGATCGAACTACGGCAGATCGAACCAACACACTGACGCGAATGCTCAGATCGGGTAGTGTCGTAAAAATGCGTAGTTTGTCTTCTTTGCGACTTTGCCTCGTGGCGGGAACGTTTATATCCCGAAAAGGTGCGAGGTCGCGAAGTTTGGTTGCGAATTCTCTTTAGACCACACGCTATCAGGACACAACCCACGATCCGAAAAAATTGACGAATGCGGACAAAATTGTCATAACTATTCAAAAACCAGTTTTGATCGGTCTCAATAACGAAGAGAAGGAGATAAATATGAACCCGGTTGTAAGAGGCATTTTAGCGGTGATCGTCGGTGTTGCAGCCGCGACGGCTATTAATATGGGAATAATCACGGTCGGCAATATACTGATACCGCCGCCGGCCGGGGTTGACCTGTCGACGATGGAAAAAATGCAGGAGACGATGCATCTTTTCGGGGTACAGCATTTTATTACGCCGTTTCTTGCACATGCTTTGGGTACTCTTTCGGGAGCACTGCTTGCCTCACTGATCGCGGCATCGCACAAACTCAAATTCGCTCTCGGAATTGCGGTGTTTTCACTGATCGGCGGAATAGCTGCAGTTTATCTCCTGCCGGCACCGCTGTGGTTTGAAGCTTTTGATCTGATCTTTGCCTATATTCCGATGGGTTGGCTCGGTTGGAAATTAAGCGGCGGAAACTAATCGGATCGGTGGAATTTCAAACAGAAACTTCAATAAACAAACTCGTCGACCATCTGTTCCGTCATAATTCGGGACAGATGGTCGCTGTTTTGACGCGGATATTCGGATTCGAACACATCGACCTTATCGAAGATGCGATCCAGGAAACACTGATAAAGGCTCTCGGACAATGGAAATTCAAAGGCGTCCCGGAAAACCCTACAGCCTGGCTGATCCAAACCGCCAAAAACCACATTCTCGACCAATTCCGGCGCAGCAAAAAATTTGATCTCACAGACCAATTTGATGAACCCGAAAATTCCACGGCGGATGTCGAAGAAAAGTTTCGCTATCCGAAAGAACTGAAAGACGATCTTCTGAGGATGATGTTCGCCGTTTGCGATCCCGTTTTGAGTCCGGACAGCCGCGTTGCACTGACACTGAAGACCGTCGGCGGTTTTAGTGTTGCGGAGATCGCACAAGGCTTTTTGAGCAGCGAAGAAGCGGTCGCCAAAATGATCACGCGCTCGAAAAACCGTCTTAAAGAAAGACACGCCAAACTCGAGATCCCTCCGCCGCAGGAAATAGAGGCGAGGCTCGATGCTGTCATCAAAGTGCTCTATCTGATGTTCAATGAAGGATACAGTGCATCCGGCGGAAACGAACCCGTACGCTCCGATCTGTGTTTTGAAGCGATCCGGCTTGCGCAGATCCTTTCGGATCATCCGGTTACAAAAGCTCCGAAGATCGAGGCATTGCTTGCGCTGTTTTTCTTTCAAGGTGCTCGGCTCGGCGCAAGATCTGATCAGACACGCGATATCCTTCTCCTTGCCGATCAGAATAGGAGTCTTTGGGATCGAAAAATGATCAACGTCGGACTCTATCATCTCAGACGTTCCGCTAAAGGGCGGGAACTGACCGACTATCATCTCGAAGCAGAGATAGCATCGTGTTATGTGTTGGCGCCTGATTTTGATTCAACCGATTGGAATCGGATACTCGGATGTTTTGACCGGCTACTGCTCAGCAAGCCGTCTCCGGTAATTGCACTAAACCGTGTTTTTGTTGTCTCAAAAGTCTTTGGACCGGAACACGCACTTCGCGAGATAGAAGAACTTCAGGACAACAAACAGCTTCAGAATTATCTGCAGTTTCATATTGCGATCGCACAACTTTATTCCGATACCGGCAGCATAAACGAATCGAAAAGGTCTTATCAGCGGGCCATCGAACTTGCGTCAAATGGAGCGACAAAAAACTTTTTGCACGGAAAGCTCAAATCCCTTACAATCTAGAACTTAACTACCCTAAAACGTGATCTGAACCAAAGAAACCTCCTGGTTTCTTTCACCCTTTTTCTATTTCGAAAGCGGAGGAATATGTAAATATGTTGAACGATTTTAAGGCCTTTATCGCAAGAGGAAACCTTTTGGATCTGGCAATCGGATTTATTCTGGGAGCGGCTTTTAGTACGCTTGTTAAGACTTTTACAGAAGGAATGATCATGCCGGTCGTCGGACTTTTAACGGGCGGAGTAGATTTTTCGAGCAAGTGCTACAACCTGACAAACGAGCAATTCGCGTCCTGCTCCGAAGCGGTAGAAAAAGGGATCGCGGTTATCCAGTACGGACAATTTATTACGGATATCATCACCTTTTTGATAGTTGCGATCGTGATGTTCTTTATTGCACGCTGGGCGCTCAAGCTCTTTGCCAGTATGGCACCGGAAGATGCTCCAAAACCAGAGATCGAACTGCTGACGGAGATCCGCGACGCTTTGAAAAACAAATAAACAGGAGTATCGGTGAATATAACGGCTTGCGGAGCAGTTGCGGATCGATCGCTGCCGCTCCGCGAGGTATTCCGCGTATCACTTAAAATGCCAAACCTTCCCGGGCGTGACACAGTGGTCGAGTTTCACATCCTCTTCCCAAATGTCTTCGATCCTCTCAACCGGCGGGAAAAAACTCAGTCCGATCTTCAGAACGTCTTCGCGGCATTTGCTCAAAAACTTGTCGTAATATCCCTTGCCGTGTCCGACGCGGTAGCCACGCTCATCAAAGCATAGCATCGGCACGAGAACCATATCGATCTTTTTTTCCTCGATAAGTTTGTTTCCGACAGGTTCGGCAATCCCCCAACTGCTCGTTTGAAGCGTCGTGTTCCTGTCGAATTCCAGATGCTCCAAAACATCTTTTTCAAAATTGACCCGCGGAACCACGGTTTTGATACTCGGATGTTCACGCCATAATTTGCTGATAATCGCGGAAGTATCGATCTCGCCTTTTTCAGCGATAGATAAAAAAAGATGCAGATACCGGACAATTTCAAGCGGAAACTGCGCAAAAACAGATCCGGTTATCTGCAGACTCCGGTCACGCCTTTCCGTCTCCGAAAGTTCCGATTGTTTCTTAAGAAAAATTTTGCGGAGTTTCGATTTTTTCATAATCGTTAGAAACAAAGGGCTTCAGAAACCGTGTCATCAATTTGTCTTTGATTTATACAAAGTTCACCCTTTGCAATTCTAAAACCCGACTAGCCTCGAAAAGTCCGGTTTTTCAAGCTCCTTAAACGAAGCTGTGCCTAACCTAGTGAATCCGACATTTCTCTTCGCTGATGAAAACACGCCAATACAACGATCTTCCGATTGTCGAAAAGGTAGAAAATTGCGTAAGGAAATTTAACTAACAAGATCCTGTGAATATTTTTATATAGCTTCGGCTGGGCAAGCGGGTTGAGGGAGACGAAATCCAGTGCCCTTTCGATCGATTCAAGGAAATCCGATCCGAGTTTTTCTTCGATTTCTCTGTAGTATTGATGTGCTTCTTCGATCTCAAGCTTTGCCTCAGGTCGAATTATGATTTCAGAATTCAATCTGTGAGATTTTCTTTCAGAGTTTTCCATTCGATTCCTTCATCAGGATTCGCCCCGAAGGTTTCCAAGCGTTTATCAAGCTCCTCTTTTTCACGATCCGAAACAGGAAGATCATGAGGGTTTTTTCTTATACTTTCCCAAAGAATTTCCACGATTTGAATTCTCTCGGAAACCGGGAGTTCCAGTATTTCAGATGTGTTTA
>JAWKHO010000014.1:0-117932 GCA_041394785.1 Pyrinomonadaceae bacterium | reverse complement strand
AATCGGCGGAAGTAAAATTCAGCGGGCAGCCGATCGCGCTTGTTGTAGCCGAAACTTACGAGCAGGCAAGATACGCCGCAAGTCTTGTTAGAACCGAATACTCGAAAGCAGATGCCGATACCGATCTCGAGACCGCCAAATTGGTTGCTGAAAAGCGCGTCGACCGAAACCGCGCAAAACCGCGGGGAAATCCGAAAGAAGCGTTTGACGGTTCCGAGGTAAAGGTAGAAGCCGAATATGTCATCCCGATCGAACACCACTCGCCGATGGAACTCCCGAGCGCGACCGCTTTTTGGGAAGGCGAGAAGCTGATGATGTTTGATAAATCGCAGGGTGTTTACGGAGTTCGCGATCATCTTGCTCAAAGCTTCGGAATTCCGCCGGCAAATATCAGTGTTGTTTCGCTGTTTGTCGGAGGCGGTTTTGGTTCAAATCTGCGGCCTCATCAGTATCCGTTTCTCACGGCGATGGCAGCCCGCGAATTAAAGCGTCCGGTGAAGACGACATACACGAGACGTCAGACTTTTATTGGAAACGGCTACCGACCATATACGCACCAAAAGATCTCGATCGGCGCGTCAAAGGACGGAAAACTTCAATCGATAATTCACGAGTCTGAAAGCAATACTTCTTCGTTTGAGGATTTTTCGGAAGGTTCATCAACATTCGGACGCACACTCTATAATTGCCCGAATTATGATTCGCCCTACAATATTATCCGCACGGATCTTCCGACGCCAACCTGGATGCGTGCCCCGGGAGCGGTTTCCGGAGCGTTTGCACTCGAATCCGCGATCGACGAACTTGCCTACAAACTCAAGATCGATCCGCTTGAAATTCGCAGGATCAACTACGCGGAGACGGATCCGGATACCGGCAAGCCTTTTTCGAGCAAGGAACTGATGGAATGTTTTAACGTCGGCGCAAAAAAATTCGGCTGGGAAAAAAGAAAGATCGAACCGCGTTCGATGCGAGACGGCGATCTGCTTGTCGGTTGGGGCGTAGGGATCGGAACATGGGGAGCATGGCAGGCGCCGGCGACGGTTACGATGACGCTTAAGGCTGACGGCACTGCATCGGTCGGAAGCGCAACCGCCGATATCGGTCCCGGCACTTATACCACGATGACGATGATCGCGGCTGAGAAACTTGGGGTTCCGATGGAGAAAGTAAAATTTGAACTCGGAAAAACCACACTCCCGCAGGCTCCCTCGCAGGGCGGTTCGATCACGACGTCTTCCGTAGGAGCGGCGATCTACGGGGCGGCCGGTTTGATCAAACAAAAGCTGCTGGATCTTGCGAAAAAAGATAAACCGGATCTCGACAAAAGCCTGACGGCAGACATGGCGGAAATGAAGGACGGAAATCTCATCCTGAATTCAGACGCACCGGTATCGATACCGATCGCCGGACTGATGAAGGCAAACGGGCTAACCGAGATCACCGAAACGCATCAGTCTACGCCTTCGCCGGAACGCGCAAAATATACAACAATGGCGCACGGTGTGCAGTTTGTCGAAGTAAAGGTGGACGAAGCGATCGGTAAAATAATGGTTACGCGCGTGTTCGAAGCCGCAGCCTGCGGAAAGATCATAAATCCGAAAACCTCTCATTCTCAGGAGATCGGCGGAATAATCGGCGGTATCGGGATGGCGCTTTCCGAAGAAACAAAGATCGATCACCGTTACGGCAGGATGATGACGACAAATTTTGCAGATTATCATCTTCCGTGTCACGCCGATGTTTATGCGATCGAATCTGAATTTGTCGAAGAAGAAGACAAGATCGTAAATCCGCTCGGTGCAAAAGGAATGGGCGAACTCTGCACGGTCGGTGTACCGGCAGCGGTCGCCAATGCGATCTTCCATGCAACCGGAAAGCGGATCCGCGAATTGCCGATCACGCCGGATAAGTTGATGGAGGGCGGGGAAGCGTAATTCGTAATACGAGATTCGCTGTAGGCGATACGCATTACGCAATTCGCTTTTCATATTTAGTGATTCGCGGTACACGTCACAAAATCCGTAATTCGTGGACGGTTATGCGTCTTCCTTATAAGACATAATTTGTAAATAGCAAAAAGCGTACGGAATATCGCGAACTGCGTACAGCGAACAGCTTTCCGCGTCCCGCGGATAACCATGAAAGAACTTCACGAGATCCTAAAAAAAATAGATTCCTTAGCGCCTGGCGAAAACGCGGTGCTTGCAACAGTCGTTGATGTAAAAGGTTCGAGCTACCGTTTGCCGGGTGCGAAGATGCTGATCCTTGAAAATGGAGATTCTTTTGGAACTGTTTCCGGCGGCTGTCTTGAAGCGGATGTGATGGAGAGGGCGGGACGTGTTTTGGAAACCGGCGAATCACAGATATTTACCTACGATACTACGACAAATGAAGATTCGGTTTTTAGTTTTAATATGGGGTGCCGGGGCGTGATCCGTATTTTGCTTGAAACGATAACAAACAATTCGTATGTCGGATTCCTCCGGGATCATTTCGAGAACGGACGGGGCGTTGTTGCAACATTGATAAACCCAAACAACGGAGACACACTTGGAGAGCGTTACTTCTTTGACGAAGAAAATATTCGTGATGCGAGTTTTCAAAACAAGGAGCTGCTTGATGCAGGAATGAAAGTTCTCGGGTCGGGTGTATCGCGTCTGGAGACTTTTGAATTCGGGGAGGTTTTCCTCGAATACATCGCGCCTCCTGTTCAGTTAAAATTATTTGGAGCGGGCGCAGACGCCGTTCCTCTGGCATTGATCTCAAAGAATCTTGGCTGGCATGTGACGGTCATTGACCACCGTGAAGCACTGGCAAACGATCTGCGTTTTGAAAACCCGGATCAGATCGTACATTCGCGACCCGAGAATATTTTGTCGGAAGTTATACTAAACGCGGAATCAATCGCAGTAGTTATGACGCACAATTTCGATCATGACAAAGAGATCATAAAAAATCTATTTGCAACAGATGTCAAGTATATTGGTTTACTTGGTCCCAAGGCCAGGACCGAAAGCCTTCTGCGGGAACTTAAAGAAAGCGGCGCGGAGATCTCTTCCGATGATCTAAAACGGCTTCATGCGCCGATCGGACTCGATATCGGCGGTCAGCTTCCTGAAATGATCGCGGTCGCCATAATTGCAGAGATCCAGGCGACGATCGCAGGTCGTAACGGAGGGTTTTTACGGGATCGAACTGGTTCAATCTACGACCGGGGAAGTTAATTCAATATAGATAATAGATGAGAGATGATAGATCGCAGTGTGATAGTTATCAGTTTTGATCTATCCTCTCTCATCTATTCCGAATTTATTGCCTGCCAAAATGAACGGAAGAAAAGCTGCAATTATTATTCTCGCCGCTGGAGCGTCCTCCCGGTTTGGTTCGCCGAAACAGCTAGCTAAGATCGGAAACGATCATCTCTTAGAGAGGATCTATAAGACAGCGATCTTGACGGAGATGAAAGTGCTCGTTGTTTTGGGAGCAAATGCAAAAGTTATTTTAGACGCATGCGATCTCGGGCATGCGGAAATTGTTTTTAATGATGACTGGGAAGTTGGTATGAGCAGTTCGATCGTCGCGGGACTTGAAAGAACTTTGGATATCTATACGGAAACTGAAGCCGTTCTGATCGTTTTATGTGATCAGCCTTTTGTAACTGAAAAAACTTTACTCAAATTGATTGCAGCGCAGCGCAAAAGCGGAAAGCCGATCGTGGCGAGCGAATACTCGGATACGATCGGTACACCTGCGCTGTTTATGAAAGAAGTTTTCAGCGAACTCTTAAAGTTAAAAGGAGAGCGCGGGGCCAAAGCATTGATCGAAAAATACAGGCCCGAAGATCTGGCGCTTGTTCCGTTACCGGAAGCAGCGCCTGACATCGATTCAAAGGACGATCTGGAGAAGATAAACGAGAATCCACACGCTGCTTTGTTTTAGTCATACGCCAGCCGGTTACTGATCAACTATCTTCCGCTCCCGATCTGCCTGAGCAGTTCATTGACTGCCGAATCGAGCTGGCTGTCTTTATTTGTATACGTTTCACCGATCGGCCTTATTACTTCAACATCAACCGGCCGCGGATTTAGTTCCATATTTTGCCCGCGGTTATCCGTGATCTTCGAACGCGGTAATCTGAAACGCGTTCCGTCAAACAGCGTCGGGCTCCATGTGAAAATGATCCAGCCCGAAGTTTTTTCGCCCACCACCTTTCCAATTTTTAGCGTGCGGTATCCTTCCGTCAGATCTTCTGCATCCGAAAGCGAATGCTGATTTGTAACGAGGATCGTCGGGCGTTCAAGCGCTCTTTGTCCGAGCGCACTTCGCGCCGGATACTGCCAAAGTCCCCGTTCCTGCATTGTCAGATAACTCTGCCGCGCAAAGATATCGATCACATAGGGGTTGATAAAACCGCCATTGTTGTTTCGAATATCAACGACGACGCCTTGTTTCTTCTGATTGATCACATCGAGATCGACGTAAACCTGCGCCAGCGTTCCCGAACCCATATCCGGCAGATGTATGTATCCGAGCTTTCCGCCGCTGATGCGATCTACATAATCACGGTTTGATTCCACCCACTGGCGGTAAAGAAGCTGCTTTTCTGCTCCCGTGCTGATCGGTTTTAAAACTATCTTTTTCGGATTTGTTCCGGCCGATGAATTGGAGATCTCAATTTCGACGCGGCTTCCGACCTTGTTTTCAAGAAGTTCGTCGATATTTGTTGAGCCGTCTATTCGTTTCTTATCGATGCTCAATAAATAATCCCCGGTCTTTATTTCCTTCGAAACCGCGGCCGGACTAAGCGTGATTATCTCGGTGATCTTCAATCTTCCGTTAGCTTCATATTCCGCGCGGTCAAAACGGAGACCGAGCCTTCCGATCGGTGCACCGCGGAAATCGCTCGAACCGCTGACGCCGAGATGCGAAGCATTGAGCTCGCCGACCATCATGTTCATCAGCCGTCTCATTTCGTCCATATTCTTTGAGCCGCGGATCAGCGGTTCGTAAGTTTTATAGACGGCGTTCCAGTCCGTTCCGTGAAAAGCCGGATCGTAAAAATGATCGCGCATATAACGCCAGCCCTGATCAAAGATCTGCATCTTTTCTTCGTTGAAGTCTACCTTCATCCCAAGACTCAGGGGCAGCGACCGAATATTTCCGCGAGCCAGATCGACGTTTCTCACACGGCCGTTTTCGATGTAATAGACGCTTTTGCTGTCAGGCGAAAATTGCGCATCGGATTTAAAAGTGGGTGAAGATGTGATCTGTTTGGCCGAACGGTTTCTTTCGAGTTCTTCGAGCGAGATCGTGTAAAGATTAAAACTTCCTTCGGCAGCTGCGGTAACAAGAAGCGTTTTTCCGTCGGGACTGATCACGTGTTCGTTTATCGATACGCCTGGATCGATCAGACTCAAACGCTTGCGGATGTCTTCAAACTCGATCTCGGTTTTCTTCTTCTTGTCATCAGGTTTTTTCGGAGCAGTTGCCGGAGCGTCGCCGGCTGTTGGTGTTACGGGAGGAGCCGGCGATTCGGTTGTCGTCGGCGCAACGGGTGTCGGAGTCGGTTTTGGTTTTTCCTGCGGATTTTCCTGCTCAAAAAGATCGCGGAATTTATCCTCGTTAAATTTTGGTGTACGGAGTTTCAGCGCGATCCTTGCAAGTGAAGGCGTTTCGGTTCGCTGGGTGCTGTCAAACAAAATATACTCGCCGTCCGGACTCCACGAGATCGTTCCGCTAAAAGAGTTTGCAATAAAACTGATCGGTTTTGCGTCGTTTCCTTTTAGCGAAACAACGGAAACATTTGTGTACGAACGGTTTTCCGGCGTAAGCGTCAGAAATGCGATCCACTGATTATCCGGCGACCACGCAAATGTGCGTTTTCCTGCCAGAGGCGGAATGTCGGTATAGGTATTTGCGAGTTTTCGTTCCTGTTTCTTCTTTCTGTCGTAAACCCAGATCTCGCGGCCATTGCGGAGAAATGCAATGTTGTCTCCGTCTGTTGAATAAACCGCGGCATAATCATTTCCGAGGCTCGTGAGCTGCGTTTCTTTCTCGCTTGCAAAATCGTATTCGAAAAGCTGGAGCTTTCCGCTCCGTTCGGAAGAATAGACTACCCGTTTACTATCGCTTGACCAGGATGCAAAAGATTCGGGAGCCGCGGTTTCCGATACACGGACAGCTTCGTCTCCTTCATCGGCTGTTGCAGCAAAAACTTCTCCGCGCGCGACGACGGCGATCTTCTTTCCGTCAGGAGAAACGGCGATCTCGCTGATATCCGACGAAACATCCATTCTCGAAGTCGCCGGGCTGGCTACGTTTCCGCGGAGCGTTATCGGGACAGGCGCCGATCTGCCGCTCTTTGTGTCGAGCTTCCAGATCTTAAAATCGCGTTCAAAAACGATGTCTTTTCCGTCGTATGAAATACTCGCCCACAATACCCTTCCGCTTTTAAAATCCGTCAGCTGTTTTGCATTTCCCGTTTTCGGCTGCGACCAGATATTCTGTGCGCCGCTCCGGTCGGAGCCGTAGTAAAGTGTTGATCCGTCCGGGCTCCACATTGTCCAATGCTGTTTTGCCCCGCGTGAAGCGATCTCGCGATAATCCGAACCCTGTTTTACCCATAACTCGGTTTCATCGATGTGACTTCTGCCGTTTCTCCACCATTGGCCGTTTGAGATCCCGCGTGCGGAAAATGCAAGACTTGCGCCGTCCGGGGAAGGTGCGGCGAAGAATTCATTTGTATAAAGATCATTACTGACCGCAAGCGGTGTTCCGCCCGTCGCTCTTACGCGGAAGATGTCGTTCATTCCGGCGATGTCCTGATTTGACGCGTAAAAGTAAAGCCACGTTCCGTCTTTAGACCAAGCATCCAGATTGTCCGAAGTGTCGTTAAAGGTGATCCTTGTCAACGCATTTGTTGCAAAATCAAGCACATAGATATCGCCGTTTCCGGTGCGCGTTGACGTAAATGCGAGCTTTTTTCCGTCCGGTGAATACGCCGGCCTTCCTTCAGTAGCTTCATGCGAGATCAAAAGCTGCGCTGTTCCACCGCTGCTTGAGACCGTCCAGATATCTCCGCCTGATACAAACGCTATCTCTTTGTTATCGGGAGAGATCGCGGGTTCGGTTAAATAAGGTACTGAGTTCTGTGCAGACGATTGTCCGCCGAGTACAAAAATAAACACAGCTATTATGAATGCTTCGACAAAGGATCTTCTTTCGGGCATATTTCTTTTCCTGGATTTTTATTGTGTAGATCTTAAGAATGCTTTGATTTACTGAGTATAATACACGAAACTTCCCGGTTTTGTTTCAAGTTGCTTAATCGCCTGATGAGAATTACCTATTCGCATCAGTACAGGAAGCACTATCGACCCGAGTTTCGTAAATAATTGAGGACAGGTGATTAGTGGTCTGCCGGGTCGCTATCGCTCGCCGTTCTGACGCAGACCTATTAATGCGTAACTACCGGGTTTTTGATAAATTTCCGCACTAATCTTTTGTTTTTGCAATAAAGCCTCCTTGAAGTTACGATTAATCCACTAACTTTTAAACAAAAAGAGGATAAATTTATCATGAAAATGCCAGGTGGTTTTGATTTGAATTCGATGATGCAGCAGGCAAAGCAAATGCAGGAGCAAATGGGTCGGGAGATGAAAGAAATGACCGTTGATGCTTCTGCAGGCGGCGGAGCGATCTCGGTAAAAATGCGCGGAGATTTCGAAGTTTTGGAACTTATCATCTCGCCGGATCTCGTAAAAGACGGCGATACGGAGATGATCCAGGATCTGACGGTTGCGGCATTGAACGAAGCCCGCAGAAAGATCGAAGAATCGCTCAAAGGAAAACTCGGCGGAATGCTTCCGCCCGGACTAGGGTTTTAAGTGCTGCAATACAGATTGACGGATAAGTGGCAAGTTCGAATATTCTTCGTCTTGTCACTTGTTACTTGTCACTTACGGACTGAAACAAAAAAACATGCTTGAATACTCAGAACCCGTCGCAAAATTGATCGATGAATTCAAACGCCTTCCGGGGATCGGACAAAAGTCCGCTCAGCGTCTTGCGTTTTATATTCTGCGAAGGCCCGATGCGGACGTCGAACGTTTCAGCAACGCGCTTCGGGAAGTAAAGGAAAAGATCGTTTTCTGCGGGATCTGCAACAATCTTACAGATGTCGATCCGTGTATGTTCTGTTCATCGCCGACGCGTGACCGGACGCAGATCTGCATTGTCGAAGAACCATACAATCTGGTGGCGATCGAAAAAACCCGAAATTATCGCGGACTTTACCACATACTTCACGGCTCGCTTTCACCGATCCGCGGCGTCGGTCCTGATGAGCTAATGCTTTCGAATCTGTTTAGCCGTTTATCTCCGGAAAATAATGAAGGATTTGAAGTTTCGGAAGTGATCGTTGCGACAAACCCGACTACCGAAGGAGAAGCGACGGCAAATTACATTGCCAGACTGATAAAACCGCTCGGCGTTCGCGTCACAAGGATCGCGATGGGAATGCCGGTAGGTTCGGATCTTGAATTTGTCGATGAAGTGACGATGGACAAGGCGCTTTCAAACCGCCACGAAATGTAAAAGGAAAAATTTTTGTCATACTGCCGAAGAACTACGATGATCACAACTGTCAATACGCTTTAACTCAAAATTAAACCTGAAAACAGAAATGCCTAACGAAGCAAAAATCCTGCGCCTGAGCGACATGATCTTGAATCGGCAGGGCACTTTTGTTAGAAGAATAATTCATGCAGTTGTAAGTTTGTCTCTGAGGTTGTTTTTCCGGCGGATCGAAACGGCAAACGCTTCCGATGTACCTTATAACGACGCTTTGATCTTTGTAATGAATCATCCGAACGGTCTGATCGATCCGGCACTCGTCTTTGTCGCACTCCCGCGCAAAATATCGTTTCTCGCAAAATCAACGCTTTTTACAATGCCTGTCATTTCCTATGTCCTCAGAGTTGTCGAGGCGCTTCCGGTTTACAGAAAGATCGACAGTGCAGATGTTTCAAAAAACCGTAAAACATTCGAAGCGAGCCATGAGCTCTTGCAGAAGGAAGGTGCGATCGCACTTTTTCCCGAAGGCATCTCGCATAATTCGACAAAACTTCTGCCGATAAAAACGGGTGCCGCCAGGATCGCGCTTGGTGCTATCTCAGGGTTTTCCGAAAGTGATCCGGTAAAACTCCGGATCGTACCGGTCGGGCTTTACTACACAAATAAGACAACTTTCAGAAGTGAGGCGCTTCTCCATTTCGGCGAGGCATTTGAAGTAAAACCCGCACTGCTTGATTCCGACGGCGATCTGCCGCGAGATGCGGTAAAAGAACTTTCCAATAAAATCGAAGAGGCACTCCGCGACGTTACGGTAAACGCCGAATCCCGTGCAGAACTCGATATTGCCAGCGAGGCGGCGAATCTTTTTCTTTCGGTTTCAGAAACGTTTGATCTCGAAGAAACGCTGGCTGCGCGTTCGGAATTTATCCGGAAATATCTGGCGGAAAAAGACAAGCAATTATCCGGCGACCTTGATCCTGAGGATATCGCTGCGCACATTTCCGGTTACAAGAAAAAACTGCGTGAGATCGGACTCGAACCGGAAAATCTTTCGCTTTCGAGTCAGCCTTACTGGTATGTATTCCAGCACTTTTTGTTCAGGGTGTGGCTGCTTTTACTTTTTGCCCCGTTCTCTTTGACAGGAGTAATAATTCATTTCCCGGCTTATCAGGTGATCAAATTTATCGGAAACCGCTATACGAATCATGGCGTTGACGATATCGTTTCTACTGTCAAAATAATCGCCGGCATCATATTTATGCCGCTTACATGGATGATTATTGCCGGCGTGATCTATTACTATTTTGATCTTCGGGCGGCACTGATCTCGCTGCCGGTTTCTTTTCTTTGCGGGTATGCCGCGCTTAGGACTCTTGAAGAACTCTTTGATATGCGCGGCTGGTTTAAGGCGATCTGGATATTTTTCCGCAAACGCGATCTTTTTGCCGATCTGCTTCGCGAAAGACGCGCGCTCTACCGGAGGCTGAACAAACAGCGGAATTAGTCAAGAAATTCGTTTAGGAAATCTATCTGAGTTTTGCTCATTTCAGGAAGCCGGTCCGGATGAAACCATCCGAAATCGCGGATCTCCGTGCTGTTAACTTTTGCTTCTCCGCTCCCGCGTGCTCGAAAAATGATCTCCAAATGGCTGCCGGTTGATCTGATCCGCAAAAGAATCAGGTCGTGCAGATCCAGATCTGTCTCTTCCTTTATTTCGCGTCTGATGCCGGATTCAGGAGCCTCATTGGCCTCGAGAAATCCCCCGGGGAGTCCCCAGCAGAACTTTGGACGGAAATAGTGGTCCAGGATCAAAATCTCGCCCTTTTCGTTTGTGATTATTCCGACGACCGATGCAGTAAATTTCGGCTGAAGCGCGCGGACCGTTCTGATCCGAAAATAATAAGGCATCATCCACCAGATCTTTTCGGCGATTCTTCTGAACATAGTAGTTGCTTCTTTAATTGGACGAAAATGATCCTTCTGCTAATCAGCCATTCCCAGTTTCGAAAACACTTCAATGAGTTCGGACTCTTCGTCAGCGGAAACTGTCCGCAGATCAATTGTTACGCGGTCGTTCAGGATCCTCGAGATCACTCCCGGATTTGAAAGACGCAGCTGTTTTTCAAGTTCGGCAGCGGAAGCTCCTTTTTTTGAAACTCTGAGAAGCGATGTTTTCGGCTTAACGGCCGGCGCAGAACCTCCGCCGATCACCGAGTCCCCCTCGATCACATCCAGTTCGAGAACTAAACCGTCGCCGAGAGTGTTTTTCAGCTTACCGGCAAACATCTGTGTCCGCTCCAAAAGCTCATTCTGCGACATCGAAAGCATTCTTAATACTGGGACCTCTTCAAGAGCTTTTTCCCGCACAAACGAATCAAAAGTCGCTTCCAGCGCTGCATAAATCAGTTTGCTAACACGGAGTGCTCGATAAAGCGGATGTCTGCGAAGCCGATCGATAACTTCCTTGCGGCCGGCGATCAATCCCGCCTGTGGGCCTCCGAGGAGTTTGTCGCCGCTGAAAGTAACGACATCGGCACCCGCTTCGATCGAACTTTTGATAAGCGGTTCGTCCGATAAGCCAAATTCCGATAGGTCTGTAAGAACGCCCGATCCGGCGTCTTCATACAAAAAAATGTTGTGTTTCTTCGCGAGCTTCGAAAGCTCTGAAACCTCCGGCGTTTCGGTAAAACCGACTATTCGGTAATTTGAAGGATGGACTTTGAGGATCAGCCGTGAATTCTCCGTCAACGCATTTTCATAATCCGCAAGCTTTGTTCGGTTTGTTGTTCCGACTTCGATCAGATCCGCACCCGATTGGTCCATCACATCCGGAACACGAAAATCCCCGCCTATCTCGACGAGTTCACCTCTTGAAATCACCGCCTCTCCGCCTTTGCAAAGTGCGGTCAAAACCAGAACCGCAGCGGCCGCACAGTTGTTTACGATCAACGCCGCTTCGGCACCTGTCAACTGAGCGAGCAGATCCTCGGCACGCGATCCGCGCCTCGCCCGCTTTCCGGTATGAATGTCATATTCGAGATTGCAGTAGCCCGAAGAATCATTGATCAGAGCTTTTTTTGCTTGTTCGGACAAAGGTGCACGGCCGAGATTTGTGTGCACGATCACGCCTGTGGCATTTATCAGGCGATGCAGCCGATGATTTTTTCTGATTTCCCACGCGCTCCTCAGATTTGATTCGGCGATGCGGAGCAGACTCTCGCGGTCGTGAACGCTATTGTCAGATCGAAGCTCGCCGCGCATTCGTTCGATCGTTTCACGCGCAAGGTGAGTAAGCTGCCGTGCGCCGCTCTCACTTCCGATTGAGATCGCCGAAGCGGTTTGAAGAAGAGTGTCGATCGAGGGGAGAAGTCTTAAAACTTCGGTTGCGGCGTTGGCATTAGCGTTTTTCATAAAGGACGTTTTGGCGGAGGCTTGTTCCGACGTTTTATTTTATCTGAAAAAACAAAAACAAGGAAAAAGAAGCCGTTTAGGCATTTATTTAAAATAGGACTCCCAAACTCCTTCAAATTTGACGCGGAAAAAAAATAAATGGCAATCTCAGAAGACAAACTGACGCGAAAGGCACAATCGAGACTCGATAAAATTCAGGAAGTGGAAGAACAGATCGAGCGCCTTGAAGAAGATATCAGACGCCTGAAGATCGAGTTTGATATGTATTTTAACGGCGGAACAAAGGCCGCCCCGCACAAAACCCGGGCGAGTCTTGAAGCACGTGTGAAAAGGATCAACGGCAACCGTGAACTGAGTTTTGCCCATCGCTACCGTCTGAATGCATTGATCTCCCGCTATACATCATATCGCGAGCTTTGGCGCCGCCGGCTAAAAGCTAAGGGCGAAGAGATGTATTAATCAAAAAAGCGTTTCCGGAAACGGAAACGCTTTTTTGATATTTGTAGTCTATATAAACAAAGCTTAGAAAAAATGCCCTCGCTACACTTTCATTACGTTTTCAGCCTGCGGGCCTTTGGGGCCATTGGTTACTTCAAACTCGACTTCTTCGCCCTGGATCAGCGTCTTATACCCGTCTCCGCTGATCGCGCTGTAGTGAACAAAGATATCCTGTTCGCCATCCTGTTCAATAAAACCATACCCTTTAGCATTGTTAAACCATTTTACGGTTCCTACCGTTTTAGACATATTTCTAATTCCTCCTACAAACTTCAGTGAATTTTTCCTGTTTCAATTAAGTAAAATATCGAAATCTCCGTTTCGAAGACACAATCTACCCTCATAAAGTCTTATTCAAACTTCATGAGGCGCAGACAAAAAGACGTGCAACTAAACTCATTTCTAAAATAAGTAACAAATCTTATACTGCAAGATTTAAGGGGTTTTTTCTGTGTGCTGTTTTTTTATATAGACAGAATGATCGAAAATTTATCGAAATTACCGCGATATGTCAAGATTTTTTTTCGCAGCGACTTATCTCAGATGCAAATTGACAGAACACTGCTTATGAATAATCATAATCAAAAATAGAAAATATACGTCTGAAATATCAGGCTAAAGACGGCTCAGGACTATTTTCCGAAACCGAATTTTCAGTTTCCGATAAACGCATTTATGGAAGAATACGGTAAAAACCCCAAACTCTCTTATAACCAGTATCTTAAGGTTCCGCAGCTGATCGAACTTCAGGAAACACTATCTGAACCCACCAGCCATGACGAGCTGCTTTTTATCACGATCCATCAGACGTATGAATTATGGTTTAAACAGGTACTGCATGAGCTCGACGCCGTCATCGGCTGGATGAATGAAGGCCGAAAATTCCGCGTCAATCATTCGCTGAAGGCTGTTAACCAGATCGAGAAGGTAATGGTTTCGCAGATCCATGTTCTCGAATCCATGGCACAGATCGGCTTTCTGGAATTTCGGGATAAACTCAATCCGGCGAGCGGTTTTCAATCAATGCAGTTTCGCGAGCTCGAGTTTATATCCGGCGCAAAGGACGAAAAGATCCTTAAGTTTTTTGAATTTGACGAATTCGCCCACGAGCGTTTGAGCAGGAGATTCGATTCGCCGGGTCTCGGCGACACATTCTGGTCGCTACTTGAGCGGGAAGGTTTTTCAGCCAATGATCACGACAGTAAGATTCAGACAATGGTTGAGATACTCACAAAGCCCGAAAAACATCCCGAGCTCTTTATAATGCAGGATCTTCTAATTGATCATGACGAAAATATATCACTTTGGCGCTATCACCATGTTCTGATGGTCGAGAGAATGCTGGGAATGAAGCGCGGAACCGGCGGATCAGAAGGCGTCGGGTATCTGCGCACGACACTTTCAAAAAAGTTCTTCCCCGAAATCTGGGAAGCCAGAACTTATCTTGAATTAAAATAAGTATTGGAAAAATAAACCATCTGATTGTCCGGATCCGAGCAGCCGACATGATCCGGGCAATTGTGCAATAAATGTCTCAAAACAATACACACTGCCTTCATGCCGATCTCCGGCAATTGTCCTTCACAGATCAGTAAACTGCTTTAACACATAGATTTACATCGATAACACGCAATAAGGAACACCAGTTGCAGTTAACCATTGTAGACAGGGGTCATCTGCGTTGGAGAGTCGATTTCTATGAACATATTCAATTTTACCGAAACAAAAATCTGGTTTCTTATCATCGCGCTGGCTATTATCACAGGCGCAGCGGAAAAGGCTTTATCACAAGACTATTCTTACCGTGAGACTTTAACTAACACAGGAAAAGCGGGGAATAATATTCTCTGGGAACCCGGCAATGTGTCACAAAAGGATCTATTTATTGGCCCTGGCGGAAAAGCCATGCGTCCAAACCTAAAAAAGATCACCTTTCTGAAGGAAGAAAAGGGTGGATCGTCAAAGAAGTTTCGAATAAAAGACGGAGACGACAATGAATGGGTTGTGAAGGTTGATCACGAAGCTCAGCCTGAAACAGCATCGGTTCGGCTTCTTTGGGCACTCGGATATAAGACTGAGATCAATTACCTTGAACCGACCCTGGAGATCCCCGGAAAGGGCACCTATACAAACGTCCGGTTTGAAGCGAGACCGGACAAAATTGAACGGGAAGGACGCTGGAGTTGGAAGAAGAATCCCTTTTCCAACACCAAAGAACTCAAGGGTTTGCTGATAATGATGGCATTTCTCAATAATTGGGATCTAAAGGATGAAGGGAACAACATCATTCTCGAAAGCGAAGTAAATGGCAGGAAATTGAACAATTATGTGATCAGCGATCTCGGAGCAACGTTTGGAAGAACGGGCTACATAAATTTTCCGATAATCTGGCGGTTCGGGCGCCACATAAATAAGCCGAACGAGTATCTTAAATCTAAATTCATCAGCGGAACGGATGACGGAAAAGTCGAGTTTTCATACGCGGGAAGGAATCCGGGATTGCTCGATGACATAACTATCAAAGATACATACTGGATCACCGGTCTGCTCTCGCAGTTGAGCGACAAACAGATTCGCGATGCCTTTCGGGCCGCGAATTACACACCGAACGAGATCGAGACCCTGACCACAGGTGTGAAAAACCGGATCGACGAACTCGAAAAACTCAGAACACAAAAACGGGCGGAATAATGACCAGTAAAAAGACAAAAATAGTTACGTCAGTTTATCTGACGATACTTTTCGGAGTGCTCGTGCTTGCCGGACTGAGTCTTTTTCCTTCGGCCAAGACGGCGGCGACACCGAACGAAGGTTCGCCTGTCGTGACAGCCCAATCAGCCGCACCGCAAGAAAACACCGCCGGACAATTTTCGATACTTACCGATCTTCTTGAAAGTGAAGCCGTATCACCCGAAGCGGGAATATTGCAGAAAGCACTTGGGATAACGTACCGGTTCTTTTTTGCCGTATTGTTATCAGCTCTGCTTGCGTTTCGTCCGATGAAAGATTCGTCGCTTTTCCAGCGAAACTATCATGTTGCCCAAACTCAGATATTACTTGCCGTGGTTGCTGCTGCATTGATGATGATCGTTGGCAATAACGCGGCCCGTGCGTTCGCGATATTTGCGGCCGTGTCGCTTGTCCGTTTCAGGACGAATATACGCGATCCGAAGGAGATCACGGTTTTATTGGTTAGTCTGGCGATCGGACTCGCCGCAGGTATCGGAAGATGGGAACTTGGTGCAATTCTCTGTCTTTTTGTAATGGGACTTTTGTGGGTGCTTGAATTCAAAGAGGACGAGAAGACTTTCAGGACGATGGAACTTAAGGTGAAAACCATCGATGTAAAAAGGACAAAGGCTTTGCTGACGGATACGTTTGAAAAATTTGAACTGACATCAGAATTGAGAAAGCTCAATCCGGAAGTGACCGATGATTCTGCCGGACAGATCACCTATCATCTGAATCTTAATCTTGATATGTCAACAGACTATCTGAGCGAGCAGCTTCTACGTGCGGATTCGGAAAACATCAAAGACATACGCTGGAAGCATAAGCGAAAGGAAATGTACATATATCAGTAAAAGAAAAAGGGGCTGTCTGAAAAAATGTAGCGCTGTCGTCTCTACACTTATCGGACAGCCTTTTCTTTCTTCTAATTTGCTTCCGCGATCGTTTCCGTTTCCGTTTTTGTCGGCGAGTTCAACGCCGCCCGGTCCGCTTCGATCTTTTCGCCGTAATCTTTTACAAATTTTTTGATAGGAGTGTAGTACCACAAAAGCGTATAGAATTTGAAGTCCTTCATCTCCTTAAAGATCTGGTCGTAGTCCCACTCATATTTCGTGTAGCGGTAAACGGCACCTAACGCACCGGTTCTGTGTCTGCCGCCTTTGCAGTGAACATAGACGACACCCGTCGCGGGATCATTCATCAATTTCAAAAATTCATCAACGCTTTCCTGTTTCGGATAAGTTTTGTCGTTCATCTTGATATTGACGTATTTCATTCCGAGCGATTCAACGATCGGCTTTTCGTAATCTTTCGGGTCGTCACGAAGATCTATAACGGTTGTTACGCCCAATTCGGCTAATTGCTTAAATTCATCTTTTTTCGGTTGTCCGCCGCGATAAAAACGCTCGTCCATTTTCCCGAAGTTTTTTATATCGATATTTTCAATATTTTCTTGAGGGTCAGCTTGTGCAGAGGCGATTACTGCAAGGCTAAACACAATCACTAGCGCAGCAAAATACGCGCGAAAGAATTTTTTAGTCACTTTTATTACCTCGAATTAAAATTAATAGAATGTGTTGAGTAATTGTCTATCGGTACTCTATAGAAGACAACAAATTTGAGATAGTTGCAAATTTTCTTAAGATAAATAAACTTTAAGAATCGCGTTAACCCGGAATTTTCACTGACCGGCTTTCAGCTTGTGAACTGCCGAAACAGACATCAGCATTCGCGGCAGAACAATTTTGACGGAGTATTTATGATAAAACCATTTAAGAGTCTTTTACTGATCGTCTTTCTTTTATCGGCTTCGGTTTTTGCTCAGAGCGCTGATCCAAACGCTCCGATAACCGTTACTTTCCTGCATGTAAATGATGTATATCAGTTTATGCCAGTAGAGGGTGGAAAGGCCGGCGGTCTTGCGCGGCTCTTAACGATTAAAAAAGAAGTGCAGCGCGAAAATCCCCACACTTTGTTTACGCTCGGCGGAGACACGCTTTCACCTTCTGTTGAAACACTGACTTATAAAGGCGCGCAGATGATCGAAGCGTGGAACGCCGCAGGACTAGACTATTCTGTTTTCGGAAATCATGAATTCGATATAAAAACCCCCGAATTGCTCAACCGCATAAAAGAATCAAAGTTTACATGGCTCGGGGCGAACATCATCGATACAAAGACGAATAAGATATTTGCCGACACGCCGGAGTTTGTGATTCGCGAATTTGAAGGTGTAAAGATCGGAATTATCGGTCTGATCCTGCCTGAAACAAAGGAAACATCTTCGATGGAAGACAGTCTGACGGTAACAGATTATTGTCTGGCAGCAAATCTGATCGTCAGCCGTCTGCGGAAGGTCGAAAAAGTTGACGCCGTTGTCGGGCTTACTCATCTCTTTCTGGAGCAGGATAAGAAACTTGCCGGCTGCGCAAAATTTGACATCATTCTCGGCGGACACGAACATACCCTCCTTCAGTCATCGGCAAACGGCACGCCGATCTTTAAGATGACGGCTGACGCACGCGAAATGGGCAGATTCGATCTGAATTTTGACCGAACTACAAAGAAGATCAAAAGCATAGACTGGCGCGTGATACCGGTAACCGATCAAATAGAAGATGCACCCGAATTTGCAACTGTCTTTAACAAATACAAAGATCTGCTTGAGAAACTGTCCGTTCCGGTCGGGCGAACAGCTGTCACGCTCGATGCGCTTTCCATTTCAAACCGCACAAAGGAAACGAATATCGGCAATTTTGTAGCTGATTCTTACCGAAAAGCCGTAGATGCAGATATTGGGTTTGTAAACGGCGGATCGATCCGTGCGGATCTGACGTACAATCCGGGTGTCATATCAAAACGCGATGTGCTTTCAATACTGCCGTTCAATAATCCGGTGGTTAAGATCGAGATCACCGGAAAGACGCTGATGGAAGTTTTGGAACATGGTGTCGCGAGGAGTGCGGAAGATAACGAACCGGGAAGATTTCCGCAAATTTCCGGAATGCAGTTTACATTTGACGCGTCAAAACCCGCCGGCAGCCGGGTAGTAGAAGTTTTTGTCGGCGGCAAACGTCTGATGGAAGAGGCAAAATACACGCTCGCGACGTCAGATTTTCTGGTCACTCGCGGCGGCGACGGATATACGATGTTTAAAGACGGGAAAGTTTTAGTCAGCGCGGATGGTGCGGAAAAAGATTCGGATCTTTTTGAAAAGATGATCAGAGAATCGCCGGATCAGACGATCTCACCGATGCTTGAAGGAAGGATCAAGAGGCTTAATTAAAAATTTCGGCGTTTTAGCGGTAGATCTGAGAAATCATTCCTGCCGCGAAGCGGCTAGCAGAATGTAGCCAGACGTGAAACGTCTGGAAAAATTGATAACAAATTGTGCATTGAAGATGCACTAAGAATCAAGAACTTCCGTCTTCTCGCACCGTCAGTGCGATGATCTTTTACATATCTACCAGACGTTTTACGTCTGGCTACTTTCTCAAAGTGCCTTAAGCACTCAAATCTTATTTTCAAAAATGATCTTTTAGGCGGCAGGTTTGAAGACGATTCCATAAACGAATCTACTTTGCCTCGATCAACGCATCACAGATTCTCCCCGCCGTTTTCCCATCCCAAAGCGGCGGAATTTTTGCGTTTTGAGTGAAATTATCGTCGCTTAGGATCTCAGATGCCGTTCGCTTTATTTTCTCCGGATCGGTTCCGACCAAAACATTCGTGCCCATTTCGATCGTTATCGGCCGTTCAGTGTTTTCACGAAGTGTCAGACACGGAATACCAAGCGCCGTCGTCTCTTCCTGCAGACCGCCGGAATCGGTGAGCACAAGTTTTGCGCCGCTCATAAGATTCAGAAAATCGAGGTAACCGAGCGGTTCGATGATCCTGATATTTGAGTTTCTGATCTTTTCAGAAAACCCGAATTCTTCGATTCTGGAAGTAGTTCTCGGGTGAGCAGGGAAGACAACAGGGAGTTTTTGACTGATCCCGGAAAGCGCATCTATCAAACCCGTGAAAATTTCCTTATCGTCCACATTCGAAGGGCGATGAAGCGTCAAAACGGCGTAATCTTTATCGGTTATATCCTGCTTTTGACGGATCTCCGATGCTTTTGCGAATTCAAGATTCCGGAAAAGGGAATCGATCATTACATTTCCGACGAGTTTTACCTTCTGGTCCGGAATTCCTTCGGCTTTGAGATTTTCGTTGCCGTCCGGTGATGGAGTCAGAAGCAGATCCGAAATGGAATCGGTCAGGATACGGTTGATCTCTTCAGGCATTGTTCGGTCACCCGAACGCAAACCGGCCTCAACATGTGCGATCTTTACGCCTAGCTTTGACGAAACCAGTGCGCAGGCGATCGTCGAATTAACATCACCAACAACCAGAACCCAATCGGGCTTTTCTCGTAAGACAACGGGTTCAAATTCGAGCATGATCTTTGCCGTCTGAACCGCATGAGATCCCGAGCCGACACCGAGATGAACATCGGGTTTTGGCATTCCGAGGTCGTTGAAAAATGAATCCGACATCTTTGCGTCGTAGTGCTGCCCGGTATGAACGATCAAAGGTAAAAACTCCGATCCGCGCCGTTTCATTTCGGCATAGATCGGAGCGATCTTCATAAAATTAGGTCTTGCGCCTACGATGTTTAAGACTTTTAGCATGTGCCGAATAAAGCGAGTGACGAGTGACAAGTAAACAGTGACAAGATAGGTCAGCAATATCGCCAGGAAGCCTGATTATCCATTTTGAATTATCAATTCTCAATTACAATCTCACGATCTTTGCCTTACTCGATTCACGCATTTCTTTGCTGAGTGCGTTTCTGGTATCGACGATCAGTTTTGAAAGCTCCAAAACTCGTGTGTAATCGACGGATCTATGATTTGTACAGATCACCGCGCAGTCTGCCGATTCGATCAGTTCATCGGTAAGTTCTTCATTGTAAAGCGGTTCACCGTCACCGATCGTATATGCGTGGTCAAACGTAACTTCAGGAACAAACGGATCGTGATAGACGACTTCCGCACCTTTTGCGCGAAAAAGATCGATCACGGAAAGCGCCGGCGATTCACGCATATCGTCAATGTCGTTTTTGTATGCGACGCCGAGGATCAGGATCTTCGAGCCGTTTACTGCCTTCTTGTGTTCGTTCAAAGCGTCGGCGGCGAGTTTGTAAACATATTTCGGCATTCCCGAATTTACTTCTTCGGCAAGTGTAATAAACTGCGAATCAAAACCGTGCTGGCGAGCTTTCCACGAAAGATAATGCGGATCGAGCGGAATACAGTGTCCGCCAAGTCCCGGTCCGGGATAAAAAGCCATAAAACCGAATGGTTTGGTATCGGCTGCTTTGACAACTTCCCACGTATCGATACCGAGTGTATTGCAGAGTTTCGCCATTTCGTTTGCCATTCCGATATTTATCGCGCGGAATGTGTTTTCCCAGAGTTTGCAGGCTTCGGCAACACGGGAAGAAGTGACGGGATGGACATTTTCAACGACCTTTGAATAGAGAAGCGATGCAACTTCGGTCGAATCTTCGCCGACACCTCCGACGACCTTTGTGATGTTATGCGTTTGAAACTCAGGATTCCCGGGATCGACCCTCTCAGGAGAAAACGCCAGAAGAAAATCTTTATTGAGCGCAAAGCCCGCTTTTTCGAAGATCGGCTGAAGGATCTCATCCGTGGTTCCAGGATATGTTGTCGATTCAAGGATCACCAATTGTCCCGAACGCATGTATTTCTGGATTTCGTCGCCGGCGGCGAGGATAAAAGACATATCGGGATCTTTTGTTTTGCGAAGCGGTGTCGGAACGCAGATGATGATCACATCGCATTTGCTGAGCTGCGAAAAATCAGTGGTTGCGGAAAGTCTTCCGCTGTCGTTGCATTTTTGGATCGCCTCATCGGAGACATCAACGATATACGATTTGCCGGAATTGATCGCATCAGTCTTCTTTTTATCTACTTCAAAACCGATTCCCTGAAATCCTTTTGAAACAAATTCCACGATCAGCGGCAGCCCGACATAGCCGAGTCCGATCACACCGATACACGCATTTTTTTCCTCAATAAGAGTCTTAAGTTCGTCTTTTATCATTAGCTTTTAAGTTGAAATTATTAATAGTAGAGATATTTTTTAAGTGGAGGGGAATAAGAAATTCTGCCCACAAAACAGCTTAAGATACAGGCATTGGATAGTCAAGATATGTCACGGATGAGCCGCCGTTTGTGATACAATTGGCAAAGCGCAAACCGCCGCTTTATTCACGCCGTAAAGGCTCCGCAAATTTCATTCATACCGAAGATTTACCCCCTATGACTTTTGAAGTAACCTCTGAAAACTCAGTAGTGAGATCTATCGCCGACGGCAAAGCTCCGCGTCCGGCGCAGCTCGCCGCTTCGCGCGGTATGCTTCCCCTGCCCCAAACAGACCTTCTCGAAGCTTTGGTAATACTCGCACGGGGCGACGACAGGGAACTTGCGGCAAACGCTGCGGGAACGCTGAGATCTCAGGAAAACGAGCAGTTGATTTCCATCATCGGTTCCGCCGAGGTCGCGCCGCAGGTTCTCGATTATTTTGCGAGACAAGAATCCCTTTCACAGGAGATCCACGAGGTAGTGATTGCCAATCCGAAAACACCCAGCGGATCGATCGTCAATTTCGCCAAACAAACTTCAAACGGGGAACTGCTCGAAGTTCTTTCACTAAATCAGCAGCTTTTGATCGGAACACCGGAACTTCTCGAAGCGATACTCGCCAATCCGAATAAAACCAACGAAGCAAACAGACGTGCTTCGGAGATCAAGAAAGAGTTTTTTGAGAAAGAACGGGGAGCAAAACAGATCGCTGATGAGCTTCGCGCACAGGGTAAAGACGTTGCCGCAGAATTTGTCGAAGGAACGGATGCCGCAGAAGCGGGCGAGCTGAGTCTTGAAGACGTCATGCTGCTCGCGGATCATATGGAGGTTCCGGAAAACGAGGTTGATGATTCCTGGCTTTCGCTTGAATATATCGAGGAGCTTTACGAAGAGACGCAGGAAGAGCGCGACAGGATCGTCGACAAAATAATCGGTGAATGGAACGCCGACAGTGAAGATACGATAGCCACCGAGCGGGTTTCGGTACTCAATAGGATAATGCGTATGAGCATGAAAGACCGCGTCAAGGCCGCACAGATGGGCGACCGTGAGGTCCGAAATATCCTTGTCCGTGATCCGAACCGCATCGTTTCGCAGGCCGTTATTCAAAATCCGAAGATAACCGAGCAGGAAGTTGAAAAAGTTGCGACGATGAAATCGGTTCCTGAAGATGTGCTGCGCCAGATCGCGACGAACAAGAAATTTGCCCGGAATTATATGATCATGCACAACCTTGCACGGAATCCGCGTACTCCGATCGGGAATACGATGAGCATTTTGACGCGTCTTCAACTGCGTGATCTTGTCGCGATAAGCAAGAGCCGTAATGTTCCTGATGCGGTGAAAAGACACGCCGGACGACTCGCAGCCGCACGAACGGGCGGCCGGGCTTCTTAATTAAAACAGACCTTTTACGCGGCCCGTTTTGATATAAGTGATAGCAATATCTGTCAGGGTATGACTCGCCGCGCCAAGCCAGAGTCCGGCAAACGCAGCATAAAAAATATTCTCTCCGAAATAAGAACGCGCCGAACCTCCGATCGTTTTCCAGATCTCACCTAAACCCTTCAGATCCGGCACCGTACCTCCCGAATATGCCGCATAAACAAAACTCAGTATAAAACCGGCAATCGTAAGAATACCTGCAAAATAGATCACGCGGATCAACGTTCCGAATATCAGACCGTGAGACCACCGGGACCGGTGCGTGAAAACGGTTTTATAAGGAAGCCAGAGGATCCTGAAAACACCCCATCGCGTGTATTGATTTGAGCCCGTATCCAGATCGGGTCCGAACACGAGACCGCCGATAAGAAAACAGACCGTAACTGCCGCCGCTCCGGAAAAACTCATCGCCGGCAAAAGAACGAGGAAGACCGGGATCGTTAAAAGGAACGTTATCGCATCGTGAGTTTTTCCTGACGGCATAATAAATTGTTTTGAGAGTTTTCAGAGTTTGCCGTGTAATCAGTTCAGGCTGCGCGTCGGAAACCTTGCGGAAACAAAATAATAAATTGCTGCCCTGATCCGGTCTTGACCTGCAAGACTCAAAAATCCATTTTTGGTAAACTTCTATTATTTAAAATCCCTGATCTTAAGTTATTTTTTTTGGAACTCCTGCGGGTGACCGATGCAGTCTTTCTGGCAAAAACTTAAAACAACGCTCGAAATGATCAAATTCGAGCATACAATATTTGCATTGCCGTTTGCATTTCTCGGGGCGGTTTTGGCTGCAAACGGATTTCCCACCGTTTGGCAGATCACCTGGATCACAGCAGCGATGGTCGGCGCGAGAAGTGCCGCGATGAGTTTTAACAGGATCGCAGACAGAAAGATCGACGGTGAAAATCCGCGTACGGCAAACCGCGAACTTCCAAGCGGAAAGTTATCCGTGGGTTTTGCCTGGGCATTTATGGTCGCGTCATGCGTGCTGTTTTTTTTGGCGGCGTTTATGCTGAACCGTCTGACCCTTATTTTATCGCCCGTCGCGCTTTTGAGCGTACTCGGCTATTCGTACGCAAAGAGATTTACTGCGTTTGCCCATTTGATCCTTGGCTGGGCCCTGGCGATTTCACCAACCGGGGCGTGGATAGCGGTTCGCGGAGCGATCGATTCAGAGATACCGATATTGCTGTCGCTGCTGGTCATGATGTGGACGGCCGGATTTGACGTTCTTTATGCATGTCAGGATTTTGAATACGACCGGCGGAAAGGATTACGTTCGATACCTGCGCGATTCGGGATCAAAGGTGCGCTCTGGATCGCACGCCTGTTTCATCTGCAGGCGTTCATAGTTTTGCTGCTTTTGTATCTTTTTACAGGGCTGGGCTGGCTGGCGCTTCTCGGTGTCGCGGCAACGGGCGCGCTGATGATATATCAGCACTCCCTTGTAAAACCTAATGACCTTTCCCGGATGAATGCCGCCTTTTTTACCGCAAACGCATTTGTCAGCGTGATCTTGTTTTTGACTTTTGGCGGAGCCGTCTTTATCGCTAAATAGGAACCACTTAATGAATCGCCTCGGTCAGTTCCATTTTTCGAAACGGAAGCGATCCGTTACTCGCATATTGTCCGCGGACGAGTTCTCTGAGCATTTCTGACGCGGAAACATTGTCGAGGGGTTTTGAATAATAATATCCCTGCCCGTAGTTGCACTTGATATCTTTTAGAAATTCGAGCTGCTCGACGGTTTCGACGCCTTCTGCGACGACTTCCATATTCAGATTTGACGCAAGATTGATGATCGTTTGAACGATCTCGGCGTTTTCCCCTTCGTTGCCGATCCTGTTGATGAATGAGCGATCGACCTTCAGCGTGTCGACAGGGAAACGGTGCAGATAACCAAGACTGGAGTAACCGGTTCCGAAATCGTCGATCGAAACTCTGACACCCATTTCGCGCAGTTCGTTCACGGTTATGATCGCCTGCTCGGCGTTGTGCATGATCACACTTTCGGTGATCTCGAGCCTCAGACAATGAGGTTCAAGGCGTGATTCCGCAAGGATCTCGGCGATCTGATTGCTCAGCGTTTGCTGTTCAAGCTGGCGTGCAGAAAGATTTACAGAGATCGTCAGCAGTTTTGAAAGCGGGTATTTCTCCTGCCATTCTCGCATTTGATGACATGCTTCACGGAGGATCCATTGTCCGATCGGCAGGATCAGCCCGGTTTCTTCCGCTACCGGAATAAACTCGTTGGGCGGAACCATTCCGCGGCTCAGATCCTTCCAGCGGACAAGCGCTTCAAAACCGATTATAGATTCATCAACAAGCGAAACGATCGGCTGATAATGCAGGATAAAATGTTTTTGCTCATAAGCCCTGCGCAGATCGATCTCAAACTGCATCGACGAAACAGCGCCGGAACGCATTCCCGGATGAAATATTTCAAGCCTTCCTTTGCCGTTCAGTTTAGCGGTGTACATCGCCAGATCGGCATCGCAGACGAGCTCATCAGCTTCATGATAGTCGGCATTTGCAAACGTAATACCGACGCTTGCGCTCGAATAGATCTGTTTGCCAGCGATCCGCAGCGGTCTTTGAAACTGCTCGAGGATCCGCTCGGCGATCTTTATCGCTTGCTGACGGTCTTTGATATCTTCGACGAGAATGACAAATTCATCACCTCCGAGTCTGGCGATCAGATCATTTGAACGCGTCAATGATTTGAGCATTCCCGTCATCTTAATTAACATTTCATCGCCCGCCTGATGACCCATGCTGTCATTTATTGTCTTGAACCTGTCAAGATCGACGAATAGCACTGCAAAGGAGTATCTCTGATCGCGCTTAACCTTTTCGAGCGAACTCTCCAAACGCTCCATCAGGAGTTTTCGGTTCGGAAGCTGGGTCAGGTCGTCGTGAAGTGCGTCAAATGCAAGCTTTTCTTCGACGCTCTTTCTTTCCGTAACATCGGTCAAAGAACCCGCGATCCTATAAGCCTCACCGTCTTCATATCTTACGGCAAGTCCGCGCATCAAAACCCAGCGATATTTCCCGTCGCTGTGCATCACGCGGTGTTCATTCATGAAGTGGCTGGATTTACCTTTTAGGTGAGTTTCGAGTTCGAAATCTACTTGCTGGCGGTCATCGGGATGGACGCGGTCAAGCCAAAGATCCCGGCACGGATTTTTGGCTTCATCGGGATCGATCCCCAGAATTTCGAGCCATCTTGGCGAATAATAGGTTTCACCGCTGGCAAGTTCCCAATCCCAGAGTCCATCATTTCCGCCCTGAGCGGAAAGGGCATACCGTGTTTCACTTTTACGCAGCTGTTCATATACGTCCTGCATTTCCTGCGAAGACATCATCAGCGATCGTTCCATCAAATAACGATCCTGATCAGAGCCCGTATAAGTTTGATCAATGGTTTGAATCAGTTCCTGCCAATGTTCTTTTGGGGGAAGTTTGCTTTCACTTGCACCATGTTTTGCCAGTTGATCCTTTAGTAGTGAATGCATATTTTCGGTTCTCTTGTCCTTTCTGCGATTTATTCAAACAAAAACAAAGTCCAAAACGCGGCGGGAATCAGCGTGCTTTTCCCGCGAATTACTGCTGACCAACAATGATCGGGTAGGAGTATCCGGGTAAGGTGATCACATATCATTCAATTTGAACGATAGAGTGACAGAAATTCGGTCAGTTAGAACGAATTGCCTGCTAAACAGGCAGTTCTACAGTACTTATAGCAAGTGATGTTCCACAAAACGGGGGATGATTTTTAGATTTCGGAGGTTTTTAAGAGGCTTTTCCGGAAGGATTTGCCGGGAGGTCATTTCTTATACTTGTCGTTTAAACCTACTCCATCAGCGATCATCGGCAGGATCTTTTCAAGTCTTCGCAATCGGGTTTCTTCTCTTTTTGCCTCGCTGATATGTTCGGCAAAGTCTCTCTGATCGCCGAGACCAAAACCTTCAAATGCCTTTTTAATATTAGGATCTTTCTTAAAAGCTTTTTTCAATTCTTCAGGAATGATGAGAGGTTTCTTTTCCGCCTTAACTTCTTTTCCGTCTTTCTGATTTTGGATCGCTTCTTCGATATAATTCAAAAGTAATGATTCATCGATATCTTTGATCGATGTCATCCGCCACTGCCTCATTCCCTTGGTGCGGCCTTCCTGCGCATTGATCAGTTTTTTGCTTTTATCTTTGAGAAATACGCCCTGAAAAAACCAGATTCCGAAATAAGACTTAAATGAACCGATCCCTGCCACATTCTTACCGCCGATAGTGTAAGCCGGATGTCCCCATTTTACGGTTTCGACCAATTCCGTCTTGTTAAGGATCTTTCTAAGTGCGGTTAATTCTTTTTTCCAGAGAGTTTCGCTCGCGAGGAATTCGTCTACTGTTTTGAATTTTTTCATTTTCTACGATTTTGGCTTATTTTATGGTTAATTTATAAAGAATAGTTTTCACTTGCGAAATCGGAATTCCATCTATTGAGGCAGGTTCAAATTCGACCTTTTTTGCAGCGATTACAGCGGCTTCGGTTATCTTATCGGCTGGTGCGCCGTAGGGAATTGCAAATCCGATTTGACCATTCCTCAAAAAACCAATTAGCACGTGGATATCTCGGTTTTCGCGAATTTCATTTCTCAATGCTGCAAAATTCGGTCCCGGTTTGGTTACAAGTCTGATCGGTTGAATACTCCCTTTCGCAAAAAACTGTTCATGATTGCTAACGGTTTTTGAGAACATGCGTATGATTATTACCTTATTTTCCCAAAGAACTACTTTTGCCTCTTCTGGTCTCAAACGCTGAAAGTTTTGGGCACTTCGAATACTGTCTTCGATTGCTAATTCGTGCAGATCAATTTGTTTTTTGATAACTCCGTCGGCGCCATCCGCGGGAAGTTTTGAAAGAAGATCGATCAAAAGTCTATAACATTCATTTACAGACATTGTGTAAGCGTTAGCAGCGCCGTTTTTATCTTCAAGTTTTTCCAGCGACATCCCGAGATAATACATAGAACGCGGGGATAACGGAGCGTTTTTAAGAATTCTTGAAGCTTTCGTAAAATCGCCCGAATTGTAAATTGAAATTCCTCGATCCAAATTATCCTGTCCGACCAAAGCCATTGGAAAAACGGCAATCAGGAATAGACTCGGCGATATAAATTCCAATATGTATCGTTTCATATAAGTTTCTCGGACAAAAGTCTCAGGTTGATTGTAGTTTTCTGCTTTCACGTTCACAAGAAAAAAGGCAGGAGTTTTTCTCCCGCCTTTTGCAATTTCGTACCTCAAGAGTGTCTCAACCACCCGCTCCGTGGCACTTTTTATACTTTTTACCCGAACCGCAGAAGCAAGGTTCATTTGGTTTCATTTTTGGCTGGTCTCTGACAAACGGCGTATTTTTCAGCGCCTCTTCGCCTGCCGCCTGGACGCCTTCATACGCACCGGTGAATGCCATTCCGGCAGCCTGTTTTTTCGCCCGCTGTTGTTCGAGTTTTTGCAGTCTTTCCATTTCGGCCTGTTCGTCCTTATCAACTATTTCCAGATTAAACAACGAACGGGTCGTATTTGTATCGATCCTGTCGAGCATATCCTGAAACATGTCAAAACTCTGTTTCTTATATTCAACAAGCGGATCTTTCTGTCCGTATCCGACCAGGCCGATGCCCTGTTTTACATGATCGATCGAAAGAAGATGATCTTTCCATTGTGAATCTATAATGTTGAGCATGATATAGCGTTCGTATGCCCGGAGAGATTCTTCTCCGGCCATCTCTTCTTTTTTCGTATAATCGGCAGTGGCTTTTTTCCAGATCGCTTCTTCGATCTCTTCAGACCGCATTCTGTTGTAATCGACATTTGCATCAACCGCCGGATCTACCGAATAGATATTTTCGATCTCAGCCGCATAAGTATCGACATCCCAAAGGTCAGGCGAAACATCCGGGTTCAGGAAATAACCCGTCAGATCGCGGAGAAGATCACGCGCAACACCCGTATCGCCAAGCAAATACTCGCGGTGTTCGGGTTGAAACATCAGGTCGCGCCGCAGTTTGTAGATCGTGTCACGCTGTTTATTCATCACGTCATCGTATTTCAAAACGTGTTTACGCGTTTCAAAGTTACGCGCTTCAACGGCTTTCTGCGCCCGTTCGATCTGCTTTGAAACGGTTTTTGATTCGATCGCAACGCCTTCTTCCATTCCGAGCCAGCTCATCATCGAACGAACTTTGTCGCCGGCAAAGATCCGCATCAGATCGTCTTCAAGTGAAAGGAAAAAGCGTGTCTGCCCGGGATCACCCTGTCTTCCGGATCGACCGCGAAGCTGATTATCGATGCGTCTTGATTCGTGTCTTTCGGTCGCCAGAATATACAATCCGCCTGCCGCCAAAACCTCTTCGTGTTCGGCTTTTACAACCCGCTTTGCCTTTTCAAACTCGGCTTTAAATTGTTCTTCAGAAGCATCATCAGGATTTATCTCTTGGCGCTTTAAATATTCACGCGCAAGAAATTCCGGATTACCGCCAAGAATGATGTCAGTACCGCGGCCGGCCATATTTGTAGCGATCGTAACCGCACCCTTTCGTCCGGCCTGAGCTACTATCTCCGCTTCGCGTTCGTGATACTTCGCGTTAAGTACGTTGTGCGGAATTCCTTCTTTCTGAAGTTTATTTGCGACAAGTTCGGAATTCTCGACCGACACCGTACCGACCAAAACCGGCTGGCCCTTTTCATGCGCGCGTTTTATTTCATCTACAACGGCATTCCATTTTTCGGGAACCGTACGGTAAATAACGTCCGGATGATCTTCCCGAACCGTCGGACGGTTTGTCGGGATCACGATCACACTCAGACCGTAAACTTCATTGAATTCTTCGGCTTCCGTTTCCGCAGTACCGGTCATACCCGATAGTTTTTCGTACATTCGGAAGTAATTCTGGAGCGTTATCGTCGCAAGGGTTTGATTTTCGCGCTCGATCGTTACGCCTTCTTTTGCTTCAACGGCCTGATGAAGTCCGTCTGACCAGCGGCGTCCTGACATCAAACGACCGGTAAAGTCATCAACGATGATCACTTCTCCTTCCTGCACTACATAATGATGATCTTTTTTGTAAAGCGTGTGTGCCTTCAGCGCCTGTTCAACGCAGTGAAGAAGATCCATGTTTCCCGGGTCGTACAGATTGTCAACACGCAGCAGACGCTCTGCTTTTGAAACACCCTGCTCGGTCAATACCGCTGAGTGATTCTTTTCGTCCACAAGATAATCACCCGTGGTTTTCTTTGTTTCCTCGTCTTTTTCGCCTTTTTCAAGTTTCGGAATAACTTCATTCGCAACATAATATTTATCCGTCGCTTCATCCGAAGCACCGGAAATGATCAGAGGTGTTCTCGCTTCATCGATAAGGATCGAGTCAACCTCGTCGATGATCGCAAAATAATGGTCGCGCTGAACAAGAGATTCGACGTCAAACTTCATGTTGTCGCGAAGATAATCAAAACCGAATTCATTGTTCGTACCGTAAGTAATATCGCAGCTGTATGCTTCCTTTCGTTCTGCGTCATCCATATCGTTTTGGATACACCCGACCGTAAGTCCGAGAAAACGGTGGATCGTTCCCATCCACTCGGCGTCGCGCGAAGCAAGATAGTCGTTTACCGTTACGATGTGCACACCGCGGCCGGTCAATCCGTTCAGATAAGCGGGAAGTGTAGAAACAAGGGTTTTACCTTCACCGGTTCTCATCTCAGCGATCTTACCCTGATGCAAAACCATTCCGCCGACCATCTGAACGTCAAAGTGCCTCATTCCCGTAACGCGGACCGAAGCTTCGCGAACAACCGCAAAAGCTTCCGGCATGATCTCGTTCAACACGTCCTGTTCGATCTTGTATCGCTCGGCTTTGTCTTCCACACCTTCCTGTGCGGCCTGGATCTTCTGTTTGAATTCTTCCGTTTTTGCCCGAAGCTGATCATCGGAAAGCTTTTGAATTTCACTCTCGAGCGAATTTATATGTTCAACGACGGATCTGGAATCCTTTAAATACTTATCGGTTTCGGTACCGAATATCTTCTTAACAATTTTATCTGCAAAACTATTTACAGCCATAATTCCTCTTTATTTGACCGCAAGTGCGGTATGAAAACGGGCGGATGCCAAACGGGTATCGCACCTTAAACACGGAAAAGCTGCCGAATCGAGTTACGGCAAACCAAAAAATTGGCGGGTTATCGCGAAATGAGAAGTCTTTGATTTAGAGCAACAAAACTTTCGCAAAAGGAATTGTGGTTATATTGAAGCGCGGGGAAGGTTTGAAATGCTAAAGATCTGATCATTGTCAGATCTGAACTCTGCATATTGCGTACTAAAACGATCGAGCGCTGCAGCAGGAATGCCTGCATAAACCGATCTTTTTGAAGCGTTTACGGCAGCAAACGGAAGCAAATGCTTGTGTTCGAAAGCTCTTTTGAATTGAAGCTTCGTGAGAGCGCTTTCCGTTTGCGCGTTGATCTTAAAGGTTTGAGAGTGAGAATTCTTCGCAAGCGTTGTTTGCGCCAGCGCCTGAGGAGACGCGCCGACAAACACCAATCCGAGATAAACGGAAAGCGTCGTCAGAAAATAGATCGTGTTGTGATTTTTATTTTTATTCACTAAGCTGCGTTTCGTCGTCCGGCGGTAACATCAGCCGTTCCGTTTGGTTTCGGCTTTGCATCATCCTGATCTTTCTTTTTGAGTTTGTCGGCCTGATATTCTTTTAACCTGCCGTCGATCATTTGCTGGGCTGCCGGTTTTGCCAAATTGAAATTGATCTTGAGTTTTCTCCCCTCGCTCGAAATATTAGCGGCTTTCAGCAAGACGACTTCGTCATCTTTCAGCTTCTTGATCCCGTTGTTATGGAGTAATAACGCGGCTTGAATAATTCCGCGAAGTCCGTTTTCGGCCACTTTCGCCTTGTCAGGATTCGGAAGATCGGATTCTACAACTGCCACAAGCTGGCTGTCATTTTGCGCAAAAACCATGTTCAGGGTTTTTACGTCAAATCTGCCGAGATACTCAAGCCAGCCGCTGTCGCCTACAGATTCGATCGCACGTTTGGCGACCTCAACCATTCCGTCATCTCCGCTTTGCTCGGTATATTTGGTTTTTTTCGGATCCAGTCTTCCGTTCTCCGTCAGCGCGCCGACAAGTTTAACCCGGAACTGCTGGCTGAGATCTACCTTCTTGGTTTCCCATTTAACCAAAACTTCATCAGCAAAATCGAGAAGCGGTTTCTTGTTTATTTCCGGAACTTTGTTCGGATCGTTGTTCTGAGCCTTGGTATCTTCCGGCGGATTCTTTTTGCCGTCTCCGGTCTTGTTTTTGTCCGCGGTATTGTTGCTGTCCGGCTTGTCAGTTTTTTCGGAATCGTCTTTGTCCGTCTTGTCGCCGAGGATCGAATCCGGCAGATCACCGCTTACAGGATTATTGTTTCTCTTCGGAAGATTTTGTTTTCGGCCGAGCAATCCGCTGTTGTTATTCGAAGACGGCGGAAGGATCTCGATCGGAGAATTATTTGACGGCGGAGTGATCGTGTCACCAAGGCTGTAATTCGGATCGAGCGGATCCAATTCGGGCTCCTTATAGAAATAGCCTTCAGGATAAGTGAATTTTGGTCCTTCGCCGGTTTGATCAACCCAGATCACGTCCGAATCTTTGATCGATGTTCTGTTGTAATCTTTAACAACATAATCGGTGTCGCCAGTAAAGATCTTACTTCCAACATAGATCGTATCGAGCACCTGACAAACCTGGCCGATGTAATGGCTGTCGCACGCTTTAGCGTGCAATAGATCAGTGCGCGCCAAACCCATCGTTGCAACTGCGACTGTTACCACAGACAAACCTAAGATCTTATAGATTCTGGGTGTAAATTCCCATCTTCCGATTTCGTAATCTTGTAGAAATTCCTTTTCCTGCATATTGTTAACGCCTGTTAAGTTACTAAAAATTCGATACTTCCTCGTCCGAACCCGTAAGACGCTCTTCTCCGCAAAAACGTTGCGAAGGAATCTGGAATATTACCACTTTTCCCGCTGAAGTTAAAGAAATGGACAAACGGTCCGGAAGTCTTTAACATCAGCGTCATGGCCCGGAAACGAAAAAAAGATTTCAGCCGAAAAAACAGATCCGGCAAAGGCGGCAAGCGTCCTTCAAAAAACCACCCAGCCGGTGAACGAAAGAACAAACGCGATTTTGCATCCGGAAGTTCGAAACATTCGGATACGCGCTCATTCACGCCGCCAAAAAAAGAACTCGTTGAAAAACTGCTCGACGGCATTGGAACGCCTGAGAAAAAACCGTTTGTTGCGGATGAATTTCAGCTAAAAGCGCTTGATGCGATCGAAACTCACGATGTGCTTGTAACAGCACCGACCGGCAGCGGTAAAACCTGGATCGCCCGTGAGGAGATCAGGCGACTTTTGGCAGACGGGAAACGTGCGTGGTACACGACACCGCTCAAGGCACTAACCAATTCAAAATATGCTGAGTTCAGCGAGGAATTCGGGCCAGAGAATGTGGGTATCCTGACCGGAGACCGAAAGGAAAATTCCGGCGCTCCGCTGATCGTCGGTACAACCGAGATCTACCGGAATCAGCTTTTTGATTCGCTTCGAAGCGGCGAACAGGTAAATACCGATTTTGTCATTCTCGACGAGGCGCATTATTTGTCCGATGATCACCGCGGACACGTCTGGGAAGAAGCGATAATTCTTTCGCCGCCGCGGATCCGTATGCTTCTGCTTTCTGCAACGATCGGAAATGCGACAGAATTTGCTACATGGATCGAAGAAGTACGGGGAACAAAAGTTGCGATAATAAATCGGGCAGGTTCGCGGCCTGTCGAATTGCGGGCGGGTTTTCTGGCGCCGACCGAAGAGCTTTATCCGCTTTTTGGCGAAAACGGGAAATTTAATAATGAGATCCGGCAGTTTGCTCAAAAAGAATCGGGTGGCGGAGATCGCTTTTGGCGAAGGAGGCGTTGAGTGCCTGACTCACTAAGGCATTCAGAAGGCGGGATCGTTATTCGGCGGGCGGTACCGGAAGATGCTTCCGGATTTGTTGAGATAAACAGGCGTTTTAATGGCGATGATCTCGTCGAAACCGATCTCGATCGGATAGAGAACGTGCTTTCAGAGCAGACTGACTGCGCGGTTTTTGTTGCGGAAACAAATTGCATGCTCATTGGTTTTACGGTCGCAAGTATTTTTCATTCCGTGTGTTACAAAAACCCAAGCGTCGAGATTACCGAGCTTTTTGTCGATCAGGATATGCGGCGAAAGGGCATAGCGGGCCTTCTGATTAATGAAGCCGTGAAACTTGCAAATAATATAAAGGCGCAGGAGTTAGTTTTAAGGGTAAACGAGAAAAACAAAGACGCAGTTAACTTCTACGAATCCTTCAATTTTGAAAACGCCGGACATGTGGTTTACCGGATTCGGTTTGAAGGACCGAATTTAAAGGCGGCTGATTAGATCAATCCTTTTTCGCTGAGCCTTTTTGTCATTTCCATACCGAGCGCCTGAAGTCCGTTTGCCGGGCGGATCATAACCTCGAAATCGATTATCCTTCCTTCAGTATCTATCTCGATCAGGTCAACTCCGCGAACCGTAAACTCTCCGACCTTCGCTTCAAATTCAAGAGCCCAATGGTTCTCGTTGAGGATCTCACGAATGTATTTGAACTCTTCAAAGACAGTTGTAACCGTTGTCAGAATTGCGGTTGTCATCATCCTTCCTTCTTTCGGTTTCCAGACAAAAGGTGAATGGAATCTGACGTCTTCGGAAAGGAGTTCCGACAAAATTGCGGCGTTTTGGGTTCTGACAAATTCATGCCATTTAGAAAGTGAATCGTTCATAAAAGAACTTTACCGCAAACAAAGCCGGCGCGCTAAGAACCGGATTTCAAATACGTTATCAGCGAAATGCGCAATCCGGCCTTGCTCCTTCTAGACGTTCGGTTAGAATCGTCACGTGAGATTCAGAATGCCCGAAATTCCACCGCCGCGTCTGATCAACGCCCTGCGTGCTTTTGATCTTCTTCCGGCGATAATTTTTGTGCCGTCACGCCGGCGCTGCGATGAAGCGGCGACGGAAGTCGCATTTGATAAAACTCAGAAGATCGACATCGATAAACAGGGAGAGCGTTGGGAAATATTCAACGAGTTTGTCAGAGAAAGCCCCGAAATAAAAAACCACAAACACCGGAAGATCCTTCTCCAAAACGGTGTCGCTTCGCATCATGCCGGACATATTCCGGCCTGGAAATTTCTGATCGAAAAAATGATGTCAAAGGGGCTTGTAAATGCGCTGTTTGCTACTTCAACGGTTGCCGCCGGCGTTGATTTTCCGGCGCGAACCGTCGTCATTTCAAACGCGGACACACGCGGAGATGACGGCTGGCGCTCGCTTTCGGCAAACGAACTCCAGCAGATGACGGGCCGCGCAGGAAGACGCGGAAAAGATAATGTCGGGTTTGTAGTTCTGGCTCCGAGTAACTTCCAGAATCCGCCGCGAATAGCAACACTTCTGACGTCGCCGCCCGATCCGCTTGAGAGCAAATTTCGGGCGACATATTCGAGCCTGTTAAATTTGCTTGATGCGTTTGGCGGCTTTGAGCATATCCGCGCAATTGCCGAAAAGAGTTTCGCTTTTCGTACGACCGCGAGGCGGATCTCAGGTCTTAATAAAGAACGCCGGATCATCGAGCAGAATATTGCTGAAAGAACCGAAAAGACCGGCGGACGGATCACGATGGTTGATGTTTTCGGTTTTGAACGTCTGCTGAGCGCTCAGGCGCATCTTCGCGAAAGTCTCCCGCAAACGCGTGCGGACATAAGACATTCATGGCTTAAGGAAAAAGTGCAAAGCGGACGGCTGGTTTCAAAGGGCAAAAGCGGAAGGCAGTTTTATCTGGTTCTCGATGTTTTTGGCGATAAGGTTTCGGTGATGCGGGATACCGGGAGAGGCGCAACGATTCCGCTTTCGCAGATCAAGCGGGTTTACAAAAAGAAGTACGGTATTGATGAACAGTCAATTGAAAACGCGTTTATCGAGATCTACGAAGGAAAAAACCCGGTGCTCAAAGAGCCTAAAGTTTCGCTGATCAATGAAGACAATGAAAAAGCGACCGCGCTGATCGATTCGCTGCTCGAGAAATTCTACTCGGCTGATCTTAAGGAAAAACAGCGAAACGAAGCGGAACAAATTCTTTGGGAAAGCAGCGCGGATGCCGGATCGATAAACGGTATCGAAAGAGATATTGAGTATCTAAGGAATGAGATCTGGCTCCCTTTTGAAAACCGAGCACGCGTTTTGGATCATTTCGGTTATCTCGATTTTGCTTTGCAGGCGATCACCGAAGAAGGGGAATGGCTGGCAGATCTGAGGATTGATAAACCGGTCCACGTCGGTGAAGCGCTCAAGCGGGGTATTTTTGAAAAACTCGAAACGCCGCAGATCGCCGGTGTGATGGCTTCACTGGCCGCAGATGCGGAACGCGATTACGGAAAGCTCTATATGTCTGAGAAACTCGGCGGTGTGCTGAAGGAGATCGAAGACATAGTTTTTGAGGTTTCTGATATCGAATGGGACATGGGCGTTGAACCCGCGGAGGAAATAAACTTCTCCGCTGCTGCTGCCGCCGAAGCGTGGGCGGAAGGTATGCCGTGGCCGGAACTTATCAGGAAAACCGGAGCGGAGGAAGGAGATCTGGTGCGGCTGCTTTCGCGGACAGGAGAGGCTTTGATGCAGGTGGCGAATCTGAAAAGATCAAAACCCGAAGCCGCAAAACGTGCGCGAATCGCGACCGAAATTATACTTCGTGAGCCAATACGATAGATTCGTTCGAGCGCTTTTATCGGCAGCTGACTAACATTCGAACTTTACATTTGATAAGATTGACTTTGATAAAGGCTTAATAGCAGGAAATGATCTATGGAAGTTTTACTGGCAAATGAATACGGATTTTGTTTTGGCGTCGAGCGGGCGGTAGATATGGTCGAAGATTCGCTGGCGCAAAATGAGAAAGTACGCGCACTCGGACCGCTGATCCACAATGCGCAGGAGATGGAACGTCTCGACGGTAAGGGTGTAGCGACGATCGATCTTCCTTCTCAGATCCAGAAAGGTGAGACAGCGGTGATCCGCGCTCATGGCGTGACTCCCGAAGTTCAAAGGGAACTCGAAGAAAAGGCTTCAAAGGTCGTCGATGCTACCTGTCCGTTTGTCACGCGGGTTCAGAAACTTGCATCGCGCGCCGCAAACGAGGACCGGCATGTGATCGTCGTCGGCAATCCTGAACACCCCGAAATGATCGGGGTAAAGGGGTATGCACCGGAACATACTTTTGTTATCCAGGACAAATCCGAGGTTGAAGGCTTGCCGAAACTGATCAGGCCGCTTGTTGTTTCGCAAACGACCATTAAGCTTCAGACATTTCTTGAAACAGCAGAAGCCGTTAAAGGAAAGACCGATGATGAGGTAGAGATCATAAATACGATCTGTTCGGCAACGCGTGACAGGCAGGATGCCGCGCGCGCACTTGCCGGAATGGTCGATGTTTTTTACGTGATCGGCGGTGAACACTCTTCAAACAGCCGCAAGCTTGTCGCTGTTTGCAAAGAGCAGTGCGAGAAGAGTTTTCTGATCCAGACCGAAAACGAAATAAATGTTTCCGATATCGAAGGCGCGAAGAGAGTTGGTGTTACCGCCGGCGCATCTACGCCGAACTGGCTGATCGATAAGGTTGTAGCGAGGCTAAAAGAGATCGGAAAAGAAAACGAAATGGCACTAAAGTAAAGAGCTAATTAATTTTGAGAATAAAAAGAGGCTGTCTGAAAAGCCATCTTTTTGCCGTGAAGCGGCATACCGAAAGTAGCCAGATGTGAAACATCTGGAAAGATCGACGATTGGTTATAAGCCCTGAAGGGGCGTAAGAAAGCAGTTCTTACGCCCCTTCAGGGCTTGATTTTTAACCAACACATTCCAGATGTTTCACATCTGGCTACTTTCTATTTGCGGTTTCACCGCTTAATTTGGACTTTTCAGACAGCCTCTTTTGTTTTGTGCTCCGCAAAAACCTGCAGCAAAAAGTTTTTTCAAAAAAAATTGAATCCCGGCGTTATTAAACATATAGTACAAACAACGAACAGATCGTAAGTTTAATTTTCACGTCAATTTACCCGAAGTCTTATCTATTAGGACGGAGGGTAAAGTTGTTTTAGGGGTGAAGTTTAAACAAATTTAACATAAGGATAATTGTTTTAAATGCAGCTAACCCGTCAAACGCTTTTGCTTTTCCTTTTGAATTTTCTGGATGCCGTTTTCACCATTTACTGGGTCAGGAACGGATTTGCGACCGAAGGTAATCATTTAATGGCAAGTTTGCTTGATATGGGTGATTTTCCTTTTCTTGCTGTAAAGGTGTTTGTCGGCGCAGCGGCAGCTTATGTTCTCTCGCGCTGGGGACATTTTAAAATTGCGCGATACGGTCTGACGCTCGCGCTGGGAATTTATCTGGGTTTGATGGCGATCCACTTTTTTACCGGGCTTACCGCCGTCGGCATCGTCTCCGGCAAAATGATCAACGATTTTTCAACCTGGTCAGGTACGGTTTTTGCGCTTGTCATCTAGACGGAAGTAGTTAGATCTAATCGGCCTGCGGCAGGAAGACGCTTCGTTCGATCGAAGCCGGATTACCGACGACAACAAAACGAATATTTTTCATATACTTGCCCGCCACTCTCTGAACATCAGCGGGCGTTACTTCTCTCACGCGGTCCAGAAACCGGAACGCATTTCTCCACCCGCCTCCGATCAATTCATATTTTGCGAGTTCTCCGGCCTGCGCTCCGTTTGTCTGCTGATCAAGATAATAGAGTGTCAGAAAATGTCCGGTAATACTCGAGATCATATCTTCGGTGATCGGAGTAACTTTTAGTTCATTGATCTCATCCAGCATCACCGCAACGGCCTGATTTGCATCGACAGCAGTCACATATATGTTTGCGGTGTTTGACGAAAGTGAATTGAGCTCGGCATTCGGCGCGTAAGAAAGCTGACGTTTGACGCGGACTTCCTGAAATACGCGGCCCTGAAGCAGCGTCATTGCTACACGCATTGCCGAATAATCCGGATTGTTCAGCGACGGCGCGTCAAAGACGCCCTGAACATAATTCGTCGGAAGAGAACGCGACGAAATATCCAATGTCGATCTTGAAAAATCGAGCGCCGGATAAGGAGTTTCCTTATAATTTCCCCGCGGGAGTTTTCCAAGTGTTGATGTAATGCGTTTTTTCAGGTCCTCGGCATCTACATCGCCGACCACAACAAGAAGAAGCCGTGATGTTTCCAGCACCTTTTTATGGTAATCACGCAGGTCTTTCGGCGTCAGTGCGGTCAGGGTTTCAATCGTTCCGTTTACATCGTTTGCGTATGGATGGTTTGCATAGATAACGCGGTCCTGCAGGATCTGCAGATAATTGTCGGCATCCGATTCCTGTTCGCGCAAACCGGTAACAATACCGTCCCGGATCCGGTTGACATCTTCGGGCTGAAACGTCGGATTCAGGATCAGGTCTGTGAAAATATCCCACGCTTGGTCAAAATTCTGCCGCGTTGAAGCAAGACTAAAAACGCTGAAATCGTTGTTCGATCCCGCGGCAATACTGCTGCCGGTTCCGGCGAGCTCGCGTCTCACAACTTCGCGCGGATATTTCGTGCTTGCTTCGGCGGCGACATCGAGCATAAAACTTTCGATCCCGGCGTTTGCTTCAGTTATGTTTCTTGCTCCGCCGCGGATAAACAGACCGGCAGAAACGGTCGGTGCACTGGCGCGGCGTTTTACGAGGACCTTAAGTCCGTTCACATCAAATTCAGAAACAAGATTTGCCTGGGCCGCGATCCCGCTTCTCGTTGCCTGCGCAAAAGCTGAAGCGGCAAGTGCCAGGAAGAGAAATGTCAGCAGAAGTGATCTGCCGGTTTTGTGTAGGGGTTTGCTGATAAAGTTCATACGGTTATTTTCCAATTAGATCTGCTTCGGTTAAATTTGCTTCTGCTTTTGACTGCGGCGACATAAGCGCGACCGTTACGTGCGGTTTTCCCTGAATATAGGTTCTGACGTAACGGTTTGTCTCATCGCGCGTTACAGCGCGAAGATTTTTGTAATAGTCTCGGAAATAATCTATCCCGGTTGAAGACCACCAAAATGACAATGTGTGGGCGTATTCGCTGAGTTTTTCCCGGTCATAAAGGTCGCGTGATTCGAGGATCGTTTTTGCGCTGGCCAGTTCTTCATCAGTAAAATATCCGGGTTTATCAAATTGTCCGATCTGTTCGTAAGTGGCTTTCAGAGCTGCTTTTGCTTTATCGGGTGACGTAACAAGCAGGATCTGGATCGGTCCGACGTTTCTCTGCGTGTAATATCCGATGTTGGTCGCTGCAGTCAGTCCGGAATCGACCATCGCCCTCTGAAACTTGGAATTCGGCTGCGTCAGAATATAAGAGAAAACGTCTGCCGCATACGTCGCCTCATCGTCTTTACCGATCGAAGGTCCCTGCCAGCTGATCTGGATCAAAACATTCTGTACCGGCTGTTCAACGATCTCCGCTTCGCTTTTTGCCAGCGGCGGGTGCTCGACAAGTGGAAATTCCTTAAACGGATCTACTGCTCTTTTTTGCCAGCTTCCGAAAAATCTTTCCGCCAAAGAAAAAACTTCTTCGGGATCGACGTCGCCCGTTACGATCAGTGCAGAATTGTTCGGCACATAATATCGGGACTGAATAAGCAGCATCTTTTCGCGCGTGGCGGAAGATATCGTTTCCCGCGTTCCAAGCGGTTTTTTTCGTGTCGGGTATTCGTAGAAAAGCCTGCTGTTTGATTCTTCGCTTAAATAATAGAAAGGGTTTGACTCGTTGCGATCCACCTCACCGATCACAACTTTGATCTCATCCTGAAGCTCCTGAGAATTAAATGTCGGATAGCGGATCGAATCGTTCATTGAGCGAAGCGCGACCGGAAGATACTGGCTCGTTGTCGTCATATAGTAATTGACGACTTCCTCGCGCGTCGTCGCATTGCTGATACTCAGTTGATCGCCGTCATCGAGATAAGTTACATCACCGATCTGGCCCTTTGACGCCATCTGCGAAGCGCATCCGGCTCCGACGTAATAATCGTTGCGGTTGTATTTTCTAGCGAGCTCGCAGCGGTAAAGCAATACCGCGCGATTGCTCTTAAAGAACATGTGTTCGTAAAGATGCGATAAGCCGTTAAATTCAGGCGGCTCGGTAAATGATCCATTTCTTACCGCGAGTTCGACGGTGACGATCGGCACCGATGAATCCGGCAGAACGATAACTTCGAGCCCGTTTTGCAAGGTTTTGTTTACAAACGGAACCGTCAGTTCATTCGCCGATTGCGCTGAGATGATGGTGGATAAAAAGAGAACGGAAAGAAAAGCTGATACAAAAAATTTTTTCACAAAGAAACTCCGGCACAGAATTTTGAATTTCAATTATTACGCAAAACTTGCGAAAATGTTCTTAATCAAGAAATTACCACAAGGAGCAGCAATTATGGAACGAGACAATTTGATGCACGGTGCAAGAACGGCGTTGAACACAAATATGGAAATGCGCGAGTGGGCGGAAAACTATCTGAAGGAAAAAACCCGCGGTGAAAAACCCGAAATGAATGAAGAGGAATTCGAACATTTCTGGAAATATCACAAACCGGAGATCATGCACGCAGGTTCGGCGGAAGCTGTGCAGGCTTATAAGGAGCAGAACCGATAAATAGGTTGGTCTAGTATCGGTTCAAAACTGCGAGAAACAGTGCTTTGGTTTGATTAACTTCTAATTTATCTACGCAAGTAGTTTTAGGCGCATTAACTACGCTTCAACTAGGTCACAGGATCACAAATACAAGAATCGAATCCCACTAGAGTTGCGCTTCCGCTGCAGCATTGATAACCAGTAACGCAAAACTGACCGAAAACAGGAGTTCCGGGTTGCGCAGTTCCAACACCCGGGCTGCAAATAACGTTAAAGGCGCAGACGCCTGATGCGCATTGGCTCTGTTCCGAACACGGAGTGCAGTTGGCAAGAAGCGCAACGGATTGTGCTGATGCCGCTTTGGGTGCTGTTATCGAAGATATGACGGGCAGCGCAACGGCCGATGCAAATCCGACTTTTCTGATCAGCTCTCTTCTCGAAAGTCCGGCGGAAACGCTGAAAGCGATGTTATCATTCTGCAGCAGTTCGTCGTCTGCAAATTGATTCAGCGCAAGCAAAACAAAATCTTCACTTACCTGTGCGCTTAAACGGCTGCTGATCCTGCCCGATATTTCCGCCACGGTATTTGTTCCGTCACAGAGATTCCAGATGAATGCAGATGTTTCGTTAAGGCAATATGCCTTGTTTTTCTGAAGGTCGTAAATAAGAAGTTCGTTTCCCGATACCTGAACTACAAGGTCGTGATCGCGAACCATAGGCATACCTGACATAAGGCTGTCTCCTTTCGCGTTTTAGGTTTGATTTCGGTTGAACTTCTCCACTATACAATTGGAATCGCTTTGTGACAAAACGCTCGGGAAAAGCAGTCGGGAACTTCCAAAATAAAAACAAAAAAAGAGGCGGCAAGATGCCGCCCCGACAGCCACCGGGACGGTGGCGCTACTATCAATTTATTTCGCCTCGAGAATAATGTTAAAAGGAGTTTCGCTTGTCCGTCTGAGCGAACTGAAACCGCCTTCGGTTAAGACTTCTCTCAAACGCAGTTCGCCGTCCGAAAAAATACTTTGCTATCCTTCTACTCTCAAACAGACGATGATCAAGATCGTGGATGCAGCCGCTGCAAAAATTGTCCGTATCCCGTTCCAGCGAACCCAAGGGATCTCAAATCGTTTCCGCAGATCCGAAAGATCTGATTCCGGTAAATTTTCCAGATCCTCCGCCTGAAGCCGGTTGTTCAAAGGAACGTTGATCGTAAGAGTAGTAAGCTGGACTCCAAGCATGTAAATTATCGCAGCGCTGAACACCAAAATTCGGTCAATACCTTCGAGCTGCCATATTGATACCGACGCGGATGCGATCATCGCCAACGCCGAGCCGATCCAGATGAGAACAAAGACCGGATTACCGTTTTGAATAACCCGGTCAATAGCCTTAAAGGCCTTTAGATAATCCCGATCACGCAGAGCAGCGATCCCCGGCATTACGACTACTGAAAAAGCAAACAAAAAACCAGCTACCAGCGCAGTGAGCAGCGTAGCCACAATTAAAGAGATATCAATCAATTCCATAATTGCTCCTTCGTAACTGTTGCCCTTTTTTGGCAGCAGTTTCTGTCGCTGAAAGCCCCGACCCGACGCCCGGTATCAACACGGCACAAAGTGTTCCGATAATGATCTCTAAGAATGCGGCTGCGGCTATCGAAGACCCCGGCATACCGTCAATTAAGAAACTAAATAATCGAGCGACTCCCAATGTTCCAAAAATGAGTGCAGCAAGGATCAATGCAGAACGCATTATATTTTGACGGATCGCGCCAATTATCAAGATGATCCCGCAGCCTGCAAATAAACCGCCCGTTGCGCGTATCTCAGACAGCAGACCCGCCTGCTCACCCAGGATCACTCCGTTTGAAGCATAGAAAGAATGTGGAAACAGGAGGATCATGATCCCAACTATTAACAGCAAGACGCCGGAAATAATAAGCACGATTCGTCTGAAAGTATTCACTGCGACCGCGCTTCCCAAACACCGGTTTGTACGATCTCCCGGGCATAATCCGAAAAGTCTTTTGGTGCGCGGCCTAACGCACGCTGGACTCCATCGGTAACAAATGAATTACGACCGTCCAGAACCGTGGAAAAGAGATAGTCCATTATCCAAACAACTTCTTTCGGTGCACCGCTTTCCCGGATGTGACCGACAAAGGCTTCATGCGGGATCTGAACATATTCGATCGATCTGTTCGTCGCCTTAGACAGGTCTGAGGCAACATCGGAAAAGTTCATCAGCCTTGGACCGGTTACTTCATAGACCTCTCCCGAATGACCTGACCCGGTTAATGCTGCCAGAGCAACTTCCGCATTATCGTCCACATCGACGAACGGCTCCATCGCATCTCCTGCGGGAAGTGTTATCTGACCTGACCGAACCATTTCGACAAATGCACCTTCAGAAAAGTTTTGATCAAACCAGCTCGCCCGGACAATTGTCCATTCGAGACCGCTTTCCTGAACGATCTTTTCGCAGGCCTGAGCTTCTTCTTCACCCCGTCCGGATAACAAAACAAGTTTCCTGACTCCGTGTTGTTTAGCCTTTTCGACAAAACTTTGAATCGAATCTGTTGCTCCCGGAACTGCCAGATCGGGGGTGTAACTTATATAAGCGGATTCGACATTCTCGAAACAGTCGTCCCAGCCGGACTCATTTCTCCAATCGAATGACGGGGAAGCTGAACGGGAGCCAATTCTAACCGGAACACCTTTTTCCTTAAGACCTCTTACAATTCGGCTGCCTGTCTTTCCGGTTCCTCCGGTCACGAATATAAGACCGTTTGTTTCTGATGTTCTCTCGTTTTTCCCGCTATTTTTGTTTTTCATAATTTGCTCCTTTTGGTTGTTAATAAGCAAACTATAACAATGAAAACCCGGCTATTTCTTGATCCTAAATGCCAAAGTTTTGACCGAATATGCCAAATCGGATCTAAGGTTAACTTGAGAGTGATTCAACGCGGTATGAGCGAGGTGTTTCACCTTTCCAGCGCTTAAAAGCGCGGGCAAAAGCACTTTGCTCGGAGAAGCCGGTCATAAAAGCAACCTCGGCTAGTGAATAATCCGTTTGCTGCAAAAGCTTTTCGGCAAGCAGACGACGGGATCTTTCTACTAATATCCGGTATGTAAGGTTGAGATCCGAGAGTTTTCGCTGCAAAGAACGGCTGCTCATCCCGAAGTGTCGGGCCAAATCCGTAACATTGGGAACTCCTTCGCTCAATGATCTGGTTATTTGTTTGCAAACCAATTGATCAAACGCTGCTTTGTCCTGAAGTTCCCGCACTTCGGATTCAAGATGTTTATCTATAAAACTCGAAATGCTTTTATCGCCCAGTCGGTTCGGTGTCCTAAGCATCGCGTGCGAGACGAGCAGGGCATCTTTATTGGAATTAAAATACACCGGGCAGCCAAAATAACGCCTGTGGTTTGCTGTTGTCTGAGGCTTCGGATGTTTGAAGTAAACCGCCTTGGGGTTGAAATTTTTTGTACAGACTTCGCGACTGATCGAAGCAATACTGGCGATAGTTGCTTCATTGGAAAGACGCATACCAAGATTCCTTTTTCCGGCACGATGAAGATGCATCAATCCGCCGCGGGGAGTCATCTCGACCTCATAACCGGTGACATTCGTTAAAGCCCGCGCATAGCGTCCGGCCCGTTTATACGATCCGAGAAGATCGGTTGCCGACTTAAACGCAAGACCAAATGCACCGTAATCATCGCATGACATTGCCGCTCCGGCGCGCAAAGGAATCGTTATCGCATCTCTATCAAGTGCTGCCAGTCTTTCGAGGAACGAATAATAATCCGCTGCCGGGACCATCAGTTTGGGATCGGGGGAACTATTCAGATCGATCCCCATCGGCCGCAGCAATGACTCCTTGTCAATCTTGTCGTCGGCGATGCCGATAACTTTTCTAACAAACAATGATGTTATCTGGCCCATTTAACAAATGATTAGATCGGCTGCGGCGACTGTAAAAGTGCAGCGCCTTTGGTTTTGAGCATGCAAATAAACTAACGGCTGAAATTATTAAATCCTTCTAATGCTATCATTTTTCCTTTTTTTGGAATTTGGAAGATAAACAGAAGTTTGGTGCACAGTGGATATTAGTGGACTTTTAAGTTCTCCCGAACCCCAAAAAAAAGAGCAGGCGATCTCGCCTGCCTTTTTCCCAAACTACCTTCCTGCCGAAAACTACTTAACTTCCAAAATTATATTGAATGGCGTTTCGGTTGTTCTTCTGAGCGAGCTGAAACCACCTTCGGTTACAACTTCTCTCAAACGCTGTTCGCCGGCTTGTGCTCCGAGTGCGAGGCCGACTTCCTGGGAGAGCGAAGCGGGCGTGCAGACCAAAGTCGAAGCCGAATAGAAGATTCGTCCGACCGGATTGTGATTGCTTTCCGGAGTATCGCCTGCGAACGGTTCGACGATCAGCCACGTTCCGTCTTCCGCTAGCGAAGCTTTTACGTAGGCGGATGCACCGACCGGATCACCCATATCGTGCAGACAGTCGAAAGATGTAACAAGATCGAAGTCTTTTCCCGGATATGATGTAGAACTCGCCACCTCGAAAATCACGCGGTCCGAAACGCCGGCCACTTCCGCTTTTGCCCGTGCGGTGAGGATCGAATCTTCGTGATAATCAAAACCGTAGAATCTGGAATTCGGGAAAGCCTGCGCCATCAGGATAGTAGAAGCACCGTGTCCGCATCCGATATCGGCAACCTTCGCGCCTGCTTTGAGTTTTTCTTCAACTCCTTCAAGCGAAGGGATCCAGTCTTTTACCAAATGTGCGCCGTAGCCGGGACGGAAAAATAATTCGGTTCCGCAAAACAGACCGTGATCGTGCTCATGCCAGCCCATTCCTTCGCCGGATTTGAATCTTTCCGTTATCTTCGGCGTCGCCTGAAGTGCCGCCGTGGCCAGAATGAAGGCACCCGGGAGATATGCCGCGCTTGATTCGTCGGTCATCACGAAGGTCTGTTCATCCGTCATAAAATAGCTTCTGCTTTCGGCGTCATATTCAACGTACCCGCTTGCCGCCTGCGAATTGAGCCATTCCCGAACATAGCGTTCTTTTGTGTCGGTCAGATCGGCGAGTTCTGCGGACGTGACCGCCTTTCCGGCGTCGCGCATAGCTTTATAAAGCCCCAGTTTTTCTCCGATAACGATCGTTCCGGCAGACATCGTAGCGCCGAGGTCTCCGACAAATTTTCCTAACAAGTTGTGCAATTTTTCTTCATTGATATTCATTTTATTTTTCTCCGATTATTTTTATTAATGCTTAGCGATAATTTTTCGCCGTTATTTGTTAAGACGGAAAGGCGGGGGAAATCAGGACACGGGGAAAGAAAAAAAGTTAAAAAGTTAAAAAAGGAAAAAAGTTAAAAGGTTAAAAAGTGAAAAAGTGGAAAAGGATAAAAGGGGAAAGGGGAAAGGGGAAAGAAAAAAAGTGAAAAAGTTAAAAAGGGAAAAGGCCGCGCAGATCTTTGAAATGCGCAGCCTTTGGTTTTGGATTGATTAACTCCGAATGGGTATCAGCTATGAAAGCGCGAGGCTTAATGTACCGACCGCGGTTTTTGAAAGGATCGCATCCACCTGCGGATACATGTTTCTGATCCCGGCGAGATAATTCCGGCCGCCGCCTTTGCTTGAATATAGATGTACCTCCTGCGCATGCGCGTTTAGCTGACTAATGGTCCACGTTAGGGTTCGCCTGTCGCTGACGAAGATCCCTTTTGCCGGGTCGATCCTGCCGTCGACCGAAACCTTGCGGCCGCATTCTCTTCTGAGAAACGTCTGATAAGCCTCGATCAGGGTCAGCGTATCTTTATCCATCACGCCGCTCGGCATCGGAAAAAAGTCTCCCTGAAAATAGGATCTTCCTTCAAGCGCGTACTTGAGCATCGCCTGAATAACCATTACATCTTCTCTCAGATTCACGCCGCCCTTCCCGACCGGACGGTCGACATTGATCTCATCACATCCGTTTATTCTTATTATCTTTGCCATAATTGCTCCTTAAAATATGCTTATTTGAACTAATGAGTTCCAAACATAAAGACGGGATTTGGCGGAGAAACAGGACAAAGCAGTCGCAGGAAATTTTGTTTAAGCGCTGGTTCAGACGTATGCTAAACTTTGGAAGCCAATTAAACATACCGTTTTAAGTGTTATTTGCGCCGGAAAACTTTTATGACCAAGACCGCGCCACAAGAAATAACGCAGCTGCTTGTAGCCTGGGGTGATGGGGATAAGCGGGCCTTTGATCAGTTGATGCCGTTCGTTTACGACGAACTCCGCAAACTGGCGCGAAACTATATGCGCAATCAAAAGCCGGATCACACACTGCAAACGACGGCGCTCGTCAATGAAGCCTACCTGCGATTGATAGATTCGAGCCGCGTAAACTGGCAAAACCGAACACATTTTTTTGCCATCTCCGCTCAGCTGATGAGACGCATTCTTGTAGATTTTGCCCGTGCAAAAAATGCGAATAAGCGCGGCGGCGGCGATCCGAAAGTTACTTTTGATGAAGGTCTTCCCGTCACCGGCGGAAAAGATACGGATCTGATCGCACTGGATGAAGCTTTGAAGGAACTTGCCGGGATGAACGAACGCCAGTCGCAGATAGTTGAAATGAGATATTTTGGCGGAATGAATGAAAAAGAGATCGCTGAGGCGTTAGAAATTTCCGAACGAACGGTAAGACGCGATTGGAAGATAGCCAGAGCATGGCTTTTTCGCGAGCTAAATAGATAATTTGCTGATATGACCCCCGAACGATGGCAAAAGATCAATGAGGTTTTTCAGTCGGTTCTCGACCTCGAACCCGATAAGCAGAAGGCTTTTCTGGAGAAAGCCTGCGCGGAAGATGAATCCCTGCGCCACCAGGTTGAAACGCTTCTCGCCGCGAATGATGAAGCCGGAACGTTTATCGGCGGAAATGCAGCCGAAGATGCCGGAGATCTTCTTGACGGAAATTTGCACCGGTCTCTGACGGGTGAAAACATCGGACATTATGAGATCGTTTCCTTGCTCGGTTCAGGAGGGATGGGAAAGGTCTATCTCGCAAATGATTCAAAATTAAACCGTCCGATCGCGATCAAAACGATCCCAGTCTCATACGCACCCGAATCCGACTTTGTAAAAAGATTTATTACCGAAGCAAAAGCCGCAGCAAATCTGAACCACGCCAATGTCGCAACCGTTTATTCGGTCGAGCAGACGGATGAAGATCAGTTTTTTATCACGATGGAATACGTTGAAGGCGAACCGCTCGGCAAATTAATTCCCCCCGGCGGACTTGATCAGCGGACGTTCCTCGATTGGTTTACCGCGATCGCCGATGCGCTTTCGCACGCACACGAGAAGGGAATAGTTCACCGCGACATCAAGCCGAACAATATTATGATCACGCCTGCCGGAACTCCGAAACTTCTGGATTTTGGTCTGGCGCGGATGGAAAGGTCAAATGCACAGGGAAGCGCTTCCACACTCGAACTGACAAAGACCGGACAGATACTCGGAACACCTGCCTATATGTCGCCCGAACAGGCGGAGGGAAAACAAATAGATCACCGCAGCGATATTTTTAGTTTTGGCGTTGTTATGTATATGGCACTGACGGGAGTTCGCCCGTTTAACGGCGACAGCTATGCATCGGTTGTCAGCGAGCTTATGACGAAGGAGCCGGCACCTGTTTCCGATCTCAAACCGGAAGCGCCGTATTTGCTTTCGCGCTTGATAATGAAATGTCTCAGCAAGGATCCGCGTTACCGTTATCAGTCAATGAGAGAGGTCAGGCTGATGCTAAGCGAAACGCGGTCCGCGCTTGATTCGGGTGCTTCATTATCAAAACCCGATAATATTTCCTATCGCGGAGACAGAGGTGTTTCGCTGATAGTTCTATATTCGCTGCTTGGTGCGGTAATTTTGCTTGGAGCACTTTCAGGATGGTATTTCCTGTCGCGTAGTTCGGCCGCAGCGCCCGAGGTCACAAAATTTCAGTTTACGCCTGACAGTTCGCTAAATCTCAATGTGACCAGCAGCCGGTTGTCTCCGGACGGTAAAAGCCTTGTGATTCCGAAATTCGGCAATGATGGCGTGAGATTTTACGTGCGCTCTTTGAGCAGTTTTGAAACAAAACCGATCGCCGGTACCGAAGGCGGAAATCTCGCATTCTTTTCGCCTGACAGCAAGTGGATCGCATTTTCGACAAAGACCGAGGGTCTGAGAAAGGTCTCGCTCGAAGGCGGAAATCCGGTTACGATCTGCGATTCCTGCACCGGGATTCGCGGCGGATACTGGGGCGAAGACAACAATATCTATTCGAGCACCGGCAAAGGGATATTTGCTGTTTCGGCGGACGGCGGCACTCCCCGTTTTCTCACCGAAGTCGATAAATCAAAGGGCGAAACGGAACACTACGATCCGAAATTGCTTCCCGGCGGGAAGGCGCTGATATTTACCGCGGCGCTAAATGGTACAACCAGGATCGGCGTGTTTACGATCGCGGATAGTTCTTCCAAATATATTGAAGAAGCCGGGCAGGCGGTTTCGCCGAATTATGTTGATACGGGACATATCGCGTTCGCGCGCGGGAGTCAGCTGATGGCGATACCTTTTGATCTCAATTCTCTTACCGCGACCGGCAAACCGGTGCTCGTTCAGCCCGGACTCTTTGGAATGTTTCCAAATGTAAACGTTTCGGAAAACGGAACGCTTCTATATCTGCCGTCGATCTCACGGACAAACAATCAGCTCGTCTGGGTAGACCGAAACGGACGCGAAACTCCGGCGTTTGAAAAGAAAGGAGATTTTAGTTCTCCGCGGATCTCGCCGGACGGAACGCGCGTCGCAGTCTCATTCGGCGAGGACATCTGGGTTTACGATCTGAAAACAAAGATCGGAACGCGGATTACCGATGACGGAAAAAACGAAATTCCGATGTGGTCGGAAGACGGTGAATCAGTTATTTATTCCACCGAAAAAGACAATTCGTTTGCGGTTTACCGGAAAAGAGCGGACGGCACCGGAGAAGCCGAAAAGCTTGCCGAAAACCAGTACAGAATAATTCCCTACTCGCATCACCCGACCGAAAAGATCATTTCTCTGACAAAAGCGGATGCACAGGGAAATACTGACATCGTCACAAGATCTCTTGAAAGCGGAAAGACAGAAGCCGTTGTTGCGACAAAATTCCGCGAAGACACTCCCCGTTTTTCACCTGACGGACGCTGGCTGGCGTACTTCTCGATGGATACGGGCGTTCCGCAGATCTATGCGCTTTCCTTAGACGCCGGCCGCAGGAAAGTCCCTGTAACTTCCGACGGCGGGATGTTCCCGGTTTGGTCGCCGGCCGGAAAAGAGCTGTTTTACCGGAGCGCAAATAAGTTTTACTCCGTGACCACAGATGGTTCGGGTGTCTTTAACAGCGCGGATAAGAAACTGTTGTTTGAAGGGAAATATCTGACGAGTTTTGACATTTCACCCGACGGCGAAAAATTCCTGATGGTCAGAGACGAATACGGAACACTTCCGAAAACGGTGAATGTCGTCGTTAATTGGTCCGAAGAACTGACCCGCGTACTGAATTCTCAAAATTAATGATACCTTCCTTTATTTCTGCCATTTCGGTCTATAAACTCGATTCAGATGAATAAGATCTTGGTAGTTGAAGATGAGGCGCATATTGCCGACGGGATCCGGTTCAATCTCGAGGCGGAAGGCTTTTTGGTGGATGTCGCGGAAGACGGTGAGGCCGCTCTGGATCTTCTGTTTGACGATAATGCGAAATTTGACGCGATCGTATTGGATGTTATGCTCCCGAAGTTTAACGGTTTTGAGATCGCACAGAAACTGCGAAGCGCAGAAAATTACACTCCGATCCTGATGCTGACGGCCCGTAGCCGGCCCGAAGATGTGCTGCTCGGATTTGAAGCGGGAACGGATGATTATCTGCCGAAACCGTTTGAGCTGAGCATTTTTATCGCGCGTCTCAAAGGACTGCTCCGCCGTCAGAAATGGTCGCAAAATACCGCTTCGGGCGAACAGGAGAACGATTCGGATATTTTCACCCTAAAAGATAAAACGATCGATTTTACAAATCTCGAATTAAAGACCGCGGAAGAAACGATCCAGCTGACCCTGATGGAAGCAAAGCTGTTGCGGCATCTTATACAAAATCACGGAAATGCGGTTTCGAGAAAGGAAATTCTGGAAGAGGTTTGGGGCTTGCATGAAGAAACGGACACGCGCGCGATCGATAATTTTATCGTCCGTTTGCGCAGATATCTTGAAGATGATCCGACAAACCCGAAAATCCTTGAAACCGTTCGCGGAGTCGGGTACAGGTTTGTGAACTTCGATTCGTGATAGGTAATTGGTGACAAGCTGTACGCAGTTCGCTTTTCGCAGGAAGGTTGATCTCGATAGATCGGTTTTAAGTATTGCTTTGCGCCTTCGCGGGAAAACTCTTGTAATGCGAAACAAAAATTGCTCGCAGAGACGCCGAGATTTTTTGCGTGACGTTCTTAATTATTTTCATGCCGGATCCCGCTTAAAAATTTATATTTCTTTATTCGCACCGATTCGCGTTATTCGCGGGCAAAGTGATTTACTCTCGACCTTCTCAGCACTTTAATTTCTTTTCGCCAGTTTTCCGCGAGATCAAACCGGTAGATCTCGATCTCGGTCGAAAGCGTTTTTGAAAGAAAGTCAAAATCAGGATGATAGCCGAGCGTCGGCGCGACGAGGTAGACGATCGCAGGTTTGTCCGAAATCACTGCTTCTCCGAAAAGTCCGGCTTTGTTGAAAACTCCGCTTCGTCGCTGCAGTTCTATCTTTCTCCAATAATCAACGGCCTGAAAAATCATTTCGCGGTCGGCGGAAACTTTTAATTCGATGATCACGAGACGGCCGTCTTTGCGGAGCGCGAGAAGATCGATCTTATCCTGCGATGTGCGGAATTGATTGTAGATCGGCGAGAGGATCAGATTCGCATCGAGCAGTTTTATATTCTGCCGGAGAAGCGATTCGAGCCAGGCTTCCGGAGCCATTTGATAAAAAAGATGCTGCGGGTTTGGCGGATCGTGTTTTCTGTATTTTTTCAGCTGCTCGAAAAGGTCATAGAGGTCTTCGATAGATCCTTCATCAAGCGTTTGTCTTGCTCTTTCTACCCCAAACCAGATCTTCTCATTCCCTGAAATATTCCTTGAACGCAGAAACGGCAAACCGAGATAGCGGAGCGTTTCACCGTTCTTTGAATAAATATGATCGATCTCCCCGGGGGAAAGTTTTTTGATCTCGGCGGCGGTTTTTGAAAGCTGACGCTGCTTGAGCGCATGAAGTTTTCTCGGCTTCGATCGCCAGAGATCGCTTATTGATAGATCGCTGACCGCAGATATTTCAGACCCGGAATCGCATTCGGATAATTTATATAGACGGATATTTCTCTTCCAGGATTCATTCAAACAAGCATGAAGCCTTTCGAGCTTGTTGGCGACCCGCTTTTCACACAGAATCCTGACGTCTGAAACGGCATACTTCCGGTTCTTTCCGGACCGTAACTTTGTGAAGATGGCCGAAGCGAGAAGTATTTCGGGAGAGAGCGTGTCCGAAACATCGGCGATCACTGTCGAATATGTGCGGTCATTGTTTTCGATCAGGATCTGTGCAAACCGTCCGTTTTCGCGGTTCAATTCTGCCCGGATCACTTTTACGCCCGGGAATTCCGCGGGAAGAAGCCTGGCGATATTGTTTACTCTTTTGAGACGCGCAATCTCGACCGCTCCGCTAAATTCTTCTGCACTTGCCCGCGGGATCAGTTCGAATCTGTGGTTTTCGTTTCCAAAGTTCCGAGAGAGATCGAGCACGATCTTCGGGCGGTCAAATTCGATCCCCGTAATTCTCCACGTTTGAAATCCGTTTTTTGCAGGAAAGCTAAAAAGAACTTTGCCCGAAGCCTTTTCTATCTCGATCTCGCCGGACCGGAGCGGGAAGGGCACGCCTGAAGGATTCGTGATCAGCCATTCGATATTGGCGCTGAGAAGGGTTTCCAGTGTTGTGAGGTCACTGTCTTTCATTTTGCTGATTTATCAGGCGGCGTCTTTCTAGAATTTTCCCGCTATCTTTATAAAATAGTCAACCATCGCCTCTGACCAAAGGTCGTAGCCGTGAGCGGAGGGATGAATTCCGTCGCTGAAAAAATCATCCTTTACTTTACCGGCATCGCGATAGTAATAAACTTCCTTCATCCCGGAAGCGAGATCGATCGCGTTAAAATGATGAAGTTTTGCGAGACGTGAAAGTATGTAGCGAAGCGGATTCGGCAATGCTGTAAAATCGCGGACCATCGGAACATTTGCCAGAAAGATCTTTGCGCCGGGATTTTTTTCGCGCAGAATATCGAGAAGCTCTTTCATATCCCGCCGGAAACTCTCCGGGCTGTTTACCGTAAATACATCGTTTCCACCGAGAGCTACGAGGATCGCGTCAAATTCCTTTTCCGGCAGATCCGGGACGAGTTCATCTAAAGTCCTTCGAATCGTTATCCCGCTGTGACCCATCGCGTGCCACTCCACTTTTTTTCCGAGATGTTTTGAAAGATGTTTTGCAAATTGTCCGGTCAGGGCTTCGGCATGGGTTTCGGCGCCGATCCCGGCGACGGTCGATTCGCCGATCGCAAGGAATCTGATCTTCTCGCCCGAAGATGCGGATTCTCCCGTCGTCGCGCCCCCGGCATCGGGAAGCCGGCCCACTTTCCAGCGTGTATATTGCCCCTGCAGGTACAGAAAAGGAGCAAACGGCAGCAGACACAGGCCGCCGTAAACGTATGCCGTCTGCAGTTTTTTTAGGTCGAATTCGCGCGCCGGATTTTGAGCGCTGATGTTTCTTTGCGTTTCCGCCATTGTGTTAAAATCTCATTTCGCCAATGCTTACGTCAAATCATAAAAAGCTTCTCATCGCACTCATCGCGCCGATCATTTTTTTCACCGCGTGCAGGTTTTTCCAAAAAGAAAATGCGTCTGACGGGGAGATCGATCTGCCGAAGCAAACCGCGCCGTTTTCGACAAAAGAACCGGATAATTTCGAAACGGAGATCCTTGTTTCGGCTTTTATCGACGGCGCCGGTTCGGAAAAAAAGTATTTTCTGGCAGTAAGAAACGGCGCGTCTTATCGTTCATTTGACCACGGCGAAAAAAATGAGACAGCGATCCTCGAAAAAGCGGACGGTGAGAGATTTTTGCTAAACATGAGCACCAAAACTTACCGCCGCGCGGCGCAATCCGCCGCCACTGCCGATTCCGGCGACCTAAGACATTTTTTGACGACAAAATGGCTCAATGAAAAGAAAGGCGCAAAATTTGAAGATCTCGGAACAGAAGAAGGTCTGAAGAAATACCGCGTGACGATCGAAGACAAAAAGGGATCCGAGATTCTGGTTTTTTTTGACGAGAAACTGCAGATCCCGGTAAAACAAGAGTTTTATTCGGTAAACAGTGAAAAGGAAACGCTGAGCTATTCGATCGAGCTGAAAAACACAAAAACCCAGGCCGACGCAAAATATTTTGAAATTCCGGCCGGTTACAAGCCGGAAACCGAAACGGAAACTGAACAGGAAAAAAAGCAATAAATGGAAGAACTGAGAAAATTCAGCCGTTATTTCAAACCTTACAAATGGCGGGTTATTTTCGGCATTCTCTGCATTCTTTTCGGGATGATGTTCAATCTGCTGATCCCGTATCTCGTTGGTATGGCGATCGACGAACTGAGCAAAGACGTAACCTGGAACAAGGTTATCTACTTTCCTTTAGTGATCCTCGGCGTGAGTCTTGTCGGTGCGGTTTTTCTCTACTGGCAGCGGAAACTTCTGATAAATACTTCGCGCGATATCGAATATGATATGCGCCGCGATTTTTATGACGCACTGATCGATCAGCCGCTCGAGTATTTTCATAACAACCGCGTCGGCGATCTGATGGCACGCGCGACCAACGATCTCGGAGCTGTCCGGCAGATCGTCGGACCGATGATCCTCTATTCGTTTCAGGCGATCTTCGCGCTTGCCGTCGTACTCCCGATCATGTTCGGAATATCTGCTAAGCTGACACTCTTTTTGCTGATCCCGCTTCCGTTTGTTTCGCTTACCGTTAAATACCTCGGTCAGCAGATCTACATCAGATTTGAAGCGATCCAGGAATTCTTCTCCGGAATTACGGCGCGTGCACAGGAGAATCTGAACGGCGCACGCGTGATCCGTGCTTATGCACAGGAAGACGCCGAGATCGAACAGTTTGAGAAACTCAATTCCGAATATGCCAGAAAGAACATTTCGCTTGTAAAATTTGCAGCGGCAATGCGTCCGCTTCTGTTCTTTTTTATAGGATTGAGTTTTGTGATCATCGTTGCGGTAGGCGTACCGATGGCGGTCCGCGGTGAGATCACGGCAGGAGAATTCACCGCGTTTATCCTGTATCTCCAGAGAATGATCTGGTATCTGATCGCGCTCGGATATGTTGTCAATCTCTATCAGCGCGGAACGGCAAGCCTGAAACGATTTAACGCGATCCTCGAAGCCGAGCCTTCGATAAAAGATGCGCCTGACGTAGTGAAGCAGCCGAAGATCAAAGGGAAGATCGAATTCCGCGATCTTAATTTTGCCTACAACGGCACGCCGACGCTCAGGAATATCGATCTTACGATCGCGCCGGGCACGACCGTCGCCTTTGTCGGAAAGACCGGAAGCGGGAAATCGACGCTTGTCAGTCTTGTGCCGCGGCTGATGGATACTGAGAGTGAAATGGTTTTTGTAGATGATATTCCGGTAAACCGTTTTCCGCTCAAGCAGTTGAGAAATTCGATCGGTTTTGTTCAGCAGGAGACGTTCTTGTTCAGCAACACGCTTGAATCAAATATTAAATTTGGGGTAGATATTAAACCGCGGAGGCCCGGAGACGCGGAGAAAAAGTTAGGAAAAGAAAATTCATCGGAGTTTGCAGGTATAGAAAAAATCTCTGCGTCTCAGCGATTCAGCGGTAAAATGTCCGTCGAAAAAGCTGCCGCGGTTGCCGGCATGACAGATGATATTCGCGGTTTTCCAAACGGTTATCAGCAGCTTGTAGGCGAGCGCGGGATCACTCTTTCCGGCGGGCAAAAACAGCGCACGGCGATCGCGCGGGCGGTGATGCGAAATCCGAGAATTCTGATCCTCGATGATTCGCTATCTGCGGTTGATACACTGACGGAAGAAAAAATACTGCACGGTCTTCGCGATGTCCGCAGCGGACGGACAACTCTTATTGTTTCGCACCGGATCTCGACCATCAAAGATGCCGATCAGATCTGCGTAATGCAAAACGGCGAGATAATCGAACGCGGAACACACGAAGAACTACTTGCATTAAACGGTGAATACGCCGATCTCTATCAGCGGCAGCTGCTTGAAGAAGAGATCGAAGCGACGGATTAAAAATTATGAGTGAACAAAATCAAAAGGTCCCGGCGGAAGCGGTCTACAATAATTTGGCGATGATATGGCTCGCACTTTTCACATCACAGTTCATCTTTATTGTGGTGCTCTTTTTTGCCGAACCAAGTGTATTCGAGTTTGACTTTACAAAACCGGTGATCGATCAAAACGCAGTTATCATCGGTATCTTTGCGGTCGTTGGAATTATCAATCTAATTCTTTCATTTGCACTCAAAAAGAAATTCCTCGATCAGGCGATCGAACAGCAAAATGTCAGCTTTGTGCAAACCGCTTTGATCGTCGGCTGCGCACTTTGTGAATCGGTTTCCCTTTTCGGAGTGATGCTCGCATTTATCGCCGAATATCAATACTTCTTTGTGTGGTTTGCCGTCGGCATTCTCGGCATGCTTTTTCATTTTCCAAAGCGGGATAATGTAATGGCGGCGAGTTTTAAGAAGAATTAGATCTTTAACTACCTACCGCTTAAAAAGTATATTGAGTCCGTGAAGCGGACAAATTCAATAGCGTCGGGAGGATCCCGACGAAACTCAGAAGCAAGTATTCGTCGCTGAAAGTGACTAACTAACAAAAGGCGGTCAGAGTAAGTCCCCTTCAGGGACAGAGGACACGTCAATTCTACGTCGGGATTCTCCCGACGCTATTATATTGGTCGCTTTCAGCGATATTGAAAACAGTTTTGACAATGCACCTCCCGGTGTCTTCCACAACAAATTCACATAATTTTTAATTTCCACTGAGGGAACCTTTTGCGGAGTTGGTGTGTCAAAGTCGGCATATAACCTGTCTTCCCCGACAACGCATATTTACTCAGATCAAAAGGAGAATCCTATGAGAAAGCTCTCATTACTGCTCTCGATATTTCTGTTCGCATATTTTTCCGCGCCAGTCAGAAGCAGTTCAGATCCGGATGTAACGCAGGGAAGGCTTGATGTTTATACAAAAAAAGGTAAATCACTCGGACAGTCACCGCTCAAGCACACAAGAGTCAAAACCGAGATCAGCGGTTTTCTTGCGCGCGTAAATGTCGAACAGGAGTTTGAGAACAATTTTGATCAGCCGATCGAAGCGGTTTACATTTTTCCTCTTTCTCAAAATTCAGCGGTCGATAAAATGACGATGAAGATCGGCAACCGGACGATCCTCGGGAAGATCAAGCAGCGCGAAGAAGCTCGAAAGATCTATGAGAATGCAAAAACACAGGGAAAAACTGCAAGCCTGCTCGATCAGGAGCGCGCGAACGTGTTTACGCAGTCTGTCGCGAATATTCTTCCGGGTGAAAAGATCGTTATCGAGATCAGCTATATCGAAACTCTGAAATATCAAAACGGAGCTTATGAATTTGTTTTTCCGATGGTCGTCGCGCCGAGATATTCTCCGAAGGCGATGGGGAAAGATGCTGCGGCAAAAGTTACTCCTCCGGTCTCAAAAACGCGCGTAGGAAATGATATTTCGATTGATGTGGATCTCGATGCCGGAGTTCCGATAGAAAATATCACTTCGACACTTCACGAAATAAACAGCGAAAAGCTCACAGCTAACAGCGCGAAAATTTCCCTTAAGGAAGAAGATACGATCCCAAACCGCGATTTTGTATTGAGATACGAAATCGCCGGAAAAAGGATCGAAGACGCGATACTTGCTCACAAGGACGGGCGCGGCGGGTTTTTTTCGATGATGCTTTCTCCGCCAGCGGAATTCAAGGTTAAGGATGTCTTGCCAAAAGAGATAATTTTTGTACTCGATACTTCGGGTTCGATGAACGGTTTTCCGATCGAAAAGGCAAAGGAAGCGATGAAAATGTCGCTTGAAGGTCTCTATCCGAATGACACGTTTAATCTGATCACGTTTGCCGGGGATACGGAGGTTTTGTTTGAAAAACCTGTGATCGCAACACAGGCAAACATGGAGCGGGCATTAGAATTTCTTGAATCGCGAAACGGAAACGGCGGAACCGAAATGATGAAAGCGATCGAAGCCGCATTTAAGGAAAGCGATTCCGGCGAGCACATACGGATCGTGAATTTTATGACCGATGGACTTATCGGAAATGAATCTCAGATCATCGCCGAAATTCAAAAACATCCGAATGCGCGCGTATTCTCTTTCGGGATCGGCGATTCGGTAAACAGATTTCTCCTCGACAAAATGGCAAACGAAGGTCGCGGCGAGGTTGAATACGTAACTTTGAAAGATGACGGTTCAGCTGCGGCAAAACGTTTTTACGAGCGGATCAGAAATCCGCTTTTGACCGATATTTCTATTGATTGGAATGGATTACCCGTTACCGATGTTTATCCGAAGCGAAACCCCGATCTGTTTGACGCAAAGCCGGTAGTGATAAACGGACGCTATCTAAAGGAAGCAACAGGCACGATAAAACTTCGCGGAAAAGCAGGAGGCAAGGATTATGAGCGCGAGATCAAGGTGAGTTTTCCGGAAGGCGAAGAAAAGCACGATGTTTTGGCGACGCTCTGGGCGCGGCAGAAGATCGATGAACTGATGAGCCAAAACTACGATTTTGAAGATGAAGAAGCGAATGCAAAGTCTGAAACTGTAAAGAATATTACGCAGATCGGTCTCGATTTCCGTTTGATGACGCAGTTTACGTCGTTTGTCGCAGTCGAAGAACTGATTCGGAATGAAGGCGGAAAATCTATAAGAGTTGAGGTTCCGGTTGATCTGGCGAACGGGACTTTTAGCGGTGATGAGGACGATAATGAAGACGGGCCTGGCGAAATTCCAAATCTGCCTGCAGGTGTGACGAGTGTAACAGTAACAAAAAAGGGTGCCGGTATGGCAAGACCTTCGCTGCCCCAAGTCTCGCGCACGACAGGAGACACTAAGCGAAACCGGAGTGTAACGCCAAACAGTGGAACCGCGAAGGGAAGCGGAATCGGTTCGGGTTCCGGTAGAGCGGTAGTGAACACCTCTTCTGCTCAGATCTCGACAACTGTTACACCGAAGTCTATCGCATCACTTCCGGCAAATTCGCGAATAAATAGTGGTGTTTCAGATCAATCTTCGCGTGTTTACGATAACAAAACCGGCCAAAGTCTTGCGGGATTACGTGGATCTACTAATGTTTTTATCATTGACGGAGCTGAATTTTCTGAATACGAGAATTCGGGGAGATTTGCGGTGAGTACTTTCGATGGCACAAACTTGCAGGGCCGTACCCGAACGGTAAAAAGTCCTGAATATCCGAAGGATGCAAAATGGTCGATCAATAAAGGGATCGTTAAAGTGCGCGTCACTGTCGATGAAAAAGGTAAGGTTTCAGAGGCAAAAGCAATCGAAGGCGACCCGAAATTGTTAAATGTGAGTGAAGACGCCGCACGCGAATGGGAATTTGAGCCCTCGAGGTTTATTGGAGTTCCTTTGAAATTTTGCGGTGAGATCATTTTTGATTTTGTAAACAAAGACTCGATAGTACTGTCGGTTGACGGAATGAGGGTTTTGCCGCTCGATGTGAATAACAGAAAATGGATCAGCGCGGCAAACAAACTCCATTTCTGGGTTTTTCGTCTGATCAAGCACACCGATGAGGGTGTTGATAAGCCACTTCGATACGAAGATCAATATGTTGAGGACGACGTTGCGAAAGTGGCGATTTGGACAAATGGAGCTGATCAGGAAATGCTGCGAAAGCTTCGATCTCTCGGCTTTGAGGAGGAAAGATCATCAAAGAACGGAATTCGAATCGGAAAAATTCCGGTAGGGAATATTCTTGAAGCGCAGTTTCTCGACGGCGTCAAATATATTCTGCCTTCCATTGACTAGAAGCAAACTTTCGAAATTACGAAGCCTGCCCGTCACCCAAAGAGTTGCGGGCGGGCTTTCTTTTCTCTACCATTGAGAACTTATGTTCAAGCGCTGGATGCACAGAAAAGAAAGATATTACGCGATGCTCAATGATAATCGCGTGGTGCGTCCGTTTGGCTGGGGAACGGAATATGTCGGTGCCGATATCAACGGCGATGATCCGGCGAAGTTTTTTAAGAAATATTCGGCAGAGATGATCGCAAATAGTGATGAGTTTTATCATTTGCCGGAAGTGACGGATTTTGTAATTCGCAATACGCAATACGCGATACGCAATTCGGAAGAACGCAATACGCGATACGCGATACGCGATATGGAAGAAGCGAATAGCGAACCGCTTAACGCGAACCGCGAACTGCGAATTGCGAATCACCAGATCACCTGGACCAGTGCCGTCGAAACTCCTTCGGCTCAAAACAATACCGTTTACGCAAATTTTTTTCCGCACGACAAAGATAAAAAAGCTGCGGTTATCGTCCTTCCGCACTGGAACGCAAAGGCCGGAACATATTTTGATCTCTGCAAATTCTTTAACAAGGTCGGTGTTTCCGCGCTTCGCCTGACGCTTCCGTATCATGAAGAGCGGATGCCTCCCGAACTCGAACGCGCGGATTACCTCGTCGCGCCGAATGTCGGACAAACTCTCCAATCGCTTCGTCAATCCGTTCTGGATACAAAAGCGGCGGTGCGCTGGCTCAAGCAGCAGGGTTATGAAAAGGTCGGATTGGTCGGCACAAGCATCGGTTCGTGTGTCGGCTTTCTGGCATTTGTTCACGAACTGGCGATCGATGCGTGCGTTTTTAATCACGTTTCGGGATACGTTGCCGATGTCGTCTGGGAAGGACTTTCGACATACCACGTAAAAGAAGGTTTGGAAAACGATGTTGATCTCAAAGACTTGCGGGAATTCTGGCTGCCGATCTCGCCGATGTCGTATATGGACAAACTCAAAACGCTTCCCGCGCGTCCGCAGCGATATATCTATACACTCTATGACCTTACTTTTCCGATAAAACTCTCGCGGGATATGATGTATGTACTCGAAAAAACCGGCGTCGAGCATGATCAGGTTGTTATCCCGTGCGGACATTACACGCTTGGCGAAAAGCCCTGGGTTTATATCGACGGCTATAAGATCATTTCCTTTCTGCGAAAACACCTCAAATGAAAGAACATATCTTCAGGGAATATGATATCCGCGGAATTGTCGGCGATGAGCTCACCGAAGAAGATACGGCGAAGATCGCCGGCGCGATCGGCACGTTTTTTGTCCGCAATAATGCAAAAAGAATTGCAGTTGGATTCGACGCGCGGGAATCTTCCGGAAAGTTTAGCCATATAGTGGTCGAACAATTACTCAAAGCCGGATGTGATGTTGTTTTGATCTTGCGTGTCCCAACTCCTGTTCTCTACCATACGATCTACACAATGAATGAAATAGACGGCGGCGTGATGATCACCGGTTCGCATAATCCGCCGGATCACAATGGTTTTAAGATCTGTCTTGGAGAGGAGACGCTTTTTGGAGAAAGGATCCGGGAGATCAAGGCGATCGTTGAGTCTGAAGACTTCAACTCCGGCTGCGGAATATTCGGCTCAACCAATGTTCTCGACGGATATGTTCAAGATATCGTCTCAAAAATTGACCCTGGTCCAAAACAGTTAAAGGTAGTGGTCGACGCCGGAAACGGAATGGGCGGAGTAACGTCGGTTCCCGTTTACCGGGAATTGGGAATAGAAGTTGTTGAGCTTTTCACAAAACCTGATCCTTCGTTTCCGAATCATCCTCCTGATCCCGCGGATCCCCAAAACTTAATTGATCTTAAGCGAACCGTCGCGGCAAACAACGCCGATCTCGGAATCGCTTTTGACGGCGATGGAGACCGGATCACGGTTGTTGATGAAACCGGACGCGCGGTTTGGGGCGATGAACTGACGACGCTTTTAGCGCGTGAAGTCTTGCGCGAAAATCCGGGCGCGACGGTGATCGGCGAAGTAAAATGCTCTCAGGTGCTCTTTGATGAAGTCGCGAAACTCGGCGGCACTCCGGTAATGTGTAAAGCGGGACATTCGATCGTCAAGGCAAAAATGAAAGAAACCGGAGCGCTTCTTGCCGGCGAAATGAGCGGGCATATTTTCTTTGCCGATCGATATTATGGATTTGACGACGCTTGTTATGCCGGTGCGAGACTGCTGCAGATCCTATCTGACAGCGATAAATCCTTGTCCCAACTCCTTGCGGATATTCCGCAGACTTATTCGACGCCTGAGATCAGGATTCCATGCAGCGAATCCGAGAAGTTTGTTATTGTTGAAGAACTCGCGGCGGGTTTTTCAAAAACAAACGAAGTGATCACCATTGACGGTGCGCGGATCCAATTTGATAACGGATGGGGGCTTGTCAGGCCTTCAAATACACAAGCCATATTGGTTTTGCGTTTTGAGGCGGACAGCGCGGAGCATCTTTCCGAAATAAAAACAACGGTCGAAACCCGTCTGAAGGCTTTGCTTCGATAACGAATTCCGACCGCTTTGATCGTCTGTCTGAAAATTTAGTTCAAAATCAATTTGCCCATTCTTCACCGTAATTTAGCCGCCAGTTTCGGGTAACCCAGTCCTGGGCCGCATTCATTGCTTTATCACGCCACTGTTTGATGTTGTCTGCAACAGAAAGTGCAACCATCGGTTTGCCCGGATCTCGTAAGATTCTGATAACTTCCGTATCGGTTTCGATGATCGTTTTACCTTCGTCAAAGAGTCTCAGATGCACGCTGCTTCCGACCAGCGGAAGCACTTCAATATTTACAAGAGCTCCGGTTTCGCCGACATGCTCTGTGGTACCGGTGACCGAGATCGTTTCACCGCTCGTTGAATCCTTCCAGCTCACCTGTGCTTTGAGATTTGCCATGATCCTTTTAGGCAGCTGTGACGCACTGGAAACTGTTGTGTATGCTGTGTTTGCCATATTCACCTTCCCTGTTTTTGTATTCCTTGTTCTCACAACGTGTGGCGGTTCGATGTCGATTTTTTTGATTCGGTTGCAAAGACTTGAATATCGAGAACGATCCGCTATTTAAATAATCCCCAAGAGGCCATGTTCTATTCCGATTCGGTTTGTAAAAATTCAGATGCGGAATAGCTGCCGCAATCCTTCTGATAACGTCTTCGCCGGAAAACCGGTTTTGGTTTTTTCAACAGTAGATTTGTGCTTGTTTTTGTGACTGATCCGGTTTCGGATCCGGGAAAAGTCAGACGACTGCGCGGGAGAATTTATCGCTTCGTGATCGATAAATTGTAAGAACGATCATAAGAACTTCACTATCAAATTTTTATTAAATCTTTTTGACCGCTTTAATTGTTCCCTTTCCGGTATCCAAATTGCCTAACCTGAGTTTTGAAATCATACACATTACATGCATTTTTCTAAGCGCTGAAAATGTTCAGTGTTCCTTATGTAAGTATAAAACCGTGTTATGGCAGTACTTAACACGAATTTGATCGCGAACGTTATTTGATTGATTTGATTCAATTTACCGTTTTTGTGATGTGAGAAAATATCCGAAATTCGGAAGATACCTTCAATCATTCAGAGTAAAACTACAAACTTCGCGTTTATTTAAATTTTCCGGACTTAACTTTTCAGTGTCCGGTTAACAACTCAAAACTAACAGAGAGGTCAAAATATACTAATGACAAAGAGAATTACACATAATCTGATAGTCGCGGCAGTTTTCTGTCTGCTATCGGGCTTTGGACAAGTTTTTGCTCAATCGACCGTTACGGGCGGGATAAGCGGAAAGGTTGTCGATCAGCAGGGCTCGATAATTCCAAACGCGACTGTAACTATAACTAACAACGGCACTAATAAGACTCAAAATGTAAATGCGACCGGCGACGGAACCTTCCGTTTTACGAATCTTCAGCCCGGAAATTATTCGATCGAAGTTGCGTCGCAGGGTTTTGCAAATTTCACCCGCGAAAACATCATCGTTGAGGTCGGAACTTTGACGACGGTAAATGCAACGATGGGAATTTCGGCCGTGGACGCAGAAGTAACAGTTGAAGCTCCGGTGATCAATACCAGCACGCAGGATTTTGCAAACACGATCGATCAGACGTCGATCAGCGAACTCCCGATCAACGGTCGCCGTGCTTCAAACTTTGTGCTTCTGACGCCGGGTGTCGCGCCGGACGGTGATTTTGGTTTGATCAGCTTCCGCGGAATTTCAGGTTTGCTGAATAACAGTACGGTCGACGGCGGTGACAACAATCAGGCGTTTTTTGCCGAAGAACGCGGACGGACGCGGGCCAGTTCTTCGATCAGCCAGGATGCCGTAAGGGAATTTCAGGTTAATACATCCAACTACTCTTCTGAGTTTGGACGTGCCGCCGGCGGCGTTATAAACACAGTAACCAAAAGCGGAACAAATGAATTTCATGGTTCCGCTTTTTACTATATCCGTGACAACCGCTGGGGAGCGCGAAACGCGTTTAGTTTCCAGAACATCCTTGTGAACGGACAAACCCAAACGATCGGTCTTAAGCCAAAAGACGAGCGTCATCAATTCGGCGGTTCGCTTGGCGGTCCGATCGTCAAAGACAAGCTGTTCTTTTTCTTTAGCTATGATCAGCAGAAACGCGATTTTCCCGCACTTGCGACAACATCGCAGGGCGATTTTCTTGACCCGATCGATGTTTCCGATCCTACTGACCCGCAGGGCGTAATACTTGCCGGACGCGGGATCACGCAGGCGCAAACCGATGAAGGATTGGCATTTTTGCGCGGTTTGACGGGAGTCGTCCCGCGAAAGGGTGACCAGCTGCTCCTTCTTCCGAAGATCGACTGGGTAATAAATGACAGCAACAGTCTTTCGGTCGTCTATAACCGAATGCGCTGGGATTCTCCTGGCGGCGTTCAGACGCAGGCGATCATTTTCCGCGGTTCAAACAGCTTCGGCAGCGACTTTGTCGATATCGATACATTGAATGTCCGTTTGAACTCTACTATCTCACCAACCGTTCTGAACGAATTCCGTTTTCAATACGGACGCGAATTGAATCAGCAGACGGGTCAGGAACCCGGTCCCGGTGAGCCGACTACCGCACCTGACGGCGGTGTTCCGGATATCGGAATAACGGGCGGCGGTTTTGACATTGGTCGTCCGAATTTCCTTCCGCGAGCGGCTTATCCGCTTGAGAAGAACTGGCAGTTTGCGAATTCGGTGACAATGCTGAAGGGCAATCATACGCTGAAGTTTGGCGGTGATATCAACTACGTCAGCGACGTACTCGATAACCTTTATCAGGGCGGCGGAGAATACCGGTACACAAATCTTGTAGATTTTCTTACCGACCGCGCCGATCCGTCTCAGAAAACTTACGACTTTTTCGCACAGGCCTTCGGACCGAGTGCATTTAAGTTTTCAACAACAGACTTCAACTTCTTTGTTCAGGATGATATCCGCGTTTCGCCGCGGCTAACGCTGAACCTGGGTCTCCGGTATGAGTATCAGAATCTTCCTGAGCCGCAAATACCGAACGCTTTGGAACCGCGTACAAACCAGTTTCCGAGCGATACTAACAACTTCGGACCGCGGATCGGTTTTGCTTATGACCTGACAGGAAAAGGCGAAACATCTATTCGCGGAGGTTACGGCATCTATTACGGCCGCATCATCAATTCGACAATTTCGAATGCGATAACGAATACGGGAACGTCCGAAGGACAGTTTTCACTGTTCTTCGGCAGCGGTGCTGTTGCCGGATCGCCGATATATCCGAATACTCTTCCACCGCCACCACCGGGAGCAGGCGGAGGAAACATCATCGTATTTAGTCCGGATATGCAGAATCCGCTGATCCATCAGTCGGATATCGTGTTCGAACATACGATCGCGCGAAACACTATAGTTTCGGTCTCGGGATTGTTCAGCTGGGGTAGAAATCTGCCGACATTTGTCGATACGAATCTTCCTCCTCAATCCGGAACCCGTACATACAACATCAACGGCGGTCCGTTTGGCGGACAAACCGTTACGGTAAACGAATATTTCGGAGCACGTCCGAATCCAAACTTTGGAAGCATCACCGAGATCAGCAGTACGATCAGCTCGCGTTATGCTGCGCTGGTATTGCAAATTAACCGCAGGCTGACAGACGGACTTCAGTTTAAGGCAAGCTATACCTATTCGGATGCTGAGGACAACGGACAGATCTCGCAGACGTTTACGCGAACACAGGTTGCGTCTGATCCGAACGATCTGAGTCTTGAAGAAGGTAATTCCAACTTCAACGTACCGCATCGGTTTGTTTCCAGTCTTGTTTACGCGCCTGAAACGATCTTCGGATTGGCGAAAGATTCAAGGGTCGGAAAAGCGATCCTCGGCGGCTGGACTTTTTCGCCGATCGTGACGATCCAATCCGGAAATCCATATTCCGCAGGTATCGATGATGATCTGTGGGGTGCCGGCGGAAACAGGATACTGCCGGGTGTTCCGCGAAACGGATTTCAGGCTCCGACGATCGCAAATGTCGATCTGAGGATCTCACGCCGGTTCAAATTCGGTGAAACAAAGAGTCTCGAGGTATTTGCCGAAGGGTTCAATATCTTCAATCGCCAAAATATAACAAGGGTTGATAACCGTGCATATAACCGTCCGTTTACGGCCAGCACGGATCTCAATTTCGATGATGATTTCGGAACTCCGACCTCAGCGGGAAACAATATCTTCCGTGAACGTCAGATCCAGTTTGCAGCCCGTTTCAACTTCTGATCGGGTAACTAAACAGGAAATTTTATGCGGCGCGTTTTCATCCGAAAACGCGCCGTTTTTTAAATTAATATCAATAAAAGCCCGCTCCAATTTATCCGCAATTTATCTTCAAATATTTAACCTGAATTACACGAAATTTGGGAATTGAACTTGCTTAAAAACGGCGCACTGACAACGCATCATGGCCGTTTGAAAAAGTGAGAAGGCTCTCAATATACCCGCGAACAGCAACGATAACTGATCCAGCTATTTAAGGGATAAACGCCCCGATCGCAACTGCAAGATGCAGCGTAAGACCGGACCGAAACACTACGAAATTCGCAAGATTATTTCATTGTTTGGTACGGAAAGTCGATTTGATCGGGTATCGGTGCGGTTGTTCGGATGGATTTTATATCAAATTAATATCAAATCTTTAAGGAGTTTAAGGGAAATCAATGAAAAATAAGTTTGGCAGTAAGCTGCTTTTGACGCCGATCTTTTGCCTGCTATTCGGAGTCGGGCAATCATTTGCTCAATCCACAGTTTCAGGTGCGATCGTCGGAAAAGTATCCGACCCGCAGGGCGCCGTAGTACCGAATGCGGCCGTAAAAGTTACCAATATGGGAACAAACCGTACCGTCAATTCAACCGCGACAGATGACGGGAGTTTCCGCGTGACAAATCTTCAGCCGGGCAACTACGCGGTCGAGGTCGAAGTAGCCGGGTTTGAAAACTTCCGGCAGGAGAATGTGATCGTCGAGGTCGGTGCGGCTACACCGGTCGAGATAGTTTTGGGTGTTGCGGGTGCGAATGCGGTAGTCGATGTTTCCGCTGAAGCTCCGGTGATCAACACGAGTCAGCAGGATTTCTCAAACAATATCAATCAAACGTCGATCAGCGAACTGCCGATAAACGGCCGCCGCGCGTCTAGCTTTGTGCTCCTGACGCCGGGCGTGGCTCCTGACGGAGGCTTTGGTCTGATCAGTTTTCGCGGGATTTCCGGTCTGCTGAACAACAGTACCGTTGACGGCGGCGACAATAATCAGGCCTTCTTTTCCGAAGAACGCGGAAGAACACGGATCAGTTCATCGATCAGCCAGGATGCCGTTCGGGAATTTCAGGTCAATACCTCGAACTATTCGGCGGAGTTCGGCAGAGCTGCCGGCGGCGTGGTAAATACGGTAACCAAGAGCGGCACCAACGAATTTCACGGGTCTGCTTTTTATTATTTGCGCGACAATAAATTCGGTGCACGCAATGCTTTTGCGTTTCAGACGATCACTACTCCCACGGGCACACAGACGGTCGGATTAAAACCGGAAGACGTCAGACACCAGTTCGGCGGTTCGATCGGGGGTCCGATCGTAAAGGATAAGCTGTTTTTCTTCTTTAGTTACGATCAGCAGCGTCGCAGCTTTCCCGCCGTTTCCGCTCCGAGTTCGCTGACATTCTACAATCTGACCCCGGCACAAACGGCAACGCTGACCGGACGCGGTGTAACGACGGCGCAGATCAATGCGGGTATTACATTTCTCCAAAGCTTAAATGGCGAAGTTGCACGACGCGGTGATCAGCTATTGCTGCTGCCCAAGATCGATTGGGTGATCAACGACAAACACACTTTTTCTGCCGTTTATAACCGGCTCCGCGCAGATTCGCCGGCAGGTGTTCAATCGGCAGCGGTTGTTACTCGGGGAATCGCCAGTTTTGGCGACGACAAGGTCACGCTTGATACCTTTAATGCGCGTCTCAATTCGACTTTCAGTTCCAATGTATTGAACGAAGCGCGCTTTCAGTATTCGCGAGACCTCGAACAGCAGTTCGGACAGCCGCCCGCTCCGGGTGAACCGACGACGGCGAACGGTTTCTCGCCTTCAGTAGCGATAGGAACCGGAGGCTTTACATTTGGTAAGCCGAATTTTCTTGACCGTGCTGCATATCCTGATGAGAAGCGGCTGCAGTTTGCCAATTCGACAACTTTTATCAAAGGCAGACACACTCTGAAATTCGGCGGAGACTACAACAACGTTTCAGACGTTTTGGACAATCTTTTCCAAAATGCAGGAGCTTACAGTTATTCGAACATCGTCGAATTTCTTTCGGATTATGCAAATCCCGCTCTCAAGCGATACACGAGTTTCAATCAGGGATTTGGTCCGACGGCTTTCGAATTTTCAACAAATGACTATAACTTCTTTATTCAGGATGACATTCGTCTGACGCCTACTCTGGCACTGAATTTTGGCTTGAGATACGAGCTCCAGAGTCTGCCTGAGCCGCAAATTCCAAATGCTCTTGAAGGCAGAACGTCAAATTTTCCGGGTGACAAGAATAATTTCGGACCGCGTATCGGTTTTGCCATAGATGCGACCGGAGACGGTAAAACTTCTATTCGCGCCGGCTACGGTCTTTATTACGGAAGGCTGATCAATTCGACGATATCAAACGCGATCACCAATACGGGTGTTGCGGCGAGTCAGATCCAGTATAGTCTGATACCGTCTCAGGCCGGTTCTCCGCTGTATCCGAATATTTTGGCTGCTCCGCCGAATGTTGCCGGAAGCCGGCCGGACATCGTTGTTTTTAAGGACGGCATGCAAAATCCAATGATCCATCAGATGGATGTTGTGTTTGAGCGGATGATCGCCAAGAATACGGTGGTTTCGGTTTCGGGATTGATCAGCGTCGGCAGAAATCTTCCGACATTTGTTGACACAAATCTTCCGCTTCCGGCAGCTGTAACAAACTACACATTTGTCGGCGGACCGTTTGACGGACAAACTATAACGACACCGAGATACACGGGATCCCGCCCGAACGCAAATTTCGGGCGGATCACCGAGATCAGAGATACGATCGGGTCGGACTATTACGGGCTGGTAATTCAGTTAAACCGCCGCTTGACCGAAGGTCTCCAGTTTCAGGCGAGCTATACGTATTCGGATGCCGAAGACAATGGTCAAACATCGACAACTTTCACAAATCCGAATATTCCGCTTGATCCGAATAATCCGGACCTGGAATACGGAACATCGAGTCTCGATATACCGCACCGGTTCGTGGCCAGCGCGGTTTACGCACCAAAAACCCTGTTTGGATTAGGTTCAGGCTCAAAAACGGGAAGAGCGATCCTCGGAGGATTTACCTTCTCGCCGATCGTCACGATTCAATCGGGCCGGCCGTTTTCAGCAGGCGTAACCGGCAACGCTCCTTCAGGGATCAGTACCGGTATTCTCGGCGCGGGCGGTGCAAACCGTCTTCCGAATTTACCGCCAAATACGTTCCGTTTGCCGTATATTTTCAACATGGATCTCAGACTTTCGCGCCGGTTCCGGTTAACCGAAACGTCTAACATCGAGATCTTTGCCGAAGGATTTAATATCTTCAACCGGCAGAACATAACCAATGCCGGATCCACGGCGTATGCGATATCGACGACAGCAGGGGTCAGCCGTCTGACGTACAATGCGTCGACATTCGGCGTACCGACCGAAGCCGGAAACTCGATTTTCCGCGAACGGCAAATTCAATTTGCAGCCCGCTTTAATTTCTAACCGGTGATTGATCATCGGAAGATTATTCGGCGCGGTCTCGATCTGAGACCGCGTCTTTTTTCTTTGCGGTTTTGAGAATATTTCATGCCGCAGGGCCAAATAAATTCCGCCGCAAAAATGCTGATTTTTCGGTACCCAAATTGCCTAAGATTTTCGGCGATAATCAAGAAATTTTTAATGAATATATAAGCGATTTCAGATGCGCATGGTCGAAAAAACCTGAAGGTGTGCATTCCCAACATTTAGCTTTCGGATAACTACGGACATGACACGGGAGACGGGAACAAAACAAGGGTTTTTACGCTGATTTTCCGGCCGGGATCCGCAATAAATAATCAGAATATCGGAAGATTCTTCAAGTTTTCGGATATTTCGGGCGGATCACAAAAAATGAGCAGAGTGCGGAAATATCACATTTATTTAACATTGAAGAGGCAAAATAAGATCGACCGGTAAAGTCTGCTTCAGAATTTACATTTAGCAATTTTCCAAAAATTTTTGTATTGCACACTGCTCGGAATAGATCGTCAGCCGGAATCGGACAGATAGCCGGCGAATAGGCAGAAAACCTGAGGGTTTTCAGAGCAATACTAACTGTCAGAAATATTAAGTAGATACAAACCGCGAAAAGGTGCATTCCGTTTGTTTGATTTGAACGCATTTATTCGACGAGGAAATATAAAACAATGAGGTTAAAAACCACGATGATTAATAATACTTTAATGCGCCGGGCACTGACCGTGCTTTTGGCAGGCATTTTTGCGTTTACTTTGTCCGTATCAGCTCAGGTTACAACATCTGAGATGGTCGGACGCGTAGTCGATGATCAGGGAAATCCTGTAGCCGGTGCAACCGTTGAGGCAGAACACTTGCCTTCGGGAACGGTTTATACGGCGACGACAAATGATTCCGGCCGTTTTTCGATCCCCGGGATGCGTGTCGGCGGACCCTACACGGTAAAAACGATCCAGCCCGGTTTTAATGAGCAAAAGGTTGAGAATATTCAGCTTAGTCTTGGAACCGCAGCGACCGTTAATTTTACGCTGAACAATGCGATCAGCGAAGTAGTTGAAGTAACCGGCAGCGATAACGAGATCTTTAGTGAATCGCGAACCGGTGCTGCAACAACGATCAGCACGCAGCTCGTAGAAACGCTGCCGACGATCAACCGCCGGCTCAATGATTTTACGAGACTTACACCGCAGGCAGGCGGCGGAGGATCATTTGCCGGTCAGGACAACCGTCTGAACAACATCACCGTTGACGGTTCATATTTTAACAACTCTTTCGGACTCGCCGGCCAGCCCGGTGACCGTACCGGAGTTTCGCCGATCTCGCTCGATGCGGTTGAAGCGATCCAGGTAAATGTTTCGCCATACGACGTTCGTCAGGGGAATTTTGTAGGTGCCGGTGTTAATACGGTAACAAAAAGCGGTACGAATACTTACAGCGGTTCCGTTTACTATTTGTTCCGCAAGCCGAGCCTGGTAGGTAAGGAAGCAGGCGACAACGCTTTCGATCCGGGCGAATTCGATTTTAAGAACTGGGGTTTCCGCATCGGCGGTCCTCTTCCGTTCTTTAACTTTGGTGAGAACAACGGTCCGATGTTTATCTCGGGCAAAAACAAGCTCTTTTTCTTCTTCAGCTATGAGAACGAAAACACCACCGGTCCGGCGACAAACTTTGTTGCAAACACCGGAGGACAGGCGATCGGCGGCAACACGACGCGTGTTCTGGCTTCAGATCTTGACGGCTTGAGCAACTTCCTGGCAACGAACTTCAATTACGATACGGGCGGATACCAGGGATATACACATGCTACACCGGCGGAGAAATATCTTTTCCGTTCTGATTACAATATTAATTCGACAAACCGAATGAGTATTCGTTATATCCAGCTCGATTCGAGCACCGATGTACTTGAATCAAATTCATCGTCTCTCGGATTTGGTAACCGTCGTACAAATCTGAACTCGCTGAACTTTGAAAATTCAAATTATCAGATCCTGGAAAATATCAAATCGATCGTAGGTGAATGGAATACAACAATTGGCAGTCAGATCTCAAACAACCTGATCGTCGGATATACAAAACAGGATGAAAGCCGCGGCTTTAAGGGAACATTCTTTCCGCTGGTCGACATCCTCGAAGGCGGTTCAACATACACCAGTTTTGGTTTTGAGCCGTTCACGCCAAACAACGAACTCCGATACAATTCGCTCCAGATCCAGGACAACCTGACCTTTTACCGCGGTGCACATACGATCACAGCCGGTGTAAGCTACGAGCGTTACAAATCTGAAAACGTATTCTTCCCGGGTTCGCAAAGTGCGTACGTCTATAACTCGCTTAACGATTTTTACACTGACGCGCTCGATTTTATCGCAAACCCGAACCGACTCGTTTCACCTGTCAGCCTGAGACGGTTCCAGGTCCGGTATTCAAATATCCCGGGTCTCGATAAGCCGATTCAGCCGCTTGAAGTTGACTATGTCGGTTTTTACGGACAGGACAACTGGAAGGTAAGAGACAACTTCTCGTTTACCTACGGTCTGAGAGCTGATATTCCGTTCTTTGCCGAAACAGGATTTACAAATGCTCAGGCAAATGCATTGAACTTCCGTGATGAAAACGGTCAAACCGTTCAGTATCAGACAGAAAAACTGCCCGATGCGAATGTGCTTTGGTCGCCGAGAGTAGGATTTAACTGGACGCCGTTTGAAGGCGGAAGGGTTCAGGTCCGCGGCGGAACCGGTGTATTTACGGGTAAACCCGCTTATGTTTGGATCTCGAATCAGATCGGCAACAACGGTGTCTTGACCGGATTTGAACAATTCGACAATACATTTATCAGACCGTTCAATCCTGATCCGAACCGATACAAACCGACGACTGTCACCGGTGCGCCGGCTGCTTCGTACGAACTAGCTTTGACGGAACCGAGCTTTAAGTTTCCGCAGATCTGGCGTTCAAACGTAGCAGTTGACGTAAAAATTCCGTTTGGCCTGATCGCAGGTGCCGAGTACCTTTACTCAAAAGACGTAAATGGTGTTTATTACATCAATGCAAATCTTTCGGCTCCGAATACGGCGTTTAACGGTGCGGATACAAGACCCCGATGGACTGTTTCCAACCGTATCAACGGCAACATCACAAGTGCGGTTGTTCTTAAGAATCAAGATGTAGGCAACACGTGGAATCTTGCTTTCACACTCGAAAAGCCGTTTTCAAACGGATTTTGGGCAAAGGGTGCATACGCGTACGGTGAATCAAAGAACACCGTAGATCCCGGTTCGATCGCTTTCGGTTCATGGAACAACAATCAGCATTCGGGTGATCCGAACAATCCGGGAGTTGGATTCAGTGCTGCTTCTGCAGGACACCGTTTCTTCGGTACCTTCTCATACAGCAAGGAATACTTCGGATTTGGTCAAACAACCGTTGCCGCGTTTTGGGAAACCAGAACGGCAGGAAACGGCAGCTATACCTTCAGCGGCGATCTTAACGGCGACGGCGGTACGAGCAACGACCTGATCTACATTCCGAGAGATGCGTCTGAGATGAACTTTGAACAGTTTACCTCGAGCGGAACTACATTTACGGTAGCTCAGCAACAGGCAGCATGGAACGCGTTTATCGAAGCGGATTCATATCTGTCGAAGAACAGAGGTCAGTATGCCCAGAGAGGTGCTGCGTTCCTTCCGTTTACGACAAATATCGATTTCAGTGTAGCTCAGGACATTTTTGTAAAATGGGGAAGCACAAAGCACGCATTCCAGGTAAGAGCGGATATCCTTAATTTCGGAAACCTGCTCAACCATAACTGGGGTGTCGGCACGGCGTTCAATTCAACGCAGCCGCTTATCGCACGCGGTGCGGATGCTCAAGGTCGTGCGCTGTACCGTCTGCGTAATTTCGGCTCTCAACTGATCGCAGGACCGTACAGAGATACAGCCGGTGTTGGCGACGTTTACCGCATTCAGATCGGTCTGCGTTATACATTTAACTAAGAATGCGAATTCCGGCTCAACAACCGGAAGATTGATTCAGCGCGCTTTCTCAGGAAAGCGCGCTTTTTTTGTCCAAAAAATGAGGCTGTCTGAAAAGCCATCTTTTTGCCGTGAAGCGGCATACCGAAAGTAGCCAGATGTGAAACATCTGGAAAGATCGACGATTGGTTATAAGCCCTGAAGGGGCGTAAGAAAGCAGTTCTTACGCCCCTTCAGGGCTTGATTTTTAACCAACACATTCCAGATGTTTCACATCTGGCTACTTTCTATTTGCGGTTTCACCGCTTAATTTGGACTTTTCAGACAGCCTCTTTTTTGTCTAAAAATCACACCCATCTTTGCGTCCTTGGTATCCTTTGCGGTTTAATTCTTCAAAGATGAAAATCCTTCAAATTTCTTCGGCAAAAAATTTTGGCGGCGGTGAGAAACATCTTGTTGATCTGTGCCGCGGACTGCGCGCAAAAGGACACGAGGTTTTTGTCGCGATGCGTGCGGACAATGGGTTTGAAGAAAAGCTCAATTTTATTCCGGCAGACCATATCCTGCACACATCCCTTCGAAATTCACTCGATCTTCTCTCGGCGCACAATATTTCACGGTTTCTGAAGAAGCGGAAGATCGATATCGTCCATGCCCATCTGGCTAGAGATTATCCTCCGGCGAGCATGGCTGTAAGACTTTATCCGCGCTCAAAACTGATCGTTACGCGTCATGTACTCTTTCCGATGAAAAATCTTCACAAACTGGTTCTGAGCAATGTCGAAAAAGCGATCGCGGTTTCCTCAGCGGTTGAAGCCAATCTTCTGAAAACTTTTCCGAAAGAAAAGGTGGTCTGCGTTCCAAACGGGATCGACATTGCATCGTTTGAAGAAAAAGATCGCAAAAAACTTTCCCGGGAATTCCGTTTTGAACGCAACATTCCGTTTGATGTTCCGGTAGTCGGAACCGTCGGCGAACTCAAACCGCTCAAAGGTCAGGAAGATCTTGTGATCGCAGCCGGTGAGATCGTAAAAGAATTTCCCGATACGCATTTTGTGATCGTCGGCGTGGATAATTCGATCGATCAGAATTACCGGAGAAAGCTGAAAAGACTGGTAAAGGTGTTCGGTCTTGAAAAACAATTTACATTTCTCGATTGGGTTGAAGACACTACGCCGCTTCTGTCAGCACTTGATGTTTTTGTTTCGCCTTCGCATTCCGAGAGTTTCGGACTCGCGATACTCGAAGCGATGGCATCCGGAACAGCGGTCGTTTCGACAGAAACCGGCGGCGCGAAGGAATTGATCGATCACGATAAAAGCGGTTTTCTTACGGCGGTCAAAGATCCGGTAGATCTTGCGAAAAATATCTGTGCGCTTTTGGGCGACGAAGCAAAAAGAAGAGAATTCGGAGCAATTTCTCAAAGGATCGCAAAAGAGAGATTCAGTTTGGATCGAATGATCGGGAGAACAGAAGAAATTTATCAGAAGTGTTTAGAGACTTAAAACTTGAGATTGTTTTCGGTTTTTGTGAAATCTATAAGTCTTGATCGATGATGGAAAATAAATGGGGAAATCTTTTGCAATCTCTTGTTAAAAACTTATTGATTGACCAGTCATCCGTTCCAAGCCATTGAAAATGGCGATAGATTGTAGCCCATCTATGAAGTTGATCTTAAGGTCAAGCGCAACTCTCCGCTGGCGCCGATGCACCACTGGAATTTAACTGACTTCTTTGAAAAAACAAACAATGCCCGAAGCTCCTTTTTTAAGTTAGATGTCTTGTTTCAATTGCGGTAACGCCAGTTAAGGCGACTGCAATCATCTATTCGAGCAAGCTATAAAAACAGCCGCTACATGAAACTTGCTTCGTTCAATTCAGACGAATCCCGTCTGAAAGGGCTGGTCGTGCCATCACGGCAACGAGGAAGCGCAAACTTCGCGCTCCTTTATTGGGCTACTCGCACAAACCAACTTCGCCCCGCCGACAAAATTCCTGATAATCGATTTCATCTCTTAGCATGATGTAACAATTGATCAGTAGCTTTCGGGCCGCAGCGACTTTCGCTATCGGCATGCCCCGTCGGCGGCTAACTCTTGTGTAGAACTCCCGGATGCGTTTGTCTTTTGTCGTATGTACAGCCTGGACAAGCAGAAAACGCATCAACCGGGAACCCCTTTTACTTATTTCACCTATTCTTTTCTTTTCTCCGGATGACTTATTTATAGGGTCAAATCCGACAAAAGAAGCGACTTGAGCAGGTCGCTCAAAACGGCTCACATCTCCGAGAGTATGAACCAAACAAAGGGATGTCAGAAGACCGATTCCCGAATGAGTTTCGACAAGCGATACCCGTTCATCATCGGCAGCATACTTTTCAAGCACCGCTTCTGCCTCAGTGATCTCTTCCGACAAGAGTTCGTAGACTTTGAAGCGGGAACGAAGCATGAATTCCTCAGTCTCATTCTCAGAGGCTTCCAAAAGCATTTCTTTTGCCCTCTTGAGCTTTATACGAAAACGCTTGAGACCCTTTCTTCTGGCAAAAGACTGAAGAGCATTGGCATTTGCCGTCCGCTGCTGAACCATCGATTGCCGCTGACGCAAAAGATATAGAACCAACTGCGATTGTTCGCATCTCGGTTCCACCTCGGGAAACACGCCGTTAACCAGAAGATCCAGGATAGTCTCGGCGTCACGATAGTCGCTCTTGTGATAAGAGAGTGCCATCCGACGAATCAATCTCGGGTTTCCTGTTTTCAATGTGTGTCCCATCGAGTTAAGCATCTTTTCAAACCACTGTGTTGAACCGGTGGCTTCGATTCCGATAATCGAATCACGAGCTGCCTCTTTGTAGAATTTCCGAAGAGACTTTTTGTCGGAATGGTCAAATGACCGGTATTTAATTTCGCCATCATCTTTGCTGATATATGCTACTACTTGCGAGTAGGGGTGAAAATCAACCCCAATGTATAATGTGTTCATAGTTGATCTCATCGGGATTCTTTGTTTTTTCAACTGTTGATCATATCAGCAGCTCAAAAAGTCAGTGGTGAGATCAACTTCATTGCATCACGGCGCAAGCCGTGGGACGATCATGCAAATTGCGGTGAGCCATTGAAAATGGCGGCAGAAAAGAAAATCGTCGTGATAACCTGAAAAGTCACGTTCAAAAAACCAGATAAATGACCGGCTTCTTTAGAAATGGTTGTAATCGATCCCTAGAAGATTTTGAATGATTGAAAACTGCGATCTCACTCCAATCGCCGATACCTGCCGCCATTTTCAATGGCTGAAATTAAATTTTACAACTAACCCACGGCTTTCGCCGCGGGCTACAATCTTTCGTCGGTTTCACCGACTTACAATATTAACTGTCGCTGATAACCAAACCGTCATACGCAAACTTAACATTATCCGGCAGCAGATGTTTTTCCCGTTCATACATAATGTCGTGATTGAGATGCGTTAAGAATGCCCGTTTTGGCTTAACTTCCTCGATATACGCGAGTGCTTCGTCCAGACACAAATGAGTTGAATGCGGTTTTAAGCGGACGCAATCCAAAACAAGAACATCGAGATCGCGGAGACCGTCAAGCGAAGTTTGCGGGATCTCCTTCAGATCTGTCGCGTACGCAAAATCATTAAAACGGTATGCAATGACAGGGAGCTTTCCGTGAATGACTTCAAGCGGAGTTATCTCGAGATCATTGCCTATTGAAAACGGGGAATTATTAACTACCGTGTGCGGGATCAGCTGCGGGAGACCGCCGCCAAAATGTGTCGGCTCGAAAATATACCTGAAAATGCGTTTCAGATCCTTCCAGGCGATCTCGTTTGCGTAAACTCCCATCGCTCCGTAACGAAAATTGAGCGGACGTATGTCGTCCAAACCGAAAACGTGATCTACATGACAATGCGTGATCAAAACCGCATCCAGCTTTTTTATCCCGGCCCGTAAGGCCTGCTGACGGAAGTCAATTGAAGTGTCGACGAGGATCTGCTTTCCGGCATGTTCGATCAGAATTGAAACTCTCAGTCTTTTATCCTTCGGATCTTCAGAAAGACAGGTTTCGCAATCACATCCGATAGATGGGACGCCCGTCGATGTTCCGGTGCCGAGAAAGGTTAGTTTCATAAGGAAAAGTTGACTGACAGTTGGCAGAGTTGCCGGAAAGTTGCCGGAGTTGACGGAAAGTTGCGGAGTCAGTCGGGTTAATCCGATTGATTTTTTTACAACTGACCGAAAGAGTTAAAATGCCCGAAAGAGCCGATTATCTTGCTAAAAACAGGTTATCTCTGTTAACTCCGCAACTTTCAGTTAACTCGGCAAACTTTATCCCGCCTTTTTACCCGCCCAGGATATCTTTTGACGAGAAGTTCTTCGCTGCCTGCGCTTTTAGTTTTTCTTCTGCAGCCCGCGTAAGAGCGACATACTGCATTCGCAGATCGGATAAAATGCTGTCGAGAAGTCTCTCCTCCTGAGAAAGCAGATTGCCTCTTGTCTTTTCGCGAAGCATTGCGAGGACATCGATCCAATATTTTCCCGTGTCGAGATCCACACTTTTTTGCCCCGTTACCGGATGAGGCATCGCGCCGAGAGATGCTGCGGCGTTTGTTACCAGAGTTGAAAGAAAATTGATAAAACTGGCCGGATTCTCGTCGTCCAAAAGCTTTGCTTCTTCTTCCTCTGAAAGAGTTTCGCCCGTTTCGTCGCCCTGCTCGATCGACGGCGCTGCCGAAAGGTCGATCGGCGAAGCATCGCTGACATTGTCTTCCGTACCGGCCGATCCTTCGAGGATCGGTGTTGTTTGAGCCGAAGGCTCTTCTTTCTCGATCGTCACGCCTTCGCGTAAACTGCCGTCAACATTAAATTTACGCTTATCAGTTACCTTTAAGACCGGTTCTTCTTCGCCTTCGTGTGTATCTTTTCCAATCATTATTTGTATAGGTTATTCCTTTATTATTGTGTGTCTTGATAGTAGCATTTTGGGAAAAGAAAGTTCAAAATCAATTAATTATGTCTGATAAATTTAACGATCTTGTAAACGTTATGGCACGTCTTCGTGCGCCCGGCGGCTGTCCGTGGGACCGTGAGCAAACCTATGAATCGCTTGCGCCGTATCTTCTCGAAGAAACTTACGAGGCTTTTGACGCAATTCAGGAAGCTGCCGAAACGGGAAATACCGCAAATCTCAGCGACGAACTCGGCGATGTTCTTCTTCAGGTAGTTTTTCATTCGACGATCGCAAAAGAAAAAGGTGATTTCACCATCGACGATGTTGCCGAAGGCATTACGCAAAAACTCATTCTCCGGCATCCCCATGTTTTTGAAGACAAGAAGCTCAGCACCGCAGACGACGTTTTAGACAACTGGGACGATCTGAAAAAAGCGGAACAGAAAGCAAGAGGCAAAGAGGTTGACGCCTCGCGTTCGATCCTCGATGAAGTCCCCGTCGCTTTTCCGGCTCTGATGGAAGGAAACAAGATCTCAAAAAAGGCGGCAAAAACCGGTTTTGACTGGGAAAATCCGGATCAGATATTTGAAAAACTCGAAGAAGAAACAGCGGAATTGAGATCGGCGATCACAAATAAGAACGAAGCGGAGATAGAGGAAGAGATCGGCGATCTGCTTTTTGTTGTCGTAAATCTCGCCCGAAAACTGGGAGTTGAACCGGAAAATGCTTTGAAGAAAACAAACCGGAAATTCCGAAAGCGATTCCGGTTTATTGAAGACGAACTCAAATCTAACAAAAAAACATTTGATGATGTTGATCTGACTGAGATGGACACGCTTTGGAACAAGGCAAAATCTGCAAATTATTGATCAAGCAAAGTTTTAACGACTTAATACTAAACAGATTCATTTAGTGCTCGATGTCAGTATTAAACATATATATTGAGTTTTAGCTTGCAAAGCTAAATGTATATGTTTATATTTCGAATGGTTACTTCAAAAAGGATTCGCAAAAAATATGCGCAATCAAAGGAAACTGTTAATAAATCAATTGGATCAAAAGCTGGAAGCGTTCAGTGCAGCGGATAAGATTCAGGTTCCGCAAAAGGGATGGATAAATCATATCCGGAGTACCTTAAATATGACTTTGAAGCAACTAGGAAAGAGATTAAACATGACGGAGCAAGGGGCAAAACAGATTGAGGAAAGAGAAGTCACTGGCGCGATCACTGTAAAATCACTGAAGGAAGTAAGCAAGGCAATTGACATGCGTTTTGTATATGGATTTGTACCCATAAATGGCTCCGTAGAGAAGTTGGTTGAAATTCGGGCACGAGAATTAGCGCGCAGGATCGTTTTAAGAACGAATCAAAACATGCGGCTCGAAAACCAAGGGAATAGCGAGGAAAGAATAAATCAAGCGATAAACGAGTTGGCAAACGAAATTAAATCGGAAATGCGTAGGACCTTATGGGATTAGAACTGGAATATACTGATGGTCAAACTCATATAGATCCTGACGAGAAAGAAGGTTTGCGAATCAGCGGAATTTCGACACACGGTGATCTCGACGAATTTGAGCAATTGAACATTGAAAAAGCGGTCGAATGGACAATAAAGAGAAAATTCAATGTTCAAACGATTTTTACAGAAAAGTTTGTAAAAGATGTTCACAAAAAGATGTTTGGAGATGTATGGCGATGGGCAGGAAAGTTTAGATCAGCGGGTAAAAACATTGGGGATGATTGGACGCTTATAAGCACTGGGCTAAGAACCCTCCTCGAAGACACACTGTACTGGATCGAAAATGACACTTATTCGCCCGATGAGATCGCGATCAGGTTCAAACATCGCTTGGTGTCGATACACTGTTTTTCTAATGGAAACGGTCGTCATTCCCGACTAATGGCAGACATAATTATTGAATCGGTCTTTGGCGGCGAGGTTTTTTCATGGAATCACTCGAATATGATAAAACCGAATGAAACGCGAAAGAAATATATTGACGCTCTTAAACAAGCAGATATGGGAAACATACAGCCCCTTATCGAATTTGCGCGAACCTAGAAAAACATGAGCCTCTTTCAAAACGCCGTTCTTAAAAAATATCTTGCTGCACTTGATCGTAAGCAGATAAATGCCGCGTGGGAAAAGTTTACCGCGCATTTTCATGACCCCGATATTCAGGAAAACATTCGAAACGCAACCGAGGTGCAATATCAGGACGGTTTCTTATCTGACCTTTTCGTAGATGTACTTGGCTATACAAAAAATCCGGCGCCGGGATTTGATCTCACATCCGAACTTAAAAATGTAAAAGGCTCAAAAACGGCTGACGGCGCGATACTCAAAGATGATGAAGCGATCGCCGTGATCGAACTAAAAGGGACTAACACGATCGATCTCGCGAAGGTTGAAGCGCAGGGTTTTGGTTATAAAAACAATCATCCGAAATGCACCTATGTGATCACATCAAATTTTGAAAAGCTGCGCTTTTATATTGAAAATGCCGTCGAATTTGAAGAATTCGATCTTTTTAATCTTTCTCGCGAAAGATTCGATATGCTTTGGCTTTGTCTTCATTCAGAGAATCTGCTTCGCAACACGCCGAAAAGAATAAAAGATGAATCGCTTACCGAAGGCGAAATAATTACAAAAAAACTTTACAAAGATTATTCTGCGTTTCGAAACGACATATACGCGGACATCAGCGAAAACAACCCGGAATACGACAAACTCATTCTTTTTAAGAAAACTCAAAAACTCCTAGATCGCTTTCTGTTTATACTCTTCGCCGAGGATAAACAGCTTCTTCCCCCGAATTCTATCGGCGTGATCCTAAAAGATTGGAGAGATCTGCAGGAAAAATACGACGAGTATTTTCCGCTCTATGATCGTTTCAAAAAGTATTTCGGTTATCTCAATACGGGCTTTAAAGGCAAGAAACACGATGTCTTCGCATATAATGGGGGGCTTTTCCTGCCCGATGAGATCCTGGACAATATCAGGATCGATGACGAACTATTATCGAAGCACATAAAAACCCTGAGCAATTATGACTTTGCGAGCGAGGTAAGCGTAAATATTCTCGGGCACATCTTTGAGCATTCTCTTACCGAGATCGAAAGCATTCAGGCGGAATTAGCCGGTGAAGAGATCGACAAAAGCAAAACCAAGCGGAAAAAAGACGGCGTTTTCTATACGCCGAAATACATCACCAAATACATTGTTGACAATACGATCGGCAGGCTCTGCGAGGAGAAAAAACAGGAGCTCGAAATTCTTGACGAAAATTACGAACAGCAAAAAGGCAGACACCAAAAGACGATCGATTCGCTACGTGAAAAGCTGGATATTTATCGCAGTTGGCTTCTTGCACTGACGATCTGTGATCCGGCCTGCGGAAGCGGCGCATTCCTTAATCAGGCGCTAGAATTCCTCATCGCCGAGCATCGATATATCGACGAACTTTACCAAAAGCTCGAAGGCTTCAGCCTTCCGCTGACAGACATCGAAAATTCGATCCTCGAAAATAATCTTTTTGGCGTAGATATAAATGAGGAGAGCATAGAGATCGCCAAGCTTTCGCTGTGGCTCCGCACCGCCCAAAAAGGACGAAAACTCACTTCGCTTAATGACAATATAAAATGCGGAAATTCTCTCATCGAAGATCCCGAGGTGGCCGGAGAAAAGGCGTTTGATTGGAAACAGGAATTCCCAAAAGTTTTTGCAAACGGCGGTTTTGATGTGGTTATTGGGAATCCACCATGGGGAGCAAGAATGAATGCAAGTGAAATGCGGAATATAAAGCATAACCATAGAGAAATAATTGTACGCATGGTTGATTCATTTATGTTTTTTACCAATAAGGCGATTAATTTAACAAACGGAAGCGGGTCGCTTGGCTTGATAATTCCCGATGTAATTCTCTATCAAAAAGATAATGAAAAACTACGCAGAAAAATTTTAAGGACCACGACTCTTACCCACGCACTAAATGTTGGAGACAGAATATTTGAAAGCGTAGCTAGACCGTCCGCGATAATTATTGCAAATAAAATTCAAGGGAATAAGATAACCAAAGTTGGTAATTTCGATTCGAGATACGATAGAGATCTTTTTTCCATCCATCTTGAGAAAGTTCCACAAGAGTTGTTTTACTCCCTGCCTAATACAATATTTGCGACAAGAGAAATTGAAGGCTACTCCTTGTTCACTCGACTTTCAGGAAAACGGCTTCAGGACGTTTTGGATGATGACGGTATTCAACGGGGAATAAGTCCTGATCTCAAAGAAGCTTTTATAGTTGATTCTCATACCATTATTGATCGAAAACTTGAAGAAGAAAACATTCGTCGAACCGTTACGGGTGGAGTTGACGTCAAGAGATTCAATATTCTTGATAACGATAAGAGTATTCTGTACGTCTCAAAAACCACAAACGCCACAATAATACCAAATATTGTTTCATATATTTCTGATTTCAAAAATAGGATAACGTGTAAAGAGGTGAGTCAGGGTAAACATCCGTTTTATTCATTGCATCGGACTAGGAGTGAAAGCATATTTGCAAAGCATGAAAAAATAATAGGTGTAATTACGGGCGATACAATAATTACGGCGGTTGACGACGAAAAAATTTATCCAACTGATGGTCTATATGTCTTTTCGGCAAATCCGAAAATGATTACCAACAAAGCCTTATCAACGATTTTAAATTCCAAATTTATCACTTATACGTATCGGTTGATCTCTTCTGAAACAAACAGAACTATGGCGCAAGTCAAACCTGTAATGGTTGCACAATTGCCAATCGTAATTCCCGATCGAATCGAAATTGATGAGCTGGAAGCCATGTATGAGGCTGAAAGTCAGGGGGTTGTATCGTTGAACAATCTGGGGAGAACACTTACTGACTTTCTTCGAACATCATTGGAAATTGAATTTTCTAAAAAACTCCAAAACTGGCACGAACTCGAATTTGCAGAGTTTATAAAAGAATTGACCAAAGCGGTAAAGAAAACCGGCCGCAAACAACTAACAAAATCGGACGAGATGGAATGGATGGAGCTTTTTGAGACAAAAAAGAAGGAAGCGCAAGCTCTCAAAAAAGAGATAGATGAGACCGACCGAAAGATCGATCAGATGGTTTATCAATTATACGGTCTGACGGATGAAGAGATCGCCATCGTCGAAAGTTCCATTAGTTGAAATACACAGGTTGTGCAGAAAAGTGAGATGTTTGAATAGTCGCTGAAAGTGACGAATTTAATAGCGTCGGGAGAATCCCGACGTAACGTTAACCAAAGCAGACTGTCCCTGACAGGGACAAACAAATCGCCGTAGATGCGACACTAACAGCGTCGAGGTCTTTTTGTTTTTCTACGTCGGGATTCTCCCGACGCTATTGACTATGTCCGCTTTGCGGACTTGAGACAGTTTTCAAGCCAGCCTCTTTTACCTGAAATGTCGTGTAAAGCCGGCATTTCAGCCTTTACTTGGTTTCGAACAGGATTAAATCAATGACCGAAAACTTAAAACAGATCGTTCCGGTTTTGCCATCCGGTGATATTGCGCGCGATGCCCGTTGGTATGAAAAACACACCGGATTTACGGCAGTTTGGTTTGACGATATGTACGCGATCTTAAAACGCGGCACGCTTTACGTTCATCTTCAGTGGCATGCCGATACTGAGGATGATCCGCTTCTCGGCGGATCCGTGATCCGGATCTTTACGGATGATGTTAAATCGCTGTTTGAAGAATTTGTTACGCGCGGAACCGTTGGTGAAGATAAGCTCCGGCTCGGGACACCCTGGGGGACCGATGAATTCGGTTTCTACGATCTGAATAATAATGCGGTCTTCATTGTTGAAGATAATTAGTGCGGATCAAAATTCGGATTTTTCTGAATTATAAACTCTTTCTTGAATCCCTTGATGTCGTGGAGCATGATCAGCTTGTCCTGCATTCCTGACAATCTCATGATGTCTCTCACCTGCTTCTTTCGGTACATCGAATAGATCCTGATATCCTTCTGCCAAAGCTCTTCAAAATAATCATTGAGCGTTTCGCAGCCGCTGACGTCAACATAATTTACGCCGGAGAAATTTATCACGATATGTTCGAGTTCCGGGCCTTTTTCCTCGATCAGTTCCTGGATCTGATCCACGATCTTGATCGCATTTGCAAAGAATATCGACATATCCACGCGGAGGATCATGATGTTCGGAAACAGCCGGATCTCGTTTCCAAAGGTGATCTCCTGAAATCTTTCCTCTTCCATAACGAAGACGAGTTCGATCACATCGGCGACGATTGTCTTCCGCAAGAATAATACAAGCGACATAACGATGCCGATAAAGATCGCGTAATCGGGTTTTAGGATAAAGGAAAATATAAACGTAGCGGTGATCACGATGCCGTCGGTTCCGGAAAGGTTAAACGTTTCGCGAAACTTACTGAATTCGATGAGATCGACAAGCGAAGCGATCACTACCGCACTCAAAACCGCGTTTGGAAGATAATGGAAGAGAGGCGTCAAAAACAGGATCGTGACCAGTACGAATAAAGATACGAAAGCCGACGAAATACTCGAAACCGCGCCTGCCGAATAATTTACCGCCGTCCGCGAAAACGAACCGGCGATCGGATATCCCTTAAAAATGCTCGACGCAATATTTCCAAGCCCCTGTCCGATAAGTTCCTGATTAACGTCAATTTTCTGTTTTGATTTTGCCGAGATCGATTTTGATATCGCATAACCTTCGACAAAACCGATGACGGCTATGATCAGTCCGCTCGGCAAAAGCGCGAGAAGTTTTCCAAATGAAAGATTTGGGATAGTCGGAAGCCGTAAGTTTGCTTCCAAAACCCCGATCACTGAAACACCCCTGCCCTCAAAATCGAAAGAGTACGAGGCGAGCGTCCCGAGGATCATGACGATCAGTGCCGATGGGAAGGCCTTTGAGATCTTACGTTTCGAAAAGATGATTATAAAAACGCTCATCATTCCGATAACGAGCGTTAAAAAGTTTGTCCGCGGAAGTGCACCGACCACTTCATAAACATTCAGAAATACAAACTCATGCTGCTCAACGTTAAAACCGAATAGACCCGGAATCTGCGTGATGGCAATGATCAGCGAAGCAGCGGTCGTAAATCCGGCGATCACGCTGTGTGATATAAAATTCATCACAAATCCGACCCTGAAGATCCCCATCAGCAGCTGAATAACGCCGATCATAAACGCGAGAATTATCGCCAGCGCGATAAATTCGGATGTTCCGGGTTTGGCGAGGGGAAGCAGCGCGGTCAGGATCAAAAACGAAACAAGCGCCGCGGGACCCGTAGAGAGATGCTTGCTGCTGCCCCAAAGCGCAGCGACTGCGGTTCCGAGGAAAGCGGCGTAGAGTCCGTAAACCGGCGGCAACCCGGCGAGGATCGTATAAGCCATTACCTGCGGGATAAGAATGATAGAGACTGTCAGCCCGGCGGTGAAATCTTTTAGGAGATCGCTGCGGCTGTAGTTTTCGAGCCATGAGAGAAACGGGAAAAACGTGTAAAGGCCGAGCGGTTTTTTGTGTGACATCTTCGTAGCGGCAGAGAATTACAACTCCAATAATGCAAGCATATTTGATCACAAGATTTTGTCAAAAGGGCTTTAAGCTTTTGTTAATTTGAAATGCTTTTCGGGAAGTTTTAGCTGCCGCAGGTACGAAGGTATAAAAGTGTAAAGGTGTAAAAGTGAAAAAGTGTAACAGATACACCGAAGTTGTATCTGGTCCTTTTTATCGGGCGGCATGTTGTAAGAAGAGTGATTTATCTGCGATGGATGGCGTGAATTGAAATGAGATCGATCTACAAAACAAACCCGAACTGTTTTGTGTTTAGAAAAATCTAATTGTTCATTTCAGACTTCGAATCCACCTTTACAGTTTCCTCATTTCCGGGCGATGCGATAACGATCTTTTCCTTTTTCTTAACAGCATCCATTATTTCGCCGGCCGAGCTGAGTTTTACTTTTGATGAAAGCACCCGCGAAACTCTCTGAGGCAGAAGCATCGGCGCCATTTTAGCGATCGAGGATGTCAGAGCGATTATATCGCCGCCGCCTTTCCAGTGCTGGCGAACGACGTTTTCGTCCGAATAATTAAGAAGTCTGAGCAGCGTCAGAGCGATCAGATAAAGATCGTCAACCTGTCCGATAAATGGAAAAACGTCCGGAATAAGATCGATCGGAGAAATGGCATAAACGACGGCCGCGGCAAAAAGCGCTTTTTCAGCGATCGGCACACGGTTGTCGATCAAAAGGTTTCCGCACAACCGGACCATATTCGGCATAAACATCAAAAAATTCTTCATTCTTCCTTTCGCGAATTTTTTCGGCAAGGTCTTCTTTCGTTTTTGAATAGCTTTCTTAGCCATTTTCCGGTTTCTCCTTTTCGGCATTTTGCCGTTATCATTTATCATTAAGCACGTTTTATCTCGAATAAAACCGCGCGGATGATCAAGCTTTCCTGTGATGTGAGCAGGTTAAGTTTGTTTGTCTTATGATAGATGATAAATACCGATTGGCAAATGAAAATATGATCCTCAAAACTATCAGAGAAAGAGCCGCTTCAGACGAGCGGCACATAATTTTGCCCGAAGGCGAAGAACTCCGCACGCTTCAGGCAGCAGAGATCTGTGTGCGCGAAAGGATCGCCAAAGTTACGCTTCTCGGAAGAGATAATGTGATCCGTGAAAATGCGCAAAAGACCGGAACAAATCTTAACGGAGTAAACATCATCGATCACCGCGCCGAGCGTGATTTTGGAAAGATGGCGCGGCTTTATCACGAACTCCGCCGCGCAAAAGGCGTGACGCTTGAAGAAGCCGAAAGCGTGGTTAAAGACCCGCTTTATTACGGAAACCTGCTTGTCCGGCTTGGCGAGGCGGATGGTTCGGTGGCAGGGGCTGTCAATTCTACGGCAAACGTTGTCCGCGCTGCGCTCCACTGCGTCGGCCCGCGTGAAGGTTTTAAAACCGTTTCGTCTTTTTTTCTGATGGTCGTTCCCGATAAGAAATTCGGACATCAGGGAGCAATGATATATGCCGATTGCGGTGTGGTGATCGATCCCGATGTCACCCAGCTCGCCGAAATCGCGATCGCCTCGGCTGATTCATGCCGCGCACTGATCGGCACCGAGCCAAAAGTTGCGATGCTCTCATTTTCGACAAAAGGAAGTGCGAAACATCCGTTTGCCGAGAAGGTGATCGAAGCGACAAAAACGATAAAAGTGCGTATGCCCGAACTCGAAGTCGACGGTGAACTGCAGGCTGACGCGGCTCTCGTTCCCGCAGTCGCCAGGTCAAAAGCCGAAGGTTCTCCCGTTGCCGGGCAGGCAAATGTCCTGATCTTTCCGGATCTTGATGCAGGAAATATCGCATACAAACTCACCGAACGGCTCACCGGAGGAACCGCCATCGGACCGATCCTTCAGGGACTCGATAAACCCTGCAACGACCTCTCGCGCGGCTGCAAAGCGGAAGACATTGTAAATGCAGTAGCGATCACGGCCGTTCAGGCGCAGGCGGGGAGATAGGTTTGCGTTCCCGCTCTCTATTGTCGTTCTCAGAATCAACTGCTGATTTAGCCCTCCCGAGATTAACAGTGTTATTTATGCGATTCCGATCTACATATTACAATTCCAAATTGTTTAAAATAGTCACAATTTAAATGTTATTATCAAAGCACTTTTTGTCGCGCTGTCAGGTTTATTCTCCCTAATTGATCTCAATTGCCATGGTCACCGTAAAACTTGGAAACTGGAGTTTTGGGTTTGGTTCAAGATCCGCCGCCGGGCGGAAGCGACCGCTTGCGCTGGTCATCCTTGACGGCTGGGGGCATTCAAATAAGACAACCGGGAATGCGATCGCGCTTGCGAAGACTCCGAATTACGACAACATTTGCGCACGTTACCCAAAGACGCTTCTTGCCGCTTCGGGCTCACGGGTCGGCCTCCTTCCGGAATCGCCGGGAAATTCCGAGACCGGATATCTCAATCTGGGAATGGGTCGCGCCGTTAAATGCGGCCGGAAAAGAATTCTCGAAGCGATCAATTCCGGCAAATTCTTTGAAAATGCGATCTTAAAGAATACTTTTACAAAAACCAGAAACAGGAAGTCTTCCGTGCATCTGGTCGGTCTGATATCCGACGGCGATGTTCACTCTTCGCTTGATTCGCTTTTTGCACTTTTGCGGATGGCAAAAAGGGAAGGATGCGGAGACCGCGTATTTATCCACGCGATCCTTGACGGGCAGGACGTTCTGGATCACACCGCCGATGTCTATATCGAAGCGCTCCAAATAAAAATGGCAGAGATCGGATGCGGCAAGATCGCGAGTCTCTGCGGACGGAATTACGCGATGGACAGCGGCGGAAACTGGGACCGTACGGCGCGTGCTTTTACAATGATCGTTCATTCGGAAGGCGAACGCACGTATGATCCGGTTGCCGCGATCCGCGGTTCATATCTGCGCGGAAATTCGGACGCATCGATCGCGCCGGTAGTGATAGAGAAAGAAGCGGGTGTACCGGTGGTGTCGATAAAAAACGGTGATTCGGTGATCTTTTTCAATCATCGCGGCGACGGTTTGCGACAGCTCGTCCGGTCGATGATGTTCGAAAAAGAAGGCAGCGCTGCTCAGAAACCCGATCTCGATCTGGTTTGCATGACGGAATACGACAAAAAATTCAAAATCCCCGCAGCGTTCAAATCTGAACCCGAGATAAATGTGCTGGCTGAGATCTTTGCCCATCACGGCGTGGCAAACTGCCGGCTCGCCGAAACCGAGAAGTATCAGCACGTGACTTACTTCTTCAACGGCGGGCGCGAAATTGAACATCCCGGTGAAAAGCGTATTTTGGTTCCATCCGCAAACGGCTCAAACGGTAAGAATCATCCGCCCGCTTGTTTTACCGTAACAGATAAACTACTCAGCAGCCTCGAGGCCGGAGAAGACGATGTTTTTGTCGTCAATCTTGCCGCCGCCGATATGATCGCGCATACCGGCGATCTTGATAAAACCATCGAAGCGGTTCAATCCGTTGATAAATGCCTTGGCGAGATCGTGCAAAAGATCCATGAAGTTGACGGCGTGGCGCTGATCACTTCCGATCACGGAAACTGCGAAGAGATGACAAACGGAAATTCCCGTTCGGATACCTCAAACCCCGTTCCTTTTCATTTTGTCGCTAATGATCTTAACGGTCTGAAACTTCGCGCCGATGGTGCGCTCGAAGATGTCGCGCCGACGATCCTCGGAATTCTCGGGATCGAAAAACCGTTTGAGATGACCGGAAACGACCTTCGCATCGCCTGACTAATCTAAAGAAAATGACAGATCTATTGCGCAGAACTATTTGCCGTTTACATTTCGCAAAACTGTTTTTCGCACTCCTGCCGGCAATGTTTTTTCTTTCCGCGTGTCCGACGCAAAATATCTCTTCAAATCAAAATCCGGAAACCGAAAAACCGCCGATCGAGATTCCGGCGCCGAAGATAGATCTCGCAAAACCGCTCGAGATCTCAAAAGCGCCGGAGGATGTCGCGCTCTGCGGTGAGATCAATCAGAATCTGGAGCAAAGTGAATTTTCAAAAGCGCGGTGGGGCGTTATCGTTATCGGCTTGAATAACGGCCGCGTTGTTTGCGGAAGGGAGACACAGAAACTATTTAACCCCGCTTCGCTTCAAAAACTTCTGACCTCCGTCGTCGCGCTCGACAAGATCGGCGGAGAAGCACGGATCAAAACCTCCGTTTATACGCAAACAGCGCTCAAAGACGGGGTCGCCGACGGCGATATTGTCCTTTACGGACGCGGTGCGCCGGACTTCAACGACCAATCGCTTCTCAAACTGGTAAGAGAACTAAAACAAAAAGGTCTGAAAGAAATAAAAGGCGACGTCATCGGTGACGAAAGCTATTTTAAGGGCGACAAACTCGGAGACGGATGGACCTGGAATTCAACGCAGTGGTATTACGGCGCGGCTGCTTCCGCTCTTTCGATCAACCGCAACCAGATGACCGTGACGTTAGAAGACGGCAAGCCAAAGTCGGACGCAAAATATGTCGAACTTTCCGGCGAGGTAAAGCCGATCGAAGATATCGAAGCGATCGGTGTAAAGCGCGAACTCGGCACAAACAAAGTCTATGTATGGGGAAACGGAAAAGATCTGCTGGCGCGGATCGCTATAAATGACCCTGCGCTATTGTCCGCAAAGATATTTAGGGAATTGCTCGAGAAGAACGGCATTCGGATCTCAGGAACTGTGAAAACGCGTGACTGGAAGTCGCGAATTCAAACGGACACCGTGAATTCAGTCGAATTAGCTGCGGCCGAAAGCGAACCGCTTTCTGCAACCGTCAGGAAAATGAATAAAGACTCGGTAAATCTTTATGCCGAACTTATACTTCGTGAACTCGGAAAACGGTTTGGCGAAGAAGCTCCCGATGCAGATGCGCGGGTGCAGAAACTCCGCGGCGATGATCTTGCCGGCGCCGATGTAATCACCAAATGGCTCAAAGATCATAATATTGCGAGCGACCAGATCGCGATACACGACGGTTCGGGATTATCACGCCTCGATTTTGTGACCCCGGAGGCGATCGGGCGTGCGATCGTATTTGCGGCAGGAAGTGAATTTGCCGATATTTTTGAAAACTCGCTGCCGGTTGCCGGGATCGACGGTACGCTGCGCGGGCGGCTGAAAAGCACCTCCGGAAAGATACTGGCGAAAACCGGTTCGATCACCTATGTAAATTCACTCGCCGGTTTCGCGCGCGGTAATGGTGAAACCTATGCGTTCGTGATGATCGGAAACGATCTCACGCGCACGGGAAACAGCACCGCAGTTATCGACCGGGCTGTTTCGATCCTTGTCGAAAATTAGAGCCTGAATCTGCATCAGAACCTCTCTCCAAATTGCTTTCGCGGCCAGAGATCGTATCGATCCTGCGTCTTCAGGACATTGTTTTTCCTTCCTTTGTTTTTGTGATAATCTTAGCGTTCTCAAAATACAAACAGGGACTTTTTTAAGCCAAAATGATTGATGAATTCGCGTTCGACAACACTGAGGAGCGCCGTAAAAACAGGCTCGGAAGCAAGGGCTGGATCGAGGTAATTGTCGGCTCGATGTTTTCGGGTAAGAGTGAAGAATTGATCCGGCGTCTGAACCGCGCAAAGATCGCGCGGCAGAAGGTGCAGGTGTTTAAGCCGAAGATCGACGACCGCTATTCGATAGAAGAGATCGCGTCGCATTCCGGAATGACGCATATTTCAAAACCCGTGATGACGGCAAAAGAACTGCTTGCTCAGATCCACGAAGAAACCGAGGTTGTCGGTATCGACGAAGGACAGTTTTTTGATATGGAAGTTGTTGAAGCCGTTAATGATCTGGCAAACAGCGGAAAACGCGTGATCATCGCCGGTCTTGATCAGGACTATATGGGAAAGCCATTCGAACCGATGCCGCAGCTTTTATCGATCGCCGAGTTTATCACCAAAACGCATGCGATCTGTGTAAAATGCGGAAACACCGCAAACTATTCGCAACGGACGTTTGAATCCGCCGAACGCGTCGAAGTAGGCGCCACCGGAAAATATGAAGCACGCTGCCGCGAATGTTTTATTCCGCACTCGGATAAGCCGACCGAGCTTTAGCTGCATTCTTTCCGAAAATTTACGTCCGGTTTTTCTGAAAAAGGTCTATACTGTGTTCATCGAACTTAAGAAGTTTAGTATTGGTCAATTCGGAGAATCGGCGTAATTTTTTGCGCCAAAGGAGAAAAGAAAAAATGAGCGAAAATGCAGAGATCGTAAAACAGGCTTACGGACATTTTGGAAGCGGGAATATCGACGGCCTGATCGGTTTGATGGCCGACGATATAAACTGGACGACCCCGGAGGTAAAAGGCTCCCAAATGGACTCGGTTATAAACGGAAGCGCGAAAGTGCGTGAATTTTTCGGAAAGCTGAGCTCCTCGGAAGAGTTTACGGCATTTGAGCCGAGAGAATTTATCTCAGAAGGAAACAAGGTTGTCGTTCTTGGGTTTTCGGCCGGAAGAGTTATTGAGACCGGCAGGACTTTTGAAAGCGACTGGGTTCATATTTTCACTATCGAAAACGGAAGGATCACCGGGTTTCACGAATTCTTTGATAATGCGGCAGTAGAGCGCGCGTATCAAAAAGCAGAAACTGCATAAACCATTTGCGCCGCCGGTAACGCAGCGGTACTGAATTTCAACGGCCGATCGCGGCTTTTATTGCGGAAACAGCGATCCCCTCGTTTGCCTGGTATGTGCCCGCCGGGCCGTCGATCCTCGGAAGTGTGTCGCTTCCGCCGTGGTGGATCGCCACAACCTCCCAACCGTGCTGATCAAAAACCGGACTTCCCGAACTTCCCGGTTCGGTCGGCGTCCTGTAATGTACAAATCTTTCGTTTGAACCGACCATTCGGCTGTCATTTAGCGAGATCTCAAGATCTCTGCCGTTGGGGTGACCCATCACGTAAACCCGCGGAGCAGGATCCGACATCTCTGCATGCGCAGAAGAGACCGGAAGCGGCAGCGATTTCGGAACACCTTTGAGCGAGAGAAAACTGACGTCGAGTTCGCGCTGAGACGAAGACCAGACCACTTTTTCCACTTCAAAAACTTTGGCAATTCCCTGAATATTCACCCGCACTTTGTTTGGCGGAAGACCCGAATCCGCCGGATCCTGGCTAACAACGTGCGAATTTGTCACAGCGAGAATACCGTCAAGATCAGGAAAAAAATCTTTGCCGCTGAAAAGCCCGGCCGTGCCGATCCCTTTTCCATCAGTGAGTTCGATCCGGGCGATCGAGTTTGTCCGCGCGAGCCCTTCTTTGTACCACTTGATGGTTTTCGGTGCATTATCACCAAAAGCGCTTTCAAGATTCAGACTGTTCGAAGCGGCTTCGTTCTTTGTCAGAAGCAGCGAACCGCCTTCGCGTCCGAGGAGTGCGGCGCGAAGAACCGGAAGGATCTTTTCTCCGGGCGGCTCGGAATCGTTCAACTGCCAGATCTCGACCAACTGGCGGATCGTGCCGTTTAATTCAAAAGCGTCTGCGGCGGGTGATGATGAATAATCGACTGCCGACTGAAAAGCGTCGTCAAATTTGCCGAGCGCGATCTGTGTTTCCATCAGTGTCGCCAATTCCCAAGGTTTTGGCGGCTCGGTCGATTCATTGATCAGCGTCCCGAGCAAATCGAATGTTTCAGCGGCAAGATGATCCGCATCCGCGGCATCGGAAACTGCTATCCCGTCGCGCTTTGCGCGCATGATCAGTGCGACAGAATTTATCGAATGCCAGTAGCTGTTTTTTTGAATTGCATAACCCGACAGATATCCATCGATCGCCTTTTCCAAAAAAACCTTCTTTTTTTCGAAACTACTTCCGGCGAGATTTACAAACTGTTGTTTATAGATGCGTCCGGCCAAACCCAGCGCTTCGAGTCGTTCGGGTGCGGGTGTTTTGTTGTTATCCAAAATATCGGCAACTATTCGGTCCGCCGCCGTCAGCAGTCCCTGATCGATCAGACTTTGCGCATACTGCCTCATGATAACGGCATCGTCCTGACCTGACCTTAAAATCGCTTCGGCTACCTCCGACATTTGCTGAAACCTAAGTTTCCTGCGGAGTTCGTGAAGTATTCGTCTTGATTGCTGCAGCGAAAACGGCTTCGAACTACGGTCGATTGTTTCGGTCAGAACTGCACACGTTTTTTCGACGGAAGACCAGTCGTAAGAGGCAAGCTGGCTTGAAAGAGTACGTTCGATGTCAATAAAGTCGTTGTCCGTCATGTATATCTCCGGTCTGTTTTTTCCCCGCCTTTAAGCATTTTGCAACTGTTTTAAAAAATGAGCGGCGAAATAATCTTCGCCGCTCATCAGAACGCGGAGCAGATTATTTGCGATCATGCCGAGGTGTTGCCCAACGAATTATCGTCATATATCTCCTTATGCGTCGGCTTCGGTTTTTTTGTAAAACCCGAAAGATTCCAGGGCGTCTCGATATTCTTAAAGAGCTCGAAGCTGTCAAAAAAGGCGCTTGAACCACCTCCGCCGCCTAATTTTGTACCCTCGCGGCCGCCCATTATGGTACCTTCACGACCGCCCATTTTGGTTCCTTCGCGGCCGCCCATCTTGGTACCTTCACGACCCCCCATTTTGGTGCCTTCGCGGCCACCCATCTTGGTGCCTTCACGACCTCCCATTTTGGTACCTTCGCGGCCGCCCATCTTGGTTCCTTCACGGCCCCCCATCTTAGTTCCCTCGCGGCCCCCCATTTTGGTACCTTCACGACCGCCCATTTTGGTTCCTTCGCGGCCGCCCATTTTGGTGCCTTCGCGGCCGCCCATCTTGGTTCCCTCGCGGCCTCCCATTTTGGTTCCTTCACGGCCCCCCATCTTCGCCGCATGTGCGGATTCGCCGCCGAAAAATGCCATAGAATCTTCGTAAACGTTATCCTGATACTCGTACGAGTAATAGCGAAGTTTTTTGTCTGTTTCCGAATGCCCGATCGGAGAAACGGCTTCGAGTATTATCGGAGCCGGTTCGTCTCCCGTTGCTGTCGGTTTCAGCGCCTCACGATAAGTAACTTCACTGAGATATTTGTCTAAGAAGCGGTTCCAGCTTTTTCCCGCATCCGTTCTTTCGACAAACTCGAGAGTTTCATAGTTTTCGCGCGAAACATCATACGCAGCAAACGACCATGGAAAAAATATCGAAATTCCGTTTGAATACTGATATTTTCCGCCGCTGAATCCGCTTAGGATCACGGCCTTAGCTAGTTCTCTGAGAACGCCTTCGCAATGGCGTTCGATATCTTCAAGGATCTGTGTCGATTCTCCTCCGATCTCTTTCATTAGTGAAGCGCATTCATCCTTTAAAAGACTGCAAAAGTCACCAAGATCTACGTTTTGCTCAAGCATATAAGACTGACACTTCCAATGTACCTGAAGCAGCACTCTTTCCATCTGGCGGTATAATGTGCTTCCTTTGTTTTCAAAGCACTCGAGAAGCTTATCCGCCAAATTCTTAAACTCCTCGTTCAGGCTTTCGAGTTCGCTGAGATCCCATGCTGCCATGTCAACCGCGACGCCGCCGATAGTATACGAATCCTGGCTTCTGACAAATTCGCTGACAAAGTTTGCCGTCACTTCATTGATATGCAAACCCCGCGCGTGGCAGGCGAGATTGCCGAGGATCTTCGCGTATGTCCATCCGGCACTCGGCACGCTGCCTTCTGAGGCGACCATCGTTTTTGCCACATTGCTAAACTGATAACCGACCTCGAGCATTCCCATAACACAGCTGTCAAAACCCAGAATATCAAGCTTTTGACCAAGGATCTCGGTCGTTGCCCGTTCGTACGAATCGTCCCGGCGATGTTCGTCTTTTGAGTCTTCGATCAGTTCAGCCTCGGTCTTTGTGATTCGCTCGAGCAGCCAGTTCATTTTTTCCATGCTCAGTGTGTGGTTTGAAGATTCGTCTTTGAACATTCCGATATCCTGAAAACCCATCGAATGCCCGGAAATGATCAGTGCATACCGCTGGGCTTTTCTTCCATAACAGATTTCGCCGTTCTTTTCGTGAGGAACCGTATTTACGCACCAATCGACAAAATTGATGATCGAACGGTGATCCGCGGCATTCTCGTCCGGTACTGGCCGGACCGGATAGAGTTTGTTGTTTACGAGGTATGACCGAACCTGTTTGGGGTTCTTTGAGTCGGAGAAATCACAATAGAGCGTGGGGATCGATTGGGATTTACCATCGTAATATACGAAAAGATTGACTTTGTCAGTATCGCCGGCCGCAAATTCTTTGATCTGTTCCATTGCGTAAGCCATATCGACACTCAAATTGTTGTCCCCGGCCATATAAACCATTATTGTCCATTCCTGCTCTTGCATTTTTTGTTATCTCCTTTCCGGCAAAAAAACCGGCGTTGTATAACGGGAAATCGTCCGGACCCCGAAAAAATCATCCCAGCCAAAATATGACCTGATAATACTTGTGCAAACGGAAATCAGGCAAGGTTTTTAAGGGGCAGCCGCCGGCCTGAGTTCAGGCCTGTGCAGTCTGAGCGGAAACCCACTGGCTGCTTTCTCCCGAGATCAGCGTCTCTACTCTTTTTACAAAAAGAGATCTTTTATCGCTTGTTTCGCTGTATTCTCCGACATTTCCGTCAAAATAGAACTTTTCCTGGATAAGACGTTCTGAAGTCGCGCGGTATGTGATCCAGTTTTCCTGAAACTTGAACGTTTTGACTCCTGCCGTTCCGATCGCCAAAAGCACCGATGCGACAACCGTTATCCACCAGATCGCCGGATTCGGCTCATCCATCGTAGCCGGAGCTGCGGTAACGAGCACCGGAACGATCGCCGCGAGAAAGATCACGGACCATTGAAATATTTGATACCAACGCTTATTCGCAGACGCTTTCGCCTGGTACCAGGAAATTTGAGCTTGATATCGCTCTTTCAGGTACTGCGCGAACGTGTTTTCGTCCATTTGACCTCCGTTTTTTGATCTTGTGCGACTAAAATATCACAGATCGCTGCCAATACAGCATTTTTAAATAGTTCAGCAGTTATCTGTTGTTAACGGGGTTTTTTAAGAAATATTGTCAAATAATCGAATTCGTGGAATTATTAGGTCTATATCTAAACTATGAAACCTGCAAATGATTCAGCTGAATGCCTGGATCGGGGTGTGCCCCGTACCGGCAGCGGATCAAATTTCAGGCGGGTCCTGATAATAGTTTGTGTTATTTTTCTGCCCCTTGGAATTTTCCATTCGGTATCGACCGCCCAGGGTAAATCGATATCCAGCAGGGACCACTCCGCTTATTCCTCGCGAAGCCGCACTTTTCCAATTCTTTTTCGGGCTCCGGTTCCAAAGCAAGGGACTTCAAAACTAAAGGGTTATGTCTATAAAACGGACGGCAAATTGCTTCCGGCTATGACGATAACTTTTAGAAACAGGGCTACCGGAATTTCAGAAACCTATCACACCGGCGGGAAGTTTACGATCCCGCTGAAAAACGGAAGCTACGATGTAAGAATTCGTGACGGAAAAGGTCACATCAGCCGCTACTCCGATATCGTGATCGATTCTGATACTTCGATAAAATTTTCGTTTGGCAGCTTTGTCGAACCGATCACGCCGATCATCGGACCGACGCCTGATCCGAGTCCCCCAAAACCCGATCCGAGTCCTGTCATTACGCCTGATCCTGACAATAACGATAACAGAGACGGAGGTTCCGGCGGCGACGGCAGAAATGACGGCGGAAACAAAAACGACCGTGATTCCGACCGGGGAAAAAACGAAAGCGATTCTGCAGATCCTGATGATGAGAACGGGATCACCGATCCCGATGAAGATGCAGAAGAAAGTGCTGAGCAGAATTCGAACTCTGCGGCAAACGACGACATAAAGTCGTTTAAGGGAAACACTGCGCGGGAAGGAGATTCACGCCCGGAAACTGAAAACGGTTTTGTTTCGAAATTGACCAGTTTTGTCACGGAAAATCCCGTAAAGATCGCATTGACGGTTTTAGCCGCGCTGGCGGTCGCAGCTCTTGCCGTATTCGGTATTCCTGCGGGAATTTCTGCATTTGCCGGGTCGCTGTTGGGCGGACTTGGGCTTGCGGGAAAGACGGATGAGACTGACGATGATGTCCGCTGCACGCTTTATTCGGCACCCGAAGTGCGGGAAGGAAGCGATCTTCTTGTCCAGGTTTTTGCGCATCTGCCCGAACAGACAGATGGTCTCGATGAACTCGCCGGAATGCTTGACCCTGAGGCGAAAAAGCAGCTTTCAAAATCTCTCAAGCAGAGGATCAAACGTGATTCCGTACTGACGTTCAAACTGATGATTCCCGGGATCGAATTTGAAGAAGACGAGCAGGATCTCGTTTGGCGCGGTGAGCCCGATTCGGTCGAATTCATCGTTCCCGTTCCGGCGGATCACGGCGACGGAAACCGGTTCGGACGAGTTTTCGTCTATCAAAACGGTGATGAATTGGGCAAGATCCCGTTTAGGATCACCGTCGTTTCAAAAGCAAAACCGCTTGCCGTTGAAAAGATCGAACCCGGTGTGCAGGGCGTAATGACTCAGAATGAAACCGCGTTTGTCTCTTATGCCTCAAAGGATAAGGATCATGTTTATCGGTTTGTTCAGCTGATGGATGTTCTCAAATACAAATATCACATCGATGTGTTCAGCATTGAAGCAGGAGACCGCTGGGAAAACAAACTTTATGAGTTTATCGATACTGATGACGTGTTTCTGCTATTTTGGTCCGAATCGGCGAGCCAATCGGAGTGGGTCTTAAGAGAAGCAAAGCGCGCGGAGGAGCGTGCGAAATCTGATCCGAATTCACTCCCGAGAATAATTATCTACCGTCTGGACGAAAAAGTATCGATCCCCGAATGGCTGCAGCAGTTTCACGTTGACCGGAAATGGGCCGGGATGATCGCGAATATCAAAGAAAAAAGCGCGGCAGGCGGCGGCGTAACGCTGCCCTGATATCGGCCGGATTCCAAATTCTTGCTAAAGATCCGTAAATCTGTAAATACCGGTTTGGATTTTCCTCAATAGAGATATAATGACCAAAAGCAGCGCATGTCCCTTGAGAAAAATACCAAACTCGGTCGCTTTGAGATAATCTCCGGGATCGCCAAAGGCGGTATGGGAGAGGTTTATCTTGCGCGTGATACCGAGCTCGAACGCAATGTTGCAATAAAAGTCCTGCCTTCCGAACTCTCCGACAATAAAGAACGGCTTCTCCGGTTTGAACAGGAAGCCCGCACGGTTTCGGCGCTTAATCACCCTTACATTCTGACGGTTTTTGAATTTGGCAAAAGCGATGACGGAAGACAGTTTATCGCGACGGAGTTTGTCGAAGGAACCGTTCTCTCCGAACTCTTCCTTGAAGAACCGCTCGAACTCGCCAAAGCGCTCGATATTGCAATGCAGATCGCTTCTGCACTCTCCGCCGCGCACAGTGCCGGAATGGCGCATCGCGATATCAAACCGGACAACGTGATGGTCCGTCCGGACGGATATATCAAAGTTTTAGATTTCGGACTTGCGAAGCTCACAGATCCCGCAGTGCAGGAACCGGTCGATCTTGAGGGCTCTACGCGGGAATTGTTCAATACAAGTCCCGGGTCGATCGTCGGAACGGCGGCGTATATGTCGCCTGAGCAGGCGCGCGGTCTTACCGTCGATACGCGGACGGACCTGTGGAGCTTGGGAGTAGTGATCTACGAGATGGTCAGCGGGCGGAAGCCTTTTCGCGGTGCAACCTCGACCGATACGATAATCTCGGTAATTCAGAAAGAACCGCCGCCGATCACGTCTTATGTTGAAAACATTCCTTCGGATCTCGTCTGGATAATTTCCAAGGCGCTGACAAAAGATCTTGACGGCAGGTATCAGACGGCAAAAGAGCTATATGCTGATCTTGAAAAGATCAAAAAACGGGTAGAGTTTGAGACGGAGATCGACCGTTCGACACCGCCGGAAAGCGGTGAACGAAAAGCGGCTGAGGAGCCCGAGACCGAGCTGTTTGAGCGAACCCCGACCTCGCCTGGACCGCCCGATATTACACAGGATGAAGCGGCGCGAAGATCGAGTCTAGAACATGCAGCGGCACATGTTTCAAAGAATAAAGCCTTTTGGGGGCTGCTGACGATTGTCGTTTTGGGAATCGCGGCATTTGGTGCTTATCTCTTTCTCGCTTCCGGACAGATAGATTCAGTTGCCGTACTTCCGTTTGAAAACGGCAGCACAGACGAAAAACTTGCATTTCTGGCAGATGGTTTGAGCGAGAGTTTGATCGACAGTCTTTCACAGCTGCCGCAGCTGAAGGTGATCGCCAGAAATTCCAGCTTCAAGTTCCGCGGCGAAAATATCGACGTTAAAGATGTTGCCGATAAGCTCGGCGTAAGAGCGCTCGTTATGGGACGGGTTGTCCAGCAGGGTGATGAACTCGCCATCAGGATCGAGGTGATCGATGCCGCAGACAATAAGCAGATATGGGGTGAGCAGTATAACCGGAGGTCCGCCGATCTTGTTTCGATCCAAAGCGAGATAATAAAAAATGTCACTGAAAAACTTCGTTTGAAACTGACGGGCGCGCAGGCAACAAATATTGCGAAAGGCGGAACGGATGATTCCGAAGCATACCGGCAGTATCTTAACGGACTCGTCGAACTAAACGGACCGGCTGACGTCCGCGGAAACGCGCTCAGCTATTTTGAGAAAGCAGCGGAGATCGATCCGGAATTCGCACCGGCTTTTGCCGAGATCGCGCTGATCTATATCGACCGCGCAAACGGAAGCGGTGAACCCGGACTCCTCATTCCGAAAGCCAAAGAAGCGGCGGAAAAAGCACTAAAGATCGATGAGAGTAATGCGAAAGCTCATATCGCAATGGCGTCGATCCTCGAATACGATTTTAACTGGGCGGGGGCGGATGAAGAATATAAAAAGGCGATCTCGCTGAATCCTAATCTCGATTCCTCCCGTTATCGATATGCATATTTTCTTGCCATCATGGGACGGAATGACGAGGCACTTCGCGAGATCGGAGAAGCGGAAAAGCGCGATCCGATAAACAAAAGCGGCATTCTGCTATGGAAGGGAAGTATCCTGACGCAGGCGCGGCAGTTTGATAAAGCGATCGACACTTATGAAGAAGCGCGGAAGCTGTCCTCAAATGAAACCGCCGATAATTTTAGTCTGGGATATGCGTATGCCGGAAAAGGTTCGTTAAACGAGGCGGAGGACTATTATAAGAAATCGATCGAAGCCCTCGGCGGCGGGGATAAATACAGTCAGCCTCTGGTTTACTTAGCTGCGGCATATGCAAAAATTCCTGGAAAAAAAGAAGAAGCCGCAAAGATCCTCGCCAGGCTCGAAAACTCTGATGAGTATGTTTCGCCTTCGATAATTGCGGTTCTTTATACTGCGATGGGCAACAAAGACAAGGCGATCGCATCACTTGAAAAAGCTTACCGGGAGCGCGATCTGCTGTTGCGGTTTATCGGTGTCGGGTATGAATATGATGATCTTCGGGGCGATCCGCGTTTTCAGGATCTTCTAAAAAGAACCGGACTGCAGAACGCCTCAAATTGATCAGCTCATATTAGTCGGTTTTGTCCTGATAATTTGAGGCTCAAAGAAAACACCCGGCGAAAATTCGCGAACTTGGCGCCTTTGCGGGATAAAGAAAGTTCCCGCCAAGACGCAAAGTCGCAAAGAAAATAAAATTCGACTAAAGCGCTGCTTATTCGCCAGTTACTTACCGATCTTCATCGAATAGAGGATCGCGGCAAAATCGTCTTTCTTTTCGTTAAACTCGCTGCTTTTTGTTGAAACCATGATATTCAGCTGCTGATTCTGCCCCTGATAATTCCGGAATCCGATCCACTGGTGGCGCCGCGGATCGCCTGAATCTTCTTTTGAACTTTCCGTCCATTCGACTCCCTTTACGCCGTCGATCTCAAGCCATCTGACGTTGTCATATTTTCCGTTCTTGAGCTGTTCGAGCGCACTGGTATGCGTTGCTGTCAGACTCGTATCCGAAGGAAAATTCGACGGCATCACGGAGATCGTTCCGATCAGAAATCCGGTTTTTGGCGATCCGTAATTAAAGCTCTCTTTCTTGACGTCCATTTTGTTCCAGCCGGCGGGAACCGTAAACGTTATTCCCTGGTCCTCCCATTTTACCTCGCTGCCGCCGTCGAGAATTTCTTTTTGTGCGGATGTAAGTTCGGCTTTTTCGACATCCCCGCCGTCCGTCGAAGAATTGTCGGTCGAATCCGTATCGCCCGGTTTTTCAGTTGTTTCACCCGAACTCGCCTTTTCAACACTTTCCTTTATCTTGTCCGTGATACCGCAAAAAGAAAGTGCGAAAAACAGAATGCCAAATGCCAGTAAAGATTTCATTTTTATAAAAGCTCCTTTTTTTGATTGCTGAAACGCCCTTATTCTTACCTTAATTCATTTGAAAATCAACAAATTGAAGTGCACGGGGTTTGCAGCATCTGCCGGATCGCGGCGGCCTTTTCCCATAAATCGCGTGAAAAAATTGAGCCCGAATGCCTGAAATGTGTTAGAGTGACCCAGAATAAAGGTGAGCCTTTGAAATATATCGAATTCGGAATCTACTATTTGAAACTTCGAATTGCAGTATGGACCGGGGCACGAAAAGTTGAAAAACCGCTTGATATCAAATGGCGCTGGGAATTCTGGAAAACCAGGATCCGGCGATTTTGACACGTGCCGAAATAGGCCCGTCGAGGATCGAATCCTAGGGACCTAAACAAAACTCCTACCCAATCTCCTGGTGAAGCCATGCTCTCGCCACAGTCCATTCGCGTCTTACAGTCACATTTGAGATCCCGAGAATTTCCGCCGTTTCATCGATCGTTAATCCGCTAAAGTACCGCAGTTCAACAACTTTCGCCTGTCTTTCATCAAAAACCGCTAAGCGGTCGAGTGCATCATCAAGCGCAACAAGATCAACCGAACTTTCTTCAGAACTCGCAACCAAAGCCTCATCAAGCGGAAGATCCTCTTCCTTGCCGCCGCGCTTTTTTCTTTTACGCGTTCTCGCATGGTCCACGAGAATTCTTCTCATCGCCGTCGATGCTATTGCAAAAAAATGCGAGCGGCTTTCCCATGCAATGTCATCTTTATCGATCAGTTTGATATAAGCCTCGTTTATCAATGCCGTCGTTTGAAGTGTGTGCCCGCTTCTTTCATTCCTCAAATACTGCGACGCGCGTCTTCTGAGTTCTTCATAGACGAGCGGCAAAAGGTCGTCAAAGGCTTCCTTTTTTCCGCCGCTCCAGTCTTTGAGAAGCAGCGTAATGTTTTGATCTGCACCGGCCATTTCTACAAAAGATAAAACTATTCAGAGAAAAAATTCAAGGATAGGCAAAAAAAATGAGCGGTTTTTGTTTTAACTGTCGCCCTAACTATTGAAGGGGACAGTAAGCCCAAATAAATCGAGGAGAAACCGAAAATGAACGAAGACACCAAAGACATGAAACAAACCGACGCATTACTTAGCATATCAATGACGCTGCTCAACATCGCCGTAGTACTAATGCTGGCTTCCGGCTTATGGCTGGCGCATTCAGTGATCGAAAATTCCGATGCGTTTGCGAAGATCGTCCGCGGCGGCTTCATTTATTAAGTTCAAACACAAAAGTATTGATAGGAGATAACAAATGACAAAATATATTTTTATGATCTTTATAACGCTGATATTGGCATCGGCAAGCACTTACGCACAAGATGGTGATAAAAACCAGGAAGATGAAAAAGCTATCCGAAAGCTGGTTCAAAACCTGTCCGAATCATGGAAAGCAGGCGACGCAAAAAAATACGCTGAAAACTTTGTCGATGATGTCGATTTCACCGTCTGGAACGGCATGTATATGCATGGCAATGAAGCTAACGAGAAAGGGCACCAGCAAATTTTTGACACGTTTTATAAAGGCACCGAGATCAGAACTAAGGTGAGAAAGATCCGGTTTTTAAGCGATACCATCGCCGTTACGCATCTCGAAAGCGAAATGTTTCGGGGAGGCGCAAAGGTTGAAGATGTTCCGAGGGTCGTTCCTTTGATGATCCTTCAGAAAAACGAAGGAAAATGGAAGGTCGTCGTGTTTCAAAATACCCCGATCATAAAACAAGGGGAACTCGTTGTCGGAAGAACGAACGAGACCGGCGAAAAATAGAATTCTTTCTCATTTCGGCTGCGGCCGGATCCGCAAAAATTCAAAGCTTCGAAAAAAATCGGAAAAGTATTACTATTGGAGAGAAATCCTACAGTAATACTTTTCTTCGATGAATAAATGTCCGCAATGCCTGTGTGTTTTATCCATAACTGCGGAAGTGTGTCCGAAGTGCGGCTATTCGCTTTTTGAAGACATTAAAAGCACTCTTCCGAGATTCGGCGTGGATGAAGAAGAGGCAACCAGATTACTTACGGAGAGATCGATGACACCGGAAAAATGGCAGAAGATCAAAGAGCTGTTTGCGCAGGCAGAGGATCTTCCTTCGGGCGAGAGGGAGACGTTCCTGAAAAAAGCGTGCGGGGATGATCGGGAGTTGAGATCAGCGGTCGAAAGACTTCTGGCTTCGGCCGCGAATGCTGATCCCGAATTTCTCGAAGAGCCTGTTGTTAAAGAAGCCCCAAGCATGTTCGAAGTAAAAGAAACGCAGCTTCTCGATCATACAACGGGAAAGGTAAACGACGGGAAATTTGTAGCCGGAACCGTTTTGGAAAACCGGTACAGAATAATCGGCCTTCTCGGGAAGGGCGGAATGGGTGAAGTTTACAGAGCCGAAGACCTAAAATTGGATCAGGTTGTTGCGCTGAAATTTTTACCCGAAAAACTCGAAAAAAATCCGCAGGCATTAGAAAGATTTATCGGAGAAGTCCGGACTGCCAGACAGGTTTCGCATCCCAATGTCTGCAAGGTTTACGATATCAGCGAAGCCCATGGAAAACATTTTCTGTCGATGGAATATATCGACGGCGACGACCTTTCACATCTTCTCCGAAGGATCGGCCGGCTTCCGTCGGACAAAGCCGCGGAAATATCCAGACAGCTTTGTTTCGGACTTCACGCGATCCACGACGCGGGAATTCTTCACCGTGATCTGAAACCCGCAAACATAATTATCGATTCAAACGGAAAAGCGCGAATTACGGATTTTGGGATCGCCGGGATCGAAGCCGATATTTCAAACGACGAAGTCCGCGTCGGAACACCGGCATATATGTCTCCCGAACAGATCACGGGAAAGGAAGTTACTCAAAAAAGCGATATCTATTCTCTCGGTCTTTTGCTCTATGAGATCTATACGGGCAAACAGGCGATCCGGGCGAATTCTTTTGAAGAACTCGTCGAAAAACAGCAAACCACACAGCCGACAAATCCTTCGACGTTTGTCGAAAACATTGAACCGATCGTTGAGAAAACGATCAGCCGCTGTTTGGAAAAAGATCCGAATGACCGGCCGGCATCGGCGCTCCAGGTTGCACTGTCACTGCCGGGCGGAAATCCGCTCGAAGCCGCCATCGCCGCAGGTGAAACTCCAAGCCCGGAAATGGTCGCCGCTGCACCAAAAAAAGGTGCGTTGAAGTTTCCTGTGGCCCTCGGTTTGTTGGCGACTTTGATAATTGTTTTCGCTTCCGTGATCTATGTTTATCAGGACCTGAAAACATATATGCTCACACCGTTTGAAAAATCGCCGGAAATTTTGGCGGAAAGATCACGTGAGTTTCTTAAAAAGACCGGTTTTGACGAAGCTTCAATGTACTCGAATTATAAATTCGTCCAGGACGATAGCTTTATTGACTATCATAGTTTCAGAAAAACCGAAAGAAATGCCGATCTGCCATCCCGCAAGGAAATGCTGCGGAAGGCCGGAGCCTATAACTACTATTTTCTGTACCGGAGATCGCCGCGCGAACTGGAGCCTGTTGAGTCTGTATTTATATCGGAAAACGAGCCGCCGCTGAGTTTGTCGAATATGGCAAATCTTAAACTCGACGCGCGCGGCAATCTGTTTGAATTTATCGCAGTTCCAGATCAAACCGTCACGGCCGGAAGCACAGGAAAAAAAGTTGACTGGAAATTGTTCTTTGATGAAGCGGGATTGGATATTGCGAAATTTCAAAAAACGGAATCGCAATGGACGCCGCCTGTTTTTGCCGATGAGAGGCAGGCCTGGAAAGGCACTCTGGCAGATTTTCCGAATGTTCCGATCCGTATTGAAACTGCCGAATTTAACGGGAAACCCGTTTATTTCAAGATCGTCAATCTTTGGGATGTGGCGGAACGTGAAACCGTTTCGAGTCAGAACGTCTACCGAAAATACGGGACGATTTTTCTTATCATTGTAGTATTTTTCGCCATCGCGGGTTCGACCTTTTTTGCCTACCGTAATTTGCGGGACGGACGCGGTGATTTGCGCGGCGGACTGAAATTGATCCTTTTCGTTTTTGCGGTAACAATTTTAAGCCAAATGATCTCCGGTGATCACGTACCCACGCTTTGGGGCGAATTGTCAGTAATATACGAAGGAGCAAGTTATGCGATCATTTTAGCGGTTATGACCGGACTTTTATATATCGCCATCGAACCATTTGTAAGGCGTAACTGGCCGGAAACGCTGATCTCCTGGAGCCGCGTTATGAAAGGCGATTTTCGTGATCCGATGGTTGGCCGGGATATACTGGGCGGCGGGGCGTGCGGAGTCGGACACACAGCCGGAATTCTTTACAATCATGTCGCCGTTCAAAGTTATTTGGGAAATTACGAATTCGTAAATCAAGTCACTCCTGCAGAACTGTTTAACGGCACATCTGAATTGTTCTCATTCGTTTTGTTCGGATCCGCCGATGTAGTTCTCCAAAGTCTATTCGTGTTGTTTATCGCCTTTGTGTTTTATCGTCTGACGGGCAGTAAATTTCTCGGAGCCTTGTCCATCGGGATAATTTCATTTATCGCAATGTCATTATTTTTTGTATTGACGATCCATCCCATTTTAGTTTTCTTCTCATTCTTTATGTCCGTACTTTACGTCGTTTCATTGTGGCGTTTCGGATTACTGGGATTTGTCGCAAACATGTTTTTCTTCTATCTAACGTATTTGATCCCATATACGTTTGATACCTCCGCCTTCTATTTTTCAACTTCGGTGATCGCAATGATAATTGTTCTGGTCTTGGCATTCTATGCTTTCTATATTTCGATCGCCGGAAAATCAGGGTTTGGGGGAAATACTGCAGGGGAATTTTCCGATTGATGGATAACGAACGCTGGCAAAAGATCAAAAGCATTTTTGAATCCGCAAGTGAATTGCCGGAGGCAGATCGCCGGGAATTCCTTGACGAGAAATGCGGCAAAACGGGTGAGCTGCGTGCCGAAATCGAAAAGTTATTCCATGCCCTTGAGGAAGCCGATACTTCATTCTTGGAGGAACCGGCGGAAAAGGAGGTGATAAGTCAGATCCTTGAAAAAGAAACAATAGCGATGAAAGCCGCAGCGGACGCGCCAAAACACGATGCATTCGTCGCCGGAACTGTTCTCGACGGCCGGTATCGAATTATCGGCTTGCTCGGAAAGGGAGGAATGGGAGAGGTTTATAAAGCCGAAGATATCAAACTCGACCAAACCGTCGCTCTCAAGTTTCTGCCTGAAAAACTCGCCGGGAATGAAGATGCCCTAAGGCGGTTTCTAAGCGAGGTAAAGATCGCCCGGCAGGTTTCGCACGAAAACGTCTGCCGCGTTTTTGACATCGGTGAAACAGGCGGAAAAAATTTCCTCTCAATGGAATTTATCAATGGCGATGATCTCTCTCAGTTGTTGAACCGGATCGGCAGATTGCCGTCAGATAAGGCGATCGAAATCTCCAGACAGATCTGCCTGGGACTAAATGCGATCCATAAGACGGGAATTCTTCATCGTGATCTGAAACCCGCCAATATCATTGTCGACAGTGCGGGAAAGGCAAGGATCACCGATTTCGGGATAGCCGGTTTTGAAGCGGATGTGCAGGGAGCGGAATCGAGAGTCGGGACACCGGCCTATATGTCGCCGGAACAAATTACCGGTAAAGAGGTGACTCAGAAAAGTGACATCTATTCGCTCGGACTTCTGATCTATGAGATTTTCACCGGAAAACAGGCTGTAAAGGGTGATTCGCTCCAAGAGTTGATCGATATTCATCAATCTCAAACGCCGACGAATCCTTCGGAGTTCGTTGAAAACATTGATCCGCTGGTCGAAAAGATCATCAGCAGGTGTCTGGAAAAGAATCCGCAGGACCGTCCGGATTCAGCCGCACAGGTCGCTCTCGCATTGCCCGGCGGCAATCCCCTCGAGGTCGCTCTTGAAGCCGGAGAAACGCCGAGTCCCGAGATGGTGGCTGCAGCTCCCGTCAAAGGTACTTTGAAGCCTCTGATAGCACTCGCCTTATTGCTTGGATTTATCGGAATGTTTTCGCTGGTCAGGTACTGGAGTTCCGTGTACGAGCCGAATGGCTTAAGCCCGCTCGAAAAATCGCCGGATGTTCTGGCCGAGCGTTCAAAAACAATTATCAAAAATCTGGGGTTTACCGACCCGGCGGCAGATACCCACTCTTTTATAGCCGTTGATGAAAGTTACCGAAGATTTGCCGAAGAAAAGAAAAACCCGCGTGAATGGTGGGAACGGATCCAAAAAGGGCAACCCTTGTTCTACTATTACCATTACCGTCAATCACCGGAATATCTTATCCCGTTCGGGGCGCTCAACGAGATCAGTCCCGGAAATCCTCCGCTGAACAGATCGGGAATGATAAATATTGAACTCGATATGACCGGGCGTCTGATCGCCTTGGCTGCGGTTCCGCCCGAGAGGGTTCCACGGGCCGTCCAGGAGAAAAAGGCTGACTGGAAAAAGGTTTTTGCGGAAGCCGGGCTTGAGATAGATAAATTCAGGGAGGTCGAACCGAAGTGGAACCCGCCGTTTCTGGCCGATGAAAACAAACAGTGGGAAGGTGCAATGGCGGATTTTCCGGATATTCCTCTGCGAATAAACGGTTCTTCCCTTTACGGCAAACCGATCGAATTTAACGTCACTCCTCCGTGGCATGAGCCCGCCGGAGATATTCAGCAGAAAATTACGCAAACCGTAATTCCGACCGGGTTCATTTTCTATTTCGTGATCCTAATACTAGTTTTGTTCGCATCGATTCTGCTCGTTCGCTACAATCTGAAAAAAGGCAGCGGAGATCTGAAAGGGGCCGTAAAACTGGCGGTATTCATTTTTGCGGCGGTGTTACTTTTCAAGATTCTAACTGCTGACTGGAGACCGGATTTTGAAAATCTGCTGAATCGGTCTTTTGCATTATTTGCCGCATCTCTCTCAACCCCGCTGACTGTGTTTGTCGTCTATCTGGCGGTCGAGCCCCTGATCAGAAAACGCTGGACCGAGGTGTTGGTTTCCTGGAATCGCCTGCTCAGGGGAGAATTTCGAAACCCGATGATCGGCCGTGATATTCTTGTCGGATTTTTTTTGTCGGTGTGCACCGCAATTCTGTGTTTTTGCAGCGCATATGGGCGGTTTTTGATGAATCCGGATTCGATCGTCGAACCATTCAGGATTCGAAACAGTCTTTATCTCAATGGAATAACCTCATCGGTCGGATCTCTGTTAGAAATAATACCTGTCGTAGTGACAGGTGCATTTGTCACTCTTTTTGTTCTTCTGATCTTTTCTCTTCTCCTGAAAAAAAGATGGATGGCAATTTCGGCTACGTTTGCATTTTTTGTCTTAACCGCATTGCCTGACGCGATTTCCCAAAATGATTGGTTGTTTCTGGTTTACGCAGTTTTTGGGGGAGTTTTCGGGTTATTCGCTGTGCTCAGGTTTGGATTTATGGCGTTGATCGCTTTTATCTTCATGAACGTTCTCAACTCGGTCACCACGAATACCTACGATCCGTCCAGTTTCTATTTCCCGACGACAATAATGCTGTTTGCGTTAGTCTTCGGGATAGCGTTCTACGCCTTTTTCATTTCGATCGGCGGGCAGCCGATCTTTAGCGGCAAGGTGTTGGAAAAATTTGAAAACTGATGAACAAAGAACAATGGCAAAAGGTAAAAGATCTTTTTGAAGCCGCCGTCGGCTTGTCGGGGGAGGAACGGGATCGATTTCTAAATAAAGAATGCGGCGATGATTCAAATCTGCGCGCGGAAGTTCAAAAATTAATAGCCTCTTTCGAGGCAGCCGACACTTCGTTTCTTGAAGAACCGGCGGAAAAAGAGGTGATCAGCCAGATCCTCGAACAAGAAACACAAGCCCTGAATGATCTGACAACAGGCGAAGTAAAATCCGGAGGATTCATTGCCGGAACAGTATTGGACAAACGCTATCGGATCATCGGTCTGCTCGGCAAAGGCGGAATGGGCGAGGTTTATAAAGCAGAGGATCTGACGCTCAATCAGACCGTAGCTTTGAAATTTTTGCCAGACAAACTGGCAAAAAATGAAGATGCATTAAAGCGCTTTATCGGCGAAGTGAAAAATGCCAGACAGGTTTCGCACGCAAATGTTTGTAAGGTTTTCGACATCGGCGAGATCAATGGCAACCGTTATCTTTCGATGGAATTTATCGATGGCGATGACTTGTCGCAATTGCTCCGCAGGATCGGCAGATTGCCTTCGGAGAGAGCGGCGGAAATTTCGCGTCAGATTTGCTTCGGACTCCACGCCATTCATGATGCGGGAATTCTGCACCGCGATCTGAAACCCGCAAACATAATTATCGATTCAAACGGGAAAGCGCGCATTACCGATTTTGGGATCGCCGGAATTGAAGAGGAAATAAATTCAGATGAAATTCGCGTCGGAACTCCGGCGTATATGTCGCCTGAACAGATCACCGGAAAGGAAGTAACACAAAAAAGCGATATATATTCACTCGGTCTTTTGCTCTACGAGATCTATACCGGAAAGCAGGCGATACGGGCCGATTCCTTTGAAGAACTGGTCGAGAAACAAAAAACCACACAGCCTACAAATCCTTCGACGTTTGTCGAAAATATCGAGCCTGTAGTTGAAAAAACGATCACCCGCTGTCTTGAAAAAGACCCGGCCAACAGACCGAAATCCGCACTGCAGGTCGCTTTGGCGCTTCCCGGCGGAAATCCGCTTGAAGCCGCGATCGCTGCAGGTGAAACCCCCTCACCTGAAATGGTTGCCGCAGCACCTAAGCGAGGAGCGTTAAAACCGGTCGTCGCATTTTCAATCCTGGCAATATTTTTTGCCGCGACTTTCGGGATTATCATGTTGAACCAAACGGTTCAGTCATACGCCTTCACACCATTTGAGAGATCACCCGAAATACTCAGAGAGAAAGCTCGCGAGATCGTAAAGACACTTGGTTATACCGAACCTCCGGTCGATTCTGATCATGAGTTTGTCCAAAACAGCAGATTTCTTGAGTATTACGGATTTACCGGAAATACGCACGATCTGCCCCCGCGCCGCGAAATGCTTTCAAAGGGCCAGCCATTCGATTTTTATTTTCTATACAGACAGTCGCCGGATTATCTTCAGCCGATAGATTCGGTCGAAGTTACAGAAAACGAACCCCCATTGAATGTCCCCGAGATGGTTAATATCAAGCTCGACGTTCGCGGAAGACTGATCGAATTTGTCGCCGTTCCGCCGCCGACCATACCCGCAGCGTCGGGCGCGGAAGCAGATTGGAGCGCGGTCTTTCAGGCGGCGGAACTCGATATAACAAAATTCAGAGAAGCGGATATCAAATGGTCCCCGCCCGTTTTTGCCGATAAGACAAAAGGCTGGGAAGGGAGGATGGCGGATTTCCCCGATATCCCGATCCGCGTGGAAACTGCGGAGATCGGCGGCAAACCGGTCTATTTTCGGATCATCGCGCCGTGGGATTCAGCAGACGGCGGAATTTCGCAAAGACAAAGCGTGGCGGAAACTCAGAAGATCGGGATCTTTTTGCTTATTCTTCTGATTTCGGTCGCGATCATCGGTTCATTGTTCTTTGCCTATAGAAATATAAAGGCCGGACGAGGCGACCTGCGCGGCGGCTTAAAACTGACGTTTGTCCTGTTCCTGCTTGCACTCTTCGGACAGCTTCTTAAGGCCGATCATATTCCGACTCTTTGGGGCGAACTTTCGATAATTTATGAGGCAATAAGCTATGCGGGGATAACCGCCAGCGTCGTCGGGATTTTGTATATAGCACTCGAACCATATGTCAGACGTTCATGGCCGGAAATGCTGATCTCGTGGAGCAGACTTATGGCCGGAGATTTTCGCGATCCGATGGTCGGACGTGATATTTTGATCGGCGGATTGATGGGGCTCGGACATATGTTCGGGATACACATCGGATATATTCTGATGCGGGCATTCCTCGGCGAAGAAAGTATTCTAGCTTTTGTCTTTCTGGATTCGTTAAACAGCGTTTCCGGACTTTTCGGAATATATCTTGAAAGCCTTGTGTCGAATACGGCATTCAGCCTGATAGTCGTTTTTATCGCGCTCTTCTTTTACCTTTTGACCCGGAAAAAAATGCTTGGTGTGCTTTCCGTCGGCCTTTTGTTCTTCATTCTTCAGGTTTTAATAATAATTTCGATACATCACTGGCTATTCACATTTGCGGCCTTTATCAACGCCGTTTGTTTGGTGGTCGCACTCGGAAGATACGGCCTTCTCGGGATGATCTCATTCTGGTTCTTTTTTGAAGCGATCTACGAATATCCGCAGACGTTCGACACATCGAGCTTTTATTTCACCAGTTCTACTCTTTCGATCATCATTTTGCTGCTGATCGCAGCATACGCATTCCATATCTCGATCGCCGGACAGCCGGTATTCGGCGGAAAGATCCTCAGTGACGGGGCTGATGGATAATAATCGCGCGTCAGTTCTCTTTGGTCAGTTTGATCAAATCGTTTGCCGTGTTCAGGTTCCGTTGTTAAACTCACAGCAATAGTATGGCGCAAAAACTTTCTCAATACGGGCGGTCGATCGCCCGCACAGGAATAATTGTATGCGTGCTTTCGGCGCTGCTCTTTTCCCATGGAGAAGGAATCCAATTGCTGCCGTTCCCGGTATTTCCAGCCGGCAAGATCGCGCAGCAAAGTGTCAACTCCGGTAAGAAAATACCGTATCAATTCAGTCTTCACCGTATCGATAATCTGAGCGGCAAGCTCGAAACAAAATCATCGCTGGGCAGTCCGGACCGGTTTTATTATTCAGGAAGCAAATTATCTCAAAGAGAGGTGAAGACCTTTCTTCTTACCCGTTTTTATAGAAATAATTCCAATATTTCAGGCGGCGTTCCTTCCGATCCGTCACTTACGCATCAGAGCGGACGCGCACCTCCGGTATCTTAAATTCTTATTTGTAAGCCGTTTTGAAAAGCCGCACCTGAAATGAAAATGTCAGGCACGGCACGGCAGAACCGTCAGGTTTTAGAATTTACTAGAAAGATAGGGAGTATTACAAAATGCACACGCCGCCATTATTCGCCGAACTGCTGATCATCCTGCTCGTCTCAGTGCCGGTCGCGCTGCTTTTCCTCAGGCTGAAAATGCCTCTTCTCGTCGGGTTTATGCTGACCGGAATTCTGATCGGTCCGTACGGCCTCGGACTCATCAAAGAACTCGAAGCTATCGAACTCCTTGCAGAGATCGGGGTAATTTTGCTTTTGTTTACGATCGGGATCGAATTCTCGATCCGCCGGCTGCTTCGGATGCGCAATCTTGTGCTGATCGGAGGCGGTCTTCAGGTCGGAATAACGATCATTGCGACGGCTATCATATCGCTCATCTTTGGCCGTCAGTTAAATCAATCAATATTCTTCGGTTTTCTGGTAGCACTTTCGAGCACTGCGATAGTTATGAAAAGCTACGCAGACCGAAATGAGATCGATGCGCCGCACGGCCGGGCAGGAGTCGGGATCCTTTTATTTCAGGATATCAGTATCGTTCTGATGATGCTTTTTGTTCCGATCCTCGGCGGGAAAGATGCGTTGTCTTTTGGTGCGGTCGCGCAAACTCTCGGCATTTCACTTATCGCGCTGATCGTTATCGTCGCGGCTGCCTGGTTTCTCGTTCCGATAATACTGAAGCAGGTTGTCGCATTTCGCAGTACGGAAGTTTTGCTGCTGACTGCGGTACTTCTCAGTTTGGGAATGGCGTGGGTAACTTCGCAGTTTGGTCTTTCGCTGGCGCTCGGTGCATTTATCGCCGGCATTGTTTTGTCGGAATCTGAATACAGTAATCAGGTAAACGCAGATATTCTACCGTTTCGCGACGTCTTTAACAGTATCTTTTTTGTCTCGATCGGACTCCTTTTGTCACTCGCCGCGCTGATCGAGAATCTTCCGAGTGTAATACTGGTCGTAGTTTTGCTGATATCCGGGAAGGCGCTGATCATCTGGACGGCTGTCCGGTTTCTCAAATTCCCGCACCGGATCTCTGCAATGACGGCACTCGGATTGGCACAGATCGGAGAATTCTCATTTGTACTCGCAAAAGCCGGCCGCGGTTCCGCTCTTCTTCCCGATGACGATTACCAGATCTTTATCGCCGCAACGATAATCTCAATGATCGCGACACCGTTTTTGATTGCCGCCGCACCTTCGTTCGGGCTGTTTGTTCAGAAATTTCTCAAGGATAAAGGCACAGAAGCCGCGGAAGAACTTGAGGCGGAAGAGATCCATCTGACATCGAGCGGCGGTTTGAGCAACCATGTCATCATCGTCGGCTATGGTCTGAACGGCCGCAATCTTGCACGCGTACTCCGTGCCGTTCTCGTGCCATACACGATCCTCGAGCTCAATTCCGAAACGGTGCGCCGCGCAAAGAAGAGGGGTGAAAAGATAAATTTCGGAGATGCGACAAGACGCGAAGTGCTGCGGCACGCCCATATTCAGGAAGCAAACGCACTAGTTTTGGCAATGTCGGATCTGCAGGGTACGCGGCGTACCGTTCAGCAGGCCCGCGAGTTAAATAAAGATCTCTATATCGTCGTGCGAACCCGTTATACGGCTGAGATCACCGAACTTTTGGAACTCGGAGCAAACGAAGTTATCCCCGAGGAGTTTGAAACCAGCATCGAGATCTTTTCCCGTGTTTTGCAGAGATACGGCGTCGCGCGGGGTGTGATCGAAAATCAGATTGAAGAGATCCGGGTCCAGGGTTATGAAATGCTTCGCTCGCCATCACTGCCTGATAAAACAAGCCTTTCGAATCTGAAGAACGCGCTTCAGGCAGCAACGACCGAAAATGTAAAAGTGAAGAGCAGTTCACCGGTGATCGGACAAACGCTTGCCGAACTCGATCTGCGGGGAAAAATGGGCGTAACGGTAATTGCAGTTATCGAAAAAGGCGAGACGCGGGTCAATCTGGGAGCCGAATACGTATTAAAAGAAGACGATACGCTGATCATGCTTGGAGATTCTGAAAGGATCGAAAAAGTAAAGAAGCTGGTTCAGCCCGAAAAAAACAAGAGTCCAAAAACGTAAGCGGCACGGTCTCGCCGACCGTACCGCTCAGCTCCGGAAATGCGCATTGCCTGCGGGTGATTCTAGTGTACCCAATGATACATATGCGCTTTCTCTTCCATTGCCTGCCGCGTTTCAGCGGGCAGAAAGTCCTGCTCGCCGTTTTCAAAGAAAAACGGTTTGCGGGTTGTTTTGCTTCCGAGTTCATTCATCGTTGCGGAATCAAAGATACGGCCATTGATAACCGTATATTGTACAAACTCGCTGCGGCGAAGATCCTTTAAAACGTCACCGTCGATGACTGCAAGATCCGCGAGTTTTCCGGCTTCGATGCTTCCGATCCACTTATCCATTCCGAGATGACGGGCGCCGTCTATCGTACCGCCGCGAAGCGCCTGCCACGGAGTAAATCCGCCCTGCCCCATGATCCAGAGTTCCCAGTGCGAAGCGAGTCCTTCGCGCTGTCCGTGCGCTCCGATCTGAATGCTGACGCCTTTGTCGCTCAGTGTCTTTGCGTATTTGGCGACATTGAAATGATTATACTGATCATCGGGTGCCGTCGGTCTTC
>JAWKHO010000013.1:0-119138 GCA_041394785.1 Pyrinomonadaceae bacterium | reverse complement strand
TGTGTTCTTTCGCTCTATCGAGTTTATCGAGATGCAGGTAGGTATTCCCCAAATAGACATAGAGGGCCGAAATTGAACGTATATCCTTTAAATCGCTTTTTAATTCGATTTCCAGAATCTGCTCGAATACTTCCCGTGCTTTTAAATAATCGCCCTTTAAAAAATGACAATTAGCTATAGAACCCAAGCGGCTCTTCGCTAAAACCGGGCTGTCTTTATCGCGTTTTAAAAGCTGCTCAAAAAGTCGAATTGCTTCGTCGTATTCACCTAACTCGACCAATACCCCGGCCAGATAGGTTTCGGCTTCATTCTGTGCAAGGCTAAAACCGATTTTTTTTGCGATATCTGCTGATCTAACAAGAAATTCGCGCGCCTTTTTAAAATTTCTTACGCTCAGGTAGGCGGAACCCTGCGCTCTGTAAGACTCGCTCAGGCCCGCACGGTCTCCGATCTTTTCGCGAATCGCGAGCGCCTGATTTTGCAGTTTTATGTGCTGAAACCCGTCGCCTTTGAATGAGTATATAAAACTTATATTGCTCAGCATCGTCGCCTCGCTTCGCAAATCACCGTTTTTCCTGTAGAGCGCCAGAGCCGGTTTGTAAAACTGTTCAAGCGGTCGGTCTAATTCGCCGTTACCCCACCATAAAACAACGCCAATATTTCTCAGGGCGTCCGCTATGATCAATTCATCATTTATCTCTTTCCCGATCGCAAGGGCTCTGTCGAGATTATTCCGCGCTTCATCAAATTTTCCTTTGGTGTGATAGAGAACGCGACTCAAGCCGACGAGAGATTCGGCTTCGAGTTTCCGGTTGTTGATCAGGCGAGCAATTTTGAGACTTTCCTCGTGACTTTCCAAGGCCTTGTCGGATTTATTCTGGTTAAATAAATTACGGCCGTTGACGTTGAGAATTCTGCCTTTTAGTTCCTGACTGATTATTGAGTTTGCAAGGAGTTTTTCGAGTTGAGCTTGTGATCTAAAATATTCGCCTTGGAGTTGGTGGCAATACGCTTCTTCAAAATTCGCTAGATCGGTTTTAACTCCAAGCCGTGCGGACCATTTGAAATAACTTACGGCTTCTTTCAGTCTCCATTCCTTTTTCGCTTCCAGACCCTTTTCAAAAAGCCAATTTCCAAACGGAACTTTTATATAAAACGCACTTACCGTTAACAAACAAATGGCAAAGATACACGGGAGAAAAATTTTCCGTATGCCGGGGAACATCTATTCATCCACACAAAAGATTCTTTATTTAATTCGTAGTTTTCTTGTTTCGCTCTCTAAAACCGAACCATCGACCAGTCTGGTTTTGACCTGCCAAAAGTAGTATTTCCCGGCCCTTAAGTCAAATTCGCTGATCCTACCACTTAATTCGGTTTTGTCTGTTGTTACTACTCTTATAATGTCTCCCTTCTCGTCGGAGAAAACTACCGTATAATTTTTAGCTTCTTCAATCTTTCCCCACCTAAAGACCGCATCTTCCGCAGTTAATTCCGAATTATCAATGGGAAAACTGAGGCTTATGCGATTTTGACTTGATGATCCGTGTCTAAATGTATCGTCTCTTGTGGGAGTTTGCTGCAGCTGCAAATAATAAATTCCGAAAAAGCCAAAACAAGCAAGCAGACCGGCGGCAAAAGCCACTTGTAGAAAATTCCACTTAAACCACGGCGAAGAAGAATCTCGACGCAGGGAATCATCAGCTCTTTCTTTCGGCAGATTCTTAACCTTTTTCAATAGATCGACAGGCGTTTCAAAAGTCTTCTGATCTGGTTTATTTTCCGATAAAAAAGCAGAAACCTCTCTCCGACAAACAGCGCATTCCGCCAGATGAGATTCGACTTCCTCTTTATCTGTTGTGGAAGTTTCTCCGGCAAGAAAAAGATGCAGCTTCTTTTTATTTAGACATTTTTTTTCTGACATATTCCCCTGTTATTTAAAAACAGATAAAACACGGGCGGCGGCGAAAATTTTACAATAAAAGCTTTCTCAGTTTGTAAATGGCCGATTTGTGTAAATTTACAGCTTCGCGTTTTTCCCAACCAAAATTTTTAGCGGTTTCTCCTAATGTTAGTCCCTCTTCATAACGAAACTGCAAAACCAGTTTCTCCCGGGTCGAAAGGGTATTAAATGCTTTATTTAACTCCTTTTTTTCTTCATTTGCGCTCAATTTTTCTTCAGGGCTTTTCCCGTTCTTTTCGCACGGTTCGATCTTTAATCCCGTCTCTTCATCTTCGTAATCGAGCGAAAGCGATTTCCGGTCACGGCTTAAACCGCTGATCAAACGCCACAATTTTTTCTCACTAAGATGCGTTATGATTTTTTCAAGAGCATCGAAAACATCTTCGATAATCGCGTCCTGGTCGTGCTCAAGCCGCAGAATTTCATAAATCTCAAAAGGTGTCCTGCCCTGCCAAAAATAGAGCTTAAAAATTCGCTGCTCGCGTTCGGACATTTCTTTTACGAAACCCAGGATTCGCTTTCGACCATTTTTCGACCATGCCCAACTAATACATAGATTTTTTACTACTTGCCGCAGCCAGGGAGTTAAGTCGCCATCGTCGCCCGCATATTTCACAGACTTCAATCTCCGGAAATCGTCTTCGCAAAGTTTTTCAAACACATAGACAAAGCGCTCCATCGCCGCGTCATAATCAAATCCCATATGTCTGAGCATCGTATATATGAAATCCGAATGCTTTTCGCAAAATAGTTTCCACGCACGGTGCGATTCCTGCTGAAATAAATCCAGCAAGTCAGAATCCGAGATCGAATGCTTTTCAGGGGGGAAAAAGCTCATTTGCTACAATTCAAACTTCCATTTAAAGAGGTATTTAAGTCGAAATCTTTCAAAATGCCGATTTGTTTGAGTTAAATATCTCTACGTTTTTCAACTAAGTTTCCCTTAAAACTGTTCGCGAAGGGGAACCGTCGCCGGCACCTCCGGCGATCTTTAGCGGCAGACAGATCAATTCGTAATCTCCGGGAGGAACATTTCTCAGATCGAGTCCTTCGAGAATTATCACTTCTTTTTCTAGAAGAGTGATGTGTGTTTGAGGTGAATCGGCGTCAAAGGCTTCAACCGACAAGTAATCGATCCCGACGAGTTTGACGTTTTTATCGACCAATGTTTTTGCTGCGGCGGGCGAAATGTAAGTAAAATCTTTTCGGAAACCCTGATCGGGATCGTTCCAAAAGGATGAATTACGTGTTTTAAACAGCAGGCGTTCAACTCCCTGAAGATCGTTAACATGCTCCGGTTCAACCGACATCACATCAGCCGCCAGCTCTAAAACGCGGCATTTTCCGATCAGTGTTTTGAGATCAAGATCGATGACTTTTTTTGTGCCTTCGATAAAATGATTTGGCGCATCGACATGCGTTCCGGTGTGAACACCCATACAGATCTGCGAAACATTGGCATTGTCTCCGTTGTCGATCGAAAGCTTGAGCTTAATATCCACGCTCGGATCACCTTCGTAAACCGGGATCTTTTCGCTGACCGGAACCGTTACGTCATATATTTTCATTGCCTTAGGATAATTCAGATTTGGCAAAGCGAAAAGTGTCTGCTAGAAATAGTTTAGACGTGGTAAAAATGAAACCTGATCTTCGCGTCTCTTGCGAAACTCGTTGCGGATCAGGGGTTAACGATTTGTTTGACGCAGATGCCGCAGGTTTTCCTGTAAGGGAGATAAAAGGAAACAAAATATGGAAATTATACGGGAAGACAACGGAAAAAAGGGCACCTTCTTTATTGAACAGGATGGAAAGCGCGCAGCCTTGATGACATACACGATGGCTGGTGAAACGAGGATGATAATCGATCATACCGAGGTCGATGATTCGCTTCGCGGAACCGGCGCGGGGAAAAAACTTGTCGCTGCGGGTGTTGAATACGCACGGGCGAATGATCTGACAGTTTTACCGCTTTGTCCTTTTGCAAAAGCGATCATAGAAAAGACTCCTGAATATCAGGATGTTTTGAAACAGAAAACAGCCCACGAATAGCGCGAATCAACACGAATTTAAGAATAAATTGATCAATACAAAGGATTAAAAATTCTTACAAATTCTACCAACCGCCTTTTCTCTTAATTCGTGAAGATTCGCGTTATTCGCGGGAAATATCCCATACTTACATGCAATCTCAAATTATCTCAGCTTTGTTATTCAAATACCGCGCCGCCGATCTGGTCATTTTTGTACGGATCGAAACGCGGGAAATATGAGGTGATCCTGGATACTGCTCCGGCGCGTTCCGCAGAATTGCTCCTAAACAACGAAGTGGATGCCGCGCTGGTACCGGTGATCGCGTCGCAACTGGATCGAAGGTGTCAGACTCGTACCGGTGTCTGGTGTCGAAGCTCAAGAAAAGGTGCGGAGCGTTTGTCTTGTAACAGGTGGAAAAAGAACTTCAGGATGTGAGATCCGTCTCACTCGATGTTTCCTCGAAAACCTCGTGGTTTTGACCAAGATAATTTTTCGCGAATTTCTGGGATTTGAACCAGTGGATCGATGCAAACCGACATCGAAGCGATGCTCAAGCAGTCTGACTGCGCCTGTTGATCGGCGATCCTGCACTTGCAGTAAATTCTGGATTCAAAATTCAAAATTCAACCTGGGCGAAAAACGTATTACGAATAGCGAATTACGAAAGTACGACGTCGTGAACTATGGCGCAATATACAAATTTTGGTTTTGTTTTTGCGATGTGATGACGCGGCGTACGGAGTGGCGATATTGATTTCGCCGCCGCCCGCGATGAAGGGATCACCATCGCCGAAGAGATCATTTCAAACTACGAAGGGGAGATCGCGCCGTCCCGCGACGAATTGAAAAAATACCTGACGGAAAATATCTCGTATTCGATCAGCGAATCCATGAAGAACGGCCTCGAACTCTATTTCAATCTCGCAGCAAAAAACAAACTTACCGAAGGAAACCGCGACTTAGTTTATTTATAACGAATCATTAAACGGGTGCTTTTTGAGGACCTCGTCAAACTCTTTTTGTTTTTCTTCGGCCCAGTATTTATTTACACGACCGGATACTTCAACGTTTTTGCAAAAAACAACCGGCGGAAATCCTGTCCTTCGATCCGTTGTGCAGTTCGAATTTTGATGCGAGTCCTCAGGCAAGGCTGCTGACCATCCAGTAAAGCACTTCGTCTTTTGATTTTGTGATTTCAGTGAGCGCTCGAGTCCGCGTTCCGGTGACGACGAGATGATATTCGTCTTCAATAATTTCCAGATGTTCGAATCCTCGAAGTCGCTTCTTACGGCTGGAAAACGATACGGAGGCCCTTGAGAAATTTTCCGGCAGAAGACCGTCAAACTCCTCCTGAAGCAATTCGATGAGTTCGTTTTTCGGCATAACAGCGGCAGCAGACAAACCCGATCATTTTCCGGCGGCTTTTTCGTTCGCCGGTGCAATTCCCTTTACGTATTTATCAAACCAGCCGATAAATCTTTCAAAACGGTCTCTTTGAAAAGTCGGTTTTCGGATGCCATGGTGTTCGCCCGGATAAACGACGAGCTGCGTTTCCCTTCCGAGCCGTTTCATCGCCTGATACATTTGCTCTGAATTTATGATCGGGACGTTCCAGTCCGCCGCGCCGCCGATCCAAAGCGTCGGGGTCGTGATCTTAGCGACATTGTTAAACGGCGAGATCCTTTCCCATGCTTCGGCATTTTCCCACGGCAGTCCGAGTTCCACTTCCCACCACATTTGATAATGATCGTGTCCGTAATTCGCCCGGAAGTTTGCCTCGCTCGCACCCGAGATCGCACCCTTAAACCGCGTCGATTGCGTGATCACATAGTTTGTCAAAATACCTCCGTAAGACCAGCCTCCGACACCGAGTTTATCCGGGTCCGCCAATCCTTTTTCTATCGCGTAATCGACACCGGCCATCGCATCCTGAAAATCGAGATTCCCCCAGTCAGCAAAAAGCGCATAGGAAAATGCCTGTCCGTATCCGGATGAGCCGCGCGGGTTTGTTTCGATAACAAGATAGCCGTTTGCCGCATAAAGCTGCGGAATAAAATCAAAACCGAAATCATACTGCGAAACCGGTCCGCCGTGGTTCCAGAGGATCGTCGGATATTTCATCGCCGGATTGTAGCCGATCGGCAGATACATAAAACCCTCGATCTCGGTTCCGTCTTTGCTTTTGAAATGGATGTTCTCCATTTTCGAAAGATTTAATTCATCGAGAAGCTTTTTGTTTGAGAATGTGAGCTGTTTGAGCTGACCGCTTGAATAAGAAAAAACTTCGTTTGGCAGATGCGGTTTTGAGATGAGCGGTGCGACAAAATTCCCCGAAACCGAAAAATCATAAACCATCGAATCACCCGTGATCATTCGGTTTACTTTTCGCGACGTGAGATCCAAAGCCGCCAGATTTTGCTCGCCGCTGTCTTCGAGCATAAACCAAACCGACTTGCCGTCCGAAGAAAACGTCGGTTTTATCACATTCCGGTCAAGCTCATTTGTCCAGATCGTCGGTTTACCGCCGCGCGCTGAAACGGTCGCGAGATGATTTGTCGCGTACCACATCGTCTTGAGCGGTGCGGTCACCGTCACGTAGGCGATCGTCTGCCCGTCCGGACTCCACGACGGATCCGAGTCTTCGCGCGGATTTGTCGTGACCTGAAGCAGAGTTTGTCCTTTATCCGTGTTATCAGGCGAAACGATCCAGATATTACTGTCCGGAAATCTGTCCTGCTCGGCAGAACGGTTGCTGACAAATGCTATCGACCTGCCGTCCGGACTCCACGCCGGATCGGTATCGTCGAAATCACCGGAGGTTATCTGCACGGGTTCGGCCTTTTCGTCTCCCACCGGCAGAACATAAAGGTGTCGTCTGAAACGGTCCAAATAGCCGATGTTGTCGCGCTTAAACTGCAGCCGGTCGATAACATAGGGTTTTGGCTTTTTGTCGTCTTCCTTATCTTCGGTAAGTTCTTCGGGTTTCGGATCGCGGATCACTAAAACCAGTCTTTTTCCATCCGGCGACCATTCGTAACCTGAAACACCCTGTTTTACCTTCGTCAGTGCCTGCGCTTCCCCGCCGAGACGGTTCAATGCCCAAACCTGTGAAGGTTTGTCTTCACCTTCCTTGTCTTTTCCGCGGGAAGCCAGAAATGAGAGATACTTCCCGTCAGGACTCCACCTCGGCGAGCCTGCCGAATAGCCTTTCGCCGTCATCGGAATTGCCTCGCCGCCCCCGGCCGGGATCATCCAGATGCGTGTTTCTTCTTCGTCTTCTTTGACGTCGGTTTCAGAAACAGTATAGGCGATCCATTTTCCGTCAGGGCTGACCTGCGGATCTGAAACATCTTTGAGTCGGAAAAAATCGTCGATCGTGATCGGACGCTTGGAATCCTGCGCAGAGACAAATATCGGCACTGCCAGTAAAAGTACAAAGCAAGTTAGAAGAATTTTAGGTGTTTTCATTTGGATAGAATTCTATACAAAGCTAAAATTTTGTAAAGCTTGAGTTGGGATTAGGATATTATCGCATCAGATGAAAAATTACCTGCAATTCGGCCGTATTGGCTGGATAAACGCACCTCTGTTTCTTCACTGGTCGGTGATCGCGGCAACATTATTGCTTTTAGTGATATCGCTTACCAACCCGATCATTGCTCTTACTTATTCCGTTTCTAATTTCGGAATTTTATTTTTCCATGAAATCGGACACGCATTGGTAGCTAAAAACCGAAATGTAAAGGTTATTGCGGTAAAAATAGGGTTGGTACACGGTGAATGTGTTCATGAAGAACCATATTATGAATGGGATGAGATATTGATCTGCTGGGGTGGGGTTGCCGCACAATTGTCGGTAGCCATTCCGATTATAATTGCGGCTCAGGTTTTTTCCACTTGGCCGAGTTGGTTACTTAAACCTGCTGATAATTGCGCTGGGGTATTTCAATCTTTTGATCGCCGTATTTAACTTGTTGCCGATCCCGGGGCTAGACGGGGCGAGGGCTTGGCGTATATTTCCGCTGATTGCCGATCGGTTCAGATAAAACTGTCTGAGTGTGGTTTCACCGAAATACGTTTGCGGAACATGTTCTCTACAGTAACCCAGACTGAAAGATCAAAAACCATCCTGCAATTGCTGTAAATACCGCCAATGCTGCGTCGTAAATTATGATTGCATTTTCTTCGTTTCTCATTTTTTCTTACCTCTAGTAAAATTTGGTATAGACTTTGTATTAATGCTCCTAAATATAGGATTGGGTTTGTAGATGGCAATCGCGGTGCCAATGATAAGGATTTGATTTTAAAGTTTACGGATCGGCGGGACGGAATCTGCTAGCGACAGAAAGGAGTTATTCACGCCAAAACCCAATTACTTATTACGTATCACGATATTATGACCGACGTTCAGACCATTCTTGATAAGCCTCTAAACGGAGAAAGAATTTCTATTGAGGAATGCACAACGCTTCTTGAGTCAAACGATTTCGTGCGGATCGGACTCGCCGCGCACGAAATGCGTATGCTCAAGAATCCGACCGATGTCGTGACATACATAATCGACCGCAATATCAATTACACAAACGTTTGTAATGTAGTCTGCACATTCTGCGCGTTTTACCGCAGACCCGGAAAGCCGGATACCTATGTCCATTCGATCGAAGAGATCTGCAAACGGATCGACGAAACGATCGCGCTTGGCGGCACGGGCGTTTTGATGCAGGGCGGTCTGCATCCGGATTTTAATATCGAATGGTACGAAGAACTTCTTTCGACGCTCCACGCAAAGTATCCTGACTTTCAGCTCCACTGTTTTTCGCCGCCCGAGATCCACAATATTTCGCTCATCTCAAAGCTGGATTACGTAACGATCATGGAGCGTTTGAAAAAAGCGGGGCTGAATTCGATGCCCGGCGGCGGCGGCGAGATCCTCGATGATGAGGTCCGCAAGCGTGTTTCAACAAAATGCACGACGCAGGAATGGCTTGATGTAATGCGTGCCGTTCACGAAGTCGGGCTTCGTTCGACCGCGACGATGATGTTTGGTATCGGCGATAATGTTTCACACCGCGTAAAACATCTTCAAAGGATCCGCGATCTCCAGGATGAAACCGGCGGATTTACAGCATTTATCCCCTGGACCTTCCAAAGGGAAAACACGGCACTCGGCAGAAAGATCACCGAAGAACCCACCGGAATAGATTATCTCAAGATGGTCGCCGTCTCACGTTTATTCCTCGATAACATCGATCATATTCAATCTTCCTGGCTTACCCAGGGTCTCCGTCTCGGACAATCTGCGCTTCGCTTCGGAGCGGATGATATGGGTTCGATCATGATCGAAGAAAATGTGGTTTCGGCAGCCGGAGCCGATACGCAGGCGAACGAAAAAGAACTCCGCTATCAGATCCGCAAAGCAGGTTTTATCCCGCAGCAGCGCGATATTCTTTATAGATACATCGACCGTAAGGATATTGAAAAGGTCGATCAAACAAAATCGATGAAACTTAAGGAATTGAGCGTCGCCTTCGCCGACTAGTTCTATTGAAACACCGGATTTGCCCGATCTTTTTCGCTCGTTTTTTGAATAGGTTATAAAAATATTACAAATTTATGATCCGGCGTTGACTACCGGAAATTGAGTGCTTATCATAAATTTGTATCCCACACACTCCCAGAAAAAATTTAGATCATTCAGAGTGCGCCGAAATGTCTTTAAAACCGAATTCGACTCCACCTGTTGCTAAACCTGCGTTTAGTAATCCGCAATTGATCCTGGATTCACTTGCGATCGCCAACTACCGCTGCTTTGGGAAAGTTTCTATCGAGAATCTTGGCAAAGTTAATCTTTTTCTTGGGAAGAACAATGTAGGTAAAACTGCTCTTCTTGAAGCCCTTTATCTTTTTGCCAATAACGGTAAACAGGATACTTTAGCTGGTATTATCAACTGCCGAGAAGAGATCCAGGTTCTGCCGAAATTTGACGAAAATCAGGGTGCATATAAATCGCAGGCCTTTGAGAACCTGTTCCGAAACCGCCCGGCTCCTGCGGATATGTCGGGTTCGAACAAAGAAAAGGTAAATTTCTCCATCTCTTCCTTAAAGGACCCCAATAAAAGGGTTTCGATCGGCTTCTTTCAGCGGGAAGCTGAAGAGCCGTACACAACCCTGATGCAGGGCCACAATCTGAAGAAATTTCCGGTTCACTTCGCAAGACTTCAAAGACTCGATGACGGCGAAATTGAAAAATTATGGAAGCAGATCGAGATGACGCCTCTTGAAGACTTTGTTACACAGTCGCTGAAAATACTTTCAAACGAACTTGTCTCGGTACGGCTGATGGAAGATTCCGAAGGGCTCGGTAATAAAGTGCTTTTCGCACGGATCAGATCGCACCGAAAACCCGTCCGGCTGAGAAGTCTCGGATTCGGGATAAACCGTCTTTTTGAGATAATGCTTCAGGCCGTGAATTCAAAAGACGGGATGCTTCTTATCGATGAGATTGAAAGCGGGATCCATTACACGGCGCTAAAGGAAATTTGGGAAACGCTTTTTGCCATCTCGAATCAATTGAACATTCAGATGTTTTTAACGGGGAGCGGACGGAATTCGAATGCATCTTTTCACGAAGCTGCCGGGGATAACTATTCCGGAAAAGCGATATTTCAGCTGGATCGGGTGGATGACAGTGTTTTTATAAAACCCATTGAAGAAGAACTGCTTTTTCAGCGTTTTGCGTGACCCTTGTTTGATACATAGTTAGCATCTTCGAGAACCGTTCGGCCTAAAACCGGACGGTTTTTTTTCCCTGCTCACCGATGATCCGGTAATAATACTGACTTTCTTCAACCCATTCGCGTTATCCACCCTCCCATTTCAGTCGGGAAATACCCTATGCGACGAATATTCGCGTGTTTTTGTTAATCGCAATAACGTGGCATATAGATTGCTTAACTGCTTTTCGTATTGCATAAGTCATTTGCTGACAGTGCTTTACAGAACTTTACAGTTCTTGAAATTTGAAGAAATTGTAGGAGTAAAAAAATGAGAAAAGCAGGCTTTAGAAAAACGATCGCATTTTCGGTATTCGGCATGGTTGCTCTTCTGGGCATAAACGGAACTGCCGACGCTCAACGCAGACAAAATCAACCTGCACCAAATAAAGTTGAGAAACAGCAGCAAAAAAGCGACAGGCGTCAGCCTTCCGTAACACCGCAAAACCGCGGAGACAATGATCAATGGAGAAACTCTAATTCGCAGCGCACAAACGCCGCCCGGCAAAAGGCTATTGCGGAACAACGCGCTGAAGCTCAGCGTCAGCAGGCTCTTGCAAATCAGCGGGCTGCTCTGGAACGACAGCGCGAAGCTCAGCGATTGGAACAAATCCGTCTGGAACAACAAAGACAGGAACTATTGAGACGCCAGGCGCAATATAACAATCGATACCGGGTTTACCGCAATGGCAGCTACTATAATACCGATCACCGCGGTGCAGAGCTTTTAAGACAAGCCGTAAACAGAGGCTATCAGCAGGGGTTTGAAGCGGGGCAGGCTGACCGCGCAAACAGGCGAAAGAGTAACTACTACAATTCGTCGATTTACCGCACCGGAAATTACGGTTATCAAAGCTATGTCGATTCCAGCCAGTATCAGTACTATTTCCGTCAAGGTTTTGAAAAAGGCTACGAGGACGGATACAACAGCCGTTACAAATACGGACAAAGAAACAGCGGCGGCCTTAATATCCTTGGTGCAATTCTGAAAGGGATCCTGAATCTGCAGCAGTATTAACAACCCGATCCATTCTGAAAATGAACTGCCCGGCTTTATCAATAAGCCGGGTTTTTTCTGCTCCGGAATCAGATTCCTCGCCATATACTGGAAAACCATCGGAAATGAAAGTTTTGTAAAAGCAGAAAATATTATGCTTGAAACGATCAAAACATCCGTAAGAAACAGTAGCCAGTACAACAAGATTGTCTTCGTAAAAAATCTGCGCGGGCAGTATTTTGACTGGAAACACAATATCCAAACGGCTTCAAACGCCAGACTTGCCGATCTGAGTATCTCGAGTTCAAATATTCAATTTGGAGCGGAATACGTGGCGGCCGATGCCAAAGCAGTAAAAGAAGTTTTTGCAAATCTGGATATCGATCACAAACGGTTTGTTTTTGTCGATCTCGGTTCCGGAAAAGGCAGGGTGCTGTTTGCCGCGTCCGACTATCCTTATAAAAAAATAATCGGTGTTGAATTTGCACAGGAACTGGATCAGACCGCACAAAATAATATTAAAAATTACCGCAGCCGGAATCAGAAATGCACCGACATAAAATCGGTATGTGCCGATGCCGCTGAATTTGAGATACCGAATGAACCGCTCGTATTCTTTCTTTTCAATCCGTTCGGACAAAAAGTTATTTCCGAAGTTTTAGCAAACATCGAATTGTCGTTAAAGGACAATCCGCGAGACGTCTATATTCTGTACATGGCTACCTTCCACAAAAAAGTGTTTGACGAAAGCAAATCTTTTAAAACTCTGGAATCCGGAGACTGGCATATCTTATATAAAAACGTCTGATCAATTACTGTGATCTCCCGCTAAAGCACCTATTACAAAACTCTTACAATCAACGCCGCGATAAGCTGTTAGGATTAAAAGTGACGCGGTTTTGCGTACTTTAAATTCCGGATAGTACGAGAGGTTTTAATGGGAAAAGTAGCAGATATAAACGAAGTCAGATCGAGAAAGATCCAGACACACACCATCTTTTTTGTGTCACTCTTTCACATTTTATCAATTTGGGCACTGTTTACCTTTAGCTGGACAAACGCTCTGGCGGCATTGGTTACCTGGTGGATCGCCGGAAGTCTCGGGATCGGATTGGGATATCACCGGCTCCTGACCCACCGCGGTTTTAAGGTGCCGAAATTCGTTGAGTATTTTCTGACGATCTGCGGCACGGTTGCACTTCAGGGCGGACCGCTGAGCTGGGTGACCACACACAGAATTCATCACGCGTTTACGGAAACAGACAAGGATCCGCATTCGCCGCGTAACGGTGTATTCTGGGCACACATGGGATGGATCTTTAAAGGCGGTGCTCAGGAACATCCGCCGGAAACGCACAGCAGATATTCACCGGATATCGTTAAAGACGGTGTACATCAATTTTTGAATAAGTATTACTGGATGACGAATGTCATCATCGGTGGAATTCTCTTTGCGATCGGCGGCTGGTCGATGGTTTTATGGGGAGTATTTTTCAGAACCGTTTGGGGCTGGCATACGACGTGGCTTGTAAATTCGATGACGCACCTTTGGGGTACTCGTCGATTTGAAACAAAAGACGATTCAAGAAACAACGCCTTTGTCGGAATTCTCGCATGGGGCGAAGGCTGGCACAATAATCACCACGCGTATCCGCGTTCATCGCGCCATGGTTTGAAGTGGTATGAGTTTGATTTTAACTGGGTACAGATCCGGATCATGGAAAAACTCGGAATTGCGAAAGATGTTTATGCTCTTGATCTGAACGAGACAAAAAACAACGCCGTGCCGCTTAAAAAGGCTGCGTGATCTGAATTAAATACAAAGATCTGAAACGGATAATGGAATTGCGACTTTCAATTTTCCATTATCCGTTTTACATTTTCAGTTGGGATCATGCGCCGTAGAAAATCAGCAATATTCTTTCTGGTACTGGGCATCTGCCTCGTCGCGTTGGCAGTTGCGCTAAACATCGGGTGGATCCTTCTTAATCTTCAGGAAATTGCCCTTCTCGTCTTCGGCATCATTTTCTTCGCACTGATAATCACCGGTCTGATCCTCAATATGATCTTCCTCGTCAGGGAGATCCGGCGAAACGAGCAGCAGGATGCCTTTTTGAACGCCGTCACACACGAACTCAAAACTCCGATCGCTTCGATCAAACTTTATCTCGAAACGCTGAAAACGCGGGATGTCGCGGAAGTAAAACGTGCGGAATTCTACGATGTCATGCTCGCCGACAGTGACCGGCTTCTGACAACGGTCGAACAAGTTTTGCAGGCCAGTCGAACTCGTGAGAAATCACGCGCGTTGAATCTTTCCGAGATCGACATCAACGAACTTCTGACTGAAAGCACGGATCTGATCAAAAGTCGGCACAATCTGGATGATTCGCGGGTAAGATTCTTGCCCGTCGGTGAACAGATATCTGTATTCGGCGATCTGACAGAACTAAAAACCGTCTTTGGAAATCTTCTGGACAACGCCGTAAAGTATTCGGATACAGAACCGGATATTTCAATTAAAACCCGCCTCCGCCAAAACAAAAAGATCATCGAGATCCGTATTAAGGACCTTGGTATCGGGATCAGCGGAAACGAACTAAAAACGATCTTCCGCAGATTTTATCGCGTCCAGAACGATTCGACGCAAACGGCAAAGGGCACCGGATTGGGACTCTTCATTGTAAAGTCTGTCGTAAAAAAACACAACGGAAGGGTTTATGCAAAAGCAAGGGCGATGGAAAAGGCACAACCTTCGTAGTTCAGCTTCCGGTCATTTCTCAGTGATCCGGTAGTCATAAACCGGGCTGAAAAACCACATTCTCATTTTTTTCCGTATTGACATGGAGCCTGAAAACATCCGGACGTGAATAATGGCCGTCGGTGTCGAGAAGAAGATTTCCCTGTTTTACCAGATCAAGATCGAGTTCGCCGTAAACAATTCCGCGGTTGTCAAAAACGGGTTCTGCGATGTAGCTGATATCCGGAGAAATTATCGCACTCCCGCCGCGCTGGAGTTTTTCGTTACGCATCGATTCGAGCAGATCAAACACCTCTCTATCACCCGTATTCAGGGATTCAAACCCCTCAAGCACATCCTTTTTCGTCATCACGCACCCTGACGCGAGAACAAAACACTGTCCTTCAAATGCGTACTGCCGGCTGGCGATCTGATGTCTTTCGTGAACGGTAGGAAACTGCGCGGTATGTATCGCTTCCCGTTTAGCATGCATTGCCGCACGTGCTAGGGGCATCCAGTGTTCCCAGCAGATCAATCCGCCGAGATTACCGTAAGGAGTCTCCAATACATTGAGCGTGCTGCCGTCTCCCATACCCCATATAAGCCGTTCGGTAAACGTGGGAACTAGCTTCCGGTGAATCCGGAAATCCCCCTCGGGAGAAAAATAGACCGTGGTGTTATAAAGCGTTCCGCCGTCCCGTTCGTGGATTCCCAAAACCAGATATGCAGCCGATGAAGTTGCGATCTCACGCAGGTCTTCAAACTCTTTGCTTCCGATCTCCACCGCATTTTCGGTGAGATACTGATAGAGTCTTTTTACCGGCGGATGATCCCACAAGCCGGCAGCAGGGGCATCGTCGAGCCAGACAGGGTATCCGGGAAACCACGTTTCCGGAAATACGATCAACCCGGCTTCGTTTTCCCGGCACTCCGCCGCGATACTTCGGGCCCGCCCGATCGATTCATTCAGATTGAGAAAAACCGGCGGTACTTCGACCAGTGCAGCCTTTAACTTTTTTTTATGCATGATCAGGTCAATTTAGCGGCTTTCCCGCAAACTATCAAACGCCCGCGGGATCCGTTGGCTTTCTGAAATTTCAACCCCGTTCAAACTTTTACAATAATATAAATGCTATGCTATCGTTTCGGAACCAAACAAGAACGGGACGAAAACGCCAATGGAAGATCGGGAAACAGTCAACAACGAAGATTCTGAAGCTGCTCATAATTCTGAAGTTGCCCCGGCAGAAAATGAATCTCCCAAGACGACCGGAAGCGAACTCTCGCAAAAGATTTGGTCCGTCGTAACCTTTGACGGGCTTGCCGCAAGCGGCATCACATATCAGGAAGCGTTGGAAAAGATGGCGGTTTTGACGGGTGAGAATGTTTCCGGATTGTGTATTGTGACTGACGAAGCTGCTGCAAGGATCAGTAAGTAAACCTCTTTCTTCGATCAGATCGGATCAAAACTTCAGGACCACTTTCCCAAAACTCGCATTCGATTCCAGATATTCATGCGCCTGAACGATATCATCTGCACTAAATACACGGTCTAAATTCGGAACGATCTTACCCGATTCGATCATAGGCAAAACTTCCTCGATAAACTCTCTTGTCGCCGCAGCTTTTTCGTTTTCTGACCGGCCCCTTAGAATCGTACCGGTGATCTTTAAACGTTTCACCAGACAAAGTCCGAGATCGATCTCCGAATTTCTCCCCGCCACCAATCCGACGAGCATCATTCGGCCCTTCACCGCCAGACTCCGGATGTTCCTCTCAAAATACGAGCCTCCGACAAGATCGAGAATCACATCAGCGCCCTTTCCGTCGGTCAGTTCTTTTACGATTTCGGAAAAGTCCTGATCTGCCGAAGTATCTATACCATGATCCAATCCGAACCGTGCACAATTTGAAAGCTTGTCCGCCGTGCGGGAAGTTCCGATCACCGTATTTTCCCTTGCTTTCGCGATCTGAAGCGCTGCAAGCCCGACGCCGGAACCGGCGGCGTGGATCAGGAGCGTTTCTTTGGCTTGCAAATTGGCTTGCGACCAGACGGCATCATATGCGGTGATAAAAGCCTCAGGTATTGCTGCGGCGCTTAAAAAGTCCAGGCTTGCGGGGATCCGGGCGAGCTGATCCTCTCGCGTCAGAACGAATTCCGCCTGGCCGCCTCCGGCGGTTATTCCGAAAACTCGGTCGCCCTTTGACATGCCCGCAACGCCGCCTCCGGCCTCAGCAACTTCTCCCGCAAATTCGAGTCCCGGAATCCGTTCAGGATAACCTTCCGGAGCCGGATAAAACCCTTTGCGCTGGACAATATCCGCTCTGTTGAGCGCCGCAGCCTTTACTTTTACTAAAACGTGATCGGGTTCGAAGACGGAAGGCTTCTCTACCTCCCGCACATTCATGTTTTGAGCACCGCCGAATTCTTCGATATAAACTGCCTTCATATAATTTTGGTTTTTCCGGTAATTGAAACAAAAAGGCGGCGAAGTTGAGTTTTATTTTCAAAACTCTTTGTCGCCGCCCGATAAGATCTTACTTAAAAAACCCGGGATCTAGGAACTTTCTGCGCCCTTTTTAGCAATATTCAGCAAGTCTTCGGGCAGCCATTTATCAAAGTTTTTCTTGTTTGCAGAGGCGATTCCACGGTCACGGTTTCGCCATTCTTTTTCAGGATCATCTTCCCGACCGGATTCCTTCGGATAGTTTTCGACTTGTTCAAGACAGATAATGATGCCGTGAGCGATTTCCTTCCAGTCTTCTGTCTGGATCCCCCGCAGAACGATTGGAAGTCCCGCCGTCCAGTCTTCTTCAGGAGCGATATTGTCCAGCTCCGGGATCGTTAAATAGGCCGCTGATGGAAACGGCTTTCCGCTGAATTCGCTGACGATCTGAGATCTGATGTCGTCAAAAGTTGCACTGCCGGACGACGTCCTGATCTCCTGGGCTCTTCGAAAAATGTCCGATACCGTTGGTTGATTACTCATCTGCCGCTCAAAAACTCCTTCTTTTAGATTTCTCAAGAACCAATTATCACGAATTTTAATTAAAGAGTAAAATCGAACCGTGCTTATCGAAGCGTCAGAAAGTAACGATTAAAAACGATCACCGTAAAACATTTACTCAATACCAAAGGTTTCCAATGAAAAGAATTATATATCAGATCCACTTGTGGCTCGGCCTTTTCGTCTCGATCCCCGTACTGGCATGGGCATTCAGCGGGCTTTTGTACTCGATTCCAAATACGGTCGAGGGCGGCAAAGTCGATGTTGTAGCAAGCTCCCGCGTCAGGGTCACTCCGCATGACGCCATCGAAAAGGCACATAAATTCGCCGGAAGAACTCTGCCGACGACCGCTTTGACTTTGCTGATGCGGGACGGAATTCCGTATTATCAGGCCGTCGGCGGCCTGGGAATGGATTCGATCCTTGTAAACGCAGAAACAGGTGAAGTTTTGAAAACTCCGCAGCCAAACCTGGCGACAAGATTTTTTCGGCAGGCGCATTTCTACTACTTTGCAGGCTCCTGGCAGGTGACGCTTCTGATAGTTTTTTCCGCGCTGGCATGTTTGTCGGCACTATCCGGAATTTATCTGAACTGCGTTTACTGGTTTGGCGGAAGAAAGCGAGCCGTACTGAAAGCGGATAGACCGTAACGCCCTTGTTTATATAGACAAAACTTGCTTGTTTTCGTGCGTCTCACAAGATAGTCTGTAATCGGAGTTCTAGTTTATGTTCAAGTTTCTTTTTGCAGCAATTTTAATTCTTTCATCATTTTTCCAGGCGCCCGCGTTCCCCGACGCACATGAATATGCGCCGCTGCTTGAAAAGGATCTGACGTACGAAAATTGGGAATACAAAGACGTAAAGACAAATCAGAAGATCGACCTCAGAGAGTTTGCGGCGGATAAGAAACTTGTGATGGTGGTCTATTTTGCCCCTTGGTGTCATAACTCAAATTATCAGGCTCCCGTAATCAAGAAACTCTACGACAAATATAAGCACGAGGGCTTTGCCGTGATTGGTGTCGGTTTATACGCATCGTCGGCCAGGATCGAAGATACGAAAGACCGCCTTGAACTGGATTTTCCCGTTGTAACCGATTCCTCGTCCACAAAAGATCGGGAAAAAACGCTTCATTACAAATACCGGATCGCAGTCGGCGACACCAGAAAGTGGGGAACACCCTGGAACCTTTTCTTTGATCCGCAGGAAATTTCCGGCGACAGGGATGTGATAACGACAAAACCGGTGATCGTAAACGGCGAGGTCCGCCTTCAGGAAGCGGAGTATTTTATCCGGAAGAAATTAGGCTTGCCTCCGGAAACCGCCGCGGGCAACTAACGGAGAGTTTACGGGTATAAAAAATGGGAACCGGATCCGGTTCCCATTTTTATTTGCGTGATCGCCCGCACTTATCTTCTGGTTAATTCAGGCGGAAGCTGCTTGTCGATCGCAGGTCTGACCTTAAGATCCGATATCTCCCACAATGTGAGAAATATCGTTCTCGTGATCTTTTCCATCTTTTGATAATCGATCTTGTCTGGATGATCGCCTGCTCCGTGATAATCTTCGTGAACCCCGTCAAACCAGAACGCGACCGGGATACCGTTAACGGCATAGTTGAAGTGATCTGAGCGGAAGAAGAATCGGTTCGGATCTTTCGGATCATCGTATCGATAATTATATTTCAGCTTAAGATACGCATCATTCGTACCCTTTGTAACAGCTCCAAGAGTAGAACTCATCATTTCCGATCCGATAACGTATATTTCATCAGGCCCGGACAATTCTTTGTTCTTTTCATTTGTATCGCCCTCTTTTTTGCTGCGTCCGATCATATCGATATTCAGCTGCGCGACCACTTTGTTGATATCCACGGTCGGGTATTTGTTAAAGTATTCGCTTCCCCACAATCCTTTTTCTTCGCCGGCATGCCAAACAAACAGGATCGAACGATTAGGTCGGGTTTTCGATTTCGCCAGCGCCTCCGCAATTGCAAGAACTGCGACCGTACCTGAGCCGTCATCATCAGCTCCGTTCCAGATCTTGTCGTCGCCTTTCGCATCGGGACGGGTTCCGACGTGGTCGTAATGCGCACCGACGGCGACCATCTCGTCCTTTACCTTCGGATCACCGCCTTCCCAGATCGCAACTACATTTTGGGTAGGGATGCGCGTTTTCGAGTTTGGCGCTTCAAGACTGATCGTTTTTTTGATGTCAAAAGCAGCCGCAGAATCTGCCGTTCCGGATTCTCCGCTGAAGATAGCGTTTCCGGTATCATTTGAAACAAGGATCATCGGAAGCTCTTTTCCCTGTGCACCTCCGCGCGGCGTTCCGCCGAGGCCTTCAACCGACATTCTTCCTCTTCCGAGAAATCCGCCGATCTGACTCCATGCGCTCTGGATCCTTGCAGATGCCAAAAGTACAACGCCTTTCGCACCGTTTGCTTTTGCATAAGTCATCGGATCCGACCAGTCAGTGCCCTTCTCGCCCTTCAGATCATCCGGAGTGATGCCGCTAGGAGGGTTGATCCCTCTGCCGTTAAAACCGTCACCCTTTATAACGATGTATTTGTCTTTTACGTCGATTCCGGCAAAATCATTGTGATTCTTAGATTTGATCACCCAACCGTCTTTCACAAAAACCAAACCGCCGCTGCCGTTTCCCTCTCCGCTTAAAAGAAAGAAATCATCGCCGTATTTTAGCGAACTCGTTCCGACCTTAAAGCTGACCTTTGACGGATCGATCGAACCGCCGGTTAACATCATTTTCTGAAAAAAGGTCCCGTTGTCACCTGCCGGTTTAAATCCCCAGCGTTTCAGATTGAACGCAAGAAATTCAGCGGTTACATCGAGTCCCTGCGAGGGAGTATCACGTCCGCCCATTGCATCAGATGCAACAAAATGAAGGTAATCACTCAACTGCTGAGCAGTTATCGTTTCCGCCATCTTTTTCTCGGCGGCTGTAACATCCACCTTGGCTGTCTGCGAAAATGCCGCAGAAGGCAGAATAAAAGACAGTAAAATAGTTAATACCAAAAAGTGTTTTCTCATTATTTTCTCCGAAGATTTTTCCCGCTATATTTGGAAGTGCTTGACTCTAGAATATTTGCGTGGTTTTAAGTTAGTTTCTATGTTTTCTACGCAGGTTGGCCGGGTTAAGTTTCGCCCCTCGTGCCGGTTATACAAATTTTATTGCGGTTCGCTAGATCGAGCATTTCTTCCCGATCAAAGATAAGTGTTTTGCCCGTGGTTATTGACAAACATGTCGCTCCCGCCTCGATCATATTTCTAATAGTCGGCACACCAACGACCGGTACATCAAACCGCATATCCTGATTCGGCTTTGCGACTTTAACTATCGTGATCTTGCCCTTTGCAAGTTCGCCTGCACGTCTGATCACTGCGTCCGTTCCTTCCATCGCCTCGATCGCAACGCATGCCTTTGCCCGAACTGCGATCGTCTGTCCGAGATCCATGCGGGCAATTTCATTCGCGACCTTCAGACCGTATTCTATATTTCCCTGTTCGGTTTCGTTCGGACCGCGCTTTGTCATAACACCTTCAGGTGCCAGATGATCCTGAAGAAAATGCGTCGAATCGATCAATTCGATACCGTCACGTTTCAATTCGTCAGCGATCCCGCCGATCAGTGAATCCGTATTTCTTTCGGAAAGGTTCCAAAGCATTTTGATCATCTTAAGATCCGGCATTGCTCCGCTGAAGATCTGGACGTGTTTTACCTGCCCCGCCATCATTACTTTTGAAACCCCTTCAGTCTTAAAAAACTTGATCATTTTTCCGAGTTTCCCGATCCCTACCCAAAAAACGTCCGCGGCTTCTTCTTCTATGCGTTTGTCGGTTTCTTCATTTATTGCAACAACAGACAGAGATTCACCCGCCTTTCTCGCACCTTCGATCACGAGAAACGGAAAATCTCCGTTACCTGCAATAAGTCCGTATTTCATCTCAAAAAGGTTTCAATGTTGATATTAGAAACGCAGCAACGTCGGATCCGGGCGGTAATTCCAAACTGTTCCGCTTTCGGGAAATTTTGAGTAATCCAATATGATTCGGTCGCCGGATCCATTGCCTTTTGCCAAACCAATAATTTTTGATAACTCATGAGGCTTGTAAGACTTCAACCAAACTTTTTGAATTTCTTTTAAGACCGGAAGTCGGAAGCCGACACATCTAAACTTCTAAACCTGTTAACTTACAACTTAGTTTTATTTCACTACACCGCGCTCAGAATTTTCGATAAATTCAACTACCAGATCAACTTCCTCGCAGCCTTTTATCTCGCGTTTTATCGCTTCGACCGCCTGCGTTGTATTCAGTTTTGCCGAGAGCAGCAAGTAAAAAGCATGACTGAGATCTTTTAAGACTTCTTTCGGATAGCCGCGACGGCGCATCCCGACCTTGTTAAGTCCGTAACATTTAGCATGATTCCCCTGAATTATCGCAAATGGCAGCGCGTCTTTTACAACAACCGAGTACCCGCCGACGAACGCTTCGCGGCCGATCTTGCAAAACTGATGGACACCCGAATAAGCTCCTATATTCGCCTTGTCTGCGATTTCGACGTGGCCGGCAAGGGTTGCGGCATTTGCCATAATGATCTCATTTCCAAGCTGACAATCATGAGCGACGTGGGCTTGCGCCATAAAGAGATTGCCGTCTCCGATCTTTGTTAAACCGCCGCCGCCTTCGGTGCCGCGGTGGATCGTTACAAATTCCCGAATATGATTATGTTTTCCGATCTCTGTTGCCGTTTCTTCACCGTCATATTTCAGATCCTGAGGGGCAAGACCGATCGAAGCAAAGGGGAAGATCTTTGTTTCGTCGCCGATCTTTGTATCTCCGTCAATCACAACATGGGAATCAACTGACACGCCGTTTCCTAGTACGACCCGATCTCCGATCACGGAAAATGCGCCGATCCGGCAGTCTTCTCCGATAATGGCTTTCTTGCTAACAATTGCGGAAGGATGAATAACGGTCATAGTCTTTGAAATGGTCAGGTAGGCTAAGGATTCTGCGGTCTGTCACCGATCACGCTCATGATCTCAGCTTCAGCCGTCGTATTTCCATCAACGGATGCGACGCCTTTCATTTTCTGAACTTTGCTTCCGATCCTCAGCGCCGTAACTTCAAGCCGGAGTGTATCGCCCGGGAATACCGGTCGACGGAACCTGGCATTTTCTATTCCGCTGAAAAAGGGGATCTTCTCATCACGGTCATCAAATTCCCTGAGTGCCAGGATCGCGCCAACCTGGGCCAGTGCCTCGATCTGAAGCACTCCGGGCATAACGGGCATTTCCGGAAAGTGTCCGCGGAAGAAATATTCGTTGATCGTAACCTGCTTGACACCGACGATCCGTTCGCGCGGGACTAGTTCGATGATCTTATCGACCATCAGGAACGGATATCTGTGAGGCAGGATTTTCTGGATCGCAGTTGAATCGTAGATGCTCATATTTTATGGCAGTATTATAGTTCACAAAACAAAAAGTCAGAAGCCGACGGACTTACCCGTTTGCTTCTGACTTTTTTGATTCAAATCTAAATAGGCGTTAGTTAGACGCTGCCCCTCCGGGACGGGCATTGTAGAAGGTAATAAAAGCGGCAGTGGCGTCAAACTTATTATCAAACGCCAGGATCAAACCCGCCCGGTCAAGTCTTGCGGCATCGAGAATTATCGAATAGCCTTTTTGCTTTGCAAATTCCTGCATCGCATCGCTGATATCCGCATTTACCGGTCCCATAACGGCATCGAGACGGATCTCAAATTTTGCTTTCGCGGATTCTTCCTTGAATTTGTATTCACGAACCAGGTTGTCATGTTCCTGAGCCTTATCGGTTATCTGTTTTTGCTGAACAGGTGTTCCGGCATTCGCCGCTTTTTGCAGGTTGGCGATCTCAGTTTTGAGTCCGTTGATCCTGGTTTGAAGAGTTGTCAGCTGTTGATTCTCAACCTTGAATTCATCGTCCAAACGTTTTTGGGCGTTGATATATTTGGTGATCCCGCCGGCGCCTTTTTCATCGCCGCCGAATGCCAAAGTGTTAATTACTGCGATCTGTCCTGTACCGGTTTGAGCAAAAGCCGAAATTGCAAAAATCGCTGTCAAAAATGCTCCAATTAAAGTTAATCGAACTGTTTTCATTGTTTTGTAGTACTCCTTAAAATTTGCAAAGGCTTCATCAACTATCTAACTGACTATCCCTTTTATGAAACTTTTAATCCTAATTCAGTTGCAATATATTTCCCACTATAAAAGGGAAAGCAATGTTATTTTACGTTAAGTAAATTGTCAATCGCTTTCTTATTCTAGCAATAAACTGAAAGAAAACGTGACCGCCGGCATAAGAAAATGCACGGCTTAAAACCTAGAATGTTCTGCCGACTGAAAACTTCAGTCCGCTTCTCTTTCCGCTTAAGAACAATCCCGGAAGTTCATCCGTAAAGCCGATCTTGGCGTTCGGATTATAATAGTAGATCAGCCGGAACGGTACATTAACAACCGGCACCTGAACCCGCATTTCGAGACCGACGCTTGACCGAAAATCTCTGAAGCTGTCAAATACCGCTTCGTTTACCTTAAGCTGCGCATTTGTTTGCGTATCCCCTCTCAGGAATAACGGCGTCAACCCATCGGGCAGAACCAGCGGACAATCGGCTCTGACGCCGCCGCAGTAATCTGTTTCATACTGCGTTGCTGTCAGGATCTGATTTCCGTCAAACAGGAATGCTCCGAAACTTCGTTCAAAATTTTCGTTGTTAAGCAGCGCAGTAAGCGTCAGTGTACCGCTGCCGACAAAAAGATCATCGCGGAGAAATTCACTGTTTATATTTTGAGTGCCCGACTTTTGCCGGTTAAATACCGTTCCGACATCAAGAAACGCAGCCATTGAAACCGGTCCGAAGATCGGTACGCGGTATTCAAAATTACCAAGTATCTGAGTGTCACCGCCGATAGGCTGGAAATTCGTTCGGAACAAAAGCGGATTATCACCATCAGCTCCTGTGTACGTGGCCAAAGGCGTTAACAGATCTCTCACCGCATCCGGGATCATCAATTCCTGTGTAACGATCGCCCCGGAATCATCGGTCACAACATTTCCTTCATCATCAAGAACGGGAACCAATGTGTTCGGATCGCCAATGATGTTCGTAGCAACGGTCACATTATTACTGGTGATATACGTATCATACGGCACCCACGGACCGATCGAACGGACATTGTAACCCCGAACGTCATATTCACTTCCAAGGAAGAAGCGCTCATACAGCGGAATTCCATTGATAAACGAGATCGAATTCGCATTGCGGATCTTATCTTTTATTCCGAAGCTGCCGATTGTCGCGGCCTGTACACGGAAAGCAAAAACATGCGGATTGTTTGATCTGCGGTTTTTAACCGGAATGAATGAAGAGTAAGTAATCGTCGGCGAATAGGTGCGAACATCACCGCCCAATCCCGCAAACGCGAATGATGCGGAAATCGACGTTCCGCGCGCCGTATCGATCCCATTTTCAGACGGCTGACGTGTGTCATAAACAAACGTCGGTGTGATCCTGCTCGTCGTGATATTCGGCTGGGCAAAAATGATCGGGATCCGGTCTGCCGGGTTTTCCGATTCATTCACTTTCGGATCCTGGATCGTTGTTGCGCTGTATTGGTAAGTCAGCCCGATACGCGAAAACTGTGTAAATCTTCGCTTCTTAAACAGAAACTCGGAAAGCGGCGCGGTGGCAAAGAACGAGCCGCCGTATGTACTCTGAGTAAACAGATTGTCTTCGTTAGCCGTAACGGTACCAAACGGATCATAAAGACCTGTAATGGCATCGATATTTTGTGACAGTGCCGTACCGGCGCCGAAGAACTTAGCCTTTGAAGCAAAAAGCGAGAATCCTACTGCGATCGGACGGTCTCTGAAATAAGGTTCCTGAACCGAGATCTGAAAACTTCTCTGACGGTTACCTGCCGCAAAACTCAATGAAAGCGCTTCACCCCGTCCGAGGAGATTATTTGTCGAATAGGTAAGCCCGAAAAATGAACCGCCGATCCCGGACACACCGCCGTTAAATGAGATCTGTTGACGGCCGCGTTCGGCAACTTTGATTATCGAATCGACAAATCCCTGATCCTGATCGGTTCTTACTTCAATGTCTTTGTCTTTATCGATCGGATCAAAGTATTGAAGCTGGTTGATCCTCGCTACTGAAATATCAAGGCGCTGTTGATTATAGATATCACCTTCATTCAGCAAAACTTCGCGGCGCAATACGCGGTCCCGGGTAAATGTGTTTCCGACAAACTCCAAACGCCGCAATCGGTATTGTTTCCCTTCTGTTATTGTAATTTCGACATCTACTATGCCTTCGCCCGGCGTATTCGGATTGTCTTTGAGTTCGGGATTCAATTCCGCGTCATATTCAACAAATCCCTGCGCGCCGTATATTTTTTTCAGATCTTCATAAAGCGCATCCTGAAGTCTTTTACCATTGGCGATCTCTCCTTTCTGCAAACCGATTATCGCCGCGATCTGCTGTTCCGAAAAAATGGAATTTCCTTCGATCTTGATTTCGCCCACCCGGAAGATCTTCCCTTCGGTGATCGGAACGATAATTTTCAGCGTATCGTCTTTCGAGCTGACGAACGGGAGCGGCAGCATGCCTAACACAGGAATCCCGGTGCGTTTGTAGCCGAGTCCGACAACTTCCGGGTCTCCGATCCGTGCCTGAAAATATCCCTTCGAAAACATATAATCGCGGACATTTTTCCGCAGGTCATATTCGAGCTTTCTTAGATCGAGGATATCCTGTCCTTTAAATCTTGAGATCAGACCGGCTTCTTTTACCAGCTGCAGCTGTCCGCGTAATTCGCTGTCTTTAAATACTTCGTTCCCCTCAAAGTCGATCTCAACGATTCGCGAACGATTTCCCTGTTCGATATCAAAAGTGATCGCAACTGAGGTTGCCGAAACTATCTCGTCACGAACTTCTATAGTCGCATTCGGATATCCTTTTGACGCGAGCATTTCCCGCAGAATCCTCTTCGCTACGCGGGTCTTAACGGGATCATAGATCGCCTCTTTGGAGATACCGACACGGTTTTCTCGAAACGCTTTCAATATGTCTGATTCAGTGATCGCTTTAGAACCTTCAAACTGCAGATCACGAATGATCGGGAGTTCTTTTACTTCAAAAATTACATCTACACCGCCTCTGACGCCCTGCTGTGTCAGCACACGCGATTCGGTTTTATCAAACCAATCAAACGATAGGAGTTCTTTTAAATCGCGTTCGAGCTGCTTCGGATCATACGTGTCTCCAGGTCTTGTCTTGATGTAATACAAAAGATCCTGGTCTTTTAAACGTCTGTTGCCCTGGATGTCAACCGTTTCAACCAGCTGCTGACCGGAGGCAATTTCGTTCTTTTTGATTGGCTCTGTTTTTATTTTTGCGGCGGCAAAACCTGTGTTCACCGAAACAAAAAACACTGCGAAAACAACTCCAATTACGCGTAGAATGTGCATAATGCCGATTTCCTTATTTATAAATGCGAAAATAATTATCTGAATTTCTGCTGACAGCGTTACCCATAAATCAAACTATTTAATAGCTTTAGCCTGAACGATCTGCTGTAAATTGCTGTCGGGTTTGTACTCAGTGTTTGATTCAGACGACAAACTCTTGGTTGCCTTTTCGAATCAACCTGTAAAAGCGCGGTGAATACTAGCCAACAAACCTAAAATTATACAGATAATGCCCGAAAACAAAAGCCGCGAAGTCGGTTTTGTATTCCGCAAAGCGTGCTGCCTGCGATTGATTCAAACGTGCTTTTGACCGCCGCCGGGCAATTACTTTTTCCGGTCAAAACAAAAACACCCCGTTATTTGCATTGAACTTCAGGGTGTTTTATTTGTGGCTGCAACAGATCGATCCGGATCTAGATAGTCATGGCATTTTTTGATTCCTTTCCCCGAAGAGGTCGAAGCGCGAGAGAGTCATTTTCACAGTAAACTTCTACGAGTTTCTCCTCTTCAAAGTCGCCCTGGATCAAACCTTCGGAAAGTTCATCTTCAACATATTTCTGAAGGGCTCTTCGCAGCGGCCGGGCGCCGTAGCTTCGGTCGTTGCATGTTTTATCGATGAGCCATTGTTTTGCATCATTCGTTAAACGAATCTGCAGTGAATGAGCGTTCAGGATACGATTCAGCTCGCTCACCTGAAGATCAATTATTTTCAGCAGATCGTCATCTGAAAGTTCATCAAAAAGAATTATTTCGTCAAGCCGGTTGATAAATTCAGGAGCAAACGTCTTCTTGACCTCGCCCGTCACCTGCTCTTCCATCTTTTTACGCGATGCATCTGCACCGCTCTGAAAGCCGAGCGAAGCGCGTTTTTGGATAAACCGCGCGCCGATGTTTGAGGTCATGATAAAGATCGCATTTTTGCAGTCGATCTCATTTCCCTGAGCATCTGTCAAAACTCCGTCTTCAAATACCTGCAGAAGAATATTGAACAGATCGGGATGCGCCTTTTCTATCTCATCAAACAAGATCAGCGAATAGGGCGCCCGGCGGATCTTTTCGGTGAGTTGCCCGCCTTCTTCGTGTCCGACGTATCCCGGCGGCGAACCGATAAACTTCGCGACCGTATGTTTTTCCATGTATTCAGACATGTCAAACCGGATCAGTGAGCGTTCGGAACCAAACAAAAATTCCGCGAGTTTTCTCGCGACTTCTGTTTTGCCAACGCCGGTTGGACCCAGAAACAAAAACGAACCTACCGGTCTGTTCGGATTCTTCAGCCCGGCACGCGAACGGCGGATAGCACGAGCCAGCGCTGATATTGCGGGCCGCTGCGAGATGATGTTTTCATGAAGAGTTTCTTCGATCTTCAGAAGCTTGCCCGCTTCGCCCAATTTTATAGACTGGATCGGGATGCCCGTCCAGCGCGCAATAACGTCTTCGACGTCATCTTTCGTAACTTCAACGGCGAGAAAAGAATCTTCTATCGTCTTAAGCTCAAGTGAGATCAGCTTGTCCTCATCCGTAACGCTTTTCCAGTTTTCTACGGTTTCCTTCCATGAAGGATCCGAGTCATTTTCCTGCTGGAAGCGCAGTTTTGCCCGCGCACCCGCTTCGTCCAAAACATCGATCGCCTTGTCCGGCAGAAATCTTTCGGGAATGTAGCGGTTTGATTGATATACGGCCGCTTTGAGTGCCTCTTTCGAATACCTGATCTGATGGAAAACCTCATAGCGGCTGGCGATCCCTTCGATCACCGTGAGCGCTTCTTCTTCATTTGGCGGAACTACCTTTACGGCCTGAAAGCGTCTTTCAAGCGAACGGTCTTTTTCGATCGATAAACGAAACTCGCTTGGGGTCGTCGCGCCAATACATTGGACTTCACCGCGTGAAAGGGCCGGCTTCAGGATGTTGGCGGCATCGAGAGAACCTTCAGCGGAACCCGCACCAACCAGCGTATGGATCTCATCGATAAAGACGATGCAGTTTTTGTTTTCGCGCAGCTCGGACATTATCTTTTTGAGTCTTTCTTCAAACTGGCCGCGATATTTTGTGCCGGCGACGATCAATGAAAGATCAAGCGATAAAATCCTCTTGTTTTCCAAAAACTTTGGGACATTGTTGTCTGCAATTCGCTGCGCAAGACCTTCGATTATTGCTGTCTTTCCAACTCCCGATTCGCCGATCAGAACCGGATTGTTTTTTGTCCGGCGGCAAAGTATCTCAACCAATCGTTCTGTTTCACTTTCGCGGCCAATCAAAGGATCCAATTTTCCGTCCGCGGCTTCGACCGTAAGGTCACGGGTGAATTCCTGCAGATTCGGGGTTTCCTGTTTTGCTTTCTCTGCTCTCTGACTCGGAACACCATTTTGCTGTGAAACGCGGTCACGCACGCCGTTCAGCCGGAGACCATATTGATACAAAATTTCCGCGGCAATAGAATTTTCTTCACGGAGAATACCGAGCAGGATGTGTTCAACGCCGATATGGCGGTTTTTGAGCCGTTCACTCTCGTCGCCGGCGAATGCGAGAATTCTTTTTGTCTCGTCAGCCAAATGCAGTTCTGCGGACTGCGGAATTCGTTCGCGCAAAACAATTCTTTCTTCTACTTCGCGGCGGATCGTGTCAACGGTTAAACTGTGGCGAAATGGAAAAAATCTCGGAGAAATGGTCTTATCTTCACGCATCAATCCAAGAAGTATGTGTTCTGATGCGATCTCCTGTGACCCGTATTGGAGAGCTTCATAGCGGGCGAAAAAGATAACGCGGCGAGCTTTTTCAGTATAGCGTTCAAACATATAAAAAATAAAAATGCTCGGACTCCAGCAGTAATGAATAAATTTATTTGCCAAAGTCTGAACCGTGCAGCGAAATATATCAAGGGAAGTTTTCGAACTTGTATTAAATTATAGACACAAAGGAGGCTAAAATCCAGATATTCAATTTGTCCTTATGTTTTCAAGGGGTTTTATTTTACTTGCCTTTATGGACGGCAATAATACCGCTGCCAGTGCCGCCAAAAATGTCACGCAAATGATGTTCAGAATTCCCGAAAAATCGACATTAAACGGAACCGAATTGATCGAATAGACTTCGGTTGAGAGTCTTATCACGCGAAAATGGTTTCCAATAAAACACGCCGCCAGTCCGAGAACCGCTCCGGCAAAGATACCTGCAAGACTCAGAAATACCCCCTCGATCAGAAAAACGAGAACGATCGAACCGGATTTCGCACCGCATGTCCGGAGCACTGCTATATCGAGTTTCCGTTCGTTTACCAACAGTGTCAGCGTCGTCGCAATATTCAGAACGGCGATAAAAATTATCAGCAGGATGATCGCAAACGCGACTTTTTTCTCGAGACTGAGCGCTGCAAAAAGCGGCTTGTTTGCTTCCCGCCAATCGATCACTTCGAAGCTGCCGCCCAGTTTTAGCTTAATTTCCTCGGTGATCTTACCGGTATCGAAAATATCGCTAACAAAAACATTGAAGACCTTCGGTGAAAACTTATCTTTGCGTTTAAGAGTTAAATAGTCGGGCGCCGAAATATAGATCCACGTGGCATCATATTCGTAAAGTCCGGTCTCAAATATTCCGCCGACCCGCGCAGCTGCGCTCTCCGGTTTTTCATTCGCACCGACCGTAATTAAATTAACTTCCGCGCCAGTTTTCAGATCCAGCTTTTTTGCAAGCTCGCGTCCCAGAAAGATCCTGATCTGATCACCATCTTTCCTATCGCTTCCCAAAACGGGTTGGGACTCCCTCGCTTCCGACTTAACCTTTAAAAGAGCATAGCCCGAACGTTCTCCGCCTGAAATTACGGCGTTCTCGTAAACTGTCGGTTCTACACGCTCAACGCCTCTGATCGCTTCGATGGTTTTTTTTACAACCTGCCGGTTTGAGATCTTCACGCCTCCGTTCTCCGACACAGAAATGTGCGCCGTATTGGTGAGGATCTTCCCGCTGATCTCATCAGAAAAACCTTTGGCCAATGCCTGGGCGACGATCAAACTTCCCACGCCCGCAGCTATTCCGATAATTGCAACCCACGCGGTAAACCGCACCAAGCCCTTTCGGGCCGAGCGAAAATACGTCCACGCCAGCTTTACCGGAAATGACATAAACTGATTGTAAATGGTAAACCCGATTTAGCAATTCGTTTAATAAACGAATTCGCCAAACCATTTCTATTCCGCTAAAATTTGGACAAACAGATCACATATCAGATCTTAAAATTTTGTAATTACTCTGGAAAACCCGATCGATGCCCTTAAGCAATATTGAAGATGCCGTCAAAGATATAAAAGACGGCAAAATGATCATCATAGTAGACGACGAAGACCGCGAAAATGAAGGCGATCTTGTATGCGCAGCTGAGAAAGTAACACCCGAGATTATCAACTTTATGGCTACCCATGGCCGCGGACTTATCTGTCTTCCACTCACCGAAGAACGCTGCGATTTTCTCCAACTTCCGCCGCAGACACAAGATAACACTTCATCGATGGGAACCGCATTTACGATCTCGATCGAAGCAAAACAGGGAGTAACAACGGGAATCTCAGCAGCTGATCGGGCAACGACGATCCTTACCGCAGTAAATTCTGACACAAAGCCTTCTGATCTGGCGCGACCGGGGCATACCTTTCCGCTTCGCGCAAAGAACGGCGGTGTTTTGGTGCGCATCGGTCAAACCGAAGCAAGCGTCGATATGTCAAAACTCGCCGGACTGGATCCTTCGGCCGTTGTTTGCGAAATAATGAACGAAGACGGCACGATGGCGAGAATGCCGCAGCTTGAGGTCTTTGCCGAAAAACACGGACTTAAGATCGTCTCGGTCGCTGATCTCGTCAGATACCGGATCCAAAAAGAATCGCTGGTAAGAAAAGTGGTTGAAACAGACCTTCCTACTGAATTCGGAACATTTCGAACTATCGCTTACGAAAATATCGTAAACGGAGAAACCCATCTGGTATTCACGATGGGGGATCTTTCACAGACAACCGAACCTGTTTTGGTGCGCGTCCAAACCGAGAATATTACGTTTGCGATGTTTGGTTCAAGACTCGGCGAGGCTTCACAGGCAATGCAGTCCTCGCTGAAAAAGATTTCCGAAGCCGGCCGCGGCGTGATACTTTACTTAAGGCAGCACGAACATAATCTTGATCTTGTACATCAGCTTGAAACATACGCTTTGATGCAGGCAGAGAATCTGGATTTCCAGTCCGCCCGGAAAGAAACCGGCTACGGCAGCCGGCGCGATTACGGAATCGGAGCCCAGATCCTGCACGACATCGGCGCAAAGAAGATCCGGCTTCTCACCAATCATCCGCCGCATGTCAATGCGATCGAAGCTTTTGGTTTGGAAATCGTTGAGATCGTTTCGGTATAGGCATACGCAGTAACCAGAATGTCTGAAGAAAATAGCGAAAAAATTGAAGAACGCGAAGAGATCATAGATGCTGACAATTCATCTTCTGAAGCTTCCGCTCCGCCGCGAAAACGCAGGCGTTATTTCTCCCGAAAAACCTTCGGATTTCTGCTTGCCTTTTCAGCGATCCTGATCGTTTCGATCGCCGCACTCATATTCACATTGTTTAAGACTGGCTATGTTGACAGCTACGTAAAAGAACAGTTTGTTACGGCGCTTGGCGATATGGGCATAACGTTTGAATCCGAGACCTTTACGCTGGACGTCTCGCCGCTTTCGCTTACACTCAGAAACGCGACATTTAAAAACAAAAAGAACGGCGAAAAACTCTTCAATATCGGGATGGCGAAATTCAACATGACCATTCTCGATCTCTATGAACTCAAAACGGAACGAAATATCGATGTCACATCGACGGATGTAAACGGACTCGAAGCTTGGGTAAATTTCGATGAGAACGGTAAATCCAATTTTGACGGAATCGAACTTCTTTCGCCGGAAAGCTCGATAAAATTTCAATACGCCTCCACCAAACTCTCTGTTAAAAATTCGATCGTTCATTTTGGAGAAAGCACCCGTAAAATCTCCGGCGATGCAAAAAATGTCATCTTTCTTATGGAGCCGACAGCAAAAGCGGCGGCCGAAGAAACTCAGCGGTACACATTCGACTTCACCTCAACCGAATCCGCTTTTGTTTACGACACGAGCCGGGTTGATCCGATAAACATCAGGGCAACAGGTATCGCGGACAACACGGGCGCCGATGTTAAAGAACTGAGACTGACTTCTCCGGTCGGCAGCGTTACACTCAACGGAAAGGTAGAAGACTGGCGTAATTTCAAATACGATCTGAAGATCTATTCAACGGTAGATCTGGCGAAAACTTCCGAAGTATTTCCGGTCGGGACGGCTATTACCGGCTTTGGGAATTTTGAAGGCACGGTAAAGGGCGAAGGTGAAAAATACACGATCAACGGTGCGATCACTTCGGAAAATCTGGCCGCTTCAAACATCCGTCTCAAAGCACTGAAAGTAAATGCCTCGGTTGACGGAAAAAGTGCGATCTATGACGGACACGGCACTGCGGTTGCAGAGCTTTTGACGTTTGAGGATTTTATAGTTGATTATCCGCAGCTTTCGGGAAACATCCGTGGGACGGGAACCGATTTTAAGTGGTTCGGAGAATTAAAAGCCGCCGCTGCAAAAACTCCTTTCGGAACGCTCGCCGGACTCTATATTTCCGACGCAGACGCGGAATACCAGGACAAGAAATTCGGAGCAAATCTCCGCGATTTTCGTGCAAAGAACTTCTCAACTTCGGGTGTCGAGATCTCCTCGCTTCAGGTGCTCAATGCAAAAGTCGCATCTGAGAACGGCACGACAAACGCCTCGGTTCCAAATGCAAAAGCAGGAAAAGTTGACGTCGAGGGCGCGACGCTCGAGGGCGTTGATGTCCGAAACGTAAAGGTAAGAAACCGTGATTCGCAAACGGATGTGGATGCTGCAGATGTTCGCATCGACCGTTTGGATACCAGCGATGCGAGACTCAGAAACGTCACGGCAAGCAGCGTCACCGTTCGAAATAAAAACGGGGCGACTGATGCAACTGCGGGAAATGTCAGATCCGACGGCGTCGATATAAATAACGGACAGATCGGAAATATCGATGCGTCCGGCGTTGATGTAAAAATTGCCGGCAATGAAACAAAGGTTTATTCAAACAATGTAAAGGTCGCAAAGATCACGACCGATGCCGCCGTGCTCGGAAGCCTCAATGTCGCCGGCGTTCGTCTGACGATTCGTGAAGGCAGGATCGAAGGAACCTCAAACGATTTTAATGCCGGAAATATAGATCTGCCGAAAACGGGCAGGCTCGAAGACGTTTCGGTAAAGAAACCCGTCTTTATTCTCGAACCTTCAGGACGTTACCGTGCAAGTCTCGATATGACGCTCGGCGGCGGAATGCTCGGCAGCGTGAGACTCGGTGCGGCACGGGCAGCCGTTGTTGCGGATAACGATCGCATTCGACTGAATAATTTAGCCGCCGATGTGATGGACGGAAGAATAAACGGCGATGCGGCGATCGCGATGAATAACCGTACGCGCTCGGAAGTTAAGGCGGATTTTACCGATCTCGACATCTCGAAACTGCTAGCGCTCTCCGGCGGACAGGTCATACCGATCGAGGGTAAGACGACGGGACGCGCCGATCTGAATTTCTTCGGAACAAGTGTAAAGCGTTCGAGCGGAACGGTCACAGCCGATATCGTCGCCAACGCCGGATCACAGGACGACGGGCTCATTCCGGTGACGGGCAAGATCGGCGTTCAGGCAACCGACGGACTCTTCAATATCGACTACGCAAATCTCAATACGGCAAAAAGCGAATTAAGTGCTTTGGGAAGTTTTGATCTTAACGGCAGCAAGTCAAATCTCGATCTTCGCGTTAGTTCTACCGACGCGAGCGAAGTCGATCGTTTTGTTCGCGTATTGAACGTCTCCGAAACGCTCAATCAGCAGCTCGATTCATATCAGGCTGAATTTGCCGGAAACTTTAGTTTGAATGCAAAACTGACCGGAAGTATCAGTGATCCGTTTATCGAAGGAAAAGCGGATTTGGATTCCGTGATCTTACGCGGCAGAGATATCGGTTCGCTTGCTTCTTCGATCAGCGTCACGCCGACGGAGATAGAATTGCGCGACGGTGTTCTGCGCGAGCGGGACGGCGGAATTCTCGCCTTCAATATAAACGCGCCGCGATTTGGAGCAAATAACATCGCCGTTCAGGCAAAGCTTGACGCCGTCGATCTTGGAAGTCTTCTTTCCGCGCTCGATATTGATTCTATCCCGGGCAGTTTACGCGATATAAATGCCGATACTTCCGGTGATCTGAATCTGCGCGGACTGCCGTATGATATGCAGGGCGAGGCGAATCTTGTAGCAAAGAACGGTTCGGTGCAGGGACAATCGTTTGACAATCTGGAAACAAAAGTACTTTTTGCCGGAACGCTCGTCAACGTTGAAAAATTTGAAGCGAAATTTGGTGACGGAATGCTGACAGGGAGCGGAACTTACGATACGAACACAACAGCGTTTAATTTTAAGGCCGATGGAAATGATGTTCCGGTTTCAAGGATCATTGCCTTTTTCCCGCCGAATTCAAGCGTACCGAAGATCGAAGGTTTTGTAGACCTCACCGCAAATGCCGCGGGAACCGGTTCGGACTCGACGAGTTACAACATAAATTTTAACGGTGTCGGAAGCAGGATAATAATTAACGACAATTCGTTCGGAAATATAAACTTTGACGGAAAGACCGAAAACCGCCTGCTCACTGCAAATATTACCGCCGGGATCCGCGGCCGTGATCAGGTTATAAACGCGACTGTCAACTTTGCCGATCCAAATTTGCCACTGCGGGCCGAGACCAAATTCAACAAAGCTCCGCTTTCACCGTATCTAGCGATCTTTAGAAGTCCTGCTGAGGATTCGATCGAGATCGATGGAGTAGCGACCGGAGATGTATTTCTCGAAGGTAACCTTTCAACGATCGATGCAAGCGGAAAGCGGGTTTTCACATCCGAATTTCTTAAGGGTAATGCACAGTTTAGTCAGCTGGATCTGCAGATCGACGAAACGCCGCTAAATGCAACAGAACCGATCGATATTCAGTTCAGTATGAACGAGGTGACCGTTTCAAACGCAAAGTTTGCAGGCGGCGGTTCAAATCTCGTCATCCACGGCACAAAAGCGTTTAATGACGACGGTATAAATAATCTTTCGCTCGACGGGAAGATCAATCTCAGAATTCTCAATGCGATCTCCAACAATATTTTCTTCAGCGGATTCTCCGATGTTGCGATGCGTCTAACCGGCGTTAACAAAAACTCACGTCTGAACGGTTCGGCAAGTATTGAAAATGCTTCTGCCTCAACGTTTATAGGATCGGAAAGGATAACTTTTGAGCGCCTGCAGGGCTCGATGATATTTACTACAAACCAGGTTCAGATCGAACGTCTGACCGGTTTTCTAGGCGGCGGTGCGATCACGGCAACCGGAGGTGCATCCCTTTCAAATCTCGAATTGAGCCGATTGCGTCTCGAACTGCAGGGGAACAATATCACCGCGCGGCTGCCGAAAGACTTTATTACTACGGGAAACGCAAACATACGGATCAACTCGAGACGCGTGGATGGTCAGCTCAATACCTTTATTTCCGGGACCTTTTATGCAAAAAGAAGTGTTTACAACAAGGATATCGATCTCGCCGACCTGATCAGCGGAAGACGCGAGGCCTCGCTTTCGCAGGGTTCTTCTAACAATTCGGTGATCGGCGTTCCGCGCCTGGATATTCAGATCCTCGGCCGGAATGCCCTGCATGTAAATAATAATCTGGCCAATCTCGATGCTTCGGTAGATCTGCGTGTCACCGGTGATGTCGAATTTCCGCAGATCTCGGGACGCATTTCGGCGACAAGCGGTACGATCGTTTTCCGCAACGACCGCTACGAAGTTCAGCGCGGCGAGTTAACATTCCCGCCGAACACAGGCGGCATCGAACCGATCATAAATCTTCAGGCCGAATCGCAGATCAGCGGATATCAGGTTTTTGTCAGTCTCAGCGGAAAACTCACCGATTCCGATTCTCTCGTCGCCTCGCTGCGTTCGAATCCCTCGCTGCCGCAGGCAGATGTCGTTTCCCTTATTACTACGGGAAGTTTGTCGAATTCCGGAAACGGGATCCCGACTTATGCCTCAAGCGGACTAAATACCGCAGCGGAAATTCTGACGGATGAAATAATCAACAAGCCGATAGCGCGTGCGACGGACAAATTGTTCGGACTTAACAAGTTTTCGCTCGATCCGATAATTTCCGGCGAACGCACCGGACCAACGGCACGTTTAACGGTCGGACGTCAGATCAACCGCAATCTGCTTGTCACTTATTCAACAAATCTTTCCGAAGATCAGAATCAGGTTTTGGCGCTGGAATACAGAGTTTCAAACCGTCTTTCGTTTGTCGCTCAATACGAACAGCGGTCGCTTTCAAACGTCACCAGAAACCGAAACAACTTTAGCTTTGAGATTCGTCTGCGGAAAAGATTCTAGAAACCCGGTTCAAGCTGCGGCCGGCACGTACAGCACTTCAGTTCTCGCCGGACTCGTGATAAGATTTTTTATTCGCATCTATAACAATTCCTTTTCGAAATACGCACACGCTATTCCCTTTTAGGATCACGAACTTGGCGCGGGCGTTTTTTCAACCAGACAATCTATGGATAAATTTCGTATTATCGGTGGAAACCCGCTTAAAGGGACGGTCACGATCAGCGGTGCCAAGAATTCGGCGCTCCCTTGTCTTGCAGCAACACTATTGAGCGCAAAAACCGTCACGCTTCACAATGTTCCTTATGTCAGGGATCTGATCACCCAACGCCGGCTTCTTGAAGACCTCGGCGCCGAAACGCTTTTGATCAACAAACACTCTCATAAGATTACCGCTTCGGATATCGAAATATTTGAAGCACCTTATGAGCTTGTGAAAACGATGCGGGCCAGCGTACTTGCTCTCGGACCGCTTCTCGGAAGATTCGGACAGGCGAAGGTTTCGCTTCCGGGAGGTTGTGCTATCGGCACGCGTCCGATCGATCTTCATTTGAGGGCATTTGAAAAGCTCGGCGCGGAAGTTTCGCTTGAATCAGGCGACGTTGTTGCAACAGCCCCAAACGGAAGACTGATCGGCGCCGAACTTGCTTTTGAAAAAGTTACCGTAACGGGCACCGAAAATGTCATGATGGCCGCCGTTCTGGCGCGCGGTACAACGACGATCCATAATGCAGCGTGCGAACCGGAGATCGAGGATCTCGCCGAACTTCTCAATAAAATGGGAGCAAAAATTTCCGGTGCGGGGACGCCGATCTTAGTGATCGAAGGCGTTGAAGAACTCGGCGGAGCGGAACATACGATCATCGCCGACAGGATCGAAACAGGAACTTTTATAATCGCGGCGGCGATCACAAATGGTGACCTGACGATTGAAAAATGCGAGCCAAAGCATCTCGTTGCGGTCATCGAAAAACTTCGCGAGGCAGGTGTCGATATTGAAGAGATCGATGAAACCACGCTTCGCGTCAGACGCTCTGCAAGCGGTTTGACAGCAAAAGATGTAACAACCGAGCCGCATCCCAAATTCCCGACCGATATGCAGGCGCAGTATATGACGCTGATGACGCAGGCCGAGGGAACGTCCGTAGTAACCGAGACGATCTTCGAAAATCGGTTTATGCATGTCGCCGAGCTATACCGGATGGGAGCAGATATCGAGATCGACGGCAACCATGCGACCGTCAAAGGCAAGACCCGGCTGACGGGAGCAAAGGTTCTCGCTTCGGATCTGAGGGCATCGGCGTCGCTCGTGCTTGCCGGACTTGCGGCGGAAGGCGAAACGATGATCGACCGCGTTTATCATATCGACCGGGGATACGAAACGATCGTGAAGAAGATCAGCTCGATCGGCGGGAATATTGAGCGGATAAAGAACGAACTGACGATGGCAGCCGAAAAAGCTGAATAGTGGAATCCCGCAAAGGCGCAGAGAGCGCAAAGGTAAGAAAAGCCGGAAAAGAAAAAAGGTAATGTTGATATAGTCCGGTAAAAACCCTCTTATTAAAATTTTTTATTCTTACCTTTGCGCTCTCTGCGTCTTTGCGGGATTCCCTTCCTTTATTCCCTCATCTCGTCCCAGATCCTATGCTGATGCGTTTCCGGAAGCAGCCACATCCCTACTACAAATGTTATCGAGGCGATGATCATCGGATACCAAAGTCCGGCGTAAATATTTCCGGTGTATGCACAAGCGATCAAACCGATCGTCGGCAGAAGACCGCCGAACACTCCGTTTCCGATATGATACGGAAGAGACAAAGACGTATATCGCACCTTGGCCGGAAATGCTTCCACCAAATATGCAGCGATCGGCGCATAAACCATCGTTACAAAAATTATCTGTAAAAATACGAGTAGTATCAGCATCGCCTCATTCGGATCCTGCGCCGTACCGGCGATCGCGGTTCCGTCCGCAGTGACGGGCGAAAGCTTGTGTTCGCCGGTCACCGCGTCTTTCGTCGATTCGATCGCGGCAACATTATTTCCGGCGTAATAGACCATTCCCTGATAGATCGGATAATAAGCAAGTACGGCAAGCAGACAGCCGGCCATCATTATCTTCTTTCTGCCGATCCTGTCGGAAAGAGAACCGAAAAACACAAAAAGCGGAATCGCGAGGATGATGGCGATCGCGATGATATAGGCAGCGGTTTGACGTTCGATCTTCAGAACCGTCTGCATGTAAAACAATGCGTAAAATTGTCCGGTGTACCAAACGACGCCTTGTCCGGCAGTGGCTCCGAAGAGGGATATCAAAACACGTCTTCGGTTTTCAGGGTTTTTAAATGCATCTACCAGCGGTTTTGTCGAAGCCATTCCGGCAGATTTGATCTGCTGAAAGATCGGCGATTCCTTCATTTGAAGCCGTATGTAAAGCGACATACCGACGAGAAGAATTGAAAGCAAGAACGGGACACGCCAGCCCCACGCTGAAAACGCCTCGGGAGACATCGTACGCTGGATCATCAGAATGACGGCAAGCGAGATCAGCAAACCTAACGAAGCGGTGATCTGAATAAAGCTCGTGTAAAACCCGCGCTTGTTGTCAGGTACATGTTCGGCCACGTAAACCGCCGCACCTCCGTATTCTCCGCCTAGCGCGAGACCCTGAAGAACACGGATCAGGATCAACGCGATCGGAGCGGCTATTCCGATAGTTTCATATGTCGGAAGAAAACCGACCGCTGCAGTCGCGCCGCCCATCAGAAGAAGCGTTATCAAAAAAGCATATTTTCTGCCGACAAGGTCCCCGATCCTTCCAAAAAATAAAGCTCCGAACGGTCTGACAATAAACCCGACTGCAAACGTCGAAAGATATGCGATCAGCGCCAATGTGTCATTTCCCTTCGGATAAAACAGCGGAGATATGATCGCGGCCAGACTTCCGAATATATAAAAGTCATACCATTCGATAACCGTACCCGCACTCGATGCACCGATAACCTGCCAGATCTTACCTTTTGAAATTTCTCCGCCTTCGACAGGCGCAGAAGTATCAGGCGAATTTGCCATCTGCAATTTTTCCTCTTTTTTTGTGGATCTTAGAAATGTCTGGAGTTGAATATAGCAAGATAGCAAATTTTTTACGAACATTTATCGGGCGCGAAACCGGCATTTCAGGCGCAAAACGGCAAAATCGTTTATAATTCTTCATCTCCGCGAAAAGCCGGAGAATCCGTAACATGCGCTTTCCAAACACTTTCCGGGCACTAAACCACAGAAACTTTCAATTGTTTTTCGCCGGACAATTTGTTTCACTCACCGGAACCTGGATGCAGTCCGTAGCACAAAGCTGGCTCGTTTACAGGTTGACCGGGTCGGTTGTGCTGCTCGGATTGATCGGGTTTTCTTCGCAAATTCCGGTATTTCTTCTCGCTGCTTTCGGCGGGGCGTCGGCCGACCGCTACGACCGACGAAAGATCCTGATCATCACACAATCCGCGGCAATGGTCACGGCTTTCGTGTTGGCAATTTTAACCCTAACCGGAAATGTCGAAGTCTGGCATCTTTTTATAATAGCGGTCTGTTTCGGTGTCGCAAACGCGTTTGACATTCCGACACGCCAGGCCTTTGTCCCGGAAATGGTTCCGCGCGAAGATCTTTTGAATGCGATCGCACTGAATTCATCGATGTTTAACGGCGCACGCATCGTCGGACCGGCGATCGCCGGAATCCTGATCGCACTCGTCGGGGAAGGCTGGTGCTTTTTTGGAAACGCCGTAAGCTATATCGCCGTGATCTCCGGAATTTTGCTGATGAAAATAACGCCGGTGATCCGCGAAAGGAAAGGTTCGACGCTTTCAAATATCGCCGAAGGATTCTCGTTTGTCGCAAAAAGCGCGCCGATCCGCGGACTCCTTTTACTGCTTGGTCTGGTAAGCCTGATGGGTATGCCCTACGCCGTACTGATGCCGATCTTTGCTGATAAGATCCTCGGCGGAGGTTCCGATACGCTCGGGTATCTAATGGGAGCAAGCGGAACAGGAGCCCTCATCGCGGCGCTTATACTCGCATCGAGAAAGGAAGTTTTTGGTCTCGGACGCTGGGTTGCGATCGCTTCCGGATCTCTCGGGGTCAGTCTTATTCTGTTTTCATTTTCAAACAGATTGTGGCTTTCCCTGCTGCTGCTCATCCCGGTAGGATTTTCGATGATGACTCAAATGTCTTCGTCAAATACGCTGATCCAGGCGATGGTTCCGGACGAACTGCGCGGACGTGTGATGAGCGTTTATTCGATGATGTTTATGGGAATGGCACCGCTCGGTGCACTTCTCGCGGGTTCACTCGCCGGATTTTTAGGTGCTCAATATACCGTCGCTTTCGGCGGTGCGGTTTGTATCGCTGGATCGATAATTTTTAGTTGGTATCTGCCAAAGCTGCGATTTGAAGGCCGGAAAATGGTAATTGCACTTCAGATGACAGCCGGCGTTCCGGCGTCAAAAGCCAGCTTCCAGCCAAGAGATTTTGACCCGGAAAACAAAAACCGACAGCACGATTAATTCCTTTTTAAGGATCAACTCCCTAATAATCACCGCGCGATTTCTCACAGGTTTCAACTCAAGCTATAATCTCACTTTTACTAAATTCCAAAAGAGGTCTGATTTGCAACACGAACTAATCTTAATACTCGATTTCGGCTCACAATACACTCAGCTCATCGCCCGCCGCGTTCGCGAACAAGGCGTTTACTGCGAGATCCATCCGTTTCATTTGTCACTTGAAAGGATCGCGGAAATGAAACCAAAAGGAATAATCCTTTCCGGCGGGCCATCGAGCGTAAAAGACGCCGATGCGCCGCGCGTCAGCCGTGATTTTTACGATCGGCTTTCGGTTCCGCTTCTTGGTATTTGTTACGGAATGCAGCTCATCGCGATCGATCTTGGCGGCGCATCGGAACCTGCAAACGAACGCGAATACGGACATGCGCGACTAAAGCGACTGAGCGGAAAAACTCAGCTTTTTACGGATCTGACCGAAGAACTCGACGTTTGGATGAGCCACGGCGATCATGTAACCGAAGTCCCCGAAGGTTTTCATAAAACAGCGACGACCGGAAGCGTGATCACGGCGATCGAAAATCCGGAGAAGAGAATTTTCGGGGTGCAGTTTCATCCCGAAGTTTCGCATACGCCGAAAGGCAATGAAATCCTTCACAATTTTTTGTTTAATGTTTGCGGATGCACGGGAGACTGGACGCCAAAGCAGTTTATCGAAGAAGAGATAGAAAAAATACGTAAAACCGTCGGCAAAACCGGCAAAGTGGTTTGCGGACTCTCAGGCGGAGTTGATTCAACGGTCGCGGCGATGCTCGTTCACGAAGCGATCGGCGAAAGGCAAACATGCATTTTCGTCAATAACGGTCTTCTTCGACACCGCGAATTTGAAGACACGCTCAAGCTTTATGAAAACAAGTTGAAGCTAAATGTTGTCGGTGTCGATGCAACCGAGCTTTTTCATAAAAAACTAAAGGGCGTTACTGATCCTGAAAAGAAACGAAAAATTATCGGAAAGAATTTTATCGATGTTTTTGACGAAGAATCAAAAAAGATCGGCGGCGTGGAGTTTCTCGTTCAGGGTACGCTTTATCCCGACGTGATCGAATCCGTATCGCTGCGCGGGAGTTCAGTGACGATAAAATCTCATCACAATGTCGGCGGTTTGCCGAAAAAGATGAATCTCCGTCTTATCGAACCGCTTCGCGAGCTTTTTAAGGACGAAGTGCGGCTGATCGGAAAAGATCTTCAGATCCCTGATGAGATATTAAACCGACATCCATTCCCCGGACCCGGGCTTGCTGTCAGAATTCTCGGCGACATAACGGCGGAAAAGGTAGAACTTCTTCAAAAGGTTGACCGGATATTTATCCAGGAGCTCAAACAAAATGATCTTTATGATGAGACCTGGCAGGCTTTTGCAGTTTTACTCCCGATCCAGTCCGTCGGCGTGATGGGTGATTTCCGGACGTATGAAAAAACCATCGCGCTTCGGGCAATTACTTCGACCGACGGAATGACAGCCGATTGGGCACGTTTGCCGCATGAATTTCTTGCCAAAGTTTCATCGAGGATCACATCGGAAGTGCGCGGAGTAAATCGTGTCGTTTATGATATCTCGTCAAAACCGCCGAGCACGATCGAGTGGGAATAAAGATGGCGGCGTATAGAACTAAGTGTTGGTTCCGACGGCGATCCTGAGAGCATTCTGCCTGCAGGATCGCTTGTCAATTTTTTCTTTTGCAAATCTATTACCGATCCAGAAATTCTATCCGTTCTCTTTAAATATCCCGATAAGCGTAAAATCTCCGTAATCAATATCTTCGATCTTCCACACGCCCTTTTCTTTCGCCATTCTGAAAATAACCGACTGCGCCTCACCGAAATTCAGAAATTCGACCTTAACATTCGCCTTTTCACCTTTTACTTCCGCCGCGCCGACCTTAAATTCACTGATCTCAAAATCCTGTCCGTTATACAGCGGATCAAAATCCAGCGCGCCTACCTCTCCCTTCGAATTTACTGAATCTTTCCAGATCATATCGGCGAGATTTTTTACAAAAAACTTATCAACGTATTCACGCTTCTCTGTCTGAAAAAACGGACTGTTTTCCGCATCGTGCTGTTTATACAGCTCTTTAACGACCGCTTCCGGGGTCGATTCTTGCGCGGTTTCCGCTTTATCGGCGGCCGCGGTAGGAGAAGCATTTGCCGCGGAAACTACATCAGTCTGTTTATTCGTTTCTGAGGAGGCTGAAGATGTTTCATTCGACGAATTCCGGTCTGGTTTCAAATCTTTCGGCGATGCATTCGAACATCCGACGCCTGACAATACCAATACAAAAAACAGTGCGCAGCAAATTATTTTCATTGTTTTATTCTCGGATTGAAAAAGATTTATGTGCCGTAAAATTACAAGTTGATTTTTGTCATAGATGTATTATTTAGTCAATCGCAGAACAAAACGTGCTCTCATGAGAAGTTTAGTGATCGCGTGTTAGAATACGAAAGATCAGAAAAGCCGTTCGATTCATCAAACAGCGGCAATCGATTTTAATATGAGCGAACTTATCAGATTCGGGATTAGCATAGATTCAGAACTTCTCGAAAATTTCGACACTCTTATCGCAAACCGGAAATATGCAAACCGTTCGGAAGCAATTCGCGATTTGATCCGTGATGAACTGATTCGCCTGAAGATCGAAACAAAAAAGAATGTCAAAACGCTCGGCAGTCTTACCCTGGTATACGATCACCATGCTAAAAACCTCGCAAAAGAAATGGGTGAGATCCAGCATGATTTTCATAAAAACATACTTTCCGTAATGCATCTTCATGTAAGTCACGATGACTGCATGGAAATAATTGCCTTAAGCGGTTTTGCGGAGGAAATCGTAAAACTTTCCAATATGCTTCTCTGTCTGAAAGGAATTAAACACGGAAAATTATTTCTCACTCTTCCTTCTTCAAAAATTTCTGCATAACCCGATTTTTGACAATCCCCAAGAATCTGCTATAAATATCCGTGTTACGAATTTTTATTTCGTGTTACTGCATACTATTTATGTCTAAATTTATCTATATCTGTTTACTTTTGGGATTGTCCATATTGCCTGTCTTTGGACAAAACGAACGCAAGGTTTCAGGCGTGATTATTACGGCAAAATTTGAACGTGTTGCCGATGTTGAGATCGTGATCGAAAGCAACGACTCCAGCGTCACAACAAGATCCGTACTGGAAGGAAAATTTTCAGCAACCATTCCGGATGGTGCGTTGCGGATCAAAGTTTTCGGGAAGAACATAGAAGAAAGAACTTTTAGTTATTCCGCAGCGGAAAACACGGAAAATCTGAGTTTGAGAATAAATTTCACCGTCCCGCCGATTGTTGAAAGTGTGACGATCGAAAACGATTCACTTGAACCTGCTATCGAAACAAGAAACAGCGCTATCTTCAGCAAAACACTTTTCGTTTACCGCGATGACCAACTTATCTTCACTTTAAATGCCGGAATCAATGCAGCAGCAGCATGAGGGCGGCGGAAAATCGCTCGAGATCAGACGCTTCGGATTCAACACCGATCATGGCGGTGTAAACGGCGGACTGAAGATTCTCGTCGACAATGTTCAACAAAACCAATCTACACAGGGACATGGACAAGGCTATCTCGGAAATCTAAAATCGCTGTCTCCTGAACTGGTGGAAAGCGTTTCGATCATCAACAGGCGCTTTCTCCGCAGCTTACCGGGGATTTTTCAGGCTCGGTGTTGTAAAGATCGATCAAAAGGAATCTCTCGAAAATACCTTCACTGCCAGGATCCAGGCGGGTTCATTTAATACTTACCGCGGGTTTTTTGCATTCAGCCCAAAACTTAAAAACATTAAAACCTTTATTGCTTATGAGCCAAGCTATACTGACGGACCATTCAAGAGTCCCTTAAGATACAGACGCGATAATGTCTCAGGAAATATAACGTACGAGGTGGATGATCTGCAGGCTCAGTTGGTTTGAAGTTCAACTTCGGCCGGAATGATTTTTTCTCGTCCGGACAAATTCCTCTCGACCTTGTTAGAAACGGTACTCTCGATCGTTTCGGATTTATCGATCCGGAAAACGGCGGAAAGGTAAAGCTCGGAAATATCGGCGGATATTACCGTCGAGAATTCGGGTCGGGTACGACATTTAAGGCGGATGCGTTTGTCTCAAGATCCCTTTTCGACCTTTTTTTCGAATTTTACTTTTTTCTGCTGGACCCGATTTACGGGGATGAAATACAGCAGCATGATTCGCGTCTTCAGGAAGGAATGAATTTTCAGATCTTTCATCCATATAAGTTTTTCGGAAATTTCGCAGTTGTAAATGTGGGTGGTAATGTTCATCTCAATCAAATAAACGTAGGACTCTATCCGACGATCGGTCGAAGTCCCAACAGGAAATTCCTGCCCGAGAATATCGATAATGCGGATGTGCTTTATACCTCTGCAAAGGCAAACGTAAATAATTATGCCGGGTACTTTCAAAACACGGCGAATTTTTTCGATGGACATTAAGAATCGAAGCGGGCTTGAGATGGGATCATTTTACGTTTGACGTAGATGGTTTCGAATTGAGCGACACGGAGATGATTCTCAACGGAAAAGAATCCGCGTATAAGTTTCAGCCCAAGCTCGGCATTTCATTTTCACCATTGGATCGGGTTCCTTTTTCGGTCTATACAAATTACGGACGCGGAATCTCCTCGCAGGATGCCCGCGGAATAATCAGAAATCCGGAAGCTCCGAAGATCGCTGTAACTGATTTTTATCAAATAGGGTCAAGTTACAACACAGTACGCTGATTCTCCGCTGTTGTAAGCGCGTTTCTCATCGACCGGTCAAATGAGCAGATCTATATTCCGGATGACGGGAGTATCGAATTTTCAGATCCCTCTCGCTCGTATGGTCTGGAAATCAGAGGGTCATTGAAAGTCACGAAAAACCTGAGTATAAATGGCGGGCTTACGCAAGTTTTAGAGAGTTATTTTCGCGGTACAAGTCCCCGGGTTTACGTAGATTCGGCACCTCACACTGTCGCCAACGGAGGATTGGTTTTAAGCGACTTAAAAGGAATAAATCTTTTTCTGAACTGGCGGCATATTTCAAACTACAGACTCGACGGAACAGACGAAAACATTCGGGCAAGCGGACATGACGTCGTAGATCTTGCCGTATCAAAGCGATTGAATTCCCGACTTGATCTGAATTTTTCGATCGACAATCTTTTGAATAAAAAGTATTACGAAACGCAGAACTTTTTTGAATCCAGAATTGCCCCCGGCGCGCCTGTAATCGAAAGAATTCATGCAACGCCGGGATATTCAACAAGTGTTAATTTCGGTCTGACTTTCAGACTGGGCAGCAAGGACTGATAATTCTGGGCTAATACATTCATCTATTTTAAAAAAGATGAATTTGTGGTTAAATTCTTTTCATGATCCAACCGAAGATTTCGCGAAACAGAATTTCCAGAAAGGCAGCCAGCTTTACAGAATCCGTTATCAGGGAGATGACGCGCGAAGCTATGAAATACGGAGCGGTAAATCTTTCGCAGGGATTTCCGGATTTTCCCGCACCTGAGGAGATTAAGAAAAAAGCACAGGAAGCTATCGCCGAAGATTTCAATCAATACGCCGTAACTTGGGGAACAAAGGATTTTCGTGACGCCATCGCCGAGAAAACCAAGTGGTTTCTTGGTCTTGAGATCGACCCCGAAACTGAGATCACGGTAACATGCGGGTCAACCGAAGGAATGATCGCCGGAATGATGGCGACCGTCGATCCTGGTGAAGAGGTTATCGTCTTTGAACCTTTTTACGAAAACTATGCGCCCGACGCAATTCTCTCAGATGCGAAGCCCGTTCATGTTCCGCTTCATTTTTCTGAGAGCGGCTGGAGTTTTGAAAAAGACGAACTTCGAAAAGCGTTTAACGAAAATACAAAGGCGATAATCATCTGCAACCCGAACAATCCGACCGGAAAAGTCTTCACACGCAAAGAGCTCGAATTTATCGCCGGACTATGCATCGAATTTGACGCGATCTGTTATACCGATGAGATCTACGAACACATAATATATGAAAACCCCGGTGCCGAAGCGCAGCGCGAACATATTTGTATGGCGGCTTTGGACGGAATGCGTGAGCGGACTGTCGTCGTAAATTCGCTTTCAAAAACGTATTCGGTAACGGGCTGGCGCGTTGGATATTGTATCGCCCCTCCGGACATTACCGGCGCGATCCGCAAGGTTCATGATTTCCTGACCGTCGGCGCTGCCCATCCGCTTCAAAAAGCAGGAGCTTACGCTCTCAGCTTACCGCAGAGTTATTACCATGAGCTCCAAAAAGAATATCAGTCAAAACGTGATTTGATCGTCCCCGTACTCGAAGATGTGGGGCTGAAATGTTACCCACCCGAAGGCGCATATTATGTAATGTGTGATATCGCGGACTTCGGTTTCGCGAATGACGTTGAATTTACAAAGTACCTGATTCGCGAGATCGGTGTGGCAGTCGTTCCGGGTTCATCGTTTTATCACGATTCCGAAATGGGCAGACGGCAGGTGCGATTTTGTTTTTGTAAAAAGGATGAAACGCTCGAAGCTGCGGCCGAAAAACTTCAGGCACTGCGAAAAGGTTAGGTCTATTACGGCGGGCCTCGAAAACGCGCTTAAGCAACCTTTTTAAAGGCCCGACGCAACAAATAAAGTATTACAATCGTAACAAACTACATTCGTAACAACATCAGTAATCTGGAGTTGCTGACATATTCAAAAAAAGGATGAACACAGGAGGTCATATGTTTAGCAAATCATTTGCATTCATTGTGCTTTTTGCACTTACTGGTATCACGATTTTGGCGCAGGACGCGCCTGAACCGCCGAAACCGAAATCACCTGACGCACCAAGCGTCATGCGTGCATATTCTATTGCGGCTGACGGACTCAGAGGCGGAAGCTATGTAGGTATTTACATGCAGGAAGTTACAGGTGATAACTTCTCGAAATTCGGTTTAAGCAGCGTGAGAGGTGTTGCGGTAACAAAAGTTGCCAAAGATTCACCTGCGGAAAAGGCAGGTATTAAAGATGGTGATGTTGTCGTCCGCTTTAACGGAGAAAACGTGACAAGCGTTCGTAAATTGACGCGTTTGATCTCTGAAGTTGCGCCGGATCATAGTGCAAAAATTACAGTAGTCCGCGGCGGAAGCGAGCGTGATTTTGACGTCAAGATCGGAAAACGTGAAAATGTTTTCTTCAGAAGCAGCGGAAACGGAACGGGTGTTTTCTCGTTTCCGGAAATGCCCGCGATTCAGGGAATACCTGGCGGCGTTACGATCCAAAGAATGCCGAAAGCTCCGGGATCGATCCGCGTAGCACCGAGTGTTCCGGGATTCGGAACAGCAACCGGAAACGCGCTGTTTAGGATCTCAAGCCGTACGATCGGCGTGAACGTCACGCAGTTGACCGACCAGCTTGGCGATTATTTCGGTATTTCAGACGGTAAAGGATTGCTCGTCAGCAGCGTCGGCAAAGACAGTCCGGCTGAAAAGGCGGGTCTTAAGGCCGGCGATGTTATAACCGAGATCGACGGAAAGAAGGTCGAACGCACTTACGATATGATCCATTCGCTTGGACTAAAAAATGAAGGCGACGTAACATTGACGGTAGTCCGGGACAAAAAGAGCCGAACCGTAAAAGTTACACCGGATAAATCAAAAGGCGGTAGTTTTGTTTTTGACGGAGGAAACTTCGAATTCAAGACCAAATCGGATAACGACGATGATGATGAAAATTAATCGGAGCCGTATTTAAGCAGTATAAAGGCCGGATCGAAAGATCGGGCCTTTTATTTTTTTTCGACATCTTTTGCGAGTTCGTCAGCCTGCTTGTTCAGTTCCTCGGCCTGGGCGATATATTTAGCAAAATTCTCTTCGTTCTTCTTAAATGTATCGGCAGCCTGAGCCATTTGAAGCTTATCCGCTCCGCCGAATTTGTCGCGAAAGAGTTTTGCCGATTCCCGTCTGAAATCAAAGGCTTTGATCTGCATATCAAGACTCATTTCCTTTAATCTCAGATAATCTTTCCAGTCTGCATTTATATTAAGAGTCTGCGCCTTACCGATCTTTTCTTTTGCGCTTTCGGCAAAAACATATCCGTCATTGATGATCAGCGACAGATCGTCGGTAAGTTTCCTGACCTTTTCAATATCCTGAGCCTGCAGCGCCTTGGTCAGTTCGTCAACTTTTGAATTGTTTTGATTGTAAAGCACTCTTATGCTTTTGAGATTTCGATTGGCTTCGTCGATCAGTTCGATTGCCGCCTCGGTATCATCCGCTTCAAAAACATCAAGAGGTGACGGGGAGTCTTCGGACAAACCGCAGCTTTGAGCGGTTAGCGCCAAAAAAGCGAGAACCAACAGCAGGAAGGCAGACGATCTTTCGAATAGTGATCTCATCGCGAACTACAATTTAACCTATCAGCCGAAAGTTTGCATTATATTTTCGCTTCCAGATAAAACCGTCAAGCACGTAGTGGGTTAGCTGCGGTACCGCGAGCAGAGGAACCAGATACATCTTCCACGCTTCCACGTCCCAGTTACCGCCAAAAAGCCAGTTCTTTTCGTGCCAGACACCGCGATGCCAGAAAAGTTCTTCGACATAAGCGAGCGCCCAGAGCGAAGCCAAAAAGATCAGCCAATTGTGCGAGACAGCGCGGTAGAATTTTGTGGAATTTTCGCGTCTGGCTTTTGCGTAGAAATAGATCAGTGCAAAGTAAGGCACGCCGTGAATTATCACGTTTGTTACCGTAAAAGCGTAATCGGAATTTAGCGCAACGATCCCGACATACCAGCAAACTGCGGTCGTCAAAACCACAATATCTTTTCCGGGATTCCAAAAGCCGTCCGTTATCCATTGATAAACCGATTTTCCGAAATAAGCCGCAAGCGCTAAGACATAAACCGGGAAAAGAATTGTCTCAATTATCGAAGGGAAGATCAGAAAATCTCCTTCGACAAACCAAGCGAAGTTGCGTTTAGATGCGGTCATCCAATACGCGAGCGGATAAACCGTTGCAAGATAGACGGCTATTGTATCGATCCACCACGTCGCGCGCGACGTTTCCTTTGCCTTTGCGCGGTAAAGCGCAACCCATCCGTACTGCTGACGAACAAAATGAAAAACTGCGAGGTAGGCGAGACAGCGCCAAAAGAACATCCGTCCTTCCGAATAAAGCGCAACACCAAAAATATAACCGAGCACGGGAACAAGAATATAAAGCCACATTCGTGACTTAAATTCTTCGGTATCAAAGTAGGTACGGAAGCTCGTTGACCAGACATGTGCAACATCGATCAGCAAGATCGCGGATATCCACGTCCAATCCGGCGTTTCTTCATTTATAAAACCCAATTTCCAACCGATCGCAAGAAGCAGCAGCGACACAATTGCACTTCCGAGAAAGACCGAAAGATCGATCTCTCTCGAAAAGAGCCATCTGTCTTGCTTTGCCGCAGTTTGATCCATCGAAAACTTTATCCCGTTTCAAATACCTCGCCGGCCGCGCGCAATCCATGGTGAAATGCTTCTTCAAAGATCGCAATTCCGCTGAGATCCGAATGAGCAAAATGGATATTGCGAAAAGGTTTTTGTGCCTTTTCTCGCTCGCCGCTCCACACAAAGTTTGTTCGCGGACTTATCATCGCGTGTCCCCAGCGCATGATGTCGATCCTCTCGGTTATCCCGCGAATATCCGGATGCGCTACTGCCAGATCACTCAGACATACGTCCGCAAGTTCTTTCCAGTCAAGCGAGAGAAGCTTTTGCATTCCCTGTCTTAGATTTTCTTCGGCCATCGGATAATAGTATGTCAGAATCGTTTTGCCGTAATCAATTCCCTTCTGGTGTGTAGCGACGACATATCCGAGCGATCTGCTTTCATACAAGACGTTATCCCACGACAAAGGAAAATCGCGGGTAAAAACCGTCTTCGGGCGTTCCTTCAAAAACAGATTCGCAACGAACCAGGAATTGTGCTGAAACTGATTCGCGTCAAAAGCCGGAGCCTGACGAAAACCGCGGATCAGATAATTTGCAGTAAACAGCGGTGCACAAAAGATCACTTTGCGCGCATGAATTCCGCTCATCCGGTTTGTCGCCGTGTCCAGATAGACTATATCTACGCCGTTCTCCGTAGGAATAAGCTCGACGACGATCTTTGACCGCTGCAGATTTTCTTTTGTCCGGGAAACAAAATGATCTACAAACCGGCCGTTGCCTTCGGGAAATGTGATAAACGGCTGGGATTCTTCACCGGGAGTTCTGACGCGGGAACAGAAATAGAACAGTCCCGCCCAGGCAGACGTCTGCTCAAGACGCAGACCATAGTCGTCGCGGCAGGCATAATCGCAATACCAGATCAGCCGCTCGGAATCGAATCCTTTTTGGCGCAGCCAGTCAGCAAAAGAGATCTTATCAAGAGCGGTTACTTCAGCATCCCTTGAACACTGATACGTAGGAACAACAAACGCACGTTTACCTTCGGCATCACGCCATTTGGTCCATTTGTCGCATTCTTTATGAAATGCATCGAGCTGAGCAAGATCTTTTTCACTTGCCCCGGCCGTCAGATACAAACCTTCATACCAGCGGCCTTTATAAAAAACCCGTTCCTCCGGATCCCGCGTCAGGTGCTGTTCGGGAATTATCAGACCACCGTTTTCGTCGCGTGACTCTATCAAACTCATTTCCGAAAGAAGCGAAACGAGCTCTGTGTTTTCCTTAAAGGGCACCGGCAAATAGTGTGCACCCCATGGATAACTGACCAGACCTGATGTGCCGCTTGCCGAAGTTCCGCCGAGTCTCTTTTCAAGTTCGAGCACAACAAAATCATTAACCCCGCCGCGTTTGAGTTTCCAGGCCGCACTTAGGCCGGCGACCCCGCCGCCAACGATCACGATCTTCGTTTCCGACCAGTTTCCCGCAGGCACTTCAAAATTTCTTTTTTCACGAAGAATGTGTCCGATATTGTCCGAGGCGCCGACGATCTCGCCTTCGATCTCGTGATCGGTGAAAGACGAGCGGCACGCCGAAAGGGCGATCGGAAGACCAAGAAAGGATTTCAGTATTTCTCTTCGTGTAAACATCAATCAGCGGCGATCTTTGTGGTTTTTATGGATGAAATAAGCATTTTCTGAAGCTCCTCACAGTCTTTGAGTAAGGAACCAAACTGAATGTCATTCAGAAAATCGGAATCGTGGAGCAGCCGCAGCCAGTAATTCGTCTTAAACGCCTCTTTATTGGCGATCGAAAGTGTTTTTGAAAAATCACTCCGATCCTCTCCCTGTTTTGCCTCCTCGATCAAAACACCGATCGCGGTACCCGAATCTAAAACTTTTTTTGAGAGTGAGAATTCCCGCATTTCCGAACTCAGAAATTTGCTGAGTTTAACGATACGCAATGCGAAACGGTAAGATTTTTCTTGTAAGATACTTTTACTCATGAGTGTTTCCCCTATTATTGGTGTGGTTTAGTGAGTTTAGGTCTTTTATTCGGAATAGATGAGAGATGATAGATCCTAGATTTAAAAGCAAAACTCTAATCTATCAGCTATCATCTTTCATCTATTCCGAATAAAACTAATTTTACTATTCAAATCTTCGCCATTCGGCTTCGTAATAACGAACGAGTGCCTGATTATCGAGACGATTGATCTCCAGTTCTTCCTTCGGCCGCGAAGCATCTACCGGAAAGTCAAACATCGAAGCCATCGAATCGGAATCCAGAAATTTCAGATCAAGTTCCTTCGGAATTTCCTGCGGCCGTTCAAACGAAGTCTGTTTTGCCAAAACATAGCCCCAGATGCCGAATGAAGGCACGGTTGTTTGATAAGGCTTGATCGAAAAACCGGTTGATTCTATTGTTTCGGCGATGCACCAAAACGAATTCCTTGCGTAGAGAGGCGAAGTGCTTTGGATCGCGACGATCGATTCCGGCTTAAGTTTAGTTTTGAGCAGTTTGTAGAATCTTGTCGAATAAAGTTTTCCAAGCGCGAAATTATTCGGATCGGGAAAATCAAGGATCGCCACATCAAAAGGCGCGGACTTATTACCGTCGAGCCAAACATATGCGTCGGCGTTTACGACTTCAACCCGCTTATCCTCAAGTGCTCGTTTGTTGAGTTCGGCTAAAACCGGCAATCGATGTGAAAGATCCGTGATCGCCGGATCGAGATCGACAAGCGTCACTTTCTCGACAGACTTATATTTCAAAATTTCCCTGACGGCCAAACCGTCACCGCCGCCGAGCACCAAAACCCTTTTCGGCTGACCCTGGTATGAAAGCATCGCCGGATGAACCAGCGCCTCGTGATACCGATATTCGTCAAACGAACTAAACTGGAGATTGCCGTTCAGAAAAAGTGAAAATCCGGTACGCCCCCGTGTGACAATGATCCGCTGATACGACGAACTCTTCGCATAAATTATCGTGTCGGGGAAAAGATCTTCTTCGGCTAAAAATGTCAGCGAGTCTGCTTTTATCGCACCGATCGCCAGCAGTACGATAATGATCCCCGATTTGACGCGAAGGACCTGAATTTTTCGCGGACTTAAAAGCGACGCGAGAAGCCAGGTTCCCCAAAGTGCAACACCGGCATTGATGATCCCGAAAACGAGTGAAGTGCGGACGAGTCCAAGTGTTGGAACAAAAAAAACCGGGAAAAGGATCGATGCGGCGAGTGCACCAATATAATCAAACGATAAAACTCGCGCGACGAGTTCCTTAAAGTCGAGCTCGTCTTTGAGGATCCGCATCAAAAGCGGGATCTCGAGTCCGACGAGCGTTCCGATCCCGAAAACGATCCCATATAGTACCAAACTGAAATACGAAAGATTGGCGAAGGCAAGAAAAAGCAATGGAGCGGACGCTCCGCCAAGGATGGCGACGGCGAGTTCGACCTCGATAAAACGTTCGGCGACGCCTGTTTCAATAAATCGTGAGAGCCACGAACCGACTCCCATAGCAAACAGATACAATCCGATAATTACTGAGAATTGTGTAACCGAATCGCCTAAGACGTAACTTGCGAGAGTACCTGCGAGAAGTTCATAGATCAACCCGCATGTGGCAATTACAAAGACATTGATAAATAACAGCGGAGTTTTATTCATTTTCGTGCGGAACGAGCAAAGCGAAAAACGGTAAACTAACTGCGTTTGAATCCGCGTTTACACCTTCCGCTTACCACTTTGATCTAACCCTGAATCGCCGCGGCTATAATAATTGCGATACCGATCAGCATCGAACCGATCACTATTCCAAGCGCTGTATTCTGATCCTCTTCGATCTCCTTTCTGATCGAAAACGGCGTAGCTTTATCCAGAATAAAAAACGCGATCGCAAAAACGATCAAACCAATTACGACAAAAACGATCGTAGTCACCAATACTTCAAGCAATTGATCTACTTTGACGACAAATCCTAAAACACCCGGATCAAACAAACTCATTAGCATTATTTTCCTCCACGATAACCACTTGAAATAAACGGAACGCCCAAAAATGAACGGTTTCTACCCGAATTCGCAAATTCCCAACCGAGCCATGTCGAAGTTGCATAGATCAGAATTACTCCGATCCCGAAAGCGTAATATAGTTTTCTCAGCATAAATTTTTCCCGAAAACAGCTCTTTGCCCGTTTTTATGACGTTCCGCCAAACATGCTTTCGCTCCAGCGCTTCGATTCAAATGAGAATTTTCGAAAGAGCGTGATCACAGGAACGATCGAAAGCAGAATGAACGCCAGCCAGAAATTTACTCCGCGCGTTACACTCTGCTCTACTTTTACCCGCACAGGCATCGAACCCGTCCATTTCATCCAGACACCTTCGATCCGGAGTTTATATTTACCTGCGGGGACGGCTGAAAAAGTAGCTGAATTGCTTACTCCGCCTTCGCTCCAGGATTCGCCGTCGGTAACGCCGTGATAATATTCTATCGGTATCAAGACAGATTCGATGTCATTGTTTGCGGTATTTATCAGATCGATATTGTATTCTGCCCATGAATTGTTCACCGGAGATGCCGCAGTGATCCGCACGTTGCGGTTTGCTTTTAGTTCGAACTCCTGGCTTTCCATTACCCGCGCCGCGCTCGCACTTGTTAAAGGTTGAAATAAAATGTCCTGTTTCAGCTCAGTGCTACCGAACCCGGTAAAAGGAAGTGTGAATATCGATACGATCAGCAATAAACCCAGAAGAAGGAATCCGTATTTGATCAGACTTCCGCTTTTAAACGGCTGATTCGGCGCGACATTCCATGGTTTTGGCAAACCCGAGATGCCGAACGCCATTTCAACTTCTTTAACAGGCAGATACGTGCCCAAAGACCAGCTCGCTTCCTTTCCTGTAAGTTCCTGAGAAAGCATATAAGGCGGAGATACAAAATCCGCCGCTTTGACCCGTTCGCCGACCTCGACACGCCAATAAAATTCACCCTGAACGTATTCGACCTTCGCCGGAGCATCCTGAAATATCTTGTATCTTCGTCCGCCGTATTTTACAGAGCGGAGTCCGGCGATCGAATCGCTTACTTCGACATCTGCCATATTTACCGAATCAACAAAATTCCAATGGTTGTCTGAATGAACAAGCCATTTGAATCCGATCTTTGGCTGATAAAGCAGATACTCGTGCCAAAAATACCTGATCCCGTCGATAACAACGCTTCTCACCATTGCACCGATGACCTCGAGTTCGATCCCGTCCGCAAAGTTTTTAAAACTGCACTTGCTGCCGATCTTAAGTACAAATTCGTGCGGAGCCTTTGTATCTTTAAGCGATTTCAGATACTTGAGATTTCCCTGCCTGATATCGAGAAGCGAACTGCAGTATGGACATACAACACGTTCTGAAATATCCGGAGCTCTCAGCTCCAGTGTGCCTCCGCAATTTGGACAGCCCATTGCTTCAGCCGCAACGGCCGGTGCTTCCCTTTCAGCAGACCTTTTATCTGCCAATCCTATATCGGCGAGCGTCACTTCCTGTCCGTAAAATACAAAAGGCGGATTTGTACCGTAATCGATCGTCGCAAAAACGCCGCCTTTTCCGGTCAGATCCGCATAATTATTCTGCTCGTTTGGTTCAAGCTTATAAGGAATTTCGCCGTCAGCCGCTATATAACTGGCGGTACCTTTTTCGGCAACCAAGAGCGGTGTTTCTGAAGGGATCTCGGATACCGCCTGACCGATCTGCAGTTGGTCAAAACCCGGCAGCGAAACGTTTTCGGGCAATGGCTTGTAAAACGTCATGTAAAACTTACCTTGCGCCTCGGCAAGCCAGCCAACCCAGCCGTTTGAAAATGTTGCGTACCATTCGTCCCAAACGCCGCCCTGCTCGTGTCTAACCTGTGCACGCCCCGTGAGTTCAAATTTATTACCGTTGAATTCGCCGCGAATTCCAAGCTGAAGAGGCGATCGGGATTGGACGATCTCCGCAACTTTGCCCAGATCTTCGAGTTTTCGGTCGGTTCGCGCTACTGCCGAACGGCAAAACGGGCAAACGACAACGATCGTCGAGCCGGCCTTAAATTCGATCGGCCCGGCGCACGAAGGACAATTTGCTTTGAGCAGACTCACACATCACCTCCGACAGCAATTGTAACGCCCGCTTCCCGTGCGGTGTCCGCAGACGTAGCGCCGGCGTCCCGCCGGCTGTCATGAGACCGTCCCGGTCTCATGCGTCCGCCCACCCATTTCCAATTTTTCAAGTTAGACTTTTTCGGATTATTCAAGACATAATTATTCACTCGGTCGAAATCATCCCGGTCTCTGACAAGATGATCATAATACTCGCGCTGCCAAACATTACCTCGCCGGCCCGTGATCTCATTTATCTTATGCGCCGTAAAAGACTTCCAGGTGTGCAATATATCTTCGAGCTTATGATGGTTTCTCGGACGAAGGACTACGTGAACATGATTTGGCATTACGCACCACGAAAACAGGTCATATCTTTCACCATCAAAATGATTAAGAGAATCCGAGACCATTTGAGCAATCGAATCGTTACGGAGTAAGCAGGAACCAAAACCTCTATCAAGATATTCTTCTATTTGATTTGAAAACAATTTTTCGATTCTCTTTTTTTCAGCGTGCGATAATTCTCTATCTGTTTCATCCAAAATCCTGAGGGTTTCATTACGTTCATCCCTAAACCGATCAAGCACTTTTTTTGGAAGCGAATCAGCAAGGCGAAACGTAACAGCATAAACGCCGCCTTCTTTCTCAAGGTGCGGCAATTTACCGCGCCCGCGCTTTGTGATTTCTCCAAACCTAACCTTAGGAAACGCCGCGTTGAAGCGGGACGCTTCCCCGACAGCCGACGGGACGTCAGCGCTACTTTCGCCGTTTATGCTTCCACTCCCTCGCAGGATTCGTGTAACCGAAACTTCCTCTGCCCCCAATTTTTCTCGGAGTACAGCTTCCCAATTCCATTCCGGTCGTGTCTTGCAGCAGTATAAATTGAATGTAGCGGTCTGATATTCCGGATAAGTATGACAGGCGAGATGTGATTCGGTGAGCGCGACAAGTCCGGTTATTCCGCCTTCTCCCGGAAACTTATGCCAAACTTCTTTTCCCAGCGTAGTTAGCCCAAGATCATTGATCAGCTGCGCAAAAATGCCGCGCATAGTTTCTTCACTACGCAGCAGATCTTCGTCGCATTTTCTGGCTTCGATCAGCCATTCCGTTCCAACAATCATCGGGGCTTTCACTTTTTGATCTACGATTTTGACCGGGAAAAAGTTTTAGGCATCGCGCCTTTCTAATGCGTTATAATGCGCATGCACAGTATGTATCATCAAACTATATCTAAAAATTCGGTATTTGTCATATCTCTTTTATTTCTCTGCCTTTCCGCGGTTGGCTGTTCCCTTTCGCCGCTTGAAAACGGCCACATAGGAGCCCAAAACAAAAAGCCTGTTTCGAAGGACTTCGGAGCACCCAGAGTGGTCGGGAAGATCACGTCCAATGAGATCACCGAAAGCAGCGGCATCACACAATCGCGATGCAGCAAAAATGTATTTTGGACTCATAACGACTCAGGAAATGCCGGCCTCATCTTCGCACTCAACGAAAAGGGTGAAAAACTCAGCACCTGGAAAGTTTCGGGCGCAAAAAGCGTGGATTGGGAAGACATTGCCTCGGCAAGGGATGAAAACGGAAACTGTCTTCTTTTCATCGGTGATATCGGAAACAATGCACGTACCCGAGGTGAACTTACTATTTATAAGATTAGAGAACCAAAGGTTGCAGATTCCGACAGATCTTCCGGCGAATCGAATCCGAAGATCACCGAAAAGGCGATCGCGATCAGCGTTTCATATCCCGATTTTCGGCACAACGCGGAGACGCTGCTTGTCCATCCGAAAACACTTGATCTTTACATACTTACAAAACGGATCAGCGGGGCTTCCGGCGTTTACAAACTTTCGGTGAATGAACTGAAAGAGAAGAATGTAATGCAAAAGATAGCGGATTTCAGTGTTCCGGCGCTGCCTAACGGCTTGCTTACCGGCGGTGAGATCTCCTCTGACGGAAGGCGTGTGATACTTTGCGATTACTATAACGGCTATGAGATCGAGCTACCGAAGAACGCTTTAAACTTTGACGATATTTGGAAAGCCGAACCTTCGATCATTGAACTCGGAAAACGCGAACAAGGAGAGGCCATCTGCTATTCACTCGATATGAATTCGGTCTTCGCGACCAGCGAAAAAAAGAATTCTCCTTTTATAAAAGTAACGCGAAAATAGAATTACTTTGCCGCTTCGATGCTGTCGTAATTTGCCAGGAGCAAAACGATCTCGTCGATCGCTCCTACCCTTAGCCGCGAATTCGGGATGTTGTTGGTAAGAACGGAAAACACAAATCGCTCACCTGATTTTGCCGTGACATATCCTGAAAGCGCCGAAACCTGATCGATCGTTCCCGTCTTTCCGCGGACGTTACCTTCCGCGGTTGTTCCCTTAAAACGGTTTCTGAGGGTTCCGTCAATACCGCCGATCGTTAGTGAATTTCGCCAGAAAAGCGAGTTCGGACTTTTGTCCATATATTCATAGAGTTTCACGACGGAAGAAGGTGTGATCAAATTATGACGCGAAAGTCCGCTGCCGTCGTATTGAACAATACTCTCGGGATCCGCACCGGCTTTTGTCAGCACCGATTCGACGAGTTCAATTCCTTTTTGAACACTTGTCTTTTCCGGATCCGTCTTGTCGCCGCGTTCTTCTCCGAGAGCGCGCAGAATAAGTTCGGTATAAAGATTCTGACTCGGCTTCATTGTTTTTGCGGCAATGATGCTGAGCGGAGGTGATTCGAGCCTTGTGATCTCAGTAAGATTCGCGGTATCGAGCCGGACGCCGTTTCTTTCCTGAAGATTCGTCGCTCTCGCTGCGCCGGAGATAGTAATACCTTTTAACTGAAGCCGCTGTTTAAGAAGCTCGACAAATAACTTTGCCGGCCGCGAGATCGTTATGCTTCCGGAATATCCGCTGTCGCCCTCCGGCATACTTCCGGAAACTACAACCAAATTTTCATCCAGCTTTTTTGTAACGCGGATCTTCCGTTTTGTAGCTTTTGGCGAAGTCTGACAATTATTTACGATCTTATAAATGCTGTTAAATGGCGATATTGATACCGAGCAGCTTGTCCCTGATTGCGCAGGTAAGATCTTCAGATCAACTGCATTATCGTTTATCGTCAGCGAGGAAACCTCAGCGCCGTAATACCACTGCAGATCGTCCCATTCCCATCCGGACGGGATCGGATCATCGTTAAAATAGGTCTCATCTCCGATCAGATTTCCTTCGATTTTCTTAACGCCGGACTGCGCGATCTTTTCGGCAAGTGAATCAATTCCCTTGTAATAATCCCCGTCATAAAAACTCGTGGAAATACTCGGATCGCCGCGGCCGTAAACTATCAGATCACCGCGAAGTATTCCGTTTTCATCGGGTTTTGCCGTCGAATACACGCTTGTTACAAATTTGAAATTTGGTGAAAGAATATCGAGCGCCGCGGCGACCGAAAAATTCTTCATATTCGAAGCGGGCATAAAATACTCGTCCGCATCACGCGCAAAAACCGTCGTACCGCTGTCGAGAAGGTCGATCCTGACGCCGATCCGTCCGCGTCTTAAAAGCGGGTTGATCAAAACGCCGTTCACCCTCGATGTCACATAACTTTGTAGTTTTGAAAAGTCCGCGGGCGAGCGCCGTATTTGCTCAGAAACGGGTGAAGGCGTCGGTTTGGCTTTGGTTGAATCGGAAACGACAACTCGCGTTCGGCTTGAATCCTGTCCGAATACAGCCGGCGAGAAAGACGAAAAAAATAAGAGCGAAGCATATAAGAACGGAAGACTTACCTGGCGGATTTCTTTTTTCATTTTTTTATATTACGGGAAATTATGACAATCAAAAAGAAGGAGAGTGTATAAATCTGATGGGTTAAAAACCAAAAAGGCTGCCGAAAAGTTCCGGCAGCCAACCCCTTGATCATTCCGCCAGATCACTTTTGTCCGACGATGATATCAATGTCGCTTTTCGGAACGCTGAGGTCCAGCATTACCGATTTTTCATCGCGCGTAATAGATGCATTTTCAACCATCCGCGCATAAACCTGCTTATCTGCATTCTGCGAACTTCCGAGAAGTGTTTTTCCAAGTATCTGAAATCCCATCAGCGTAGTGTGCAGAGTTTCGGCCTGAGCACCGTCTTCGGTCTTCGCCATCAGGGAAAGAACCGCATTTAATTCGTCAACGTCCAAAGCTCCCTGAAGTTCGCGGATCGAAGCCAATACATCACCTAATTCGTTATCGCCAAGTTCGATAAACTGCGCGATCCCGGTAGGAAGCATCGCACCGAGATTTGCGACCGCATTCGGGTTTCGATCAAGCAGGGCCAACACATCGCTGCTAACGCGAGGTGTTTTAGCGAGAAGATCTTTTACCCGTGAAACGCTCCCGATGGCGACGGTGTTTTCATCATATGCCGTCAGCGCGATCTCTTTTGATAAACCCTTAAACGCTTTATCGATCATTTGCTCAAAGAGATTTTTGTCTTCGTCTTTCTTGTCGGTTTGAACATCGTCGAGGATCTTCTTTGGCGAGAAAATGTAGATCGTCCGGTCACCAATTTTCTCCGTATGATATTCACCATTTGACGCCAGCCGAGCAACTGATACCAGGGCTTGTGATTCAACATTTCCGCGGGCAAGCAGAACCGGTTCGTAATCGACGCCTTCTTCAGACGCTTCATTCATATTCAACCCGATCGCCACTTCTTCAAATTTCCGCAGATCGATCCCGGTTTTTGTTTCGATGTCATCGAGTTTTGCGGTGATCTTTCCGAGCATTTCCGGATTTGCGGACAGGATCTGCGGAAGAACTGAATTAAACAAACGGTCTGAATCAAGCGTTATAACTCCGTCCGATTGCGGCAAAAGACCCGCCAGATTGTTTGTCCGGGCAGCGGTTGTTCGGGCGGTCAACGCGCCGACTGCGCCGAAGACAAATGCAAAAAGTGCGAGCACGGCAAAAATTCTTAATTTCATCAAAATCCTCATTTTTATATTTTTTGTAAAGTTACTGACTAAGTAAGACGTCAAAAGACCGGCAAATGTTAGCCTGCGTTTAAAAGATGACCGAATTTGCGCTTGAAGTTGGCTGAGATCTGTTGTACTGGCGACGGCAAAGCATTCGGGGCTCTATTCTTTTACAACTTCAAACTCAAACTGCAGTTCCTTTCCGCGGAATATAAAGCTCAAATAATGTTCCCAGAATTTTCTCAGAAACCGCATTGAAGGCAATCTCTGATCGAGGTTTACAAAAAACTCGATCCCCAAAGCGCGCCAAAGATTTGAGAGAGAAACGTATGTTCTTACCGGTTTCAATTTGACCTCGGTATAGAATTCGAAAAGCTGTTTATCCTCGATAAACTGATTGAACGAATAAGAATTGAAATGATTTCGGTGAGTCGGATCGGTGGCCCAGTCAGGATTCGTATAATGCGGCGTCAAGAGCCGGATCCGGCCGCCGTTCTTTGTGATCCGGTAGAGTTCCTCGACAAAAGCGATGACATCAGGAATGTGTTCGACGGCGTGGTGAGAAACGATCAGATCAAATTCGTCGTCATCAAAAGGATAGGGGACCACGCCGAGATCATGAATAACATCCGCCCCCGTCCGCGGATTATTATCCAGACCGATCGAACCCTCAAACTTGTTCGCGCCGCATCCGACGTCAAGGATCTTTTTTTCCACAGGGCATTATAACGATAGACAATCAACTTTGCCGAACGCCGGAAGTTAATTTCAGCGTCAGGCTTCGGATCAGTACGGTAGACGACTGCGATATCAGTACTGCGAACGACAGTGATCGCTTTTACCTGCAGTCAACACCAGATAAACCAAATATTCTGATTTATAAAACCCACGCCCGATTTATTTAATTTAACCGAGTAAGCTTAATCTTCCGTGTATTCCTTAAAGAAAAAGAAATAAAACGCAGCGATGTGTTCTTTGTCTATTCCGTTTGCATAACCGATCGTCCGGCTCGAACTGTCGCGCACCGTCCCGTCATCCTTGATATATCCGATCGTTCGGCTCGAACCGTCGCGCACTGTTCCGTCATCCTTGATATATCCGATCGTCCTGCTTGAACTGTCGCGGACCGTCCCGTCATCTTTTATATACCCCAGCGTCCGGCTCGATCCGTCGCGGACGGTGCCATCGTCCTTGATGTAACCGATCGTTCGGCTCGAACTATCGCGCACCGTCCCGTCACTTTTCATATAGCCAAGCGTCCGGCTTGAGCCATCCTTAAACGTCCCTTCGCTAAACGCAAAGATCGCAGCCGCAACCACAATTATTGTCAAACCTGCCGAATATATTCTTCTTCTCATTTTTACCTCCGTATGTCATTTACCCTCGCAGTCCGAAGGATCCCGCAATGCTTTCCGTTCTACCGCTCGTTTACAAAAACTTCGATGTTGTCGATCAAAATATCGGCAAGCGTCTGCATCGCTTCTCTGCTCGCCCAGGCTACGTGCGGCGTTAAGATCAGATTCGGCCCGTCATACCCAAGAAGCGGATTCCCTTCTTTTGGCGGTTCGGCTGTCAAAACGTCGAACCCCGCGCCAGCCAAATTTCCTGACCTTAAAGCGTTGACCAGCGCACTTTCTTCGACAATGCCGCCGCGTGCCGTATTTATCAGAAGAGAATTTGGTTTCATCTTTGCCAACTCCCGTTCGCCGAAAAGACCGCGTGTATCATCCGTCAGAGGACAATGAAGTGTGATGACGTCCGAATTCTTGATCACTTCATCAAAAGCCGTACGTCCGTTTCTGACGATCGCGGCATTTTTATGCTCGGAAATTATCACATTCATTCCGAAGGCAAGTGCGATCTTTTCAACTGCTTTCCCCAGCGCTCCATATCCGATTATGCCGAAAGTCGAATCATTCAGTTCATTGATCGGATGATCGAGAATGCAAAAGGTCTCTGACCGCTGCCATTTTCCCTTTTTTACGTCAGAAAGATACCGAATAAGATTTCGCCTCAGCACGAGTATCATGGTGAAAACATGCTCGGGAACCGAGTAAGCGGAGTAACCCGTGACATTTGAAACTGCGATCCCTTTTTCTTGGCAGTAGTTAACATCAACACAATCCGTGCCGGTCGCAGCAACCGCAATTTTTTTAAGCTTTGGCAGTTGATCGATCGATTCCTTCCGAAGCGGAACTTTATTCGTAACGGCGATCGTCGCATCTTTTAAACGTTCAACCACCTCGCCGGGCTGTGTCATCGGAAAATCGATCCATTCGTGCTCGAATGAAGGCTCTCTGATCACTGCTTCGATACTGCTCCTGTCTAAAAATACAATTCGTTCCATATTTATCTTGTGCAAATCGCCGTTTACGCGGTCGGAGTATACAGTATACCGAAAAACCACGGACCGCATCGCCGAGACGGGGATCGGGTTTGAAAGTAATGCCCGAATCCGCACCTATTGTGTGCATCCCATATAATCAGCGGTTTTCCTGCGTTCACGATATGATATGTATCCCTGAGATCGATACAATTTTTTTGACTCAATTCAGCTCCTAAAATATACTCTCACCACAATATACAAATTTGATCATCTGCGATAATCCGTCCGTTTTTTTCAGCGGCTCACGGTTTTAAGTCAACGATGCAGGGAGCACTGAATGAACTATAGTCCATTGGCACGAACCGCCGATCTGGTAGTACAGGGATCGGGCAGTGAAACATTGACTTTTGATATCAGAACCAACAAAGCGTGCTGTTTAAACGAAACTTCGGCTCTTATCTGGAAACTTTGCAATGGAAAGCGTCGGGTCTCCGAAATATCTGATGAGATGACAAAACAGCTCAAAATCAGGTTCGACGAAGATCTGGTTTGGTTTGCCCTCGAAGAACTGGATAGAAATGATCTGCTGGAGAAACGACCAAGCCAGTACGGAAGGTTTAGCCGGATATCTCGAAGAGAAGTTGTAAAGAGACTTGGAATCGGCGGAATGGCTCTCTTGCCGATAGTTTCTTCGATCGTCGCCCCGACCGCCGTAAGCGCTCAAAGCAACGCTTGTCCTGTTAGTCCTTGTTTTTTGCCAAATCAAGTTGCCGTTTGTCCGCAGCAATGCGGCAACCAAATAAAGGAACTCCGCTCCTACACCTCAACCGGCGGATCGTGCACCGGCACGGAAACTGTTTTGGGACAATTTAACTGCGGAGCAGGAGGAGGAGTTATCTCCTTAACCGACACGCGGATCTTTTAGTTCGGCGGGCTATCTATTACTTGCTGAAAAGTCTAATCGCACGGGTGGTATCAGGTATTCGGACCTAATCGGGTTTGAATGTGAATGACTTTGCGCGGTTAGAGGAAATACACGAGGGAAAGAAGGCCAGGTTGGATTCCACTGGATCAATTTAATTATTGTATTTTATTGATATACTTTAGGTTAAATTGGTGGAGCCGAGGGGATCGAACCCTGACCTCCATGACTGCCAGTCATGCGCTCTCCCAGCTGAGCTACGGCCCCGTCTTTTGCGGTACGTTTTACGCTATTCGCGATTTGCTGAAAAAAAGTTTAGAGATTGAATGGTCGATCTTGCGTAAAGCGTAAACCGAATTGCGTTTCCGCGCGATCAGATCCAATTTCAACTTGATGAGAATACCATCAGGATTATTTCATTTCAACTAAGCCGAAATGAACGGCTTGGCCATCATAGCATGCTTAAAAGAGTCCATTTCTATAAAAACCAGACCGCTGCCGCTCGCCGTGCTGTCGGCCAGACCAGCCCGCGATACGGATTGATCGTATCCGCAGCCCGACGTAAGTGATCGCTTCCGCGGTCAGATCTGAAGAACAGGATACTAACAACCCCGGTGCCGTGCTGCAGGCACAAAACAGGGCAGAATCGAAACGATCCTGCCCCTAACATTTAATAGTTCTTAATTATCCTCAACCGAAGCGGCCGTGATCAAATTCCCTTCCGTGTCCAAAAAGCTGATCGAATCGCCCCAGTTTGCGATTTGAAGCAATCCGGGCTCGATCACTTTTTTGTCGCCGACAATAACGATCGCCATCTTGTCCGGTGTCAGATATTTATTCGCCACGCGATTTACATCGGCGACAGTCACCTTGGCGATCTTTGCCAGATAATCATTTACATAATCATCGGAAAGATCATAAACGACGAGATTCGAAAGCTGTCCGGCGATCTGTCCGACGGTTTCGACACTGCGCGGGAAACTGCGGATGAGGCTTTGTTTGCTGTAATCCAGCTCCCCTTCCGTTACCGGGATCGCTCCCCGAATTCCATTGAGTTCTTTGAGAAATTCGACCACCGATTCTTTTGTCACCGCGGTTTGTACACCCGCTGACGCGGTAAAAGGTCCGGCTCCGCGGCGGAACGAAAAACTGCTTCGCGCGCCGTATGTGTATCCCTTATCTTCGCGAAGATTCATATTCACACGCGCGGAAAACTGCCCGCCGAGGATCTGATTCATCACGAGGATCGGTATGTAATCGGGATGATCCCGGGCAACACCGATCTGTCCGATGCGGAGTTCGCTTTGCGCCGCGCCCGGTTTGTCAACGATATAGATACCCGGTTTATCAAATGTCTCCGGCTCCGGAACTTCGGTTGTCGGAACTTCTGCAGGTTTCCATCCGGCAAAGGCTTTTTCGAGTTTTGGTATGAGCGTATCTGTTTTCACATCGCCGACAACAATGATCGTCGAATTGTTAGGGCGATAATAAGAATCATAGAATTCAACCAGATCCGCGCGCTTAATAGCACCGATCGAAACTTCATTGCCGTCCAGCGGTCTTCCGTAAGGATGATCTCCGCCGTAAAGCAATTTATTGTAAACGATCCCGGCGATCGCCGGAGCGCTGTCTTTTCTCTGCATAAACCCGACAACCGAGCGGCGTTTGACGGTTTCGAGTTCGTTTTCCGGGAATGTCGGATTTACGACGACATCGGCATATAGATCGAGCGCCTTGTCGAGATGCTTTGTAAGCGTCTGCATCGTGGCATTTGTCGAATCCCAACCCGAGAAAACGCCCATCGAAATTCCGAGATTTTGTTCTTCATTTGAGATATCGAGTGCCGTGCGGTTCTTTGTGCCGTCATCGAGAAGACCCGCGGTCAGCTGAGCCAATCCTTCTTTCCCGTCCGGGTTTGCGGCCCCGCCCGTTCCGATCACCAGATTCATCGAAACGATCGGCAATTCACTCTGCGGCACGACCCAGACATTCAATCCGTTTGAAAGTTTGCGCTTCTGGATCTTCGGAAGTGAAAATTTCGGATCCGGACCCGCCTTTGGCAGATTGGCGGAAAAGTCCGACTTAGCAGGTTTTGTCGAATCCGCGTCATCTTCCGATTCCGTTACGGAAGTTGGCCGGTTTGCTCCGTTCGATCTGGGAGCACCCTGATTTTCTCCCGGCACAAATGACATCACAAGCCGGTCGCTTCCGAGATATTTCTTTGCCACACGCTGAACATCTTCGGGCGTAACAGCACGATACTTTTCAAGCTCGGATTGAAAGATGTCAGGTTTTCCCTGAAACGTATTGTTGCTGTTCATCTGATCGGCTTTCCCGAGCACGGTTTGGAGCCCGAAAACAAATCCCGATTCATAGCCGTTTTTCGCCCGGGTCACTTCGTCCTGAGACGGAGGTTCGTTCTTTATTCGTTCGATCTCGACATTTATCAGCTTTTCGATCTCGTCCAGAGACTGCTTTGGCCGGGCAGTTGCTGTGATCGTGAAATTTCCGCTGATCTCGCGGGATGGATTTGAAGCAAAGATCGCCTGAACGAGCTGCTTTTCGTAGAGCAATTTGCTTTGGAGTCTCGAACCTCTTCCGTCAGAGAGAATTGCACTCAAAATATCAAGTGCCGCCTCATCTTCGCTAAACCTCGGTGCGGAAAGCCAAACCATATATCGGCGCGGAAGCTGAACGGCATCTTCAAAACTCTTCCGAATTTCGCCGTTTATTTTAGGAGCGGGCGGATTCGGTCTGTCGATCATTTCACCTCTCGCAATCCCGCCGAAATATTTTTCAACCCACGTTTTCGCCTGCACGGGATCAAAATCACCGGCGATCACAAGCGAAGCATTGTTCGGAGCATAGTATTTGCGGAAAAACGACTGCACATCGTCCATTGAAGCGCGGGTCAGATCTTCGAGCGAGCCGATCGTTGTCCAGTGATACGGATGATCCGCAGGATAAATAATACTTTGGATCTTTTCGGTTGCGGTACCGTACGGGCGATTATCGTAATTCTGCCGGCGTTCATTTTTTACAACGTCGCGCTGATTATTCAGTTTTTCCATCGTCATCGCCGGAAGAAGTCCGCCCATCCGGTCGGCTTCCATAAACAGAGCAAGTTCTAAAAAATTCGAAGGTACAACCTCGTAATAATTTGTTCTGTCGCCGTTTGTCGATCCGTTGATATTTGCGCCCGCTTCCTGAAGCGGCTTGAAATAATCATCGTTGTAGTTCTTCGAACCCTGAAACATCATGTGCTCGAAAAGATGTGCAAACCCCGTTCTGCCGGGGACTTCATTTTTTGAACCCACGTGATACCAAACGTTTACCGCTACGATCGGTGTCGAGCGGTCCTGATGCATAACTACGCGCAGACCGTTTCGGAGCGTAAACTCCGTATAGTCAAGCTTTGGAAGCTTATCGCCATCCTGTGCGGAAATCATTACAGACATAAACAATACCAGGCTGATCAAAAAGACAAATGTACTCTTCAAACTCATCTCAGACTCCTCTTATTTCTGCGTATTTACGGAAAATGTAAAACTGAATTCTTTTGTGTGAGAGGAATTGTAGAGAATTTGACGAGAGTAAACAAGCAAATTTACACGCCGAAACGAGAAAAGAACGCATCGCCTCTGACAGTGCCGAAGGCGTGATTTGTTTAGGTTTGAACTTTTCCGAGCGCGACGATCTTTTCGCGTTTTGAAACTACGACGCCGCCGGGCTTTTCAACCGTTACCGCAAACATTTTCGGGTTCTTCACGTTGAGTTTTGCATCGATCGGAATTATCACTTCGCCGTTCTCGTTGATATCAAACACACCGCCGTCAACCGGAGTTTTCTCATCCTGCGTCTCATCAAAGATCCAGAGTTGGTAAGTTTCCTTCGACTTGTCATTAACAGGCAGTCCCTTAAATGTCATAAAGCCGGCCTGCTCCGCGTCGCTCCAGACAATTTCACCCGAAAGCGATTTATCCTCGGCCGGCGAAGATACAGGCGCTTTGAAAATCTCTTTTGCCGACGCCAGAAGCCGATCTCGTTTTTGGGTCATGCTCGGTTCCGGAGTCGGTGACTGCGCAGCCTGCGGATCACCCGCGACTTCAACAGGCCCTAAACGCGTAAACCAAACATTTACCGCCAAAACAAGACATGCAGCACCCGCGACCGCCCATCCAAGCCAGTGCCAGTAGGGACGCTTCGGCTCTTCAAAAACTACTCTTTCAGGAACTCTGAGCGTGGCGGTTTCGACAAGGTTGTCGATCTTGTCGCTTAGTTCGGCTTTCGGCTGTAGATGATTCGCTGCATCCTTGAGGATCGCCGACCGGAGATGTTCGGGCATTTCTTCTCTTTCCCCGATCCCGGCAAATGCGATCGCCGCCGCAGTTTCTTCAAGCGAGAAGTCATCTGCAAGTCCCGGAAATTCTTTACTAAGCGCTTCAAACTCGGCCTTTTCTTCTACTGTCAGACCAAATACCGCCTGATCAGCAAGGAGTTCCAGCATTCGGTCTTTCTTTTCGTTTTCGCTCATGCCGTCACCCCCTGGTCAAATTTTTCTCTTTCCGAGGCAAGGATTTCCCTAACCTCGATCAGGCCCCGCCGCGCATACGTTTTGACTGTTCCGAGCGGTATCTCTAACAGATCCGCGATCTCGCTGTGTGAATATCCTTCGACGATCGAAAGCTGCAAAACCTTTTTCTGCTCCGGCCGAAGTTCGTTCATCGCTGACGCCGCTCTTTTGGCTTCGATCGATACGTAAACTTCTCTTCCGTCTTTTCCTACGGGCTCAGTAACCATTTCTTCAAATGAATCAGCGTTTGGCTGTCTGTCGATCTTTCTTAACCGGTCGATCAGACGTCTTCTCGCGATCATCGCTATGAACGTTGTTTCTGAAGATTTTTCTTCATCAAACCGCTCAGCGTTTTTCCAAATCTCTACAAAGATCTCCTGCACAGCGTCTTCAGCGTCGTTCGCATCGGGAAGCATGCGTCGCGCCAGAGACCAGATCAGGCCGCCATAAGTGTCAAGGCACTCTTGTACGGCAGTGTTATCTCCGGTAGAAATACGTTTTAGGATAGATTCAGCCAAGTTTTAGTCCGAGAATTTTGAAGCTTTTCTTTCTAAATGTATAGAGATAAAGCTACAATATCTAACTTCTTTTGCCAACCTGCAATGAATTTTTAACCGCAATAACACGTAGTCTTTGCAAAACTGCGGCAGGTTATTCTCACCCGCCTCTTGTATTGTAATTTCGCACGGCAGGTCAGATCGGATTCAGTTTTAGGTCAAGTTTATTTAGCGCCGGATGTGTCGTGATACTGTGTTGCTTAAATTGAACATGCAACAATACTTTGCAACTTTGCGGGAACTTTTTTATCCCGCAAAGTCTCAGAGAAGATATAAACACGCTATTGAGAAATTTTAGCGCCAGCGAGACGGCTTATAACGTAGATCGTGAAGAGCGTAATCGTTGTTGCAGCGGAGATCAGACAGAACTGACAAAATGCACCGATCACAAAAGCCTGAAGATAGATCAACCAAAGCGTAAAAGCCGTCATAATTACCGTCAGGGCTCCGAACAGATTCCACAAACCGCGGCTTCCAAAGGCCGTCAGCAGTGCGAGACTAAACGCCAGCAGATAAGCCAGAACCCCGAAAGCAGCAGTCGGAATCCCGTAAAATTCGGCATAGGAACTGGTCAAAACGGTTTCGCACCCGGATACGATGCTGCACGGAACTTTTGTTCCGTTAAAATGCTTCGCCGTCAAATAAGCGGAATCGGCCAGTCCGATCAATGCAACAACAGCCGCTAAAACGGATGATTTAGTGGCTGTTTGTTTGACAGGTTGTTTGATCTCAGATGCTTCCATCGTTTATTTCTTTTCAGAATTTGATTCGGAATTCGACGTGTTGCCTGCCGACGGTTCGTCTTTCTTTTCATCCCCCGAACCGGCATTATTATTCCCCGCAGCATCAGAATTCTCTTCGGTCTTTGGCGCCGTGCGTTTTAGTTCTGCATCGATCGCAGCTTTGATTCCTTCTACGGTCGATTGTTCAAACGCGAGCGGCTTTCCGTTTACAAAGATCGTCGGAGTTGAACGGATCCCGACACCATTACCTCTCTGCATATCCGCGTCCACGCGGCTCTTTGCATTTATTCCGAGCGAATCCTGAGAAAATTTATCCATGTCGAGACCGATAGTTTTTGCGTATTCCGCAAATATGCTTCGGTGGTTCGGCTCGGTTGACCATTTTTCCTGATTTGTAAAAAGAAGATTCTGCATTTCCCAGAACTTACCCTGAAGTCCCGCGGCTTCTGCAGCAACCGCCGCATCGTAGGCCTTCGGATGGGTCTGGATCAATGGATAATTACGAAAAACAAATTTTATCTGACTGCCGTAAGCTGCGTTGATCTCGTTTACGGTCTTGTGCATATCGCGACATGCCGGACATTGAAAATCCGCAAATTCTTCAACAACAACGGTCGCCGTCTGAGAACCCTTGAAATGCTCCGGCACTGCTCCGGCAGGCGCTTTTGCGTATGTGTCCTCGGTTCTCGGCGTAGATTCGGCAGAATTCGTGTTTGTCTCGCCGCCCGGTGCACCGGATTGAGATATCCACCAGATACCGGCGATCGTGGCGAGAATGATTAATCCAATAATAATAAAAGGCGCTGCACTTTTACCTGATTTGTTTTCGTTTTCCATATTTTCGTTTTTCTTATTTCGGGATCAACCCAGAATTTTCAGACGCTGCTTTTGAGCGCGGCCGCCGTCAAGCGCTTCGATAGATTCCTTTACTTTCAGTTGTATTCCGTTTGCATCAAGTCCGTATTTCGCGCGGAGCAACTTCGGATCGCCGTGTGTAACAATCTCATCCGGAACTCCCATTCTTGCCAATTTTACCGAATCGAGCAATGAGTGTTCTTCAAGCAGTTCCATAACTGCGGAACCAAATCCGCCGGCAAGATAAGCTTCTTCGACGGTGATTATCAAACGATTGTTTTTTGCGAGTTCGAGCATCAACTCCTTGTCGAGCGGTTTTACAAACCGTGCGTTCACAACGGTTGCAGATATGCCGCCGCTTTTGAGTTTTTCTGCTGCATCAAGCGCGGGATGAACCATCGAGCCGTATGCTGCGATCGCGATATCCTTGCCTTCACGGAGCGTTTCCGCCTTACCTATTTCAAGCAGCTGCGGCTTCCGTTCAATATCCGCTCCGACGCCTTCTCCGCGGGGATATCTGAGTGCGGCCGGTCCGGGATGTTCGATCGCCGTCAGCATCATGTCGCGCATTTCGGCTTCATCTTTCGGCGCCATCAAAACGATGTTCGGATAGCCCCTGAGATATGCAATATCGAGAAGCCCGTGATGAGTAGGCCCGTCTGCTCCAACGATACCGGCACGATCCATTGCGAATGTAACGTTAAGATCCTGAAGACAAACATCGTGGATGATCTGATCAAAACCGCGCTGCAGAAACGTGGAGTATATCGCCGCAACGGGTTTTAGCCCCTCAACTGCCATTCCCGCACAAAATGTAACAGCATGCTGTTCGGCGATCCCGACGTCAAAGGAGCGCTCCGGATATTTTTCTAGAACTTTATCAACGCCCGTTCCGTCCGGCATCGCGGCCGTCAGTGCGACGATCTTTTCATCGCCGGCCATCAACTCGCACATCGTCTCGCCGAAAACTTTGGTGTATGCGGGCGGAGCGGGTTTTGTGGATTTGATCGCTTCGCCGGTTTCGATATCAAACGGGCCGGTCGCGTGCCACGCATAATAATTTTCTTCGGGTGACGGATAGCCTTTTCCTTTTTTGGTCAATGCGTGGACGATCACCGGACCGTCGTCGACTTTTTTCGCTTCTTCAAGAGCTTTGACAAGCGCCGGAACATTGTGACCATCAACATACCCGATGTATTTGAACCCGAGCTCATTGACAAGCGCTCCCGGCAGTACCGCCGCGGCGATCGCATCTTTAAAGGATTTCGCTGCCTTCCGCAGACTGTGTCCGACGCCTGGGACGCTTTCCAAAGTATCGCCGATCTCTTCTTTTATATGCTGATAACTTTGCGCTTCTTTGATCCGGTTGAGGTAACCCGTTAAAGCGCCGACAGCCGGAGCGATCGACATCTCATTGTCATTGAGGATGACGATGAGCCGCGATTTCAAATGCCCGGCCTGATTTATCGCCTCCATGGCCATTCCGCCCGCGAGCGATGAATCACCGATCAAAGCGCAGACGTGAAAATCTTCGTCCTGCTTGTCGCGTGCAACGGCCATTCCAAGTGCGGCCGAAAGTGAGGTCGAGGCATGACCTGCCCCGAAGGTGTCGTATTCAGATTCGTCGCGCCGGAGAAAAGGACTCAAACCGCCGTCTTTCTTGATCGTACTCATCCGGTCGCGCCGGCCCGTCAGAATTTTGTGAGCATAAGCCTGATGTCCTACGTCCCAGACGAGTTTGTCGTGCGGTGTGTTAAACGCATAATGCATCGCCACGGCAAGTTCGACGGCGCCAAGTGACGCCCCGGTATGCCCGCCGATCCGTGAACACGTTTCAAGTATGAATTGTCTTACTTCGTCCGCGACTTCCTGCAGATCTTCGATCCGTAGTTCGCGCAGATCTTTTGGTGAATCTATTTCCGATAAAAATCTCATCTATTGTGTTTTCCGTTTATTGCTTCTATCCAAACTCCGCATTTTATATCGCTGTTTACTAAATGTTAAATGTTTAATTCGATTTTTCCGGTAACTTTTTCGGCTAAAGTCGCAATACCTGCGTCTAAATTAGCAGTTTTACAGCAATTATTTTAAAGACGAGAGGTAAAAATATAATGTCATTTGGACGTAAACTAACATCAACACTAACTTTAGCCCTGGCGCTTGCTATGCTGAGCGTATTTACTTATGCGCAGGATTCTTCGCAGCCAAAACGGCCGGACAGACCGGATGCGATGAGAAAAGACGGCCCCGGCGATAAACGCGGAATGCGCCGTATGCGCGGAAAGCAAGGAAGAAAGGGAATGCGCGGGAGACAGGGTCAGCGCGGCAGAAGAGGCGGAATGGGAATGGCATTTCGTGATCTCAACTTGAGCGACAGTCAGAAGCTTCAGGTTCAAAAGCTCATGGAAACGCAGCGCGAAAACGGTAAAGCAAAGAGCGAAGAAATGAGAAAACTGATGATGGCGCAAAGAAGCGGTCTGCTTACCGAAGCTCAGAAAGCTCAGATCGAGACCTACCGTAATCAGCGAAAAGCAGATGCGGAGAAATTCCATCAGTCGTTCTTAGGAATTCTCAATGCCGAGCAGAAACAAAAGGTTGAAGCGCGGAAGGCAGAACGCGAAAAGCGCATGCAGGAAATGAAAACACGCATGGAAGAACGAAAGAAACGCTTTGAAGAGCGAAGAAAGGAAAGAACTGAAAAAAGCAATTCTCAGGAAGACAACTAATAGTTTGTTTTCTCCTTAAAGTAGAAAAAGAGGCGGATTTATGATCCGTCTCTTTTTCGGTTTAAAATTTGATCTGAATAGTCGCTGTACCTATTCGGTACCGATCTCGGTAAGAAAGATCGGCAGATACTCTCTGATCTCATCGCGCACCTTTAGGAAGGAATCGAGCCGCGTGTCAAAATCTCCCGCGGCTTCAGCCGGATCTTCAAATGCTTTGTGGATCCGTTTTGTCTTCGCCGGAAAGACGGGACAACTTTCTTTTGCATTGTCGCAAACCGTCAAGACAAAATCGATCTCGCGATCCAAAAACTCGTCAACCGATTTAGACCGGTAGTCCGAAATATCGATACCGAGTTCGCCGATAGCTTTGATCGCCTCGGGGCGGACAACGCCCGGTTTTGTTCCGGCGCTTGCAATTTCATATCTGTCTTCACAGATGTGTTTGAGCAGGGCCTCCGCCATTTGACTTCGGGCGGAATTCCCCGTGCAGAGAACAAGTATGCTCTTCTTGGTTTCGGTCATTGTGTCTCCTTCTCTTCCTTTAGAAGCCAATTAAAAACAAAGAGTGCAAGAAAGGCTCCGGTGAACTGCGCAATGATGAACCACGGTACATTCAGAGGAGCTATTCCGGCAAATGTGTTTGAGGCCGCCCGGGCGAGAGTTACAGCCGGATTGGCAAATGAGGTCGAACTCGTAAACCAATAAGCCGCCGTAATGTAAGACGCAACCATGACCGCGATCCTGTCAGGCCGAAACTTAACTCCCAGACGGATCACACCGATCAATCCGAAAGTCGCGATCAGCTCTCCCAGGAACTGAGCCGAACCGGTTCTGATCTTTAGCGAGGCTGAATATGCAGGCAGTTCAAACATCAGATTTGCCAAACCTACTCCAAAAAATGCTCCGAGTATTTGCGCTGCAATATATCCGAGACTGTCCTGCCAACTAATCGCGCCGCGTGCCGCCTCGGTCAACGTAACAGCCGGATTAAAATGGGCGCCCGAGATATCGATAAAACCCCATATCAAGAAAACAAGCGCAGCGCCGGTCGCGATCGTATTGGCAAGCAGCGCTATCGCGACATTTCCTGCCGCCAGATTTTCGCCCATAATTCCGGAACCGACGACGGCGGCCAAAAGTCCGGCCGTGCCGATGAACTCAGCTGCTAACCTTCTCGAAGTTGTCATCGATTGCTATTTTGAACCCCTTTTTGTTTTGAGAAACGGAATTTCCCAACCGGATCAAACATTACATATATGTCTTTACATATACATTAACACCGAAAAATTTTCTTTTGAAGCTGGGAGAGGCGATTTTGCTCCGAGCGGAAGATATGTTGAATGCGTCAGAAGACCGGAAGAAATGAATGTCTGTCAGCCTGCTTGCTCCGCACTTTCGAGCTCAGAGAACTGCAGATCGTAAATTTCATAGTCTTGCCAGGTTTTATAATCAAAGTGCCACCATTCTTTTGGATTGACACTAAAGCCTTCGGATTCCATGTTCACGCGGAGGAAGTCACGGTTAGCGGTTTCTTCTTTCGATCCGCCCTCATAATCGGGAGATGCTTTTTCATTAAACTCATCAAAGTCAGACGGCATTTCGACGAGCCGACCGGAATTAAGATTATACATGCTCAGATCGACGGCGCAGCCCCGGTTATGTTTCGAGCCGAATTCCGGGTCTGCAACAAACTTGCGTTGATGTTCTTCCACAACGTCCCAAAAGATCTTTGTTACCGACCAGGGACGATAACCGTCGAAAATGATCAGACCAAATCCTTCAGATCCGATCTTCCGGTGAACTCTGACAAGCGCTTGAGCCGCGTCTTTTTGCAAAAAAGCGCGCGCCTCTTTATAAACCGGTCTGCCGACAAAGTTATCGCTTCGGGCATAACGGATATCGAGTTTGATCGTATTATCGAGTTTTATTAATTCGAGCAAATAAATTTACCTTCAATAGCCGACAGTATTAAAAACATTTAAGAAGTTTACCTGAATTTTTAACAAAGAAACGGCCGGCTGCCGCAGGGTTCCGGTTTGCAAAGAAAATCTGCTGATAGTATTTTTGTACCTATGCAGAAAGCTGAGAACGAACAAAAGCGATCCGCGATCACCCGTTTGATAAAACGCTTCGGGGTTGCCGGTTTTTTGTTTTTTCTGATAAAAGGGCTTCTTTGGCTGATCGTCCCTTCGGCTCTTATCTGGCTTGGCTACAGTATGTAGTTTACCGCTGCGGCTGGTCGTCCGCTGCCGGATCCCCGGTTCCGTCTTTCACATCCTCATCGGTTACTACCTCGTCATCATCGAGAATAATAACTTCCGAACCATATTTCTTATAATCCTGAAAAGCGATCAGATTGCGCGATTCAAAAATATCTTTTCTTTGCCGGAACGTAAGCCTGACGTCAGAAAGCGAGGGCAGAAGATAATCTTCATCGTTAATTTTTACCCAATCATATTCGATAATGCGTTTTGCCGCCTGGATAGGAAAGTCCCCGGGTATCTCCGTAGCGTAACTCTCGATTCGAAGCACCCGCGATTTATCGCGGTCGATCCAGATCCGGCCGTTCATTCCGGTGATCGTCGATTCGGTGATCATTTGCTGGGCGGTAATTCTTTGCTGCGCTTTATCTTTTGTGATCGAGAAATCGTAAACAACTGCGCGCTGATCCTTTATCTGATCTGTATCGACAACCTCGAATTTCGTTTCATTTTCCCTTTTAAAGATCGTCGCCAAAACTGTGACAAACTCACCCGTTGAACTTGTACCCTGAACTTCCGAATAATCGCGTTTTGCCTTTGGCGCATCCTGTCTTACGCCGTTTATCGAAAGTACGCGGTATTCCTCTTCACCCTTTGCAAGATAACTTACAGCAACAATAAGACGGTCCAAACTTCTGAAATTATTTGTTCCGGCATAAGCCGCTGACCGCTGGATCCGCTGTTTTACTACAAAATCCGGCATTTGTTCGACGGCTTCAAGCGTGTTCTGGCGAGTACGGTCGAGCAGTTCGAGTGCTTCTTTTACGCTTGGAGGTTGCGCTGCCGACGGGTTTTCGCGACGTCGGTTTGCTTCCTCAAGCGTCCTTCGCAGCTCGGCATCGTTTCTGCTTTTTGAGATCGTTAAACTTCGCAGTCCGCTCGTCAAAGTGAAATCGATGCCGCGTTTTCTGAGCGCCTGAATGAGGTCGTCTTTGCTTGCCGGATTGGCGTCCAGTCCGTAAAGCATCTTTACATACTCGGCCTGAGTGACCGGATCCTTCTGACCGTCCTGCGCGAAAACAGAAACCGACAGGGCTGTGATAAAAATTAGAGATAAAAGCTTATTCATTACGTTCTAAGGATGCCACGATAATTCAATTCGTTTGCTTTGTAAAACCAATAGAACTCTATTAAATCAATTTCCGCAAAAGGTCCGCTTGAACTTGAAAGCCATACGTTTGTGCTGCATTGATCGAAGTGGGAATTGTGTTACCGGATGTGAATTGGTAATTTTTTCAAAAAGAACTATGGTTGTAAATAAGTGAGTATTTCCCGTCGCAAAAGGGCAAAACTGCGTCTCATTCGAAGACGCCTTCATTCGATAAATATAGAGTTTTTGCGGATCTTCATAAAGCTGATCCCATCGGAAACTCAGCGAGTTTTCGGCTTAACGATATTTATCGGTGTGGTTTGCGGTTTGGCTGCAGTAGCATTTCATCTGGCTATCCGTTTCACCGAACAAAACTTGATAGATCGCGCGATGAACTCGCCCGGATATTCATGGATCTGGCTTACGATATTGGTTCCTGTTGCGGGTGGTCTTGTTTGCGGCTGGCTGCTGACGAATCTCGTACCGGACGCGCGCGGAAGCGGTATTCCGGAAGTAAAAGTCGGTTATGTGATAAAAGGCGGAAAAATACCCCTTGGCACTGCCCTGGGAAAATTCCTGATCAGTGCTCTTCAGATCGGCTCGGGAGCATCCCTCGGACGAGAAGGCCCAACGGTTCAGATCTGTGCCGGAATAGCGGCATCGTTAGGACGTTTGGCAGCTTTGTCGAGGCGAAATCTCGCGCGGCTTCTGCCGGTTGGAGCGGCTGCGGGAATCGCGGCTGCCTTTAATGCGCCGATCGCAGCGGTGGTTTTTACGATCGAAGAGATCGTCGGCGATCTAGATGACACGATCCTTTCCGGAGTAGTGGTCGCAGCAGCTCTTGCCGCAGTTGTCGAACGCAGTATTTTAGGCGAACATCCTGTCTTCACCGTCCCGGGAAATTACGGTTTTCATCACGCTTCTTCGCTTATCTTTTACGGCTTATTGGGTATTGCCGCTTCGGGAGTTTCTATCTTGTTCGGCGATTTACTTTTATACTTAAGAAAAAAATTTCGTGAGCTTCGGCGAGTTCCTCTCTGGATGCGTCCATCGATCGGCGGAATCGTCACGGGAATCCTCGCGGTAATCGCTTTGCTTTGGTTTAAAACAGCCGGAATCACAGGCGGCGGATATGATACCCTCTCGCACGGCTTATCCGGTAAATTGGCAATTCAAATTATGATCGCATTATGCGTAATGAAGATCATCGCTACCGTTTTCTCCTATGCAAGCGGAGGTGCAGGCGGGATCTTTGCGCCGTCACTCTTTATCGGAGCGATGCTAGGCGGTATATTCGGTTTTCTAAATGTCGAAGTTTTCGGACACCAGAGCAGCAATGAACTGGGTGCTTTTGCGCTCGTCGGGATGGGAGCGGTTTTTGCCGGAATAATCAGGGCACCGATCACTTCAGTGATCATCATATTTGAAATGACCGGTGCATATTCGCTTATATTGCCGCTGATGCTCGCCAATGCTACTTCATATGTCGTCACCAAGCGGTTTCGTTCAACTCCGATATACGATGCACTTCTCGAACAAGACGGTATAACGCTGCCAAACCGCAATAAATCCAATAAAAGAATACTCGAAAGTATTGATGTTCAGCAGGTTATGAGTGCAGACCCCGTCACTCTCGAATATTCGATGACGATCGCTGAGGGCGTAAAGTTTGCACAGGGACAGCATTTCACTGGGTTTCCAGTTGTCAATAAAAAGCAAAGATATGTCGGAATGATCAGTGAATCACGGATGAGAAGAATGCTTGCCGAAGGAAACGGTGAAATGCCGATAAGTGACGTCATCGATTCGCGCCCGTATATTCTGTCAGACGCAAACCTGCTCGAAGCAATAGTAAAGATGCACGCATTAAGTGTAAGACAGATCGCCGTCGTCGATTCGAGGGAAGACCGAAAATTAAAGGGTTTGCTTACGATGACCGATATTGTTTTAAAACAGGCTGAGGAAAATCTCGACCCTGACATCGATATTACGGTATTCCCGGAACCGTCAGATCGCTCATAACCGCCAACAAACGGATTGACTATTGGAATTTTTATTGGCATAAATGAGACGGTAAATTTATGAGACCGCAATCAGACCAAATAATCATTATTACCCTCAGGGACTTTACTCCTTAAAAGAGTGAGCCAAAGGTAAAGCTTTGCAAAAGTCCCAAGCCCGACAACACGGCTTGGGACTTTTTGATTTGTAAATTGAGCATTTCAGGCTAAACAATTATCATTATCAATTCGATAAACGGTCGCGAGCGGCTAATACATGAAAATATGAGCGAACCAGTAAATCTAAAGAAAACGATCAATTTGCCCGCAACTGATTTTGCGCAGAAGGCAAATCTTACGCAGTCCGAACCGGCGCGACTGAAAAAGTGGCAGGAAATGGATCTATACGGCAAGATCCGCGAGGCGCGGAAAGGCGCGGAGCAATTTATATTGCATGACGGTCCTCCGTATGCGAATGACAATATCCACATCGGAACCGCTTTAAATAAGATCCTCAAAGATTTCATTGTAAAAACCGCAACGATGCGCGGTTTTGATTCGCCGTATGTTCCGGGTTACGACTGCCATGGTTTGCCTATCGAAAAATACGTTGAGAAAGCACTTGCCGCAAAGGGTAAGAATAAGAACGATCTTCCGGTCGGCACGTTTCGAAGGATCTGCCGCGAACACGCCGCAAAGGCGCTGAAGGATCAAACACAGGATTTTCAGCGGATCGGCGTTTTGGGTGAATGGGATAATCCGTATCTGACGATGTCGCACGAATACGAATCGGAAACGGCCCGGCTTTTCGGAAAATATCTCGAACGCGGCTACGTTTATAAAGGTGCAAGGCCGGTTTACTGGTGCGTCCACGATCAAACGGCGCTTGCCGAAGCCGAAGTAGAATATGCCGAACATACGTCGCCATCGATCTACGTAAAATTCCCGTTAGTTTCGGACGCATCGCAAATCGATGAGGCGCTTACCGGAAAAGAGGTTTTTGTACTTATCTGGACAACAACGCCATGGACGATCCCGGCAAACCTCGGAATCACCGTCCATCCCGATTTTGAGTATTCGGCGATCGAAACCGGCGGCGAGGTTTATATTCTTGCGTCTGAGCTTGTTAAAAGTCTGACCGAGACCGTCGGCCTTGAAGATGCTAAAGAGATCGCGCGGTTTAAGGGCGACAAGCTCGACCGGCTCGAAGCAAAACATCCGTGGCTTGACCGCGTTTCGCTTTTGATGAACGGTACGCATGTCACCCTGGGTGAATCTGACGCCGAAACGGAACTCGATGTAAAAGAATCAAATTCGAAATCCGGAAGTGCCGGAACAGGCTGTGTTCACACTGCACCGGGACACGGTCACGACGACTTTGTTATCGGAAAGCAGTACGGGCTGGACATCTACTGCCCGGTAGATAATGGCGGTGTTTTTCAGGATGAAGTAGAACATTTCAGAGGAATGCAGGTTTTTGACGCAAACGCAAAGATCGTAGATTTTCTGCGCGAATCCGGAATGCTGCTCTACACGGAATCTTATCTGCATCGATATCCGCATTGCTGGCGGTGTAAAAATCCCGTGATCTTTCGTGCGACGCCTCAGTGGTTTATTACGATGGACGAAGAAGCCGTAGCGCCGGCGTCGCGCCGGCTGTCAGTTCAGCGTCCCGCTGAACAGGATCAGGATGAAAGAAATGCTGCAGATTCGGATCCTGACGGAAGCAGCTCCATTCGGGCTTCAGCACTAAGGGAGATCAAAAAAGTAAATTGGCATCCCGCCTGGGGCGAAGGACGGATGCATAATATGCTCAAAGGCCGTCCGGACTGGTGTGTCTCCAGGCAGCGTGCATGGGGCGTTCCTATCCCGGTCTTTTACTGCGCAGATTGCGACGAGGCGGTTGCCGAAGTAGAGATCGTCAACCGTATCGCCGATATTTTTGCGGAAGAAACGTCGGACGCCTGGTACAACAAAGAAGCAAGTGAGCTTCTGCCGGAAGGTTTTAAGTGCGGATCGTGCGGCGGCGGATCGTTTACAAAAGAGACAGATATTCTCGATGTCTGGTTTGATTCGGGCTCATCGTGCATCGCCGTTTTGGGGACTCGCGAAAATCTCAGATTTCCGGCGGATGTTTATCTCGAAGGCGGCGATCAATACCGCGGCTGGTTTAACTCATCGCTGATCTGCGGACTTGCCGCGCATGACAGTGCACCTTACAGAAATGTACTGACACACGGCTGGGTTGTTGACGGTGAAGGCAAAAAACAGAGCAAATCGATCGGAAATGTAACTGCACCAAAAGAGATCATCGACCGGTCAGGTGCAGAAATTTTGAGACTCTGGGCGGCGGCAGTCGATTACACGGAAGATGTCCGCTGTTCGGATGAGATCCTTCAGCGGATCGTCGATGCTTATCGAAAATTCAGAAATACGCTTCGCTATGCGCTCGGCAATCTCGAGGGATTTGATCCCGAAAAAGACGCAGTCGGTTTTGATGAATTACAGGAGATCGACCGCTGGGCTTTGGCGAGTCTGGATGCTGTTATTGAAAAGGTAATCGCCGGTTATTCGGGCTATGATTTTCAGGCTGTGTACCGCACGCTTTATGATTTTGTAACGGTAACGCTTTCGGCACGGTATTTTGATATCGTTCGCGACCGGCTTTATATCGCCGCACCAAAATCTGCCGCGAGACGCTCTGCACAGACAGCCGTTTATAAGATAGCCGATAATCTGTCGCGTCTTCTGGCTCCGATCCTTTCATTTACCGCCGACGAAGCATTTGAAAATCTTCCGGCTCAAAGTTTCGCTTCGGTCCATTTGGCCGAATTTCCTGAAGCATCTGGTCGGGACGAAAAAGAACTTTTGTCGCGTTGGGAACGTATCTTCACAATCCGCGATGAGGTTTTGAAAGTGCTTGAAACGGCGCGAAACGAAAAGCGAATCGGATCAGCGCTTCAGGCGAAGGTCGTTTTAACGGTCGACGCGGAAACGCGCGCTTTTCTCAAAGATTACGAAAGCGAACTCAGGTATATCTTCATCGTTTCGCAGGCGGAATTGGCCGAAGGTGATAAACTGGATGTTGAAGTAAAAACAGCCGATGGCGAAAAATGCGAGCGGTGCTGGAATTTTTCGGTCGAAGTTGGGAATTTTGAAGAGTACCCGACCGTTTGCGAACGGTGCATCGAAGCACTCGGCGAAATACAGCAAACAGCATCGGCTTAATAATTATCGTGAATAAGAAACATATCCTTTGGAAATTTGGTTATCTGGCGATCGCGGGCGGCGTGTTTTTGATCGATCAGACCTCAAAAGCATGGGCGGTCCGGCGACTTCGGTTCGGCGGAGATATCGAAGTGATCAAAGATTTCTTCAGCTTTGCCTACGCGCAGAATACCGGCGTGGCGTTCAGTATGTTTGACGACCATGGAGATTCGGGACGCTGGGGATTATCGCTTCTTGCGTTTTTTGCCGCTGCGCTTGTGCTTTATTTCTTCTGGCGGACACCGCGAAACGACGACCGCATTCTCGGTGCACTGGCCCTTTTTCTGGCGGGTATTCTTGGAAATGTAATCGACCGGATCCGTCTCGGATTTGTCGTCGATTTTATCGATTTCCAGTTTGGCGGATGGCACTATCCGACCTTTAATGTAGCCGATATCGCGATCTGCACCGGCGCGGGTTTATTGATACTGGATATGTTTCTGATAAAAAAAGGCAAAAAGGAGAAATCTGAAGCCGAAAATGATGACGAAAGTAAATCTGAAGCACCGGCTAAGCAGTTGGAATCAAATTGAGCCTGCCGCAATTCGTTTGAATTAATAAGACTTTTACCGCAATGAGCATTTCCCTACGCGAAATTACAAAAGAAAACTTCAGCGAATGTGTAAAACTGAAAGTCGCTGAAGGTCAGGAGGGATTTGTCGCGCCTAACGTCTATTCGATAGCGCAAACAAAGGTCTATCCTGCGAACACCGCCTGCGCTGTGTATGATGATGACGAGATGGTCGGATTTGTAATGTACGGTCTTGACGAAGACGACGGACGTTATTATCTCGGGCGACTGATGATCGATGAAAAATTTCAGAACAGAGGCTATGGAAGAGCGGCGGTGCTGGAAGTTATCCAAAAAGCCCGGGAGATCGATGGCTGCGAAAAACTCTATCTCAGCATTGTCCCCGGGAATACGAGCGCCGAAAAGTTGTATTCAGACATAGGATTTGAAAAGACCGGAGAAATACTCGAAGGTGAGATCGTTATGCGGTTTGATCTCGCGAAGGCGGCAGTTATCAAATAAACAAGATGTATCCAGAATTATTCAGAATCGGCAGTTTTCCAATAAATACCTACGGCGTCTTGCTCGCTCTCGGGCTTTTGTTTGCGCTCATTGCCGCCGCACGCCTCGCGAAAAATGACGGTCTTCCAAAAGAACGCATTTACGATCTCGGGCTTTGGACGATCATCGGCGGATTGCTCGGATCAAAGTTTCTGATGTTTTTTACGGAAGACAATGTACAGATATTCACATTGGATTTTCTGCGTTCGGGCGGTGTTTATTTCGGCGGTTTTCTCGGCGGGTTTTTTACGCTCGCATTTCTTATCCGGTATTACAAGCTTCCCTTTTGGAAGGTCGGTGATGCATTCGCCCCCGGCGTTGCCCTCGGACAATTTTTTGGACGCCAGGGATGCTTTTCGGCAGGCTGCTGCTGGGGATCGGAAACCCACCTGCCGTGGGGCGTTCATTTCACCGAACTCGGTCATAAGAACACCGGAGTTCCGATCTACGGTCCCGACGGAAGCGATCTTTTTCTTCACCCGACGCAGCTTTACGAATCGTTTATCATGCTCGCCGTTTTCGGGTTTTTAGTTTACCTCCACAAACACAAAAAATTTGACGGACAGGTCCTGGTTGCATACGGGCTCATATACAGCCTCGTGCGTTTTTCGCTCGAATTTGTACGCGATGACCCGCGCGGTGATATTCTCGGAATCACCTCGGCAACGGGGCTTTCAACATCACAATTGATCAGTCTGATCGTAGCGGCGGGATCGATCGCATTCTTGTATTGGCGCAGAAAACAGTCCGCGGATCAGGTGCCCCAAGCGGATGAGTCTAGTTAGTTAAAAGAAACCACTAATCTGATATCTATCATCTTTTATCCATTTCGAATTTGAGAACTTATATTCAGAATAGATAAAAGATGATAGATAATAACTTATAGCCTTAAGGTGATTTTCGTCTGAATTCCTAATCTCAGTGTGCAATTCGGCTGTTTGTCGTTTATCTTCAAAACCGTGTCAATTAACGATCAAAACCGAGACTTCACAACTTCGGAAGAAGACGCCGGAAAACGGCTTGATGTTTTTCTGTCTGAAAAGATTGAAGACTGGTCGCGTTCGCGTTTAAAAAAACTCGTCGATGAAGGCGACGTTTTGATAAACGGCGGAGCGGCAAAGTCATCTTACAAGCTCCGCACCGGAGACGTGGTCAGCGCGGAACTCTCCGAGTCCTCTTCAGATAAGTTTGAGCCGGAAAATATTCCGCTCGATATCGTGTTTGAAGATGAGTATCTTGCCGTCATCAACAAGCCCGCCGGAATGGTAGTTCATCCCGGAGCCGGTGTTTCGGGCGGGACTTTGGCAAATGCGATCGCTTACAGATTTAATATTGAAGATTCGGGATTCAAGAAAGAAACCCGTGATCGCATCGGCATCGTTCACCGGCTTGATAAAGACACTTCGGGATTGATCGTTGTAGCAAAAAACGACCTGACGCTCGAAAAACTTTCTGCGCAATTCGGCGACCGCAAGGTATTTAAGTCTTACGTCGCACTCGCGCACGGTTTTGTCAGAAAACTCAAAGGTGTGATCGAAGAACCGATCGCCCGCGACCGGAAAAACCGAGTCAAGATGGCGGTTGATAAAAACGGCAGAAATGCGGTCTCGGTTTACAAAGTTCGGCAGCGTTTTGAACGGTTTACGCTTCTCGATGTTCAGATAAAAACCGGACGCACTCATCAGATCCGAGTTCATCTGGCTCACCTGAAGCACCCGATCGTCGGCGATGAAACATATAATGAGGGCCGCGACAAAACAGTCCCCGACGCCCAATTGCGGAAGGCGATAAAGGATCTCAACCGCTTTTATCTTCACGCCGAAAAGCTTTCGTTCACGCACCCTGTTACAAAGAAAAAGCTCGAGTTTCTGCAGCCCCTCCCCGATGATTTGATCGACCTGCTAAAATTTTTGTAAACGCGGAACGCAGGCTGCCAGCCTGCAGCGAACGCCAAGCGTTCGAACTAACTGAATAAGTTTCGTACGTCAATTTGATATGCTACACAGGACGACCGTTTTCGTTTGCTTTGCAAACGCTGCAGGCTGGCAGCCTGCGTTCCCTCAAATCGATATGAATATTAGAAGATCACTTTTAGGGTTCACTCTTCCAGCCGTCGTTTTTCTTGCTGCATACTGCTTTTCGCTCACCGTTTTTGCACAGCCAGACTACACAAAATATGTCGATCCGTTTATCGGTACGGGCGGACACGGACACACCTTCCCGGGCGCGACGGTTCCGTTTGGATTTGTTCAATTATCGCCCGATACGAGGGTTGATAACTGGGATGGTTCGGGCGGCTATCATTATTCAGATGATGTGATCTACGGCTTTTCGCACACTCATTTGAGCGGCACCGGTATTCCGGATTACTGTGACATTCTGCTTTGCCAACAGCACAAGAAGTTAGCAGTTTTTCTGACTTTCCGGAAAACAACATTTTCTCATTCTAATGAAAAAAAGCCGAACCAGGATATTATTCTGTACTTTTAGATAATGGAGTGACCGCAGAACTAACTTCAACAAAGCGAGTAGGCCTTCATAGATACACCTTTCCCAGATCGAACAATTCACAAATACTTCTTGACTTGTTTTGGCGAGATAAAGTTTTAGCATCAGAGGCAAGAATCGTTGGAAAAAATAAAATTGAAGGTTTTCGCCGTTCAAGCAGCTGGGCAGAAAACCAAGTGGTGTTTTTTGTAATCGAGTTTTCAAAACCTTTTAAGAAATCTATTTTCAGTAACGGTCACATAATCGAGCAAAACGGATCAACTGGTAATGGTCTTAGGGCTTATTTCGAATTCGAAACTGGGAAAAATGAACAGATACTCGTCAGAGTCGCAATTTCGCCTGTCAGCATCGAAGGAGCAAGAAAAAATCTCAAAGCCGAACTCGATCATTGGGATTTTGAAAAGGTAAAAGAGGACGCAAGATCGGATTGGAACAAAGAACTTTCAAAGATCGAGGTCTCCGGCGGGACCGATGCTCAAATGACAACGTTATACACTGCGCTCTACCATACGATGATCGCGCCAAATATCTTTCAGGACGTTGACGGAAAATATCTCGGACTCGACAAAAAGATCCACAGTGTTTTCAGTCCCGGGTCCGGTGTCCAAAGTCCAAAGTCCAAAAACCAAAGTCCTTCCTCTGACAACTACACAATCTTCTCCCTCTGGGACACCTTCCGAGCCACTCATCCGCTCTATACGATCATTGACGAGAAGCGGACCGCCGACTTTATAAACACCTTTATCCGTCATTACGAACAAGGCGGAAAACTCCCCGTTTGGGAACTAGCGGCAAACGAGACCGATACGATGATCGGTTATCACTCCGTCTCCGTTATCGCAGATGCGATGGCAAAAGGGATCAAAGGTTTTGATTACGTGAAAGCTTTTGAGGCGGCAAAACATTCCGCGGAACTCGATTTTCGCGGTTTGGATTCCTACCGGAAGCGCGGTTACATCTCGATGGAAGACGAGCAGGAGTCGGTTTCAAAAACTCTTGAATATGCCTATAACGATTATTGTATTGCTGTGATGGCGAAGATTTTGTCCGAAACAGATGAGATCACCTGGGGTAGAAGCGTAATAGATATCAACGAAAAGAAAAAGGCAATTCCGCTTGATAAATGGTATCGGGATCAATACCAATTACACCTCAAACGCTCGCAGTTCTATAAAAATCTCTTTGATAAACAGTCCGGTTTTATGCGTCCCAAACAAAACGGCAACTGGATATCGCCGTTTGCTCCGAATGAAGTTACATTTCATTTTACCGAAGGAAACTCCTGGGTCTATTCGTTTTTTGTTCCGCACGACGTTTCGGGTTTGATCTCTCTCTACGGCGGTAAAGACAATTTTACAAAAAAACTCGATGAGCTCTTTTCGACCGAAGATAAACTCGTCGGACGCGAGCAGCCCGATATTACAGGCCTCATCGGACAATATGCGCACGGTAACGAACCTTCTCATCATATCGCTTATCTCTACAACTACGCCGGTCAGCCCTGGAAAACACAGGCGCTCGTTCGGCGGATCATGGATGAATTTTATAAGCCGCAGCCTGACGGACTGATCGGAAATGAAGACTGCGGACAAATGTCTGCCTGGTATATTCTGTCGGCGCTCGGATTCTACCAGGTAAATCCTTCGGTTCCGGTATATGCGATCGGTTCGCCGCTGTTTCGTGAGGCAAAGATCCATCTCGAGAACGGAAAGACATTTATAATCAAGGGAGAAAACAGTGGTTCGGATATATCCCGTGCCGCTGCGGAAAACCCGTCTTTGCTCCGGCCTTTTATCACATCAGTTTCACTCGATGGAAGACCTTACCGGAAATCGTTTTTCTCCCATTCGGATCTTCAAAACGGCGGAACTCTGGAATTCGAAATGTCTGCGGTACCTGTAAAGGATTGGTACACCGAATCCCCGGTTTCAAAAGTCGAAATAGATTTTCCGCCCGTTCCGACGATTGAAGGAAAGCGCGTTTTTGAAGAAAAGACCGACGTAGTGATCTCGACGCCGGAAAAAGACGTCAGTATCTTTTACACTCTTGACGGAAAAAACCCGGACGAAAAGTCAAAGCGTTATTCATCGCCGATCCCGCTTAATGAAACCAGTCTCATCAAAGCGATCTCGGTAAATTCTTCCGGCACAAAAAGTCTCGTTGCAGAGTCGAAAATAAACAAGATGCCGAATGACTGGGATGTGGAATTATTTTCAACCTACAACAGACAATACACCGGAGGCGGCGCGAAGGGACTGATAGACGGGATCCGCGGCACAACAAATTTTGCGTCGGGCGAATGGCAGGGGTATCAGGATCAGGATTTCGTTGCTGTCGTGGATCTGAAACGCGAGACCACCATAAACAAACTCGGAGCCGGCTTTTTGCAGGTGGCAAGAAGCTGGATCTGGATGCCGGTTAAGATCGAATTTGAGACTTCAACAGATGGCCGAAATTTTACAAAGGCCGCAGAGATCCTAACAAACTTTCCCGAACGCGAAATGACGCATACGATCAGAGATTACGTAAAAGAAATACCTGCCAAAAAGGCGCGTTTTGTTCGGATAAAGGCGGCAAATCTCGGCACGATACCCGATTGGCATCCCGGAGCCGGTTTTAAAGCGTTTATCTTTGTCGATGAGATAATTATCGGGCAGCAAAAATAGACTCGACAAGTTTTGCCGTTTGTGTCAAAATCACAAATTACACAAAACCTATAAATAGCAGACGATTAAGGAGAATTCCAAAAGATAGATGTCAGAGAACGAAACACAAACTACTGCCGAAGAATCGGCACCTGAAGTTACAACCGAAGCTACAGAAACAAATGAAACAGCTGTTGAAGCTGCAGCAGAATCGACCGAGACCGTAGAAGCGGCAGCAACAGAAGCTGAAGCTGAAAACGATCCTGAAGAAATTTCATACCATGCGGTAGAAAAAGAAGGCGAGATCACAGCGATCTGGGAAATGCAGGGTCAAAAGCATCTTCGCACAATAGATCCGAGATCCACCGAAGGACAGAAGATATTCAGCCTCTTTACGTCGGATATCCACGAAACGGATAGCCCGCCGCTGGCGAGCGAAGCAAGCTCTTAAAGGTAAATAATTGAAAGTCCGCAGGCGCGTTGATTTTTACGCGCCGCTTTTTTGCGTTTAAATATCCTGCCTTTTAACGCCGTCGATCTCCATCACAAGATCCGCGCCATAGGCCTTTGCCGGCGTTTGAAAACCCGTTTTAAGATCACCTGCCATGATCTTTTCGGCGATCTTCAGTGCTGTAAGCATTGTAAATTTATAGCCTTCGGGGCCCTGCATTCGTGATTCGACGGTATTTCCCTCTTTGTCGGCCGCTTTTCCCCAGAGATAGGTTCTTCCCGCTTCCCTTTCTTCCGCGCTCGGACCGCCTTCCGGAATTTGTTTTTGAAGATAACTTTGAAACGGACCGGTCGCGAGCAGCCATCCGATGTAGCGGCTCATCCTGAGCATTCTTAAATTCTTTTCGGGGACTACGGTAAAGACTTTTATATTCGGGATACCTGTAGAATAAAACGCCGTCGAAACATCGCCCCAAGGGATCGTTACACCGGTTTCCTGCACTTCGCCAAAATCGATCTCGCGTGTTTGCCAGGCCGCCGGAACGCTTGTAATCTCACCGTCGCGTCTGATCGCACCGCCGTTTCCGACGTTCATCGTCATCGTCGATTGTGTTCCGTGCGAGATGCGCCCAAGCCCGTAAAATGCCAGTTCGAGTTCGCTTGCCGAAGGCAGCCGGTCTTTTAAGTGCCGCGCCAGACAATCCGTCGGTACAACATCAAACCCGACACCGGACATTATCATTATTCCGGCGTCTTTCGCCGCCTGATCCCGAGCCGCCATCGCCTCAAAAACCGCAATTTCGCCGGTAATATCGAGATAATGCTTCCCGAGCCTGAGACACGCCTCAACCATCTGTCCTGACGTAAGCGAAAACGGACCGGCGCAATGGATCACAAAATCCACTTCTTTCAGCGTGTATTCAAGCGACTTTTTATCTTCAAGGGCAAATGTCCGAAAAACCAAACCGAGTTCTTTCGCCAAGGGTTCGACCTTGTTTTGACTTCGCCCTCCGAGGATCGGTTTCAAACCGCGGCTAACCGCTTCGCGTGCGATCAGTTCTCCGGTATAGCCGTTTGCGCCGTAGATCAAAAAGTTTCCCATATTATTCCTCTTTCAGGATCCGTTTCACCCGTCCGACCTGTCCATCCGTCAGCCGTACCTTTATCCCATGCGGATGAAAATTTGAATTCGTCAGCAGGTCTTTAACAACGCCCGTGGTTTCGTTTCCGGTGCGCTGATCTTGTTTTAAAACGATCGCTACCTTTAGTCCTGATTTTATATTTTTTCGTTCGCGGTTCGGCATGTTTATTCAACATCATCAAACAGCCGAAGCTGTTTGTTTTGTTCGCTTTTGAGTTTATTCAAAAAATCGATCCGGTCAATTTCTGCAGCACCGAAAATCTTCATGTGCGGCGTCATAACCTGTATATCGATCCACGAAGAACCGCGTTCCCTGAGATGATCGATCAGGAAAAGAAGCGCGAGCTTTGAGGCGTTGGGCTTTCTGAAAAACATGCTTTCGCCGCAAAACACGCCGCCTGCGTCAACGCCGTAAAGACCGCCGATTAGTTCTCCGTTTTCATTCCAGACTTCGACGGAGTGTGCCTCGCCCGAATTATGAAGCTCCGTGTAAGACCGGATAAAATCCGATGTGATCCACGTCCCGTCTTCAGGATTCCTCGGTGTTTCCGCACAAGCACAGATCACGCTTACAAAGTCTTCATCAATGGTGAACGTCCAGCCGGATCTTCGTCTTTCCTTTGCCAGGCTTTTTGAGATATGCAAATTTTCAAATTCCAGAATTGCGCGTTTTTCAGGACAAAACCACGGAAGCGGCATTCCTTCAATATGCCACGGAAAAATACCCTTTATGTAGGCCTCGTGCAGATTATCGACATTCAGTTCGCCTCCAAAACCGATTATGTCGCTCGCATGATAATAGAATTCGCCAAACTTCGCCCACTCGGCAAATTTATGTTTCAGAGGATCCGGAAAAGTGTCTGAAGCCATTGATACAATTTAACCACAGAGCTCACAGAGAGCACAGAGGAATTAAATTGTTTTATAAAAAATGATCCGATTGTTTAATTATCCGAAAATCCGACGATCTCGATTTTTAGGATCCAACGGTCTCCACTTTTTCCCTTTTTCACTTTTCCACTTTTCCACTTTTTCACTTTTTCACTTTTTCCGTTTGCGGGAAATCTACCGACCCCAAACAATCTCGTCCGTTGAATTATTGAAAATGAACAATTCGGGATCATTTGTTTTAAGAAGTAAATTCTGACCGTCATCCATTCTGTCGCCATTTTCAACGGCTGAGATCAGTGGCTGCCTTTTTTCCCGCGGCTTTCGCCGCGGGCTACATGCTTGCCGTCGGTTTCACCGACTGAAGAAACATTTGTGAGTCCTGAATGAAAAAAATTTCCATCAAATTACGCGGTAACCTCACAGAATCTTTCTTTCGCGAATTTTTCTTCCATTTTTCTCTTTTTCACATTCTCCCCTTTTCACCTTTTCACCTTTTCACCTTTTCACTTTTTCACTTTTCACTCTTTCCATTTTCCATTTTCCATTCTCCATTTTCCGTTCTCAATTTCCCCCTACACTTCCGTCAGTTTCCACTTTCCGCGTTTGAAAAGGATCGTCGAAAGTACCGCGAGAAGCGAAAATGCGATCGTGATCGCCCAGAAAACGCCGTGGGCACCAAAGCCGAAATAATACGCAAGAACATAGGCCAGCGGGATCTCGAAGATCCAGAAGACGAACAAGTTCAGATACGTCGGAGTCCAGGCGTCCCCGGCGCCGTTAAACGAAGTTTCGAGCACCATTCCGATCGCGTAAAAGAAAAATCCGTACGAAATGATCCTGAGAGCATCGGTCGCATAAGCCAAAACCGCGGGTTCACTTGTAAAGATCGAAGCGATCGGCGCGGCGAAAACAGCGAAAAGAATGCCGATCGCCGTCTGACAAATCGCATTGTAATAAGCCGCCCGCCAGACGCTTTTTTCAGCGCGGCCGGGCTGTTTCGCGCCGAGATTCTGCCCGACCAAAGTTGCCGCAGCATTGCTCAACCCGACGGCCGGAAGCAGCGCAAAAATAATTATCCTGATCCCGATCGTATAACCCGCCACCGCTTCGCTTCCGAATCCGGCGACGACGACCATTAGCCCGACCCAGCTCGCCGTTCCGACGATAAACTGAAGCACGGCGACCCAGGAAATACTCAGAAGCCGGCGAAATCTTTCTGTGTCAAATTTCCAGTGCTCTCTCCGTATCTCAAATCTTTTCTCACCAAAAAATAGTTTATACCCTGCGTAGATCACGCCGATACCGCGGCCGATCAGTGTTGCGACGGCCGCGCCCGTCACACCCAATTCAGGGAAGATCCAGATCCCGAAGATGAGCAGCGGATCCAAAATGCAGTTCAAAATATTGGAGATCCATAAAACGCGCATCGCGATCGCTGCATCGCCGGCACCGCGGAAGATCGCGTTTAGCAAAAACAGAAACACGACGACGAAGTTTCCGCCGAGCATCAGCTGCGCAAACAAAGTGCCTTCGCGTACTACATCGGGTTCGGCTCCGAGAAGCGTCAGAAAAGTCGACGCAAAAATTATCCCGACGGCGCCCATGATCAGCGAAGCTGCCAGTCCGATATATATCGCGTGAGTTGCCGACTTTGCGGCTCCTTCCGGATCTTTCTCGCCGATCCTTCTTGAAACGGTTGCCGTCGCACCGATGCTGATCCCGATCGCGACGGCATAGACCAGCGCCATCATCGATTCTGTTATACCGACAACCGCGACCGCAATTGCCCCGAGTGAAGCTACGAAATAAACGTCAACAACCGCAAAAACGCTTTCCATGATCATTTCAAGGATCATCGGAACAGCCAGCAGAAAAACCGCAAGACTCACCGATCCCTTTGTAAAATCACGGTCAGAACCTCTTATCGCTTCCTTTAAAATCGACCAAAATCGATTGTCGTACGTCTCCTCAGACGCACTTTTCTGTGCATTAGACATATAAAACCTGCTTATGAAATAAAAGAGATACAATTACGCGAGACGCGTAAAGACATGTCCGTTTCAGTTTGAGAAACGTGAGAACGAACACAAAGGTTGCGGATAATTAGCGGAATGCGGCAATCATAATGAAAGAAAATATAGCACAGCGGAATTCGTTATAAAACCCGGGATCGCAGTTTTGAAACAAATTCGCAAAACCGCACCGGTCTTTAATTACGCAAAGATCGTTTTGAGATAATTAATGACGACGCCCGGATCCGGGTCATGCGTGATCAAACCGATATAATTATCCGGACGCAAAAGTATGACAAAAGACTCCGTGGCGCCGAAAATTTCGGTGATTTGCGGATACAAATGCAACTTGTGAATTTCGACAAGGTCTTTGTATTCCTGAAGCCCGTTTAAGTAATCGGGGAGTTCCTTCTTCCCGTCAAAAAAGGCCAGAAGATGAAATTTCGGCTCTTTGAGGATCGCATAGATGCTTTCTCCGTTTCGCGTAAAATACGGCATTCGGTCTCCGGCTTTTATGTCAAAGTTTCCGGCGGTTCTGCTCAGTGAAGACTTCTTGTAATTGATCCCGATCTGCGAGACAAGCGGAAAGATAAAGTTTTGAACCGTTTTCAGTCCGACGGCAAAATTTGCGACGTAAGGAAATATGTGAACCCTGAAAAAAGCGACAAAAGGATCTTCGCTTGCGCCAAAATCAAAAATGCGATCCGTGGTTTGAAGAAGCCGTTTTGCATTTTCCGCCCGCTCCTCGCTGTAAGTTTCAAGAAGACCTAAACCGCTATTTCCTTTGATTACATGAGCAAGTTTCCATGCCAGATTGTAGCCGTCCTGAATTCCCGTGTTCATTCCCTGAGCTCCCGCGGGCGTATGAATATGTGCGGAATCCCCTGCGAGAAAACATCTTCCGCGTGAGAATTTATCCGTCCGCCTCGAATGGACGCGATAGACGGAAAACCAGTTTACATTGTAAATATCAAGCTTAAGCTCGGTGTCTTCGATAATTTGTTTTTCGATCTCTTCGTAAAGGATCTCGCCTTCGCGGCGCGTTTCGTTTTCAGGAAAAGTTCCGACGATCCTGTAGCGTTTTTCGCCCGGCAGCGGGAAAAACGCGGTCAGCGTAGTTTGCGCAAGACAAACCATCAGCGCATCGTGTGAAAACTCCCAGTCGATCTGAACATCGGCAACGTAGAAAAGCCGCTCAAATGTGCTTCCTTCAAATTTCAGATCAAGCGAGTGCCTGACCATACTGCCCGCACCATCGCAGCCGACAAGAAACTTTGCATCGATTGTTTCGGTCATATCGTCGGCGTTCTTCACCGTCGCGCTGACACCGGCTTCGGTTTGAGAAAAACCCGTAAGCTGTGTGTTCCACCGGACGTCGTTTCCTTTCGCTTTGATCGAATCATAAAGCAGGTGTTCGTGCATACTTTGCTCAACGATCAGCAGAAAAGGATAAGGACTCATTCCTTCGCCGATCTTTCCAAGTTCGACTTTTCCGCGCACTTCCCCGCCTTCGACGAGTCTGACCGTTTCGGCCATTGTCCCCATTTCGATCAGCTTATCCGCCAGATCGATCTGCTCGTAAATTTCAAGCGTTCGCGCCTGAACCCCGATCGCTTTTGAAAACGGCGTGATCGAATCTTTCTTATCGATGATCACAAAATCGATGCCGTATCTCTGAAGCTGCCGGGCCAATGAGAGCCCGGTTGGACCGGCTCCGATTATCACTACATCTGTTTTCATAAATGAAAGTTTAAGCTTTTTTGCCATACGTTCCAATAGATTCGGTGTAAATTCGATTGATATCGGAAGGTGAAGAGTGTTAAATTCCTATAACAAATCCGGACAATTTAATAACCGCATAGATTATGACCAAATTTGTATCCGCTGCCGTAATTGTAATTATTCTCGTGTTTGCCGTTTCCGCACAGGAAAAAAACGACTCACAAAAAACGAAAAGTATCGGCGATTTTACGGAAAAACTACGCAGGATAGATGGCTTCATACCGCTTTATTACGACGATGAAAAAGACAGGATGTTTATCGAGGCCGGGCGGCTGAATGAAGAATTTCTGTATCAGGTTTCGCTCCCGACGGGTGTCGGGTCAAACCCGATCGGCCTCGACCGCGGCCAGCTTGGCAGCACAAAGGTCGTCTTTTTTAAGCGTGTCGGCGACAAGCTCTTAATGGTTCAGCCGAATTACGATTACCGCGCGCTGAGCGATAATGAAGCCGAAAAACGCGCGGTTGAAGAATCATTTGCCAGATCGGTGATCTGGGGTTTTAAGATCGTTGCGAAAGATAACGACCGTTATTTGGCAGATGCAACGGATTTTTTCCTAAGGGATGCGCACGGCGTTTCATCCCGTCTGACGCAGATGCGACAGGGAAATTTTTCGTTTGACGCATCGAGAAGTGCGTTCTACATGCCTCAGACAAAAGGTTTTCCGAAGAATACTGAGATCGAAGCAACGATCACCCTGACCTCAAAAAGCGAGACCGGAAGACTGATCAATCAAACCGCGCCAAGCGGCGATTCGGTAACGGTTAGACAGCGTCATTCGTTTGTCGAACTGCCCGATGACAATTACAAGCCGCGAGAATTCGATCCGCGCATCGGTGCTTTTGCGATCAGTTTTTATGATTATGCGACCGACATCAGCGAAGATCTCGAAAAGCGCTGGATCGTCCGCCACCGTTTGCACAAAAAAGATCCGTCGGAGAAACAAGGTGAAGCGGCAGAGCCGATCGTCTATTATGTCGATAACGGCACACCGGAAAAGATCCGCGATGCATTGATCGAAGGAGCGTCGTGGTGGGATCAGGCATTTGAAGCGGCAGGCTTTAAGAATGCGTTTCAGGTAAAGGTTCTTCCGGCCGGCGCCGATCCGATGGACATTCGCTATAACGTCATAAACTGGGTGCATCGTTCAACGCGCGGATGGGCTTACGGCTCAAGCGTCGTCGATCCGCGAACGGGTGAAATAATAAAAGGCGTCGTAACTCTCGATTCGCAGCGTGCGCGGCAGGATCATCTGATCGGCTCGGCGTTTATTCCGCAGTACGGGAGTGCAGATCAAGCTTCTTGTGATTTCGGCGCCGTGCCGGATGCAGATTATCTGACAAATACCGATACGCGTGCCGATGCCGACGCGATGAGTGTCGCCAGGATCCGGCAGCTTTCCGCTCACGAGGTCGGGCATACACTCGGTTTTGCTCATAATTTTGCGGCTAGTACATACGGACGCGGATCGGTAATGGATTATCCGGCGCCGCTGATCGAGATCAAAAACGGACAGCTCGATTTTTCAAATGCCTATGCGGTCGGGATCGGGACCTATGACAAATGGGTTACGCAGTTTGCTTATTCGGAATTCCCCGCCGGACAAAACGAAAAGACGGAACTTGAAAAAATACTTCAAGCGGGGATCCGCAGCGGTTACCTGTATATTTCGGACGGCGATACGCGTCCGGCAAGTGCGGCACATCCGCTCGCTAGTTTGTGGGACAACGGCAGCGACCCGATCGAGGAACTCCGCCGCGTACTGGAGATCCGCCGGATCGGATTGAAAAATTTTGGAATAAAAAACATCGAAAACGGTGCCGCGCTTTCCGAACTCGAGAACAAACTTCTGCCGTTATTTCTACACCATCGTTATCAAACAACCGCCGCGATAAAATCTCTCGGCGGAGTTTATTACAGTTATTCTGTGAGGACGGAGAACACCGGAAGCCCGGAGCGTATCTTTGAAACCGTTTCTGCCGCGCGCCAGCGCGAAGCCTTAAATGCGGCGCTCGAAACCATAAAGCCTGGCGTTTTGGCAATTCCAAAAGAGATCCTGACGTTGATCCCGCCGCTGGCGTCAGGTACGGGTTCCGGCAGATCAGAACTCTTTTCAAAACGAACGCGGCCGATATTTGACCCTATCGGTGCGGCCGAGATCGCGGCCGATATGACCGTCAGCGGACTGCTTGAACCAAACCGGGCGGCGCGCCTGATCCTGTTCAATTCGCAGGACCGCCGGAACCCCCACTTTGACGAAGTGATCAGCGCGCTTATTAAGACAGGTTGGACGTCTCCGGCTTCATCAGATGCGTATCATGCGGAAATCCGAAAAGCGGTTCAAAATGTGATCGTTTCTGAACTGATAAAGCTCGCTTCAAACGAAAGTGCCCAGGCACAGGTAACCGCCGCGGCAAACGAAGGTTTGCGGGAGATATCAAAACTTATGAAAGCGCGCAGCACTTCGGGATCGGGTGATGCTTTTGACCGTCAGATAAGCGACGAGATCGACAGATTTCTGGCAAGACCGGCAGCACCCGGTAAACAAAACGAAATGCTCCCCGAGCCTCCCGGCGATCCGATCGGATCAGGACGATAGTCGCAGGCTGACTTCAACTAAAACTATGAAATTTTGTTTCAAAACTTTTGGTTTTCTTTTTACAGCGGTGGTTTTGTTTGCCGCCGTGTCCGTTAGCGCAGATGATGTCGATAAATACGTCGAAGCGAAAATGGCTGAAACACATGTTCCGGGCGTTGCGATCGCGGTTGTCAAAAACGGAAAAGTGGTCAAAACAAAAGGATACGGTGTAGCAAGCGTTGAATTCGGCGTGCCTGTTACCACGAAAACCGTATTCGAGATCGGGTCAGTTTCAAAACAGATCACCGCCGCTGCGATCATGCTTTTGGTCGAGGACAAAAAAATCGATCTTGACGACAAGATCTCAAAATACTTAAAAGACACGCCTGATTCCTGGAAAGACGTAACGGTCCGCAACCTCCTGACGCATACTTCGGGTATCAGAAGCTACACAAGCATCGGCGGTTTTGAACTTTCAAAGCGTTATAAAGTAAAAGACTTTATCGCCGAACTAAGCAAACAGCCGCTTGATTTTGAGACCGGTTCTGCTTACAAGTACAGCAACAGCGGCTACAGCCTGCTGGGATACATCATCGAATCCGCTTCGGGAAAAACATACTGGGAATTTTTGCGCGAGCGGATCTACCGTCCTCTCGGGATGGATCTGACGGCGGATCGCGATCCGAAGTTTGTCATAAAAAACCGCGCCGTCGGCTATGAATGGGAAAACGGACATCTTGTCGGGCGCGACTACCAGTTAACCGATCTTTTTAGTGCCGGAGCGATCGTTTCAACCGTCGATGATCTTGCAAAATGGGTCATCGCTCTGCGCGATGAATCTATTCTTACAAATTCAAGCAAAACGGAAAGCTATCTTCCATTTAAGTTGACCAATGGCGAGATAAGCAACTACGGTCTCGGTTGGAATATCGTCGATTTCCGCGGTCAACATATTCTGCGGCATGGCGGGCAAACTGCCGGTTTTGCGGCAAACGTTTCGCAGTATGTCGATAAAGATATTTCGATCGTCGTCCTGACAAATCTCGGAACACAGGGACTCGGCAGCGCGATCGCTCAGGGAATTGCAAAGTTCTATATCCCCGAACTATCGCTAAGATCTCTTCCTGTTACTAAGGACGCGGATCATACGATCCGCGCGACGGTCGTTGAAGCGCTCACCCATCTGACGGATAAAAAACCGGAGAGCAAAATTTTTACCGACGAAATGATCGTCAGTCTGTCGTCCGAGAGAATGCAGGGAGTTTTGAAGCGGATCGCGAAATACGGCCGGCAAAAAAATATTCAACTCGTTGAGTTTTCCCGCGAAGATAACAAATGGGTTTACCGCTACCTCGCTGAAACGCCGGACCGTCTTTTCCTCTGGCGGATCTCTGTTTCTGAAGAAGGCAGGATCAGCGAACTTACGCTTGAGGAAGAAGAATAGACTCGTTTTTCAAAATTCCGCCATTGTTTTAAGTCCTTTTGCGGATCCGGAATCGCCTGAAAACATTGTCGGATCTGTCTCCCGGGTCCTCTTCCCTTTACCCCGATAAAGACGGACTTCTGTCTTACAACCGCAAAATTCCTAAATTATCTGAGTCTACAAGAAAACAGCAACTGTCGTTTCGACTCAGAAACTGCAAAGCAACATACAAACGCAATGCTTTTGATCATCGCGGCCAGAGAAATTCGATGACCAAATTTTCGGCAGGGCGTCCGATCTTTAGGACGGGAGGTAAACATGTCAAGTGATTTTTTTGAGGATACAGCCGGAAATCAATGGTGGGCGGATTTTGACGAGATCGGGATCACGCTTCGGATGTGGGCCCAGGCCAAGGCCTATTTAGATTCGATCACGATCGTTGAGAACAACGATCTGCGCGAGCAGGTTTTTGACGCTTCTGGGTTTCGCGCTGCCCGCGAGCGTTACCATCAGCGCGAGATGGGAACTGTATCTGAATTTATCTACACCGATCCGAATCGTGTTGTAGCGCAGCTTATCGACCGCTATCAGGATCAGCCGCGGCTCGAAAATCAAAGAAGACGTCAAACCCAAAGAATGCAAAGCCACAATCACCAGGTGATCTCGAGAAGGGTGACGATGGCCGAAAGAACCGTAACCGCGCTGCAGTTTACACGCGACATTTCCGCAGCGATCTTTATGTGCTGTATCCCCGTTTCAGGACTCGGCGCGGGTGCCGCAATGCTCGCCCGGCTCGGCGGAAGTGTTTTTCAGGGCGTTGCAACGTATCAGGACACCGGAAATGCCGGCGCAGCCTTTGTCAGCGGTGCTCTTTCTTTTAAGTCGAGCCTGATGGTGTTGCCGGAAACGGCGGGGCGCGCAGCGCAGATCATCTTTACTATCGTTAACACGGGTAATACGGCAGTCGGTAATTCTGCAGTCAGAATGATGACCGTTGAACGCGGTTCTACCACTTCATTTACAAACGTGCTGAGAGAGGAATTGGTAAACGGCGGTTTGAGTGCTGCCAGTGAACCGGTGATCGGTGCGATCAACGACCGTTTGGCCGGCCAGGTTCTACCGATCATGACCGGAATTGCCAGAGATCAGGCAGCTTCCGCCGTAGCTTCGGCACTCCAACCGGCAGACGGACAGGCGACGACAAACAGCACTGCAAGAAGAGCGATAGCCGCTGCAAGGCTTCGGCAGGAATTAAACAGCCGGCAGAGGGCTACTGATGAAGCGGCCTGGCGTTCTACTCCCTTTTACCGGTATATGGAATCCGGTGATCCGAACGTATTGCTTTCCGAGGCGCAGCAGCACGTGATGGGATATTTGTTAAGGAGAGGAGACTAAGCATTTGCGGATCCCTGAAACAGGAGAACTATGGCTGATATCGAAATGAGAAATTGTTGGATGAATGCGGAGCCGGCTCCGCAAACTGCCATTCGCGTACTTCAGCAGCCCGGAAGCGCGGGTGCCGGAAATGTCAGACTCGATATCGACACCTCGGTCGCGTTCACCGGTCAATGTGTACTTCGCGGATCTCCCGGAGAAAACATCGCCGGCTGGCGGATCGGTTTTGTGCAACTGAAGCATACTACTGCAGATTGGGCTGAATACCGCGGAGCCGTTTCTAGCGACGGTTCTGCATTCTCACAAATGGGAAGAGCTCCCGCGAGGCCGCGGCAATTGTGTCTGGACTGCACTGCTGTGAACCGACCTTTTTACGGAGATGATTTTATTTCTTCGAGGCCGCAGATCGACGCAATGAGCGACAGAACATTTACGGTCGCGCAAGGCGTAACGATCCCCGCTTCCGGAAAGGTCGAAATAGTGGTTTCGCAGGGCGACGCACCGGAAAGAAATCATGATGCGTCGGTACCAAATACGCAGTTTTCGCCGCCGCGAACAAATTATTTGCGGACGCTCGAATCGAGAGCGGCCTTTATTACGCTGCTCGCCGCAAAAGACCCGCACGGCCGGTATCACTTTCTAAAACATATGTACTGGAATATTATCTGGCAGGCTCAATTCCGCTGGGATCCGGCCGCAGCGACTCTTACAAAAACAAGTCAAACGGGCGGCGTAAATATTCAGCGAGCTTCGCACAGCGGCATTCCAAACGATCCGCGTTTTGCGGCAAGCCTCCGGACACCGGTTCCCGGTTCGACACTCGATCTCTGCAATCCGGTCGCTCAGGCCGCATTCCGCAATCCGGCGCGAATGAGATACGCCCGCTCCTGGCAAATGTGGAATGTCGGAAGCTAAAAAAGGGCGTATTGAATTTCTTCAAAACGCCCCGGGAGTTTGTCCAAGCTACTGCTTTGGATATTTTGGAAACGGTCCGTTCCTCGGCTTTGTCATCGGATTTCGCCGGAGTTCATCAAGCGTTGTCTGGACGGCTTTTTCAAGCTGAACATCCCGCCCAAGACGCCATAGTTTTGGATCCAGATCGACATCAACATCAGGATCAACTCCCTTATTTTCGATATCGAGTTCACCCTTTTCATTCCTGAATGCAACGCGCGGCGCGGTAACGCTTCCGCCGTCGATCAAAGTCGGATATGAATAAATACCAACAAGCCCGCCCCAGGTTCTCTTGCCGACGAGAAGTCCGACGCCCGCTTTGCGGAACAACCACGGCAGCGCGTCGCCGCCTGAACCTGCATATTCATTTACAAGCATCGTCTTTGGCCCGTAGATCGATCCGACCGGCGTTGTAAAATCCTCGCCTTCGCGGGTCGACCAATAGTTCATCAGCGGCCGGCGCATATAATCGATAAAATAATCCGCTGCGGTACCGCCGCCGTTGAATCGTTCGTCGATCACAGCTCCTTTCTTGTCGATCTGAGCAAAATAGTAACGGTTAAAATTTGTATATCCGGCACCGCCCGTATTCGGAAGATAAACATATCCGAGCTGACCGTTGCTCAATTCGGACACCTTCCGGCGGTTTCCTTCCATCCACGCGAGGCTTCGCAGATTTCCTTCGCTCGAAACCGGTACGACTGTCACATTCCGCGAATTTGTTCCGTCAGCATTCGGGCCGACTTTGATCACGACCTGCCGGTTTGCGGTCTGCTCAAAGAATGCATAGAGATTATCCGTGCTTCGGATATCGCGGCCGTTTACGGCGAGAAGGAATTCACCTTCTTTGATATTGAGACCGGGTTCGGTAAGCGGTGCGCGCAGACCGGGATTCCAGTTTTCGCCGTTAAAGATCCTGGCAAACTGATACCGTCCGTTTGTCACCTTGTAATCGGCACCGAGAAGACCGCCCTGATACTGTGTCGGATTCGGCGTATCGCCTCCGCCCGAATTATGGTGTCCGACGGTAAGATTTCCGAGCATTTCCTGAAACAGATAATTGAGATCAGTGCGGCTTGCGATCCCGTCAAGAAACGGCCGGTAACGCGTTTCCATCATTTTGATATCAACGCCGTGGAATGTCGGATCATAAAAGAAATCGCGCTGTATTCTCCACGCCTCTTTGTACATCTGTTCCCATTCGCTGCGCGGATCCACCCGGACCTCCATTCTTCCGGTGTTCAACACACCTTCGCCCGGCTTCATCGGTCTGACCGTCGATGCGATCGTAAATCTGCCGGGAAATTGTCCGATGATCATTTTCTCGCCCGATGCCGAAACGCTGAGAAGCGTTACATTTTCAAGCAATTTGGAAGCTTTACGGGTTTTCAGTTCAAACTTGTGGAGATTCGCCCCGAAGTTCGGTGCGCTCGACGTTCCTGAGGAAGGAACTACCTCAAGCAGGAAGAATGTCCCTTCCATTCCGGTAACCAGCCCGCGGTAATCCCTCGCCGGAAGCGGCAGCGAGATTATTCTCTGATCGATATTGCCAAAATCGATGACCACATCCTTGTCTTCCGGTTTCGGTTTTGCATCGGGTTTTTTGTCCGTTTCGGCTTTTTCTTCCTTGATCTTTTCTTCGTCGCTCTCGGGTGAAAGCGGCGAAGGATCGCTGTTTTTTAGCACAACGGCGTAAACGCTGCGCGTCGTTTGAAAAGGAAAACTCGACATGTCGAGCCAGCCCGTGGTCGGACCGGAATCCGTGCTCGCCGTAAAATAAATATATTTGCCGCTCTTATCAAAGGCTGCAAAACTCGCATCGCTTAAGCCGTCTGTGATCGCCGTTGATTTCGAATTGGCGAGCGAATAGACAAATACAACACCGAGGCGGTTTTTGAGCTGCTTTGTATAGGTTATCCATTTGCTGTCCGGCGACCAGCTCGGGTTCAACACCTGAAACGGATTCTCAAAGGTATTTGTATCGACCTTCGTCATCTTTTTGGTGGCGATATCGAGATACCAGATGTTGAGACGCTTGTCGGTAAAAAGGATCTTTTTGCTGTCAGGAGAAAACGACGGCGTGTAAAAATAAGATGACGGATTTCCAAGACTGATCTTTTGGACCTCGCCCATCCCAGTCTGATCCCGCAGATGAAGTGCATATTCGCCCGATTCATCCGAAAAGTAGGCGATCCATTTTCCGTCCGGCGACCAAGCCGGATCTCTTTCGGCAACGCCCGATGTATTTGTCAGGTTTCGCGGATCTCCTTTTTCTTCCGGAACTGTCAGGATCTCGCCGCGTGCTTCAAAAACCGCACGGGCGCCGTTTGGTGAAATTGCCACGTTTGAAACGCTGCGCGCTACATTTTCGAAACGCGGACGCACTTCCGGAAAATCTCCTGCGAGGTTTATTCTCACAGCCGAAGCCCTTCCGGACTGCGTGTCAAAAATGCCAAGCGAACCAAACTGCTCATAAACGATCCCGCCCGGTCCGGCAGAAGCCGACTTGAGATCAAATCCGGAATTCGGCAATTCCTGTTTTACGTTTTTTGACGCGGTGTCATACGAATAAAGCGTCACATTGCGGCCGCTTCTGTCTGACAGAAAATAGATCTTTCCGCCGGTCCACATCGGAGAAAAGTCGTTCGAGTTCTGCCGCGGAATTTCTTCAACCGCTGAATCGCTCATATTGCCGATCCAGATCTTCGTTGTCCGGCCGCCGCGATACATTTTCCACTGCGCAAACGCCGGAAGAAGCGGCATGTAAGCGAGCTTTGATCCGTCGGCGGAGAATGAAGCGGGACCGCCGGCCATCGGAAACGGAAGTTTTTCGGGAAGACCGCCGCCGCTGGTGTTGATCGTAAACATCTGCGGCACGAGTATTTCAGCGCTGCGGTTTGATAAAAAGATCACCGATTTTCCGTCCGGCGTCCATCCCAATGCGACATCGTTGTTCGGATGATATGTCAGCCTCCGCGGCTCCCCGCCTGATGCGGGAATCAAAAAGACATCGGTATTTCCGTCATACTGTCCGCTGAAAGCGATCCAGTTTCCGTCAGGCGAAAACATCGGATTTGATTCCGCTCCCACGCCGCTTGTCAGCCGGACCGCAGTTCCGCCTTCGCGCGGCACTTTCCAGAGATCGCCCGCAAAAACAAAAACTATATGGCTGCTGTTCATCGTCGGCTGGCGGAAAAGCATCGGCCGGTCATTCTGCGCAATTACCGCCAACGATCCAAAAAGTGAAATCAAAAATACAAACACGAGTCGCTTCATTTTATTCTCCTGAGTATAGAAATCCTGGTAATGTCCTTAAAATAATGTTTTCAGTTATAACTTACCCCTGGATTTATCCAGAGGGCTTGATCTTTTATCTTTCTCCTGGCTATAGCAGAACATTTCGCTAAGGGTAAAGCCTTTTAAAATTTCAAACACGTTCAAGAAGCCGGTTTGAAAAGTCAAAATCGGGCGGCGAAGCCGCCAAACGAAAGTAGCCGGATGTGAAACATCTGGAATAAGTTGGTCGCCTGCCAAGCCCTGAAGGGGCGTAAGATAGGCGTTCTATCGCGCCTTCAGCGCGAAAACCTACTGCGCATTTCACCAGACGTTTCACATCTGGCTACGTTCTCTAAGCCGCTTCACGGCGCAGAAAGCTGTTTTCAGCAAATCTCTGGCAAGTTATATAAAGAACTGTTCTTTCGGCAATAGTTCTAGCGCACTACCCAAATGCCTATTGTTTACCGAGTTTTCTTCCTTTGTGATAATCGGGATAATCCGGACGCTGATAGGTCTTCGGCGGATTCCGTTTGAGTTCTTCAAGCAGCCATTCAACCGCTTTTTCAAGCTGCGGATCACGGCCGGTGCGCCATGCCGCCGGATCGAATTCAACTTCGATATCCGGCGCAACGCCGACGTTTTCCACTTCCCATTCGCCGCCGAGTCCGTAAACTGCTCCGTTCGGCGCTCTGATCCCGCCGCCGTCCATCAGCGTCGGAATTCCAAATGCGGCAACCAACCCGCCCCATGTTCTCTTACCGATCAAAGGACCAACCCCGCGCTTCTTAAAGAACCATGGCATCGCGTCGCCGCCGGAACCGGCGAGTTCATTGATGAGCATCGCTTTCGGACCGTAGATAGCGCCGGCCGGAACATTCCAGTCCTTCCCGTCTCTGAAGGCGATCATCGCGAGCTGGTCGCGGCTGAGATAATCGACAACATAATCGGCAAGCGAACCGCCGCCGTTAAATCTTTCGTCGATGACCGCTCCCTGTTTGTTTGTCTGCGCAAAGAAATAACGGTTAAAGCTCGTATATCCGCCGCCGCCGGTATTCGGGATATAGACATAACCGAGTTTTCCTCCGCTGAGTTCGTTTACCTTGCGGCGGTTTCCTTCGATCCACGCCAGATTCCTTAAGCCGTTTTCGCTCGAAACGGGAACGACCGTTACTTCGCGTGATCCCTTTCCGTCGGCATTCGGCCCGATGCGGATGACGATCTGTTTACCGGAGGTGTTTTCAAAGAATTCGTAGAGATTATCTGTCGACCGCAGATCCCTGCCATTTACGCTGAGCAGATATTCGCGGTCTTTGGCGTTGATCCCCGGAGCGGTCAAAGGAGCACGGAGTCCCGGATTCCAGTTCTCACCGTCATAGACTTTCTTAAATCGATAGCGGCCGCTGTCGATCTCATAATCCGCACCGAGCAGTCCGCCGGGAATCCTTCGCGGCCGGTCTTGATCACCTCCGCCGATAAACATATGGCCGATACTGATCTGATTGAGCATTTCGCGGAAAAGATAATTGAGGTCCTCGCGATGTACGACCGCGTCGACATAAGGTGCGTAAAGTCTTTTTGCTTTTTCGATATCAAGCCCGTGTGTTCCCGGATCGTAAAAGAAATCGCGTTCGCCTCGCCAGATCTCGTTAAACATCTGTTTCCATTCGGCGCGCGGATCGACGCGAACCTGCATGTCGCTTGTTTTTACCTGACCCTGACCGGGCGGTGTCGGCATGACGGTTGAGATCAGACTCCACGTGCTTCCCTGCCGGAAAAGCATCTTCCCGCCGTCGGCAGAAACCGTAAATGCCACAACGCCGTCTTTCTCTTTTTCAAACTTTCGCTTTTCAAGATCAAATTTATGAAGCGTCAGCCCGAACGGACCTGTCTGCGGACCCGCGGGAACTTCAAGCAGATACAAAATTCCCGCCTTGCCGGCAAAAATACCGCGGTAATTTCCGTTTCTGATCTGCGGGATCGCGATCATCCGCTGATCGATATTTTCAAGATCAACACGCGTCGGTTCCGGCTTCTTTGGCTCGGGCGCCTTTGGTTTTGGTGTTTCCTTCGGCGCGGCTTCGGGGGTATCTTCGGCTTTCTCATCGGCCGCTTCCTCGGGTGTTTTTTCAGGTTCAGGTGCGGGCGTCGGGGTCGCTGCCGGTTTTTCGGGCGCTTGCGGTTTTATCTTTTCCTCATCGCTTTCGGGAGCAATAGGAGAAGGAATGTCGTTTCTGAGAACTACGGCATAGACATTTCGCGAAGTCTGGTGAGCGATACCGGAAAGATCGGCAAAACTGATCGTCGGACCGATATCGGTACTCGCCGTAAAAAAGATATATTTTCCGCTTTGATCAAACGCAACATAGCGTGCGTCGCCAAAACCGTCGGTGATCTGATTCGGTTTCGAATTATCGAGCGAATACAGAAATACCGCGCGGAGCCGGTTATCAAGCTGTTTTACATAAGTAAGCCATTTGCTGTCCGGCGACCAGGACGGCGCGAGCACATCGTCAAACGTACCGAACGGATTTGTATCGACCTTGGTGTTTTTTCGCGTCGCGACATCGATATACCACAAATTCAAATGATTGTCCGTATAGGCGAGTTTTTTGCTGTCCGGTGACCAAACCGGTGAACTGAAGAACCCCGGCGCATCGCCGAGCGGCATTTTCTTCACTTCGCCCATTCCCGTCTGATCCCGCAGATGAAGCATATATTCGCCGGATTCATCGGAAAAATATGCGATCCACTTCCCGTCAGGCGACCAAGCCGGATCTCGTTCCATTACGCCGGTCGTGTTCGTTAGATTTCTTGAATCGCCTTTGTCGGCCGTTGCGGTAATAATTTCTCCGCGTGCTTCAAACACGGCGCGGACACCGGTCGGAGAAACCGCCGCATTCGAGATCCTGTTTCCGACATTCTCAAAACGCGGGCGAACTCCCGGGAAATCGCCGGCGACGCGGATGTTTACTCTGGCAGGAGACTTCGAACCCGCTTCGATCGTGTAGATCGTACCAAACTGTTCGTAAACGATCGTACTGCCGTTTGCCGAGGCGTTTTTGATATCAAGTCCGTCATTGTTTACGACTTTTTCGACACTCTTTGATCTTGTATCAAAGACAAAAAGTGTGACAATGCCGTTGTCACGATCAGAGAGAAAATAGATCTTGTCTCCGATCCACATCGGATGTTTATCGTTGGAATTATTTCTCGGGAGTTTTTCGATCGAGGAGTTTGAAAGATCGGCGATCCAGATCGGCTGCGTCTGTCCGCCTTTGTAGTATTTCCAATCCGGCTGCCATTGCGAAAGCGGTTCGTAGGCGATCCGTTTTCCGTCGGGCGAGATCCAGCCGCGGGTTGCCATCGGAAGCGGCACTTCATTCGGGAGTCCGCGCCCGCTGACGTTCAGGGTATAAAGCCGGGAATAATTTGAACTGCTCGCGCGCGAAGATGAAAACAGAACGCTTTGACCGTCAGGCGTCCAGCCCGATGCCTGATCGACCGATGGATGAAACGTGAGTCTTCGCGGAACTCCGCCGACCGCCGGGATCAAATAGACATCCGTATTTCCGTCATACTCACCCGTGAACGCTACCCATTTTCCGTCAGGCGAAAAATACGGATCGCTTTCAACGCCGACGCCCGAAGTCAAACGAACCGCATCGCCGCCGCCGCGGGGAACAGACCAAAGGTCTCCGCCGTAAGCAAAAACGATATGAGTTTTACTTATTGTCGGTTCGCGAAAAAGAGTCGGGTTTGTGCCTTGGGCTGACGTCGAGACCGCACCCAAAGTACACAACAAAACAGCCAAGAAAATTCGTTTCATCAAATTCATCTCCCGGAAATTAGGACTAATTTTTTTAGACAGTGTAATAGTTAACAGCCGATTTTGAAATTCAACCAAAAAATTCGGCGGCGTCTCAACGGCATTTTTCAAACATTCGAAATTTGAAGCAACAAAATCGCGGCTTAGAAACCGTCCCAACGGGACCGCCCGAAAATAGACCAGTCGTTTACGGCTGGGTTTATTGAGCACTGGAAAATCCGAGTCCTGTAAGGACGAAAGAATCAGTCGTCCCTTCAGGACTCGGATTTTCTTGACGTTCTACCCAGTCATAAATGACTGGGCTATTTTCAAATGCTCCGTTGGAGCAAACCAAACCATTGCGGTTACACACTAATTGACAAGTACAACTACAAAATCTGTATATAGATCTTACGGCCGCTTCCCTTCATACCACGAAGGCACAAAGTTTGAATTGATCAGCCATTCAATAGGCTTGACCATCGAATTTATCGAGCGCGTCATATGCTCAAAATCAATCGTTTCGATCTCGTCGCTCGCCTGATGATAATCCTTGTGGAGCCCAAAGCTTGAAACTGTGTGTGCGATGATCCCTTGCCGAGCAAGCGTGTAATTATCCGAACGCTGAAAGAAATTCTGTTCGGGGTGCGGATCATTGACGAGCAATGCGCCTTGTTTGGCGAGTTCGGGTCCGAGGTTCGAACGGTCGTAGCCCGTCAGCCAGAGTTCGTTTGCAGCAACCTTTTCATCGGGACGACCGATCATTTCAAACTGCAGATTTGTAACGAGTTTTTCTTTCGGAAACGGCAGCGTGCTGACAAAATATCTCGCACCGTAGCCGCCTGCTTCTTCGCTTCCAAAGAAAACAAAATATACCGTCCGCTTCGGTTTTTTGCCGACTGCCAAAACGCGGGCAAGTTCGATAACCGCCACGCATCCCGAAGCATCGTCGTCTGCCCCGTTAAATATCTTGTCATCGCCGGGCGCGTTATCGCGGACACCCAAATGATCCATGTGCGCGGAGAGAACGATCGCTTCTGACATCAGCTTCGAATCCGTGCCTTTTATCATCCCGACCGCGTTCCACGTTTTTCTGACCTCAGGCTTATCGAGTTTTCCACCGATCTCAATTTTTGTTCCGTCCCCAACTGCTCCCAATGCTTCCGCCGATTCTTTATCTAAAATAATAAATGCCGGCGCATTGTCCGTATTTCCCGAGATCGAGGAGAACGAAGGGTTGCGGGATCCGAAACGATTCCAGTTTCTTGCCGTATCTTCCGTTGCTTCGATCAAAACCGCTGCCGCATCACTTCCAAAGAGCCCCGATACTAGTTCGGCGAATTTTGCTTCATCGTCGCCTTCCTTCTTTTGGGCATATACGACCGCACCGGGTTTCGGTTTTTCGCCGACCGATATTTTCTGCAGCGGTCCGCTGACGTTTCCGGTGTTTATTCTGAACACGACCATGCTTTTTCCGTGTTCGAGACTTACTGCGGCTTCGCCGTTTGAATATGTCAGCTTCGGAGCTTCGGCAAAACTGTTTCGTACGATACTTACGGTCTGAATATAAGTAGGATTTCCCGCGGCATCTTTTTCACCGGCGGGTTCGATCCCGAACTGCCTCATCTGCGAGCCGAAATACTGACCGGCGATCCACTCAAACAGCGTTCCGCTTCCGCGTCCCTGCATCGCATCACTTGCGAGAAATTCCATTTGAGCCCGAACATTCCGCTGCTCGATCGGCGAGGAATTTTTTCCCTTTTTCGCGACCGTATTCTGCGGCAGCGCCGCTCCCGAAAGCGCAAAAAGGAGAGATGAAAGCACTACGGCCTTCAATAAAAACATTGATCTCATTAGGTTTAGGATTACTCCCCTGAAAAATTAGATTTTAGACAAAAAGCGTAGTATTTCTGTTACGTAATACTTCACCTGAAGGTTTAAAGTTATTATCCGTAATAAATTCGAAGTTTCCAAGAAAAGCCAGATTTCTAATCGAACGCCTCAAAACAAAAAAGACCCGTTTAGAAACAAATACGGCTCTAAACGGGTCTTTTTTATTGTGGCAACTACCTATCAAAATTCGAACTCGATCTCGAGTTCAATGCGCCGGTTGCCGCCTGAAGAGCTCCCTCTTCCAAAACCAAAACCGCCTGCTGTTCCGAGCGACTGTCCGAAAAATGATGAACTCAAGTTTCCGACCGGTGAACTCAGATTTGTCCGGTTAAACAGATTTCGCACCATAACTGTGAATTCGATCTGAAAACGGCTCTCATCGTCATTTCCGCCGCCGCGTCTTCCGCCGCCGCCAAACGGACCGCCGAATCTTCCGCCGCGTCTTCCGCCGCCCGAAGAATCACCGCCTCCTTCGCGAGTACCAAAACCAAAAGCTTTGCTCAAACGCATATTGACGATAAAGAACTCGGGACCGGTGCCGTAATTTCTCGGGATCACTTCGTCAAAATTTGAAACGCCCGAGGGATCACAGAAATCGCCGGTGATCGAAAGCTCACCGCACCGGGCAAATAGTTGTGCAAATGTCGGCCGGTCATTAAACAGCGTGTCGCCGTTCGTATCAACACCGCTCGTAATGTTGAACGGCGAACCAGAACGGAAAATTACAAACGGCCTGATCCTGAAACCAAAAGGCGCGTCATAGCTTCCGCCGACGACAACCCGATGGCGCGAATCGAGCGAAGAACGTCCGTATTCTCCGGTCAGATCAAATTGATCTACCGGAAAGCTTCCGGCTCCGTCCGTGTCGCTCTTGGCCTGATTCAGCGAATAATTTCCAAAGATCGAGAAATCGCTAAACCGCGTTCGCATATTCAGGATAAGCTGATTCTGACTCAGCTTCCCGGTCGATTCATATTGAAAAATATTTCCCTGAGTAGGATCGGGGCGAACGCCGTTGACAGGAGCGTTTATGTTTCTCGAACGGAAAAGTCTGCGGATGTTTGCATTCAAATAAGTCGCCGAAAATGTCGTGTTAAAAGGCAGCTGCCGTTCAACGCTAAACGCAAGCTGCGAAGTATAAGGGGTCTTAATATCCGGCGAAACGATCCTCGTCGTTTGCGGCTGAGCAAACGTCGTCAGTTGATCGACGCTCGGAACATTCGTAACGCCGTTAAGCGAAAAATCGATATCGTCCAGAATATCCGGGTCCGCAACGATAAATCTCAACTGATTTGTACCGTTAAATCTGCGTGATTCCAGCGTCAGTCCTTCTCCGAAACGGTCGTAAAATATTCCGAAACCGCCGCGGAAAACCGTCTTTCCGCTTCCCGATTTGCTGCCCGGAGCATAAGCAAAACCGAACCGCGGAGCAAAATTGGAATTGTTTGAAATGTTGGTTTGATTCTCATACCGCAGACCGAACGACAGTGTAACTTCCGGATTTACACGCCAGTCTTCCTGAACAAACAGCCCGTAATCGGTTTGTGAAACACCCGCTTCCGGATCGCCGCCGGCGATCGTAAACTGCGTAGGGACAGCATTTCCGAGTATTGCGTCGCGGTATTGATCAAGGGTTGTAAATGTAAATGTTCCGGCAAAATTACCCGGCGAAGAATCGAGAAGTTTTACGTTTCTGACGCGCGCACCGACCTTCAGGGAATGCTTATCAAGAAGAAACGACGTGTAATTCTGGATCTCATAGCGGTCTTCATTTGAAAACGCCAATCCGACATTTGCACCGCCGCCGGTAAATGAATCGAGTACGCGGATCGTCGGCGAAGTATCATCTCCTTCACGCGAACTTCTTTCGCGGATATATTGAAATCTCGTCTCGTTTATTATCTTCGGACTGATGATCGCCGTCTCCGTCAAACGGAGTGCATGTTCGGAATCGCGGTTTTGCGAAGCACGGGAAAGCAGATTAAATCCGCCGAGTCCTGAATTTTCACGGTTTCTTCGCTCGTAACCGTAACGGGCAATGAGGGTGTTCTTATCGTTGATCTGAAAATCAAAACGCGGATCAAACTCGATCGAGTCGGTCGGCGTCGGAGCAGAAAACTGAAGTTGGACCGGATCCAGATTTGAATCCAGCGCGAGTGCGTTGATAAACGCATTGCTGTCCGTGGTCTCCCGCTCAAAGTTTATAAAATATGAAGCTCTTCCTTTGATTATCGGACCGCCGACCTGAGCTTCAAATTCGCGTTTCTGAAACGGCGGACGATTTGCAACAAACGGATTTCTCGAATTCAGCGCTTCATCTTCAAATTCGAATTCGACCGAACCGCGAAACCTGTCTGTTCCCGGTTTTGTCAGGATCTCGATTCTCCCGTATCCTAGATTGTCATATTCTGAGGAAAAAGGATTCGAATTGATGCGGATCTCGCGGATCGTATCGCGCGGTGGAAGTCCTCCGCCAGAAAATCCGTCAACATAAATGCCGCCGCCGTTTGGTCCGGCCGCAGGTCCCGCCAAAGCCTGAAGTGCCGCCTCGAGATCTTCTTCATCATCCGGCAGTGCTTCGATATCTTCCTGTTTCAGGACGATCGCTCCGGCACTCGCTTCGGGCGAAACACTCACCGTATTGTCGTCGCTGACGGTAACTTCCGTCTCAAGCGCCTCGATATTGAGTGTAATTTCGATCGAATTAACCTGTCCCGCTTCCACCTGAACGGCGCTGTTCTCATAAACCGCAAAGCCTTCATTTTCAGCACTCACCGTGTAATTCCCCGCCGGCAGATCTCTGAAAGAAAACTCGCCGTTTGAATTTGTTTGGGCGTTTCTTGAAAACGTATCACCATCCGAGACAGTTACGTTTGCACCTACGATCACCGCACCTGCAGCATCTTTAACCTGCCCGCCAATACTTCCGTTCGCCGTCTGTCCGATCACGCTTATCGTCAAAAACAATAAGGAAAAGGACAGGGTCGCAATTCGTTTCATACTCCTCCTGAACCTAAAAAAATCTATATATGTATTAAAAATTACCTAATAAAATGGCGTGTAAAATAAATTACACACTTTATAAGGGTAGCGTATTTGGCAGGAAAGGTTGAGAAATCGAATGTAAAGATTTGTAAACCGGGGATTAAGCGGTAGAGATACGTTCGCGTTAATGCCTAAATTCTGCGGGAAAAAAGACGGGAATGTCTAAAAAGTCGGTTTAGGTGCTGAAGGCATTTCAAGACAGTAGCCAGTGGTGAAACCTCTGGAATAAAAACCAAAGATCGGCGCATTGAAGATGCGCCGGAAACTCCTCTCGCTTCGCGCCTTCTGTGCGGTTATGGGCGGTCAATATTTCCAGACGTTTCACATCCGGCTGCTTTCTTGTCGCCCCTTCGCGGCAAAGAAAAACACACTTGAGAAACCCTGCCTTTAATGTTTTTGCTAGTCTAGCGGTTTATACCAATCGCCGGGAGTTATCTCTGAAACGGTCGCGTTTGGTTTAACGGTTACTTCGATCTTTTTCCGCGATGTGCAGTCGACACTCAAACCGCACGTGACAAACTCATTATAGTAAGCCTCATAGCCTTCCATATCGTTTGTCGGGGCTTTCCCGTATGGAAATGCAGCAAAAACATAATACTTTCCGGCCGGGAGTTTTATCGAGTAACGGGCGTTTTCGTAATCCAGATCAAACACAAATCCTTCCGATTCGGAATCCGAACAAAAGGTTTTTGTGTAGTCCTGAACGCAGACGATCATCGTATCCGGAATGTAATCGCTCGGATACATCAATTTGCCTTTGATCGTCCCCTGAGACGCGCTTTGCCCGAAACCAAAAACCACTGACAGACCAATAATTACGGATAATAAAAACAATTTCTTCACTTAATTTTCTCCTTGTTGATAAAGATGTTTCGGTGCCTTCGCCAGAGGTATGACGGAAAATGGAGGAATAATTTTGCGGAAGGAGTCCGGATCAGGTATTTGGAACCGTGCATTCAGCGGGAATATTCAATGAAAAAAAGTGAATGATTCGTGCCCATTCGCGTAATTCGTGTGCCAACTCGCCCCTTTTTTTTCACTCCGCTAATTGGGCAAGAACAAGCCGTTACCCCCCGCGGTTCCTATTCAAAAATCCTTTGCGCTCTTTGCGTCCTTTGCGGTTGGAATTCCTTTTTTTGTGCCCTTTGGTGTATTTTGCGGGGAACATCCGGTCGCTTTCGCTCGCGGTTCTGACAATTATGTAGTTAGCGGGCAAATTCTTCTGAGGCATTTTCGCTCGCGGTTGGGCGAGGACAAGCCGTCGCCCCTACGGTCATTGCGGTCACCATTTTCATTGCGGTTCTGACGATTCGGTTTGTTCGCTTCATTGGGCGTTCGCGGCGCAAATTCCTTCATTTTGCGGTTTGAATCGCTTCGGGCGAGGACAAGCCGTCATTTCATTGCGAGGACAAGCCGTCGCCCCTACGGTTTCTATTGAAAAATCTTTTTGCGTTCTTCGCGTCCTTTGCGCGGTTAAGATACTTTTTCGCGGCGAAACAAGCCGTCGCTATCGCTCGCGGTCACCATTTTCACAATTATCGACAATTCTTTTAAATTCGGTTCTTTTCCGCGTCCATCCGCGAAATCCGCGGCAAAAACCCGGTGGCTATCGCTCGCGGTTCTGACGATGATCTGGTTCGCCGGACAAAACTATTAGCCTCGGGTATTTATCTAGTAATTTAAAACCAATTCCCCGTCTTTCTCCGAAACCGAGACGCTTCCGCCGTCTTTTAGTTTTCCAAAGAGAATTTCCTGCGCAAGCGGTTTTTTGATCTTTTCGTGGATCAGACGCTGCATCGGACGCGCGCCGTATTTTGAATCAAAACCGTTTTCTGCAAGCCAGACTTTGGCTGATTCATCTAGCTTGATGATCACGCGTTTTTCCATCATCTGGGCGTTGAGTTCCTTGATGAATTTATCGACGATCAGCTTGATCACTTCGAGATCAAGCGGCTTGAAGGCGACGCGCGCATCGAGTCGGTTGAGAAATTCCGGTGTAAACGTACGTTCGATCGCGCCCTTTGCCGATCCTTTTGTTCCGGCATCGTTTTGAAAACCGATCCCGCCGGAAGACAATTCGCGGGCGCCGGCATTAGTCGTCATGATCAGGATCACATTGCGGAAATCCGCTTTTTTGCCGTTGTTATCCGTCAGCGTTGCCGAATCCATCACCTGAAGAAGCAGATTAAAAAGATTCGGATGTGCCTTTTCGATCTCGTCCAGAACCAAAACCGAATGCGGATTGCGCATGATCGCTTCCGTTAAAAGTCCGCCCTGATCGTACCCGACATAACCGGGAGGCGCGCCGATCAGACGCGAAACCGTGTGCGATTCGGCATATTCGCTCATATCATAACGGAGAAACTCGACACCAAGCGTTTCGGCGAGCTGTTTTGAAAGTTCGGTTTTCCCGACTCCCGTCGGACCGGAAAACAGGAATGAACCGACCGGTTTTGTATCGTGTCCCAATCCGGCGCGCGAGATCTGGATCGCATCAACGACCTTGTCAACCGCTTCATCCTGGCCGAAGATCACTTCCCTGAGATCTTCTTTCAGCGTTTTGAGCCGGTCGGCTTCATCAGCCACAACCGTTTTCGGCGGGATCTTGGCCATCCGCGCGACGGCATTTTCAACCATCGTCACCGAGATCATTTTCGGCCGTGTTTCTGCAGGCATCAATTTTGTCATCGCCCCGACCTCATCGATCACATCGATCGCCTTGTCCGGCATATGTTTGTCATTTATATATTTTCCGGCCAGATCGGCGGCGGTTCTGAGTGCCGCGTCGGCGTATTTTACGCCGTGATGCTCTTCGTAATATTTTTGAAGTCCTTTGAGAATCTCATAGGTTTCATCCGCGGTCGGCTCATTGATCTCGATCTTTTGAAAACGCCGGGCGAGCGCGCGGTCTCGTTCAAAAGCCGATTTGTATTCGGCAAAAGTGGTCGAACCGATGCACCGAATATGACCCGAAGCAAGCGCCGGTTTTAAGATATTTGAGGCATCCATCGCGCCGCCGGAAACCGCACCGGCGCCGACGATCGTGTGGATCTCATCGATAAACAGGATGGCATCTTCGTGTTTCTGGAGATCCTTGATGATCGCTTTAAAACGCTGTTCGAAATCGCCGCGGTAGCGCGTGCCCGCAAGTACGGCGCCCATATCGAGTGCAAAAACTTTTGCATTTGCGATAACTTCCGGCACCTCGCCGTTTGCGATCTTGAGCGCCAATCCCTCGGCGAGCGCCGTTTTCCCAACGCCCGGTTCACCGACATAAAGCGGATTGTTTTTCTTCCTGCGGCACAAAACCTGGATCGTCCGTTCGATCTCGGTTTCACGGCCGATGAGCGGATCGATCTCGCCGTTTTTTGCGGCCGCGACAAGTTCGGTCGTAAAGGATTCGAGAGGCTTTTTCTTCTTTGTTTCCTGCTGTGCACGTTCCTCGGCAAACTCCGTGTCCATTCCGAAGCCTTCAAGAAGATCGTCGCCAAATTCATCGATCTTCGAGATCCCGTGGGCGATGTAGTTAAGAATATCGAGCCTTGAGATCCCGTGTTTTTTGAGTATATAAACCGCCTGCGAATTCTCTGCCTGATAGATCGCCGCGAGAATATTTCCGCCGTCGATCCTCATCTGACCGCTTCCTTCTGCCTGGAGCAGAGCATATTGGATCGTCGATTGAAACGAAGGCGTCAGCTCCGGCATGTGTTCGATATCGAGCGGAAGCGTTTCAAGAGATTTGAAATATTCCTCAAGATCATTGCCGATCTCTTCGAGTTTTCCGCCGCAGTTAAAGAGAATATTTCTTGCGGTCTTGTCATCGAGCAGCGCATATAGCAAATGCTCAAGTGTTACATATTCATGACGCAGCCTGACGGCTTCATCCACGGCAAAACTCAATGTTTCTTCTAATTCTTTTGTTAACATACTGCTGTTCTTACACTCATTTCCGGCAAAGTTCTTCAGATCTTTTTTTTGCCATCGCCCGTTTTTCCGAGTTAGTGTAATTGGTTATTTGATTGTAAAGCACTTCGGCGCTTTCGATCGATTGGACCTCCAGAAGCTGCTCGGGCCGGCCGTCAACCCCAAATGTTTCTGCCTCTTTAACCCTCGCAATAAAAACCGCATAAGCTACCAGATCGGCGTACTGATCGGTTTTTTGAAACTGTTTTCGCATTTTCT